>JAFAFA010000011.1 GCA_023423695.1 Pseudomonadota bacterium | reverse complement strand
CGCTGCCGTCCTTGGCGATGGCGGTGACGGTCAGGGTGAAGTCGCGGTCGCTGTTCAGCGGCGGCGTGATGGTCAGGCCGGTCAGCTGATCCTTGGTCAGAGTCCAGGTGGTCGTGCCATCCGTCTGGGTGACGGAAGTGCCGGCACTGAGGGTCGCCCCCGCCGGAACACCGGCGATGGTGATGCTCAGCGTCTCCGACCCGTCCGTATCCGTCAGGGCGGGGTTGATGACCAGTGCAATGGCCGTGTCTTCGTTGCCGGTCGCAGCGCTGACGCTCAGCGTCGGCGTGTCCGACACCGGGTTCACCGTCACCAGAAGCGGCTCGCTCTTGGTCGCCTCGACGGCACTGCCGTCCTTGGCGATGGCGGTGACGGTCAACGTGAAGTCGCGGTCGCTGTTCAGCGGCGGCGTGATGGTCAGGCCGGTCAGCTGATCCTTGGTCAGAGTCCAGGTGGTCGTGCCGTCCGTCTGGGTGACGGAAGTGCCGGCACTGAGCGTCGCGCCTGCCGGAACACCGGCAATGGTGATGCTCAGCGTCTCGGAGCCATCCGTGTCCGTCAGGGCCGGATTGATGACCAGTGCGATGGCCGTGTCTTCGTTGCCGGTCGCAGCGCTGACGGTCAGCGTCGGCGTGTCCGACACCGGGTTCACCGTCACCAGAAGCGGCTCGCTCTTGGTCGCCTCGACGGCGCTGCCGTCCTTGGCGATGGCGGTGACGGTCAACGTGAAGTCGCGGTCGCTGTTCAGCGGCGGCGTGATCGTCAGGCCGGTCAGCTGATCCTTGGTCAGAGTCCAGGTGGTGGTGCCATCCGTCTGGGTGACGGAGGTGCCGGCGCTGAGCGTCGCACCGGCGGGAACACCGGCGATGGTGATGCTCAGCGTCTCGGAGCCATCCGTGTCCGTCAGGGCGGGGTTGATGACCAGTGCAATGGCCGTGTCTTCGTTGCCGGTCGCAGCGCTGACGGTCAGCGTCGGCATATCGGTGACCGGATCGACGGTGACGCGCAACGTCTCGCTCTTGGTCGCCTCGACGACGCTGCCATCCTTGGCGATGGCGGTGACGGTCAGGTCGAAATCGACATCGCTGTTCAACGGCGGTGTGATGGTCAGACCGGTCAGCTGATCCTTGGTCAGAGTCCAGGTGGTGGTGCCATCCGTCTGCGTGACGGAAGTGCCGGCGCTGAGCGTCGCCCCTGCCGGAACACCGGCGATGGTGATGCTCAGCGTCTCCGACCCGTCGGTGTCGGTCAAGGCCGGGTTGATCGTCAGCGGGATGGCGCTGTCTTCATTGCCGGTGGCGGCCTGGACCGTCAGCGTCGGCGTGTCGGATACGGGATCGACGGTGACGCGCAAAGTCCGGCTCACCGGCACGGCGGCGGCGACGCCGTCCTTGGCAGTGGCGGTGACGGTCAGGTCGAAATCGACATCGCTGTTCGACGGCGGCGTGATGGTCAGGCCGGTCAGCTGATCCTTGGTCAGAGTCCAGGTGGTCGTGCCATCCGTCTGCGTGACGGAAGTGCCGGCGCTGAGGGTTGCACCGGCGGGAACACCGGCGATGGTGATGCTCAGCGTCTCGGAGCCATCCGTGTCCGTCAGGGCCGGGCTGATCGAGAGCGGGATGGCGCTGTCTTCATTGCCGGTGGCGGCCTGGACGCTCAGCGTCGGCGTATCGGTCACCGGATCGACGGTGACGCGCAACGTCTCGCTCTTGGTCGCCTCGACTGCCGTGCCGTCCTTGGCGATGGCGGTGACGGTCAGGGTGAAATCGACGTCGCTGTTCAGCGGCGGCGTGATGGTCAGGCCGGTCAGCTGATCCTTGGTCAGAGTCCAGGTGGTGGTGCCATCCGGCTGGGTGACGGAGGTGCCGGCGCTGAGGGTCGCACCGGCGGGAACACCGGCGATGGCAACGCTCAGCGTCTCGGAACCATCCGTGTCCGTCAGAGCCGGGTTGATCGTGAGCGGGATGGCGGTGTCTTCGTTGCCGGTCGCAGCGGTCACGCTCAACGTCGGGGTATCCGACACCGGGTTCACCGTCACCTGCAGCGCTTCGGTCCTGGTCGCTGCGACCGCCGACCCATCCTTCGCAGTGGCGGTCACCGTCAGGGTGAAATCGACGTCGCTGTTCAGCGGCGGCGTGATCTTCAACCCGGCGAGCTGCTCCGGCGTCAGGGTGATGGAGCCGCCGGTGACGGTCAGCACCCCGTTCAGGTCGTTGGCGAGGGTGGCGCCGGTCGGGATGCCGGCGATGGTGACGGTCAGCACCTCCGTACCGTCGGTGTCGGTCAGGGCCGGGCTGATCGTCAGCGGGATCGCCGTGTCCTCATTGCCCGCCACGGCCTGGACGGTCAGTGTCGGAGTGTCCGACACCGGATTGACGGTCACCGACAGCGTCTCGCTGACCGAGACCGGGGCGGCGACGCCGTCCTTGGCGGTGGCGGTCACCGTCAGGTCGAAATCGACGTCGCTGTTCAGCGGAGGCGTGATCTTCAGCCCGGCCAACTGGGCCGGCGTCAGGGTGATCGACCCGTTGCCGATGACCAGCGCATCGCCGGCCGTGTTGCTGAGGCTGGCGCCAGCCGGAATGCCGCTGATGGTGATCGACAGCGTTTCCGACCCGTCCAAATCCGTCAGAGCCGGGTCGATGGTCAGCGGAATGCCGGTGTCTTCATTGCCGGCCGCAGCGCCGACTGTCAGCGTCGGCGTGTCGGTGACCGGATTGACCGTGACCAGCAGCGGTGCGCTGGTGCTGGCGGGATCGGCTCCGCCGTCCCGCGCGGTGGCGGTGACGGTCAGGGTGAAGTCGACATCGCTGTTCAGGGGCGGCGTGATCTTCAGGCCGGCCAGCTGGCCGGGCGCCAGCGTGATGGTGCCGTTGCTGATCGTCAGCGTGTCGCCGGCCGTGTTGCGCAGGTTGGCGCCGACCGGAATGCCGCTGATGGTGACACTCAGCGACTCCGAACCGTCCGTATCGGTCAGGGCCGGATCGATGACCAGCGGAATGCCGGTATCCTCATTCCCGACGGCGGCCGCGACGCTCAGCGTCGGCGTGTCCGACACCGGATTGACGGTGACGCGCAGGGGCGCGCTGGTGCTGACCGGCGTTGCGGTCCCGTCGGTGGCGGTGGCCGTGACGGTCAGGGTGAAGTCGGCATCGCTGTTGTTCGGCGGTGTGATCGACAGCCCGGCAAGCTGCGCCGGGGTCAGGGTTGCGGTGCCGTTCACCACCGCCAGCGCACCGCCTGCATTGCGCAGCACCGCCCCGTCCGGAATGCCGGACAGGGTGATGGTCAGCGTTTCCGAACCGTCGGTATCGGTCAGGGCCGGGCTGATCGTCAGCGGGATCGCCGTGTCCTCGCTGCCGCTCGCCGCCGAGACGGCCAGGGTCGGCATGTCGGAGACCGGGTTGACGGTGACCAGCAGCGGGGCGCTGGTGCTGGCCGGAGCCGCGCTGCCGTCGGTGCTGGTCGCCGTCACCGTCAGGGTGAAGTCGGCGTCGCTGTTCAGCGGCGGCGTGATCGCCAACCCGGCGAGTTGGCCCGGCGCCAGCGTGATGGAGCCGTTGGCGATTGTCAGCGTCTCTCCGGCCGCGTTGGTCAGGACCGCGCCGGCCGGAATGCCGCTGATGGTGACGCTCAGCGTCTCCGACCCGTCGGTGTCGGTCAGGGCCGGGGTGATGGTCAGCGGAATCGCCGTGTCTTCAGCCCCCGTGGTGGCGGCGACGCTCAGGGTCGGCGTGTCGGACACCGGATTGACGGTGACCGGCAGGGTGGTGGTGACGCTGGTGGGGGCGGCGGTGCCGTCTGTGCTGGTCGCCGTGACGGTCAGGGTGAAACTGTCGCCGCTGTTCGGCGGCGGCGTCAGGGTCAGGCCGGGAACCTGCGAGGAGGTCAGCAGGATGGTGCCGTTCACCACCGTCAGGATGGTGCCGGAGGCGTCGCGCAGGACCGCTCCGTCGGGAATGCCCGACAGGGTGACGGTCAGCACCTCCGTCCCGCCGGTGTCGGTCAGGGCCGCATCGATGTTCAGGGCGATGGCCGTGTCTTCGTCGCCGGACACGCCGTTCACCGTAAGGCTCGGCGTGTCGGACACCGGGGCCGGTGGCGCGGCGGCGTCGCCGGTGGTCTCCGCCGCGTCCTGCTCGGCGGCGGGCGCCACGATGTCGGGGAGGACACCGCTGTCGATCACCTGGTCGGGCGTATCCGGAGCCGGGATGTCGGACAGAGCGGCGGGCAGTTCGGTGAAGGCCGTGGTCGTGCGCGCGTTGGACAGCAGGTCCACCCGCTCCACCGTGGCGGCGACCGGTTCGCGGCGCTCCTCCGTCGAAAGCCCGGACCCGTCCGGGCCGGACGGGCCGGAGCCCAGCGTGCCTTCCGTGCGCAGCACGTCGCCGGCCAGCAGCGCGGCCACCTGCGCCTGATCGGTCGCCACCGCCACCGACTCGCCGACCACCTCGCCGGTCTGCACGACGCCGCCGATCATAAGCTCCTCGGCGCCGCGATAGTCGGTCTGGACATAGCCGAGCGTGTCGTCCGGCCGCTGAAGCTGTACGGAACTCGCCTCGTGGATCAAGCCGCCCAACCGGGTCGCGTCGACCTGCTGCAGGAGGGTCAGATCGTCCAGGATCTGACGGTCGTCGACCGCCGGGGTGTTGCCCTGAACCGCTTCCTCAGCCATCGGACCGCTCCATAAGTCGGGTGCAAAATCGCGCCACGCTACACGTCACGACCCTAGGTTCTAGCCCTCTTAGTTGCTTGTGATAAGAAACTTCCTGTGATGATTTTCAACAGCTTGGCTGCCATCACGCCCGCAGCCATCCCGCAGCCATAGCTGCGTGAACGACAGAAAACCCTTTCGGGAAAACGGTTTATTGCCCTCTTTGCGCATTTTCAAAAGGGGTGAGCACCGGAAGCTTTGTCACTCGGTTGCCTTTTGTTGCTATTCGTGGATTTACCTATCACTAGCAATTATGCTGTTGATTGGCTGCTAGGTTAACCCTGTGCACAGGTTGGTCGTTTTGCAGCCCGCATCCCCGTCTGCCCCCCGCATCGAACCGTCCGCTGCCTCTGTGTCGGTGAAGACTGCATCGGCGAAGTCTTCTGCTGCCCACGATCGGGCGGCCGAGAAGGCTGCGCGCCGCCTGCTGTCCGGCATGCTGGGTCCGCGCCGCGACCGGGCCATGCTGGTGCTGGCCTCCTTCGCGCTGAACGTCTTCGGGCTGGCGCTGCCGGTGACGCTGCTGCACGTCTACGACCGCATCCTGCCCAACGAGTCCTACGGCACCATGCTGCTGCTCGGTCTCGGCTGCGGTGCTGCCGCGGTGATGGAGGCGATCCTGCGGGTGGCGCGCTCGGCGCTGACCACCTGGATGGGCGCCCGGATCGAACACCGGTCGAGCGCGTCGCTGATCGACCGGCTGATGCACATGCCGCTGAACGCCTTCTCCCAGCAGGGGATCGGCACCCATTTCGAGGTTTACCGCGCCATCAAGATGGTTCGCGAGTTCTACTCCGGTCAGGCGCTGCAATCGGCCATCGACATCCCCTTCGCCGCGCTCTACCTGGGCCTGATCGCCTTGCTGGCCGGCTGGCTGGTTGTGATCCCGCTGGGCGTGCTGGCGCTGTTCCTGATCGTCGGCGCCGTCCTGGGCCGGCGGATGCGCCGCGCGCTGGAGAACCGCCATGTGCTGGAGGAGCGCCGCCTGAATTTCATCAGCGAGGTGCTGAGCGGCGTCCACACGGTCAAGGGGCTGGGGGCCGAGGCCGGCCTGCTGCGCCGCCACGAGCGCCTTCAGCAGGGCTGCAGCGAGGAGGACTTCAACGTCGCCCGGCTGAGCGGCTCCGCCTCCGTCGTCGCCACGACCCTGTCGCAGGCGACGATGATGCTGGTGGTCATCCTGGGCAGCGTGTCGGTCATCGACGGGATGATGACGACCGGCGTGCTCACCGCCTGCTCGATGCTGGCCGGACGCTGTGTCCAGCCGGTTCAGTCCCTGTTCGACCGCTGGGTGCGCTATCAGTCGGTGTCGCTGTCGCTGCGCCGCATCGGCCATGTCCTGCTGGAGGTCGGGTCCGACGGCGGCGCGCATGGGGCCAGGGAGGGGGCCGGCGATGGGACCGCGGCCGCCGGCGCGGTGGCGGAGCCGCTCGTCCCCGGCACGATCGAGATGGACAAGGTCCGTTTCGCCTACGACCGCGGTCCGGAGATCCTGACCGATCTGTCATTGACCGTCGGGCCGGGCGAGTTCCTGGGCGTCGTGGCGACCAATTCCACGGGAAAGACGACCCTGCTGCGCCTGATCCTGGGCGTGCTGCGGCCGAACTCCGGCGAAGTGCGGGTGGGCGTGCGCAGCCGGACGGAAACCGACGCCATGATTGGCATCGGCGGCGTCGTCTATGTCGGCGAGCATCCGGAGCTGTTCAAAGGCACCATCCTGCAGAACCTGACCCTGTTCGACCCCGGCCGGGCCGATCTGGCGATGGAGGTCTGCCGCCGCCTCGGACTCGACCGCCGCATCGCCAGCCTGCCGCAGGGCTACGAGACCATCGTCGGCGACGCCTCGCAGGAGGCGCTGCCGCGCGGCGCCCGCCAGATGATCTGCCTCGCCCGCGCGCTGGTCCGCGAGCCGGCGGTGCTGCTGCTGGACGAGCCGAACTCCTCCCTCGACACCGAATCCGACAAGCTGTTCCGCCGCGCGCTGGAAGAGCTGCGCGGCAGCGTCACCATCCTGCTGGTCACCAGCCGTCCGTCGCTGCTGACCCTGGCCGACCGGGTGGTGCAGATCGTCGACGGCCGTGCGGTCAGCCGCAGCCCGGCCGGCGGTGAGACCATGGGCAATCCGCCCGCCCTCGTCGCCTCCAACCCCGGTACGCCCTCTGCCGAGGCTTCCACCGCGCCGGATGCCGAGCCCATCCGCGCCGCCCATGACGATGGCGACGTCCTGCGCCGCCGGCTGGCGGAAGCCTCGGCGGTGGGTGCCTGCATGGTTCCGCTGCTGGATGCGCTCGGCTGGCGCGGCGCCCCGCAGACCCTGGCGGAGGCCCTGCCCCACTTCTCCGAGGTGCAGACGGTGGAGGAGCTGTGCGACGTCCTCCAGCGCCTTCATTTCGAGGGGCGCAGCCTGCGCATCGACCTCGCGCGGCCGGACCCGTCGCTGATGCCCTGCCTGTTCCGCGCCCGGGACGGCGGCGTCTACACGCTGCTGTCCGCCGATGCCGACGGAGTGGTCGCCTTCAGCGGCCAATCGCGCGAGACGGTGACGCTGAATTACGGCAAGGGCACCGCCTATGCCTTCACACCGCTGGAGACCACCGCCGGCGCCGGGACGCAGAACTGGGTCGGCACGGTGATCCACGGCTATGTGCCGCTGCTGTGGGCGGTGCTGGGCTTGAGCGCCGTCATCAACCTGCTGTCGGTCGCCGCCCCGCTGTTCACCATGGCGATCTACGACAAGGTGATCGGCACCGGATCCTTCGACACGCTCGCCACCATCGCCGTCGGCGCGGCGCTGGTGATCGGCGGCGATTTCGCCCTGCGCCAGATCCGCGGCCGGGCGCTGGCCCATGCCGGATCGCGCATCGCCCGGACCATCAGCAACGCCACCATCGACCGCATCCTGATGCTGCCAGTGGGCATGAGCGAGCGCGCCGCCATCGGCACGCAGATCGCGCGGGTGAAGGATCTGGAGTCGATCCGCGACTTCATCAGCCAGGGGCAGGTTGCGGCCCTGTTCGACGTTCCCTTCGCCCTGTTTTACCTGGGCGTCATGGCCGTTCTGGGCGGGCCGCTGGCGCTGGTGCCGCTGGGCGCCGTGCTGATCACCGCCGCCATCGGCGCCGCCGTCCACCCGATGGTGCGCGCCCGCACCGGGACCACCGCCCGCGCCGACACCGAGCGGCAGGAATTCTTCGTGGAGATGATCGCCAAGATGCCGGCCCTGCGCGCCATCGGCGGGCTGGCCCATTGGCGCGACCGCTATGACCGCCTCTCCGTCCGCACCGCCCGGTCGGGCCACACCGCCGCCAACCTGTCGGCCACCCATGCGGCGCTGGCCGGCCTCGTCGTGCCGGTCGCCGGGTTGGCGACCGTCGGCGTCGGCGCGCTGCAGGTCTTCACCGGTGCGATGACGCCGGGCGCGCTGATGGCGTCGATGATGCTGCTGTGGCGGGTGATGGTGCCGCTGCAGACCGCCGTCTCCATGCTGCCGCGCATCGAACAGCTGCGCGCCAACGCCCGCCAGATCAACGGCCTGATGAGCATCCGGCCGGAGCGCGAGCCGCGCTGCGCCACCCTGCAGCCGCGCAAGCTGAAGGGCGAGGTGTCCTTCTCCCGCGTCTCGCTGCGCTACCGCAACGATGCCGATCCGGCGCTGGTCGGCGTGTCCTTCACGGTCAAGCCGGGGCAGATCGTCGCCATCGTCGGGTCGGACGGCGCCGGCAAATCGTCGCTGCTGAAGGTAATGCTGGGGCTCTACGCGCCGCAGGCCGGCAATGTGCGCATCGACGGCGTCGACATCCGCCAAATGGACCCGATCGACCTGCGCAAGTCGGTCGGCTATGTCCCGCAGGCCAGCAGCCTGTTCTATGGCACCATCGCGCAGAACCTGCGCTTCGCCGACCAGACCGCCGACGAGTCCGAACTGCGCTGGGCGCTGTCGCTGGCGGGTGCCCTGGACGAGGTGGAAGCGCTGCCGCGCGGTCTGGACACCCGCATCGGCGACAACCAGTCGCTGCGCCTGTCGCCCAGCCTGACCCAGAAGATCTGCCTTGCCCGCGCCTATATCCGCCGTCCGCGCATCCTGCTGCTCGACGAGCCGGCCAGCCGGCTGGATTTCGAGGGCGACAAGGCTCTTCATGCGGCGCTGTCGGCGCTGCGCGGGCACAGCACCATCTTCCTGGTCACCCACCGACCGAGCCACCTGACGCTGGCCGATACCGTGCTGACCATGGATGCCGGCATGATCGCCCCCGCCAGCCCGGCCGGCGGCCTGCCCGGCCCCCGGCCCATCGGTCCGGGCACGGGTCCGGGCACGGGTCCCGGCGCCGGCCCGGCGGGTGGTCCGGCCGGCGGCGGCAGCAGCGTCGCCAACACCATCGCCGGAGCGCTGCTGGGCGGGATCGGGCTGCAACGCCCGCCCGGCGGCGTCGCCACACGCCAGCACTGATCCGCCTACCTCCTTCCTCTCCGATCCCGTGTGAACCGCAAGATGGCCGCTTCAGACCTCGCCCGCCCCACCGGCAAATCGCTCAGCGCCGACGATGCGACGCTGTCGCTGGTCCGCGCCACCATCGTCGTGCTGGTCCTGCTGATGGCGGCGCTGCTGGCCTGGGCCACGCTGATGCCGGTGAAGGAGGCCGTCGTCACCGCCGGACAGGTGGTGCCGTCCGGCAACGCCCAGGTGGTCCAGCATCTGGAAGGCGGCATCGTCTCCACCATCCTGGTCAAGGAAACCGATCTGGTGGAGGCCGGCCAGCCCCTGATCGTCTTTGATCCCAAGCAGGTCCAGGCGGAGCGGGAGCAGATGAACGCCCGCCTGCTGACGCTGGAACTGCGGGCGGAGCGGCTGCGCGCCTTCGCCGCCGGGCGGGAGCCGGATTTCGTGCGCGTCGCCGGCGCCGACACGCCGCAGGCGGAGGCGCAGATCGGCGATCAGCGCCTGATCTACGACACGCAGCGCCAGGCCCGCGACACCGCCATCGCCGTGCTGCGCGCCCAGGTCTCGCAGCGGGAGGCGGAACTGGCGCTGTATGAAGGCCAGCTCGCCAGCATCAAGGACCAGATCACCTTCATCACCGGATCGGTCGACATCCGCACCAAGCTGGAGTCGATGGGGCTGTCGTCCAAGCTGCAATCGCTGGAGACCCAGCGCGAGCAGTCCCGCCTGATGGGCGAGCAGCGGCGGATCGAGGGGCAGATCATCGCCACCCAGCAGGCGATCACCGAGGCCGGCAACCGCATCCTCGACCAGACAGCCAAGCTGGCGCAGGACGCGGTGAACGAGATGGGCACCGTCACCGCCGAGATCGCCCAGCTGCGCGAGGCCCGCGCCAAGCTGGACGACCGTTCCCAGCGGCTGACCGTGCTGTCGCCGGTGCGCGGGCTGGTGCAGGATCTGCGCGTCAACACCATCGGCGCCGTGGTGCCGGAGGGCGGCGTCCTGATGCAGATCGTCCCGGTCGACCATGAAATGACGGTGGAAGCCCATGTCACCCCGCGCGACGTCGGCCACCTCCATGTCGGGCAGGAGGCGACGGTCAAGGTGTTGACCTACGACTTCGCCCGCTATGGCGCCGTCACCGGCAAGCTGCTGCGCATCTCCGCCACCACCTTCCTGGACGAGCAGCACCGCCCCTACTACAAGGCGGTCATCGCGCTCAGCCGCAATCATGTCGGCCGCGACGATGTCCAGCACCCGGTTCTGCCCGGCATGACCACCCAGGTGGAGATGACCACCGGCGAGCGCTCGCTGCTGGAATATCTGCTGAAGCCGATCTACTTCGCCCTGTCCGACAGCTTCAACGAGCGGTGAGGATCGCCCTGCGCCGGCCCTGTCCGACAGATGGCCGGCGATTGTTCGTCCCAGCCGAATTGTGTTGCCGCTGACCCGGTATTTATTCGCGGCACCACGGGAGCCACACTCCACCGCACTGCAATGCGGGAGGGGTGCCACGGCACCGGACGGCGATGGGACGGTCGACGAGGATACAAGGGACGGGTTCGGAGCACGGCGGGGCACTGGGCATGGCGCCCTGCCCCTTCGCCGTCGATGACCGGACCATCGCCGGCCATGCCCAGGACATCCGGCTGCGGCTCTACCGGCCGCTGATCGGACTTGCGGTCCCTGCACTGCTCTATCTGCATGGCGGCGGCTTCACCTCCGGTTCGCTGGAGGAGGCGGAGGAGACGGCGGCGGCTATCGCCGCCGGAACCCCGGCGCTGGTGGTGTCGGTCGGCTACTCCCTGGCCCCCGCCCACCCCTTCCCCACCGCCGCACAGGACGCCTACCGCGCGGCACTGTGGACCGCCGACGCGGCGCCGTCCCTGGGCGTCGGCCGCGGCGGGCTTGGCGTCGTCGGCTATGATGCCGGCGGCCATGTCGCCGCCTCCCTGACCTTCCTCGCCCGCGACCTGGGCGGGGTGAGCCTTGCCGCACAGGCGCTGCTCGGCCCTATGCTGGACCCCAGCCTGACGCGCGCCAGCCGCGGCAGCATCGGCGATGCCGGCGGCAAGGACGGCGCCACGGCACGCCTGTTCGACAGCACAATGGCCGACTGCGCCCGCTGTTACCGCGCCTATCTGCCCGAGGCGGCGCAGCGGCTGCACCCCTATGCCGCGCCGCTGGAATCGCGCCGGCTGGGCGGGCTGCCGCCGGCCCTGATCGTCACCGCCCAGAACGACATGCTGCGCACCGAGGCCGAGCAGTATGCCGCCGGCCTGATCGCCGCCGGCGTGCCGACCGAGGTCACCCGCTTTCCCGCCATTTCCCACGATGCCCTGCCCGGCCACCGGCCGGCCCTGCAGGCCGTCACCGACTTCCTGCGCCGCCGGCTGCCCGCCACGCGCGCCTAACATTTCCCTCCATATCCGGAGACAAACCCCATGACCAAGTCACGCTCCAAGCTTGCCCTTCTCCTGATCGCCGGGGTCGCCGCGGCGGGTGCCGCCGGTGTCGTCGTCAGCCAGAGCCATGCCGATGCCCCGCAGACGGTCGCAGCCGCCCCGCCGCCGCCAGAGGTGGACGTCGCCCCCGTCGTCGTCCGCAAGATCACCGACTGGCAGTCCTATTCCGGCCGCCTCGAAGCGGTCGACCGGGTGGAGGTGCGGCCCCAGGTGGCCGGCGCCATCACCGCCGTGCATTTCCGCAACGGCGCGCTGGTTCGCCAGGGCGACGTGCTGTTCACCATCGACCCCCGCCCCTTCGCGGCGGAGGTCGCCCGGCAGGAGGCACAGGTCGCCGCCGCCCAGGCCCGCGTCCGCTTCACCGCGGCGGACCTGGAGCGCGCCCAGCGGCTGGTCCGCGACGACACCATTTCCCGCCAGTCGCTGGAGAGCAAGGAGAACGAGGCCCGTTCCGCCGCCGCCAACCTGAAGGCCGCCCAGGCGGCGCTGGAGATCGCCCGCATTGACCTGGAGCACAGCCAGGTCCGCGCCCCCGTCTCCGGCCGCGTGTCGCGCGCCGAGGTGACGGTCGGCAATGTGGTGGCGGCCGGTGCCGCGGCGGCGCCGCTGACCACGCTGGTCTCGGTCTCGCCGATCTATGCCTCCTTCGACGTCGACGAGCAGACCTATCTGACCCACATCGCGGGCGTGAAGGACGCATCCGGCGTGCCGGTGCAGCTGGGTCTCGCCAACGAGGCCGGCTATTCCCGCGACGGCGCGGTCGAGCATGTCGACAACCGGATGGACGCCGCCTCCGGCACCATCCGCGTGCGTGCCCGCTTCGACAATGCCGACGGGCTTCTGGTCCCCGGCCTCTACGCCCGCATCAAGGTCGGCGGCAGCCAGCCGCATGACGCGCTGATGGTGGAGGACCGCGCCATCGGCACCGACCAGGACAAGAAGTTCGTCCTGGTGGTGGCGGAGGACGGCACCGTCGCCTACCGCGCCATCGTCCCCGGCGCCCAACAGGCCGGCCTGCGGGTGGTGAAAAGCGGGCTGGAGCCCGGCGAGCGCATCGTCGTCAACGGCCTGCAGCATGCCCGCCCCGGCAGCCGCGTCAGCCCGCGCACGGTCGCGATGAACGGCACGCCGGAGCCCATCCGCACCGCATCCACGGCGCAATGATCCACGCCCGCCGGGAGAGCCGTCATGAACATCTCGAAATTCTTCATCGACCGTCCGATCTTCGCGGGGGTCCTGTCCGTGGCGCTGTTCCTGGCGGGTGCGATCTCGCTGTTCCAGCTGCCGATCTCCGAATATCCGGAGGTGGTCCCGCCCTCCGTCGTCGTCCGGGCGCAGTATCCGGGCGCCAACCCGAAGGTCATCGCCGAGACCGTCGCCGCTCCGCTTGAGGAGCAGATCAACGGCGTCGAGAACATGCTGTACATGCAGTCGCAGGCCAACAGCGACGGCAACATGGCGCTGACCGTCACCTTCCGGCTCGGCACCGATCCGGACAAGGCGCAGCAACTGGTGCAGAACCGCGTCGCGCAGGCCCTGCCCCGCCTGCCGGAGGATGTGCAGCGGCTGGGCGTGACGACGGTGAAGAGTTCGCCGACGCTGACCATGGTCGTGCATCTGCTGTCGCCCAACGACCGCTATGACATGACCTACCTGCGCAACTACGCCATCCTGAACGTCAAGGACCGGTTGAGCCGCATCCAGGGCGTCGGCGAGGTGCAGGTGTGGGGCGCCGGCGACTATTCCATGCGCGTCTGGCTCGATCCCAACAAGGTGGCGGAACGCGGCCTGACCGCGTCGGACGTG
Organism: Pseudomonadota bacterium; assembly: GCA_023423695.1. Taxonomy (GTDB): domain Bacteria; phylum Pseudomonadota; class Alphaproteobacteria; order Azospirillales; family Azospirillaceae; genus Azospirillum. Next base: position 286,725 of record JAFAFA010000011.1, on the reverse strand, counting down.
GTGGCGGCGATCCGCGAGCAGAACGTCCAGGTCGCGGCCGGCGTCATCGGCGCTTCGCCCAGCCTGCCGACCACGCCGCTGCAGCTGTCGATCAACGCGCAGGGCCGCCTGAAGACGGTGGACGAGTTCGCCGGCATCGTGCTGAAGATCGGCAGGGACGGCGGCGTCACCTATCTGCGCGACGTGGCGCGGGTGGAGCTGGCGGCGGCGCAGTACGGGCTGCGGTCGCTGCTGGACAACAAGCCGGCGGTGGCGCTGGGCATCAACCAGTCGCCGGGTGCCAATGCGCTGGCGATCTCCGACGCCATCCGCGCGACGATGGCCGAGTTGAAGGCCGACATGCCCGACGGCGTCGACTTCTCCATCGTCTACGACCCGACCCAGTTCGTGCGGTCGAGCATCGACGCGGTGATCCACACGCTGCTGGAGGCCGTCGCCCTGGTGGTGCTGGTGGTGATCGTCTTCCTGCAGACCTGGCGGGCGTCGATCATCCCGCTGCTCGCCGTGCCGGTTTCGATCGTCGGCACCTTCTCCCTGATGCTGCTGCTGGGCTATTCGATCAACGCGCTGTCGCTGTTCGGCATGGTGCTGGCCATCGGCATCGTGGTGGACGACGCCATCGTCGTGGTCGAGAATGTCGAGCGCAACATCGAATCCGGCTTGTCGGCCAAGGAAGCCACTTACAAGGCGATGCAGGAGGTCAGCGGACCGATCATCGCCATCGCCCTGACGCTGGTCGCCGTCTTCGTGCCGCTGGCAGCCATGACCGGCCTGTCGGGCGAGTTCTACAAGCAGTTCGCGATGACCATCGCGATCTCCACCGTCATCTCCGCCTTCAACTCGCTGACCCTGTCGCCGGCCCTGTCGGCGGTGCTGCTGCGCGGCCATGACCAGCCGCAGGACTGGCTGACCCGCGCCATGAACCGGGTGTTCGGCGGCTTCTTCCGTCTGTTCAACCGGGTGTTCCACCGTGCCTCCACCGGCTATGGCCGCGGCGTCGGCGGGGTGGTGCGGCACAAGGGCATGATGATGCTGGTCTATGTGCTGCTGCTGGGCGCCACCGTCCTGCTCGGCCGCGCGGTGCCGATGGGCTTCGTCCCGGCCCAGGACAAGGAATACCTGATCAGCTTCGCCCAGCTTCCCAACGGCGCCTCTCTCGACCGCACCGAGGCGGTGATCCGCGAGATGACCGACATCGCCCTCAAGCAGCCGGGCGTGCAGAGCGCCGTCGCCTTCCCCGGCCTGTCGGTCAACGGCTTCACCAACAGCTCCAGCGCCGGCATCGTCTTCGTCACGTTGAAGCCCTTCGCCGAGCGCGGCGACGCCAACCTGTCGGCCAACGCCATCGCCGCTACCCTGCAACAACGCTATGCCGGCCTGAAGGAGGCCTTCGTCGCCATCTTCCCGCCGCCGCCGGTGATGGGCCTCGGCACGCTGGGCGGCTTCAAGCTGCAGTTGGAGGACCGCGGTGCGCTGGGCTACGAGGCGCTGAATGCGGCGGTCGGCGCCTTCGTCACCAAGGCGATGCAGACGCCGGAGCTGGGGCCGACCTTCTCCAGCTACCAGATCAACGTGCCGCAGTTGGACGTCGATCTCGACCGGGTGAAGGCCAAGCAGCAGGGCGTGTCGGTCGGCGAGGTGTTCGACACCATGCAGATCTATCTGGGTTCGCTCTATGTCAACGATTTCAACAGCTTCGGCCGCGTCTACCAGGTGCGGGTGCAAGCGGACGCCCCGTTCCGCGCGGAGTCCGGCGACATCGGCCTGCTGAAGACCCGCAACGACCGCGGCGACATGGTGCCGCTGTCCTCGCTGGTTCGGGTGGCGCCCAGCTATGGGCCGGAGATGGTGGTGCGCTACAACGGCTACACCGCCGCCGACATCAACGGCGGGCCGGCGCCGGGCTTCTCCTCCGGTCAGGCACAGGCGGCGGCCGAGCGCATCGCGGCGGAAACCCTGCCGCGCGGCGTGCGGTTCGAATGGACCGACCTGACCTATCAGCAGATCCTGGCCGGCAACTCCGCGCTGTGGGTGTTCCCGATCAGCATCCTCCTGGTCTTCCTGGTGCTGGCGGCGCAGTACGAGAGCCTGACCCTGCCGCTGGCGATCCTGATGATCGTGCCGATGAGCCTGATGTCGGCGCTGGCCGGCGTGTGGATCACCGGTGGCGACAACAACATCTTCACCCAGATCGGCTTCATGGTGCTGGTCGGCCTGTCCGCCAAGAACGCCATCCTGATCGTCGAGTTCGCCCGCGAACTGGAGGAGCAGGGCCGCAGCACCGTCCAGGCCGCCATTGAGGCCAGCCGCCTGCGGCTGCGCCCGATCCTGATGACCTCCATCGCCTTCATCATGGGCGTGGTGCCGCTGGTGACCTCCACCGGCGCCGGGTCGGAGATGCGGCACGCCATGGGTGTGGCGGTGTTCGCCGGCATGATCGGCGTCACCCTGTTCGGCCTGGTGCTGACCCCGGTCTTCTACGTCCTGCTGCGCCGGCTGGCCGGCGCGAAGGCGGAGCGGTCGGCGGACATCCCCTCCACCCCGGCGGGAGCGGTGACGCACCACTGACCGTTCAGCGTCTGAAGACTTCCTCCGCCACGGCATCCAGCAGGGACTCGTCGCTCTGCTGGTTTCCGTTCGTCAGGAAGATCAGCGCGGTGCGGCGGCCGGGGTAATAGCGGACATCGGCCTCGAACCCGTCATAGCGGCCGTCATGGCCGACGCCGCGCCCCCAGCGGTCCTTCCACAGCGCGACGCCCAGCCCCTGCCCCTCCTCGTTCTCCGACGGGGTCATCATCCGCCGGACCGTCTCGGGTTTCAGCAGCCGGTTGTCGCGGAACAGGGCGAAGACGAAGCGTTCCAGATCGCCGGCGGTGGTGACCAGCGGCCCGTCTCCGGTGGTCGCCGCCCAGGACCGGCGGCTGACGTCGCCGTCCTCGGTATAGCCATGGGCAAGGCTGCGGTCGCGCGGATCGGCGCCCACGGTGGTCGAGCCCATCCCGGCCCGCTCCAGCACCCGGCTCCGCAGCACCTGCGCGAAGGGAACGCCGTCGCGCAGAGCCGCGATATGGCCGAGCAGGACATAGTTGCTGTTGGAATACTCGTAATGCCCGCCAACCGGCCCGGTCGCCTCCTCCCCCGCCGCATAGGCGAGCAGCGCGCCGCTGCGCGGCAGCCGTTCCGGCTTGGCCGCCTCGTCCTCTTCATAGGCATCGGTGACGTAGTCGGGAATGCCCGAGCTGTGGTCGAGCAGATGGACCAGCCGCGCCCGGTTGGCATTGGCGACCTTGCCCAGCGGCAGGTCCGGCGCGAGGTCCCGCACCGGCCGGTCGAGCGAGAGCAGCCCCTCCTCCACCTGCTGCATCACGGCGGCAGCGGTCGCCATCTTGCCGACGGAGGCGACGTAGAAACGCGTGTCCTCCGTCACCGGCCGCTCCCCCCGCCGGTCGGCAATGCCGGAGACGACGACGCGCCGGAGGTCGGGACCGGACACCAGCAGGACGCCGCCGTCGAGTTCCTCCTCGGCGATAAAGCGGTCGAGGAGGCGTTGGAGGCGGTCAGCTGCGTGGGCTGGGGTGGCCGCGGAACCCAGCAAGAGGGCTGCAACCAGCGTCAGGCGGAACACCATGCGCCCATAGCGGGCTGCAGCCCGGTCCAGCCGGCCCAGTCCACACCCCTGCATTGCCCTGCCCCCTTCGCGGTCCGGCGAGGTTACACCGAAAGTGATAAGCGATTTCGAGGCTTGCAGGGCAATCGGGAAAGGGCAAGGGGCTGGGCCAGGGGATCAGGTGAAGCTGTCCCCAAGGCCGAGATTCTTCAGATTGAACCCGGCATCCTTGCAAGTCTTGCGGATGCCGCGGACGGCTGCCTGCAGTTCCTTGCTCTGGCTGAGAGTCGGTGGGGTTCGGACGATCTGTGCGAACAGTTCCTGATTCATCTGGTATCGCAATATGTTCTTCGGATCACTTTCCAGATGCAGAAGAAACATGTCGTCGAAGATGTTGCTGTCGACGGTGCGGGTACTCGAAGTCTTCACCCGCCTGAACCAGCTCATGCTCTTTGCCAGCTTCGAATTCTGCTCAACTGTCTCCATTTTGCTGGCAAGCTTTGCATAGGCTGCGCTGTCGTCGTCCTTGTCTCCCAAGAACATCTTGAAGATGCAGAGCGCTTTCGTCTTGGTCGGTTCGGCGCGGAAGTCCAATACCATCCAGGGAAACAGCACCCGCTTCAAACGGTCGATCGAGGTCTCGACAGAGTCCACATCCATCTTCTTGGCGATCGCGCCCTGGCTGCGCGACAGTGCGGCATAGACCAGGGCACGGCGGGTATCGGCCGGCGCAAAGGCTACAGTTTGAGCAACGGACGTCACTTTTAACCCCTCCTCATCAAAGGGATATTCTCGGTCCGTCCGGGCTAACACACATAACTATGCGGACTCAATGCATTGCGGGCGGCGCGGTAGGAGCGGGAGCCGCCCCTCCCCCTCAATGCGCCTCCTCCCAATTGCCCCCGATCCCCGCCTCTGCCACCAGCGGCACGCCGAGATGTGCGACGCCCTCCATCACCCCGCGCACGATGCGCGCCGCGTCCTCTGCCTCCGCTTCCGGCACCTCGAACAGCAGTTCGTCGTGCACCTGCAGCAGCATCCGCGCGTTGCTGCCCGCGGCAGCCAAGGCGCCCGGCATGCGGTTCATCGCCCGCTTCATGATGTCGGCGGCGGTGCCCTGGATGGGGGCGTTGATGGCTTGGCGCTCGGCGAAGGCGCGGCGGGCGGCGTTCTTGTCCTGGATGCCGGGCATGTAGCAGCGGCGGCCGAACAGCGTCACCACATAGCCGTGCTGGCGGGCGAAGGCCTTGATCGACTCCATCCACACCTTCAGCTCGTGGAAGCGCTCCAGATAGGTCTTGATGAAGCTGTTGGCCTCGCCGGGCGCGATGCCCAGCTGGCGGCCCAGGCCGAAGCCGGAGATGCCGTAGATGATGCCGAAGTTGATCGCCTTGGCCTTGCGGCGGATGTCCGGCGTCATCTGATCCAGCGGGATGCCGAAGACCTGGGCAGCGGTGGCGGCGTGAATGTCCAGCCCGTCGCGGAAGGCGTCCTTCAGCGCCTGGATGTTCGCCATCTCCGCCACCAGACGCAGCTCGATCTGCGAGTAGTCGACGCTCAGCAGCTTGTGGCCGGGCGAGGCGACGAAGGCGCGGCGGATCTTCTTGCCCTCCTCCGTCCGCACCGGGATGTTCTGCAGATTGGGGTCGGTGGAGGACAGGCGGCCGGTGTTGGTCGCCGCCAGCGCGAAGGCGGTGTGGACCCGACCGGTGACGGGGGAGATCTTCTCCTGCAGCGCGTCGGTGTAGGTGCTCTTCAGCTTGGCGAGCTGGCGCCAGTCCAGAACGCGCTGGGCGATGGTGTGGCCCTGCTCCGACAGCTCCTCCAGAACGCTGCTGTCGGTGGAATACGCGCCGGTCTTGCCCTTCTTGCCGGTGCCGAGCTTCAGCGTGTCGAACAGGATCTCGCCCAGCTGCTTGGGCGAGCCGATGTTGAAGCTCTGGCCGGCGAGGGCGTGAACGTCCTTCTCGATCTCGGCGAGGCGGACGGACAGGCTCTGCGATAGGTCGGACAGCGCCTTCTTGTCGATGCGCACGCCGGCCCGCTCCATATCCGCCACCACCGGGACCAGCGGGCGGTCCAGCGTCTCATAGACGGTGACCATGCGGTCGTCGACCAGACGCGGCTTCAGCAGCGTCCACAGGCGCAGCGTGATGTCGGCGTCCTCGGCGGCATAGGCCAGCGCCTTGTCCAGCGGCACGCGGTCGAAGGTGATCTGGTTCTTGCCGGTGCCGCAGACCTCCTTGAAGGGGATCGGCGTGTAGGCGAGGTGCAGCTCCGCCAGCTCGTCCATGCCGTGGCCGTGGGCGCCGCCGTCCAGCACGTAGGAGATCAGCATGCTGTCGTCCACCGGCGACACCGCGATCCCGTTGCGGGCGAACAGCTGGTGGTCGAACTTGAAGTTGTGGCCGATCTTCAGGACCGACGGATCCTCCAGCACGTCCTTCAGGATCGCCATCGCCTCGGCCGTCGGGATCTGCACCGGCGGCGGCGGGGCGTCGAAGTCGAGCTGGCCGGCAGCGGCGGTGGACGCGCCATGGGCCAGCGGGATGTAGCAGGCGATGCCGGGCTCGGTCGACAGCGACACGCCGACCAGCGTGGCGGTGGCCGGAGTCAGGCTGTCGGTCTCGGTGTCCACCGCCAGCACGCCGGTCTCCCGCGCGCGGTCGACCCAGCGGCGCAGCGTGTCGGCATCCTGCACCAGCTCGTAGCGCACCTCCGGCACATGCAGCACAGTCTTGCGGGCTGGGCGGCCTTCTTCAGCCGGGGTATCGGTGGACGCGGGCGACTTCGCGGCGGGCGTGGGTACCGAACCAGGGGACGGGAGCCCACCGCCGGCGCCATCGGCGATGCGGCCGTCCTTCTGCATCTCCATCTCGACGCGCGAGACGATCGTGCGGAAACCCTGGGCCTTCAGGAAGTCGATCAGGCGCTGGTGATCGGGTTCGCGCACGCGCAGCTCGTCCAGGGGCTTGGGCGGCGGCACATTCTCGTCCAGCAGGACCAGACGGCGGGAGATACGGGCCTGCTCGGCGAACTCGATCAGCTTCTGGCGCCGGGCCGGCTGCTTGATCTTTTCGGCATTGGCCAGCAGGGCTTCCAGGTCGCCATATTCGGTGATCAGCTGGGCGGCGGTCTTCACGCCGATGCCGGGCACGCCGGGGACGTTGTCGACGCTGTCGCCGGCCAGCGCCTGGACGTCCACCACCTTCTCCGGCGGCACGCCGAACTTCTCGAACACCTCGTCGGGGCCGATGGTCTTGTTCTTCATCGGGTCGAACATGCCGACGCCGGGGCGGACCAGCTGCATCAGGTCCTTGTCGGACGACACGATGGTCACCTGACGCCCGGCCTCCTGCGCCAGACGGGCATAGGTGGCGATCAGGTCGTCGGCCTCATATCCCTCCAACTCCAGGCAGGGCAGGCAGAAGGCCTCCGTCGCCTCGCGGATCAGGGCGAACTGGGGCTTCAGCTCCTCCGGCGGTTCCGGGCGGTGGGCCTTGTAGTCGGGATAGAACTCATTGCGGAAATTCAGGCGCTTGCTGTCGAAGACGACCGCCACCGCTTCCGCCCTGGCATCGGCCAGCAGCTTCAGCAGCATGTTGGAGAAGCCCAGCACCGCGTTGACCGGCGTGCCATCCGGCCGCGTCAGCATCGGCAGCGCATGGAAGGCGCGGAAGATGAAGCCGGAGCCGTCGACCAGATACAGGCCGCTGCCGTCGCCGTTGGAGGCGGTGCCGGAGGCGTCGTTCTGGGAGGCAGCGGTGGCGTCGGTCATGATGGTTTCTCGTCCCTTCCTTGCGGGCGCTACCATCGCCGAAGGAGGCCCGGGAGTCGAGTGCCGAGACCGGAATCTAGGGCGTGCTGTCCTCGGCCACGCTGCTGACCACCGGACCGACGAAGGCATAGCCGACGCCGTGCACCGCCTGAACCGGCAGGGCGCAGCCGCTGCGCTCCTCCACTTTGATGCGCAGGCGGCGGACCAGCGAATCGATGGAGCGGCTGTAGGGGTCCCAGTCGCGCCCCGTGAGCGCGACGGAGATGTCCTGGCGGGTCACCGGCTCGCCCGGTGCGGTGACCAGCAGGGAGAGGAACTTGTACTCGGTCGCGGTCAGCGGCACGGCGGCGCCGGTCGGCGGCTGGATGCGCCATTCGATGTCGTCGAAAACCCAGGCCTTGCGCGCATCCGCCGTGGCCGCCGGTGCGGCGGGCGGCGGCTCCGGTGCCGCCAGCGGGGTGTTGCCCTTCTGCATCCGGCGCATCAGCGCCTTGACCTGCGCCTCGACCTCGCGGAAATCGACCGGCTTGACCAGATAGACGTCGGCGCCCAGTTCCAGCCCGATGACCCGGTCGATCAGGCTGGACCGCGCCGTCAGCATGATGATGGCGGCATGGGACGAGGCGCGGATGCGCCGCGCGACCGAGAATCCATCCTCATCGGGCAGGTTGACGTCGAGCACGATGACGTCGGCGGGGCCGCTTTCCAGCAGCCGGTCCAGCTCCGCACCTCGCGACGCCCCCCGCACCTCGAACCCGCAGCGCTCGAGATATTCGACGAGATCGTCACGAAGGTCGGCTTCGTCTTCGACCACAATGATCCGGGCCACGCCGCCTATGCCCCCATTCACATTCGTATGAGGTTATATTAAACACCCAACCGGGTTACGCAAACCCAATCAATCCGATCGGACCAAACCGGGGCCGCGCAAGATCGGTTCCGCAGCCTCACCTAAAGGACAGGTACTGGTCGCCCACGGTAGCTGAGTAACGCGCCACCGCGGCCTTGTCGATGGCATCGATCCGGCCCTTCCCCTTCATCTCGGCAAGGCAGCGGTCGAAGTCGCCGCGCAGCGACTCGTCGCGGAACACCATGCTGTAGGGTGTCGGCGGGAAGATGGCGGTGAACTGCACCGGCTGGGCCGGATCGAAGGGCAGGCCGCCGCCGGCCTTCGCCTTGTCCTGAAGCTGCCGGTTGTATTCGGCGAAGATCAGCCCGTCGGCCAGGACCGCGTCGACCCGGCCGGCGAACAGCAGGTTGGAATGCACCATCTGGTCGGCGCGCTCGCGGAAATCGCCGAAGCTCGGGATCGCGTCGCGCAGGCCGGGCAGGACATCGGGAGCGCCGGAAAAGGTGATGACCCGCTTGCCCACCAGATCGGCCAGCGACTTCACGGTCAGGCCGCTGCTCTTCAGCACCGACGCGCCGTTCTGGTAGTGGATGTAGGGGGCGGAGCGCGCGCCCGGCATCTCCATGGCCGCCGGCACGGTGGTGACGGCGTCGACCTGGGCGCCGTCGCGGAAGTCGTTCCAGTGGCGGCCGAAGGGCACAACCTTGAACCGCGCCTCATGCCCGCAGGCCGCCAGAGTCTCGGCGATGATGGAGGCCTCGCGCCCGGTGCCGTCGGCGGTCATCATCGGCGGCAGTTCCGGCGCAAGCACCGTCACCGGACGGGCCGCGGCGGGTGACGCCGCCATATGAAGGGCGACGGCGAGCGCGGCGGAAAAGACCCCTGCGGCACCGAATGCACGAACACCGAACGCCATCCTTCGCCCCCCACCATTGCGGTACAGGCCGCGACCGTCCTACCGGGATGCGGCGGGCGGGAAGGTAGCATGGGCGACTGTGCGGCCGTCCACCGAAAATCCCATTCCGGGCAACGGCTTCGCCCCGCCCAAGCCACTATTCGGCCGACGCCCGTTACAGTTCGTTGCAATTGGACGACATTGGTCTCCCCCGGTTGCCGATCGCTCCCATTCTCTTGGGCTTTCTGACAATGAAGAAAGCCATTGCCGAATGTTATTTCACGACTGGCTAAAACGATCGTGCTATGGATAGGCTCATCCGCCACACGCATCATGCCTGCCGGCCCTTATCGATGACTGTCGGCGCATCGCACGCAGGGGTGGATTTACTGATGGGCGTGGGATTACCGCACTCCCGGGCGACCGGACCGGGGCTGCCATGAAGACCGTCATGAACGAACGCGCCCCGGTCGGCCGGGTCAGGAGGATGTGGATGAGCGTCACGGGATGGGACGACACCGAATCCTATACGCTTCGCGGCTCCGGCCCCCGCGGCACGGATGAGGACGCCGTCCGCGCCGGCGGATCGTCGCTGCTGACCCGCGTCATCCTGATGATCGTCGGCTGCACCCTGCTGGTCGGGATGGTCGCCATGGGCGTCTCGTCCGTCCTGGTCGGCCGCCAGCAGCGCGAGGCGGTGACCCACCGCGCAATGCTGGTCGGCACGCTCCAGGCCTCGGCCATGGGCCAGGCGGTGTGGGAATTCGACACCCGCGCGGTGGAGGGGATGATCCGCGGCCTGATGGCCGAGGATGCCGCGGTGCGCAGCGTCAAGGTGTGGGCGGCTTCGGGCGGCCGCGGCGGCCATGGCGAGCCGCTGGTGGCGCTGGAACGCCCCGCCGGACGGGCGGAGCTGACGACCGTCGAACGGCAGATCGCCATTTCCGACAGCGGCGGCGAACGCACCATGGTCGGCCTGCTGCGCCTGACCTATTCGCTGGAGGAGGCGGAAAGCGCCACCATGACCGCGCTGGCTCCGATGGCCGGGCTGGTCTTCTTCTCGCTGCTGGCCGTCATCGGCATGATCAGCATCCTGCTGAACCGGCTGGTCCTGGCGCCGCTGGCCCGGCTGACCCGTTCGGCCGGCGCCATTGCGGCCGGCGACTACCGGGTGCGGCTGCGCAACCGCCGTGCCGACGAGATCGGTCAGCTGACCGTCGCCTTCAACCACATGGCGGAAACCGTTCACGACTATACCGAACGGCTGGAACAGCGCGTCGCCGAACGGACGGAGGAGCTGCGGCAGTCCAACGAACAACTGGCCGTGGTGAACCGTCAGGTCATGGACAGCATCCAGTATGCCAGCCTGCTGCAGTCCGCAATCCTGCCCGACGAGCGCGAGATGGCGCGGCGGCTGGACGGTGTCTGCGTGCTGTGGCGACCGCGCGACGTGGTGGGCGGCGACTTCCACATCTTCCGCGAACTGGAGGACGGCCGCTTCCTGATCGGTGTCGCCGATTGCTCCGGCCACGGCGTGCCGGGCGCCTTCATGACGATGACTGTGTCGGCCATCCTCGACCATGTGCTGTCCGACACGCCCGACAGCGATCCCGCGGCGATCCTGGGCCGGCTGAACCGCATGGTGCGCTCGGCGCTGGCCCGCGGGCGGGACAATCCGCGCTTCGACAACGGGCTGGACATCGGGCTGTGCCTGGTGCGGCCGGACCGCGGCGACCTGCTGTTCGCCGGCGGCCGGATCGGGCTGCATGTCGTCGATGCCGACGGCGGCGATGCCCAGGCCGGCGGCACCGCGTCGGTCAGCGAGGTGAAGGGCGACGCCCAAAGCCTGGGCTACCGCCGGTCGGACATCGGCCACCGCTTCACCACCCACCGGGTGGAACTGGCGCCGGGCCGCAGCTTCTACCTCACCACCGACGGATTCCTCGACCAGGCCGGCGGCGCCCGCGGCTTCGGGTTCGGCAACCGGCGCTTCAACGCCATGCTGCTGGAACACGAAGGCATCCCCATGGCAGACCGCAAGGCCGCCTTCGCGCAGGCTCTGGCCGACCACCAGGGCGACCGCCCCCAGCGCGACGACATCACGCTGATCGGCTTCTCGCTGTCGCCGTCATCGGCTGCGGCGGTTTCCGGGGCAGCCCGCCCCTCCCCCCAGTTCATCCACCCGTAAGACAGGTCGTCAAGGTACGATGAAAGGCAACGAACTCTTCAACCTCCAGGAGCTGCTGTCGCGGCAGAAGCTGCTGATCTGCTTCAGCGGCCCCTTCAGCCACAGCGTCATCGAAGAGCTGGGCAAGGCGGTCCGCAACCACCTGGAAAATGAGCGGATCGAGAAATCGGCGATCATGGACGTCTTCTCCGTCTATGTGGAGCAGGCGCAGAACGTCCGCAACTATGCCGCGTCCCGCGAAGCGGTGGGCCGACCGATCCCAGCCAACAGCGGCATCGTCGTGATCGGCAAGGAGGACGAACATTACGTCGTCAGTTCCGGCAATCTGGTCGAGGCGGATGACGTTCCCGGCCTGTCGGCGATGCTGGAGAAGCTGCGCGGCCTGGACAAGGCGGGGCTGAAGGCCGCCTACAAGGAACAGTCGCGCAAGCCGCGCGAAGCAGGCGCCAGCGGCGCCGGCCTGGGCCTGATCGACATGGCGCGCAAGGCCACCCGGCCGCTGGAATATTCGCTGCGCGCGGTGGACGATCGCTATTTCTTCTTCAGCCTTGAAGTCCAGCTATAAGAAATCACGGAACACGCATAATGGACAGTTTGCGGATCGAGGCAACCTCCTGCTCGCCCCTGATCGATTTCGATCCGGCGGCAGGGCTCCTGCGCATCGAGGGGGAATCCTACCCGGAGAACTCCTTCGATTTCTACGCGCCGGTGTTCAACTGGCTGGAGGAGTATTTGAAGGAACCGGCGCCGGCCGTGGTGCTGGACATCGGGCTCAGCTATCTGAACACCAGCAGCATCAAATGCATGATCGACGTTCTGGAGATGCTGGACCTCGCCCATCAGAAGGGCCAGACCGTGTCGGTGCGCTGGCATTACGACAGCGACAATGACCGCGCTCTCGACATGGCGGAGGAGTTCGCGGAAGACGTCTCCCTGCCCTTCGAGATTCTCGCCCATTGATGACGCGTCATTCAGACGAAATGAACTGAGCACCCGATATGACGATGCGGTCGCAGGAACAGGAGCTTCGTCAGTGGATCGAGCGGCTGGCCGAGGATCCGGCCAATGCCGGCAATCCTCTGCTGCCGGAATTCCAGAAGCTGGCGGAACGGCATGGCAAGCTGCTGCACCAGTTCCGCAAGATCGCCAAGATCAGCGACCGCCTGCAGACCGAGACCAAGGACATGGCGCGCCAGCAGCGCCAGTTCGTGCTGATGGTCAGCCACGAGTTCCGCACGCCGCTGGCGATCATCGACAGCGCCTCGCAATTGCTGGAACTCGAACCGAAGCTGCCGGTCTCGGCCATGCCGCGGGTGGGAAAGATCCGCAACGCGGTGCAGCGGATGCTTCACCTGATCGAGCGTTGCCTGACCGATGAGCGGCTGGGGACCGCCGCCGCACGGCCGATGGCCTTCGACCTCGCCGCCATGTTGACCGGGCTGGCGGGGGAAATGAGGGCGTCGGCGGCCGGCCACAGCTTCGAACTGCACGGCGTGGATCGCCCGGTGCCGATTCCCGGCGACCGCGACCTTTTGGCCGTTGTGTTTTCCAACCTGCTGGAAAACGCTGTGAAGTACTCGCCGAACGGGGGGACGATCCGCCTCGACCTCTCCACCGGCGAGGGGCAGGTGACGGTGCGGGTGGCGGACGAGGGGATCGGCGTCAATGCGGCCGACGCGGCGCGGCTGTTCGACAAGTATTTCCGGGCGTCCAACGCCGCCGGCACCACCGGCGCCGGGCTGGGTCTCCATCTCGCCCGCTGCATCGTGGACACCCATGGCGGCGGGATCGCGGTGGCGAGCCAGCCGGGTCAAGGCGCCGCCTTCACGGTCCGTCTGCCGCTTGCCCGCACCGCTCCCGTCCAGCCGGTTCCGGCTGCGGTCGCGGCTGCGAGGGAACCGGCCTCATGAGCGGCGGTGCGAAATCCGGTGAGGCGAGGGTAACGGGCCTGCCCAGGCGCTGGGCGCTGCGGCGGGGAACGGTGGGGATGATGCTGCAGGAACAGAAGCTCCAGGACTGGCTCGCCCGCCTCGCGGAAAACGAGGACTACGCCGCCCACCCGCTGATGACCGAATTCCGCGCCCTGGCGGACGAACACCTGAAGCTGATGCGGCAGCTGACGAAGATCGCCAAGATCAGCGACCGCATGCAGACCGACACGCGGCAGATGGCGCGGGCTCTGCACGCGGCCTCGCAGACCGATCCGCTGACCGAACTGCCCAACCGCCGCCATATGGTCGATCGCCTGGAAGCCGAGCTGTGCCGCATCGGCCGGAACGGCGACGGTAGCGGCGGCTTCGCCCTGATCATGCTGGACATCGACCATTTCAAGGAGGTCAACGACGCCTTCAGCCATGCCGCGGGCGATCACGTGCTGGTGGAGGCCGCCGGTCTGCTGCGGCGGAACCTGCGCGGGCATGACCTGTGCGCCCGCTGGGGCGGCGAGGAATTCCTGATCCTTCTGCCGGACACCGATCAGATCCAGGCGGAAGCGGTGGCGGAAAAGCTGCGCGGGCTGATCGCCCACCAACCCATCGCACATCAGGGGAACTGCATCGCCATCACGCTGAGCCTGGGAGTCGCCGCCTACCGGCCGGGGCGGACCGCGGACGACTGCATCCAGGCCGCGGACGATGCGCTCTATATCGCCAAGCGCGCCGGACGGAACAGGTGGGCTGCGGCGGCATAGGCCGTCATGATGCCGGCCTTTCTCAACCCGCCTCGACCTGCGGCTCGGCGGCCGCCGGCGCCGTAGCACCGATCTGCAGCTCCTCCAGCTGCGCCAGGGCGCCGGCCATTCCGGTGGCGACCAGATTGGCGTCGGTTTCGGCGCTGGCGCGTTCCGGCACTTCGGCTTCGGGATGGGCGCTCCACAGGCAGAGCAGGATCGGCACGCGGGGCCCGAAATGCAGGCGCAGCCGGCGCAGCAGCCGCCGCGAATGACCGAGCGCCGAGGGGTTGAGGGAAGACAGAACCACCGCATCGATGCCCGCGGTGCCGAGACTGGCGATGGCCCGGCTCGACACCTTCTCGCACGGGATCACGTCGGTGCGGACGCCGCGGCCGGTCAGCAGATAGGCAAGCAGCCCGGCCGCCGCCTCGTCCAGGTTGTTGCGGGCTCCGATGCAGAGCACGCGCGGCGCATCCTCAGGCAGGGTGCCGGTTTCAGACAGCTCGTCCAGCAGGCTCGCCATCCCGTCCGCCACCGCCTGTCGGCCCTCCGGGTTCAGGGTGCCGCGCTGACGGTCCTGCTCGGCAAGCGACAGGGCGGGCAGCAGCAGGCCGTCCGCCATTTCGACCGGAGTGCCCTTGCCGAGCCGTTCCTCCGCGATCTCGGTCGCCTCGACGGGATCGCGGGCAAGCAGGCGCTGATAGACCTTCGCCTCGTCGGGCAGGACGGGGCGGTCGCCCAGCATCACCTCCAGGAAATGCAGTTGCGGCACGTGGCGGCCCAGCACCACGAGGCAGACGGTCAAGGGGGTGGCGAGCAGCAGGCCGACCGGCCCCCACAGGGTCGTCCACACCACCGCCGCGACGATGATGGCGAGGGAGGACAGGCCGGTCGCCGTCCCGTAGAGCCAGGGCTCCACCACATTGTTGGAAAACAGCTCCACCGCCACGAACAGTGCGATGCACAGCAGCGGCAGGGTCCAGCCGGTATCGACCGCGAAGGACAGTAGGATCGGAAAGGCCGAGGCGATGACCGGTCCCAGGAAGGGGATGAAGCGCAGCACCGTCGCCAGCAGCCCCCACAGCAGCGGATTCGGCACGCCCAGCAGCCACAGGCCGATGCCGATCGGAATGCCGTAGGTGACATTGACCACCACCTGCATCAGCAGGTAGCGGCTGACCCGCTCGCCCGCATCGTTCATCGCCTCCGTGGTGCGGCTGAGGTCGCCTGATCCGACCAGCCGGATCAGGCGGTCGCGCAGATCCTCGCGCTGCAACAGCATGAAGATGGTGAAGACCAGCACCATGCCGGCCGTGGCGACCGGCGTCATCGCCGGGCCGAGGACCCGTTGGACGAGGTCGAAGACACCCGCGTCGGACTGGTCGAGGCGGACCGGTACCGGCTCGCGGCGCGGCGGGCTGGCGGCCGTGCCGGGCGGCGGCGCTGCTGGAGCGGCACCGGCTGCGGGTGGGGCCGGCTGTTCGCCGCCGGTCGCCTTTTCCAGTTCCTGCTGCAGGTCGCGGAAGGCATCGGTCGCCTGTTTCAGCGCACCGCGGTCCCCGGCCGACGCCGTGACGTTCCGAAGCGACTCGATCTTGGTGTGGATGTTGCGCTGGTAGGTCGGCAGATTTTCCGCCAAGTCGCCAAGTTGGCTGCCCACCACCGCACCGAAGCCGATGATCGCCGTGAACAGCAGGACCACCACCGCCAGCACCGACGGCACCCGGCCCAGATGCCAGCGCTCCAGCCGGCTGACGATGGGTGTCAGCACGAAGCCGAGCAGCACCGCCAGCGCGATCGGTATCAGGATGTCCGCCGCCAGATAGAGCGTCACCACGATCAGCGTGATGATCAGCAGGATCGTCTGGGTCGAGGCGGGAGGAGCGGCCTTGGTCACCGCGATGGGGCGTGCCTGCAGCCGGCGGGCGGTGTCCTCGGCCATGATCGTCGGGCTTTCCGGAAAGGAGAATGCCCGACAAGAACACCGGCCGTGCTAACGCGTTCCCTTAGATACCGAAGGGCTGCGACGAGGAGAGAACCGCCGTCGGAATGCTGCCGTCAGGGAAGCGGCTGCTGCTGGGTGATGCAGTGGATGCCGCCGCCGCCGCGCACGATGTCCATGGCGGCGATCTGCACCACCTCGCGGTCGGGGAAGGCCTTGCGGACGACGCGGTAGGCCTCGTCGTCTGCCGGATCCTCGAAGGCCGGCATGACGATGCCGCCGTTGGCGATGTAGAGGTTGGTGTAGGACAGCGTCAGGCGCACGCCGTTCTCGTCGCGACGGGCAGGCTGCTGGATCGGGATGACCTCCAGCGCGCGGCCCTTGGCGTCGCGGGCACGCTTCAGCCGGTCGAGATTGTCTTGGAAGGCCTTGAAATTGGCGTCGCGGGGATCGTCGGTGGTGATCGCCATCACCACGCCCGGACGGACGAACAGCGCGATCTCGTCGATGTGGCCGTCGGTCTCGTCGTCCTGATAGCCCTCGCCCAGCCAGATGACCGTCTCGATGCCGAGATGATCCTTCAGGTTCCGCTCGATCTCGTCCTTCGACAGGCCGGGATTGCGGTTCGGGTTCAGAAGGCACTGTTCGGTGGTGATCAGCGTCCCCTCCCCGTCCACATGGAACGAGCCGCCCTCCATCACCAGGGGCGCGGAAAAGCAGGGGAGCTTGAGATGGTCGAGGATCAGGCGGCCGACCTGCCGGTCCTTCTCGCAGCCGTCGTAATTGCCGCCCCAAGCGTTGAAGCCCCAATGGACGCCGGCCAGCCCGCCCTTGCCGTCGACGACGAAGCTGGGACCGGTGTCGCGAATCCAGGAATCGCTGATCGGCAGCGGCAGGATCTGAACGCCGGGACCGCAGGCGAGCGATGCTTCGGCCACATCCGCCGGGTCGCACACCATCGTCACCGGCTCGAACCGGGAGATGGCCTGCGCGACCTCGGCGTAGGCGTCGCATGCCGCGTCGAAAGCGCCCTCAGGCCAGGTTTCCGGCCGGCACGGCCACGCCATCCAGCAACCGCTGTGGCGAGCCCATTCGCCGGGCATGTGAAAGCCTTGACCCGTCGGCGTCGGGGCGTTCGGTGTCGTCATGCGTCGATCCCTCTACCCTTTTGTTCTCTGGCGCACATCTCTCGGGCGCATATCCCTTGGCCCAATGCGGAGACGGCACGAAACACCGGCCGGCAAACCGCGTTGGATCGGGACATTTTTCATCCCAACCCACCCTAACCACGGGAGCGCGCATTTGGCAATCGCGTCCGCGACAGCGGGCACTTGGCCGGATGGCAGAGAAACTTTTCAAAGGACGCGATCAAGGGGACGCGTCGGCATGCCGGAAGAGGGAGCCGGCATCGAATCCGGTCAACGGCCGATCAGTGGCCGGACGGCGGGCGCAGGGCGCGGCGGGCGGTGACCGTACGGGTGGTCGAATAAGCAGTGGAAACGGGATTGAAGAAACCAAGCCTCAACAAGGGGAACCACAGGAGCGCGCGCATGGCACAGCCTCTTTCGCTGTTGACGATGGCTTCAACATAGCAAAAGAGACGGGCAATTGCCATCCGTAGCGGCACGGGTCAGCCGAGCGCGGACGGATAGGCCGGCGAAGATGACTGCGGACCGGCCGGCATATGCTTCCGACCAGCCCGCATCGATTCTCAAAACCGGCCTTCAGCCGTTCTGGATCGCCATCTGTTCGTCGCGTTTGCGCTGCCGCTCCTGGCGGGCCATGACGATGCTGGCGACGAAGATACCGGTTGCCACCACCAGAACCATCAGGGTCGCCAGCGCGTTGATCTGCGGGCTGATGCCGAACTTCACGCTGGAGAAGATCACCATCGGCAGCGTCGTCGAACCGGGACCGGACACGAAACTCGCCACCACCACGTCGTCCAGCGACAGGGTGAAGGCCAGCAGCCAGCCGGCGACCAGCGCCGGGGCGATCAGCGGCAGGGTGATGACGAAGAACACCTTGGCCGGACGGGCGCCCAGATCCATCGCCGCCTCCTCCAGGCTGCCGTCCATGCCGGCCAGCCGCGACTGGATGACCACCGCGACGTAGGACATGGTGAAGGTGGTATGGGCAATGGTGATGGTGGTGATGCCGCGCCCGTCGGGCCAGCCCAGCCACTGCTCCATCGCCACGAACAGCAGCAGGAGCGACAGGCCGGTGATGACCTCCGGCATGACCAGCGGCGCCGTGATCATGCCGCCGAACAGCGTCCGGCCACGGAACCGCCCGAACCGGACCAGCGCCAGCCCCGCGCAGGTGCCCAGCAGCACCGCCAGCGTCGCCGACACCGCCGCCACCTGGAAGGACAGCAGGGCCGCATCCAGCAGCGTGTCGTTGTGGATCAGCTCCGCATACCATTTGGTCGAGAAGCCGCTCCACACCGTCACCAGCCGCGACTCGTTGAAGCTGTAGACGATCAGCAGTGCGATGGGCACGTAGAGGAAGGCATAGCCGAACCACAATGCCCAGGACAGGAACCCGAAACGTTTCATCGCCCGGCCTCCGCCTGTTTGCCTTGCACATGCTGGAAGATCATGATCGGCACCACCAGGACCAGCAGCAGCGCGATGGCGACGGCCGATGCCACCGGCCAGTCGCGGTTGGCGAAGAACTCGTTCCACAGCACGCGGCCGATCATCAGCGTGTCGGGACCGCCCAGCAGCTCCGGCGTCACGAACTCGCCCACCGCCGGGATGAAGACCAGCAGCGAACCGGCGATGATGCCCGGCAGCGACAGCGGCAGCGTGATGGACAGGAACGACTTGAAGGGCCGCGAGCCGAGGTCGGCCGCCGCTTCCAGCAGGCTGGGGTCCATCTTCTCCAGCGTCGAATAGAGCGGCAGCACCATGAACGGCAGGTAGCAGTAGGTCATGCCGATATAGACCGCCCAGTCGGAATAGAGGATCTCCACCGGACCGCTGGTGATGCCCGTCCACTCCAGCAGGTTGCTGATGACGCCGTTGCCCTTGAGGATGCCGATCCAGGCATAGATGCGGATCAGGAAGCTGGTCCAGAAGGGCAGGATCACCAGCATCATCAGCGGCCCGCGCCGCGACGGCTCGGCCTTGGCGATGGCGTAGGCCATGGGATAGCCGATCGCCAGGCACATCAGCGTCGTGACCGCCGCGATCCGCAGCGAGTTCAGATAGGCGAGGATGTAGAGGTCGTCCCCGCCCAGCCGGAAGTAATTGCTGATGTTCAGCAGGATTTGCAGCTTGGAGGTGCCGGCATCCTCGTCCGTCATCCATTCGACCAGCGACGAATAGGGCGGCTGGGCGATGATCGATTCGGAGAAGCTGATGCCGAAGACGATCAGGAAAGGCACCAGGAAGAACAGCAGCAGCCACAGATAGGGGATGGCGACGACCACGCCGCGCCCCCACAGCCCGATCCGGCTGAGGCCAGAAACGAGAATGGAGACGACCGTCCTCATTGGGTCAGCACCACGCCGGCGAAGGGGCGCCAGGTCAGGGTCACCTCGTCCTCCCAGGTGATCGGCATTTCGGTGCGGCGTGTGACGTTGGGGGCGGTGACGCGCACCGTCTTGCCGGTCGGCAGCTGCACCAGATAGATCGACACGTCGCCGAGATAGGCGATCTCCCGCACGATGCCGGTGGTGCGGTTGCGGCCGTCACCGTCTGCGACCGGGTCCTTCGACAGGGCGATCTTCTCCGGTCGGATGGCGACGGAGACCGGGGAGCCGGCCGGCGCCGGCGTGGCATGGGCGATCAGCAGCTCGCAACCGGCCTCCTCCGACGCGACGATCACCTGATCGCCGTCGGTTTCCACCACGCGGCCGTCGAACATGTTGATGGAGCCGATGAACTCCGCGACGAAGCGGTTGTGCGGGTATTCATAGATCTCGGTCGGCGTGCCCACCTGCGCGATGACGCCGTGGTTCATCACGGCGATGCGCGAGGACATGGTCATCGCCTCTTCCTGATCGTGGGTCACGACGATGAAGGTGACGCCCAGCTTTTCCTGGATATTGACCAGCTCGAACTGCGTGCGCTCGCGCAGCTTCTTGTCGAGCGCCCCCAGCGGTTCGTCCAGCAGCAGCAGCTTCGGCCGCTTGACCAGAGAACGGGCGAGCGCCACGCGCTGGCGCTGGCCGCCGGACAGCTGGTGCGGGCGGCGCTTGCCGAAGGCCGACAGCTGGACCATCCCCAGCATCTCCTCCACCCGGTCGCGGATCTCCGCCTTCGCCACCCCGTCCTGTTTCAGGCCGAAGGCGACGTTCTGCTCCACCGTCATGTGCGGGAACAGGGCGTAGGACTGGAACATCATGTTGACCGGCCGCTCATAGGGCGGGATGCCGGCCATATCGACGCCGTCGATGAAGATCTTGCCCTCGGTCGGCTGTTCGAACCCCGCCAGCATGCGCAGCAGCGTCGTCTTGCCCGAGCCCGAGCCGCCGAGCAGGGCGAAGAACTCGTTGCGGTAGATCGACAGGCTGACCTCGTCCACCGCGACGAAGTCGCCGAACGTCTTCGTCACCTTTTCGATGCGGACATATGGGGTCTGGCCCGCGTCCTGCCATGGTTCCAGGCGGGTGGGCTTGCGAATCGGCTGGCCGGCCATCCGGTTTCCTCTTTCATGACAACGCCCCGGCCGTTCCCCATCGCTGGGGATCGGCCGGGGCGGGCCGGCGCCACAAATCGGCGCCTCAGGGGGGTCGGCTTACTTGCCGGTCTTGACCTTGGTCCACACGCGGGTGCGGGCGCGGTCGGTGGCCTGCTTGATCTGCTTCAGCGAGAACAGCTTCACGGTGCTGTCCGCCGGCAGGAAGATGCCGGGGTTCGACTTGATGTCGTCGGCGACCGTCGCCAGCGAGGCCGGCACCGCGTTGGCGTAGCTGACCTTGTTGGAGATGTTCGCCATGTTGGCCGGATCGAGCACGAAGTTGATGAACTCGTGCGCACCGTCCTTGTTCGGCGCATCGGCCGGAATGGCCAGCGTGTCCCACCAGACCTGCACGCCTTCCTTCGGCGTGATGTACTCCACCTTGGCGCTCTTGGCCTCGGCGGCGCGGGCGGCACCCTGGATGGCGTCGCCGTTGTAGGCCATCACGACGCAGGCGTCGCCGCCGGCGAGGATGTTGATGTTCTCACCCGTGACGAAGCGCTTGATGTAGGGGCGGACTGCCATCAGCGTCTTTTCGACCTTGTCCAGATCCTCCTTCTTCTCGGAGTTCGGATCCAGGCCGAGATAGTTCAGCACCGACGGGATGACGTCGATGGCCGAATCCATCACGGTGATGCCGCAGGCCGAAACCTTCTTCGCCACTTCCGGCTTGAAGATCAGGTCCCAGCTGTCCAGTGCGACGTCGGGGGCGACGGCCTTGATCTTTTCCGGGATGATCGCGATGCCGACGGTCCCGCCGAGATAGGGCACGCCGAACTTGTTGCCGGGATCGGAATTCTCCAGCAGCTTCAGGACCTTCGGGTCGATGTTCTTGTAGTTGGGGATCTTCGACTTGTCGATCGGCCCCACGACCTTGGCCTGGATCAGACGCGACAGGGTCGGCTCGGCGGTCGGCACGATCACGTCATAGCCCGACTTGCCGACGAGCACCTTCTGCTCCAGCAGTTCCAGGCTGTCGTACAGGTCGACCTTCGTCTCAGCGCCCGTGGCCTTGGTAAAGTCGGCGAGGGTCGTCTCACCCAGATAGTCGTTCCAGATGTAGATGTTGACCGGCTTCTTGGCCTGGGCCATCGCCGGGCCGGCGATGGCAATCGCCGCGACCGCGCCGATGAGGCTGAGAGCGAATTTTTTCATGGTTTGCCCCGACCTGTTCGTCTGTGTTGCGGGCGCCGCCACATCCCAACGGCACACCCGGCTCGCGGGCGCTATTGCACCCAGGCCTGGGTGTGTTGTCAACGGTTTGGGTCGAGTTTTCAGGTGCCTGCGGCTCACACCTGCGGAGTTGGGGCATGCTGAAAAGAAGGTGGCGGCCGGCCGCGCTGCATAGGGGCCGGAAAGCCCGTATGGCAGGTATCGCGGCCGGCAAGGCAAAGCCTCTCCCCGATCCATGGCCTGACGGCCGGCAACCGGGTCGCCCACGCTGAAATTGCATACGCCAGTATTTTAGCTCGCGACTATGCGGACAGTTATATCCGTCGCAACTTTCGGGTCAATGGCACAATTGTCGCAGTTTGTTTCCGAACTGAAAGACGAGCCGACACAAGGCGTTTCCGACAATCGCATGCATCCGGCGGATGCGCGGAGGGGCGGCCCACGGAAACGCCGACGGCCGCCCCGTCGCCTGCCGGTGCGATCAAGTCAGACGTTCAGCAGCAGGTTCTCGCGTTCCCACGAGCTGATGACGCGGTTGTAGGCCTCGTACTCCGCCTCCTTCACGCAGGTGACGGCGTCGATGAAACGCTCTCCGAGGATTTCCTTCAGCGGCTTGCAGGCGTTGAACTTGGTCAGCGCCTCCGACTGGTGGCGCGGCAGGGTGAAGGCGAGGCGATAGGCGGACCCCTTGATCGGGTCGTTCGGCTCCAGTCCCTGGGTCATGCCGATGTAGCCGCAGGCAAGCGACGCGGCGATGGCGAGATAGGGGTTGGCATCGGCGCCGGCCACCCGGTTCTCCACCCGGCGGGAGTCGGGCTGGGAGACCGGCACGCGCAGGCCGGTGGTGCGGTTGTCGCGGCCCCAATGCACGTTGATCGGCGCATCGGAGTTCGGGACCAGCCGGCGGTAGCTGTTGACGTTGGGCGCCAGCAGCGGCATGGCGTAGGGCAGGTATTTCTGCAGCCCGGCGACATGCGACATGAACAGGTCGCTGTCGGTGCCGTCGGGATTGCTGAACAGGTTGCGGCCGGTGACGGTATCGACCACCGACTGGTGGATGTGCATGGCGCTGCCGGGTTCACCCTGCATCGGCTTGGCCATGAAGGTGGCATAGATCTGGTGGCGGATCGCCGCCTCGCGCGCCGTGCGCTTGAACAGGAAAGCCTGGTCGGCCAGTTCCAGTGCGTCGCCGTGGTTGAAGTTGATCTCGATCTGGGCAGCGCCGGCCTCGTGGGTCAGCGTGTCGATGTCGATGTCCTGCTTTTCGCAGAAATCGTAGACCGCCTCGAAGATCGGGTCGAATTCGTTGACGGCGTCGATGCCGAAGGCCTGCCGGCCGCTCTCCATCCGGCCGTTGCGCCCGACCGGCGGCACCAGCGGGTAATCGGGGTCCTTGTTGACCTGGACCAGGAAGAACTCCAGTTCCGGCGCCACCATCGGCTTCCAGCCGCGTTCCTCGTACAGCGCCAGGATGCGTTTCAGCACATGGCGGGGCGAGACGTCGACCGGACGTCCGTCGGCATAGACGCAGTCGGTGATGACCTGTGCCGTCGGCTCGTTGTACCAGGGGACGAAGCGGATCGTGCGTTCGTCCGGAATCATGTAGATGTCGGAATTCTCGTCCGACGTGATGTCCTCGTCGTCGGGGAATTCACCAGTGACGGTCTGGACGAAGATCGCCTCGGGCAGGCGCAGGCCGCGGTCGCGCAGGATGCGGAGGAACTTCTCGGCGGGGACGATCTTACCCCGCGCGATGCCCGACATGTCGGGCACCAGGCATTCGACTTCGGTAATGCGGTTCTTCTTGATGAAGTCTTCCATAAAACCCATGGGTATGGCGGACCGCTCCGGACGATGGGCAGCCCCCTCCGTGCTGTGGACGACAGCGACACTATGACGCCGTTCCAGCGGGCCGCGCCAGAGGGTTCCGCATGACCGTTCGGTGAAACATCCGCCTTTCCGTTGACCTCCCCCATCGGCTGGGACTTAACTGCCGCCATGCCGAAAGCCTCATACCTGAACAGCTGGTACGCGGCCTCCGCCGCCCCCCGTGTCGACCGCCCGATCCTGGAGGGAGAGGTCTCCTGCGACGTCTGCATCGTCGGCGGCGGCTACACCGGCCTGACCGCGGCGCTGGAACTGGCGGAGCGCGGCCTGGACGTCGTGCTGCTGGAGGCGGAACGCTGCGGCTGGGGTGCTTCGGGCCGCAACGGCGGCCAGATCATCACCGGCTACAACAAGCCGATGGCGGCCATCGAGGGCTGGGTCGGCAAGGAGGATGCCCGCCGCCTGTGGGAGTTCGGAGAGGAGGCGAAGGCCCAGCTGGCCGAGCGGGTGGAGCGCCATGCCATCCCCTGCGACCTGACCTGGGGCTTCGCCTATGCCGCGCTGAAGCCCCGCCACATGCAGGACGTGGCGGCGCTGGAGCGCGAGATGCGCGACGGCTACGGCTATGACCGCGTGCGGCGGCTCGACCGCGCCGGCATCCGCGAGCATGTCGGCAGCGAGGCCTATATCGGCGGCCTGCTGGACGAGGGCAGCGGCCATCTGCACCCGCTGAACTACGCGCTCGGCCTCGCCCGCGCTGCCGACGCCGCGGGGGTGCGCATCTTCGAGAACAGCCGCGCAACCGCCATGGACAGCGGAGCGGCGCCATCCGTCACCACCGGGCGCGGCAGGGTGACGGCGAAGCACCTGATCCTGGCCGGCAACGCCTATCTCGGCGGGCTGGCCCCGGCGCTGGAACGCACCATCATGCCGGTCGCCACCTACATGATCGCCACCGAGCCGCTGGGCGAAAAACGAGCGCTCGCTCTATTGCCGACCAACATTGCGGTATCGGACATGAAGTTCTCGCTCGATTACTTCCGCCGTTCCGCCGACCACCGGCTGCTGTTCGGCGGCGGCGTCAGCTATTCCGGGGTCGACGCGCCGGGGCTGAAGCAGGCGATGCGGATGAAGATGCTGGCGATCTATCCGGAGCTGAAGGACGCCCGCATCGATTACTTCTGGGGCGGGCGGGTCGCCATCACCATGAACCGCATGCCGCATCTGGGGCAGTTGTCGCCGACCACGCTGTACGCCCACGGTTATTCCGGCCATGGCGTGGCGCTGGCCGGCATGGCCGGCCGGGTGATGGCCGAGGCGGTCTGCGCCAGCGCCGGGCGCTTCGACGTGTTCGCCCGCATCCCCCACACGCCCTTCCCCGGCGGTCGGCGGTTCCGCACCCCGGCGCTGGTCCTCGCAATGATGTGGTTCCGTCTGCGCGATCTGCTGTAGGCTGGGGAAGCAATCCGCAGTCTCCCCCTCCCCCCTTCATACCGCCGAGTACCGCCCCCGCCCATGACCGACACCTCCAGCAGCGACGAGACCACCCCCTCTCCGGAGACCGCCCCGGCCGCGGATGCCGCCCCGGATGATGCCGTCGCCGAAAAGGCCGCGCAGGAGAATGTGCTGGTCCAGCCGATGCGGGACACGCATTTCGATTTCCAGCACAAGGTATTCAGCCTGCCCGGCGCCTTCTTCTGCCAGGAGGCGAACAGCAAGGAACCGGTGCTGAACATCCTGCTGGGCGACCTGAAGGCGGCGCTGGCCTTTCCCACCCTGATGGAGTCCTTCCAGATCGAGGACGGCACCCACGACGCCCGCCTGCTGGAAATCATCGAACAGGGTCTGGCCTTCGTGAAGCAGATCCGTCCCGGCGAGGAAATCCCCGGCGAGCTGCTGGACGGCCGCGCGTCCTGGTCGGTGGAGGACAAGCACCGGATCATCGCTAAGGGCCGGCTGACCGTACAGATCGTCTCGTCCTTCACCGGCAACGAAATGATCGTGTCCGACATCGACGAGTTGGAACAGCTGGTCGAAGATCCGCAGACGAAGGAGCGGATGAAGGCCGCCTTCGCCAAGATCGCGGAGCGGCTGAAACTGACCAACGACTATGAACAGTACCTGACCGACCGCATCGACGATCTGGCTCAGGAGTTGTCCTACATCGAGGCTCTGCGCGACCGCTTCAAGCACATCCGCCGCATCGATCAGGCGATGGCGAAGCTCGCCACCATCTACCGCACCGACCGGACCTTCTGCAGCGAGTTGAACCGGATGCAGGGGCTGATCCGCAAGCCTCTGCGCGAATACGACCTGATCTTCGATCAGGCCGACGCCCAGACCGGCGACATCGTCGGCGCGCTGCGCAACTTCCACCCCACCATCCAGTTCATCCGCAAGATCCGCGACGACCTGCGCGCCAAGCTGCTGGAATGGGAGGAACTGCTGCAGGGATGGGACGAGATCACGATGGAACGCTCGCCGAAGGTGGAGGCGTTGCAGAAGCAGACCTACCGGTTCCTGGCGAGCCGGTACATCGAGACGACGGTGTGGAAGCGGGGGGGATGAGGGTCGGGGGGAGTGCGAAGTTAGACCCCCACCTATCCTCCCCCGCTGGGCGGGGGAGGGACTGCCGACGCTCTCCCGCCTAAGCACTTGTCTCCTCCCCCGCCCAGCGGGGGAGGGTCAGGGTGGGGGCATCGTCAGCCGACGGCCTCACACGCCCCTCACGCCACTCCGCGCAATTCCTCCGCCCGGCTCAGATCCACACTGACCAGCTGCGACACGCCGCGCTCCACCATGGTCACGCCGAACAGCCGATCGACGCGCGCCATGGTCAGGCGGTGGTGGGTGATGATGAGGAAACGGGTGTCGCCTTCGCGGGCGATGTCCTCAACCAGATCGCAGAAGCGGCCGACATTCGCCTCGTCCAGCGGGGCGTCCACCTCGTCCAGCACGCAGATCGGCGCCGGATTCGACCGGAAGACGGCGAACAGCAGCGACAGCGCGGTCAAGGCCTGCTCGCCGCCCGACAACAGCGAAAGCACCTGCAGCTTCTTGCCCGGCGGGCTGGCGTAGATCTCCAGGCCGGCGTTCAGCGGGTCCTCGGCGTTGACCAGTTCCAGATAGGCCTTGCCGCCGCCGAACAGGCGGGTGAACAGTTCCTGGAAGTCGCGGTTGACCACGTCGAAGCTGGCGACCAGACGTTCGCGCGCTTCGCGGTTCAGGCTGGAGATACCCTGGCGCAGGCGGGCGATGGCGGCGGTCAGATCCTCGCGTTCGCCATGCAGGCCGGTGATCTGGCTTTCCAGTTCCTCGGCCTCGATCTCGGCGCGCAGATTGACCGGCCCCATGTTCTCACGCTCGCGCGTCAGCTTGTCGAGCCGGGCTTCCACCGCCGCCGCATCGGGCATCGGTTCGGCGGGGTCGAGGTCGGCGGCGGCGCGGGTATCCTCCGGCCGGCAATCCAGCCGTTCGGCGATGCGCTCTGTCAGGGTGCGTTCCTGCTGGAGAGCGGCGGACACCGCGGCCTCAGCACGGGCGCGCGCCTCGCGGCCGTCGGCCAAAGCCGCTTCGGCATCGTGCAGCGCCTGTTCGGTCTCGGCCAGCCGGGCCTCGGCCTCAGCCAACCCATCGGCGGCGCGCTTGCGATCGCGCTCCCCTGTGGCGATCCGGTCGAGCAAATCCTGGCGTTCCGCCGCGATCGCCGCCGGTCGTCCCGAGAGCTGGGCGATTTCGCCCTCGGCCTCGTCCGCGCGCTGGCGCAACTCCGCCACCCGTCCCCCGGCCCCGGCGGATCGGGTGTCCCACGACGTGGTTTCGGCCTGGATCGCCGCCAGACGCTGACGCCGGGCCTGGGCCTCGCGCGTCAGGCGGTCGACCGCATTCTGCCGCTCGGCCAGCATGGCGCGGCGTTCGGCCAGTGCGGCACGCTGGTCGTTCACCCGCTCCCGTCCCTCACGCGGGTCCGGCAGCGAGTCGAGCAGTTCCAACGCCTCGTCGCGCCGGGCTGCAGCCTCGCGCTCGTCGGCGGCGAGCTGCTCGACGGCCTCCGCCAATGCCGCGAGGCGTGAGGACGCCGCATCGGCCTCGCGCGCCAGCTTGGCGTAGCGGTCGCGGGCGGCGTTCAGCGAGGCGAAACCTTCTCGCACGGCATCGCGGGCACGGCGGTCGGCCTGGACCGCCTCCTCGACAGCCAGCTTGGCGGTGTCCAGCGTCTCGCGCGCCAACTCGACCCGTTCCTCGGCAAGCTCCAGCTCGCCGCGCAATTCAGCCAGCCGGTTGTGCTGTTTCAAGCGAACGGCAGCGGCGGTGGGGGCGCCGGCCTGAACGGTCAGCCCGTCCCAACGCCACGCCCCACCGTCCCGGCTGACCAGCACCTGCCCCGGCGCCAGCGTCGCGGCCAATGCTCCGCCCGCGGCGGCATCGTCGACCACCCCGACATGGGCAAGAGCGCGGGCGGCAGCCCGCGGCCCCTCCACACGGCTCGACAACGGCTCCACCCCATCCGGCAGCGGCACCACCGAGCCATAAGCCGGCAGCGTGCGCCAATGCACCGGCGCTTCCTCGTCCAGCGGAGCGGTCAGCGCATCGCCCAGCGCGGCGGCCAGCGCCCCCTCATAGCCGGGCGACACCGTCACCGCATCGACCAGCGGCGGGAACAACCCACCGGCTCCGGCCTCCAGCAATTCAGCCAGCGCGCGTTCCTCGGCGCGCAGCTTGGCACGGGTGGAGTCGGCGGCGGACAGCGCCTCGCGGGCGCGGGATTGCGCCGGTTCGGCCTCGGTCTTCGCCTGTTCGGCCGCCTCGGCGGACTCGCGGGCCTTCTCCAGCCGCTGTTCGGCGAGTTCCACCGCCAGTTCCGCATCGGACAGGTCAGCGCGGGCAGCGATCTCGGCCTCCAGGGCGGCGCGCTGGGCCTGCTGCTCGGCCAGCCGCTTGGCAAGGGCGGCGGCGCGGGTTTCCAGTTCGGCGGCCTGACGCTGCGTGGCGGCGCGGCGGGCCTCGTCGGTGGCGACCGCTTCGGTCAGACGGGTCAGCTCACGGTCGAGCGCATCGACCTGCTCGCGCGCCTCGGCCAGCGCTTCCGCCGCGGCTTCCTCCAGCATCTCCTCGTCAGACTGGGCGGCGATCAGGCGGTCGCGCTCGGCCATCAGCCGGGCCAGCGCCTCCCCGGCGTCGGCGGCCAGCGCCTCCTCGCGGCCAAGATCGCCGGCGATCTGGCGCAGCCGGGCCTCCAAGGCGTGCTGCTGGTCGACGACGCGCTTCTCCTCGGCGTCCAGCTGTTCGCGGGCGATCACCAGCCGTTGCAGGATGGCGGCGGCGCGGGCCTCGTCCTGGCGCTTCTCCGGCAGGCCGGCGGCGGCCTCCGTCCGGCGGGCAGCCAACTGGTTGACGGAGAGCATGCGGTCGCGCACCGCGGCCTCGGCTGCGGCGAAGGCGGCATGGGCGCGGGCGCGCTCCTCCTGGGCGGCGATCCAGCGGAGATGCCACAGCACGGCTTCCGCCTTGCGGATCTGGTCGGACAGGTTGCGGTAGCGGGATGCCTGCCGCGCCTGCTTCTTCAGGCTCTGCAACTGGGTGTCCATCGCCCCGATCACATCGTCGAGGCGCGTCAGGTTGCCCTCCGCCGCCTTCAGCCGCAGCTCGGCCTCGTGCCGGCGGGAATGCAGGCCGGTGATGCCGGCGGCTTCCTCCAGCAGGGCGCGGCGGTCCTGCGGCTTGGCGGAGATGATCTGCGCGACCTTGCCCTGGCTGACCAGGGCCGGCGACGCGGCACCCGACGCATTGTCGGCGAACAGCAGCTGGACGTCGCGCGCCCGCACCAGCTTGCCGTTGATGCGGTAGTCCGAGCCGGAGCCGCGCTCGATCCGCCGGGTGATCTCCAGCTCGTCATGCTCGTTGAAGCCGGCCGGCGCGGTGCGCGACCGGTTGTCCACCGCCAGCGTCACCTCGCCCAGGTTCCGGGCCGGCCGGCTGGAGGTGCCGCCGAAGATGACGTCGTCCATGTCGCCGCCGCGCATGCGCTTGGCCGACGTCTCGCCCATCACCCAGCGCAGCGCCTCCACCAGATTGGATTTGCCGCAGCCGTTGGGGCCGACGATCCCGGTGATGCCGGGTTCGATGACCAGTTCCGTGGCATCGACGAAAGACTTGAAACCCGACAGGCGGAGACGCGTGAACTGCACTGGGGACGAACCTTTGGTGTACCGGGCTTTGAGGGGTGGTAGCGCTGGAGAGGGGCGGCCCCCTCCCCAACCCTCCCCCTCTTCGAGGGAGAGGGTGCCTTATGCGAAGCGGCGGCAGTCCCCTCCACCGCCAAAGGCGGGGGAGGGTTAGGGAGGGGGCATTACTGATACAGATCCCGCAAACTGACTTACTTCAGCAGCTTGTCGATTTCCTTCGAGAACTCTTCGAACGATTGGGCGCCTTCGATGCGGGCCTTGCCGTCGTTGAGGATGAAGGTGGGGGTGGCTTCGATCTTGAACTGGTTCTGACCGGTCAGGCGGGTGTTCAGGATGGCGTCGGCCAGTTCCTTGTTGGCGAGGCAGGCGTCGATGGTCTCCTGCGTCATACCGGCCAGCTTGCCGTACTGCGCCAGCGCCTTGGCCGGGTCGGAGGCACGGCTCCAGTTCGGCTGGCTCTTGAACAGGACGTCGGTCAGCGGGAAATACCGCTCGGGCGGGGCGCAGTGGGCCAGCATGCTGGCGCTGAGCGCGGCCTGATCGAAGGGGAAGTCGCGGAAGACCAGCTTGGCCTTGCCGGTGTCGATGTAGGCTTCCTTGATCTTCGGCAGCACATTGACGTGGAAATTGGCGCAGTGCGAGCAGGTCATCGACGAATAGTCGAGGATCGTCACCGGCGCCTTCGGGTCGCCCAACACGCGCTCGGCCATCATCTCCGAGACCGGCGGCAGGGTGGCCGCGGCCTGTGCGGCTGTGGACGCCGCGGTCATGGCGGTGCCGAACGCGGCGGTGAAGCCGATGGCCAGAAGACCGGCGATTCCCAGAATTTTGCGGTTCACTTTGCCCTCGTTCCTACCAGATGTTGACGTATAGACAATGACGTACCGATGCGTCCAGCAAGCCGGCTATCGCGCAGCGCGTTTCGGCCGGGCCATCAGCGAGCGGCCGAAGCGTTCCAGGGTGGCGCGCAGTTCCTCGTCCTCGACCGCAGCGGTGGTCGTGGTGATGCCGATCTCCTCGTCCATGGTCAGTGCGCGCGGGCGCACGACCGGGGACGGGGTGGACGGCAGGGCGGCGTGGATCAGCTTGATCTTCGCCACGGCGCGATAGCCGAAGAAGCTGTTGATGCGCTCGATGATCTGCGGTTCCAGATGCTGCAACTCCAGCGCGATGGCGCCCATGGCGCGGATGTGCAGCGTCGCCTCCTCGCGCTTGCCGCGGGGGAAACTGAGCTTGTCGGGGGCGGTGCGCAGCGACAGCTGATGGCCGACGATGGACGGCCAGTCGGTGATCAGCGCGCCGAAGGCAAGTCCGCGCTTGCCCAGCACCTTGCCGGCGACCTCCGGAACGGATTGGCCGATGCGACGCGGTCCGCTCATGCTCTGCGATCACTCCTGTGCGGCCCCGGTCCGCGAACCGGTTCCGGGTCATGTGGGATGGCGGCACCCTAGCGCAAGCTCCGGCAGATGCCCAGCATCCGGCCAGGGGATATGGCCGCCTCCCTTCCCCAGACGCTCCCGACCCTCTATTTCTTCCCATCATGATTCCAAATTCGATCGAGGCCGCCCGGCGGCTGCTGTCCTGGTACGACCGCCACCGCCGCGACCTTCCCTGGCGCGCCAAGCCGGGGGAGACCGCCGATCCCTACCGGGTTTGGCTGTCGGAGATCATGCTGCAGCAGACGACCGTCCCCGCCGCAGCCCCCTATTTCCGCAGTTTCACCGAACGCTGGCCGACCGTGCGCGATCTGGCCGACGCGCCGCTGGACGACGTGCTGGTGGCCTGGGCCGGGCTCGGCTACTACGCGCGCGCCCGCAACCTGCACAAATGTGCCCGCGTCGTAGCGGACGGGCATGGCGGGCGGTTTCCCGCCGACGAGGCGGCATTGCTGGAGTTGCCGGGCATCGGCGCCTATACCGCCGCCGCCATCACCTCCATCGCCTTCGGCCGCAAGGCCACCGTGGTGGACGGCAACGTGGAGCGGGTGATCGCCCGCATCTTCGCGGTCGAGGAACCGCTGCCCAACGCCAAGCCGACCCTGCGGCGTCTGGCGGCCACCCTGACGCCGGATTTCCGCCCCGGCGACTATGCCCAGGCGATGATGGACCTGGGCGCCACCATCTGCACCCCGCGCAAGCCGAAATGCATGCTGTGTCCCTGGGCGGAGTATTGCGAGGCGCGCGCCGCCGGCATCGCCGAAAGCCTGCCGCGCAAGGCGGCCAAGGCCGAAAAGCCGACCCGGCGCGGCGTCGCCTATTGGCTGCTGAACCCGGAGGGCGCCGTCCTGCTGCGCCGCCGGGCGGAGGAAGGGCTGCTGGGCGGCATGGCGGAGGTGCCGTCGACCGCCTGGGGACCGGAGCCGCCGGGCGAGGCCGCGGTCGCGGCGGACCAACCCCTGCCCGCGCGCTGGCGTCGGCTGCCGGGGCTGGTCCGCCATACATTCACCCATTTTCACCTTGAGCTTGAGGTGGTCGCCGCCCAGGCCGGTCCGGACTGGCAGCGGGCCGACGGAAATTGGGTGCCGGTGGACCGTCTGGGCGATCAGGCGTTGCCCTCGGTGATGGTGAAGGTGGTGCGCCACGCGCTTGCCAATGTGTGACGGGCCGGCTGCCTGGTTGATTGCGTGATGGAGTGCCGATGGGAATGCCGCGTGCCGTGACGACCGCTCTGTTCGTCCTTCTGGCCCTGACCGGGGTTGTGCAGGCCGCGCCACCGGCGAAGGAGGGACAGGTGGGTGTGGCGCTGGTGCTGGCGCTCGACGGGTCGGCCTCCATCACGACCGGCGATCTGGAATTCCAGTTGCAGGGCCATGCCGCCGCCTTCCGCGACCCGGCGGTGGCGGATGCGCTGGCATCGGCCGGCACGCGGGTGACGCTGGCCGCCTATTCCGGCCCGAACAGCCTGAAGGTGCTGATCCCCTGGACGGCCCTGACCAAGCCGGAGGATGCCGCCGGTTTCGCCGACCGCATCGATGCCCTGCCCCGCGGCTTCCAGGGCGACTCGACGGCCATCGGCAGCGCCATCCTGGAGGCGGCGAAACTGTTCGACCACGGCGGCAAGGCGCCGCGGCAGGTGATCGATCTGGTCTCCAACGGCTTTTCCAACGGCGGGATCGACCCGGCCGAGGCCCGCGACCGGGTGACGAAACGCGGAATCATCGTCAACGGCCTCGCCATCCTCGACGAATTCCCGTGGCTGGAGGAGTATTTCGAAGAGAGCGTGATCGGCGGACCAGGGAGCTTCGTGAAAAGCGCCATGGACAAGGACAGCTTCGTCGCCGCACTGCGGCAGAAGCTGATCCTTGAAATGGTCGCCCTGCCCGATCACATGCCACGCCAAAGCTCCGCCATCCCATAGGCGGCCGATAAAATTCTGAGGAGCGGGACAGTTGGAAAGCGTCGATTTCCTGGTGGTCGGGGCCGGCATCGCCGGCGCGTCGGCGGCCTATGAACTGGCCGCGCAGGGCCGGGTGCTGGTACTGGAGCGCGAATCGCAGCCGGGCTATCACTCCACCGGCCGGTCCGCGGCGCTCTACACCCAGACCTATGGGCCGGCGCCGATCCGCGCCATGACTGTGGCAAGCTGGGATTTCTACACCAACCCGCCTGCCGGCTTCGCCGAACACGAAATGCTGACACCCCGTGGCGCGCTGATCATCGGCGGCAGCGACCAGATCGACCGGCTGGATGCGGAGTATGAGCAGGGCCGCCGCCTGACGCCGTCGGTCGAACGGTACGACCGTGACCAGGTCCTGGCTCGGGCACCCTTCCTGCGTCCGGACTATGTGGCCGGCGGCGGCGTGTGGGAACCCGATGCCCGCGACATCGACGTCCACGCCCTGCATCAGGGCTATCTGCGCGGACTGAAGGCGCGCGGCGGCCGGGTGGTGACCGATGCCGAAGTGCGAGCGCTCGCTCGCCGCGACGGCCTGTGGGTGGCGGAGACCAGCGCCGGAACCTTCGCCGCGCCGGTGGTGGTGAACGCCGCCGGGGCCTGGGCCGATGAGCTGGCGAAGCTGGCCGGAGTCGCAACGGTCGGGCTGGTGCCGAAGCGGCGCACGGCCATCACCTTCGACCCGGTATTCGAGGATCCGGCCGACAAGGACGGGCTGGACGGCTGGCCGATGGTGTCGGAAGTGGCCGAGACCTTCTACGTCAAGCCCGATGCCGGCCGCCTGCTGGCCTCCCCCGCCGACCAGACTCCGGTCGAGCCCTGCGACGTACAGCCGGAGGACATAGACGTCGCCCTGACGGTGGACCGGCTGGAACAAGCGTCGCGTTTCTCCGTTCGCAGATTGGCCCACCGTTGGGCGGGGCTGCGCAGCTTTGTGGCGGACAAGGTTCCGGTCGTGGGATTCGCGCCCGATGCGGAGGGTTTCTTCTGGCTGGCCGGCCAGGGCGGCTACGGCATCCAGACCGCGCCGGCCATGGGGCGGGTGGCGGCCGGTCTCGCCACCGGCCGGGGCCTGCCGGAGGATGTCCGGGCCTTGGGTGTCGCCGAGTCCGACCTGTCGCCGGCCCGGCTGCGGTAAACGACTGCGGGATATGGGGAGGCGTGCGATGGCTGTGCGTCGGATGGCGGGGCGTCGGATGGTGGAGAGCAGGCCGGCCCGCCGGCTTCTGGCCGTGGCGTCACTCGGCATCGCCGGAGCCCTGGCCGGCTGCGCCAACCCGGCGGCGGACGAGGCGCTGGTGGCACAGACCGCGCTGATCGGCCTGCCGAAGGAAACCCTGCTGTCCTGCGCAGGCGTCCCCGAACGTCAGGCCTCGGTCGACAATCGCGAGTTCTTCACCTACCGCAGTTCCCGGCTGGTCTCCTACCCCAGCCCGCCGCCGCTGGGCTATTACGGCGGCTGGGGATGGCCCCATTACGGCTATGGCTACGGCTGGCCGGCATATGGTTATGAAGTCAGCAGCTTCGACTGCGAAGCAACCTTCAGTTTGAGAAACGGTGTGGTCGAACGCGTGGTGTATGGCGGCGCATCGGGCGGGTCGGCACGACTTGGCCAATGCTATGCTATCGTCCAGAACTGCATGGCGCTGGTTCCGCAACGGACGATCAAACCAAGCCCTTGATTTCCCTGTCCATGCGACAACTCGTCACTGTTGCATAGCTGCTGCATAAGGAGAGGAAGGGTTGTAGCCCCCTAGTACCCGTACACAGTGTCTGGTAATAGCTCCATTGGCTGATGCCACAGAACAGCAACAACGCATTGCCTGGAGCAGACCCCATGACCATCCTGTCGCGCGCCGCCGCCGCCCTGCTGGCGACCTCGGCCCTTGTCGCCATCGCTTCCCCGTCGCTCGCTCAGGACTTCAAGGGCAAGTCGGCCGGCGACATCGTCGTCCGTGCGCGCGGCCTGGCCGTGCTGCCGCAGGAAAAGGGCACGCTGAACAGCCCGCTGGGTGACATCGGGTCGGCCAAGGTCGGCAACGACTACATTCCCGAAGTCGACTTCTCCTACTTCTTCACCGACAACATCGCCGCCGAGCTGATCGCCGGCACCAGCCGTCACAAGGTCAGCGGCAACCTGCTGCCGGCGCTGGGCAACGGCATCGATATCGGCAAGGTCTCGCTGCTGCCGCCGACCCTGACGGTGCAGTACCACTTCATGCCGAAGGAGCGCATCAGCCCCTACGTCGGCGCCGGCATCAACTACACCCTGTTCTACAACGAGGATGCGGCCAACAGCCCGAACGCCGGCGGCCTGCGCGTCACCGACGTCGAGTACAAGAACCGCTTCGGCTGGGCCCTGCAGGCCGGTGTCGACGTCGCCCTGACCGGCAACTGGTCGCTGAACGTCGACGTCAAGAAGATCTTCCTGAAGACCGACGTCACCGCGACCGTCAACGGCGCGCTGCCGGTCACCTCGAAGGTCACGCTGGACCCGTGGCTGGTCGGCGTCGGCATCGGCTACCGCTTCTAAGAACGTGTTTCGGGACCAGTCCCGGACATCCGAAGGGCGGCCTCTCCCATCCGGAGAGGCCGCCTTTTTCTTTGAACCATCTGTCTTGCAGATTGTACGAGCATCCCCATGATTCCGTAATCAGGCTCATCGGAAGGGAGGCCGTACCGCCATGCATGTTGCAGCCGTCTTGAAGCGCAAGGGCAACCGGATCGTTTCCGCCGCACCGGACGATACCGTGGCCGCCGTCACCCGCCTGCTGACCGAGCACCGGATCGGCGCCGTGCTGGTGATGGACGACGATGGCCAGCCGGTCGGCATCCTGTCGGAGCGCGACATCGTGCGGGCCGTCGCCCGCGACAGCGCCGCGGCACTCGACCGCCGGGCGGCGGACCTGATGACGCGCGACCTGATCACCGCCGCCCCCACCGACACCGTCGCCGACATGATGGCGGTGATGACCGAACGGCGCATCCGCCACGTGCCGATCGTCGATGCTGGCCGCGTCGTCGGCGTCATCAGCATCGGCGACGTGGTGAAGGCCCGCATCGACGATGCCGAGTTGGAGGTCGAATCGCTGCGCGGCTATGTGGCCGGAATGGGCTGAAGCGAACCATCCATCACCAATGCGAAAAGCCCCGCCGGGACAGCCCGGCGGGGCTTTTCGCATCGATGTTCGGAATGCGGCCTTACGCCGAATGCGACTGCGGGAAGGCCATGGCCGCCTGGGTCCGGTTGCGCACGCCCAACGACTTGAAGATCGCGGTCATGTGGATCTTCACCGTGCCTTCGGACAGGCCCAGCTCATGGGCGATCTGCTTGTTCGACTTGCCTTCGCGCAGGCGGTCGAGCACCTCGCGCTGACGCTGGGTCAGAAGTTGCTCCAGCTGCGGGTCGGTCGGCGGCATCACCGAACCGCCGCGCTGGTCGGGTTCGATCCCCTCGCGGAGAACCGTCGCCGGCACATAGACGCCGCCGGAGAAGATCAGATCGAGCGCACTCAACATGATCTTCACGCTGGACGATTTCGGGATATAGCCGGCGGCGCCGTTCTCCAGCGCCTCCCGCACGTCGGAATGCGCTTCGGACGCGGACACGACGACGACCTTCGAATTCGGCTGCCGGTCGCGCAGCATGCCGATACCCGAGAATCCGGGCCAACCCGGCATGCGCAGGTCAGTCAGGATCAGGTCATAGGCCTCATCCTTCACGGCCGCCATGTCCAGAAGCTCGTCGAAATTGCTGGCCTCTGCAAAGGTAGCGTTTTCGCGCAACTGCTCAAGCAGACGGCGAAGTCCTTCCCGGAACAGGACGTGATCATCACCGATCAGGATCTTCATCGCTCAAACTCCCGAACCATGCCTGCCCCTCCGAAAGTCGCCCCAGGGGCTTGAGAAAAGGAGGGGGCTGTCGCCACCCGCATATTCCCTAAAATCCAAAGGATATAGCAGGCACCGGCCGAACGTAATCTCTATTGAGATGTAACACGCTGGGACGAGATGGAACAACCTGAAATTAACTTTTGTCACGGCCCTGAAAGCCGATCGGCTGAGGAGGAGGCTTCCCAAGAGTGATATTGCCAAGGAGCTATGACAATTTTAGGTCACTGTGCGAATGCGTGCTTCCAGTCTGCGCAAAGGCAAAAAAATGGCCGGATCGGACCCTTGCGGGCACCGGTCCGGCCTGAAGCCGCGCCCCTGCGGGCTGCTCTATGCGTATCAGAAAGCAGCCTCTTCCAATTCCATCAACGGCTTGGCGCCGGCGGCAATGGTGATGAACAGGCTGTTCGTCTGCGGCAGCAGTTTGGTCATGTAGAAGCGGGCGGTCTTGATCTTGGCTTCATAGAAGGCGGCATTGCCCTCCCCGGCTTCGAGCTTGGCCTGCGCCTTCTCCACCATGGTCAGCCAGCTCCAGCCCAGCGCCACCAGACCGAACAGGCGCAGATAGTCGCTGGCGGCGGCGCCGGCCTCCTCCGGATCCTTCAGGCCCTTCTGGGCGATCAGGGCGGTGGCCTGCTGCAGCTTGGCGAAGGCCTTGGCCAGCGGCATCACGAACTCGCCCAGCTCGTCCTTCTCCATCGCCGCCTCGATGTCGCGGCCGACGGGGTGGAAGAAGTGACGGAGCAGGCGACCGATGTCCTGCGGCAGCTTGCGGCCGACGAGGTCGAGCGCCTGGATGCCGTTGGTGCCCTCATAGATCTGGCAGATGCGGGCGTCGCGGACATACTGCTCGACTCCGGTCTCCCAGATGAAGCCATGGCCGCCATGGACCTGCACGGCGATGTTGGCCGCGTCGAAGCCGATGTCGGTGAACAGCGCCTTGACGATCGGCGTCATCAGCTGGACGAACTCGTCGGCATCGCGGCGGGTGCGGGCGTCGGGGTGCTTTTCCGCCACGTCGAGCTTGTAGGCGGTCAGCGCGCCCAGGGCACGCGCACCCTCGGTGAAGGCGCGGGCGGTCAGCAGGTTCTTGCGCACGTCCGGATGGACGATGATTGGGTCGGCCGGCTTGTCCGGCGCCTTCACCCCCGACAGCGAGCGGCCCTGGAGCCGTTCGCGGGCGTAGTTGACGGCGTTCTGGTAGGAGACCTCGGCCAGACCCAGCCCCTGGATGCCCACGGCCAGGCGGGCCGCGTTCATCATCACGAACATGGCGCGCATGCCCTTGTGCGGCTCGCCCACCAGCCAGCCGGTGGCGTCCTCGAAGTTCATGACGCAGGTCGACGACGCCTTGATGCCCATCTTGTGCTCGATGGAGCCGCAGGCGACGCCGTTGCGCGCCCCCGGCGTGCCGTCGGCATTGGGCATGAACTTCGGCACCAGGAACAGGCTGATGCCCCGGGTGCCGGCCGGGGCGTCCGGCAGGCGGGCCAGCACCAGATGCAGGATGTTCTCGGTCAGGTCATGCTCGCCGGCCGAGATGAAGATCTTGGTGCCGGTGATCTTGAACGATCCGTCCTCCGCCGGCACCGCCTTGGTGCGGATGATGCCGAGGTCGGTGCCGCAATGCGGCTCGGTCAGGCACATGGTGCCGGACCAAGTGCCGTCGACCAGCTTGGGCAGGAAGCGCTGCTTCAGCTCGTCCGAGCCGTACATCGCCAGCGCGTTGTAGGCGCCGAGCGACAGGCCGGGATACATGCCGAAGCTGAGGTTGGCGGAGCAGATGAACTCCTCCAGCATGATGTTGACCAGCTTCGGCAGCCCCTGCCCGCCATAGGCCGGATCGCAGGCCAGACCCTGCCAGCCGGCGGCGATGTAGGTGTCGTAGGCTTCCTTGAAGCCCTTCGGCGTGCGGACCTCGCCATTCTCGAAATGGCAGCCTTCGCCGTCGCCGGACTGGTTCAGCGGGAACAGCACCTCCTCACACAGCTTGGCGCCTTCCTCCAGCACCTGGCCGACGAGTTCCGGCGTGGCGTCCTCGTAACCCGGCAGGGCCGACAGCTTGTCCAGGCCGACGATCTCGTCCAGGACGAAGCGCACATCCTCAAGCGGAGCCTTGTAGATCGGCATCTCTCGTTCCTCCCCCTCAGTTCCGCAGCGGCTTGCCGGTGAGCAGCATGTGCTCGATCCGGTCGATGGTGCCGCCGGTGCGCACCAGCCCCATGAACGCCTCGCGCTCCAACCGCAGGATGTGGTCCTCGCCGACCGGCTTGGAGATGTCGGCCTCCTCGCCGCCGCTCAGCACCTCGGCCAGCGCGGCGCAGACCACCTTGTCGTGCGGCGTGACCTTGCCCTGCAGGGCGAAGCCTTCCACCGCCAGCTCCATCGCCGCCTTGGCGCTGGGGCCGGGCAGGACATAGGCCGTGGTCTTTTCCGGCGCGGTGTAGTTCGCCGCCAGTTCCAGCGCCTTGGCCTTGGCGTCGGCCAGCAGGCGGTCACGGTTCATGGTGATGCCGTCGGTGGCGCGGAAATACAGCAGTTCCTTGGCCTCTGCCGCCGACTTCGCGACGGTGGCGGTGCTGATGATCTCAAAGGCCTTGGCGATGCCGGGCATCGGCCCGCGCGGCGCCTTCGGGTTGGCCTGATGGCGGGCCAGCATCTCGGTGCAGCCGCCCCAGGCCGGGATCAGCCCGACGCCGACCTCGACGAGACCGACATAGGTCTCGGCATGGG
Source organism: Pseudomonadota bacterium (assembly GCA_023423695.1). Lineage (GTDB taxonomy): Bacteria > Pseudomonadota > Alphaproteobacteria > Azospirillales > Azospirillaceae > Azospirillum. The sequence continues at coordinate 246,903 of JAFAFA010000011.1, read as the reverse complement.
CCTGGACATGGTCGGAATGCAGCAGGATCTCGCAGCCGCCGCCGAGCGCCATCCCACTGGGCGCCGCCACCACCGGGAAGGGTGCGTATTTGAGCGCGCGGTAGGTGCGCTGGCCGCCCTCCACCATCTCCTCGATCTGCGGCCACAGGCCGATGTTCAGCGCGAACAGGGCGAGGCCCAGATTGGCGCCGACCGAGAAATTGTCGGCCTCGTTGTGGATGACCAGAGCCTTCCAGTCACCTTTCCCGTCGCCGATCAGGCGCATGGCCTTCTCGTAGGCGGCCATGAAGTCGGCGTCGACGGCGTTCATCTTGCTGGTGAACTCGACGCACAGCACGCCGTCGCCGATGTCCCACAGGCTGGCGGAGGCGTTCTTCCACACCGGCTTGCCGGCGGCGCGCTTGATGTCCGACAGCAGCAGGACGCCGTCCGGACGCACAACCGTGTCATAGACGCCGGCAGTGGTCAGGTGCTGCAGCTTGCCGTTCTCCACCCGGTAGAAGGGACGGCCGGCGGCGGTCTCGACCAGCGCCGGAACCGGGATGCCTTCCGAGCGGCACAGCTCGGCGAACCACTCGGTGCCCAGCCGGTCGATCAGCTCGAACGGACCCTGCTTCCAGTTGTAGCCGAGCCGCATGCCCTCATCGACGGCGACGATGCTGTCGGCGATCTCCGGCACCAGGCTGGCGGCATAGGCCAGCGTCTGCGCCAGGACGCGGCGGGCGAAGCGGCCGCCCTTGTCCGGATGCTCGCACAGCTTGCGCAGATCGCGGCCGGCGGCGGACACGCTGTCCAGCCGGGCCTTCTCCGACGGGGCGTACTCGCCGGTCTGCAGATCGACCGACTCCTTCACCTTGCCGCCGCCGGCCTTGTTGATGCGATAGAAGCCGCCCTTGCCCTTGCGGCCGGTGTAGCCCTCCGCGATCATCTTCGCGATGACCGGGTGTTCGCGCATCTGGCCGCGATAGGCGTCGTTGGCCGGTAGGGTGGCCGACATGCTCTTGGCGATGTGCGGCATCAGGTCCAGCCCGACCAGATCCATCAGGCCGAAGACGCCGGTCTTGGGGATGCCCATCGGACGGCCACCGACGGCGTCGGCCTCCTCCACCGTCAGCCCCAGATCGACCGCGGCATTCACCGCCGACTGGATCCAGAAGACGCCGATGCGGTTGGCGATGAAGCCCGGCGTGTCCTTGCAATGGACCACACCCTTGCCGAGACGGCGGTCGCAGACGTCGGCGATGGCGGCCAGCGCGTCGGCGCGGGTGTCGGCGCCGCCGACGATCTCCAGCAGCCGCATGTAGCGCGGCGGGTTGAAGAAGTGGGTGATGAGGAAGTCCTTGGCGAACTGCTCGCTCTGGCCTTCCGTCAGCACCGCCAGCGGGATGGTGGAGGTGTTGGACGACACCACCGACCCTGCCTTGCGCACCGGGTCGATGCGCTTGTAGAGGTCGGCCTTGATCGCCGGGTTCTCGACGATGGCCTCGACGATCCAGTCGACGTCGGCCAGCAGGCTCAGGTCGTCCTCAAGATTGCCGGGCGTGATCAGCTTGGCATTCTTGGGGTGCATGAAGGGGGCCGGATCGGTCTTCAGCATCTTCGCCACGGCACCCTTGGCGATGGCGCTGCGGTCTGCACCCTCCTTCGCCGGAATGTCGAGCAGGACGCAGGGGATGCCGGCGTTGGCGAAATGGGCGGCGATGCCCGCACCCATCACGCCCGCACCGATCACGGCGGCGCGTTCGATCTTCATGGTCGTTTCCTCCCCGATCCCGTTCGTCAGACCGCTTCCAGGATGGTGGCGATGCCCTGGCCGCCGCCGATGCACTGGGTCGCCAGCGCGAACTGCTTGCCTTCGCGCTTCAGCAGGGCCGCGGCCTTGCCGGTGATGCGGGCGCCGGTAGCCCCCAGCGGATGGCCGAGCGCCAGCGCGCCGCCGTCCGGGTTGATGCGGGACGGGTCGATGTCGAGGTCACGCATGCAGGCGATGGCCTGGGACGAGAAGGCCTCGTTGATCTCGATGATGTCGATGTCGTTGATCGACAGGCCGGCACGGGCCAGCGCCTTGCGGGTCGCCGGGACCGGACCGAGGCCCATCAGCTCCGGCGCGCAGCCGGCGACGGCGACCGAGCGGATCTTCGCCAGGATCGGCAGGCCGTTGGCCTTGGCATACTCCTCCGTCGTCACCAGCACGGCAGCGGCGCCGTCGGTCAGCGGCGAGGAGGTGCCGGCGGTCACGGTGCCGTCGGCGGTGAAGGCCGGCTTCAGGCCCGACAGGCTGTCGGCGTTGGTGCCGGGACGGATGCAGCCGTCCTTGTCGACCAGACCGGCGGGGGTCTGGATGCCGACGATCTCGTCGGCCATGCGGCCGGAGGCCTGCGCCTCGGCGGCCTTCGCGTGGGACGCGACGGCCAGCGCCTCCTGCTCGGCGCGGGAGATGGCGTATTTGCGGGCGACATTCTCCGCGGTGATGCCCATCGAGCAATAGGCTTCCGGATAGGAGGCCTTCAGCGCCGGGTTCGGCATCGGGTTGAAGCCCATGATCGGCACACGGGTCATCGATTCGACGCCGCCGCAGACGAACACCTCGCCGGCGCCCATCTGGATGGCACCGGCCGCCTGATGGATCGACTGCATGGAGGAGCCGCAATAGCGGTTCACCGTGGTGGCCGCCGCGGTCTGCGGCAGCTTGGCCAGGAAGGCGATGCTGCGGGCGACGTTCAGGCCCTGCTCGCCCTCGGGGAAGGAGCAGCCGACGATCACATCCTCGATGTCGTCGGTCTTCAGGCCGGTGCGCTCGACCAGCGCCGCGATGACGCGGGCCAGCAGATCGTCGGGGCGGACCTTGGTCAGCTCGCCCTTGTGGGCGAAGGCGAAGGGCGAACGGGCGTAACCGGCGATGACGACCGACTTCATGAGTGCTTCTCCTCCATGTCCTGCGTCTCCGTGATGCCGTTGCGGCTGAGATGCTCGGAGATCTGGGTGTCGATGGTGCACAGCTCCGCCAGCGTCTGCTGGACGTCGGCGAGCTGCTGTTCAAGTGCGGAAATCCGGCGGCGTGCGATGTTGCGCATGTAGCGCATCTGTTCGATCTGGGCGTCGTCGGTGTCGTAGAGGTTCAGGAAATCCTTGATCTCGGCCAGGCTGAAGCCCAGCCGCTTGCCCCGGCAGATCAGCGCCAGACGGGCACGGTCGCGGTGGCCGTAGACGCGGGCGCCTCCAGGGGCGCGGCCGATCCGCTCCGGCGCCAGCAGCCCCTCGTCCTCGTAATGGCGGATGGTGCGGTGGGTCAGACCGAACTCCCCGGCCAGTTCGCCGATGGCGAGTCTCGGGCCGGACATGCGGCTGTTTTCCGCGCCCTCCCCCGTCTCCGCCATGCCGTAGCCGACCGAAAGCCGATCCACTCCGCTCGCTCCCTTCCTTGACGTTTACGTAAAGGTAAGGTCGATGCCGCATGCTGTCAACAGACTTGTTGACCAAGCCAACCAGTTTGGCGAGCCGCCCTGCCCTACGCGTGGGCAGGCAACGGTTCAGTCACTGACGGGTGCGGCGCCCCCGCACAGTGACAGGATGCCACGCCCCGTTCCGCATTGCGGCTGTGGCAGGCTTTGCCCAGTACAGGACGGGCCACGCCGGCTCCCCGATTCCATATGTGGGAAGCGGACACGGCGCCGCACAGACGGCCAGAAGGCCGCGGCGGGTTCAGGGTGGGCCGGCTGTTTTTCGGCGGATCAGGACAGGGGATAGGAGACAACCCATGTCGGCGCGCGCCATCGTATCGCTGGGCGTCTGGATATTGGCCATGGTGCTGCTCGGCACCATGACGGTCGGCCTCGCGCTGGCCTTCTACGTGCTGCTGACCCTGTGCTTCGCGGTGGTGGTCGCAGGGCTGACCCTGCTCGTCCGGCGACGCGACAGCCATCGGAGCGAGCAGAGCTATCTTTAGGCACGGTGTCGCAATCGAGGGGCGCCGGTCGGCGCCCCTCGAGCTTTTTTACCTCACTCCGGCAGCACGCGCAGGCGGGACACCGCTGTGCGTGCGGACAGGTGGGGCCGCTGCAGGTCCTGCACATGGGCGCCGGGGGCCGCGAAGTCGCCGGGGGTGACCGCACGGACCAGATAGACCAACCGGAAGCGGGGGGCCGCCTTCGGCAAATCGACGGCGGCCAGGAAGCGGTCGTCGCGGAACTCCACATTGCGCGCGGACGACAGTTCGCCCAGCCAGGACAGCTTGCCGAGCTGGCCGCTGTTGGCGAGCCGGACATTCTCGATCTCGAATCCGGCCGGCAGCGGGTCGCTGACCAGCACCGAGTGGTCGAGCGGGTCGCCGACCTCACCCTCCAGGATCACCACCAGCAGGTCGTTGTGTCGGATGCCGGCCGGATCGACCGGGCGGCCGGCCATATCGAACAGGCGGCGGCGTATGGTCATGCCCTGCTCTTCCGCGCCGGCCGGCTGGTCGGGCACGCCGGACACCGACACAGTCTGCCGGACCTCGCCGCCCAGGTTGCGGATCGCCGGCGGCGCGGCCGGGTCGATGCGCAGGATCTGGGGCTTGGCGTTCTCCACCGTCTGGTCGCCGATGGCGAGCTTCATCGGAGCGGCACGGTCGATCAGGGCCTTGGAGGCCAGCAGCAGCCAAGCCTGTTCCTGCGGGTTGGTGGTGCGGACCGCGGCGAAGGTCTTCGCCACGCGCTCCGCCGCCTGGAAGATGCGATCGCGGTCGACCGCCCCGCTTTCCGCCATCAGCGCCACCACGCCGGCCTCGTCCCGCAGGGAGGACCCCTGGTCGCGCAGGCCGGCCGTCACCATGCGGGCGCCGGTCAGCTTGGAGAAGGCGTCGGCGGCGGCCGGCTGGTCGCCCAACGCGGCGGCGGCGGCGGCGATCTGCGCCCGGCCGAAGTCGGTCGGCAGTCGGTCCCAGTAGTTCTCGCGGAAATAGCGCAGCGCGCCGGCATCGATCAGCTTCGCCCGCGCCAGCACATACAGGGCATAGGCGCGGCCCGGCAGGTCGGCGGTCTCGACCCAGGCGTTGTCGACCGCCTGCTTCATCCAATCCAGCCCCTTGCGATAGGGCTGGTCGGGGATGCGGTAGCCCGCCGCCTTGGCACGGCCCAGAATGTCGACCGCATAGGCGGTCAGCCACGGGTCGAGATCGCCCTTCGGCGACCATGCGGCGAAGGCGCCGTCCGCACGCTGGAAGGTCAGGAGCCGGTCGATGCCGCGCTGGACACGCGCCTTGATCCGGTCCTCGGGCGCGATGCCCAGGCCGGCGGCGACATCGGGCATCGACAGCAGCGGCAGGATGCGGCTAGCGGTCTGCTCCGCCCCACCCGGTGCCGCCCGGTCGAGCGCGAAGAGCAGGCCCGGCACGTCGAGATCCGGCAGCGGAGCCACCACGGCACCGACGGACAGGGTTTCCGGCCGCAATCCGGCGGCGATGTCGGCTGGGAGGGTCAGGCTCTTGTCGGTGGGGAGCGCAGTGACGGTGCGGCGCGACACCGGCGGCGAGGCCGGGCGCACGGTGACGTCCCAGCGCCGGGTGACGCGGACGCCCTCCGGACCGGTGACGTCCAGGGTGACGTGGCCGGCGCCCACGGCGGTTGCGGTCAGCACCCGGCCGGCGGTCGCCCGCTTGCCCCGCGCCAGCTTCGGCACCTCAAGATCAAGCCCCCCGTCGCCCTGGACGATGGAGACGGCACCCTCGGCGGTCAGGGTCATGCGGTAATCGCCGGACGGGCCGTTCAGATTGTCGAGCGAGAGGATAACCTGCGCCGAATCGCCGGGGGCGAGGAAGTGCGGCAGCACCGCGTCGGCGACGACCGGATCGCGCACCAGCATCTGGCTTTCGGCATGACCGATCCGCCCCTCGCTCCAGGCCACCGCCATCAGGCGCAGACGGCCCTGGAAGTCCGGCAGATCGAACGGAACGGAGACCTTGCCGTCGGCACCGACGGTCAGAATGCCGGAATAGAGCGAGACCACCCGCTCCGACTTGGGCGGGACCAGACCGGCGACCTGACGCAGGCGCGGAGCAGGTGCGGCCGGCGGCCGGGCGGCCTCCAGGCTGGCCGGATCGATCAGGCGGCCGTAGGAATCGCGCAGCTCCACGGTCAGCGGCCGCTTGCCCAGATAATGGCGGGCCGGATCGGGGGAGGGCTGGTCGGTCAGCTGCATCACCGACTCGTCGACTGCGGCCAGCGTCACGAAGGCCTGCTTGCCCTCGGCGATGCCGTCCACCGTGATGTCGGCGGTCATGGCGCGGCGCGGCTCCACCTCCGCCGGGGCGGACAGGCGGATGTCCAGCGTGCGCGGGGCCTTGTCCATCGCCAGCCAGGCGAGCCCCACCGCGCGCCGCGGCGGCTTCTTCGATTGGGGGTCGGAGGTGGCGAAGGCGGTCGCCAGCACATGGGCGCCGCTCGTCCAGCCCTGCCCGACCGGGATTTCCAGGAAGGCGCCCTGGGTGCCGATGGCGCGGGTGACGGCATAGGTCACGCCGCGGTCGGCCACCGCCACCAGAACCTGACTGTCATAGGGCGGCTTGACGAAGACCCAGGCACTTTCCCCGGCGCGGTAGGCCGGCATCATCACCGAGACGTCGACAGCGTCCGGCCGCTCCCCGGCGGTCGGGGTCATCCACCAGCCGGCGGCGAAGCGCACGCTCGTGGCGACGCCGGTCTTCGGATCGAACACCTCCAGCCGGTAGCGGCCCGCGGCGACCGGAGCCTCGACCGCGGTCGGGCTGCCGGCCTGGGCCGACAGGGTGCCGCCGGTCACGCGCCGGTCCTTCACCGTGACCTTGTAGTCCCAGCGACCGTTGGCCTCGTACCAGGCGTAGTCGTACTCCTCCTCGAACAATTCGTAGGAGAGGTCGGCGTGGTCGGTCGGCTTGCCGTCCGGACCGACGGCGATCACCTCGAATCCGGCGGTGGCGCCTTCCGGCACGCCGTCGCCTTCGAAGCGCGGCTTGATGCCGATGGCGAAGGGCTGGTGGCGCACCGGCAGGACGAAGTCGCGGCCGACCGGACGGCCGCCGATGTCGAACAGGGTGGCACGCACCACCGCTTCCAGCGGGCGGGTGCTTTCGGGCGGACGCGGCAGCTTGACCTTCAGGCGGGCCGAGCCGTTGGAATCGGTGATGAAGCCCGGCAGATCGGCGCGGGCCGGTTTCACGTCCTCCTGCGCCAGACCGAACTGGTAGCCCGGCAGGTTGGGATAGGGGTTGGCCGCGGCGCGCAGGGCGACCGTCAACTCTCCCGGCAGGCCCGAAGCCGGCGAGCCGTAGAGATAATGGCTGTCGAGAGCGACATCGGCCTCGCCGTCCGCCGCCAACTCCGTCGTCGGGGAGGACAGCGACAGGTCCAGCCGCGGGGGCACGAAGTCCTCCAGCAGGAACTCGGCCCTGCCGATGGCCGGGCCGTCAGGCTCGGCATGGGCGGTGACCATCCAGCTGCCGGGGAAGGCGTTCATCGGCAGGTCGATGCGGGTGGCGAAACCGCCGGCCCCGCTGTCGGTCAGGGTGCGCCGTTCGACCTCGAACCCGTCGGGACGCAGGACCCGGATGGTCAGCGCCTTGCCGGCGGGCGGATTCAGGTCGGTGTCGCGCAGCAGCGCGGTCAGCTGCACCGTCTCGCCCGGCCGGTAGATTCCGCGCTCCGTATAGAGATAGGCGTCGAACCCGCCGGTCATCGGACGGGCGATCGGGGCCGGCTTGTCCGGCGACTCCGCCGAGGGGGCGCCGCCGGCGGTCAGGTCGAGAACGGCGAAGTCGCCGTCGCCGCGCGCGGCGAACAGGGCCTGCACCGGTTCGGTCCCGGCGGCGCGCAATGCCGCGAGGTCGAAGCGGCCGAGCCCGTCCTCCCCCGTCTGGACGCGGCCCAGTTCGGACCCGTTGCGGGCGACCAGACGCAGCTCCACGCCCGCGGCGGGGCTGGCGCTCTGGACGGAGCGGGCGAAGACCACCAGCGAGTCGTCGCCGAGAATGGTGTTGAGGCCGAGGTCGGACACCACGAACCATTGGGTCGCCTTGCGCTCCCAGCCGCCCGGCTTGATCTCGTCGGCGCCGGCGACGGCGACATAGACGCCCGGCTCCAGCTTGCCCAGCACGGCGTCGATGGGGAAGGCGGTGGTGACGCTGCGGTTCGGCTGGTTGCCGATCCCCATCTCGCCGCGCCAGACCTCCTGCCCCGACTTGTCCAGGATCTCGCCGATGTCGTAGTCGGTCATCTGCTGGGTGATGCGGCCGAAATAGATCTTCTCGACCAGCGCCCGGTCGGCGATGCGCAGCACCTGCAGCTTCGCCCGGTCCAGGTTGATGGAGCGCAGGGGCAGCCCGTCCGACCCGACGCGCGGCAGGATGTAGCCGGCTCCGCGGAAAGCCAGCGAGGGCTTGCGGTTGGGCACCTGCACCTCGCGGGTGTCGGCGGCCGGCAGCCGCTTGCCGTCGATGCCCGGCAACCCGTCCTTCAGGGTGACCCGGTAGGTCTCGCCATGGCGCAGCCCCTCGACGCACAGGGTGCGGTCGCGGGCGATGGCGGCACCGTCGACCGCCGGCTCCACCGCGACATAGTCGCGGTAGTTGACGGCGCGCGAGCGCTCCAGCCGGTCGGTGAAGGTGAAGCAGGCCTGGGGCGTATCACGCTCCGCCACCACCTCCACGCCCGACACGCCGAAGGGCACGGGCTCGGCCGGGGGATCGGCGGCGAAGGTCCGGGAAACGGTGTACGTGCCGGAGCACGCGACGAGGACGGCACAGACACGCGCCAGCGCACGCAACATTCGAGACAGACCCCAATTCCGCGGGTGGGTCCGGAACCACAAGACCGGGGACAGCCCTGGCGTCGGCTCGGACCTGGACAAAACCGGCGGGAGTATGCCGAAGCGGCTGGGGTTTCGCCATGGCTTTGCGGCAGGGGCGCGCAGATCGCTCCTGCCGCGGCAACGCCTAGCTGCCCGAGAAGCGGCTGCGCAGGCGGGCGATGGCCTCGTCGAGCACCTCGTCCCGCTTGGAGAAGCAGAAACGCACGACGCTGGCCGGCGCATTCTCCACGAAGAAGGCGCTGACCGGGATGGCGGCGACCTTCGCCTCCGCCACCAGCCAGCGGCAGAAGGCCTGATCGTCGCCGTCGAAGCCGAAGCGGCCGATGTCGGCGGCGACGAAATAGGTGCCGGCGCTGGGCAGCACGTCGAATCCGACGGAGGCCAGCCCGGCGGCCAGCCGGTCGCGCTTCGCCTGCAGCCCGGCGGCCAGCCCGGTGAAGTAGCCTTCCTCCTTGCCCAGCCCGTAGGCGACGGCGGCCTGGAGATTCGGCGGGGTGGTGAAGGTGAGGAACTGGTGCGCCTTGGCGACCGGCTGCAGCAGATGCGGGGCGGCGGTGACGTAGCCGACCTTCCAGCCGGTCAGCGAGAAGGTCTTGCCGGCCGAGCCGATCTTCAGGCAGCGGTCGCGCATGCCCGGCAGGGTCATCAGCGGAATGTGGCGGCGGCCGTCGAAGACGATGTGCTCGTACACCTCGTCGCAGACGGCCAGCGCGTCATGGCGCTGGACGAACTCGGCGATCAGCTCCAGCTCCGCCCGGTCGAAGACCTTGGCGGCCGGGTTCAGCGGGTCGTTGATCAGCACCAGCTTGGTGCGCGGCGAGAAGGCGGCCTCCAGGTCGGCGCGGCTGAAGCTCCAGTCCGGCGCCTTCAGCGAGACGAAGCGCGGCACGCCGCCGGCCAGCCGGACGATCGGCAGGTAGCTATCGTACATCGGCTGGAACAGCACCACCTCGTCGCCCGGATTGATCAGGCCGAGCAGACAGGCGGTCAGCGCCTCGGTGGCGCCGGAGGTGACCATCGTCTCGGTCTTCCAATCGACGTCGAGGCCGTAGAAGCGCCGGGCATGGGCGGCCAGGGCCTGCCGCAGGTCGGGAGTGCCCATCATCGACGGATACTGGTTCCAGCCCTGGAGCAGCGCGTCGGCCGCGGTCTGCAGCACGTCGGCCGGCCCACGGTCGTCGGGGAACCCCTGGCCCAGATTGATCGCGCCATGCTCCTCCGACAGGCGGGACATGACCTCGAAAATGGTGGTGCCATAGCTGGACAGCAGCGCGTTGCCCGACTTCACCGCAAACCCTCCTGATGCGAACGGACGCACAAGATGGAGGCTGCGGGGCGCGGCTGTCCAGTGCCCGCTTCCGCAGGGCAGACCGCGGGCGGGCGACGGGCCGGACTGAACGTTTGAAACGGTGTGGAACGGTTTTCCGGAGATGTTCCACTGTTCAGCCGGCCGCGACACGCGGAGAGGGGGACGACGGTTTCAACGCCATGAGGTCGGCTGGTCACGCTGGCCCCCCTTGCGGTTGGGAATGGTGGTGTCCATTCCTAACACCCGGAAGGCCGGCGGGTAAGGGACTGCGGGAAAAAGCGGCGGGTCAGCCGCGGTTCATCTTGCGCAGGCGGCGCGCGCGCAGCTTCAGCCGGATGCGTTCCACCGGACTGAACATTCGGGGATAGCGGCGCTTGCTGCGCACGAACAGGCGGCGGGCGTCGGCGGAGTTGCGCAGCACGAGGATGCCGCCGAGCAGCATCACCGGCAGCCCACCAGGGCCGGGGAGAGGCGCCAGCAGCATGCCGAACAGGATGATGGTGCATCCGGCGCCGATCAGTGCCAGCTGGCGCACACGCGCGAACGTCAGCGTCTGGGCGGTATCGGGAGGACTCATCTGTGGTTCGCTAGGCTCCATGCTTCCGTTGGCCTGCATATGGGCCGGACGGTGGCCGCCGAAAAGGCCCCCCTCCCCTTGCGGGTGAAGCATGCACAGATCCTCGATCTCGGAACGATCCCCTCCCCCCTCACGGGAGAGGGGAATTTTGCGCCCCACCCCTCAATGCAGCGTCCGCGCCGGCTCCGGACGGGCGCCGCGCAGGCGGGCGGGGTCGAGGCGGCTGAGGGCGGCGTCGCGCTCGGCGGGCTTGGGCTCCCAGCCGAATTCGCGGATCAGCTGGTCGCGGGCGGCATCCGCGCGGCGGGACAGGCGGGCGGACTCCTCGTGAAGGGCGTCCCGCCGGCGCAACGCGACGCGGCGGTCGGCGCAGCTTTCCAGCATCAGGCGGATCATCCGCTCGCGCTTGGCGGCGTCGACATAGCCCATCTGGTCGAAATACATCTTGGTGAAGGCCAGTTCGGTGACGCGGGCGTGGCTCTTGCGGTCGCCGACGATCACCGCCGCCACCACCTCCACGCAGCGGCCGGCGAAATGCGGCAGCGGGGCCGTGCCGTCATCGGCACGGTCGAGCAGGCTGCTCGGCAGATCGACCAGCCGGCCGGTCACGTCCTTCACCAGATAGCGGCGCCACACCGACATATCGGCCTCCCGTCAGGCTTCAGCCCCTGGGAGAAGCCTACACCAGACGGAAGGAGAACGGAACCGGTCCGCGAGACACGAATCCGTGAACGGACGCGATCCTCAGCGCGGCACCAGCGGCCAAAACAGCGCGATGGCCGCCGTTCCCAGGATCACGACCATGATCGACAGCGGCAGCCCCAGCCGCCAGTAATCGCCGAACCGGTAGCCGCCCGGTCCCATCACCAGCGTGTTGCACTGGTGCCCGATGGGCGTGAGGAAGTCGCAGCCGGCGCCGATCGCCACCGCCATCAGGAAGGCGTCCGGCCGCAGCCCGAGATGGGTGGCGAGGCTGGCCCCGATGGGCGCCATCACCAGCACGGTCGCGGCATTGTTCAGGAAGGGAGTCACCGCCATCGCCGCCACCATGATCATGGCGAGCGCGCCGATGGGCGGCATTCCCTGGGACGCCTCCGACAGCAGGCCGGCGATCAGTTCGCTGCCGCCGGTGGTGCGCAGGGTCTCGCTAACCGGGATCAGCGAGCCGAGCAGGACGAGGATCGGCCATTCCACCGCCTCGTAGGCCTCGCGCAGGCTGACCACCTTTAGCGCCATCATCGCCACCGCCGCCCCGAAGAAGGCGATGGCGACCGGAACCAGCCCGGTGGCGACCAGCACCACGGTCAGCCCCAGAACCGCGACCGCCGCCGCGCGCTTGGGCGTGCGGCCGATGGAGAGGTCGCGCTCGGCCAGCGGCAGGCAACCCAGTTCGGCCAGCGTGTCGGACATGGAGGCCTGCCGGCCCTGCAGGACGACCAAATCGCCCGACTGCAGGCGGACACGGCGCAGCCGCTGGCGAATCGGCCGTCCGCGCCGGCTGATCGCCAGCAGGTTGGCGCCGAAGCGCTCGCGCAGGTTCACCTCCTCGATGCTGTGGCCGATCATGGCGGAGCGCTGTTCCACCACCGCCTCGACCACGGCGATCTCGTCCTCCTTCTCGACCCCCTCCAGATCCTTGTCGTGCACCATCTTCAGGCCGGCACGCTTGACCAGCTCGGCCAGCGCCGTGGTGTCGCCCTCCAGCACCAGGATATCGTCGGCGAACAGCACCCAATGGCCCGACGGCACATAGCGGCGGTAATTCTCGCGCACGATGGCGGCAAGCGTGATCTCGCCCTCGCTGACGGCCTCCAGCTCCGCGACCGTGCGGCCGACGAACTGGGAGCCGGCGGGCAACCTCGCCTCCGCCGTGTAATCGCCGATGTTGAAGGCCGGACCGGCCGCCGCGGCCCGTCCCTTGGGCAGCAACCGGTAGCCAACCGCCAGGAAGGCGACGCCGAACACCGCGATCACCAGCCCGACCGGCGTGAAGTCGAACATGTGGAAGGGTTCGCCCGTCATCTCGGCGCGGACGCGCGACACGATGATGTTGGGGGAGGTGCCGACCAGCGTCATCAGCCCGCCCAGCAGCGACCCGAAGGCCATCGGCATCAGCAGCATCGACACCGGCGTGCCGGTGCGCCGCGCCACCTGCAGGGCGATCGGCATGAAGATGGCGAGCGCGCCGATGTTCTTGACGATGGCCGACAGAAGCGTGACCGCCCCGGCCAGGATGGCGACCTGCGTCCACACCGCTGTCATGCGCGTGGCCAGCGGGCGCATCGCCGCCTCGACCACACCCGACCGGCCGACTGCGGCACTGATCACCAGGGCGGAGCCGACGATGATGACGATGTCGTCGGAGAAGCCCTGAAAAGCCTGTTTGGCCGGAACGATCCCCACCGCCACCGAGGCCAGGAGGGCGATCATCCCGACGAGATCGTAACGCAGCCGGTCCCAGATCAGCAGCGCGATCACCGCGCCGATGATGCCGAACGATAACATCTGGTCAAAGGTCATTGGGCGGGGCAGCGTCCTTCCTGTCCGTGTTCCGGGGCTGCCCCGTTGACGGGGGCGCCGGACAGGAAGATTCCGAAGCAGGCGGTCAGCGCGCCGAACCCGACGCCTTTCCCTCACCACGGCCATTGCCCGACCTGCCGGACGCCGGCGCTCCCTTGTTGGGGGAGCGGGCATCCCGCACCAGCCGGCCACACTGTGGCTGCTCATCACTGCCCGGGTCAAGGAAGGGCAGCACGCTTGCCAGCGGAGTCAGCAGAACGCCCAGCGCCACCGCCGCGGCGCCGCGCGCCGCCGACTCGGTCGGATCGACGCCGATGTCGGGGTTGCCAAGCGTGCCGCCGACCAGCACCGGCACATGGGTGGCGAACACCTGCGGCGACTTGGAATCGCCGACGATCCGCAGGTCGAGCGCCTCGTTGCGCAGGCTGATCGTCCCCTTACCGGTGACCAGCGTCTCGGGCGTGTCCAGCACCAGCGCCTCGGCGCGGGCGATGCCCTTCTCCACCGACAGGTTGCCGACCAGGCAGTTGAAGGGCATCGGTTCCGACCCGGAGATCACGACCCCCAGCGTCTCCAGGATGTTGGTCTTCAGCCCCTTGACCGCGAGGCTGGTGATTCGCCCGCCATCGACCGAGACGCCGACCTTGCCGTCGGAGGTCGCCAGCAGGTCGGCCACCGTCTTGCCGGTGCCGGCCAGCTGGATGCGGCCAGCCACCGTGCCGCCGATCTGGCCAGCGAAGGAGGTCTCGCTGAAGAAGGACGACAGCTTCATGGCGCGGATGTCCAGGTTGGTGCGCAGGGCCGGAACCTTGCGGCTGCCGTCCACCTGCACCGTGCCGGCGATCCGCCCGCCGCCGATGCCGAGCGACAGCGGGTCGAAATGCAGGTCGCCGTTGTTCAGCTTGACGCGCATGTCCAGGTCCTGGAGCGGCGCGAAGGGCGCCTCCACCCGCTTGCCGCGCAGGCGGACGTCCATGTCGGTGTTGCGCAGCTTTTCCACATTGATCGGGGTGGCGGGGATGACCCGGTTGTTGCCGCGGGTCGGGTAATCGTCGCTGCCGCGCGGCGACGCGCCGACGAGGCCGGCCAGATCCTGCGCCGCCAGCCGGTTTGAGGTCAGGTCGGCCTTCACCATCGGCTTCTCGCCGTTGGTGTCGACCGACAGGTCGCCGGACAGGTCGCTTTCGCCGACCTTGCCGTTCATGCCGCGGAAGGCCCACAGCCCCCCTTCGCGCGACAGGTGGCCGGAGATGGAATAGGGGCGCGTCTTCGGCGTCGGGATGCCGAGGATCGGGAAGATCTCCGCCAGATCGTTGCCGCTGAGCGCCACCGACAGGTCGATGCCCTCCATCTTCACCGGCTCCGCCACCGAGCCCTCGATGCGGCCCTTGGTCTTGCCGACGGCCGCATCGATCTTCATCGGATAGGGCTTGGGGTCGTCGCGCAGATAGAGCAGCGAGCCGCCTTCCGCCGCCAGGGTGAAGGGCTTTCCGGCGAAACTGCCCTTGCCGTTGAGCTGCACCGTGTCGTCGTCATTGCCGCCGGTGGCGGTGTTGATGGTGTTGTCGATGTCGATGTCGCTGGTGGGATCGCGGTAGCGAATCCGGCCGTCGGCGATCACCAGCCGTTCGATCACCGGGATGTCGCCGCGGTCGTCGGGGGTCGCGGCCTCCTTCGCCACCGCCTTCTCCGCGTTGGGCGGGCCGAAGTTCCAGTTGGCCTCGCCCTTGTCGTTCTTCTCCAGGATCAGCTTGGGACCCTGGAACTTCAGCTCCGGCAGTTCCCAGTCGCCGCGCAGCAGGGGCCAGAGCCGCAGCGTGGCGTCGAGCGCCTGGATCGCCACCATGTCCTTGTCCTCGCCGCGCTCCTGCGCCCATTGGGCGTTGGCGACGCGCAGGCCTTCGACATGGATGCGGATCGGATTGCCGAGATGGACGCGCAGGTCGCCGTCGATGGCGACCTCGCGGTTCAGCGCGGCCGAGGCGCGACGGGCGACGAAGCCGCGGGCATCGTTCCAATCGAACAGCAGCAGCACCGCGCCGATGCCGACCACGGCGAGGCCGACCAGGCCCAGCAGGCCGTAGCCGATCCACTTGAACACCGATCCCGCTCCCGCTGCCATGCCCCCGGCCCTCCGCAAACCGCCCTTCCCTGACAACGGCCGGCGGGGCGGAACGGCGAAGGATCGGGACCGGGGTTACCGCAAGAGATCCCGGCCCCTAACCCAAAGGTGATATATTTCCGTTGTCGCTTATATTGGATTTAACGCAAAATTCAGGTTCCCCGGTCCGTAATCCGACGATCCGGTTCGACACCCCTGGCAGCCACGGCCGCAGACACGATGCGCTCCCTTACCAATTTCGCCCCGTCCACCTTCGAGGAACGCGGTGCCGCGGTGGCCTTCACCACGCCGGTCCTGGCCCAGACGCGGGTGCGCAAGGACAGCCGCGACCAGCTGGAAGTTCTGGTGCCAAACCTGTCGGAGGGGCGCGGCGTCTATGTGGTGCCGTGGAAGTCGCTGCCGCTGGCCTTTCCGATGACCGTACACGACCGCATGCTGCACGACCTGATCGCCAAGGCGGACGGCTGCTCGCCCGACGACATCCGCAAGGCGGTGCTGGAGGCGGCGCGCTGCGGCCTTGCCGGCGGTGGCGCGGTGGCGGCGGCGGAAGCGGCGCTGAGCGACGACGACGAACAGCGGCTCCTGATCAACTATCAGCTGATCGTCGAGGCGCTTAAGGCGGTCGGCCTGGAATCGACCGAGATCCTGCGGGTCGGCCTGACCTCCGCCGAAGGGCAGAAGCTGACCCGCGACCTGATGATGAAGGCGGCGCAGCGTCTGGCGCTGGAGCCGACCGAACTCTATAGCCGCATCGCCGAGCTGGCGGTGCTGATGGAATCGATCGGGCTCGCCACCTCGCCCAAGCCGGCGCGGCTGCGGCGGCTGATGCGCGACCTGCAGGGCTTCCGCGACAGCATGACCGACTGGGCCACCGACAACGTGTCGGAAGCGGCCCCCATCGGCGGCTTCTGCGCCGAGGTGGCGGAGCACACGGTCAACCACGCCCGCAACGTCATCGGCCAGCTGGATCAGGCCATGGCCTCGTTCGAGACGCTGCTGCGCCAGTGGGAGACCAAGCGGCCGCAGATCCGCAAGGCGTGCAGCCGGCTGTCCTGGCTGCTGGACGGCTGGGAATACCTGATCCTGCTGTGGAGCGACGCGCTGACCCAGGACCGGTACACCCAGGACATGGCCGTCCACGACATCTTCCGCGTCATCCCGCTGCTGCCCCGCGACGAAGGGCGGATCGACCAGTCGCTGATGGCCGACAAGCTGATCACCAGCCAGAAGCGGTCGGTGCGCGCCTATGTCGACTGGCGCAGCGGCCAGTTGGACGTCGATCTCGTCATGCGGATCGAGACGCTAAAAGGGAAGGCGGCCTGACCATGGAGATGAGGGATCTGGTCGCGCTGGGTGACAAGCTTCTGGACATCGACGAGGCCAAGTTCCGTCAGGTCGTCGACCTGCTGGAGCAGATGAACGAGCATCCCGACATCCAGCGCACCATCGCCGTCATCCGCCCCCGGCTGGTCGAGCTGCGGGTGCACCGCCGGCCTACCCTGAAGCGCCTGTTCTGCGACCCGTTCGAGGATCTGTTCGAAGCGCTGGGCAAGGCCGACCCGGTGCCGCTGAGCGTCATCGAGCGGTCGCTGATGAACGGCCTGTGGCCGCTGGTGGAGGCCGAGATCGGCAAGGACCGGCTGCGCAGCTTCCGCCCCGCCCTGCAGGACGGCCCGCAACGCAAGGCGCTGACGGAAGCCTTCTGGGCCGAGTGCGGCGCGGCGGTGACCCGGATCGCCGAGGCCGCGGTCGCCGGCCATTACAGCGATGCGCTGGAATTGCGGATGAATCCGGCGCGGATGCGGGCGCTGACCGACATCGCCACCATCCTGTCCATCGCGCCCGAAGTGGCGGAGATGAAGGCGGCGCTGTCGCCCAAACCGGTGCCGAAGCTGCACGCCGACCATGTCGAGGCGATCCAGGCGGTCGGCCGCCGCGTCACACGCTCCCGGCCGGAGGCGCTGAAGATCTTCGTCCTGATCGCCGCATCGCGGCTCTGCGACCCGACGGTCCTGCTGAGCGGTTTGTGGGACATGGATCTTGGACAGAAGTCGGCCGACCGCGCCGCCCTGTTCATGGCGCTGAGCGGAACGGTCGTCGCCCAGATGGAAGACCGCTCGCGCGCCTTCCGGAGCGCCTCCGGCAGCGGCACCGACCGCATGGCGGTGGCCGACCTCGCGCTCGACCTCGTCGCCAGCCTGGACGCCACCCGTGCGGCGATGGAGCACAGCCGCAACAAGGACTTCGACCAGCGGTTGAAGGACGTCCGCAACTCCGTCCACGCTATGGTGAAGACCCAGGTGCTGCAGGATGCCGACGCCGGCATCGTCGCCGCCATCGGCGCGCTGGACGGCGGCAGCGAAGGGCGGGCCCAACTGGCCCAGGCGGAGAACCAGGCACGGGCCTTGCGCAAATGTGCGACCATCGCCGATTCGCTGGGCCTGCGCGGCGAGCTGCGGGAGATGACGCAGAAGACCACCGCCTCGCTGACGGAAAAGGCCCAGCAGGCGCTGGCCGGACCCGCCGGCAACGCCCGCACCGGCTACACCGCCATCCGCATGATCGAGCTGATTGCCGGTCCTGCCGAAGCGAATAAGATCATGGACGGGATCATGAACGGCGGCCGGCGGTGAGTTTTAGTCGGGCGTGTGCGAAGCGGAGGATCGGGCGATGGGAGCGGGATACACCGGCTGGGAACTGCCTGCGGAGGAGCGCGGCCGGCTGCTGGCCCTGATCCCGCAGCGTTACGAGCGGCTCGTCGCCGACCATGTGACCCAGAACTTCGGCGCCGGCCGGGATGAGCCGCTGCCGACCGCCACCGAAGCGGAGGTGATCGGCTGCGCCGACGACGGCGAGGGGGTGCAGGCGGTCGTCGTCGCCATCGGCGGCACCAGCGACCGACCCGACGGCTCCACCTACCACATCACATGGTCGCTGGAGCGCGACCGCCGCGCGGTCGAGTCCAACGACGTCATCCGCGACTATGGCTGGCGCCCGGTGGAGCCGGTGACGGTCAGGCTGGTGCCGCGCTTCTTCGGGCGGTGAGGCTTCGCCTCACGGCACCTCCGCCACGCCTTCCGCCGCGACCCCGCGCTTGAGGCGCTGTTCACGGTAGACGATGAACAGGCCGCTGCCGATGATCAGCGCGGCGCCCACCCCCATGCGGGCGGTCGGCGCGGTGCCCCAGACGGCGAGGTCGAGGATCACCGCCCACAGGATCGACACATACTGGAACGGTACCACCACCGCGGCCGGGCTGAGCTGCAGCGAGCGGTTCATCATGGCGTGGCCCGCCAGCGCGGTGATGCCCAGCAGCCCCAGCAGGAAGAAGCCGAGCCAGCCCGGCGCCGACCAGGACCAGGGCAGCGCCGCACCGCCGATCAGGATGCCGCCGACCATCTGGTTGCCGACCAGCGTCAGGCTGGAGGCGGAGCGCAGGACGCGGGTGGAGATCACGCCGCCGGAGAAGATGACGGCGCCCAGCAGCGCCACCAGCGACGGCCACAGATCGAAGCGGCCGGTCGGATTCAGCACGATGACGACGCCGACGAAGCCGACCAGCACCGCCACCCAGCGGCGCCAGCCTACGCTTTCCCGCAGGATCACCACCGACAGCGCGGTGACGATCAGCGGCGCCGACATGTAGATGGTCATCACGTCGGCGAGCGGCAGGTAGCCGACTGCCCAGTAGAAGCAGGCGACGTCCACCGTCATCAGGAAGACGCGCAGGATGTGCAGCGGCAGCCGGTCGACGGCGAAGACCCTGGCCACTCCCTCGCGCCGGATCATCGGCGCCAGCACCGCCAGCCCGAACAGGCTGCGCACGGCGATCAGCATGGCGACGGAATGGTCCGCCACCAGCCATTTGCCGAGCGCGTCGTTCAGCGTGAATAGCGTCATCCCGCCCAGCATCATCAGGATGCCGAGGCGGGTGTCGGTCGCGGGGGCCGCGGTCATGGAAAGATCCGGAGATGATTGAGAGTGTAAATGATGGGACGGCACCATAGCCGAAGGGCCGCCCCGCTTTCACACCCTCAGATCACACCCCTGTCCCGCAAGGATGCGATATCGGCCTCGCTCAAGCCAAGCTGATCCGCAAGCACCGTGTCGGTGTGCTGGCCCAGCGTCGGCGGGGCGGTGTCGTGGACCAGCGGCGTGCCGCTGTAGCGGATCGGGCTCGCCACCGTCGGCACGCTGCCCTGGGTCGGGTGCGGCAGATCCTGGTGGATGTTGCGGGCCTTCACCTGCGGGTCCTCGAACACCGCGGTCAGGTCGTTGATCGGGCCGCAGGGAACGCCGACCTGCTCCAGCGCGCTCAGCCAGTCCTGGCTGTCGCGGGTGCGGATCAGCTCCTCCAGCAGGGCCACCAGTTCCTTGCGGTTGGCGACGCGGGCCGGGTTGGTGGCGTAGCGTTCGTCCTTGGCCAGATCGGCACGGCCGGCGACCGTGCAGAACTTGGCGAACTGGCCGTCGTTGCCGACCGCCAGGATGATGTAGCCGTCGCGGGTGGCGAAGGCCTGATAGGGCACGATGTTCGGATGGGCGTTGCCGAGCCGCTGCGGCGCCTTGCCGCCGACCAGGCAGTTCATCGCCTGGTTGGCCAGCACCGCCACCTGCACGTCGAGCAAGGCGAGGTCGACCTGCTGCCCCTCGCCGGTGCGGTCGCGGTGGGCCAGCGCGCCCATGATGCCGATGGTGGCGTAGAGGCCGGTGAAGATGTCGGTCACCGCGACGCCGACCTTGACCGGACCGCCGCCCGGCTCGCCGTCGGGCTGGCCGGTGATGCTCATCAGCCCGCCCATGCCCTGGATCATGAAGTCGTAGCCGGCGCGGTTGCGGTACGGCCCGGTCTGGCCGAAGCCGGTGATCGAGCAATAGACCAGCCGCGGGTTGACCGCCTTCAGGCTGTCATAGTCGAGGCCGTACTTGACCAGCCCGCCGACCTTGAAATTCTCGATGACGACATCGGCCTGGGCGGCGAGCTTCCGGACCAGTTCCTGCCCCTCCGGACGCTCGAAGTCGATGGTGATGGAGCGCTTGCCCCGGTTGGTCGACAGGAAATAGGCCGACTGGTCTCCGGCCCAGGGCGGACCCCAGGCGCGGGTGTCGTCGCCGGCGCCCGGCCGTTCCACCTTGATCACGTCGGCGCCGAGATCGGCCAGCGTCTGCGCCGACCACGGCCCGGCGAGAACGCGCGACAGTTCCAGCACCCGGATGTGCGACAAGGGTCCGGCCAAGGTCACTTCCTCCTGAATTATTGGCATTTCCCCGCCCTTGAGTCCCCTCTCCCCCCTGGGGAGAGGGTTAGGGTGAGGGGGATGCATTGCGGAGCGCCGGGGATAGGACCGGCGCTCCGCGTTTCTTGATAATCCCCGCCATGCGTCCCCCTCACCCTTCCCAAGCTTCGCTTGGGCCCCTTCCCTCTCCCGGGGGGAGAGAGGGGATCCAGGGTGGAGAGGGAGTCTCGTTACGCCGACACCAGTTCTTCCAGCGAACGCTCGATGATGTCCAGGCCTTCGTCGACCAGGGCGTCCGAAGCGGTCAGCGGGACCAGGACGCGGATGACGTTGGCGTAGGTGCCGCAGGACAGCAGGATCAGGCCCTTCTCTGCCGCCTTGGCGACCAGCGCCTTGGTCAGGTCGGCGGCCGGCTCCTTGGTCTCGCGGTCGGTCACCAGCTCCATGGCGACCATGGCGCCCAGGTTGCGGACATCGCCGATCACCGACAGGCTGTTGCGCTGGGCCATGGCGCGGAAGCGGCTGGCGATGCGCTCACCGAGCTTCTCGGCGCGCTCGACCAGCTTCTCCTCCTCGATGACGTTGATCACCGCCAGCGCCGCGGTCGTCGCCAGCGGGCTGCCGGCATAGGTGCCGCCGAGGCCGCCGGGGATCGGCGCGTCCATCAGGGCGGCCTTGCCGGTCACCGCCGACAGCGGGAAGCCGCCGGCCAGGCTCTTGGCCATGGTGACGAGGTCCGGCTCGATCCCGGCATGCTCGACGGCGAACATCTTGCCGGTACGGGCGAAACCGGTCTGGATCTCGTCGACGATCATGACGATGCCGTGCTTGTCGCAGACCGCGCGGATCGCCTGGAGGAAGGACGGGCTGGCGATGTTGAAACCGCCCTCGCCCTGCACCGGCTCGATGATGATGGCGGCGACGCGGCTGGCATCGACGTCGGCCTTGAACAGGGTGTCCAGCGCCTTCAGGCTCTCCGCCTCGCTGATGCCGCGATAGGCGTTGGGGAAGGGCACATGGAAGATTTCGGCCGGGAAGGGACCGAAGCCGACCTTGTAGGGCACGACCTTGCCGGTCAGGCCCATGGTCAGCAGCGTGCGGCCGTGGAAGCCGCCGGAGAAGGCGACGACGCCGGGACGGCCGGTGGCGGCGCGGGCGATCTTGACGGCGTTCTCCACCGCCTCGGCACCGGTGGTGAAGAAGGCGGTCTTCTTCGGGGTCGGGCCGGGGACCAGCGCGTTCAGCTTCTCCGCCAGCTCGACGAAGCTGTCATAGGGCGTGACCATCGCGCAGGTGTGGGTGAAGCGCTCCAGCTGGCCCTTCACCGCCTCCATCACCTTCGGGTGACGGTGGCCGGTGTTCAGCACGGCGATGCCGCCGGCGAAGTCGATGAAGCGCTTGCCCTCGATGTCCCACATCTCGGCGTTTTCAGCGCGGTCGATGTAGAAGGGCATGCCGGCGGAGATGCCACGGGAGACGGCGGCCTCGCGACGGGCGACGAAGGACTGGTTGGTGCTCATGGTCTTATTTCCTTTGACGACGGTCAGGCGCCGAGGCCGACGCAGAGATATTTGACTTCCATGAAATCATCGAGGCCGTACTTGGAGCCTTCGCGGCCGATGCCGGACTCCTTGACGCCGCCGAAGGGGGCGACTTCGGTCGAGATGATGCCCTCGTTGATGCCGACGATGCCGTATTCCAGCTTTTCCGCCACGCGCCAGACGCGGCCGATGTCGCGGCTGTAGAAATAGGCGGCAAGCCCGAATTCGGTGTCGTTCGCCATGCGGATGGCGTCCTCTTCCGTCTCGAACTTGAACAGCGGGGCGACCGGGCCGAAGATCTCTTCACGGGCGACGCGCATCTCGGTGGTGATGCCGGTCAGGATCGTCGGCTCGAAGAAGGTGCCGCCCAGCGCGTGGCGCTTGCCGCCGAGCACGACCTTGGCGCCCTTCTCCAGCGCGTCGCCCATCAGCTCTTCCACCTTGGCAACGGCGTCGGCGTTGATCAGCGGACCCTGGGTGACGCCGGCCTCCGCGCCGTTGCCGACCTTCAGCGCCTTGACGGCCTCGGCCAGCTTGGCGGCGAAGGCGTCATAGACGCCGGCCTGGACCAGCAGCCGATTGGCGCAGACGCAGGTCTGGCCGGCGTTGCGGTACTTCGACGCCATGGCGCCCTTGACCGCCTCGTCCAGATCGGCGTCGTCGAAGACGATGAAGGGGGCGTTGCCGCCCAGCTCCAGCGACACCTTCTTGACCGTGCTGGCGGCCTGCCGCATCAGCAGCTTGCCGACCTCGGTCGAGCCGGTGAAGCTGACCTTGCGGACGATCGGGCTGTGGGTCAGCTCATGGCCGATGGCGGCCGGATCGCGGCCCATCACGATGTTGAAGACACCGGCGGGGAAACCGGCACGCTCGGCCAGTTCGGCCAGCGCCAGGGCGGACAGCGGAGTGTCCTCGGCCGGCTTGACCACCACGGTGCAGCCGGCGGCCAGCGCCGGGGCCACCTTGCGGGTGATCATGGCGTTCGGGAAATTCCACGGCGTGATCGCCGCGACGACGCCGATGGCCTCCTTCAGCACGACGATGCGCTTGTTGGCGGCAAAGCTGGGGATGACGTCGCCGTAGGCGCGCTTGCCCTCCTCCGCGAACCACTCGATGAAGGAGGCGCCGTAGACGACCTCGCCGCGCGATTCGGTCAGGGGCTTGCCCTGTTCGGCGGTCATCAGCTGGGCCAGATCCTCCTGCGCGGCGAGGATCAGGTCGTACCAGCGGCGCAGGATCGCCGCGCGCTCCTTCGCGGTCTTGGCCTTCCAGGCCGGCAGGGCGGCGTTGGCGGCGTCGATCGCCTCGCGCGTCTCGGCGGCACCCATGTCGGACACTTCGGCGATGACGGCGCCGGTGGCGGGGTTGGTGACCGGGAAGCTCTTCCCGGAATCGCCCGCGCGCCACGCACCATTCACGTAGCCCTTGGTTCGGAGAAGTCCCTGGTCGTTCAACGACAGCATGTTCGATCCGCCCTGGATGAAGGATTGTGGAACCGTCCGGCCGCGCCCGGCGGAATTCCCCTTGTTCATCAAGGGCTTCCTGCCGGGGGCCTGGACCATGGAAAGAAGCGTACCATGTTTAATAAATTAAACAACCCCTGTTTAACTGTTCATATTCTGATGACGGGGTTGCACGGATGAGCTATTGCCTAGACGGGTGTGGAGCAGGAGTCCGGTGATGGAATTCGACGTCGGCGCAAGGTTGAAGCAGATCCGCGAACAGCATGGGCTGTCCCAGCGGGCGCTCGCCCAGCGAGCCGGAGTGACCAACGGTACAATTTCCCTGATCGAGCAGAACCGCAGCAGCCCATCCGTTTCGTCGCTGCGCAAGGTGCTCCAGGGCATCCCGATGACCCTTGCCGAATTCTTCTCCTCCGACGATTTGCCGCCGCCCGAGCAAATCTTCTTCAAGGACGACGAACTGATCGAACTGGCCGGCGAGCTGAAAGGCACCGTCGGCCAGATCTCCTTCCGGCAGGTGGGCGACCTGCGCAGCCGCACCCTGCAGATGCTCCACGAACGCTACGCCCCCGGCGCCGACACCGGCCGCACCATGCTGCAGCACGAAGGCGAAGAGGGCGGCATCGTCATCAAGGGACAGATCGAGCTGACGGTGGGTGACCGCAAGCAGATGCTCGGCCCTGGCGACGCCTATTTCTTCGACAGCCGTGTGCCCCATCGCTTCCGCAACGTCGGCGAGGAGGAGTGCGAGCTGATCAGCGCCTGCACGCCGCCGTATCTGTGAGCGGGGGCTGAGTTAGACCCCCACCCCAACCCTCCCCCGCTGGGCGGGGGAGGGGATAAGTGCTTATACGGGAGAGCGGCGGCAGTCCCTCCCCCGCCCAGCGGGGGAGGTTAGGTGGGGGGCTAAACTCTCCTACCCCGCATTCCCCTTCAGCCGCTCGTTGCGCCGGCGCAGCAGTTCCAGCGTCGACAGCATGCACACCGAGATCACCGTCAGCACCACGGCCACCGCGGTGATGGTCGGGCTGATGTTCTCGCGGATGCCGCTGAACATCTCACGCGGCAGGGTGCGCTGCTCCGGTCCGGCGAGGAACAGGACCGTCACCACCTCGTCGAAGCTGGTGGCGAAGGCGAACAGGGCGCCGGACGCCAGACCCGGCAGGATCAGCGGCAGGATCACCTTGCGGAAGGTCAGCAGCGGCGGCGCGCCGAGTGAGGCGGCAGCGCGGGCCAGCGTCATGTCGAAGCTCTGCAGGGTGGCCGAGACGGTGATGACGACGAAGGGAGTCGCCAGCGCGGTGTGGACCAGGATCAGGCCCAGATAGTTGCCGGTCAATCCCAGCGGCGCGAAGAAGAAATAGACGCCGACCGCGGTGATGACGACCGGGACCACCATCGGCGACAGCACGAGGGCCAGCACCAGCGGCTTCCACTTGCTCTTCCACTGGGCCAGCCCCAGCGAGGCCAGCGTGCCCAGCACCATCGACAGGACGGCCGAGGCGACGCCGATGATGACGCTGTTCTTCAGCGCGTTCATCCAGCGCGCGGATCCCAGGAAATCCTCGTACCAGCGCAGCGAGAAGCCGGGCAGCGGATAGGTCAGATAGGTGCTGGAGCTGAAGGACAGGGGCACGATCGCCAGGATCGGCGCCATCAGGAAGAACAGCACCAGCGTGCCGACGACGACCGTCGTGATCCAGGCGATGCGCTGGCTGGCGGTCTGGGGGGAATGGTTCGCGCTCAATTCTTCAGACCTCCCGTCGTCTGGCGGCCGAGCGCCAGCTTGCCGTAGAGCAGCGCCAGCACCAGCGTGGACAGCAGCAGCACCGCGCCCAGCGCCGAGGCGAGGCCCCAGTTGACCGTTTCCGTGGTGTAGAAGGCGATGAAGGACGAGATCATCTGGTCGGCGGCACCTCCCACTAGGGCCGGCGTGATGTAGTAGCCGATGGCCAGGATGAAGACGAGCAGGCAGCCGGCGCCGATGCCCGGAATGGTCTGCGGCAGGTAGATGCGCAGGAAGGCGGTGGCCGGCGGCGCGCCCAGCGAGGCGGCGGCCCGCATGTAGGCCGGCGAGATGCCGCGCATCACGCTGTACAGCGGCAGGATCATGAAGGGCAGCAGCACATGGGTCATCGCCATGTACACGCCGAAGCGGTTGTAGATCAGCCGCACCGGCTCTTCGATGATGCCCAGCCATTGCATGGAGCCGTTGACGATGCCCTCGCTCTGCAGGATCACGATCCAGGCGCAGGTGCGCACCAGCAGCGAGGTCCAGAAGGGCAGAAGCACGAAGATCATCAGCAGGTTCGAGCGGCCGGTCGGCAGGCTCGCCAGCATGAAGGCGACCGGGAAGCCCAGGATCAGGCAGAGCGCGGTGACGCCGAAACCGATCTCGAAGGTGCGCAGGAAGACGTCGCGGTAGATCGACTGGTCCGCCGGGGCACGGACGATGTCGCCGTCCACGTTGCGGGTGAGGTCGACCGCGGCCAGCAGGTAATAGCTGGTGACCGGACCGCTGGCGCTCTTGATCGCCGCCCAGCTCTCGCGCTCACCCCAGGCCGGAGCGATCTCGATCATCGTCGCCTTGGCGGTGCCGGGAGCGGGCTGCTCCTTCAGCTTGCGGCCGGTCGACAGCAGCGTCGTGCGGAAGCCGTTGACGACATAGTTCAGCCGCTTGGCGGCGACCGCCAGCGTTCCGGCCTCGCGCGCGGTGCGGATGTCGGCGGCGAGCGCGGCGAAGGCGGCCTCGTCGGGCAGGCCCTGGCCGTTCCACTGCTCCAGCGCGGCCACGGTCTGCGGCATCACCTGCGGCACTTCCCAATCGTCCACCGACTTCCAGATCATGCCGGCGAGCGGCACGACGAAGGTGAACAGCAGGAAGGCCAGCAGCGGCAGCACCAGACCCAGCGCACGGAACTGCCGGGCCCGCTCGGCCCGTTTCAATCGACGCTTCAACGGCACGTCGGCGCCGGCAACGAAGGCGGCTGTCATCGGCATTGTCCTGTTGGAAAGTCCCTTCCCTCTCCCGCCCCGGGAGAGGCGCGCAACCGTCCGGCCAGAGGCCGGATGAGCGCCGAAGGCGATCATAGGTGCAGCGCGGTCGCGAGACTTGCGAGCGACCTATGGCGCCATAGGCGCCGGGTGAGGGGTAATCCAAGGAACCATACGGTTCGGGATTCTTGCGTTGCCCCTCACCCTTCCCAAGCTCCGCTTGGGCCCCTTCCCTCTCCCGGAACGGGAGAGGGCAATACTGCTCAGACGCTTACTTGGCCGCCCACTTGTTGAAGCGCTCGGTCAGGCGGTCGATGTTCTCCAGCCAGAAGTCGGTGTTGATCTCGATCGCGTTCTTCATGTTGTCGGGCGCGGTCGGCAGATCGGTCAGGACCGCCTTCGACAGCAGCGACGGGGCCTTCTTGTTCGACGTGCCGTAGGCGATGCCTTCGGACAGCTTGGCCTGGTTCTCCGCCTTGCCGACGAAGCTCAGGAACTTGTAGGCGGCTTCCTGGTTGGGGCTGCCCTTCAGGATCACCCAGCTGTCGATGGTGTAGAGCGCGCCGTTCCACACCATGCCGAAGTTCTTCTTCTCGTTCTTGTTGGCGGCGTCGATGCGGCCGTTGTAGACCGAGGTCATCGCCACTTCGCCGGACGCCAGCAGCTGCGGCGGCTGGGCGCCGGCCTTCCACCAGACGATGTCGTTCTTGATGGTGTCCAGCTTCTTGAAGGCGCGCTCGACGCCGGCCTCGGTGCCCAGCACCTTGTAGACGTCGGCCGGGGCCACGCCGTCGGCCATCAGCGCGATTTCCAGCGTGGTCTTGGCGCCCTGGCGCAGGCCGCGCTTGCCCGGGAACTTCTTGGTGTCGAAGAAGTCGGCCCAGCTCTTCGGCGCTTCCTTCAGCTTGTCCTTGTCGTAGCCGAGGACGAAGTCATAGACGATGGCGCCGACGCCGCAGGCGTTGACGGTGGCCGGCAGATAGGTGTCCTCGCCGCCGATCTTGGAGTAGTTCAGCTTCTCGTACAGGCCTTCGTCGCAGCCCAGAGCCAGCTCCTCGCTCTCGACCTGCACCACGTCCCAGGTGGAAGCGCCGCCCTGCACCTTGGCGCGCAGGACGCCGACGCCGCCGTCCCAGGATTCGTCGTTCATCGCCGTGCCGGTGGCCTTGAACGGCTCGAAATAGACCTTCTTCTGGACTTCCTGATAGGCGCCGCCCCACGACACGACAGTCAGGTCGCGGGCGCTGGCGGCCGAAGCCAAAGCCGTGAGGGCGGTGAAGGTCGCAGCGAAACCGAGAGCCACCTTAATCTTCGACATGATCCCCGTCCTTATTCGTCGTGGTTGTTGTTGCTGGTAAGGCACCCTGGCACTGAGGAACCACGTCCTCAGACCGGATCGAGCGCCCGGCAGTCCTCCGGGCGGAAAGCGATGTAGACGTCCTGGCCGGGCGCCAGACCGGCATAGGAGCCGGCCGGCAGCTTGACCATGAATTCCGGGTTGGACGGCGTGGACAGGATCGCCAGCGTGTGGTCGCCGACATAGATCAGGTCGGTCAGCGTTGCCGGCAGGCGGTTGGTGGTCGCATCGCCGCTGTCGCCGGTCTCGATCGCCACGCGCTCCGGACGGATGGACAGCGAGCTGCGGCTGCCGGCGCCGCCGACATTGACCGCCTGCGCCACCACGGAGCCGCCGGCATCCAGCGCGACCCGCGCCCAGCCGTGTTCGATATTTTCAACAACCCCGCTCAGAACATTGTTCTCGCCGATGAAGTTGGCGACGAAGCTGTTCACCGGCCGCTCGTACAGCGCATCCGGGCGGTCGATCTGCTGGACGATGCCGTCGTTGAACACCGCGATGCGGTCGGACATCGTCAGCGCCTCCCCCTGATCGTGGGTGACGTAGACGACGGTCAGGCCCATCGTCTCGTGCAGGCGCTTGATCTCCAGCTGCATATGCTCGCGCAGGCGCTTGTCGAGCGCGCCCAGCGGCTCGTCCATCAGCACCAGGGCGGGATTGAACACCAGGGCGCGCGCCAGCGCCACGCGCTGCTGCTGGCCGCCGGACAGCTGGCCGGGACGGCGCGACGCCAGGTTGCCGAGCTTGATCATGTCGAGCGCGGCGGCCACGCGCTCCTTGGTTTCTGCCTTGGAAACGCCACGCACCGACAACGGGAAGGCGACGTTTTCCTCGATCGTCAGGTGGGGGAACAGGGCGTAGTTCTGGAAGACCATGCCGATGTCGCGCTTGTGCGGCGGCACGTTCTTGATCGGCCGGTCGCCGATGAAGATTTCGCCCTGGGTCGGCACCTCGAACCCGGCCAGCATCATCAGCGTGGTGGTCTTGCCGGAGCCCGACGGCCCGAGAAGCGTCAGGAATTCGCCCTTGCGGATGTCGAGATCGAGGCTTTTCACCACCAGATGCTCGCCATCGTAGGTCTTCTGCACCCCGGTGAAGCGCACCAGGGTATCTGTCGTCGCGATCATCCCGCCGTCCATCCGTCCGCTCCCGTCACAGGCGACCTGGATCCGGGTACGCCACCCCGGCCCGGTCCGTCTTTCTGGCCCTGACGGTAACACGCGTTTAAGAAAATAGACAAGAGGAATGACTATGACTTGATCAATTCAACAGTCTGCCGATTTTTTGTGCAAATGCGAAGACCCTGCCCAGGCTTAGACCGGCAGTGTGCTCCATCCGCATGCGATTGAGAAGACCAATGATCGATATCGCGGACAGACGGAAGCATGAAAATCAGCAGGAGCCACGAAAAGCGGGGGCGAATCGCCGCAGGCGACCCGCCCCGATTTCCGCCCGCCTGGCTCAGCGCTGCTGGGCGGCCTGGGAGTAGACGAAGCTGTCGAAGCCGTTCTCGGCCACGCGGAACCACAGCCGCTCCTGCTCCAGGAAGGGCTTCCAGCCGTCATAGACCTTCTTGAAGCGCGGGTTTTCGGCGGCGAGCTTGTCGTAGAATTCGAACGCGGCCTTCTCGCAGGCCTGCATCATGTCGCGCGGGAAGGGACGCAGGATGGCGCCGCCGGCGACCAGCCGCTTCAGCGCGGCGGCGTTGAGCGTGTCGTATTTGGCGATCATCCAGGTGTTGGCCTCCCAGCAGGCCTGCTCCAGGATGGTCTGGTAGGATTTCGGCAGCGAGTTCCACGCCTGCATGTTGAACATCAGCGGGATCTGGGCCGAGCCCTCCCACCAGCCGGGGTAGTAGTAGTATTTGGCGACCTTGTGGAAGCCCAGCTTCTCGTCGTCGTAGGGGCCGACGAACTCCGCCGCGTCGATGGTGCCGCGTTCCAGCGCCGGATAGATGTCGCCGCCGCCGAGCTGCTGCGGGACCAGGCCGAAGGGCGTCAGGATCTGGCCGACCAGACCGCCGATGCGCATCTTCAGGCCCTTCAGATCCTCCAGGCTCTTGATTTCCTTGCGGAACCAGCCGCCCATCTGGGCGCTGGTGTTGCCGGCGGGGATGTGGTGGATGTTGTAATCCTTGAACACCTCCCGCATCAGCTCCAGCCCGCCGCCATGCATCATCCAGGCGATGTGCTGGCGCGTGTTCATGCCGAAGGGCATGGCGGTGTCGAAGCAGAAGGTCGGATCCTTGCCGACATAGAAATAGGCCGCCGACTGCCCGCACTCGACCGTGCCGTTCTGCACCGCGTCCAGCACCTGCAGGGCCGGGACGATCTCGCCGGCGGCGAAGGTGCGGATCTGGAACTTGCCGTCGGTGGCGTCGGACACGCGCTTGGCGATGAACTCCGCCGCGCCGTAGATGGTGTCGAGGCTCTTGGGATAGCTCGACGCCATGCGCCACTTGATCTCGGGCTGGGAGCCCTGGGCGATGGCCGGGGCCGCAATGGTCCCGGCGGTTCCGGCGGCGGCAAGGCCGACGCCGGCGCTGGAGAGGAACGCACGCCGTTTCATGATGACGAATCTTCCCGACTGTATGGTTCGTTGGGCAAGCATGATAGCGCAACCAACCGTTCGGGGAATCCCCCTTCCACCGGGGCAACATGGAATGTGGGAAGATCCTTGCACCGGAAACGAAAAATCCAGCCGCATTGGGCTGGATTTTCGGCGACGCAGCATTATTTATTGTTTCGATCGCCTTTCAGGCGTTTCCTCCCTAAACTCGGGCCGCGGCACAATAGCTAGCGGCCTTTTCCTTTTTCTGCAATACGCTGAAAGTCAGCATTGCAAACTTTTTTCGGCGAGCCCACGACCGGCGCGCGCCGAACGCCAGAACCCGCACTCCCTTACATTGTAAATTTCCGCAACTGTTTTGCTTGACCCTTTATAAAGGGTTGGGACGATACAGTGTCTCCACTGGTCGCTCTCCGCCCACCCCTTGTGATTCCCGAAAGGACGATGCCGCGATGACGCCCCTTGGACAGCCAAGCGGCAAGACCGAACGCCGCAGCCGGGCGCTCGGCCTGCGGGCCACGGTTGCCGTCACCGTCGCCATTCTCGTGCTGGGATCGACGGTGGTGACGGGCCTGGTCGTCGGCAAAGGCGCGGCGGACGCCCTGGCGCAGGAGATCGGCGATTCGATGACCGGGCTGGCGCAGTCGCTGGCGCGGCAGCTCGATTCGACCATGTGGGCGCGCGCCAACCAGATCGCCGCGCTGTCGCGGATCGATGCGCTGAAGGACCCGGCGGTGGCGCAATCGACCATCGACGAACTGAAGCGCCGCGATCCGACCATCGCCTGGATCGGCATGACCAATGCCGACGGGCGGGTGATGGCGGCCTCCGGCGGGCTGCTTCTGGGAGCGGACATCTCCAGCCGGCCGGTTCATCAAGAAGGCATGAAGGGCCTGTTCGTCGGCGACGTGCACGATGCGATTGCCCTGCGCGGCAAGGTGCCGTATCTGGAGGGCGAAACTCCGAAATTCGTCGATGTCTCCGCCCCGCTGCAGAGGGCCGACGGAACCCCGGTCGGCGTGCTTGCCGCCCATTACAGCTGGGAGTGGGCCTACGCCTCGATCCGCCAGTTGAAGGAGCCGCTGTCCGACCGCGGCGGGCTGACGCTCTACATCCTGTCGGCAAACGGCAACGTTCTGATCGGACCGGATCAGGCGGTGGGAAAGCCGCTGCCGGTTCCGACGCTGACCGCGAAGCTTCGCGACGGCTGGAGCGCCGACCGCTGGCCGGACGGCATCACATACGTAACCGGCGTGGCGTATGGCCGTGGGCTGCATGACTATGCCGGACTCGGCTGGACGGTCATCGCGCGGCAGCCCGCCAATGTGGTGTTCGCCGAGACCGGGCGGCTTCGTCTGACCATCGTCGCCACCGGCATCCTGCTGGCATTGCTGTTCAGCGTCCTCGGCTGGTTCGCCGCCGGACGGATCGCCCGCCCGTTGGGTGCCATCGCCGGCGCCGCCGGGCGGATCGGGAATGGCGAGCACGGCGTCACCATCCCCGCCGTCGGCGGTGCCGCGGAGATCCGCCGGCTGTCCGCTTCGCTGCGGGACATGGTGGACAGCCTGACCAACAAGGATGCGGCACTGATGCGGCTGGAGGACATCGCCTATGAGGACCGGCTGACCGCGCTGCCGAACCGCCGCTATTTCGAACAGTATGTCGAGGCATCCACCGGCAGCGGCGGCGGATCGGCGACGGTGATGTACATCGACCTGGACCGCTTCAAGCCGGTGAACGACCGGCTGGGCCACGATGCCGGGGATGCCGTCCTGCGGCAGGTCGGCGGCCGGCTCGCCAGCATCTTCCGCGACGACGACGTGGTCGCCCGGCTGGGCGGCGACGAATTCGCCGCCGTCCTGCCGCGCCGCGCCGGCCGCCCCGCCCCCGATACCGCAGAACTGGCGTCCCGCATCATCGCCGCGGTGAACGAGCCGGTTTCGATCAACGGCGAGAAGGTGCGTGTCGGCTGCTCCATCGGCATCGCCTCCTGGCCGGAGGATGACGCCGACATGGCGACGGTGATGCGGCACGCCGACGCCGCGCTCTACAAGGCCAAGCACGACGGGCGCAACCGCGCGGTGCGCTGGACCAGGGTCGAGGTGGGGGCGGAGGCGTAGGATACTTGAGGCGTCAGGCCCCCACCTAACCTCCCCCGCAGAGCGGGGGAGGGACTGCCGCTGCTTTTCCGCATAAGCGCTTACCCCCTCCCCCGCCCAGCGGGGGAGGTTAGGTGGGGGGCTAGCGTTCCAACTCCCGAACCATCCCGTTCATAAACCCCAGCTTCCCGATCACCGAGGCCGACAGGATGAAGGGGTAGAGATCCGGCTGACCCATGCTGCGGTTCAGGCTGTTCACCGCGTAGGTCAGGGGCAGCCAGGGTTCGATCAGGTCCTCGATGTGCCGGGCCTTGTGGGGGTTGAAGTCGATCTCCGATTCCAGCTCGGCCCCTTCGCTGATGCGCGGGCGGATCCGCAGGCCGAAGGCACGGGCGGTTTCCAGCGTGTCGACGATGTGGAGATAATGCGCCCAGGTCTCGGCGAAATCCTCCCACGGATGGGCGGTGGCATAGGCGCTGACGAAATTCGCCTGCCAGTCGGCCGGCGCGCCGTTGGCGTAGTGACGTTTCAGCGCCTCGCCGTAATCCTCGCGCTCGTCGCCGAACAGCGCGCGGAAGCGCTCCAGCAGGGCCGGGTCGTCGCGCACCAGACGGTCCCAGACGTAATGGCCGCTCTCGTGCCGGAAATGGCCGAGCAGCGTGCGGTAGGGCTCGCCCATGTCGGTGCGGCGCTTCTCGCGCTCGGCGTCGTCGGCCTCGGCGACGTTGATGGTGATCAGGCCGTTGGCGTGGCCGGTCAGCACCGGCGTCACCGTGCCGTCGGGCCCGACGGTGTCGGACAGGAAGTCGAAGGCCAGCCCTTCCTCGGGATTCTCGCTCCTGGTCTGCAGCGGCAGCTTCAGGTTGGTCAGGGTGTAGAACAGGTGGTGCTTGGCCAGCTCCAGCTTGCGCCAGAGCGTCAGGTTGGCGGTGTCAGACAGGTCGGGGATGGTGCGGTTGTGCCGGCAGGCAGAGCAATGGGTGTCGGCCGAATCGGCCGGCAGCATCCAATTGCAGGCGTCCAGTTCGGCGTTCGCACAGAATTTGTAGAGCGGTTCGGTGGTGGCGAGCGCGCTCCACACCCCGTCATGGTCGGTCGGGTCGATCGCCGACAGGGTGCCCACATCCGGCAGATAGCCCAGCCGGTAGCCGCAGCGCTCGCACAGCGTGTTCTCGAAATAGAGCGGCTGGTGGCAGTTCTGGCATTCGAAGAGTTTCATGGCGGGGTGATCCGGTGCGGTCCGGGGGATCCCCCTCTCCCCAGGGGGGAGAGGGGGATCGAGCCTCGGTTCAGGTGGGCTTCTTCGCTTCGGGCTTGGCCTCGGCAGCCGCTTCCACCTTTTCCGGTTCTTTCATCGCCTCCTTCGCTTCCGCGACGGCTTCCGCCTCGGCCGGTTCCTTCGTCTTGGCCGGCTCCGCCGGTTTTTCCTCCTCGACGCTCTCCTCGCCGAAGGACAGGGTCGGGCTTTCGGCGACGCTGCGCAGGGCGCGGGCGGCGCGGCGCAGGGCGAAGGAGGTCTTGCCTTCCGGCTCCAGCGCCAGCAACAGCAGCGAGCGGCCGGTCACCATGTAGCCGTCGCCGGTGTTGACGCGCGGCACCTCGTCGGGGTCCGGCAGGTTGGTGTCGACCAGACAGCGCCAGACGCTGCCGCCGGTCACCTCCGGCAGGGTGAACTCCACCACGTCATGGTGGGAGTTGATCACCAGCAACAGGGTGGCATCCATCGCCGGGCGCTTGATGCCGCTGGCCTGCGCGCGGCCGTCCAGCAGCATGCCCAGGCAGCGGGCGTTGCCGTCGTGCCAGTGCCCCTCCTCCATCTCGTCGCCGGCCGGGGTCAGCCAGGTGACGTCCTTGACGTCGAACTCGGCATTGTATTCGCCCGACAGGAAGCGGCCACGGCGCAGCATGGGGAAGGACTGGCGGACCGCCACCACGCGGCGGACGAACTCGATCAGAGCCTGTCCGTCCTCGTCGATGCCGTCCCAGTTCAGCCACGCCGTCTCGTTGTCCTGGCAGTAGGCGTTGTTGTTGCCGTGCTGGGTGTTGCCGAACTCGTCGCCGGCCAGCAGCATCGGCGAGCCCTGCGACAGCAGCAGCGTCGCCAGCATGTTGCGCTTCTGCCGTTCGCGGAGTTCCTTGATCTCCGGGTCGTCGGTCGGCCCCTCCACC
This sequence comes from Pseudomonadota bacterium, assembly GCA_023423695.1. Taxonomy (GTDB): domain Bacteria; phylum Pseudomonadota; class Alphaproteobacteria; order Azospirillales; family Azospirillaceae; genus Azospirillum. The sequence goes on along the minus strand of JAFAFA010000011.1, from coordinate 212,127 downwards.
CCATGGTTCCAGGACAGGTTGTGGGAATGGCCGTCGTTGTTGTCCTCGCCGTTCGCCTCGTTGTGCTTGTCGTTGTAGGAAACGAGGTCGTTCAGCGTGTAGCCGTCATGGGCGGTGATGAAATTCACGCTGGCCCAGGGCTTGCGCCCGCGCTTGTTGAATAGGTCTGCCGAGCCGCACAGCCGCGGCGCCACCTCCGGCAGCTTGCCCTCGTCGCCTTTCCAGAAGGCGCGGACGGTGTCGCGGTAGCGGTCGTTCCACTCCGCCCAGCCCGGCGGGAAGTTGCCGACCTGATAGCCGCCGGGACCGCAGTCCCACGGCTCGGCGATCAGCTTGACGCTGTTGAGGATCGGGTCCTGCAGGCAGCTGTCGAGGAAACCGCCGCCCTCGTCGAAGCCGTAGGGCTCGCGGCCGAGGATGGTGGCGAGGTCGAAGCGGAAGCCGTCGACATGCATCTCCGTCGCCCAATAGCGCAGGCTGTCGGTGACCATCTGCAGCACGCGCGGGTGGCTGAGATTGACGGTGTTCCCGGTCCCGGTCTCGTTGATGTAATAGCGTTTCTGGTCCGGGATCAGGCGGTAATAGGAAGCGTTGTCGATGCCCTTGAAGGACAGGGTCGGCCCGCGTTCGTTGCCCTCGGCCGTGTGGTTGTAGACGACGTCGAGGATCACCTCCAGCCCGGCATTGTGGAGATGCGCCACCATCTCCTTGAATTCCTTGATGGCGTTGCCCGACGCGGCATAGCGCGGCTCCGGCGCGAAGAAGCCGATGGAGTTGTAGCCCCAGTAGTTGGCCAGACCCTTGTCGACCAGATGCTGGTCCTGGACGAAGGCATGGACCGGCAGCAGTTCCACCGAGGTGACGCCGAGCGACTTGATGTAGTCGACCACCTCCTTCACCGCCATGCCGCCATAGGTGCCGCGCAGGCTGTCGGGCACCGCCGGGTGCAGCTTGGTGAAGCCCTTCACATGGGTTTCGTAGAAGATGGTGCGGTCCCAGGCGGTGCCGGGCTTGTGGTCGCGGCCCCAGGTGAAGGCGGGGTCGATCACCTTGCATTTCGGCATGAAGGGCGCGCTGTCGCGCTCGTCATAGGTCAGGTCGTCGCCCGATTCCATGACATAGCCGAAATGGGCCGGGTTCCAGCGGATCTCGCCGACCAGTTCCTTGGCGTAGGGGTCGAGCAGAAGCTTGTTGGGGTTGAAGCGGTGCCCCTGCTCCGGCTCGTAGGGGCCATGCACGCGGTAGCCGTAGAGCAGGCCGGGGCGGGCGTCCGGCAGATAGCCGTGCCAGATCTCGTTGGTGAATTCGGGAAGCTCGATGCGTTCGAGCTCCTCCTCCCCGTTTTCATCGAACAGGCACAGTTCGACCTTGGTGGCATGGGCGGAAAACAAGGCGAAGTTGACGCCCAGGCCGTCCCACGTCGCGCCCAGCGGAAAGGGCAATCCTTCACCGAGCCGCGTTGCCTGTTTCAGGATGTTTGCCATGATCGCCCACTTCTCCGCCTGATCGAAAATCGTGCCCTCGCTTCTGGACAGTGAGAAGCGTGGGCCGAGCCTTCAACCCGGCCGATGGGCGCTTGTTCCTTCCCGAAATTCCTCAGCCCTTCAGGATAGGACCGGCTCGGTGCCCGCCGGCATCCCGCGGCGCAGCAAGCCGGCCAGATCGCGCAGGCCGCGGTCGCGCGGATCGCTGGCCCGCCAGACGAGGCCGATGACGCGGCCGGGCGGACGGGTGCCATTGGAATGGCCGTCGGAGGACGCGTCGAAGGGGCGGTATTCCACCAGCCCGCCGACGCTGGCGGTCCGCCCGGCATCTCCTCGGGTCGCCAGCAGCGGCATCAGCGTGCAGCCGGCCCCGGCAGCCACCATGTGGCGCAGCGTCTCCAGTCCGGTGGCGTGGACGCCGCCGCCGCGCGCGCTGAGGCCGCAGGCGGCCAGCGCCTGATCGCGCAGGCAATGCCCCTCCTCCAGCAGCAGAAGCTCGGACGGGTCGAGGTCGTTCAGCGACAGGTCGGACGCCGAACAGAGGCGGTGGCCGGCGGGATGGGCGAGCAGGAAGGGCTCGAAGAACAGCGGCTCCGCCACCAGCCCGTCGGCTTCCACCGGCAGGGCCAGCAGCACGGCGTCGAGCCGGCCGTCGCGCAACTCCTCCAACAGGCTATCGGTGCGCCCTTCCGACAGGATCAGCGTCAGGTCGGGCCAGGCATCGCGCAGCGGCGGCAGGATGTGCGGGAACAGGTAGGGACCCAGCGTGTGGATCGCCGCCAGCCGCAGCCGCCCGGTCAGCGCACCGCCCGACCCGTCGGCCAGCGCCAGCAGGCGCCGTGCCTCCTCCAGCACGACGCGGGCCTGGGCGACGATGGCCTCGCCGCGCGGGGTCAGCAGGACCTTGCGGCTGGTCCGCTCGAACAGCGACAGGCCGAGCGCCTCCTCCAGCTTGCGGATCTGGGCGCTCAGCGACGGCTGGCTGACGGCGCAGCGTTCGGCGGCGCGGCCGAAATGGCGCAGCTCGGCGACGGCGACGACATATTCGAGGTCACGCAGGGACAGCGCGGAGAGATTCATAGACAACGCCTATTGGTACATTTCCTTCTATGTCTTGGATATATCGTTCAAGACGCCGGATAACCAGGGGCGAGACAATGACGCCGCTTCGAGCGACGCCGCCCCAACGAGGATGACCCGGATGAGCACCCTGACCACCAGCTTCGGCCAGCCCGTTCCCGACAACCAGAATTCGCTGAGCGCCGGGCCGCGCGGGCCGCTGCTGCTGCAGGATTTCCACCTGATCGAGAAGCTGGCCCATTTCAACCGGGAACGCATTCCGGAGCGCGTGGTCCATGCCAAGGGCGCCGGCGCTTATGGCAGCTTCCGCGTCACCCGTGACGTGACGCACTGGACCAAGGCCGCCTTCCTGTCGACTGTGGGCAAGGAGACGCCGGTCTTCCTGCGCTTCTCCACCGTCGGCGGCGAGAAGGGCTCCGCCGATGCCGAGCGCGATCCGCGCGGTTTCGCGGTGAAGTTCTACACGGAAGAGGGCAACTACGATCTGGTCGGCAACAACACGCCGGTCTTCTTCCTGCGCGATCCGCTGAAGTTCCCGGATTTCATCCACACCCAGAAGCGCAACCCGGCCACCAACCTGAAGGACCCCACCGCGATGTGGGACTTCTTCTCGCTGTCGCCGGAGACGATGCACCAGCTGACCATCCTGTTCAGCGACCGCGGCACTCCGCGCGGCTACCGCCACATGGACGGCTTCAGCAGCCACACCTTCTCGTGGATCAACGCGGCGAACGAGCGTTTCTGGGTCAAGTACCACTTCAAGACCCGCCAGGGCATCCAGAACCTGACCGCCGAGCAGGCGACGGTGATGGGCGGCATCGACCCCGACCATGCCACCCGCGACCTCTTCGCCTCGATCGAGGACGGCGATTTCCCGGCCTGGACCGTCTCGGTGCAGATCATGCCGGAAACGGAAGCCGACGATTACCGCATCAACCCGTTCGACCTGACAAAGGTGTGGCCGCATGCCGACTACCCGCTGGTCGAGATCGGCGAGCTGGTGCTGAACCGCAACCCCGAGAACTTCTTCGCGGAGACCGAACAGGCCGCCTTCAGCCCGGCCAGCGTGGTGCCCGGCATCTCCTTCAGCCCGGACAAGATGCTGCAGGGCCGCCTGTTCGCCTATGCCGACGCCCACCGCTACCGGCTGGGCGGCAACTACGCGCAGATCCCCGTGAACAAGCCGCAGGGTTGCCCGGTCCACAATTACCAGCGCGACGGCGCCATGCGCACCGACGGCAACGGCGGCGGGCGGTCGAACTACGAGCCGAACAGCTTCGGCGGCCCGGCCCAGACCGGCGTGCCGAGCGAGCCGCCGCTGCGCATCAGCGGCGATGCCGCGCACTACGACCACCGCGAGGGCAACGACGACTACGCCCAGGCCGGCGCGCTGTTCCGCCTGATCGGCGGGGAGGCACAAGGCCGCCTGATGGACAACATCGCCGGCAGCCTGGGCAAGGCCCCGCTGTTCATCCAGCAGCGCCAGTTGAAGCACTTCCTGGCCGCCGACCCGGCCTATGGCGAGGGCGTGGCCAAGCGCCTGGGCCTGACGGTGGCGCAGGCCGCGGAGTGACGTGAACGTTCCGGCCCTTTGCGCGGGTTCGCGGAGGGGCCGGTCTCGAGATGCCGCGCCCGTTCCCCTGGGCGCTGCATGATCGCCGGCATCCAGCCGCGCATTTCCCCAATTGACTTCAGGCCCTCTTCCCGGTGACGGGAAGGGGGCTATTTTCCGTGCCCATCCCTCTCCCTCCCCCACCCAAATGGTGTGGTCCCCGCTTGGGGGCAGACAAAGCGGCGGCCGGCGTCCTAAAGTCCGCCTTCAGCGCGACAGCTTCGATGACGGAATGGGACGGGACCGCGACACCGAACGATCGATCGGCGGGCAATCCACCAGCGGACTGACCGGAAAGGGGCTGGATACCCTGCTGGCGGCGGCGGAGACGCTGCCGCATGCGCCGGAGGATGCGTGGCGGCTCGACCTGTTCCGGGTGGCGCTGCGCATCGCCCGCTCCACCGAGTCGGTGGCGGACCTGGAACGTGCCAACCTCGCCTTCAGGGCGCTGCCGCACCGGCTGCGCAATCCGCTGGTCGACCGCGCCGCCATGCTGGCCCGGCGCGAGGCGGAGCGCGCGCAGGTGACCGCGGAACCGGAGGACGAGCCGAAGCCCGGTGGGCCGCTGGGCGGGCTGCTCGGCGGGCTGCTCGGACGGTCGGGGGGGCGGCCGAGCCGGAAGACCGCCAAGGAACGGCTGATGCGTGAGCTGACCACCCGCCGCGACCCGGACGATGACCGGGAGATTTGAAGACCCGGTCCCCGAAAGACCCGGGCAAGGGCAATCCCGGCAGAGGACGACCCGGACGGCAGATGCCCATCCGGCTGCTTGTCCGTCCGAAGGACTCCGATGCCCTCCTCCCTCCGCGTTCTCCGGCCGCGTCGAAGGTCACAGCCGGGACGGTTTACGGCGGGGCGGGAATGTGCAAAGGTCGCTACCTCCAAATCGGGCTTATCCTAACGTTGTAACTGAACGATGACCGGGGGTTCCGTGCGTCGCCTGAAGCCGTTGCTGACCTGCGCCGCCCTGACCGCCCTGCTGAGCGCCTGCGCCAGCGGGGGCGGATCGCACCGCACCGCCACTCCGGCGGAGATCGATGCCCATGTCGCCGAGGCATCCAAGCGGTTCGACATGCCGGAGTTGTGGATCCGCGAGGTGATCCGCCAGGAAAGCGGCGGGCGCACCACCATGAACGGCAAGCCCATCGTCAGCAAGGCCGGCGCCATGGGCCTGATGCAGGTGATGCCCGCGACCTACGAGGAGATGCGGCGCAAGCACGATCTGGGCTCCGACCCGTTCGATCCGCATGACAACATCATCGCCGGCACCGCCTATCTGCGCGAGATGTACAACCTGTTCGGCGCGCCGGGCTTCCTCGGCGCCTACAACTGCGGTCCGGGCTGTTACGGCGACTATCTGGCCGGCAAGCGCAGCCTGCCGGGCGAAACGCGGCGCTACATCGCGTCGGTCGGCCCGCGGCTGAACCGCACCCCGGCCCCCAACGGCGCCGACATCGTGCTGGTCAGCGCGCCCTCCTCCGATTCGCCGCCGGATTTCGGGTCGGCCTACGCATCGTCGCGGCCATCCCCCTCCTACGCGCCGCCGGCCAACAGCCGCCCGGCGCCGAGCCGTCCGCCGATCGCCGTGGCGGCGCTGCCCTCGCCTGCCCCGGCGGCGGCTCCGACGCCTGCGGTGCGGGTGGTGGCGCCCGACACCTCGACACCCGATGCGCCGGCGCCGCGTCCGGTTGCGGCGATTGCCGGGGCCGCGACGGCCGGCGGTGGGGTGTGGACGGTGCAGCTCGGCGCCTTCCGCTCGCCCGACGACAGCCAGCGCGTGATCGACCGCGCCCGCAACTCCATGCCGGTGCTGTCGCGTTCGCAGCGGGTCGTGCAGGCGGTGGACACCCAGACCGGGCCGCTCTACCGCGCCCGCCTGTCCGGCCTGTCGCAGCAGGATGCGGCCAGCGCCTGCAACGGGCTCGTCACCATCGGCATGGCCTGCTTCGTGGTGGCGCCGGGAGCGTGACCGGCATGGCCGGGGCAAGTCCCTGCCACTTGGATGACGCCCATCGGTTGGTTTGCCGCCCGGCCGGTGCCGCTGCTATCCTGATCGCCGAACAATGGCGCTTAGGGGCGCTGAGGGGGCGGGCGTGGCGGAGCCGGACGGTCTTCAGCGAGCGACGGGTGTGGGCGCTGCGGTCCTGCGCTTCCTGGACCGCAGCCTCAGCGTCAATGTCGCCTCCAGCGACCGCGCGAACCGGCCCCTGGTCGCGCGGGCAGTGGCGGCGCGGGCCGGTTGCGGGGGAGAGCGGCTGACCGTTCTGCTCGACGGGCGGGCCAACGCCGAACTGGTGGCCGCCGTCGCCGAAACCGGCCGTCTGGCCGTGGTCTTTTCCGAACCGAGCACCCACCGCTCCCTCCAGGTCAAGGGCGACGGCGCCCTCGTGGCCGCCCCGACGGCGGAGGAGGCGGCTCTCACCGGCCCCTATCTCGACGGCTTCATCGCCGAGTTGACCGGCATCGGCTTCACCGAGCCCTTCATCCGGGCGGTGATGACTTGCGATCCGGCCGATCTGGTGGCGCTGCATGTCCGCCCGGCGGCGGTGTTCGACCAGACGCCGGGCCCGAAGGCCGGCGAACCGGTGCCGGCATGAACGACCCTCAAGCCCACCACATGCTGACGCTGGATGCGATCCGGGACTGCCTGGAGGGGGTGATCCCCGCCACCATCGCCACGGTGGCGCCGGACGGCACGCCCAACGTTTCGCAGCTGTCGCAGGTCCATTACGTCGACCCCGGCCACATCGCCCTGTCCTACCAGTTCTTCAACAAGACGCGGGCCAACATCCTGGACTGCCGGGACGCCCTTCTCGAGGTCATCGACCCGTCAACGGGGGCGCAGTACCGGCTGCGGCTGGACTATCTGCGGACTGAGACCGACGGGCCGCTGTTCGAGAGCATGAAGGCCAAGCTGTCGGGCATCGCCTCGCATGTCGGGATGGCGGAGGTGTTCCGGCTGCGCGGCGCCGACCTGTTCCGGGTGACGGAGATCGAGGCGGTTCCCGGCGGCCGTCCCCTGCCCGCGCGCATGCGCCCGCGCAGCCTGCTGTCGGCCGTCCGGCGCGCCTGCGAGGGCTTGCGCGGCTGCGCCGACCTGTCCGACCTGCTCGACCGCGCCATCCTGGCCCTGCGCGACCTGTTCGGGGTGGAGCATGCGCTGATCCTGCTGCCGGACGCCGCAACCGGACGGCTGTTCACCGTCGCAGCGCTCGGTTATGAGGCGACCGGGCGGGGCAGCGGCATCGGTTGGGAGGTGGCGCCCGGCGACGGCGTCATCGGGGTGGCGGCGCGCGAGCGGGTGCCGATCCGCATCACCCATATGACCACCGACGTCGCCTACAGCATGGCGATGCGGCAGGGGACGGCAGCCGGACCGCTGCGCGAGATCCCCTTCCCCGGTCTGGAGCGGCCGCACAGCCAGTTGGCGGTGCCGATCCTGGCGCAGGAGGCCGGCGACGCCCGCGGCAGGCCGGGTGGCGCGCTGGCCGGGGTGTTGGCCGGGGTGCTCTTCGTGGAGAGCACGCAGGAGATGCGTTTCACCTACGACGACGAGGACGCGCTGGCGACGCTCGCCGCACAGCTGGGCGCGCTGATGCGCAGCCTGCCCGCGGCAGCGGCGACGGATGTGGAGGACACACCCGCCGGGACCATGGCGGCACCGGCCGGCGGCCCGCCGATCACCGTACGCCATTACGCCACCGACGACAGCGTCTTCCTCGACCACGACTATCTGATCAAGGGCGTGGCCGGGGCGATCCTGTGGAAGCTGGTGCGCGACCACACCGCGCTGGGGCGCACCGACTTCACCAACCGCGAATTGCGGCTGGCGCCGGACATTCCGCTGCCGGATTTCGCCGAGAATCTCGAAGCGCGGCTGATCCTGCTGCAGCGCCGTCTGGACGACCGCCGGGGTCCCTTGCGGATCGAGAAGACCGGACGCGGGCGGTTCCGGCTGCTGGTGGAGACTCCCCTGCGGCTGGAGGAGATGCAGTGAGGGGATGGCGGGGCGCCCCGCCATCGAGAAGACGGCTCTCGGCAACGGACGGCGCTCCGTCAGCCCTCCAACTCAGACCTGGGCCATGCCGCCGTCGGCGAACAGCTCCACGCCATTGACGAAGCTGCTGTCGTCGGACGCCAGGAAGACGGCGGCCTTGGCGATCTCATCGGGATCGCCGACGCGGCCCAGCGGCACCTGTGCAGCCAGGTAATCCACCAGCCCCTGCTGCTGTGCAGCTTCGGGCCCCGCCAGTTCGACCAGACCCGGCGTGCGGACCGGACCGGGGCTGAGCGTGTTGACGCGGATGCCGCAGTCCTTCAGGTCCAGGATCCAGCTGCGGGCGAAGTTGCGCACCGCCGCCTTGCTGGCGCTATAGACGCTGAAGGCAGCCGTGCCCATGCTGCCGGCGGTCGACCCGGCAAGGATCACCGAAGCGCCCTGGCCGAGCAGCGGCAGCGCCTTCTGTACGGTGAACAGCACACCCTTCACATTGCGGTTGAAGGTGTCCTCATACTGCTCCTCCGTGATGGCACCGAGCGGCAGCATGCCGCCACCGCCGGCATTGGCGTAAAGCACGTCGAGGCGCCCGGCTTCGCTCCCGATCCGGGCGTAGAGCCGGTCGAGATCGGCCAGATTGGACGAGTCGGCCTGCACCCCGGTCGCCGTACCGCCGGCGGCATGGATCGCCGCGACCGCAGCCTCCAGTTCGGACCGGCGGCGGCCGGTCAGATAAACGACGGCGCCTTCGGCGGCGAAGCGCTTGGCCGCGGCGAGGCCGATGCCGCTGGTGGCGCCGGTAACGAGGGCGATCTTGCCGTCAAGCTTGCGTGACATCCGAGTTCTCCTTGGTGTGGGTCGTCTGCTGGTCACAAAGCTATCGACGGCGATGACACATCGAAATAGAAATGACCGAAAATCATCGTTGCAGGATTGTCGATGTCGAAGCTGCCGGATTTCGAAGGACTGGCGATGTTCGCCAAGGTGGCGGAGGAGCGCTCCTTCGCCGGCGCGGCCCGCGCCATGGGGGTATCGGTCGCCACGGTGTCGCGTGCGGTGAGCCGGCTCGAGGAACGGTTGGGCGCGCGGCTGTTCAACCGCACGTCGCGCCGGTTGGCCCTGACCGATTTCGGCCATTCCCTGGCCGAGCGGGCGATGCGCCTCTGTGAGGAGGCGGAAGCGGCGGAGAATGCGGCGCGCGAGATGTCCAGCCGGCCCCGCGGCCTGATCCGTCTGGCGGTGCCGATGACGTTCGGGGTGCGCTGGGTGGCGCCCCTGCTGCCGGACTTCTTCCGTCTCTATCCGGAGATTTCCATCGACCTGCATCTGAGCGACGCGACCGTCGATCTGGTGGGCGAAGGGTTCGACGCCGCGCTCCGCATTGCGGTGCTGCCGGACAGTTCGCTGATGGCCCGGCGGCTGTGCCCGGTTGCTCCGGTGGTTCTTGCCGCTCCGAGCTATATCTCCCGCCACGGCCTGCCCCGGCATCCCCGCGACCTGAAGGATCACCATTGCCTGGGATACGCTTATCGGCGGCGGCAGGACATCTGGCATTTCACCAACAGCGCCGGCGAGGAGGAGAGTGTCACGCCGTCCGGTCCGCTGCGCGTTACCAATGCCGAGGCCCTGGTGCCGATGCTCCTGGATGGGTTGGCGATTGCCGAACTGCCCGAGTTCATGGCTGCGGAGCATCTGGCCGATGGCCGGCTCACCGCCATTCTCACCGACTGGTCGCTGCCGAAAGGGGGGCTCTACTTCATCACGCCTTCGGCCCGCACACGTCCGGCGAAGGTCGGGGCTTTGGCCGACTTCCTGGTCGAACGGCTGTCCGATCCGGCGTGGCGGCGGTCCATCGACGCGGCCTTCAACTCAACCCGCGCGCCGTGACCGACGCCTCGCGAATTTCGGAAAGCCCAGCCTCCTCCGCTTTGCGGGAGGGGAGCTTTACCGCCTTTCCGCTACGGCGCTGACCCCAGCCAGATCCCGCGCCGGGGCGGTGGCGAGCGCCGTTTGCAGATAGTCCAGGAAGGCGCGTTCGGCCCGGTTCAGCTTGGCCTGTTCGTTCCAGATCAGGTGGACGTTGACCGGGGCGATCCCCTCATAGGGCGGCAGTTCCCACAGCATGCCGTCATCCACGTCGCGGGCGGCGATGTGTTCCGGCAGGGGGCCGATGCCGAGGCCGCAAAGGATCATGCGGCGCACCTCCTCCAGATTGGCGGAGGAGGCGACGACGCGGCCGGCGAAGCCTTCGCGCGCGCGGAACAGCGTCAACGGCGACAGGGCGCCGTCGATCTGGTCGGAGGTGAAGGAGACGAAGTTCTCGTGCCGCAACTCGGCGATGTCGATGTCGCGCTGCCCGAACAGGCGGAACTCGGAGCCGCAATAGAGGCGGTAGGTCTGACGCAGGAACACCTGGCTGGACAGGCCGGGAATCGGTTCGCGCAACAGACAGATCGCCATCGCGCCGACCCGCTGCTGCAACGCGATATGAGCATCGGCCGAGGCCATCACGTCGATGCGGAAGGTCACCTGCGGGTACATCCGGTGAAATTCCCGCAGCGACCGGTCGAGCAGCGGCGTCTGGATGCGGCTGGTCATCAGGATGTGGACATGGCCGCTGATCTCGTCCTTGGCATCGCGCACCAGGGCGCCCAGGCGGGACACGGTGGCGTGGATCGCCACCGCCTCGTCATAGACCTGCTCGCCGGCGGCGGTGACGGCGAAGCGGCCGGGACCGCGGTCGATCAGCGTGCGGCCAAGCTGCTCCTCCAGGCGCTTCAGGGCGAGGCTGACGGCGGGCTGCGTCAGAAACAGGCGGACGGACGCCTTGGTGATGCTCCCCTCCTGCACGATCACCATGAAGGTGCGCAGCAGGTTCCAATCCATCTGCTGCCCCAGGCGGGCCAAAGCCTGCCGTTCCGCCTCGGTTTCGTTCACCGCCCGCCCCTTTTCCGCTCCGCCCGATTCCGGTGCATTCGTTCTGCCGCCCAAATTCTACGCATATGAACGCCTTGTGAGCAACTGCGGCATAAATCAAACTCATGGGCGAAATGAAAAATGCTTATTTGCCACTTCGCTTTCGTCATCGCCTAATCGACACATGGCGGCTTTCAGACATCACCAAGCCGGGCCATGCATAATGTCGGATTATAGCGGTCATATCCATTTGCGATAGACCGCGCAGCTGCCGCTTTGTCTTTTTTCAATCGACCGCGCAATCCTGCCGCAGCGGCGAAGAGGAGTCGGAATGACACGAGAAACGGCCGACCGTCTCGACCATGCGTTGCCGGACCCCGGCCTTCGCGCCGCGATCCTGGACGCCGCCGACGCGGCGCAGGACGAGTGCGTCGCGCTGTTGTCCGACCTCGTCCGCCAGCCGTCGCTGCTGGGGGAGGAGGCAGGCGCGCAGGCGCTGATGGCCGACCGCTTCGCCGCGCTCGGGCTGGAGGTCGACCGCTTCGACGTGGACGAGGAGGCGATCTCCCGCATGCCGGGCTTCTCGCCGCCGGTCCGTCCCGGCGCCTATGCCGGCCGTGAGAATGTCGTCGGCGTCCACCGCCCGCGGGAGGCGAAGGGCCGCTCGCTGATCCTGAACGGCCACATCGACGTGGTGCCGGCCGGCCCGGCGGAGCTGTGGACCACCCCGCCCTTCGAGCCGCGCGTCGCCGACGGGCGGCTCTATGGCCGCGGCGCCGGCGACATGAAGGCGGGCATCGCCGCCTACACCTCTGCCTTCGACGCTCTGCGCAAGCTGGGCTACCGGCCGGCCGCTCCCGTCTATCTGCAATCGGTGATCGAAGAGGAGTGCACCGGCAACGGCGCGCTCGCCTGCCTGCACCGCGGCTACCGCGCCGACGCCGCGGTGATCCCGGAGCCGTTCAACCATTCCATCTCCGTCGCCCAGGTCGGCGTGATGTGGCTGCGGCTGGTGCTGACCGGCACGCCGGCCCATGTGCTCGACACCTCCGCCGGCGTGAACGCCATCGAGGCGGCCTACGCGCTGGCGGCGCATCTGAAGGCGCTGGAGGTGCGATGGAACGAGCCGTCCTGCCGCCATCCCGCCTTCTGCGGCCACGCCCATCCCATCAACGTCAATCTCGGCCGGATCGAGGGCGGCGAGTGGCCGTCGTCAGTCCCGACGCGCTGCGCGCTCGACCTCCGGCTCGGCTTCTTCCCCGGGCAGGAGCCGGAGGCGGTCCGCGCCGAGGTGACCCGGGCGGTGGAGCAGGCGCGCTCCACCGACCCGGCTCTTGCCGGCGTGGGGATCGAGTTGCAGTGGAACGGTTTCCAGGCCGCCGGCTGCGAGATCGACCCGGCCCATCCGCTGGTGACCATGCTGGCCGACAGCCACCGCGCGGTGCGCGGCGGCGACCCGGAGCTGGTGGCGCTGACCTGCACCACCGACGCCCGCTTCTTCCAGCTCTATGGCGACACCCCCGCCACCTGCTACGGCCCGGAGGCGACGCGCATCCACGGCATCGACGAATCGGTGTCGCTGGACAGCCTGCGCGACGTGACCCGCGTGCTGGCGCTGTTCATCGCCGGCTGGTGCGGCCTGGAACCCATCTGATCCCTTCCTTCCCGACGAGACCCGCCCGATGATCGCCGACACGCTGACCGCCAACGCCGCCCACGCCCCGCGCGCCACCCGCGACTGCTCCGACGTGGAGTGGAAGGTGCGGACCGATCTGGCCGCCGCCTACAAGCTGTTCGACCGGCTGGGTATGACCGACCTGATCTACACCCACATGTCGGCGCGGATTCCCGACACGCCCGACCATTTCCTGATCAACCCCTATGGCCTGATGTTCCACGAGGTGACCCCCGACAACCTCGTGAAGGTCGACATCGACGGCAATCTGGTGGACGGGCGCGAGGGTGACGCCATCAACCCCGCCGGCTTCACCATCCACAGCGCCGTCCACCACGCCCGCCCCGATGTCGGCGCCGTCATCCACCTGCATACCGACGCCGGCATGGCGGTCAGCGCGCAGGCCGACGGGCTGCTGCCGATCACCCAGCATTCGCTGCGCTGGTACAACCGCATCGCCTACCACACCTACGAAGGCATCGCGCTCGATCTGGCGGAACGGGAGCGGCTTGTCGCCGACCTGGGCAACCACCACAGCATGATCCTGCGCAACCACGGCCTGCTAACCGCCGGCCAGGACGTCGCCGAGGCGGCGGTGCTGATGTACTACCTGGAACAGGCCTGCAAGCAGCAGATCATGGCGATGTCCGGTGGTCGCCCGCTGGTCTACCCCTCGCCGGAGGTGTGCGAGCACACGGCGCAGCAGTATGAGCGCGCCTATCCGAAGGCCGGCGTCCTGGAATGGGACGCGATGCTGCGCTGGCTGGACAGCACGTCCGGACCGGTGGGGCCGCGGTGAGTGCGTAGGTTAGACCCCCACCCCAACCCTCCCAACAAAAAAGCACCGACACGACAGGGTCGCTGACACCACCGACAACTTCTGGAGACGAGGACACCCGATGACCAGACGCCTTACCGGTATCCCCGCCAGTTTCCAACGCGGTTTCACCCGCGGCTTCCACCGCGCCGCCGCCGCCGGCCTGCTGGCCGCCGCGCTCGCCGTTCCCGGCACCGCGGCGCTGGTCGCCGCTCCGGCCATGGCACAGGAAACGCCGGTCCGCGGCGGGGTCCTCAATTCCATCGTGCAGCCGGAGCCGCCGACCCTGATGCTGGGCCTGAACCAGCAGGGACCGACCCAGACGGTCGCCGGCAAGATCTACCAGGGCCTGCTGACCTACGACCAGAAGCTGAACCCGATGCCGTCGCTGGCCGAGAGCTGGACGGTGTCGCCGGACGGGCTGACCTACACCTTCAAGCTGTTCCAGAACGTCAAGTGGCATGACGGCAAGCCCTTCACCGCGAAGGACGTCGTCTTCTCCACCTCCAAGTTCCTGATGGAGGTCCACCCGCGCGCCCGTGCCGTCTTCAGCCGCTGCGAGTCGATCACCGCGCTCGACGACCACACCGTCGAATTCAAGCTGAAGGAAGCCTTCCCGGCCTTCATCCAGGCGTTCGAGGTGTCCTCCGCCCCGATGGTGCCGGCCCACCTCTATGAGGGTACGGAGTTCCGCGCCAACCCGGCCAACGCCACGCCGATCGGCACCGGCCCCTTCAAGCTGAAGGAATGGGTCAAGGGCAGCTACATCCAGCTCGTCCGCAACGAAGACTATTACAAGAAGGACCTGCCCTACCTCGACGGCATCACCTTCCGCGTGATCCCGGACGCCGCCAGCCGCTCGCTGGCGCTGGAGAGCGGACAGGTGCAGCAGACCCAGTACAGCGATCTGGAGCCCTTCGAGGTTCCGCGCATGAAGGCGCTGCCCAACCTGACCATGACCACCGCCGGCTACGAGTTCGTGGCGCCGCTGTCCTGGCTGGAGATCAACCACCGCGTCAAGCCGCTGGACGACAAGCGCTTCCGCAAGGCCATCGCCTATGCGATCGACCGCAAGTTCATCCGCGACAAGATCTGGTTCGGGCTGGGACGCGTGCCGACCGGTCCGATCAACTCGGTGGTCAAGTTCTACGATCCGAAGGTCACCACCTACGGGCCCGACCTCGCCAAGGCCAAGGCGCTGCTGGACGAGATGGGGTTGAAGCCGGATGCCAAGGGCGTGCGCGCCACCGTCAAGGTCATGCCGATGCCCTACGGCGAGACCTGGACCCGGCTGGGCGAGTACCTGAAGCAGTCGCTGTCCAAGGTCGGCATCGCCGTCGTGCTGGAAAGCACCGACGCCGCCGGCTGGAACCAGCGCGTCGCCAACTGGGACTACGAGATCACCACCAACTTCGTCTACCAGTACGGCGATCCGGCCCTGGGCGTCGGCCGTACCTACATCTCGTCCAACATCCGCAAGGGCGTGATGTTCTCCAACACGATGGGCTACTCCAACCCGAAGGTGGACGAGCTGTTCGACCAGGCCTCGCGCGAGAACGACCCGGCGAAGCGCCAGGAGCAGTACAGCGAGGTTCAGCGCATCCTGGCCGACGAGCTGCCGGTCGTGTGGCTGCTGGAAATGGAGTTCCCGACCTTCCTCGACAAGCGGGTCAAGAACGCCAACAAGACCGCCATCGGCGTGAACGAGACGTACGAAGACGTCTGGCTGGCGAAGTGAGTTGATTTCCCTCTCCCGCCCCGGGAGAGGGTGCCCGCGAAGCGGGCGGGTGAGGGCTAATCCAAGGATTTGAAGCCGTATGGCCTCTCGGATCACCCCCTCACCCTCCCCGCCGCGGGTCCAAGGCCGCTCGCAAGTCTCGCGACCGCGCTCCGCCTACGATCACCTTCGGTGCTCGTCCGGCCTATGGCCGTCGGCTCTACGCCCTCTCCTGGGGCCGGAGAGGGCCAGAATTAGGAACCTGCCCATGCTGGGATTTGCCCATCTTTTCGCGAGCCGCCTGGTCAAGGCCGCCGTGATCCTGATCGCCATCGTGGTGATGAACTTCTTCCTCGTCCACGCCGCTCCCGGCGACCCGGCCATGGTGATGGCGGGCGAGGCCGGAGCCGCCGACGAGAAGTTCGTCGCGCAGCTGCGCGAGCAGTTCGGGCTCGACCGCCCGATCCTCGAACAGCTCGGCACCTATGTCGGCAAGGTCGTGCAGGGCGATCTCGGCTTCTCCTATCGGCAACAGCGGCCCGTCTGGGACATCCTGGCGGAACGGCTGCCGGCCACCCTGGTGCTGACTCTGACCGCCTTCCTGCTGGCGCTGGCCCTGGGCGTTGCGCTGGGCACGCTGGCCGCGGTCACGGTCGGCACCTGGGCCGACAGCGCCATCACCATCGTGGCGCTGCTGGCCTACGCCACGCCGATCTACTGGATCGGGCTGATGCTGAGCCTGCTGTTCTCCATCCAGCTGGGATGGCTGCCGGCCTTCGGCTACGAGACGGTGGGGGCGGGCTATACCGGGCTTGCCCATGCCGCCGATGTGGGCAAGCACCTGATCCTGCCGGTCATCACGCTGGCGCTGTTCTACATGGCGAGCTATGCGCGCCTCACCCGCGCCTCGATGCTGGAGGTGCGTGGCCTCGATTTCATCAAGACCGCCAAGGCCAAGGGGCTGTCGCAGGGCCGGATCGTCACCCGCCACGTCCTGCGCAACGCCATCCTGCCGGTCATCACGGTTGCAGGCATCCAGGCCGGGCAGCTGGTCGGCGGCTCCATCCTGATCGAGACGGTGTTCGCCTGGCCCGGCATCGGCCGGCTGGCCTTCGAGGCGGTGCTGCAGCGCGACTATCAGGTGCTGCTGGGCATCTTCCTGGTCACGTCGATCATGGTGATCCTCTTCAACATCCTGACCGACATCCTCTACGGCCTCGTCGATCCGCGTATCCAGGTGTCCCAATGATGAAGTCCGAATTCTGGCGGGCCTTCGCCCGCAACAAGGGCGCGGTCCTCGGCCTCGTCATCCTGGCGGCAATCGTCTTCCTGGCGGCCTTCGCCTCCTTCCTGTTCCCCAACGACCCGTGGGACATGGCGACCGCCCCGTTTCAGCCGCCGCTGTCGGAGGACGCACTGCTGGGCTCCGACATGCTCGGCCGCGACATCGCCGCCGGCATCGCCCATGGGGCGCGGGTGTCGCTGCTGATCGGCCTGACCTCCACCGCCGCGGCGCTGGCCATCGGCGTCACGCTGGGGGCCCTGGCCGGCTTCCACGGCGGCCGGGTGGACGACGCAATCATGCGCTTCACCGAGCTGTTCCAGACCATCCCCAACTTCGTGCTGGCCGTGGTGCTGGTCGCCATCTTCACCCCCAGCCTGACCACCATCGTGCTGGCGATCGCCATCGTCAGCTGGCCGCCGCTGGCACGACTGGCACGCGCCGAGTTCCTCAGCCTGCGCACCCGCGAGTTCGTCCAGGCCGCCATCACCACCGGCCAGAGCAACACCACCATCATCCTGCGCCAGATCCTGCCCAACAGCCTGTCGCCGATCATCGTCTCCGCCTCGCTGATGGTGGCGACGGCCATTCTTCTGGAAAGCTCGCTGAGCTTCCTGGGCCTGGGCGATCCGAACGCCATGAGCTGGGGCTACATGATCGGCGCCGCCCGCACGGTGATCCGGCAGGCTTGGTGGATGAGCGTCTTCCCCGGCCTCGCCATCGTGCTGACGGTGCTGGCGCTGAACCTCGTCGGCGAGGGGCTGAACGATGCCCTCAACCCGAAGCTCGCCCGGTCGCGCGGGTGATCCGATGAGCCTGTCCGACCTGACCCGCATCCCGACGGAGACCGCAGCCATGACCACGCCTCTTCTCGATGTGCGCGGCCTCAGCATCGCGCTGCCGCCGGGCGCCGACCGCCCGCTGGCCGTCGACAACCTGACCTTCACCCTGATCCCCGACGAGATCCTGTGCGTGGTCGGCGAGTCCGGCTCCGGCAAGTCGATGACCGCGCACGCGATGATGGGCCTGCTGCCCGCCCCCCATGTCCGCGTCGCCGGCGGCAGCCTGCTGTTCAAGGGCAAGGACGTGCTGACCATGCCGGAGGCGGAGCAGCGCAGCTTGCGCGGCGGCCGCATCGCCATGGTGTTCCAGGAGCCGATGACGGCGCTGAACCCGCTGATGCGGGTCGGCCGCCAGATCGGCGAGAGCTTGCGCGAGCACACCGACCTGCCTGCCCCCGCCCGCCGCGCCCGCGTGGTGGAGCTGCTGGCCCAGGTCGGCCTGCCCAACCCGGCGGAACTGGCCGAGGCCTATCCCTTCCGCCTGTCGGGTGGCCAGCGCCAGCGCGTGATGATCGCCATGGCGCTGGCCTGCCAGCCCGACATCCTGATCGCCGACGAGCCGACCACGGCGCTGGACGTCACCACCCAGAAGCAGATCCTCGACCTGATCCGCTCGATCCAGGCCGAGCGCCACATGGGCATGATGTTCATCACCCACGACTTCGGCGTGGTGGCGGAGATCGCCCACCGGGTGGCGGTGATGCGCCACGGCAAGCTGGTGGAATACGGCCCGGCGTCGGACGTGCTGAACCGGCCGCAGCACCCCTACACCCGGCAGCTGATCGCCTCTGTGCCGCACTACATCGAGCATCGCGACGACCATGCCAAGGCGGGCGCGCCGCTGCTGGTCGCCGACAAGGTGCGCAAGGTGTTCCATGTCGGCGGCGGCCTGTTCAAGGCCTCCAAGGAGGTGGTGGCCGGCGACGACCTGTCGCTGACCATCCATCCCGGCGAGACGGTGGGGCTGGTCGGCGAATCCGGTTCGGGGAAATCGACGCTCGGCCGCTCCATCGTCGGGCTCATCAAGCCGGATTCGGGCCGCATCCTGTTCGAGGGCACCGACCTGCTGGCGCTCGACCGCAAGGGCTTCCGGCCTTATCGCCGGGCGGTGCAGATGGTGTTCCAGGACCCCTACGCCTCGCTGAACCCGCGCCACCGCGTCGGCGACATCGTCGCCCAGGGGCCGGTGGCCTTCGGCGAGGACCGGGCCAAGGCGCTGGCCCGTGCGCGGGAGCTGCTGGCGATGGTCGGCCTCGACGGTTCGGCCGCCGACCGCTACCCGCACGAGTTCTCCGGCGGCCAGCGCCAGCGCATCGGCATCGCCCGCGCGCTCGCCATGGAGCCGAAGCTGCTGGTGGCGGACGAGCCGGTCTCGGCGCTCGACGTCTCGGTGCAGGGGCAGGTGCTGGAACTGCTGGACGACATCCGCAAGCGACTGAACCTCGCCATGCTGTTCATCACCCACGACCTGCGCGTGGCGGCCCAGGTCTGCGACACCATCGCGGTGATGCGCCGAGGCAGGATCGTGGAGCTGGGCACCGCGCGGGAGGTCTTCACCAATCCCCGCGACGCCTACACCCGCAGCCTGCTCGACGCCATCCCCGGCAAGGCGTGGCACATCCCTGAGGATCTCCAAGTCCGGGCAGGAGCGCACTGAATGAAGGTCGCCATCATCGGGGCCGGGGCGGTCGGCGGTCTGCTGACCGCCCGGCTGGGTGCCACCGAGGCGGAGGTGACGCTGGTCGCCCGGCCGAACGCGGCAACCGCCATCCGCCGCAACGGCCTGACCATGGTGACGCCGCTGAACCGCGTTGCCCGCCTCACCCCCCGCGTCACCGACGACAGCCTGTCGCTGGGGCCGCAGGATTTGGTGTTCCTGTGCGTCAAGTCCCATGCGCTCCGCGGCACCATCGACACGCTGACCCCGCTGCTGGGTCCCGAGACCGCCATCGTGCCGATGGTCAACGGCATCCCCTGGTGGTATCCGCATCGCCAGCCGGAGCCTCTGGCCGACCGGCCGCTCGCCAGCGTCGATCCCGACGGTCTGCTGTGGCGCTCCATCGATCCCGACCGGGTGGTCGGGGCGACGACCTTCGTCGCGGTGGAGGGCGACGGCCCCTGCCGGCTGCGCCATGTCAGCGACCAGCGCTTCGTCTTCGGCGATGCGGGAGACCGCGACAACCCGGCGGTGGACCGCATCGTGCAGTTGTTCGGGCAGGCGGGGTTCCAGCCGGCGAAGACCGCCGACATCCGGCAGGCGATCTGGGTGAAGCTGTGGGGCAATCTCGCCTTCAACCCCTTGAGCGTGCTGACCGGATCGACGCTGGGCCGGCTGTGCAACGATCCCGGCACGCGTGACACCGGCCGCGCCATGATGCTGGAGGCCAAGGCGGTGGCGGAAAAGCTGGGCGTGGTCTTCACCACCAGCGTCGACGAACGCATCGCCATGGCCGCCGGAGTCGGCGACTTCAAGACGTCGATGCTGCAGGACTATGAGGCCGGCCGCCGGCTGGAGCTGGAGGCGATCCTCGGCTCGGTGATCGAGCTGGCGGAACGCGCCGGCGTGGACGTGCCGATGCTGCGCGCGGTGCTGGCGATGGTCGACATGAAGGCGCGGGAGCGGCGTGAGGTGGCGGCTTAAGTCTGCGTCCTCATTTGCCCCCACCTAACCTCCCCCGCTGGGCGGGGGAGGGACTGCCGCCGCTCTCCCGCCTAAGCACTTGCCCCCTCCCCCGCCCAGCGGGGGAGGGTTGGGGTGGGGGCATCGCCAGCCGACTCCTCCCCACTCAAAAACAACAAACACCCACCCGGAGCCACCATGTCCCTGCCCTCCAATCTGCCGATCAACGCCGACCGCCTGTGGGACAGCCTCGCCGAGATGGCGAAGATCGGCGCCACCGCGAAGGGCGGCAGCTGCCGCCTCGCCCTGTCAGACGAGGACAAGGCCGGACGCGACCTGTTCGTCTCCTGGTGCGAGGCCGCCGGCTGCACCGTGACCGTCGACCGCATCGGCAACATCTATGCCCGCCGCAAGGGCCGCGACGACAGCCTGCCCCCGGTGGTGATGGGCAGCCATCTCGACACCCAGCCGACCGGCGGCCGCTTCGACGGCGTGTTCGGCGTGCTGGCGGCGCTGGAAGTGGTGCGCTCGCTGAACGACCGCGGCGTGGAGACGCTGCACCCGGTCGAGGTCGCGGTGTGGACCAACGAGGAGGGCTCCCGCTTCTCGCCGCCGATGATGGGATCGGGCGTCGTCACCGGCGTCTTCACGCTGGAGGAGATCCTCGACAAGGTGGCTCAGGACGGCGCGCGCCTCGGCGACGAACTGGCCCGCACCGGCTATGCCGGCGAGGCTTCCGTCGATCACCCGATGCATGCCTATCTGGAGGCCCACATCGAACAGGGCCCGGTGCTGGAGGTCGAGGACAAGGAGATCGGCGTCGTCACCGGCGCGCAGGGGCAGCGCTGGTACGAGGTGACGGTGACGGGGGTCGAGGCGCATGCCGGGCCGACGCCGATGCGCCTGCGCCGCGACGCGCTGGTCGCAGCATCGGCCATGGTGCAGGCGGTGCAGCGGGTCGGGCTGGAGACGGCGGGCGATCCCTGCGCCACCGTCGGCATCCTCGACGTCCACCCGCATTCGCGCAACGTCATTCCCGGCCGGGTCTTCTTCACCGTCGACCTGCGCCATCCGAATGCCGACACTCTGGCCGACATGGACCGCCGGTTCCGTGCCGCCGTCGCCGAGATCGCCGACCAGCAGGGGGTGAGCGCCGAGATCGCCGATTTCTGGCACTTCCCGCCGACTCCCTTCGCCAAGCCGCTGGTCGATCGGGTGCGCGAGGCGGCGAGCGGCTTCGGCTTCAGCCACCGCGACATCGTGTCGGGCGCCGGCCATGACGCGGTGTATGTCGCGGGCAAGGTGCCGACGGCGATGATCTTCATCCCCTGCGAGGATGGCATCAGCCACAACGAGGTTGAGAACATCTCCCCCGCCGACGGCGCCCGCGGCGCCGCCGTGCTGTTCGAAACGCTGGTCGCCACGGCCGGACGGCCCTGAGCGCATAAGTCCCCCGGAGTCCCTCCCATGAAGTTCGTCCATCACCCCGACGCGGCCCTGCACCGCCCCGCCACCTACTTCAACAAGGGCCTGCTGCGCGCCCTGCCGGAGAAGCCGGAGCGGCTCGGTGCGCTGGCCTCGCTGATCGAGAAGCGCGGCGAGACACTGATCCGTCCCGACGACTACGGCTCCGCCCCGCGCGCCGCGGTCCACACCCCGGCCTATCTCGCCTTCCTGGAAACCGCCCATGCCCGCTGGGTGGCGAAGGGCGACATGGGCGACGTGGTGCTGCCCAACGTCCACCGGATGCAGGCCGCCCCCAACTACCCCACCTGCATCGTCGGTCAGGCGGGCTGGCACATGTTCGACACCGCCTGCCCCATCGGCGCGGAGACCTGGACCGCCACCTGCGCCGCGACCAACGCCGCCATCCATGCGGCGAAGCTGGTCGCCACCGGGGCGGACAGCGCCGCCTACGCGCTGTGCCGGCCGCCGGGGCACCATGCCACCCGCGATATGGCCGGCGGCTTCTGCTACCTCAACCATGTCGCCGTGGCCGCGGAATCGGTGCTGCCGATCCTGCGCGCCCAGGGCCGGGCGGCGCGGGTGGCGATCATCGACGTGGACGTCCATCACGGCAACGGCACCCAGGACATCTTCTACGACCGCGACGACGTGTTCTTCGTCTCGGTCCATGCCGATCCGGCGGAGTTCTATCCGCACATGGCAGGCTTCGCGCAGGAGCGCGGGACCGGCCGCGGCGAAGGCTACAACCTGAACCTGCCGCTGCCCATCGGCAGTGACGAGGCCACCGTGCTGGCCACCATCGGCAAGGGGCTGGAGGAGATCCGGCGCTTCGGGCCGGACATGCTGTTCGTCTCGCTGGGCTTCGACACCTTCATCGACGATCCGCTGGCCGCCTTCGGCGTCACCACGCCGGGCTTCGCCCGCATGGGCGCTCTGCTCGCCGCCGCGAACATGCCCACCGTGCTGGTGCAGGAGGGCGGATACGCCATCGACGCGCTGTCGGCCAACCTGTCGAGCTTCCTGGATGGCTTCGAAGGCAAGACAGCCTGATGACCGCCATCGCCGCCAGCGGTGCCGGCCGCGATCCGGTCAAGTATCTGCTGATCGTCGCCATCAGCCTGTTCTGGGGCCTGAACTGGCCGGCGGTGAAGACGATCCTGACGCAGATGCCGATCTTCAGCCTGCGCGCCATCGGCTTCACCGCCGGGGCCGTGCTGCTGCTGGGGGCGGCGCGGCTGGCCGGGCACCGGCTGCGGGTGGAGCGGGCGGAGTGGCCGGCGCTGGCGGCGGCGGGGTTTTGCAACGTGCTGGTCTTCAACCTGTGCACGGCGCTGGGCCAGAGCCTGATGGCGACCTCGCAGGCGGCGATCATCGCCTTCACCATGCCGGTGTGGGCGACGCTGCTGGCGATCCCGCTGCTGGGCGAGCGGCCGGGGGCGCGGCAGGTCGTCGGGTTGGCCTGCGGGCTGGCCGGGCTGATGGTCCTGCTGGGGCCGGAGGCGCTGTCGGCGCCGCCGTCGCAGCTGGCCGGCCCGGCGGTGATGCTGGTGTCGGCGCTGGCCTGGGCGCTGGGCACCATCGTGATGAAGCGGCGGGTCTGGCGCAGCAACCCGATGGTCATCACCGGCTGGCAGTATGTGCTGTGCGCCCCGCCGATGATCCTGCTGGCGGCGACGGAGGCGAGGCCGGCCCTGGCCGACATCCACCCCGAGGTGTGGGCCGGCTTCGCCTGGCACATCGTCTGCTCGATCTGCGCGGCGCAGGCGCTGTGGTACGTCACCGTCCGCCGCCTGACGGTGGGAGAGGCGGCGGTCAGCACCCTGCTGATCCCGGTGGTCGGGGTCGGCGGGGCGGTGCTGCTGCTGGGCGAGCCGATGACGCTGCGGCTGGCGGCGGCGTTGGTGCTGATCCTCGCCGCCGTCGCCTGCGTGCTGGCCGTCAGGCCCGCCCGGCGCTGAGCCCCGGCCCTTACTCCTCGGTGAGGCGGCGGCAGCGCCGCTTCATCATCGCCAGCGCCTCGTCGGCGCGGGTGCCGGAGAGGTCGAAGCTCCGTTCGTCGAGCAGCACGCCGTCGGAGTTGTAGGCGCGCACCTGCATCCCCTCCGGCGACTGGGCGACCGACAGGTCGAGGACGCCGTCGCCGGTCTCGTTGCCGGCGATGTCGAGGAAGTCGTTGACCTCGTCGAAGTTGGTATCGACGTCGTCGGGCCAGACGCCTTCGGCGGTGAAGTCGAGCAGGTCGTTCAGCCCGCCGACCGGCTCGCAGCGCTTCACCCGCGGGTCGGCGGCCCCGACCGCTTCGGCGAAGACGGCCATCGACTGGCGGATGCGCTCCTGCTCGATCGGGTCGATCTCAAGCTCCTGCCCGTCGTCGGCGAAGCCGAGCTTCAGCGGGTCGGGCATCCCCTCCCCTTCCGGCTCCGCATCCTCCTCGATCACCAGACCGACGACGCCGACCAGCCGGGTGCCGGCATCGTCGGCGGGAGCCAGCAGATCCTGTTCGCGGGCGAAGGTCTCCGCCTCCTCCGGCGAGGAGATCAGGCGGCGCAGCAGGGTGCGGCGGTCGGCGGCCTCCAGGTAGGACAGCGGCTCCGGATCCAGCCACAGCGGCAGAAGCCGCATGTCGGCGGCCTTTTCCAGCAGCCCGGCCGAATCGAGCGCTTCCTCGATCACGCCGACCGGCGGCGGCGCGTCGAGCGGGCCGTCCACCTCCAGCGCCAGCCAGAACAGGGTGGAGAGTGTCGGGTCGCCCTGCTCGTCGGTGCCCTGCGCGGTTTCGGAGAACGCCTCGACCTCGTCCATGAAGTCGTAGCCTTCCTCCTCGCGCAGCTTGCCCAGCGCCGCTTCGATCACACCCTGGCGGTTGGCGTCCAGCACCTCGTCCAGCAGGGCGCCGAAGCGCTCGTCGTTGTTGCGCCACAGCCGGACCAGCCGGTCGGCCGGCGTCCCGCTGAACTGGCCGCCCTTGCCGTTGACCCCGTCCTTTTTCGCCATGATGCGCCCGTTCCTTTCTGATCTCGCTCGTCCGGTCGGCGAGACCATAGGAGCGGCGCGCCATCCTGTCGACCGCGATATGGTGACGGACCATCCGCCGGAAGGTGGTGCCGCCCAGAGGACCGGACAGCGACGATTGGCCCCTTCCACCCGGACGGGAAAGAGGTAGGATTCGATGATCCATCTTTCGGGTGATCCGCCATGACCGACCGTCCGGTTTTTCCCAAGGACTTCCT
Source organism: Pseudomonadota bacterium (assembly GCA_023423695.1). Taxonomy (GTDB): domain Bacteria; phylum Pseudomonadota; class Alphaproteobacteria; order Azospirillales; family Azospirillaceae; genus Azospirillum. The sequence goes on along the minus strand of JAFAFA010000011.1, from coordinate 187,388 downwards.
GTGGGGTGCCTCCACCTCCGCCTACCAGATCGAGGGCGGGGCCGAGGCCGACGGGCGGGCGCCCAGCATCTGGGACAGCTTCTGCAAGCTGAAGGGCCGGGTCGACAACGGCGAGAGCGGCGACGTCGCCTGCGACCACTACCACCGGATGCCGGAGGATGTGGAGCTGATGGCGGCGCTGGGGCTGCAGGCCTACCGCTTCTCCGTTTCCTGGCCGCGGGTGCTGCCGCGCGGGCGCGGCGCGCCGAACGAAAAGGGGCTGGATTTCTACGACCGGCTGATCGACCGGCTGCTGGAGCGGAACATCGAGCCCTGGCTGTGCCTGTATCACTGGGACCTGCCGCAGGCATTGCAGGACATGGGCGGCTGGACCAGCCGCGACAGCGCCGGCTGGTTCGCCGATTACGCGGCGCTCTGCGCCCGGCGCTATGGCGACCGGGTGAAGCGCTGGGCCACCTTCAACGAGTTCTCGGTCTTCACCCTGTTCGGCTGGGCCTTCGGCTGGGGCGCGCCGAGCATTGCCGACCGCGCCAGCCACCTGAAGACGATCCACCACGTCAACCTCGCCCATGGCGCCGGGGTGGACGTGCTGCGCGCCCTGGTGCCGAATGCCTCCATCGGCGCGGTGCACAGCGTCCAGCCGATGCGGCCCGAGACCGACCGGCCGGAGGATGTCGAGGCCGCCGCCCTGTTCGACGAGCATTGGAACCGCGCCTTCCCCGACGCCCAGCTGCGCGCCCACTATCCGCGCCTCATCGCCGAGGCCATCGAGCCCTATGTGCAGCCCGGCGACATGGCGCGCATCGCCCGGCCGCTGGACTGGTTCGGGCTGAACCACTACGCCCCGGTCTATGGCCGCAAGGACGACAGCCTGATCTGGGGCTTCGGCTTCGGATCGCCGCCGGCGGGGATGAAGCGGACGGCCATCGACTGGCCCTATGACCCCGGCTGCTTCCGCGACACGCTGATCGACCTGACCCGCCGCTACCGCCTGCCGATCTATGTGACGGAGAACGGGTACGGCACCAAGGCGGCGGAGGCGCCCGACGCGGAAGGACGCGTGGCGGATCCCGAGCGGCTGGCCTACCTCCAGGCCTACATCGCCGCGATGGCGGAGGCGAAGGCGCGGGGGGCCGACGTGCGGGGATATTTCGTCTGGTCGCTGCTGGACAATTTCGAATGGGGCGGCGGCTATGGCACCCGGTTCGGCATCGTCCATGTCGATTTCACGACGCAAGCGCGGACCCTGAAGGACTCGGCACGCTGGTATTCCGACCTGATCCGCGGGAGCTGACGCGGCGCCGGCCCGCCGCCCGGCCGGGAGCGGCGGCGGTTGGAACATCGTGGAACGGTTTCGCGGCGCTGTTCCATCCGCCCGCCGACACGGCGGCGGGAGCGGCGACCGGCGCGGAGGCCGGCTCCGGCGCGCGTGGGAAGTCGCCGCCGGGAGCGGCGGGTAGCGGGGCCGGTGGGGGCACTGGGTCTGCCGGTTCGGAGGGCGGTTGCGGGGACGGTGCCGGCGTCGGGACCGGAGACGGGGCGGGCCGGTCGGACTGCCCGGCATGCGCCGCCTGTCTGGCCGGGGCGTCGAGGCCGGCGAACAGGCCGAGCCGCTCGGCCAGCCAGCGCACCGTCTTCGGGTCGCCGAGCGACACCAGTCGCTCGATCTGTTCCGTCACCAGGATGCGCAGCGAGGACAGGCGCAGTTCCGCCTCCCGGTTCAACGCCTGCCGTTCCCACCAGACGCGATGGCGGAAATCCCGCGATCCGTAATAGGCCCGCCACAGGGTGGTGCGGCTGCATCCCATGGCGCGGGCGACGTAGAGGAAGGAACTGCCGCGTGCCAGCATCCCGGCGGCCATGATCCATTGTTCCTCGTGGAACTGCGATCCGGGCACCAGCGACCCGCCCGCCGGGACCGGCGGCTCCTCGGCCCAGCAGGGGAAATGGTCGTCGGGGAGGGTGCGGCTGTCGAGCGGCATGGCGGGGCTCCGCGGGTGGATGGGACCTGCGGGAGAGGATATAGGAACTTTTTCTGATTAGGGATTTTTTACCTAATGAGTGGTGCTGGAGGTGTTCGCAGGTAGTGGGCGAGGTTGATCAATAGGTTTGCGGAGAAGCACGATGCCATCTTGTTGACTATCGTTTCCGCAGAAGCTCGGCACCAGTTGCAGCAGGGGTGAATGGAGGGCGGCGCAACGAGAGCTTGGATCGCAATTTACCTCTTAACTATTAATTAATATAGAATGAACAACCTAAATAGGTTATCCCAAGTCTTCATAAATCTTTTTTCGCGCAAATCTTCGCACGCTAATGCTAATGGAGCAATAAAATGCGGCTTCGCCAACTTGCAATTACAAATTTTCGCGGATACGGCACTCGGACTGAAATTGACATTGGTGACTTCACATCAATTATTGGTCGTAACGATGTTGGAAAAAGTACACTGCTGGAGGCTCTAGAAATATTCTTTAATAATTCCACTGTTAAGATCGATTCTTCCGATGCATGTGTTAAAAATATCGGAAAGACAGTTGAGATTGAATGCGCCTTTGACAATCTTCCTGAGCAGATTGTTATCGATGCAAAATCTACAACTACTATTGCTGACGAGCATCTTCTCGGAGCGGGTGGGCTTCTACGTATCGTAAAGCAAATTGACTGCACTCCGAAAACACCAAAAGTAAATGTATTCGCTGCAGCCTTATTCCCGACAGCCGAAGGAGTACAAGATCTATTAGCGTTGAAGCAAGCAGATTTGCGAAAGAGAGCCGATAGCCTCGGCGTTGACTTAAGCAAGGTTGATAAACGTTCAAACGTTGAGATTCGGCGCGCTATTTACCAACACGTTAAAGAATTGTCACCTGAGCCTCAACTTGTGCCGATGGACGTGGAAGAGGGAAAGAAGGTCTGGGAGCAATTACAAAAATTTCTTCCCTCGTTTGCCCTATTCCAATCCGACCGACCCAATAAGGTCGATGACAGCGAAGTTCAAGACCCCATGAAACTGGCAGTTCAAGAGGCATTAAAATCAGTTGAAGGAGAATTGGATAGTATCCGTGAGAAGGTACGATTGCAGGCAACCGAAGTAGCTGAGAGGACACTGGCTAAGCTCCATGACATGGCGCCGGAACTTGCGGCTGAACTCCGGCCAAATTTCAAATCTGAGCCTAAATGGGATGGATTTAAGCTATCACTTGCCGATGATAATGGCATTTCAATTGACAAGAGGGGAAGTGGCGTTCGACGATTAATTCTGTTGAATTTCTTCCGCGCTGAGGCTGAACGTCGTCAGCAAAACAGTGGTTCGCCTAATATTATCTATGCCGTTGAAGAACCCGAGAACTCTCAACACCCCTCTAACCAGATCATGTTGATTAAAGCTCTCCGGAACTTAGTAGAACAGGGTGACGCCCAAGTTATTGTCACAACACATGTTCCCGCCATCGCAGGACTGCTGCCAATCGAGACTATTCGATACGTTTCGAGAGTGCCCCAAGCCCCAGCACCAATCATCCGGCATGGGGGTGAGGATGTGTTGTCTGAAGTAGCAGAAACCTTGGGCGTCTTACCCGATGGGCGCGTGCGAGTGCTCCTGTGTGTAGAGGGTCCGACTGATATCGATTTCCTGTCGAATATCGCCAATATTTTGAGGCCAAAATATCCGATAATTCCACATATTGAAGATGATCCCCGAGTCGGCATTATCATGTTGAGTGGCGGAAACCTTAAGCACTGGGTGGATCGCCGCTACCTCGAAAAACTATCCACTCCGCAGATGCATATTTACGACCGAGATGATAAGCAACCTCCGCAATACGAGGCACATATTCGTCGTGTTATTCAAGAAGGGCACTGGGGCTGCCTAACGAAAAAACGGGAGATTGAGAATTATCTTCACCCAGAAGCAATTCGCGTTGCATTAAACGTCGAAGTTGAGTTTGGTGATATGGATGATGTTCCAACTCTAGTCGCTGAAAAGATACATGCAGCCTCCGAATCGACTAAGCCATGGGCTGAGTTGGATGATCATGACAAAAGGCAAAAAGTTAGCAAGGTCAAAAAAAGACTAAATAACGATGCTGCCAAAAAAATGACAATTGATCTTCTTGAAGCTCGCGACCCAGACGGGGAGGTGCTCGAGTGGTTTGCAGACCTTGTGGACCGCATAGCCAATGTAGCAGAGCATCTTCCTGATACGTCGACTTTGCGGCGCGCAGCACAAGGTTGATTTTTTGGACTGCTATGAATGACAGGAGGAAACATAAATTTTCCTCCTTCTTCCATCTTATAATGGGAGATTATGCAACCCGAAGGCTGTGTCCTTGGCGCTGGTTAGAAAGATAGATTGATAGTTGGGTGCAAAAATGACCGCCAATCGGCTTCATTTTTGCACCCAGTATTTCTGTCCCCAGCCTACTCCCTTACGGAATCGGCGCAAAAATTTCGCTCCCAACACCAACAATCCGCAACAGGATTTTCCGAACACCCCCGTTCCGCGCCCAACCCGCAAAATCATTTGCCTGCGAAGGGCGCACACTCGTTCCAACGAAGGATAATCGAGGGAACGAGACATGGACGGCATGCCGACGGGCCTGCGGGCGGAGTGCGATCCCGGCCAAACCCCTGACCGGATCGACCGCAGCTATCGCTTGGACGACCGCTACAGCCGCGCCGGGGGGCAGGTCTATCTGTCGGGGACGCAGGCGCTGGTCCGGCTGCTCCTGCTCCAGGCGGAGAGCGACCGGCGGGCCGGGCTGAACACGGCGGGCTTCGTCAGCGGCTATCGCGGGTCGCCGCTGGGCGGGCTGGATCAGGCGCTGTGGCAGGCCCGCGCGCATCTGGACACCCATGCCATCCGCTTCGTCCCCGGCGTCAACGAGGATCTGGGCGCCACCGCCGTCATGGGGACGCAGCAGGTCGAATCCTCGGGCGAGGGCACCGTCGATGGCGTGTTCGGGATGTGGTACGGCAAGGGGCCGGGGGTGGACCGCTCCGGCGACGTGCTGAAACATGCCAACGCCTATGGCAGCTCGCCGCGCGGCGGGGTGCTGGCGGTGGCCGGCGACGACCATGGCTGCGTGTCGTCCAGCATGCCGCACCAGAGCGACCTCGCCATGATCGCCTGGTCGATGCCGGTGCTGAACCCGGCCGGCATCCGCGACTATCTGGAATTCGGGCTGTACGGCTATGCCCTGTCGCGCTTCTCCGGCGCTTGGGTCGGGTTCAAGGCGATCTCGGAATCGGTGGAAAGCTCGGGCACCGTGCGGATTCCGGCGCTGGAGGGCGGCTTCCTGCCGGTGGCGTTCGATCCGCCGCCGGGGGGCCTGCATTACCGCTGGCCCGACCTGCCCAGCCTCGCCATCGAGGAACGGCTGGCCGCCAAGGTCGCGGCGGTGAAGGCCTTCGCCCGCGTCAACCGCATCGACCGGACGGTGATGGGCCGGGCCGGCTGGCTGCGCATCGTCACCACCGGCAAGGCGCATCTCGATTTGATGGAGGCTCTGCGGCTGCTCGGCATCGGGCCGGCGGAGGCGGAGCGGATCGGGCTGTCGGTCCACAAGATCGGCCTCTCCTGGCCGCTGGAGCCGGACTTCGCGCTCGCCGCCGCCCGCGGCGCCGACGAGGTGCTGGTGGTGGAGGAGAAGGCGCCGGTCGTCGAGGGGCAGCTGAAGGACCTGCTGTTCCACCTGCCGGCCGGGGAGAGGCCGCGCGCCGTGGTCGGCAAGACCGACGAGTTCGGCGCCCCGCTGCTGCCCGCCACCGGGGAACTGCGGCCGTGGATCGTCGCCAAGGCGCTGGTGGAGCGCATCCGCCACCGCTTCCCGGAACAGGATTTCTCGGCGCGGCTGGCGGAGCTGCTGCCGGGAGAGGCGCCTATCGCCCCTGCAATCAATCCTGCTCTGGCGCGGACTCCGTATTTCTGCTCCGGCTGTCCGCACAACAGCTCGACCAAGGTGCCGGAGGGCAGCAAGGCGATGGCCGGGATCGGCTGCCACTTCATGGCGTCGTGGATGGACCGCGACACGGTGGGGCTGAGCCAGATGGGCGGCGAGGGCGTCAGCTGGATCGGGCAGGCGCCGTTCAGCAAGCGGCCGCACATCTTCCAGAATCTGGGCGAGGGCACCTATTTCCATTCCGGCCTGCTGGCGATCCGGCAGGCGGTGGCCGCCAAGATCAACATCACCTACAAGATCCTGTTCAACGACGCCGTCGCCATGACCGGTGGCCAGCCGGTGGACGGCCCGATCTCCGTCGACGCCATCACCCGCCAACTGGCGGCGGAGGGCATCACCCGCATCGCCGTGGTCAGCGACGCGCCGGAGAAGTACGACAGCCGGTTGGGGCTGGCGCCCTTCACCACGGTTCATCAACGCGAGGAGTTGGACGCCGTGCAGCGCGAGATGCGCGACATTCCCGGCGTTACGGCAATCGTCTATGAGCAGACCTGCGCGGCGGAGAAGCGGCGGCGGCGCAAGCGCGGCACCATGGCCGACCCGGCGCGGCGGATGGTCATCAACGATCTGGTCTGCGAAGGCTGCGGCGACTGCGGCAAGAAATCGAACTGCCTGTCGGTGCAGCCGAAACAGACCGAGTTCGGGGTGAAGCGGCAGATCGACCAGTCCAGCTGCAACAAGGATTATTCCTGCGCCGACGGCTTCTGCCCCAGCTTCGTCTCGGTGGTGGGTGGGAGCTTGCGCAAGCCGGACCCGGACAGGGTGGCCGCGCGCTTCGCCGACGATCTGGCGGCGCTGCCGCTGCCGCGGTATGGCGCGGCCGGGGAGTTGACGGAGGAGTTGGCGGAGATCCTGATCGTCGGGGTCGGCGGGACCGGCGTCGTCACCATCGGCGCGGTGCTGGCGATGGCCGCGCATCTGGAGGGCAAGGCGTCCTCGGTGCTCGACTTCATGGGCTTCGCGCAGAAGGGCGGCGCGGTCTACAGCTATCTGCGGGTGGCGGGGGACGCGGCGCTGCTGCATCAGGCGCGGATCGACCCGAAGCGGGCGCAGCTGGTGCTGGCCTGCGACACGGTGGTCGCGGCCTCGCCGGACGCGCTGAAGACGGTGCGGCTGGGGCGGACGCGGGTGGTGGCCAACGCCCATGTCGCACCGACCGGGGCCTTCACCCGCGACGGGACGAAGCTGCCGGATGCGGGGGCGCTGCTGCGCAGCCTGCGCCGGGCGGCGGGGGCCGAGCAGGTCGAGGTGGTGGACGCCAACCGGGTGGTCACCGCACTGTTCGGCGACAGCATCCTCGCCAACGTGTTCCTGATGGGCGTCGCCTTCCAGAAGGGGCTGCTGCCGGTCGGGCTGGAGGCGCTGACCCGCGCCATCGAGCTGAACGGCACCGGCGTCGCCGCCAACCTGCGCGCCTTCGCCTTCGGCCGCCTCGCCGCGCACCGGCCGGAGGTTTTGGCGGGGCTGGGGGTCGAGGAGGAGGCGCCGGCTACTGACCTCGCCACCATCGTGGAGCGGCGGGCGGCGTTCCTGGCGGCGTATCAGGACCGCGCCTATGCCGAGCGCTACCGCGCGCTGGTGGAGCGGGCACGGCAGGCGGAGGACCGCGTGGCTCCGGGGTCGACCGCGCTGGCCGAGGCGGTGGCGCGCAGCGCCTTCAAGCTGATGGCCTACAAGGACGAGTATGAGGTCGCCCGGCTGCACAGCGATCCGGCTTTCCGAAAAAGCCTGGACGAGCGGTTCGAGGGCGATTGGAAGCCGGTCTTCCACCTCGCCCCTCCCCTGCTGGCGCGCGACACCAACGGGTACGGGGAGCCGCGCAAGATGGCGCTCGGCGCCTGGATCCTGCCGGTGTTCCGCGGGCTGGCGGCTTGCAAGCGGCTGCGCGGCACGGCGCTCGACCCGTTCGGCTATACGGCGGAGCGCAGGATGGAACGCGCGCTGATCGCCCGCTATGAAGCGACGGTGGCGGAGATCGCGGAGCAGCTGTCGGCGGACAGACTCGCCACCGCGGTGGAGCTGGCCGCGCTACCGCAGGAGATCCGCGGCTTCGGGCCGGTCAAGCAGCGGGCATGGGAGGCGGTCGAGCCGCGCTGGCGGGCGTTGGAGGAGCGGCTGCGACGGGGAGAAACGGCGCGGGCGGCCTGACCCTCTCCTACAGGCCGCCTAGGTCGAGGGATTCCAGCACGGTTTCCGGCAGGGTCAGCGTCATCGCCTCGAACGGGGCCAGCAGGGCGCGGATGTTGGAGCCGACGCCGCAGACCCGGTAGTCCAGCCGGATCGCCTCGATCCGTTCCGGCAACGTGCGTTTGCGGTCGCTGATCAGCTGCCAAGCGAGGACGCAGCTGTTCTCGCCGTCTTGGGCGGTGACGTAGTCGTAGTCGCCGTAGCGGTTGCGGCGGGCGCCGTCGGCGACCTTGATGCGCATGTCCGGGAACTCCCGCTCCGTCGTCGCGGTCAGCGTCTCCATGGTGTAGAGCGGGACCGGGAAGACGCGGGGCGGCTGGACCAGGGCACCAAACAGGCTGTCGGGCAGGGTCTGCACGTCCACCGTCAGCCGGTTCTCGCCCGGCAGAACCGTGGGGTTGCCCAGCGCCACGATGTAGCTCTTGTAGACGGTGCCGGTGTCGCGCATGCGGGCGGCGACGATGGGGAAGTCGCGGCTGTCCGGCAGCGTCACCGGCAGCGCGGCGGGCTGGATGCGGCGCCAGGGGGTGGGCGCCTGGGTCAGGTTGTCGCGCACCCAGCCGGCGCAGCCCGAGGTCAGCAGGGTGACGGCGGCCAGCGTCGCCAGCAGGACGGTGCGTCGCCGGCCGGTCCGGGCCATTGGAGTCTCGGGCATCGGGGCTCCCTTACCAGTCATGGTAAATCGTCTTCCAGGTGATGGTGACGCCTTCGCGCGATTCCTCGGTGCTCAGCCGGTCGTCGATGGCCTTGAACTGGGCATAGGCCTCGTCGTAGCGCATCAGGTTGTAGAGCGCCCAGCCGCGCAGAATGCCGAGATTGCGCGGTTCCGGCTCCAGCTCCCTGCGGGCGTCGAGCAGGCGCAGCACGTCGTTGTAGCGCTTGTCCTCCAGCGCCCGGTTCGCCTCCGTCGCCATCAGCGAGGCGCGGATTTCCGCCTTCTGCGCCGCCGTCATGTTGGCACGCGGCAGGTCGCGGGCCAGGCCGGCGACATCGCCGGTCGCCAGACGGGCGATGGCCTGCCCGTAGGCGTTCTCCTGCGCCAGGGTCGCCGTCTGCGGCAGGCCGCCGGCCGACGGGGTGCGGCTGGGGATCTGCGCTCCGGCCGATGCGCCGCCGGCCGCCACGCCGGCCTTGGCCGGCTCGCGCGCGGCCAGAACCTGCGCCTCGGCGAAGGCGGCTTCGGCCTCCGACGGGCGCTTCAGTTCCAGCAGGCACCAGCCGCGTTGCTGCAGAAGGGCGGCGGTCGGGCCGCTCCTGGCGATGGAGGCGCGGATGATGGCGATGCAGGCGGCATAGTCCTGGCGGGCCAGCGCCCGGTCAAGCTCGCTCGGCCCCTGCGGACCGCCGCGCCCGCCGGCCGGCCCGCGCGGCGGGTCCACCGCCTTCAGCGCCTGATCGACGCGGGTCGACTTGCCCTTCCACGGGGCGGCGGCGGCACGGGCCTGCGCCTTCTCGCCCAAGCCGTTGTAGGCCAGCACCAGACCTTCCGCCGTCCGGTCGGACGGCGCCCAGCCGTTGGCCTGGGAGAACCAGCTCTGCGCCTCGGCAAAGTTCTTCTGCTTCTGGAAGTACCAGCCGAGCGCGATGGCGCCGTCGGCATCCTGCTTGTCGCGGACGATGCCCTGGACGCGCGACAGGTCGGCGGCGGACAGGGCGCCGGACTTGGCATTGCCCAGCCTTTCCAGCAGACGGCCGGTCTCAAGCTCCGCCTCGGCGGTGCGGACGGTGGAGTAATCCTCCCCCGTCGCCGGATTGGCGGTGGCGCCGAGCGCCGTCAGCTCGCGCAGCCGGTCGGGGCTGAGGTAACGCGACGCCTTGAAGATGGTGTCGCGCCGCTCCTTGGCCTTGGGGCAGCTGGTGACGATGGTCCTGTAGGTCTCGAAGGCGCGGTCGGTCTGCTTCAGCTCGGCATAGGCCTCGGCAAGGCGCCACGCGTTGTCCAGCCGGTTGCAGGCCACCGCTTCCGGGTTGGCGGCGGCGGCGTCCACCACCTCCTGCCAGCGCTTGGTGTCGCTGGCGGAGCGGATGCGCCCGGCGCTCTCGGCGAGGTCGAGTTCCTGCAGCAGCTTGTCCGACGGCTGCCAGGAGGGCGACTTGCGCCGCTGTTCGGCGATGGCGGCGCGCGCCTCCGCCACCTTGCCGGCCGATACCAGGGTCCAGAACGGGGTCTCGTCCACGCCGGGGGTGGTCGGCTGCGGCGCGAACAGGTCCTTGGGCGGCTCCCAGGTCGGATCGAGGGCGCGCAGGCGGGCGATCTCCGCCTCCAGCCTTTCGCCGTCGCCGATGCGGGCGTAATAGCGCAGCGCCGTCTCATCCACCTTGCCGGCGGCGGGGGCGGAGCCGCTGCCGGGAGCCGGCGCCACCTCCACCTTGACGCCGGGGGCGAGCGCGCGGCCGCCGCCATGCGACTGTGCCCAGGCACCGCTCCCGCCGGCGAGCGCGGCGATGCCGGCAAGAAGAAGGGTCGAAAGAAGGACGGGACGGGTCACGGGTCGATCCCCAGGCTCTGGGCCGCCAGCGCGGAGAGGTGGAACAGGGTGGTGGAGTAGTAATCCTCGTCGGGCGCCAGCGGCGGCACGGTCACCATGTCGCCGGCTCCCGCCCCGGCGCCGGCAAGTCGGCAGGCCAGCCGGTAGACCGCGAGCATGCCGACGGAGGCCGCCACCTGCGTGGTGGTGCCGCCCGGCAGCGAGACGGTGGCAGGGACCGTCGATCCGCCGAACTTCGCCACCAGATCGGCATAGGGCCGGAAATAATAGGGATCGCGGTAGCCGTCCCAGGCCAGATAGAGCGGCACGCGCACGGCGTCGTAGCCGTACTGCTTCTTGAAGCCGTCGGCGACGGTGATGGTGCCGGCGGCATCCAGCGCCATCCAGTCCGGCGGCAGTTGGAACCCGCCGAAGCGGGCCTTCGACAGCAGGACCAGACCGGCGTCGGTCAGCCGGCCCCAGCGTTCTCCGCCGGGCAGGGCGGCGAAGGCGCGGATTGCCGGGAAGATCCAATAGCTGGGGTTGAGGACCAGCGTGTCGCCCTTGCGGAAGCCGTCGCGCCCCGGCAGCAGGACGGTCAGCCCGGCATGCTCCACCAGCAGCCCGGATTCGAGCGCCTTGACGATGGCGACGGCGGCGGTGCGGTAGGCCTCGGTCTTCCACAGCTCGGCGGCGCGCAACAGGGCCCAGGCGATCAGCATGTCGCCGTCGGACGCGTTGTTGCGGTCGGTGACGCCGCCGTCGGGCGTCCAGCGCCACGCCACCAGCCCGTCGCCGCGCACCATCAGCGTGCGCTGGGTCCAGCCCCACATCCGGTCGAAAGCGGAGCGGTCGCCCGCCGCCGCCGCCAGCAGCATGCCGTAGCCCTGCCCTTCGGAATGGCTGACGCCCTTGTTGCCGCTGTCGACGATCCGCCCGTCCGGCTGCAGGAATCGCTCGGCATAGCGATGCCACGCTGCCGCATCGTAGGGGGCGGCGGCGACCGGCGACGCCGCCAGACCTGCCGCCGCCAATCCCAGGGACGCCGTCCCGATCAGCACGTCACGCCGTGTTGGGGTCATGGCCCGCTCCGTTCCCGATGTCCATGCTTCAGCAGAAGACGCATGCTGATCGTCAGCACCACCGCGGTCCCCAGCAGCAGGGCGAACAGAAGCTCGATCCGCTGCGACAGGTTGCGGGCCAGGATCAGGATCAGGTTGCCGATGTCAAAGGGGTTGAGAATGATCTGGTAGGGGCGCGACGCCTCCAGCGTGGTGACGGCGGGCGCAGCACTGCTCCACAGCGCCCCGCCGCCGCGCAGCTTGTCCCACAGGCCGGCCTCCCCCAGGCTGCGCATGGCCCGGTCGATGGAGCGGGGGTCCGACGCGGTCAGCAGCGTCCAGGTCAACGGATCGGCACCGGGCGCCCGGTATTGCAGGAGCGCCGCCTCCGGCAGCTGATCGGCATTCTCGGTCAGTGCGACGACATCGACCGGGGCATCCTCCACCGTCCAGTGGTTGATGTAGCGGGCTGCGGCGGCCATGACGCGACGGGCCCAGTCGGGAACCCAGCCGCCGGAACCGGACGCATTGTCCTTGGCGTCGCCGGCCATCCGCTGCCAGCGGTTCTGGGCGCCGTTGTCGGCGGCCTGCGCTGTCCCTGCGATACCGAAGGACGAGGACATGGCACCGGGCCGGACCACGCCCGGACGGGGGGTGCCGGACCAGCCCAGCCGCAGCCGGTCGACCAGGGCGCGGCGGTCGGCCGCCGCCATCGGCTCGCCCCGCGCACTGGCCTGGGCGATCAGGGCCCCGGCCTCCAGCAGGCCGGCGAGACGGTCGGCCGGCAGGGGCGAAGAGGCGAAGACGGCCTGCGGCAGGGCCGCGACCGGGCCGACGATCAGCGCGTTGTCGTCCGGCGCACCGTCCCAGCCGGTGTAGGGCACCACCGCCATCAGGTCGCCGGCCCGCTGCGCCAGCCGGGCGGTCAGGCTCCAGGCCGCGCCGAACCACGCGGGCTCGCGCCCGACGACCACGAGGTCGAAGGGGGCCGCCGGCTCCCCACCCGCAAGGCCGCCGTAGGGATAGGCGGTGTTGGCGAAGCCGCCCAGGCTGGGCAGAGTGACGAGGCGGGCGAAGCCGGGGATTTCGATGCTGGAGCTGTCGAGCAGGGTGAAGGTCGGGCGCCGCACCGCGAAGACGCAGTCGGTGCCACCGGCCGGGGGCAGCTCCGCCTCCATCTCGATCACGTTGGGGCCGGGGCGGAACATCGCCATCGGCAGCGGCATCTCGCCATTGTCGATCACGCCGCTGGACCGCTTGTCGACTTCGATGGCGCCCGCCGCCTTGCCGTTCACTCGGACGTTCAGCACGGCGCCCGGACCGAGGTTGCCCTCGAACGCGCCGTTGACGTGGAACAGGATGGAGCGGTCGCTGACCGGAGCGAAACCGGTGGGCAGGGTCAGGGTGAAGCGGCCGGTATAGCGGTAGCCGCTGTGCTGGACGGTCTGGAAGCCCAGCTCCGACAGGCGGTAGCGCCCCTCCGCCTGCACAGGCGGCTGCGGCAGGGGTGCCGGCGGGGCCGCGTCGGTGACGATCATGGCGGACTGGGTCGGCAGCGGCCGGGAGACGTCGGCCAGCCGCATCACCGCCTGATCCACCTCCTGCTGCGTGCGGCCGGACGCGACGGCGACGAAGGAGCCGCCGCCGGGAGCGGGAACCGGGTAGACCGCCAGGAAGGGGCCGGTGATGGCGGCGGCCCGCGCCTCGCCCAGCAGCGGGGCGATGCGGTCGCGGGTGCCGATCAGCACGTTCTTGCCGCCCGGCAGGGGAAGGCTCTCCAGCGACGGCGAGCCGGAGGCTCCGGGTTTGGCCGCGGATTGTGCCGGCACCGCCGTCACCCGCGGCGTCTGGTCGCCCAGCAGCAGGCCGTAGGACTGCGCCACCATGGCGCCCCAGCCGAGATGATCGGCGTCGATCTCGCTGCTGGGATGGAGGATGGCCAGCGGTTCGCGCGCCCGGTCGGCGGCGACCAGCAACTGCCGCATCATCGCGAGGTCGGGTGCGGGAACGCCGCCGTCCGACACCAGGGTCAGCGACGAGGCGGCGAGGTTCACCCGCGCCCACAGGTCGTAGGTGCCGCGGACCGTGCAGATGGCGCGGTGCTGCGCGTTGGTCTGGAAGACGATCTGGTTCTCGCCCGGCCGCATCAGGCTGGCCGGCAGGGTGATCGAGGCGTTGACCGGCCCGCGGAAGGCGGACAGCGGCAGGTCGGCCACCGGGGACCCGTTGATGTAGACCGACATCGATCCCTTCTCGGGCAGGATGTCGATGCCGTTCTCGTAGGTCAGCGCCAGCACGACGGAGGTCAGGCCCACCACCGGCGGCAGCACGGCGCGCAGGGCCACAGTCTCCGTCTCGCCATGCAGGGTGACCTCCGGCTGGCCGTCGCGCAGGTTCGACAGCGGGATCACCCGCCGGTCCGCGGCATGGGCCGGCGCCGCCCAGCCGGCCCACAGGGCAAGGCACAGGGACAGCAGGACCAGAAGGCCACCAACGGTGCGGTTGCAGGCAGCCCTTGGGCTGCGGGTATGAATCTGAGCCCGCGCCATGGCCGTTACGGAGCCTGGAAGCTCAGGATGCGCCGCAAGGCGCGCGGCAATGCCAGCAGGACGTGGCCCAGCCGCGGCACCACCCGCGTGGCGAAGAACAGCAGCCCGCCGAAGAAGGTCGGGGCGGCCACCCGCTTGCGGTCGAGGAAGACATCCCAGCCGACGCTATTGCCGAAGACGAAACGCGCCATTTCCACGATATCCTGGCGGTCGCGCGGGGCGAAGCCGGCGCCGACCGCCAGTTCGCCGTTGCGCATCTCGATGCGGAAGATGCGCACGCCGGTGGTGGTCGCCGCCTCCGTCTCCGTCGCGGTGATGGTCAGGACCGGCGTCTGGTCCGGCCGGGAGATGTCGTCGCGCCATTTCGGATCGACCAGCATGCCGACGCCACCCGCCGACACGTCGGCGACGGTCAGGTCGATGCCGGTTCCGTCCGCGAGATTAAGCACGGCGGGACGGTCGACGGTGAAGCGCTCCTGCCGGCGGACGCGCTTGCGCTCGAAGACGACGGCGAGGCCGCCCAGCGCCAGCAGGAAGCTGAGCGAACACCAGACCGCCACCGGGACGATGGCGGCGCGGTGTTCCGGGAACATGGAATAGCGCCATGCGCAGGCGGCCAGCCCGGCGGCCAGCAGCAGCGTGGTGACGATGAAGGGCGTGGCCAGCGGGGAGAAGCCGTCCTCGTCCACCGACTGGCCCTTGGCAGTCACCTTGAAGACCGGGTCGCGCGGCCGGATCAGGGTGGCGATCGCCGCGCGGGAGACGTGGAAGGACTGCAGATACTCGTACAGTTCCGAGAACAGCGGCCAGCGCATCCGCCCATGCAGGAACTGCGACAGGAAGGCGGCGGCGAAGACGTGCGGAATGACGAAGCAGGCGAAGTCCGGCAGGTTGATGCGGTAGATCTCCAGCCCGAACAGGGCGTAGCACAGCGGCGACAGCAGGAAGATCGGCCGCCAGAACCAGAAGAACCAGTACAGCATCGTGCTGGTATAGCAGAGCCGCTGCGCGATGGTCAGGCCGCGCTTGAACAGCGGGTTCTTCAGCAGGAACAGCTGGATCATGCCCTGGGTCCAGCGCGAGCGCTGGGCGATGAAGCTGTCGAAGGTTTCCGGCTGCAGCCCGGCGATCAGCGGGCGCGGCAGGTAGACGCTGCGCCAGCCGCGCGCATGCAGCTCCAGCGCGGTTTCGCAATCCTCCGTCACCGTGTCGCCGCTGAAGCCGCCAACCTCCTCCAGCGCCGCGCGGCGCAGGATGGCGGCGGAGCCGCAGAAGAAGGAGCCGTTCCAGCGGTCCAGCCCCGGCTGGATCGAGTAGTAGAACATCTCGTTCTCGCTCGGCATCCGTTCGAAGGTGCCGAGGTTGTATTCGACCGGGTCGGGATTGACGAAGAAATGCGGCGTCTGGACCAGGAACAGGCCGGGGTCCTGCTGGAAGAATCCCACCGTCGCCTTGAGGATGCCCACCGTCGGCACATGGTCGGCATCCAGGATCAGCACAAGGTCGCCCGACGTCTTCTGGAAGGCGTGGTTGATGTTGCCGGCCTTCGCATGCTCGTTGCGCGGACGGGTCATGTAGGTGACCTGCAGCCGTTCGCACAGCGCGGTCAGCGTCTCGCGCCGCTGCTTCGCCGCGGCGGCCTGTCCGGGGTCGCTGTGGGCCAGCTTCTGGTCGGTGCCGCCGTCGTCCAGCAGATAGACGTGCAGCTTGTCGCGCGGGTAGTCGATGCAGACCGCGGCGGCCAGCGTCGTCTCCAGCAGTTCCGGCTCCTCGTTGTAGGAGGGGATGTAGACGTCGACGCTGGGCCAGAGGGCGGGGTCGCCCGTCGGCTCCGACGGTTCGCGGGCGACGGGATCGATGATGACGAACAGCGAGGTCAGGAACAGCACGAAGGACAGCGCTTCGGCCGCGAACAGGGTGACGCCGGGAACGAAATTCACCAGATCGTCCACCGGAGGCAGCGTGCCGGTCAGCCGCCAGAAGAAATAGCGGAAGGTGACGAAAGCCAGCAGCAGGACGGTCAGCGTGCGGGCATGCCAGAAGCGCCGGGCGAAGCGCCCAAGCACGAAGGCCGCCGCCACGACGCCGACGGAAATGGCTGCGCTGGCAAATCTTCCGACGGGCAGCGCCGCGAGCGCAAGAAACAAACCCGCCGACAGCAACAAAAGAATCCAAAGCAGAACGGAACGCAGCGAAAACCGGCGGTTGTTCTGATTCGGCTGTCTTTTGAATTGCTGCGCCTTATTGTTCAGGGATCGAACAACGGTCTTGGCGCCCGGGGAAGGTGTCATGAAGATCCGCGGAATGAGGCCATCGCACCATAGTGGGTGCCCCCTTATGGCTCAAGCTTCGTTACAAATCGTTACTGCCTTTTGATAAACATTGTGAAAATGCGATCAATTCCTTCGCGTTGCATTCGGGCTACAGTTGTATGGCGGTGGGGACACGCGTTGTGGTGTCGGGTGGGCCGGCGAATCGGGTGGGATGCGGGCGGCAATCGGTTCGTTTGCGCGGCTGCCCTGCACAGGAGCTTGGGCTTGGTCGGGCCTGGGGGGATGACGCGGGAGGGGAATGCCGTCATCGTGGCGGACCATTCACCCAGCCAGCAGTTGCATGCCCACCCTCGTCCTTTTGTCCGATGCCTTCGCCGTGCTGGCCCCCGTGTTCGTGGTGGCGGCGCTGGGTTATGGCTGGACACGCGCGCAGCTTCCCTACGACAGCGCCTTCATCACCACCTTCGCGATCAACGTGTCGTCGCCCTGCCTGGTGTTCTCGGCGCTGACCCGGCTGCATCTGTCGGCCGACGTGATGGCGGAGATGGCGGCGGCGGCGACCGCCTGCATGGTGCTGACCGCGCTGGCGGCGGTGCCGGTGCTGCTGGCGGCGCGTCTGCCGCTGCGGGTCTATGTGCCGGCGATGGCCTTTCCCAATGCGGGAAATCTGGGGCTGCCGCTCTGCCTCTTCGCCTTCGGCGAGGCCGGGCTCAGCCTTGCCGTGCTGTTCTATGCGGTGATGTCGGTGGGGCAGTTCACACTGGGGCCGGCGCTGGCGGCGGGACGCTTCGATCTGGCGCAGATGGCGCGCACGCCGACGATCTACGCGGTGGCGCTCGCCGTGGCGATCCAACTGGCCGGGCTTCCCCTGCCCGCCTGGATCGGCAACACCACCACGCTGCTGGGCAATTGCGCGGTGCCGCTGATGCTGTTCTCGCTTGGAGTTGCGCTGTCGAAGCTGCGGCTGTCGGGAGCGGTGCGGGCGCTTTCGATGTCGGCCTTCCGGCTGACCGCCGGTTTCGCCATGGGGCTGCTGGTGGTGTGGGCGATGGGGCTGACCGGGGCGGCGCGCGGCGTGGTGCTGGTGCAGAGCTCCATGCCGGTGGCGGTCTTCAACTATCTGTGGGCTCTGCGCTATGGCAATTCGCCGGAGGATGTGGCGGGCATGGTGCTGGGCTCCACCGCCATGGCCTTCGTGGCGCTGCCGGCGCTTCTGATGGTGGTGATGCAATAGACAGGGAAGGAGAGGGAAGGATGGCGCACAGGGAACACCGCTATGCCGTGCGGGTGGAGTGGACCGGCAATCTCGGCACCGGCACCTCGGGCTATAAGGCCTACAGCCGCGACCACAGGATCGGCGCCGGGGCCAAGCCGGCGATCCCCGGCTCCTCCGACCCGGCCTTCCGCGGCGACCCGGCGCGCTGGAACCCGGAGGACATGCTGGTCGCCTCGCTGTCGGCCTGCCACCAGCTCTGGTACCTGCATCTCTGCGCGACGGCCGGGATCGCCGTCACCGCCTATGCCGACGAGGCCGAAGGGGTGATGGAGGAGGGGCCGGACGGCGGCGGGCAGTTCAGCAGCGTCGTGCTGCGACCGCGGGTGACTCTGGCGCCGGGATCGGACGCCGCGAAGGCGCTGGAACTGCATCACGATGCGGCGGAGAAGTGCTTCATCGCCCGCTCGGTCAACTTCCCGGTCCGGCATGAGCCGGCAGTGGAAGTGGCGGTGGAGGTGGCGGGATGAGCGACGCCCCTGCCCTTTCCGCACTGGACGCGGTCGCCGGCCGGCGCAGCATCCGCGCCTTCCTGCCGACTCCGGTGGAGCGGGGGACGGTGCTGCGCATCCTCGACCTCGCCGCGCGGGCGCCGAGCGGGTCCAACATCCAGCCCTGGAAGGTCCACGCCATCGCCGGGGAGGCGCGCGCCGCCCTGTCGGCCGAGCTGCTGGCCGCCCATGAGGCGGGCGAACCGGAGGTGCCGGAATATCCCTATTACCCGGAAAGCTGGCGGGAGCCCTATCTGGGCCGGAGGCGGGCGGTGGGCTGGGCGCTCTACGGCTCGGTCGGCATCGCCAAGGGCGACCGCGAGCGGATGGCGCGGCAGCATGGCCGCAACTGGCTGTTCTTCGGGGCGCCGGTCGGGCTGTTCTTCGCCATCGACCGCGACATGGGCAAGGGCGCCTGGCTCGACCTCGGCATGTTCATGCAGAACGTGATGATCGTCGCCCGCGGCTTCGGGCTGGAAACCTGCCCGCAGGCGGCCTTCTGCTACCGCCACGCCATCACCGCCCGCCATCTCGGCCTGCCGAATACGGAGATCATCGCCAGCGGCATGGCGCTGGGACACGCCGACTGGTCGGCGCGGGAAAACACCTTCCAGACGGAGCGCGAGCCGGCGGAAGCGTTCACACGCTTCACCGGGTTCTGATCACCGGGTTGCGGGCGCGCCCTACAGGATGACGAAGCCGTTGGGAGCGGCGGCGGCGGCACCGGTGGCGAGCAGGGTGCCGACGAAGGCCGCGGTCTGGACCAGCACGCGGGGGGAGAAGGGCTTGGCGATGTAGCCGAGGCCGACCCCGCCCGCCTGCGCCTTGTTGGGCGGGTTCCCGGTGGCGAAGACGCAGGCGATGCCCAGCGCCTTCAACTCGCGGGCGACGTCGAGGCCGTTCGATCCGTTGGCGAGCTTGATGTCGACGAAGGCCATGTCGGGCGGATGCCGCCGGGCCAGCGCCAGGGCGGAGGGCAGATCTTCGGCGATCCCCGTCACCTCGTGCCCGGCCGACTCGAGAGTCAGGGACACACCCTCTGCGATCAGGAACTCGTCTTCAATTATCAGTATCTTCATTGTTTTTCTTGTAAATGTCGTACAGGACCGGGAGGGATCACGCCCGGGTAGGCGTTCTTGGTTTGATGGGGAAAGTTAAAAGGAAGCGCGTCCCCGGTGTCAAACGTTCGATCTCCAGTCTCCCCCTTATTTGCCGCGTAAGATTGCGGACCGTGTTCAGCCCGAATCCGCCGCCCTCGCTGCTTGCGACATCATCCGGTAGGCCGACACCGTCGTCGGTGACGTCGATGCTGACCTCGTTGCCCTCCACCCCCATGCCGAGCCTGATCGTGCCGGACCGGCCATTGGGGAAGGCATGTTTGTAGGTGTTGGTCAGAAGCTCGTTCACGATCAGCGCCACCGGAACGGCGGTGTCGACCGGCGCCGACAGGGGGGTGTCCACCGCCATGGCCATCGCCGGCTCGCTTGTGGCGGTCGCGGGAATGGCGTTCTCGGCGATACTACGGATTAGGTCCGACAGTTCCACGGTGTCGTGGACCGCCCCCTCGCCGTACAGTCGGCGGTGGACCTCGGCGATGGCGAGGACGCGGCTGCTGCTGTCCAGCAGTTCCTGGCGCACATCGGTGTTGTGGTGCCGCAGCGCCTGGGTCCGCAGAAGGTTGGCGACGATCTGCAGCGAGTTCTTCACCCGGTGGTTCACTTCGTCGAGCAGGATGCGGTTCTCGTCGAGGGCGGCGGCCAGCGCCGTCCCCTCCGCCCGCTCGGCCTGGTAATCGCGCTCCAGCCGCCGGACGGTGGTGGTGCCGAGCCATCCCGTGACCGCCGCGAAAGTCAGCGCATAGGCGATCATCAGGATTTCGAGGATGGTGGCGTGCCGGCTGCGCCGGGCGAGCAGAGCATCCTCCTCCCCCCGCATGGTGGTGGTCAGTTGCCGGATGCCGGTCATCAGGCTGGCGCCCGTTCCCTCCCGGAAGGTCGCCAGCGCCCGGTCCAGCCCCAGCCCGTCGGCCTGCCGCAGCATCTCGGCCATGCGGTCCAGCTTGGCCTGGGTGAGCGTGCGCAGGGCCTTCACCTTGTCCTGCTGCGCCGGGTTGTCGGCGGTCAACAGATCCAGGCGGTCGAGAAGCCTGCGGCTGCGCTCCGTTCCCTCGGCATAAGGAACCAGATATTGGGGATCCAGCGACAGAAGGTAACCGCGCTGGCTGGACTCGGCGTCGGACAGGCTGGACTGCAGTTCCTCGACGGTGGAGATCACCTCGTGCGTGTGGTCCACCCAGTCGATGGCGCGGCGGTACTCCAGGAACACGACGATCAGCAGCAGGAATCCGACGAACAGACCGGCCGACAGCAACGCCGATACTCTGGCGGCGCGGGCGCGAACCTTCCGGCGTAAGAGGCTGGCATCGGTGTTGGTGGGCATGAACCGGTCTCGCTTGCCGCCGTCGACGCACATCGTGCGTAGTCCCTACAGTCTGAACTCTCCCGTATTGGTAACATTGACCTGAGTCAAAAGTGACGGGGGCGAAAAGCCGCCCGAATGGCTACTCCGAAAAATGGCAGGGCATTTTCAGGCGCGGCCGTCCTTTTCAGCCGTTCAGTGCGGCACTCAAGGTATCCCGCAGACGGTTGGGCTGGATGGGTTTGTGCAGCAGGGCACATTGGGCACCGGCCGCTTCGCGCAGGCGGTCGGCAGAGGTGTCGCCGGTCAGCAGCACGCCGGGCACGTCGCGCGACAGGCGGCGGCGGACCATGTCCATCACCATAAGTCCGGTGGTGCCCTCCGGCAGGCGGTAGTCGGCGAGGATGACGTCGGGGCGCTGCCCGGCCTCGATCAGTTCGTCCAGCAGGCCGTCCGCCTCGGTGCCGCTGCCGGCCTCGGCCACGCGGAAGCCCCAATCCTCCAGCATCAGGGCCAGCGCCATGCGGATGACGGCGTCGTCCTCCACCAGCATGATCAGCCGGTCTTCGCTGCCGTCGGTGAGCGCGACCGGTGCGGTGCCGCCGGCCCGTGCCTGCGTGCCGGGGCTCGGCTCGGTCAGCGGCAGGCTGACGGTGAACCGGCTGCCGCGGCCGAGCGAGGAGGTCACGTCGATGCGGCCGTCCAGCATCGTGACCAGCCGCTTGGCGATGCTCAGCCCCAGCCCCAGCCCTTCCCGGCGGTCGCGGGCGGCGTTGCCGACCTGATAGAAGTCCTGGAAGATGCGGTCGATGTGCTGGTCGGCGATGCCGATGCCGCTGTCCCACACCTCGATCTGCAGGCGGTCGCCGCGCCGGCGCGCACCCAGCAGCACCCGTCCGCCGGGAGCGTAGCGCAGCGCGTTGGAGAGCAGGTTGCGCAGGACCCGTTCCAGCAGGCCGGGGTCGGTCCGCGTCGCCATCGGCGGCGCCACAAGACGCAGGTCCTGCCCGCCCCTCTCCGCCAGCGGGGCGAATTCCCCATGCAGGCGGGCCAGCAGGGCACCGATGTCCACCGGCTCCGGATGCGGCGCGACCAGTCCGGCCTCCAGCTTGGAGATATCCAGCATCCCGTCCAGCATGCCGCCCAGCCCGCCCAGCGAGGACTGGATCTGCCCCGCCACCCGCCGGGCCTCGGCCGGAAGGCTTTCCTTCAGCAGCAGGTCCGACAGCAGCAGCAGCGCCTGGACCGGCTGGCGCAGGTCGTGGCTGGCCGCGGCCAGGAAGCGTTCGCGGGCGTCCAGCGCGACGTTCAATTCGCGCTCCAGCGCCTTCACCGCGGTGATGTCGGCGACGCTGGACACCACGGCCTCAACCCGACCGGCGGTGTCGGCGACGGGGTGGCTGGACACGCGCAGCCAGCGGGTCGGGGCGGTGGCCTCCTCCCCCTCGACCACGCCGACGATGCGCTCCACCACCGGCTTGCCGCTGCGCGCGGCTTCCGCCGCGGGGGGAAGCCCATGCAGGCGGTTGCCGTTGGCGTCGATGAAGCGGCGCCCGGCGGTGGTCGGCACCAGACTGGTCGGGGCGGTGGCCGGGACCAGATGCCCCTCCGCCCCGTCCCCGTCATAGCCGGCCGCGGTGGGATCGAGCAGCGGGCGGGCCGGGCCGCTCAGCAACCGTTCGGCCATCGGATTCGCCAGCAGGCCGCGGCCGTCGGTGGCGGTCAGCGCCAGCGCGTCGTGCAGCGACTGCACCAGGACCCGGTGACGCCGCTCGCTGATGTTCAGCGCCGCTTCCGCCGCCCAGCGGGCGGTGACGTCGCGGAAGGCGACCACCGCCCCCTGGATGCGCTCCTGCATCGGGGCGAGGCGCTTGCCAGGCATCAGCATGGGCGAGATGGAGACCTCGACCAGCACGGTGCTGCCGTCCTCCCGCCGCAGCCGTTCGCAGGCAACGCTGCGCGGCCGCCCGTCGGTCAGCGACAGGGCCAGGGCGCGGGCGGCACCGCCCCCGTCCGCCGGGAGGTTGCCGTCGCCGTCCGTCGCCGGACCGGCCAGCAGGTCCGACGGCGGTCGGCCGATCAGGTCGAGGTCGAGATGGCCGGTCAGCGTCACGGCGGCGGCATTGACGAAGCGGATGCGCCCGTCGGCGTCCACCCCCAGAATGCCGTCGCCCACCGATTGCAGGATGTGGTGGTAGTCGGCGCGCGCCCGTTCCGCGTCGTCGCGGGCCTGCTGCACCTCGCGCAGCCAAGCGTTCCGTTCGGTCAGGTCAGTGATGGTCAGCAGCACGTCGCCGCGGTCGCCGTCGTCCAGCGCCACCGTGCGGGCGTCGGTCAGCCCGTCGATGACGGTCCCCTGCGGTCCGACGTAACGGAATTCCTGCCTCACCCAATCGCCGGTCTCGCGCAGCCGGCCCAGCGCGGTGAACAGCCGGCCATGGTCGAGGCTGTCGACCAGCAGGGTCAGGGGCCGGCCCTTCAGCCGCAGCATCGGCAGCCCGAACTGGCGCTCGGCCGCGGCGTTGGCCTCCCCCACGATGCCGGCGGCGTTCACCGCCAGACAGGCGAGCGGCACCGACTGGAACAGCTGGAGATATTGCAGGCGCGACGCCTCCAGCGCCTGCTGGGCGCTGCGCAGCTCCTCGTTCTGGATCTCGAGTTCGGCCTGATGCACGTACAACTCGTGCAGCAGTTCCTTCATCGAGGTGACGGTGATGTCCGCCGTCTCGAAATGGCCGCCGCTGAGCACGCTTTCGGCGCGGCGCCGCAGGCCGCCGGGGCGATCCTCGGTCATTCCACCTCTCCACGGCCGTCTTCGCCGCTGTCTTTGGAGACGTCTTCGTCGTCCAGCCTCAACTCCATCAATTTCCGGTTGGTGATGTTGATGTGACTGACGACGACACCGCCGTCAGGGTCGTTCAGACGTGTGGCGTGCATCAGGAACCAACGCTGCTCGTCGGATGAATGGCAAGGATATTCAATGGTGAAGTCGTCGGCCTTGCCGTCCAGGATGCGGTGCAGCCCGTCATGCACCGCGCGGGCGACGCCGTCCTGCTTGATCGCGTCCTGTGTCAGGCAGACTTCCAGATAATTGGTGCCGATCCCGCAATTGCCCTTGGTGCCGCCGCCGTTGCGCTCGGCGAAGCTGCGCCATGCGGCGTTGACCATGACGATGCGGCCGTCGCGGTCGGTGACGGCGATGTGTTCCGGCAGGCTGTCCAGCACATTCTGCAGCCGCTCCTGCGCCTGCTTGGTGTCGGTGACGTCGACGAAGGTCACCACCACGCCAGCCACCTGATTCTTGTCGGTCAGGTAAGGCAGGATCCGGGTCAGGACCCAGCGCCCGTCATTGACGCGGACATGGCGTTCCATCGGCTCGCGCCCGCCGAAAACCGCCCGGATGTCGGCCAGGAAGTCGGGATAGTCGATGTTGGTCGACAGATGCGCGATGGAGCGCCCGATGTCACGCGGGATGATGTTGATGAAGCTGGCCGCCGCCGGGGTGAAGCGGCGGATGACGAAATCGTCGTCCAGGAACACCGTGCCGATCTCGGTGGAGCGCAGCAGGTTGTCCAGATCGTTGGTGATCTCCGTCAGCTCCTCCACCTTCGCCTGATATTCGGCGTTGACGGAGTAAAGCTCCTCGTTGACCGACTGCAGTTCCTCGTTGGTGCTCTGCAACTCCTCGTTGGAGGCCAGCAGTTCCTCGTTGGTGGCCTGAAGCTCCTCGTTGGCGGTTTCCAGCTCCTCGATGGTCGCCTGGAGATTCTCGCCGCGCGACAGAAGTTCCTGTTCCAGCCCGCGGATGCGCTCGGCGGCGTCGGCGTTCAGGTCGAAGTCGGAATCCGGCACCGACAGCGGCAGCATGTTGGCGCGGTCCAGCACCACCAGGGCGAAGCGCCGCCCGGTCTTGCGCGCCACATAGGGCTGGACCCGCAGGCTGAGCGCCGCCACCCCCTCGCGGTCCTTCACCGGGATGTTGGACAGCGCGAATTCCTCGCCCGAGCGGAAGGCGCGGTTCAGCGCGGTGCCCGTCACCATGGCGACCGAGGACGGCAGCATCTTCAGCACGTTCAGCGTCGCCTCGCCCGGCGGCACCTTCAGCAGCGAGGAGGCGTCGCCGAACACATGCATGATGTTCATCTGTTCGTTGACCAGCAGGCAGGGCGGCACATAGGCCTTCATCAGCGCGGCCATCGCCTCGTCGATCGCCGCCCCCTCCTCCATCCCCGGGGACGAGACGTCGTCGCCATGGCGGGCCAGCGGGGCGGCCACCGTCGGCACCAGCAGCCGCGACAGCCGGAAGGACCCGGCGCGCAGGCTCTGGAAGATCTTGTTGCGGCTGTCGACGGTGTGGAAGTCCGACTGGAGGTCCCCCAGCGTCTCGCTGGTGCCGAGGAACAGGAAGCCGCTCTGCCGCAGGGCGTACTGGAACAGGCTGAGCACCTTGCGCTGCAAGGGCTGGTCCATGTAGATCAGCAGGTTGCGGCAGCTCAGCAGGTCGATCTTGGTGAAGGGCGGGTCGCGCATGATGTTGTGCGCGGCGAACACCACCATCCGGCGGAGATCGCGCGACACCACATAGCTGTCGCCCCGCGCGGTGAAGAAGCGGGCGAGCCGTTCCTGCGACACATCCTCGGCGATGGAGCGCGGATAATCGCCGAGGCTCGCCACCTCGATGCTGTCCTGGTCGATGTCGGTGGCGAAGATCTTGACGTCGACGCTGCGGCCCATCCGCTCCTGCGCCTCGGCGAACAGGATGGCGAGGGAATAGGCCTCCTCCCCGCTGGCGCAGCCGCAGACCCAGACGCGGATCATGTCGGACGGGCTGCGGTTGGCGAGCAGGCTGGGGATCACCCGGTCCGCCAGGATGCGGAAGGCCGCCTCGTCCCGGAAGAAGCGGGTGACGCCGATCAGCATCTCCTTGTAGAGGTTCACCGTCTCGGCGCTGTTCCGCCGCAGCAGGGCGGCATACTCCTCCATCGATTCCAGCCCGGCGCCCTGCATCCGCCGTTCGATCCGCCGCAGCAGGGTCGCGAGCTTGTAATGGGAGAAATCGACCCCGGTGACGGAGCGGATGACCGCGATGATCTGGGCCAGCGGGTCGTCGCCGTCCTCGCGCCGCTGCCGGGCGGGCATCGGGCGGGCGCGGGCCAGCGCCTTGCGCGCATGGTCGATCAGGCGGGCCGGCAGTTCGTCGGGCGGGAGGGTGGCGTCGACTTGGCCGGTGGCGAGCGCGCTGCGCGGCATGCCGTCGAACTGCGCCGATTCCGGCTGCTGCACGGCGGTGAAGCCGCCGGCGGACTTGATCGCCATCAGGCCGCGGGTGCCGTCGGACCCGGTGCCGGACAGGATGACGCCGATGGCGAGCGGCCCCTGGTCGCGGGCCAGAGCGGTCAGGAAGATGTCGATCGGCAGGCTCATGCCGCTACCGGCGTCCTTGGCGGTCAGCCTCAGCCGGCAATCCTCGATGCTCAGATGCTTGCCGGGCGGCAGCAGATAGACGGTGTTGCGCTGGACCGGAACGCCGTCGGTCGCCTGGACCACCTCCATCGCCGTGTGCTTGGCCAGCAAATCGACCATCAGGCTCTTGTGCACCGGCGACAGGTGCTGGACCACGACATAGGCGAGATCGCTGTCGCCCGGCACGGCATCGAAGAAGCGCTGCAACGCCTCCAGCCCGCCGGCCGAGGCGCCGAGGCCGACGATGCAGCAGGAGGTTTCCGGCCGGTCATCCGGGGCCGTCCCGGAATCGGCCGGGACCGGGGCCGCGACGGGGACCGGCGCGACGGCCGCATCGGTGGCCGGGGCAGTCGCCGGATCGGCGTGGTTCTGGTCGGGCTGCGTGACCGGCGTATCAGATGGCACGATGGGGAACGGGTCCTTCTGGCGTCGGTCAGCCGACTCTCGGTGCAAACGATCTCCGGCTATATCCAACGCACCTTCGTTGGTCAACTTGGCTGTCGGAGGGAATGATCTCCAACCCCATCATTTTAACTGGAGATGTCCGATCGAACTATCGATTTGACTTTGGTTTTATAACCAATGTATCGCGTCTAAAGCATTTCCGGACCTTCCGGCCGGAAAGCCCGCTGCGGGGACCTGACGCGGAGGAAATTCCTGCTATGTTTCCTGCCCCGGCGCCCTATCGTGAAGCGTCAGGGACAGGCATGGCAGCAGGGACGGGTCATGAGCTTCACCTCGATCTATCGGCACGGCTTCGCGCGGGTGGCCGCCTGCACGACGCGCTGCACCCCGGCGGACCCCGCGGCCAACGCCGCGGCCATCCTGGAGGCGGCGCGCGCCTGCCACGACAAGTCGGTGGCGGTGGCGCTGTTCCCGGAGCTGGCGCTGTCCGGCTATGCAATCGACGACCTGCTGATGCAGGACCCGCTGATCGACGCGGTGGAGCAGGCGATCCTCGATCTGGTGCAGGCCTCGGCCGGGCTGATGCCGCTGCTGCTGGTCGGCGCGCCGCTGCTGTATGACGGGCGGCTCTACAACACGGCGGTGGCGATCCACCGGGGCGAACTGCTGGGCGTGGTGCCGAAGCAGCATCTGCCGAACTATCGGGAATTCTACGAGCGGCGGCAGTTCGCCTCGGGCACCGGCACCGCCGGCGGGACGATCCGCATCGGCGACCTGACCGCCCCCTTCGGCCCCGACCTGCTGTTCTCGGCGGAGGATCAGCCGGGGCTGGTCGTGCATGCCGAGATTTGCGAGGATCTGTGGGTTCCGGCGCCGCCCAGCACCATGGCCTCGCTGGCGGGCGCCACCATTCTGGCCAACCTGTCGGCCAGCAACATCACCATCGGCAAGTCCGACACCCGCCGGCTGCTGGCGAAATCGCAGTCGGCGCGCTGCCTCGCCGCCTATCTCTATTCCTCGGCCGGGACGGGGGAATCGACCACCGACCTCGCCTGGGACGGCCAGACCTCGATCTTCGAGAACGGCGAGAAGCTGGCGGAGACCGACCGCTTCCCCGACGGCGCCCAGATGGCGGTGGCCGACGTGGATCTGGACCTGCTGCGGCAGGAACGGCTGCGCCAGGGCACCTTCGACGACAACCGGCGCCTTCACGGGGCTGCCAGCGGCGGGTTCCGCACCGTCGCCTTCCGGCTGGACGCGCCGGAGGAGGATGTCGGGCTCTTGCGCGTGGTGCCGCGCCTGCCCTTCGTCCCGGCCAGCGCCGAAAGGCTGGAGCAGGATTGCTACGAGGCCTACAACATCCAGGTCGCCGGGCTGGTGCAGCGGCTGCGCGCCACAGGCATCGGCAAGCTCGTGATCGGCGTGTCGGGCGGGTTGGACAGCACCCACGCCCTGATCGTCGCCGCCCGCGCCATGGACCGGCTGGACCTGCCTCGCAGCGGCATCCTCGCCTACACCATGCCCGGCTTCGGCACCAGCGAGGGCACCAAGTCCAACGCCTGGAGGCTGATGACCGCCCTGGGGGTGACGGCCAAGGAGCTGGACATCCGGCCGGCCGCCAACCAGATGCTCAAGGACATGGACCACCCCTTCGCCCGCGGGGAGGCGGTGTACGACATCACCTTCGAGAATGTGCAGGCGGGGCTACGCACCGATTACCTGTTCCGGCTCGCCAACCACCACAACGGCATCGTTCTGGGCACCGGCGATCTGTCGGAACTGGCGCTGGGCTGGTGCACCTACGGCGTCGGCGACCAGATGTCCCACTACAACGTCAATGCCGGCGTGCCGAAGACGCTGATCCAGCATCTGATCCGCTGGGTCGGCCGCACCGGCCAGTTCCAGCAGGAGGTGTCGGAGACGCTCGACGCCATCCTGAAGACGGAGATCTCGCCGGAGCTGGTGCCGGCCGGATCCGACAAGGCGCTGCAGAGCTCCGAATCCGTGGTCGGGCCGTACGATCTGCAGGACTTCAACCTGTTCTACGTGCTGCGCTACGGCTTCCGCCCGTCGAAGATCGCCTTCCTCGCCCGCCATGCCTGGTCCGAGGTCGAGAAGGGCGACTGGCCGGAAGGCTATCCGCTGGAGAAGCGCCGCGCCTACAGCCCGGCAGAGATCCGCGACTGGCTGCGCGTGTTCCTGCGCCGCTTCTTCGGCTTCAGCCAGTTCAAGCGCTCGGCCATGCCGAATGGGCCGAAGGTGACGGCCGGCGGTTCCCTCTCCCCCCGCGGCGACTGGCGCGCGCCGTCCGACGGCAACGCCCGGATCTGGCTGGAGGAGCTGGAACGCGAGGTTCCGGCGGAGTGAGGCCAATGAAAAGGCCGGCGCCCCATCGGAGCGCCGGCCTTTTCCCATGTCGTTCGGATGCCGGTCAGATCGAAATGCGCAGGGACTCGCGGTTGACCGGCGCGGCGTCGGGGGCGGTCATCGGGCGCGGCGGCACGGCGGGACGCATGCCGGCGGGCGGCTGGCCCGGGGCCGGGGCCGGGGCAGCCTGCGGAGCAGCCGGGGCCTGCGGGGCGGCGGGTTGCGGCACCCCCGCATGGGGCTGGGTCGCCTGCTGGGCGGCGATGAACTGGCCCTGGGCGGTCAGGCCGCTGGCGACGTTGCGGTTGATGTTGACCAGCGTGTCGATCTTGCTGAAATCCAGGTCGATCAGACGGTTGGTGGTTTCGCGGTCGACCAGCAGCGACAACGCCGCGATGTTCGTCCGGACCTCCGGCGGATGGCCGCAATCCTCTTCGGTGATCGCCGCCTGGAAGATGGTCCACAGGCGCTGGTTCAACTGAAGGGCCTCGCGGTAGGCCTTTTCGTCCTTGGCATGGCTGGCGGCGATGATGCGGCGCGCCGCTTCCGCCAGGGCCCAAGCCTCGACGTCGCGCGGATTGTCCGAGGTCGGCTTGTTGGCGTAGGTGGGAGTCGGCTTCATTCCAAACCCTCGGGGGAAAACCCATCCGGTGGGGCGCAGATGCCCCATTCCATAGTCGCCGAAGTGTCGGTTATCCGGCCGGCTTTGTCAACGCAACGGGGGTACTTCGGCCGGCCCGGCGGGCGATGCCGCAAACTGGTCACAAGTCTTATGCGTTTCAGCCAGGAGCGCGGCGGCAACCTCCGCCACCCGGTCCTCGGCGATGCCGTCCATCAGACCGCGGGCATGAGGATCGGCGGCGACGCGGGCCAGCAGATCGGCCTGGGGAACCTCGCTGACCACCACCCGCCCTCGCGGCCCCCAGGGACCGTAGATGGCGGGATAGCCGGGACCGAAGAGCCCCACCGTCGGCACCCCGGCCGCCGCCGCGATGTGCATCAGCCCGCTGTCGTTGCCGACATAGAGGGCGGCCCGCTCAAGGCAGGCGGCGGCGGCCATCGGGTCGGTGCGGCCGGTCAGGTCGATGGCCCGTCCGCCGAGCGCGTCGAGCACCGGCCGCGCCCGCGCCCGTTCCGGCCCGGCGGCCAGTACCGCGACGCGGGCCCCCGCCAGCGCCCCCCCCTGCCCCGTCAGCCGGAGCGCCAGCCGGGCGAAGCGGTCGGCCGGCCATTCCTTGCCCAGCCAGTTGGCGGTCGGCCCGATCGCCAGGAACGGCCCGGTTCCGGCGGGGATCAGGGCATCGGCCTGCCGCCGCGCCGCGTCGTCGATCCACAGCCGCGGGGCCGGCGGCGGCGACAGGCCGAGCAGCGCTGCGTTCTCCTCCACCTTGTGCATCGGGCGGGGCGGCTTGGCGTGGAAGACCCGCCGGCGGGCCGGCACCAGCCGCCCGACCGCCGAGTTGCGCAGATCCAGCACCAGATCCCAGCGCGTGCCGACACAGTCCAGCCACAGCCGCAGCCAATGCCGGGCGTAGGAGCGCTTCGCCAGCGGGATCAGCCGCTCCAGCCCCGGCACGGAGCGGAACAGCGGTGCCGGCAGCGGGCCGCAGGCGATGGTCAGACGCGCGTCCGGATAGGCGTGCGTCAGGTGGTCGAGCAGCCCGGTGGACAGCACGGCGTCGCCGAGCCGGTTGGAAGTGATGAACAGGATGCGGCTCATGATGCGCGCCCGGCAGCATCTCCGCCAGCGTCCATGGGGGCGTCCTCGGCGGAATGCCGGCGTCCCGGCCGCAGCGTCAGCCCGCGCGACATCACCCACAGCGCCGGCAGCAGCATGGCCAGCGGCATGGCGTACATCAGCGGCACGAAGACGGTCGCCTTGCCGGCCAAGCTGGTCAGGCCGAGCGCGGCCGCCTGCAGCCCCATCACCAGCAGGACGGCGATGGTGACGCGGGAGGACTGGCCGCGCCGGTTGAACTCGCCCGACAGCAGCGCCGACAGCGCCACCAGGGCATAGGTCAGGGCCAGCAGCGGCGAGGAGAAGCGGTGGTGCAACTCAGCGATCAGGCCGCGGCGCATGCGGTCGTCCTGCGCCGGCACGTCGCCCGCCATCAGTTCGGCCGTGCTGCGTTCGCGGGCGTCGGGCCAGCGTTCCGCCGCCTGCGGCGCCACCGCCTTCAGGTCGACGGCGTAGCGGTCGAAGAACAGCTGCGACAGCCGGTTGGTCTTGCGGTCCAGTTCCTGCCGGTTGCCGTCATAGACGACGAAGCGCGTGCCCTCCGGCCCGGTCTGCATCACCGCGCGGTCGCCCATGATAGTCACCGGCTTGTCCGGCTGGCGCCCGTCATGGATCAGCACCTTGTGCAGGTTGCCTTCGGCGTCGCGGTCGCGCAGGAAGACGCTGAAATGGTCGCCGACCTCGTTGAAGACGCCTTCGCGCAGGAACAGCTGCGAATAGTCGCTGCGCACCGTGTATTCCATCCGCACTAGCTCGCGGTGGGCGGCGGGGGTGATCCAGACGTTCAGGGTGAGGACGACGGCCGTCACCCCGACCGCCAGCACGAGCGCCGGCTGCGACAGCGACAGCGGGCCGACCCCGGCCGCGCGCATCACCACCAGCTCGCTGTCGGTCGCCATCTTGTTGTAGGTGAACAGGATGGCACCGACCAGCGCCAGCGGCAGCACGATGCCGAGGAAGGTCGGCACCGTCAGCAGCAGCAGCCACAGGAACATCCCCATCGGCGCGCCGGCGCTGACCACGATCTCGATCAGGCGAAGCGACTGGCTGAGCCAGATGGTCAGCGTCAGCCCTGCCGTCGAATAGAGGGTAGCGATCAGCAGGTTGCGGAACAGGTACCGTTGCAGTCGGTTCATGGGTGTCGGTTCACAGGCGGCGGCCGGGGCTGTATACGGCCGGCAAGCTGACCGCCCGGGCCCGCCGGGTCAAGTGTTGAAAACCGCGCGTGCCAGAGCAACCGCTTTTCACTCCCTCTCCTGCCCCGGGAGAGGGCATTTGCCGCTGGCGCGGGTGGCCGGCAACCGGTATGACGGTTGGCATGGCGACGATCCAGGACGCGATGGCCGCGGCGGTGGCCCATCATCAGGCGGGCCGGCTGAACGAGGCGGCAGCCCTGTACCATGCCGTGCTGGACGCCGTGCCCGGCCATGCCGACGCCGCCCATCTGCTGGGGGTGGTCCATCTGCAGTCGGGACAGCCGGAGCGGGCGGTCTCGCTGATCCGCGGCGCCATCCAGCAGAACCACCGGATCGCCGATTACCACGACAATCTGGGCAGCGCGCTGAAGGCGCTCGGCCGGCTGGAGGAGGCGGTGGGCGCCCATCGGCAGGCGATCCGGCTGCGGCCGGACTTCGCCCAGGCGCTCTACAACATGGGCAACGCCCTGGAGGCTCTGGGACGGCTGGAGGAGGCGGCGACCGCCTTCCGCCAGGCGTCGGTGCGGCGCCCCGGCTATGCCCGTGCCCGCTTCAACCTGGGCAATGTGCTGGCCGCACTGGGCCGCCGGACGGATGCCGACGCCGCCTACCGCGCCGCCATCGCCGACGATCCCGGCTTCGTCGAGGCGCATGCCAACCGTGGCGGGCTGCTGCTGTCGCTGGGCCGGCCGCAGGAGGCCGCGGCGGCGCTGGCCCGTGCACTGGCGCTGCGCCCCGATCATGCGGCGGCACTCGCCAACCTCGCGGCGGCACGGCTGGCGCTGGGCGACCGCGACGGGGCGGAGCGCGCGGCCCGCCATGCCGTGGCCGCCCGGCCGGATCTGCCCGATACCCTGCTGCGGCTGGGGGAGGTGCGCCAGCATGCCGACCGGCTGGGTGCGGCGGCCGACGCCTATGCGGCGGCGCTGGCCTGGAACCCGGCGCAGGCGGAGGCGCATGCCAATCTGGCGCTGGTGCGGCAGGGCCAGGGGCTGCTCGACGCGGCGGAGGCCGGGAACCGGCGGGCGCTGGCCCTCGACCCCGGTCTGGCGGACGTGCGCTCCAACCTCGCCTATCTCCAGCTGTTCCGGCCGGGGGTGACAGCGGCGGCGGTGCTGGAGGCGCACCGGGCCTGGGATGCCGTCCATGGCACACCGCACCGCGGGCGCTGGGTCAAGCCCGGCCGCAGTGCGGCGGGAAAGGGGCCGCTGACCGTCGGCATCCTGTCCGGCGACTTCCGCCGCCACCCCGCCGGCCTGTTCGCCGTGCGCACGGTGGAGGCGCTGCCGGCCCATGACGTCCGCCTGCTGCTCTACGCCAACCAGACGGAAGCGGACGACGTGACGGAGCGCTTCCGCAAGGCGGCGGCGCGCTGGATCCCGGTGGCCGGCCTGACCGACGCCGAGGTGGCGTCCCAGATCCGCCACGACCGGCCCGACGTGCTGATCGACCTTGCCGGGCACAACGCCCGCGGCCGGCCGGGCGTCTTCGCGCGCAAGCCGGCGCCGGTGCAGGTGGCGTGGTCCGGCTATATGGCGACGACCGGGCTGGCGGCGATGGATGCGCTGGTCGCCGACCGCCACCATGTGCCGGACGGCATGGAGAGCTTCTATGCGGAGCGGGTGCTGCGCATGCCCGATGCCTTCATCGCCTACGACCCGCCGGGCGGTGCGGATGTTCTGCCGCTGACGCCGCCGCCCAGCCTGTCGGGCGGGCCGGTCACCTTCGGCAGCTTCAACATCCTGACCAAGCTGAATGACGGGGTGCTGGCGGCCTGGGCGGCGATCCTGGAGCGGATGCCGGATTCCCGCCTGCTGATGAAGACCAAGGCGCTGTCCTGCCCCGCCACCGCGGCGCTGTGGCGCGACCGGCTGGCCGCCGCCGGCATCCAACCGGACAGGGTGACGATGGTCGGGGCCAGCAGCAGCCTGGACCACATGCGCTGGTGCGCCTCGGTCGACGTGGCGCTCGATCCCTTCCCCTTTTCCGGCAGCACCACCACGCTGGAGACGCTGTGGATGGGCGTGCCGGTCGTCACCCTGCCGGGGGAGACCTTCTCCAGCCGCCATTCTCTGGCCTTTCTGACGGTGGCGGGGGTGGAGGGCTGCGTCGCCGCCGATCCGGCCGATTACGTGGAGCGCGCCGTCGCCCTGGCCTCCGACCCGCAAAGGCTGGCGGTGCTGCGAGGCAGCCTGCGCGCCTGCATGGCCGGCGGTCCGCTGTGCGACGGGAACCGGCTTGCCACCGCCCTGGCCGCGGAATTGCGGGGGTTGACGCCGCGGGTCTGATGACCCGAGGCTGAAGGCAGGACCGGAACCATCCCGCCCGCCCGGACGTTGAGCGTGGATAGCCCCTCCACGCCCACTGATGCGGGAATCCGGCGCATGCATAGCTCCTCTCGGCTTGCCCTCATGCTTTCCGCAACGGTCGCGGTCCTGTCGCTCGCCGGCTGTGGCGAACAGGCGAGCCTGCCGGTGTCGGCCGGCACCGGCCCAAACCCGACCCTGCCGGAACCGAAATCCACGCTGATCCCGACGGTGAACATCGCCGACGCGATCGGCTGGCCGCAAGGCGCACAGCCGGTTGCGGCGCAGGGGCTGGGCGTCACCGCCTTCGCCACCGGGCTGGACCATCCGCGCTGGATGCTGGCGCTGCCCAACGGCGACGTGCTGGTGGCGGAGACCAACGCTCCGCCCAAGCCGGAGGACGGCAAGGGCATCAAGGGTTGGGTGATGGGGCTGGTGATGGACAAGGCGGGCGCCAAGACGCCCAGCGCCAACCGCATCACCCTGCTGCGCGACGGCGACGGCGACGGCAAGGCCGAAGTCCGCGAGACCTTCATGGAAGGGCTGAACTCCCCCTTCGGCATGGCGCTTGTCGGCGGCGACCTGTACATCGCCAACACCGACGCGGTGGTGAAGGTGCCCTACAAGGAGGGCGACACCCGCATCACTGCCCAGCCGGAGAAGATCGTCGATCTGCCGGGCGGGCCGATCAACCATCATTGGACCAAGAACATCATCGCAAGCCGCGACGGCACCAAGCTGTATGCAACCACAGGTTCAAACAGCAATGTGGCGGAGAATGGCATGCAGGCGGAGGAAGGCCGCGCCGCCATCTGGGAAATCGACCTGAAGACGCGGTCGCACCGCATCTTCGCCTCCGGCCTGCGCAACCCCAACGGACTGGACTGGGAGCCGGCCAGCGGCGCCCTGTGGACCGCCGTCAACGAGCGCGACGAGATCGGCAGCGACCTTGTCCCCGATTACATGACCTCGGTGAAGGACGGCGGCTTCTACGGCTGGCCCTACAGCTATTACGGCCAGCATGTCGACCAGCGGGTGGAGCCGCAGCGCCCCGATCTGGTCGCCAAGGCGATTGCGCCCGACTATGCGCTGGGTCCGCACACCGCCTCGCTGGGGCTCGCCTTCTCGCGGGCCGGGGAACTGCCGCAATCTTTGCAGCAGGGCGTCTTCATCGGCCAGCACGGTTCGTGGAACCGCGAGCCGCCCAGCGGCTACAAGGTGATCTTCGTGCCCTTCCGCGACGGCAAGCCGGCGGGCGAGCCGGTGGACGTGCTGACCGGCTTCCTCGACAAGGACGGCAAGGCGCAGG
Source organism: Pseudomonadota bacterium (assembly GCA_023423695.1). Taxonomy (GTDB): domain Bacteria; phylum Pseudomonadota; class Alphaproteobacteria; order Azospirillales; family Azospirillaceae; genus Azospirillum. Next base: position 151,927 of record JAFAFA010000011.1, on the reverse strand, counting down.
GCCGCCCGGTCGGCGTCACGCTGGACGGTAAGGGCGCCCTGCTGGTCGCCGACGACGTCGGCAACGCCATCTGGCGCGTCAGCGGCAGCAGCACCGCCCAGTCGGCGGAACGGCCGGAGCAGCCGTCGCAGTAACGGCGGCCTGTTTCCCCACGGGGCCCTCTCCCGTACCAGGAGAGGGCCATTGTCGTTGGAGGCCATTCCCCTCCCCTTCCGTGGCGGATGGGGCGATACTGCGCCATGATCTATCTCGACCATCTGGCCTCGACGCCGCTCGACCCTCTGGTGCTGGAGGCGATGCTGCCCTGGATGCGGCCTGAGGCCGCCGGCAACCCGCATGCCGCCCATGCCGCCGGCTGGCGGGCCGCCGACGCCGTCGGGCAGGCCCGGGCGGAGGTTGCCGCCCTTGTCGGCGCGCAGCCGGGCGAGGTGGTCTTCACCTCCGGCGCGACGGAGGCGAATGCTCTGGCCCTGCTGGGCGGGGTTCCGCCGGGGGGCGGTTGCGTCGTCTCGGCGGTGGAGCATGCCAGCGTGCTGGGCTGCCTGCCGGAGCTGCGGCGGCGCGGCCATCCGGTCGCCGTCCTGCCGGTCGACGGGACCGGGCGGGTCGATCCGGCCGGGCTTGAGCGGGCCTTGGCGGATCTGCCCGGACCGGCGCTGGTGTCGGTGATGGCTGCGAACAATGAGGTGGGGACGCTCCAGCCGCTGGCGGAATTGGCGGCGGTGGCCGCCAGCCACGGTGCGCTGATGCACAGCGATGCGGTGCAGGCGCTGGGGACGCGGGCCCTCGACATGGCGGCGCTCGGCCTGCACGGGCTGAGCTTGTCCGGGCACAAGCTGTACGGTCCGATGGGGATCGGCGCGCTGATCGTCCGCCAGCCTTTCCAACCGGTGCCGGCTTCGGCCGGCGGTGGGCAACAGCGCGGCTTGCGGGCGGGAACCCTGCCGACGCCGCTCTGCGTCGGGCTGGGGGTCGCCTGCCGATTGGCGCGGGAACGGCGGGAGGAGGATGCGCACCGGATCGCGGAACTGCGCGACCGGCTGTGGCGGCGGCTGCGCGAGCGCCTGCCGGGCATCCGGCGGAACGGGTCGGGAGACGGCGGGGATGGGCTGGCCGGCTGCCTGAACGTGACCGTTCCCGGTATCGACGCCGCCGACCGTTTGCTGGATCTGCCGGATCTGGCGGTCGCCACCGGTTCCGCCTGCCACAGCGGAGCGGGGGAGCCGTCGCATGTTCTGCTGGCGCTCGGCCTGTCCCCCGCCGACGCCCATGCCAGCCTGCGTTTCGGGCTGGGCCGCGGCACGACGGCCGCGGAGGTGGACGCGGCGGTCGAGCGGCTGGCGGGCCTGCTGACGAGTTAACCGGGTCAGAACTGCAGCCGGGCGCCCACCTTCACAACAGCACCCATCGTTTCCGGACCGGTGTCGAAGTTGGTGTCGGCCATCACCTGCCAGCGCGGCGTGATGCGATAGGTCAGGTCGGCGAGATACTGCTCGTTGGCCGCCGCCCTGTCAGGCGCCGAGCGCCGCACCCGGAAGGACAGGGACATGTCGCCCCGGCCATAGGCCAGCCCGGCATTCATGCTGCGGGAGGACGCGCCGTCCGCCTCCACCTGCTGGCGCAGGTCGCCGTCCAGGGTGACGCTCTGCCAAGTGAACTGGCTGCCGACGATCCAGGACTGCCGCGGCAGACGGCGGCTGTCGCTGCGCACCCGCGCCCGGCTGGTGCCGGCGGTCAGCCGGGCATTGATCCCGCCGATCTGCAGGGTCTTGCGCACCGCCGCCTCCACCAGATGCAGCGCCTCCCGCGGGTCGGGCATATCGGCATTGCCGCGCGGCAGCGGGGTATAGCTGGCACCAAGCTCGAACCCGCGCAGCGGCGGGGTGTAGTAGGTCAGCTTCGCCGTGCGGCTTCCGGCACCGGCATTGGCCTGCATCGCCGTGGTTCCCACCAGACGGTTGCGCGCGCCATCGGCCTGCCCGATCTCCAGCTCGCCCCAGGAAACATCGACCTGCAAGAAATGGCGCCTATCTGCAACACTACCCTTTCGATAGAGAATCTCAGCAGACGCCTCGCCGGCCGATAAAATCGCCATGGCCGCCAGAATTGGCATGGAAATTCGTCGTTGCATGGGCAAGACCTGTGCTGGTTGGCCGGGGGTCGACTGTCCACTTCGTCGATGCGGCCCTGTGTATCCTTTCCGATTTGAGAGATGTTCGTCTAAAATTCTGACAAAACTGTGACCTGGACTTTGCGTGCTGCGGCGCAAAAATGCGTACGCGTTCGCGGAATGCGCGAGGCCATCGCATCCGGGATGGAGTCTTTCAAAGACGTGGCGGGACGGGGCTGATCCCGTCCCGGTCAGCCACGCTCCAGCTTCAGACCAGGGCCTTCACCACCACGCCTGCTTCTTCCAATGCACGGCGGACTGCGGCGGCCATGGCAACCGCGGTGGGGGTATCGCCGTGGACGCAGATGGTATCGGCGACGATGGGCAGGCGTGTGCCGTGGCGGCTTTCCACGGCGCCATCGAGCACCATCCGCACCACGCGCGTAGCGGCCAGATCCGGGTCGTGGATCACCGATCCCGGAACGGTGCGTGGGGTGAGGGTGCCGTCATCCTCATAGGTGCGGTCGGCAAATGCCTCGCGGGCGACACGCAGGCCGATGTCCTGGCCGGCACGGTCCATGGCGCTCAGCGGCGGAACGACGAACAGCAGGGCGGGGTCCACCGCCTTCACTGCACAGGCGATGGCGCCGGCCAGATCCGGCTCCACCGCAGCCATGTTGTAGAGGGCGCCGTGCGGCTTCACATGGGTCACACGCTGGCCGGACAGGGCGGCGCAGGCCTGGAGCGCGCCGACCTGATAGGCGACCAATCGCTCCACCTCGGTGGCGGTGATGCCGCGAATGACGCGACGGCCAAAACCGGAGCGGTCCTCGAAGCCAGGATGGGCGCCGATGCGCACGCCCTTCTCCCCGGCCAGCCGGGCGGTGTCGGCCATGATGGTGGGATCGCCGGCATGGAAGCCGCAGGCGATGTTGGCGGAGGTCACGATGTCGAGCATCGCGCGGTCGTCGCCCATGGTCCAGGCGCCATAGCCCTCGCCCATGTCGCAGTTCAGATCGATGTTCGGCATGCCGTCTCCCGCAAGTCGGTCGTCCAGGACAGATAGTCGGGAAGGATACAGCGTTCCGGTCCGGCAGGGCAGAGGGAGCAGGAAGCGGGAGCGGCGATGCGTCAGTCCTGGTCGTCGAGCGACGCCAACTCCGCCTCCACGGCGATCAGCCGCTCGCGCAGCCGCTGGCGTTCGGCCTCCAACGCCTCACGCCGGCTGACGTGATCGATGGTCTTGCTCCGCAGATCGCGCTTGAAACGGACGATCTCCGGACGGGTGACGTCGGGACGGATCAGGTTGCGCTGGTCCGCCAGCTGGAGCTGTTCGCTGGTCAGGGTGGCGAGCTGGTAGACGGTGGCGTAGCTGGGCGGCAGCTTCGAGCCGGGCAGGCGTCCGCTGTCCACCGCCTCCGCCACCATCCGCAGCTGGTAGGCGACCTGATAGCCGAAAGGCAGCTCGTTCTCGACCATCGCCTGGAACTCGCCATGGGGCAGGCGCATGCGGGCCTGGACGAGATAGCGGCCGATGAGCAGGAACTTCTCCTGGGCGCTGCGCCACAGGGTCGAGATCTCCTGAACGAACTCCTCGCGGCGGACGAGGTCGACGGTCGCCTCCGCCATGCGCTCGATCCGTTCGTCCACGGCGATGTGGCGGCGGGCCTGCGCTTTGGAAACCTGCTTGAACCCGCTCATTGCGCCAGCTCCAGTTCATGACGGACGAAGGCCCAGACGCCGGCGACATGCTCGGCCCCCTTGCCGCCCTTCAACTCCAAAAGTCCGATCCCGCGGCTGGCCGTGAACTGGATGTCCTCATAATCCGGCACCTCGACCGGACAGATCCGGCCATCGCCCAGCAGCTTGCGCTGAGCCTCGGTGAAGCCGCGGGTGCGCGGCTTGACGCGGTTCATCACGAAGGCCGCGTTCTTGCCGTAGCGGCGGACGAAGCGCATCCAGGGCCGAACGGAGTCGAGATCGTCGTCGCTCTGGCCGGTCGGCACCACGATCAGGTCGGAGGACAGGGCCAGCAGCTTGAACTCCTCCGGATGGTCTTCAATAGACGGCGGGGTGTCGATCACCAGCAGGTCGTAGCCGTCAATCCCATCGAGGGCGGCGCGGATGTCGCCCGGCGTCATGCCGGCCTCATAATGAGTGATGGACGCCATGCCGTCCGGACGCTTGGCGAACCATTTGGTCAGGCTGCGCTGGGGGTCGAGATCGAGCGTCGCGACCGTGCAGCCGTCGAGCGCCGCCGCAACCGCGATGTTGCGGCTGAGCGTCGTCTTGCCGATCCCGCCCTTCGGGCCATTGACCAGCAAGCGCTTCACCGGTCCGTGCCCCGTGTCGTTGGTCATCTCATGCCCCTTCTCGCCATCGGCTGTGGGCCCCTTTTACCAAAGCGCGGCCGTGGCGCAAATCTAAGACATGTCTTAGGTCCGCACCGCCGGTGCAGGGTGTCGCAACTGCCACAGGCGGGGAAGTCATAAGACTGAATATTGGTTATCATCGCATGCGGCGGATGGCCGAGGCCAGAACGGGCCGCACCGCTGCATTCTCCACATATCCGCCGGTCTCCGCAGTCCGTTCCCCCGCCACGGCGATGGCGCGCAGACGCTCGGCCAGGGCACGTTCGGCGGCACAGGCCTCCTCGCACAGGGCGCGGATCTCGGCGATGCTGGGCCGCCATTTGCGGGTGCGGCGCCAGACCCTGGCGGCCTGATCGATCGCCCAGGCCGGGAACTCTCCCAGGTCGTCCGCCCAATCCATCGCGAGCAATTGCTCCACCTCCGGCGTCGTCGCCTTCGCCGGGAAATGGCTCAGCAGCGCTAGCACCCGGCCCAGCAGATGATTGGCCGAGGCAGGCGCCAGGATGCCGTCGTCGATCTCGGCGAGAGCGCGCCGGGCAAGAGCGGCATGGCGTGTCGTAACCCCGGCCGGCGGCGTCCAGTCCTCCACCACATCGGAAAATCCGTCTTCGGTGAAGCGGCTGTGGCGGCCAATCTGCCCGCGGTCGAGCAGCTGCCGCAGGGGGGCGGGCAGAGCCTCGCGTAGCATGCGGCTGCGCAAAGCCGGCGCCATGGCGGGGTCGAAGGGAAGCGGCAGGCCGGGCGACGGCGCGGGAGAAGCCGGGAACGGATGAAGGTTGCTCATGCGACCACTCCCCAGGGGTTGGCGGCGACGCTGGCGGCGTCGGACTGACCGTTCAGCCGGGCGGCAACGCTGGCCCAGGCCGACAGGCGTTGTTCGGCGTCCGCCGCCTGACGGCCGGCGGAGCGGCTGGCGGTGGGACGCCCTGTGGGAGCGCGATTTGCCCGGCCCGCCGGATTGCGGGACTGTTCCGCGGGCTGTTGCGCCATACGGGCCATATCCTGCAGCAGCCAGGAGCGCCAAGCGGCGGCGACGTCGCGGTAGCGGTAGCCATGGGCGCGGCATTGCTGGACGAAGCGCTCGGCATGGCGGTCGAGATCGACGGCGGGGAAGCGCGCCGCCGCCCATTCGCGATCGGCCGCCGATGGGGTCCAGTCCTCGGCAACCGGCTTTGCCGCGGCCGCTTCCCTGCTGACCACATTGCCCTCGCCCGCCTGTCGGTGGAGCGTGTCCGGAATCTGTTCAGGTTCAGGCTGTTTCTGACTCGCTGCTGGACAGGGGGAGTCCGTTGACGAGTCAGAGGGGCTGTCCATCCCTGCAGCATCCCTAACGCTGCCATCGACGGTCAGAGCCAGCCGGTAGCGGCAGCTGAGACGGCCGCCGCTGGCCGACCGCCGGTGTTCGATGGCCACCAGCCCCAGCGCTTCCAGGCGGCCCAGGATCCGGTTGACGGTCGGCCGGCTGCGTTTCAGCTTTCCCGCCAGCGTCGCCTGCGACGGCCAGCAGACGCCGGTGTCGTCGGCATAGGTGCTGAGGGCGGCCAGCACGGCGAGGCCGTCGGCGTCGAGATCGGGGTGATCCAGCCACCAGGCCGGAATCCGGCCCCAGCGATTGGGGTTTGCGCTATGATCGGTCATCTGTGGCGATACTCCTCCGTGCCATCGGCCGGATCGGTCGGATCGGGAACGGTGGCGAGTGGATGGCATGATTGGCACGGAGGATTCGAAGCGGTCCGCGGCAGAGTCGAATCGCGGGCTCGCACTCCATAGAGCTTCAGCCCGCGGATGGTCAGCGATAGCCCGCGACCTTGGAGCCCCTGCCCGCGACCATGGAGCCACAGCCCGCGATACCCCGCCGAATCGGAATCCTGACGTTTCAGGTCGCGGATATGGAGCCCTTGCCCGCGATTGTCGGGCCGGAGTTCGTCTGTCTTCCGAGCATTTTCCGGCCGCTCCCCCGTCCTTCCTGGAGCAACAGCCCGCGATTCCCCGTCCGCCGGAGCGGAAGGGAGCAAGCGGCCGGGCTCGGGGGCGGTGTTCCCGGACCATGGAGCGGTAGCCCGCGTTTCCGTCCGCTGGACGTCGGGGCCGATTCTCCCCGATTCTTCAAGGAGTCGCGGTTCCGCACCTTGGAAAGCCTTCGCAAAGGCGGCAATCGCGGGCTATGGCTCCATGTGCGCGGGCCGTTGCTCCATAACCGCGGGCTGTCGCGCCATATGCGCGGGCTGTTGCTCCACCCCGGAGGCGGTAATTTCCTTCGGTTCTGTTGCGCCGGGGAGCTCAGCGCGCCATGGTTACTCCCGACCTTCGGAGACGTTCATGACCAAGATGGCCCCGACCAGCGCCGCGCAGCTCATCCTGTTCGAGCTGGAAGACCGTTCGCAATCGCACCTGATCGCGCTCTACGATCTGGCGCCGCGGTTCGTGTTCGTCTCCCGCGACAACGACAAGGAGAAGGCGGCGAAGGACAAGGGCGAACTGGTCACCAAGGACAGTTTCATCAAGTCGGTCCGGCGCGAGTTCGCGTTTCGCGGCCGCAACTACCGCCTGACCGTCCAGCCCGCCCGTATCGACAGGCTGGGCACCGGCAAGAAGGACGACCGTGCCCCCGGCAGCGGTCCGGATCTGGTGGAAGTGGAGATCTTTCCGTCCGAGCGCGAACAGGTGGTGGAGCAGGTGGTGCGCCGCCTCGCCATGGACCGCTCTCGCCTGTCGCTGACCGGCGAGAACCGCGACAAGGTGCAGATGCGCTTCAGCCTCTACGAGATCCAGCGGGAATTGCGGGCGGTCAGCCACACCCTGTCGATCCAGGACATCCGCGAATCCCTGACCATCCTGGCGCGGTCGCGCATCATCATCTCCACCGGCGGCAGCGCGGAACCGGGAAAGAAGAGCCGCGGGCAGAACCTGCTAGAATCCACAGCCTTCCCGGTGCTGGCCATCCGCTCCCGTCCCGATCTGGTCGATGAGGACGGCGGTGTCGAGGAGACCTATCTGGAGTTCAACCCGCTGGTCTCCGCCGCCATCCGCGACCTGGAGTTCAAGCCGGTTTCCTATGCCTGGCTGATGAAGCTTAAGTCGCCGGTGTCGCGCTGGCTCTACAATCGCCTGTCCATCGAATACGACACCGCCGACGACGATGCGAAGCCGGTGTCGATCAGCGCCGACGAGATCATCAAGAACAGCGGCATGAACGAGTGGTCGCGCCGCCGCGACACGCTGCGCGTGGTGACCTCCGCCGTCGACGCGCTGGTGGACGAGGGGATCCTCGACGTCGCCGACAAGGAATACACCAAGGTCGGCAAGCGCATCGACGCCATCGACTATGTGCTGACGCCGTCGCAGAAGTTCCTGGATCAGGTCCGCCGCGGCCGCCGGGTGCAGACCACCAACATCGACCTGCTGAAGCAGATCGTCGGCAACGCGATGCGCCCGGACGGCTTCGTGCCGCTGAAGACGGGCGAGGCGGCGGAGGTGCGCAACAAGCGCGCCAAGCGTCTGGCCGGCGAGCCCAAGGCCGAACAGGCCTCCCTGCCGCTGTCGAAGAAGTAGCGGGTCAGCGCGGCAGGATCCGCCGCGCCAGCAGCGTGATGGCAGTGCCCAACAGAGCGCCGGCAAGCACGTCCGACACCCAATGGCGGTGCCGGACCACCCGCCCGCCGGCAAGTGCCGCCGCGGTTCCGTAGATCACCAGACTTTGTGCCGGCGACCGGCTGACCGCGGCGAGGGCGGTCGCCGCGGCGAAGGCGCTTGCGGCATGGCCCGACGGCAGCGAGCGTGCGCTGATCCGCTTGTTCGGCCGCTGCCGCGGGGCGCATTCGTCGGGGCGGCGGCGCTTGACGTAACGCTTGATGGAGCGGCTGGCGCTCGCGGTCGCCACCAGCCCGACGACACCGACGCTGCCGGCACGGCGCAGATCCGCCTGTCCGGTCAGCAGCCCGACGATGCCGGCGATGGCGAAGCCGGGGATCAGCACATGGCGCTTTATGGCGTAATGGCCCGCGGTCGCCAGGGCCCGGCTGACCGGGCCGGGATCGCAGGTGACGATGTCGTGAACCTGGGCATCCAGCGTATCGACGGCGGTCAGGGCCGGTTGCAGGACGGCCGGCGCGGGACGCCCGCCATAGCCGATGCCGCCACCGGGATTCTCGATGCCCCTCTGTTCGTCGTTCTGTTCGATGATGTCGCGCAACGCCAGTCCCCTGCCTCCTACGCCCCAGCATGGGCGCCGCAGAGGAACGCGGGGCGTACGGGGGCGGTTCCGCGCCCCCGTTCAGCCTCCGTTACGGATCAGCCCTGCGCCGGCCGCCAATTGCTGAATGCGTCGAGCAGGGACTTCAGCACACGCTGCAGCTTTTCTGCCCTGTCGGGACGGTAGTCGAAGGGTGGTGCCTCCTCGTCCATGTAGCGGTCCTGCGCCAGTTCCATCTGGATGGCGTGGACTCCGTTCCCCGGCTGCCCATAGGCGCGGGTGATGTGGCCGCCGACGAAGCGCCCGTTGGTGACGCAGGTCATCCCCTCCGCTGCCGCTGCACTCTCCATCGCCGCGACGACGCGGGCGGCCAGCTGCGGATCGGCGCTGGTGCCGTGGGCCGTGCCCAGGTTCAGGTCGGGCAGGCGCCCATCGAACAGGCGCGGCACATGGCTGCGGATCGAATGGGCGTCATAGAGCAGGGCGAAGCCATGGCGGGCCTTCACCCGTGCCAGTTCCGACGCCAGCGCATCGTGGTAGGGGCGCCAATAGGTCTCCACCCGCTGCGCCACCTCCGCCGCGTCGGGCGCCTGTCCATCGCGGTAGAGCGGCGTGCCGTCGAACAGGATGTCAGGGCACAGGCCGGTGGTCGCCTGTCCGGGATAGAGGCTCTCGCCGGTCGATGAGCGGTTGAGATCGACCACGTAACGGGAATAGCGGGCGCTGAGCAGAGTCGCGCCCAGGCCGGCCGCGAAACCGTACAGGCGCGGAATATGCCAGTCGGTGTCGCGCAGGGTCAGCGCCTCGTCCGTCAGGCGGTCGGCCAGGCCGGGGGAAAGCTCGGTCCCGCAATGGGGCATGCTGATGACCAGCGGCCCGTCGCCTTGAACCAGATCGAAGATGGTGTCGGTCATTGTGCGGTCTCCAGGGATACCGGCATCAGATGGTCGAGCGAACCCTCGCGCACCAGGGCACCGATGGCCGCCAGATCCGGGGCGAAGTAGCGGTCGACCTCGTAGCGCGGCACCTGGGCGCGGATGGTGGCGATGGCCTGCTCCAGCCGCTCCGTGGTCTTCAGTGGGCGATGGAACTCCAGCCCCTGAATCGCGGCCAAAAGCTCTATACCGACGATGTCGGCGACATTGCCGGCGATGTCGCCCAGCCGCCGCGCCGCGAAGGTCGCCATGCTGACATGGTCCTCCTGGTTGGCGGAGGTCGGCAGGCTGTCGACGCTGGCGGGGTGGGCGAGCGACTTGTTCTCCGATGCCAGCGCGGCGGCGGTGACATGGGCGATCATGAATCCGGAATTCAGGCCGGGTTCCGCGACCAGGAAGGGCGGCAGGCCGCTGATGGTGGTGTCGATCAGCATGGCGATGCGGCGCTCGGCCAGCGCGCCGATCTCCGACGCGGCGATGGCGAGCTGGTCGGCGGCCATCGCCACCGGCTCCGCATGGAAGTTGCCGCCGGACAGCACCTCGTCGGTGTCGACCAGAACCAGCGGGTTGTCGGTGACGCCGTTCGCCTCGATCACCAGCGTGCGCGCCGCCTGCCGCATTTGGTCAAGGACGGCGCCCATCACCTGCGGCTGGCAGCGCAGGCTGTAGGGGTCCTGCACCCGGTGGCAGTCGGGGCCCTGGTGGCTAGCGTTCAGCTCGCTGCCGGCCAGCACCTCGCGGAAGGCGGCGGCGACGGCGATCTGGCCGGGCTGGCCGCGCAACGCGCTGATGCGGGCGTCGAAGGGGCGGTGGCTGCCCATCACGGCCTCGACCGAGAGGGAGCCGGCGACCAGCGCCGCCTTGAAGGTGCGCTCGATCTCGAACAGGCCGGCGAGCGCCAGACCGGTCGACACCTGGGTGCCGTTGATCAGCGCCAGACCTTCCTTGGCTTTCAGGTCGAAGACCGGCAGGCCGGCGATGCGCAGCCCCTCTTCCGCCGGCAGCGTCTCGCCCTTCACCCGGACATGGCCGATGCCGAGCAGCACGCCGCACAGATGGGCCAACGGCGCCAGATCGCCCGAGGCACCGACGGAGCCCTTGCCCGGCACCACCGGCAGAACGTCCGCCTCGTAGAGCTTCAGCAGCGCATCGACCAGCGCCGGACGGACGCCCGAGGCGCCGACGGCGAGGCTGACCGCCTTGATCACCAGGATCAGCCGCACCACGCCATCGGCCAGCGGAGCGCCGACGCCGGTGGCATGCGACAGGATCAGGTTGCGCTGGAGCGTTTCCAGATCCGCCGCGGCGATGTGGGTGTGGGCCAGCTTGCCGAAGCCGGTGTTGACGCCATAGACAGCCTCATCGCCGCCGGCGATCCGGTCGATCAGGGCGCGCGAGCGCTCCATCCGCGGATAGGCCGCCGGGTCGAGCGTCAGGGCCGGACGGCCGCGGTAGATGATGCGCAGGGTGTCGAGCGACAGCGCGCCCGGAACCAGAGTGATGCTCTCGCTCATCCCAGAAGTCTCCCAAGTGTCTTTTTGAAGCGGTCGGCGATCTCGTCCTCGCGCGGGTGGCGGCGGTCGCGGACGACGGCGCGCCCGGCGATCAGCACGTCCCGGACGAGGGGGGTGTTGCCGGCGAAGATCCAGCCGTCCAGCAGCGCGTCGCCTTTTCGCGCCGCCAGCAGGGGGTGGTCGGTGTCGAGCACGACGATGTCGGCGCGGCGACCGGCGGCGATGCGGCCCGCCTCGAAGCCGGTGGCCTGCGCGCCGCCGGCCTGGGCGTCCTCCACCAGCCGGCGGGCGGTGGAGCGGCGGGGGCCGCCGGCCAGCACGGTGCGCCGTTCGCTGGTCAGCCGCGCGCCATATTCCAGCCAGCGCAGTTCCTCCACCGGGCTGACCGAGATGTGGCTGTCCGACCCGATGCCCCAGCGCCCGCCCTGTGCCATGTAGGATTCGGCGGCGAAGAAGCCGTCGCCGAGGTTGGCCTCGGTGGTCAGGCAGAGGCCGGCTACGGCACCGCTGGCGGCGACGCCCGTCACCTCGGCTGCGGTCATGTGGGTCGCATGGATCAGGCACCAGCGGCCATCGACCGGCTGGGTGTCGAGCAGATGCTCTACCGGGCGGCGGTTGCGGTAGGCGACGCAGTCCTCGACCTCCCGGCGCTGTTCGGCGATGTGGATGTGGATCGGGCCTTGTGGGTTTGCGGCGATGGTCTCGGCCAGCAACCCGTCCGGGACGGCGCGCAGGGAATGCGGGGCGATGCCGAGCCGCACGTCGTCGTCCTCGCCATAGGTACTGCGCAGGGCGGCGGTCAGCCGGTCGAACCCTGCCCCGTCATGGATGAAGCGCCGCTGCCCGGCGGTCGGCGGCATGCCGCCGAAGCCGGACGCGTTGTAGAGCACCGGCAGCAGCGTGATCGGCAGCCCGGCGGTCCGTGCGGCGGCAATGGCGCGGTGGCTCATCTCCGCCGGATCGGCGTAGGCGCTGCCGTCGCGGTCGTGGTGCAGGTAATGGAATTCGGCGACGGCGGTGAAGCCGGCCTTCAGCGTTTCCACATAGAGTTGGGCGGCGATCGCCTCGAAATCCTCCGGCTCCATGCGGTCGAGCGCCCGGTACATCACCTCGCGCCAGCTCCAGAAGCTGTCGGAGCTTTCGCCGGAGGATTCGCCCATGCCGGCGATGGCGCGCTGGTGAGCGTGGGAATGCAGGTTGGCGATGCCAGCGACGCCGGCCCCGGAAAAGCGCTCCGCATCGGCCGGGCAGGCGGCATTGGGCGTCGCCGAGACGATCCGGCCGCGCCCGTCCACCGTGACCAGCACATCCTCCGCCCAGCCGTCCGGCAGCAGCGCCGAGGCAAAAAACAGGTTGCTCATAAGGGCGCCCTCGCTATTATAGACAACACTATACAAGTATAGGCAACCTGATGCCAAGAGGGTTGCTGCACGAACTTGTAGGAAGGAACCGAACCGATGCCGACCACCGCGCCGTGGGATTCCCTGTGGATCGATCTGTCCGTTGCCACGATGGGCGAGGTCGACGGCTACGGCGCCATCGCCGATGCGGCGGTCGGCATCAAGGATGGCCGCATCGCCTTCGTCGGCCGCCGCGCCGATCTGACCGATGCGCCGGACGCGCTGGCGACCCAGGTCCATTCGGGGCAGGGCGGCTGGATGACTCCCGGCCTGATCGACTGCCACACCCACTTGGTCTATGGCGGCAACCGCGCCCGCGAGTTCGAGATGCGGCTGAACGGCGCCACCTATGAGGAGATCGCGCGGGCCGGCGGCGGCATCCTGTCCACCGTCACCGCCACCCGCGCCGCCAGTGAGGACCAGTTGCTGGCCGCCACCCTGCCGCGGCTGGACAGCCTGCTGGCGGAGGGCGTGACGACGGTGGAGGTCAAGTCCGGCTACGGCCTCGACACCGAAACCGAGACGCGGATGCTGTGCGTCGCCCGCCGGCTGGCCCAGGTCCGTCCGGTGGAGGTCCGCACCACCTATCTCGGCGCCCACGCCTTGCCGCCGGAGTTCAAGACCGACCCCGACGGCTACATCGACCGCATCTGCACCGAGACCCTGCCGGCCATCGCCGAAGCGGGACTCGCCGACGCGGTGGACGCCTTCTGCGAGGGGATCGGCTTCTCCGTCGCCCAGACCCGGCGGGTGTTCGAGACGGCGAAGCGGCTCGGCCTGCCGGTGAAGCTGCATGCCGAGCAACGGAGCAACCTTGGCGGCGCCCGGCTGGTGGCGGAGTTCGGCGGGCTGTCGGCCGACCATATCGAACATCTCGACGAGGACGGCGTCGCCGCCATGGCACAGGCCGGCACGGTCGCGGTTCTGCTGCCCGGGGCCTTCTATGCGTTGCGCGAGACCAAGCTGCCGCCGATCGACCTGCTGCGCCGCCATGGCGTGCCGATGGCGCTGTCGACCGACAACAACCCCGGCACCTCGCCGGTGACCTCGCTGCTGCTGATGCTGTCGATGGGCTGCACCTTCTTCCGCCTGACCCCGGCGGAGGCGCTGGCCGGCATCACCCGCCATGCGGCGAAGGCGCTGGGCCTGACCGACCGCGGCGTGATCGCGCCCGGCAAGCGGGCCGATCTGGCGCTCTGGCGCATCGAACATCCGGCGGAACTGGCCTACGCCATCGGCCTCAACCCCTGCATGGCGGTGGTGAATGGCGGCGCGGTCCGGGCGCCGCGTGTGGAGGCCGCATGAGCGACGTCATCTCCACCGCCCAGCCGCGCTATGCTCAGATCAAGGAGGCCATCCGCCGCCGCATCAGCTCCGGCGATTGGCCGGAGGGCTTCCAGATCCCGTCGGAGCACAAGCTGCTGGAGGAATTCTCGGTCAGCCGCATGACGGTCCACCGCGCTTTGCGCGACCTGACCGACGAGGGGCTGCTGACCCGCGTGCAGGGGCTGGGCACCTTCGTCGCCGAACGGCCGCCCAGCACCGACGTGGTGGAACTGCGCAGCATCGCCGACGAGATCGCCGAGCGCGGCAACGTCCACTCCTGCCGGGTGGAGCAATTGCTCGCGGTTACCGCCGATGCCGGGCTGGCCCGCCGCTTCAACCTGCCGGTCGGGGCGCGGCTGTTCCATTCCATCGTCGTCCACTGCGAGAGCGACGTGCCGGTCCAGTTGGAGGAACGCTGGGTCAACCCGGCGGTGGCGCCCGACTATCTCGACCAGGACTTCACCCGCCAGACGCCGGGCGAATACCTGATCCGGCTGGAGTCCTCGCCGCAGGTGGAGCACGTCATCGAAGCGGTGGCGCCGACGCCGGAGATCGCCCGGCTGTTGGACATCCCCGTCACCGAACCCTGTCTGCGCGTGACACGCCGCACCTGGGTCGGCGGGCGGGTGGTGACCGTGGCGATGCTGGTCCATCCCGGCAGCCGGTATCGGCTGGGGGCGCGGTTCCAGTTGCCGCCGCCTTAGCAACGTTAGACCCCCACCTAACCTCCCCCGCTGGGCGGGGGAGGGACTGCCGCTCCCTCCCGCACAAGCGCCTATCTCCCTCCCCCGCCCAGCGGGGGAGGGTCGGGGTGGGGGCAAGAGCCAGCACAACACGCACGTCCCTCCCACCAGGAGCCACCAACCCATGTCATCCCGCCTCGACAACCAGCGCGTCATCCGTGCCCCGCACGGCCCCGAACTGAGCTGCAAGAGCTGGCTCGCCGAGGCGCCGATGCGCATGCTGATGAACAACCTCGATCCCGACGTCGCCGAACGGCCGCAGGAGCTGGTCGTCTATGGCGGCATCGGCCGCGCCGCCCGCGACTGGGAGAGCTTCGACCGCATCGTCTCGGCGCTGAAGACGCTGAACGACGACGAGACCCTGCTGGTCCAGTCGGGCAAGCCGGTCGGCGTCTTCCGCACCCATGCCGATGCGCCGCGCGTGCTGATCGCCAACTCCAACCTCGTGCCGCGCTGGGCGACCTGGGATCACTTCAACGAGTTGGACCGCAAGGGTCTGGCGATGTACGGCCAGATGACCGCCGGATCGTGGATCTACATCGGCAGTCAGGGCATCGTGCAGGGCACCTACGAGACCTTCGTCGAGGCCGGGCGCCAGCATTACAACGGCGACCTGAAGGGCAAGTGGATCCTGACCGGCGGCCTCGGCGGCATGGGCGGGGCGCAGCCGCTGGCCGCCACCATGGCCGGCGCCTGCATGCTGGCGGTCGAATGCCGCCCGAGCAGCATCGAGATGCGCATCCGCACCGGCTATCTCGACCGCCACACCG
Source organism: Pseudomonadota bacterium (assembly GCA_023423695.1). Lineage (GTDB taxonomy): Bacteria > Pseudomonadota > Alphaproteobacteria > Azospirillales > Azospirillaceae > Azospirillum. The sequence goes on along the minus strand of JAFAFA010000011.1, from coordinate 136,565 downwards.
CCGATCTGGACGAGGCGCTGGCCTGGATCAACGAAGCCTGCGCGAAGGGCGAGGCGATCTCCGTCGGCCTGCTCGGCAATGCCGCCGACGTCTTCCCCGAATTGGCGCGCCGCGCCGGCACCGACATCAAGGCCCGGCCGCACATCGTCACCGACCAGACCTCCGCCCACGATCCGGTGAACGGCTATCTGCCGCAGGGCTGGACGCTGGAGGAGTGGGAGACCGCCCGCGAAAGCCAGCCGGCCGCCGTCGCCGCCGCCGCGCGCAAGTCGATGCGGGTGCAGGTGGAAGCCATGCTGGCCTTCCACGCCATGGGCATCCCGACCGTCGATTACGGCAACAACATCCGCCAGATGGCGAAGGAGGAGGGGCTGGAGAACGCCTTCGACTTCCCAGGCTTTGTTCCCGCCTATATTCGTCCGCTGTTCTGCCGCGGCGTCGGCCCCTTCCGCTGGGCTGCCCTGTCCGGCGATCCGGAGGACATCCGCAAGACCGACGCCAAGGTGAAGGAGCTGATCCCCGACGATCCGCACCTGCACAACTGGCTGGACATGGCGGCCAAGCGCATCCAGTTCCAGGGCCTGCCGGCGCGCATCTGCTGGGTCGGGCTGGGGCAGCGCCACCGCCTGGGCCTCGCCTTCAACGAGATGGTGAAGTCGGGCGAGTTGAAGGCGCCCATCGTCATCGGCCGCGACCATCTCGACAGCGGATCGGTTGCCAGCCCGAACCGCGAGACCGAGGCGATGAAGGACGGTTCCGACGCCGTGTCGGACTGGCCGCTGCTGAACGCGCTGCTGAACACCGCCAGCGGGGCGACCTGGGTCAGCCTGCACCATGGCGGCGGCGTCGGCATGGGCTTCTCTCAGCATTCGGGCATGGTCATCGTCTGCGACGGCAGCGACGCCGCGGCCAAGCGGATCGAGCGCGTGCTGTGGAACGACCCCGCCACCGGCGTGATGCGCCATGCCGACGCAGGCTATGACATCGCCATCGAGTGCGCCAAGGAGCAGGGGCTGAACCTGCCGTTCCTGAAGTAGGCGGGGAGGGGGGACGCGATTCCCCCTCTCACCCCAACGCCAGCAGTTGCGGGGCAAGCGCCAGATGCAGCTCGTGGCGGCCGTCGGGCATGCCGGGGCGATGGCCGAAGTCGAGCGCGATGCCGCTCACCTTCAGGCCGTTCGCCGCGGCGTGGGCCTGCAGCCGGGCGAATCCGTCCGGGATGGCGGAAACCGGACCGTCATGGATGAGCCGGAGATAACGGCCGGCGTCGAGATCGACGCGGACCATGCCCGGCGGGATCTCCGTGGCCTTGGCCGCCAGGAAGCCGACCAGTTCGCGTCGCAGCCCGTTCTCCTCCGGCAGCGACACCGCCGCGAAGGAGGTCGCCCCGCTGTCGGCGGTGAACAGGCGCTCCCACGCCGCCGATACCGCCGCCGGCAATTCCTCCCGCGTCGCCTCGACCATGAAGCCGATGGCGGTCAGTTCGGGATAGCTCACCGTTTCGATCATGACAGTCCCTTGGTTGCTTAAAGGTCCAGGTCGGCCAGCAGCCGGGCGAGGACCGGCCCGGCCGTCCCGTTTCCGACCGGAATGCCGTCCACCGACAGCAGCGGGCGTAGGCCCAGGCTGTTGGTCAGGATCGCCTCGTCGGCGCGGGTGAGGTCGTCGGGGGTGAGCGGCGCCTCGACCGCGCCGTGGCGCCCCAGGATCAGGGCGCGGCGGATGCCGGGAAGGGCGCCGTCGGCAACCGGCGGGGTCAGCAGCCGGCCGCCGACCGACAGGAACAGGTTGGCGACGCTGGATTCGGCCAGCCGTCCGGCGCCGTTCAGCAACAGCGCCTCGTCGGCGCCGCGCTCCGCCGCCTCCTGCCGGGCCAGGATGGAATCGAGGTAGTTCAGCGACTTCAGCCGCGACAGGGGCGAATGCTCGTTGCGGCGGGTGCCACGGGCGATCACGGCGGCGGCCGGCGCCGTCATATGGGCGGCCGGCGCAACCGTCATCATCGCCGTCGGACGGGCGTCGGCGGGCGGCAATACCCCGCGGGCGCCGGTGCCGCGCGACAGGGTCAGGCGCAGCACACCGTCCTTGGTCCCGGTCGCCGCGATCAGCGCCGCCATCGCTTCCGACAGCGCCGGAAAATCATAGGGCAGCGGCAGGCGCAGCAGGGCGGTGCCGGCGATCAGCCGGTCGAGATGGCGGGACAGATGGCGCGCTGCGCCGTCCTTGATGCGGATGGTCTCGAACAGCCCGTCGCCCAGGGTGAAGCCGCGGTCGGCCGGGTCGATCCGCGCCTCGGCGGCAGGCATCAGACTGCCGTTCAGCCAGATGGTCATGCGATGTCCTCTTCCGCCAACTCGCCGGCGGCGCGCAGCTGGGCGCGGGCCTTGACCAGCATCTCCTCATGCTCCGCCGCCGGATCGGAATCGGCGACGATGCCGCCGCCGGCCTGGGCGATCACATGGTCCTGCGTCACCGACAGGGTACGGATGACGATGTTGCTGTCCATGGCGCCGTCGAAGCCGATCCAGGCGACCGAGCCGCAATAGGCGCCGCGGCGGGCGACCTCCAGCTCGTCGATGATCTGCATGGCGCGGATCTTCGGCGCTCCGGTGATCGATCCGCCGGGGCAGGCGGCGCGCAGCAGATCGACCGGCCCCAGCCCCGGCACCAGCCGGGAGGTGACGACCGACACCAGATGATGGACGCTGGCAAAGCTCTCCAGCCCGAACAGCACCGGCACCTTGACGCTGCCGACTTCGGACACGCGCGCCAGATCGTTGCGCAGCAGGTCGGTGATCATCAGGTTTTCCGCCCGGTCCTTGATGCTGGCCGACAGTTCCGCCGCCGCCGCCGCGTCGGCGGCGGGATCGGCATGGCGCGGGCGGGTGCCCTTGATCGGCCGCGTCTCGATGGTCCGGTCGGCGCGCAGCCGGATGAAGCGCTCCGGCGAGGCGCCTGCCAGCCGCAGCCGCGGACCGCAGTTCAGGAAGGCGGCGAAGGGGGCCGGGCTGAGGCGGCGCAGGCGCTCGTACAGCGCATAGGCGTCGATGGTCCCGTCCACGTCGCCCAGGAAACGCTGGGTGAAGTTCGCCTGATAGATGTCGCCGGCGCGGATATACTCCAGCACCCGCCCGACCCGGTCGAGATAGTCGGGACGCGACAGCTCCGACCGCCAGCGCACCGGGGCCGGCCCGGCGGATTGTTCCGGTGGCGGAATGGACAGCCGTGCGGCCATGCGGCGGGCACGCTCCTCCGCCTCCTGCCGGGCGGCGACGACCCAGGCGCACCGCGTCTCGCGGTCGAAGGCGGCGACGACGTCGTAGAGGCCGAAGGCCATGTCCGGCTGGCCGCCCGGATTGCCATGACGGGAGCGCAGTCCTTCCAATGCCGTTCCGGCTTCGTAACCGACGAAGCCCACCGCCCCTCCGGTGAAGGGGACCGGGCCGCCCGAGGGCAGGGGATGGGCGGCCAGGGCCTGCTCCAGCGCGTCGAAGGGGCTGCCGGCCACCGCCGCCCCATCGACCAGCGTCCGGCCGCCGATGGACTCGACGGTCTGGAACGGTTCTGCAACGATATAGGAATAGCGCCCATTCTGCGCATGGGGCGCCGCGCTGTCGAGCAGCATGGCCCAGGGTTCGGTGGCCCAGGGGCGGAACAGGGCGGCGGGGTCGCCGCAGGAAATGGGAATGGTCAGCATGGCGGTGGCAATCGGCCGGCGGCTCACATCAAGATGGTGGCGCCGCCGTCCACGACCAAGACATGGCCGTTGACATAGGACGCTGCAGCCGAGGCGAGGAACACCGCCGCGCCGGCGATCTCCTCCGGCCGGCCCCAGCGGCGCAACGTCGTGCGGTTGGCGAAATAGGCCCCGTGCTCGGGATCGGCGGCAATGGCCGCATTCGTTTCGGTTGCGAAAAAGCCGGGGGCGATGGCGTTGCTGGTCAGGCCATGCGGCCCGTATTCGGCAGCCAGCGCCCGCACCATGCCGTTCAGCCCCGCCTTCGCCGCGGCATAGACGCTGTCGTTCGCCCGCGAAATCTGTCCGGCGACCGAGGTGACGGCGATCAGCCGGCCGCGGCCCCGCGGCAGCATCAGCCGCGCCGCCTCCCGCGCCAGGATCAGGCTGGAGGCCAGATCGACGTCCAGAAGAGCCATGATCTCGTCGTCCGTCAGGTCTGCCAGAGGCTTGCGGTTGCGCTGCCCGACATTCTGGACCAGCACGTCGAGCCGCCCATGGTCCCGGTCGATCCGTGCGAAGGCATCGCGCACCGCCGCCCGGTCCGACACGTCGAAAGCCAGGGCGGACGCGGTCCCGCCGGCAGACCGTATCTGCTCGACACGAGCCTCCAGCGTTGTGGCGTCGCGGCCGTTCAGCAGCACATGCGCACCCGATCCGGCCAGCGCCCGCGCGATCTCCAGCCCCAGGCCGCGGCCTGACCCGGTGACGAGCGCCACCTGTCCGGCAAGCGAGAAAGTCGACAGATACGGTGGGATCGTCGCGGCCATGTCTGCCCCCAGGCTGTTGCGGCACCGCCCATGCTTGGGGCAGCGGCCGACATTTAGCAGACCCGCACGCCCGTTGGCACCCCGCATGCTGCCGGGGACGAGTCGGGGCGCATGGTCAAGCCTGACCCTCGTCGATCAAGAGCCATCCGGCAGGCCGGGCGGTGAGGAGCCGCTCTGTCATGGTTGATCGTCCGGGCGGACGCCACTGAAGGCTGAAAAATTTCACGAAAACAGCGTCTGAAGGAGATCAGATAATCAACGTCGATAATAGTCCGGGCATCCGTCGCCGTAGTCCGATGAAAAGATGGTTGTTCGGATGGTGGTACTTCTTTCGCCGACCTCCCGTTCTTCCGTATAGTGGGTTTGCGGAACAGGGCCGCAAGCGACCGCGAATGTCGGCGCACGGTTCGTTACAGGGAGACAGGGCATGACACGAGCGCGTTCCAACGCGGTGATCGGGGCCGTGAAGGCCGGCGACATCATGATCAAGCATCGGCACGGCCTGGGCGCCACCGGCATCGCCATCAAGATCGGTCAGCTGTTCAGCCGGGGAAAGTCGGACTTCATCCATGCCGGCATCGCGAGCTCGGCCACGACCGTCATCGAGATGGACGGTGACGGGCTGCAGGAAAACAACCTGCTGACCAAGAACGCCAACTACAGCTATGACGTCTTCCGCTGCACCACCCCCGGTATCGGCGAAGGGGCGGCGCAGACGGCGATCATGATGCGGCAGGGTATCGTCGGCGGCGGCTTCGCCCAAGGCGGCACCCAAATGCCCTACACCATCGGCGGCGCCGTCAAGTCGCTCGGCCGCGGGGGGGGCGTGCAGTCCACCGACCGCATCAACACCCTGCTCGACCAGCTGATGGCCGGCGGGCGGGAGGCGTTCTTCTGCTCCGGCCATGTCGTCTATTGCTATCTGGTGGCGATGGAGCAGTCGAACATCGCGGTCCAGGGCAGCTTCCCGCTGCAGAACATGCAGGCCGTCTTCGGTATGGAGGCGCGCTACTACAATCCGTCCTTCCTCCACCATCATCTCAGCAACAACCAGCATTTCAGACGGGTGGGCAAGGTGAAGGGTGCCGTTCTCGTATAACGGAACCGGTCTTTGCCTGATCAAGGAAAAGGCCCCGGATGCAATGCATCCGGGGCCTTCCGCTTTACCGTTGGCTGTCGGTCAGTGGACCGACGCCTCCCGCCCGTTGGCGGAACTCGCCACCGGCGGCAGGGCGAAGCCCAGCGGCGGGCGTTCCGGCGCCTTGAAGCCGTGCGCACGGTCCTCCTCGACCACCAGGCCGTCCAGCGCCAGCCGGCCATCGACCACCGACAGGGTCATGGTGGTCTTGCCCTCCACCTCCTCGTCGAGCAGGCGCTCGGCGATCGGATCCTCGACCAAGCCCTGGATGGCCCGCTTCAGCGGACGGGCGCCGAAGGCCGGATCCCAGCCCAGATCGCCCAGCCGCCGCTTGGCCGCCGCGTCCGCCGCCAGGGTGACGCCGCGCTCGGCCAGCCGCTCGTTGACACGGCCCAACTGGATGTCGACGATTCGCGACATCTGGTCCCGGCCCAGCCGGCGGAAGATCAGCACGTCGTCCAGCCGGTTGAGGAATTCCGGCCGGAAGGCCTTGCGGACCGCGTCCATCACCTCCACCGTCACGCCGGCCATATCCTCGTCGTCACCCAAGGCGCTCAGCGCCTCGGCCCCCAGGTTGGAGGTCATGATCAGGATGGCGTGGCGGAAGTCGGCGGTGCGGCCCTGCCCATCCGTCAGCCGCCCGTCGTCGAGCGCCTGCAGCAGGACGTTCAGCACATCGGGATGCGCCTTTTCCACCTCGTCCAGCAGCACGACCTGATAGGGCCGGCGCCGGATGCGTTCGGCCAGCGAGCCGCCGTCGTCATAGCCGACATAGCCCGGAGGCGAGCCGATCATCCGGCTGACCGCGTGCTTCTCCATATACTCCGACATGTCGAGCCGGGTGATCGCCGTCTCGTCGTCGAACAGGAAGGCGGCGAGCGCCTTGGCAAGCTCGGTCTTGCCGACGCCGGTCGGGCCCAGGAATAGGAAGGATCCGGTCGGGCGGCTGGGGTCCTTCAGACCGGCACGGGCACGCCGCACCGCCTTGGACACCGCACGCACCGCCTCCTTCTGGCCGACGACGCGCTCCGCCAGCTTGTCCTCCATACCCTTCAGCCGCTGACGCTCGCCTTCCAGCATCCGTTCGACCGGAATGCCGGTCCAGCGGGTGACGACGGCGCCGATGTCCTTGGCCGTCACCTCGTCGCGCTCGGTATTGGCGCGCGATTCGGCCTCGGCCAGACGCTTCTCCAGGTCGGGCACCACGCCATAGGCCAGCTCGCCGGCCTTGGCCCAGTCGCCGTCGCGCTGGGCGCGTTCCAGCTTGGTGCGGGCCTGGTCAAGCTCCTCCTTCAGGCGGCGGCCCTCGGTGCGGCGGGACTGCGAGGCACGCCATTCCTCTTCCATCGAGGACTGGCGGGCTTCCGCCTCGGCCAGCTCGCCTTCCAGGACGTGCAGCCGTTCCTGCGAGGCGGCGTCCGGCTCGGCCTTCAGCGCCTCGCGCTCGATCTTCAGCTGGGCGACGCGGCGGTCGACGGCATCGAGCGCCTCCGGCTTGCTGTCGATCGCCATGCGCAGGCGGCTCGCCGCCTCGTCGACGAGGTCGATGGCCTTGTCGGGCAGCCGGCGGTCGCCGATGTAGCGCGCCGACAGGTTCACCGCCGCGACCACCGCCGCATCGGCGATGCGCACGCCGTGGTGAACCTCGTACTTGCCCTTGATGCCGCGCAGGATCGACACGGCGTCGTCCACCGACGGCTCGTCCACCGTCACCGGCTGGAAGCGGCGGGCCAGCGCCGCGTCCTTCTCGATGTACTTGCGGTACTCGTCCGGCGTGGTGGCGCCGACGCAGCGCAGCTCGCCGCGCGCCAGCGCGGGCTTCAGCATGTTGGCGGCGTCCATCGCCCCGTCGGTGCGGCCGGCGCCGATCAGGGTGTGCAGTTCGTCGATGAACAGGATGATGCGGCCATTGGCCTCCTGCACCTCGCCCAGCACCGACTTCAGCCGTTCCTCGAACTCGCCGCGGAATTTGGCGCCGGCCAGCAGCGCGGTGAGGTCGAGCGCCAGGACGCGGCGGTCCTTCAGCCCTTCCGGCACGTCGCCGGAGGCCAGACGCTGGGCCAGCCCTTCGACCACGGCGGTCTTGCCGACGCCGGGCTCGCCGATCAGCACGGGGTTGTTCTTGGTGCGGCGGGCCAGCACCTGGATGGTGCGGCGGATCTCGTCGTCACGGCCGATGACGGGGTCGAGCCGGCCCTGCCGCGCCTCCTCCGTCAGGTCGCGGGTGTAGCGGGCCAGCGCCTCGCCGGCTGTCGTCTCGGTCTCCGCATCGGCTGGGTGGTCCTTGCGCTGCGCATCGGCGGCGGCGGCCAGCGCGTCGGCATCGACACCGGCACGGCGGAACAGCGCGCGCAGCGGGCCGCTCTGGCGGGCAAGGCTCTCCAGCAGGCGTTCGGCGGTGACGAAGCGGTCGCCGCCGTTGCGCGCCGAGGCAACGGCGCCCTGCAGCACGGCGGCCAGCGCCGGCGACATGTAGAGCGGCTGCGGGCCTTCGTTGGCGCCCGGCTGGACCGGAGCGCGGGCAAGCTGTTCCTCGGTCGCGGACTTCAGCAGGTCGGGATCGCCGCCGGTGTCGCGCACCAGACGCGCCGCCACGCCGCTGCCCTCGTCGATCAGGGCCTTCAGCAGATGTTCGGGGAGAAGCTGTTGATGCCGCTCGGCAAGGGCGGCGATCTGCGCGGCCTGAATAACGCTGCGCGCACGATCGGTGAATTGACCGAAGTCCATCCGGCACTCCGTTTTCATGGTCTTCCGCCCAGTCATCCGGCGCGGAACGGCGCCCCCACGATCCGCAAAATGCGCGACCGCCCGGCGCCTGATGGGTAAATGGTTAACGGATTTGCGGCGATCAAGAGGGGGCTCTCAAGCGGAGAACGCGACAGCCGGCAGACGTCAAAGCCATATTGACACGCGATCCCTGTCGTTCCCTTCATAGCTTGACGTTATCGGCGGCAAGGGGTTCCGGCGGCATGGATGTGCGGCAGCTTCGCTATTTCCTGGGCATCGTGGAGCATGGCTCGATCTCCCGCGCGGCGGAAGCGCTGCGGGTGGCGCAGCCGGCGCTCAGCCTGCATCTGAAGCGGATGGAGGAGGATTTCGGCTGCCAGCTGGTGCTGCGCACGGCGCGCGGCGTGGTGCCGACGGAAAGCGGGCGGCGGCTGGCGCAGCGGGCGGCGGCGCTGATCGAGTCCATGGACGGACTGCGCGACGAGGTGCGCGCGGTGGAGGCCGTGCCCTCCGGTCCGGCCACGGTCGGCATTCCGACTTCGCTGGGGCCGGTGCTGACCGTGCCGCTGGCGCTGGCGGTGCGCCGCGACCATCCGCAGATCCGGCTGCGGGTGGTGGAAGGGCTGTCCGGCCATATGCGGGAATGGGTGCTGTCGGGCCAGCTCGATCTGGCGCTGGTGTTCGGCGCCGAGGAGATGGGCGGGCTGGAAACGGAGTTGGTGGCGCGGGAAAGCCTGCATCTGGTCGGGCCGGCGGACGACCCGCTGCTGCGCGGCCGCAGGTCCATCCCCTTCGCCGAGGCGCTGGCCCTGCCGCTGATCCTGCCCGGCCGCCCCCACGGCGTGCGCGAGGAGGTGGAGCACGCGGCATTGCTGGCCCGCGCCCGCGTCACCGTCGCCATGGAGATCGACGCGCTGGAACAGATCAAGGCGCTGGTGGCGGAAGGCTGCGGCTATACCGTGCTGTCGGAGCGGGTGGCGCGCTACGGCGCGGTGGCGGACCGCCTGACCGGACTGCCTATCGTCGATCCGCAGATCGACCGCACGATCCTGCTGGCGCATGCCGCCGGCCGGCCGATGCCAGTCGCCGCCCGCGCGGCGCACGCCATCCTGCGCGACATCCTGGCCAGGCTGACGCGGGACGGCGGCTGGCGCTGAGCCGCCGTCGCCCTGCCGCTTTGCCGACGGTCAGGAGCCCAGATTGACGATCTCCACCCGGCGGTTGGCGTCGCTGGCCGGATTGGCGGGGTCGAGCAGCTGCTGGGATCCGCGGCCGATGGCCACCAGCCGGCCGGGCGACACGCCGAAGCTCCGGGTCAGATAATCGCGCACCGAGGCGGCCCGCCGCTTCGACAGGGCGAGGTTGTAGTCGGGATTGCCGACGCCGTCGGTGTGGCCGGTCAGCTGGAAGCGGTAGGCGCTGAGATCCGGGGAGGTCAGGGCGCGGCCCAGCTCGTCGAGGATGCCGGCGGCCTTCGGCGTCAGCTCCGCCGAGTTGAAGGCGAATTCCACCTGGAAGCTGATCCTGGGTGCGGCCTTCGGCTTCGCGGCAGCGGCGGGGGCGGCGGTGGAGGCGGGTGCCGAAGCCGGCGGGGGTGCCGCCGGTTCCGCGGCACTGCCGGTGCCGAGCGCGAGGCCGCGGGTCCTGGGCTTTCCGTCGGCCGGCGGCGTGTCCGGCCGCAGGGCCCGGATGAAATCCTCCGTCGTGGTGGGGGCGGCGGTCGGTTCGGTCGCCGCGGCCATGCCGCCAAACGCCATCGGCAACGCCAGCAACAGCGCCAATCCGGCAAACGCCGGCCGCAAGACTCTGACCGTCCCCATTCTCACGTCCCCATCCTCACGTCGGCTGTCTCCGATTCGGGCAAAGCCGGCATCATGGTAATCGACCGCGTGTCCCGGTTCCAGGACCTGAGCCTCGGGTTGTACTCTCCCGGGCCAACTCAGCCATAAAAACACGGCGTTGCCGCTTCTCTGTCAATAATTGCACCTCTATCATACCCTGATAACGCAATCGATCGGGGTGCACCGTGTTCGTTCTGTCGCAGGCCCAGATGGACCGGCTGGGGGAAGAGGATCTGATCCGCGCGGTGCACCGCTATCTCGCCGACCGGTTTCCGGACGCCGATCCGGTGCCGGCCGACCGCTTCCGCGAGTTCGGACGGGACCAGCTGGCGCGGGCGGAGGGCCATGGCCTGACCACGCGGTGGCAGGCCGCCTGCTACATCGTCACCGCGGCGCTGGCCGGCGACCGGTTCGACGAGGACAGCCCGGCGGCGCGCGAGGTGCTGGCCGATCCGGCGATGACCGCCGACCGGAAGGCGGAGTGGCTGACCGAGTGGGTCGACGCCATGATCGCCGCCCTGTCGCAGCGGGACTGACGCCATGGCGATCCTGTCCACCCTGACCGACATGGCCGAAAGCGCAACCGCGAAGGCCAAGGCGACCTACCAGACCCTGCGCACCGGCGGCCGGATGGCAACCGACACCGTCAAGGCCGGCCTGAAAGAGACCGGGGCGGCGGTGATGGAGGGCGACTTCAGCGGAGCGGCCAAGCGCGGCGCCAAGGCCGCCGGCCAGACGCTGACCGACGATCTCGCCAATCATTTCCGCAAGAGCACCCCGGTCCCCGCCAAGAACCCGACCATCCCCTGTTCCCAGGCGGAAATCGACGCCAAGGCCAAGCGCGTGGCCGAACGGCAGGCGCTGATCAAGGAGGCGCGCGAGAAGAAGGTCCTGCCGGAGGTGACGGAACGCTTCGCCCGCGACAACAAGGCGGTGGAGCGCGCGCGTCTTGCCGCCGACGTCTATCACCACGAGAACGGCCCGGATTCGCCCAAGACCCCGCCGCCGGGCTGGACCCGGCTCAGCGACGATCCGGCGGAGCTGCGCAAATACGGCCTCGTCCCCAGCGACCTCGACCCCGGCACCGCGTCGGGATTCCGGGCGGAGCTGTATGTGGCGGACCCCAAGGTGTTCGGGTCCCCGCCGCAGGTCGTCCTGGTGCCGAAGGGAACCACCTTCACCGCCAAGGAGGACTGGGTCAACAACCTGCAGCAGGGCATCGGCCTGCGCTCCGACTATTACGAGCGGGCGATCCAGGCGGCGCAGAAGGTGAAGAGCAAGGTCGGGCCGCGGCTGGAGATGGCCGGCCATTCGCTGGGCGGCGGGTTGGCGACCGCAGGCGCCGTGGTGGCCGACGTGCCCTGCACCACCTTCAACACCGCTGGCCTCAAGGACGAGACCGTCGCCGCCTTCGGCAAGTCGCGCGCCAACGCCGGCAAGGTGACCAATTATCAGGTCGATGGGGAGATGCTGACCACGGCGCAGAACCTCGTCGGACCGATGCCGACCAGCATCGGCAGGAATGTGCCGCTGGAGGCGGTGGACGAGCACGGCAACGCCTTCCAAGGTGCCGCCGCGGGCAAGAAGGGCACGGAGTATGTCAAGGGCGTCGCCGCCGATTCCGTCACCAAGCACGGCATGGCCTATCCCATCAACGCGCTGGAAAAGCAGAAGCGCGCGGACGAGGGGCAGCTGCGTGCCGCCCTGCACCGGTGAGGATGACGGCAATCCTGCCGCCGCGGCGCCCAAGCCCGGCATTGCCTTTCTCCGCCGGCTGTTGATCCTGGTGGCGCTGGCCGCTGCCGGCTGGACGCCCATTCCCACCCCCTTCGCCGCGAGGTCCGCCATGGCCGCTCTGCCGCCCGCCAGCCACTTCTTCCCCGATGCCGCCACGGCAAGGCTGGCCGACGCCGCCGGACGGGGGGACGCCGCCGCCGTGCGCCAGCTCGCCGCCGCGGGCGCCGACCCGAATGCCGGCGGAACGGAGGGGATGACGCCGCTGCTGTTCGCCATCGCCAGCAACAGCAAGGCCGGGGCGAAGGCCCTGCTGGAGGCCGGGGCCGATCCCAACCGCCGCGCCCGCGACGGGGAATCGGCGCTGACCATGGTGGCGTCGGGCACCGATACCGACTGGCTGCGGCTGCTTCTGTCCTTCGGCGGCGATCCCAATGCCCGCAACTCCATCGGCGAACCGGTGCTGGTCAATGCCGGCCTGCGCCGCAACGCCGATGCCGTCCGCATCCTGCTGGACGCCGGCGCCGACATCGAGGCGACCGACGAGAGCGGCAGCACGGTGACGCTGGTGCTGGCCCGCATGAACCAGTTCCACGTCGTGGCCTATCTGCTGGGCCGCAACGCCGACGCGCTGCACCGCTCGCCGGTGTCGGAGGATGCGGCCGCCGATTACATCTTCCACGCCGCCCTCGACCCGTCCTCGCCGCTGTCGGACTGGCAGCGGCGCTGCCGGCAATATCTGCAATCGCGGGGGATCGCGGCACCGCCGCCGCGGTGAGGCTCCATCCGAAAATCCCTTCTCCCTGCAAGGGGAGAGGGGCTTTCGCAGCGGACCGCGTCGCCGCGTTCCGGTAGAGGGGGCTCGCCGTCCGGGACCATTTTTGCCGCAGGAGTCCGTGGTTCCCGGTCTTGCCCCGGCCGGAGTGCGGCGATACCGTGCAGCCCACGCCGCAGCCGTCCCCGTGGGAACATGCACGACATCGTCATTCAAGTCCTCGGCGTCGCCGGGCTTCTCGCCCTCGTCAGCTTCCTGCCGCCGCTGGCCGCCCGCTTCCAGGTGCCCTACACGGTGCTGCTGGCGGGCGTCGGGGTGGCGCTGGGCGCGGTGATCCAGACCTTCGCCGGGCCGGGCAAGGACCCGTTCCACGACTTCCTGAACTCGCTGGCGGAGCTGGACGTCTCGTCCGACATCCTTCTGCACGTCTTCCTGCCGATCCTGCTGTTCGAAACGGCGCTGGCGGTCGACGTGCGGCGGCTGTTCGACGATCTGTGGCCGATCCTGCTGATGGCGGTGGTGGCGGTCTTCGTCTGCACCTTCGCCGTCGGCTATGCGGTCAGCCTGTTCACCTCGCTGGGGCTGGTCGCCTGCCTGCTGCTGGGGGCGATCGTCGCCTCCACCGATCCGGCGGCGGTGATCGGCGTCTTCCGCGATCTCGGCGCCCCGCGCCGGCTGACCACGCTGGTCGAGGGCGAGAGCCTGCTGAACGACGCCGCGGCCATCGCGCTGTTCACCCTGCTGCTGGAGATGCTGACGCGCACTTCCCATGGCGGAGCGGGGGCGGCGGCGCTGGATTTCCTGCGCGACTTCGCCGGCGGCGTCATCACCGGCTACATCTGCGGCCGCATCGTCTGCATGCTGGTGGAGCCGATGCGCAACCAGCCGATGGCGGAGATCACGCTGACGGTGGCGCTGGCCTATCTGTCCTATGTGCTGGCGGAGCATTATGTCGGGGCGTCCGGCGTGGTCGCGGTGGTGACGTCGGCGCTGGTCATCGGCTCGGTCGGCAAGACCCGCATCTCCCCCGCCACCTGGGGTGCCATGGAGCATGTCTGGCAACAGCTGGGTTTCTGGGCGAACTCCCTGATCTTCCTGCTGACCGCCATCCTGGTGCCGCGCCTGATGGCCGACGCCGGATGGGCGGAGGTCGGGCTGGTGCTGGTGGTGGTCGCCGCCGCCTTCGCGGCGCGGGCGGTCGTGCTGTTCGGCCTGCTGCCGGTGCTGTCCTGGACCGGCCTGGCGCACAAGGTCAGCAATTCCTACAAGACGGTGATGCTGTGGGGCGGCCTGCGCGGTGCGGTGTCGCTGACGCTGGCGCTGGCGGTGACCGAGAATTTCCGCGTGCCCGACCCCGTCCAGAGCTTCGTCGCGGTGATGGTCACCGGCTTCGTCTTCGTCACGCTGTTCGTCAACGGCACCACGCTGCGCTGGCTGATCCGCGTGCTGAAGCTGGACGAGCTGACGCCGGTGGAGCGCGCCATGCGCAACCGGGCGCTGGCGCTGTCCACCGACAGCATCCGCGACCGGGTGGCCGCCGTCGCCCAGACCTATGAGGTCGACAGCGCCGTCAAGGACGTGATGATCTCCCGCTACGAGGAGCGGCTGAAGAACATCGACCAGGACAGCCGGGACGAGGCGAAGCTGACCGACGAGGACCGCATCACCATCGGTCTCGTCATCCTGGTGAACCGCGAGGAAGAGCTCTATTACGCCCACTTCTCCGAAGGCGTGGTGTCGCGCGCGGTGATGGAAATGCTGGCCGGGCGCAGCGGCCGGCTGCTGGACGCCGTGAAGGCCCAGGGCCGCAACGGCTATCGTGCCTTCGAGGAGCCCTTCATCGCCTTCTCGCCCTGGATGCGGGGGGCCAGCTGGCTGCAGCGCCGCTTCGGCATCCACCGGCCGCTGGCCCGGCGCCTGTCGATGCGGTTCGAGGTGCTGGTCGCCGTGCGCACGGTGCTGCGCGAACTGCTGGCCTTCACCCGCGACCGGCTGGCCCGCGTGCTGGGACAGGAGGTGGCGTTCGAGCTGGAAGGCATGCTGGTGGGCCGGCTGGGCATCGTCGAGCAGGCGCTGTCGGCCCTGAAGCTGCAGTATCCCGACTATGCCGTGGTGCTGCAGAGCCGCTACGTCGGCCGTGCCGCCCTGCGGCTGGAGCAGGCCGACTACCGGACCCTGTATGCCGAATCGATCATCAGCCAGGAGGTGCTGACCGACCTGGAGCGCGATCTGGAGCAGCGCCGCCGGGTGCTGGAGCGTCTGCCGAAGCTGGATGTCCGCTTCGACGTGGCGGAGCTGGTGCGCCGGGTGCCGCTGTTCGCCGATCTTCCGGCCGAGCGGGTGACCACCATCGCCACGCTTCTGCGGGCACAGCTGGCCCTGCCGGGCGAGACCATCGTGCGCAAGGGCGAGCGCGGCGACGCCATGTTCTTCATCGCGTCCGGCGCGGTCGAGGTGCTGGTGCCCAATCTGGCGGAGCCCGTGAAGCTGGGCACCGGCGACTTCTTCGGCGAGATGTCGTTGTTGACCCGCCAGCGGCGCAATGCAGACGTGCGGGCGCTCGGCTATTGCCAATTGCTGGTATTGGATGAGAAGGATTTCCGCCGGCTGGTGCAGAAGGACGCGGATCTGCGATCCCACATCCAGGCGGTCGCCGAGGCGCGCCGGCAGCCGACCCAGTCGTCCCAGGCCGTCCCGGCGGTGAGCTGACCGCAGGGAAGGGGTTTTTCATGAGCGAGACCGCGACGGGCGGCGGCCAGACCTGGCTGCGCCTGATGCCGGGTCTTTTCGTGCTGCTGTGGAGCACCGGCTTCATCGGGGCGAAATACGGGCTTCCCTATGCGGAGCCGCTGACCTTCCTGCTGATCCGGCTGGGGCTGGTCGCGGTCGTGCTGGCGCTGGTGGCGCTGGCGAGCCGCGCGCCCTGGCCGAAGGACTGGGCGACGGCGGGCCGCATCGCATTGGCCGGGCTGCTGGTGCACGGCGTCTATCTCAGCGGCGTCTTCCTCGCCATCGCCCATGGGTTGCCGGCGGGGGTGGCGGCGCTGGTCGTCGGCATCCAGCCGCTGCTGACCGCGGCGCTGTCCGGCCCGCTGCTGGGCGAGCGGGTGAGCGGCCGGCAATGGGCCGGGCTGCTGCTGGGCCTTGCCGGCGTCGGGCTGGTGGTGCGGGAGAAGCTGTCGGTCGATGCGGAGCACCTGATCGGCATCGGCTATGCCGTCGCCGCGCTGGTCGGCATCACGCTGGGCACGCTCTACCAGAAGCGCCACGGCGGCGGGATGGACCTGCGCAGCGGCACGGCGATCCAGTATGCCGCCACGGCGCTGGTGCTGGCCGTCGCCGCGCCAATGTTCGAAACCATGCAGGTGCAATGGACGGGGGAGTTCCTGTTCGCGCTGCTGTGGCTCAGCTTCGTGCTGTCGGTCGGCGCCATCTTCCTGCTGTTCGCCCTGATCCGCCGCGGGGCCGCGGCCAAGGTCGCCAGCCTGTTCTACCTGACCCCGCCGGTCACGGCGCTCGTCGCTTGGCTTCTGTTCGACGAGAGGCTGGGCGTCGTGGCGCTGGCCGGCATGGCGGTGGCGGTGTGCGGCGTGGCGCTGGTGAACCGGAAGTGAGCGAAAGCGCCGGGCGCGGCAAAATTTCGCTGGATCGTTCGATGGGTCAGCAATCTAATATGTCTGACAAATCGACAAATCCCGCGGGAGGGAAGCGATGGCGGACGTGCTCGACTTCGGCAGCTTCGACTACATCATAGCGGGCGGCGGCACGGCCGGCTGCGTGCTGGCCAACCGGCTGTCGGCCGATCCGGACGTCTCGGTCCTGCTGCTGGAGGCGGGCGGCAAGGACAGCTGGGTGTGGCTGCACATCCCCGCCGGCTACCTGTTCTGCATCGGCAACCCGCGCACCGACTGGTGCTTCAAGACGGAGGCGGAGGCCGGGCTGAACGGCCGCAGCATCCACTACGCCCGCGGCAAGGTGCTGGGCGGCTGCTCGTCGATCAACGGCATGATCGCCATGCGCGGGCAGGCGCGCGATTACGACGAATGGGCCTCGATCACCGGCGACAGCCGCTGGAGCTGGAGGGAGGTGCTGCCGGTCTTCAAGGGCAGCGAGGATTACTGGCGCGGCGCCGACGAGATGCACGGCGTCGGCGGCGAATGGCGGGTGGAGCGGCAGCGGCTGCGCTGGGACCTGCTGGACCGCTTCGCCGAGGCGGCGCAGCAGGCCGGCATCCCGCGCTCCGACGACTTCAACCGCGGCGACAATTTCGGCGTCGGCAGCTTCGAGGTGAACCAGAAGGGCGGCATCCGTTGGAGCGCCGCCAAGGCCTTCCTGCGTCCGGCGCTCGACCGGCCGAACCTGAAGCTTGCCATTGAGGCGGCCATCGACAAGGTGGAGATCGCCGACGGCCGCGTCACCGGCGTCCGCTTCACCGTGAAGGGGGAGGCGGCGCGGGCCACCTCCAGGATCGAGACGGTGCTGGCCGCAGGCTCCATCGGCAGCCCGGCAATCCTCCAGCGCTCCGGCATCGGCCCGGCGGAGCACCTGAAGTCGCTCGGGATTCCGGTGGCGCTGGACGCGCCCGATGTCGGCGCCAATCTCCAGGATCATCTGCAGTTGCGGATGATCTACAAGGTCGATGGGGTGCTGACGCTGAACAAGCGGGCGGGCAGCCTGTTCGGCAAGGCGATGATGGGGTTGGAATATGCGCTGTTCCGCAAGGGGCCGCTGACCATGGCGCCCAGCCAGCTCGGCGTCTTCGCCAAATCCTCGGCGGAGATGGAGACGGCCGACCTGGAATACCATGTGCAGCCGCTGTCGCTGGAGAAGTTCGGCGATCCGCTGCACGGCTTCCCGGCCTTCACCGCCAGCGTCTGCGACCTGCGCCCGGCCTCGCGCGGCTGGACCCGCATCACCTCGGCCGACCATCGCGAGAATCCGGCCATCGCACCCTGCTACCTGTCCGACCCCGCCGACCGGGCGAAGGCGGCGAAGGCGCTGGCGCTGACCCGCCGCATCGTCGCGCAGCCGGCGCTCGCCCCCTATCATCCGCAGGAATACAAGCCGGGTCCCAGCTTCCAGACGGAGGAGGAGTTGGCGCGCGCCGCCGGCGACATCGGCACCACCATCTTCCATCCCGTCGGCACCTGCCGGATGGGCGGCAGGGACGACGCCACCGCCGTGACCGATGCCGAGATGCGGGTGCGCGGGGTGCGCGGCCTGCGGGTGATCGACGCGTCGGTGATGCCGACCCTGACCTCGGGCAACACCAACACGCCGACGGTGATGATCGCCGAACGCGGCGCCGCCCTGATGCGTGCGGACCGCCGCGCGGCGTCGCGGGCGTAGGAGTGCAAGCCCTCTCCCCCGGGGAGAGGGCGATCCATTCACCGCGCCGTGCTGTAGACGCCGTGGATGCCGAACTCGACCGGCTGGCCGGTCAGGTGGCGGGTCAGCAGGGTGGCGACCTCCGCGGCGGCCGGCTTGCCGTCGAGCGCGGCTAGGTCCCGCTGCAGCGCCGCCATCGGCTTGGGCGAGGCGATGGCGAGGAAATGGTCGGCGCCGAAGGGCGGCTCGACCGTCAGGGCCAGCCGGTAGGGGCCGCCCTTGGGGATCTGCGCCGGGTCGTTGCGCTCCGCCAGCGGGTAGAGGTAATTGACCGTCCCGTCGGCGGCGAGGTTGATCAGGGTGAAATAAGTCCCGCTGTTGCCGCGGATGTCGAGCGAGACCGTCTCCCCCTGTTGGTAATTGCGGTCGCCCGGCTCCAGCGCCAGGGCCAGCGAGCGGTCCTGCGCTGCTGCCTTCACCCGCACCACCAGTGACCATTTGTCGATCACGCCCTGCACCCGCCGCCGGGTTTCCGGAGCCATCGGGTCGCCGGCGATGCTGGCCAGCACGTCGCCCATCGTGCTGACCACCTCGCCGGTGGAACTGTCCCAGACCAGGGCGGGATCGGTCTTGCCGGCCATCTCGATGCCGGAAAGGCCGGCTGCCAGTGTCTTCACAGCCGCCGGCTTGCCCAGGATGCGCAGCGGAATCGGGCCGGCGGCGGGCAGCAGGGACGGCGGCTTCGGCTTGGTGGCGACCGGGTCGATCAGCGGAACCTCGCCACGGCCGCGCGGCTGGACCTGCGGATGCTGCTTGCCCTCCAGAGCCATGCGGACGGCGCCGCGGATGTGCGACTCCAGTTCTCCCTTGGTGACGATGCCGTCGCCGTCGCGGTCGGCCTGCCCGCGCAGCGCGTTGGCGAAGGCCCAGCTGAGCGCGCCCCGCGGCTTGCGGTCGATCATCACCTCGGGCGCCAGCTCATGCTCGGCGACGGCGGCGAAGAAGGTGACGTTCGGCTGGTCGTCCGCCTCCGCCTGCAGGGCGGCGCGGGTGGGCGGGGGCAGGGCGTCGTCCTCGATGCGGTCGACCAGTACGCCGTCGATCCGCGCCGCCCGCGTGCCGAGCATGCCGGCGCGGTCGTCGAAGCCGCGGGTCATGGTGCCGGAATGGCAGGAATCGGAGACGAAGATCACCCGGCGCGGGGCGGCTTCCTTCAGCAGCACGGCGATCTCGTCGTCGGTCAGCCGCTGGGCGGTGCCGGGACCGCGCGGGGCGAAATCGGCCAGCACCAGGAACTCGTCCATGCCATCGACTTCGTTGCCGGGCACACGTTCCGGTTGCTGCGCGCCATGGCCGGCGAAGGTCAGCACCAATGTCGAATCGGGGGAGGTCTCGGCGATCAGCTCCCGCCAGGCCGTTATGATCCGGCTGCGTTCGGCGTCGCCGTCGATGAACAGGCGCAGCTTCTTGACGCCAAGGCCTTTCAGCGCGGCGCTGATGTCGCGCGCGTCGTTGACGGCGCCCTGCAGCGGGTTGATCTGGGTGTAGCGGTCGATTCCGATCACCAGCGCCGCGATTTCCGCCCGCGCCGGGCTTGCGGCCGCCGTTAGGACCATCCCGGCGGCAAGGCCGCCCGTCAGGCCGGCAATGACTCTCGCCGCCATCCGGCGCCGCATTCTTCCAAACATCATACTTCTCCCGGGTAGCCGTGCCTCAAAGGCTACAGGCTGGAAAATTGTATAAAAGGCCGCACGAATTGGTAGTAATGCCCCCTTCCGTTACAGTTGTTGCTGTGGCAGCGTTGCGGCGGGTCCTGATCGGCGACGGGGTGCGCCCACTGTGGGGGTGGTGCGGACGGCCCGGAGTTCTGGATCTGATCGAAATATCTCTCGAACAGAAAAGCAAACGGGAATTCAGGTCATGCGAAGCAACCGCGCCAGGGCAAGCCTCGTCTCCATCACCATCGTCGCCATGGCGCTCAGCGGCTGCGTGACCACGCAGGCCGACCGCATCGGTGTCAACGATGGCAGCGACGCCTGCTATCAGTACCGCGTCGCGCTCGATTCGACCGGCAACTACTATGCCGAGGACATGCTGAAGGGGGCCGCCATCGGCGCCGGCGTGGGTGCGCTGACCGGTGCCATCGCCGGCGGCAACATGAAGAGCGCGCTGATCGGCGCCGCCGCTGGTGCCGCGCTGGGTACGCTGGGCGGCTACTGGAATTCCAAGTCGCAGCAGGGCCGCGATCAGGCGATCCTGGGCGTGATGACCGACCTCGACACCGAGAACCAGAACCTGAACCGCACCCAGGTCGCTCTCGACCAGCTGGTGAACTGCCGCCGCGCCGAGATCGCGCGCGTCAAGGCCGACTACAAGGCCAAGCGCATCGGCAAGCCGGAGGCCGAGCAGCGCCTGGCCCTGATCCGCGGCCAGCTGGACAAGGATTACGCCATCGCCAGCAGCATCAACCAGAACATCGTCAAGCGCCGTGACGAGTATCTGATCGCCGCCGACAACATCGAGCCGGGTGCGGCCGAGAAGATCCGCACCAAGACCGCGGTCAAGGCCCAGACCAAGAAGAAGCCGGCGAAGCAGACCGCTTCCACCCCGGCTTCCCAGGTGGTCGAGCGCACCAACACCGCCTTCGAGACTTCGGAGCGCATCAACGCCACCACCAGCAGCATCCAGCAGATCGCCCAGAAGGAAGCGACGCTGGACGCCGTCTGATCGGGGCGGTCTGACGACCTGACCGGCGGCGGTCTTCCGCAGAGGACGCGGGGGGCCGCCGCCGGACGACACCAGTGCAAGCGGAACGGATGATGGCCGGCTGTCTTTCTCGCCTGAACGCGCGCCTGCGGCGCGGCGCTCTCTCCGTCGTCCTGATGGGCGCGCTTCTCGGCACGCCGGCGGGGCCGTTCGCCGCCCGGACGGCGCTGGCGGGCGACGCGTCCACGGGGGCGTTCCTGCGGATCGAGACCGGCGGCCACACCGCCCGCGTCAACCGGCTGGCGAGCGACGCCCAGGGCCGGCTGATCGCCACCGTTTCCAACGACAAGTCCCTGCGCCTGTGGGCGCGCGACGGCGGGGAGCCGCTGGGCGTCCTGCGCGTGCCGATGGAGGCGGGGGACGAGGGCGCGCTCTATGCCGTGGCCCTGTCGGCCGACGGGTCGCTGGCGGTCGCCGCCGGCAACACCGGGTCGAGCTGGGGCGACGGCGTCACGCTCTACCTGTTCGACGTCAAGGCGCAGCGGCTGAAGGCCCGGCTTCCGGCACAGCCGCAGGTGCTGAACGACCTCGCCTTCTCGCCCGACGGGCGCTTCGTCGCCGGGGCCTTCGGTGGCACCGCCGGCATCCGTGTGTGGGACAGCGCCAGCTTCAAGCTGGTTGCCGAGGACACCGCCTATGAGGCGCGGGTGTCGGCGCTGGCCTTCGCTCCCGACGGGCGGCTCGCCACCGCTTCCTTCGACGGCAACGTCCGTCTCTATGACGCCGCCTTCAAGCCGAAGGCCAAGCGCAAGCCGGGCAAGGGCATGCCCTATTCGGTCGCCTTCTCGCCGGATGGGGCGCTGCTGGCGGTCGGCTATGCCGATCAGGCGCAGGTCGACGTGCTGGCCGCTGCCGATCTGAAGACGCGCCACAGCGCCAAGGCCACCGGCGTCACCGGCGGCAGCTTCGCCGCGGTCGCCTGGGACGGCACGGCGCTGGTCGCCGCCGGAACCGCGACGGTGGACGGCAGGCGCAATGTGGTGCGGCGTTGGGCCGATGCCGGCAAGGGGGCTTACAGCGACACGCCCGCCGCGCGCGATTCCGTGACCCATCTGCTGGCCCTGCAGGGCGGCGGAGTCGCC
Source organism: Pseudomonadota bacterium (assembly GCA_023423695.1). Lineage (GTDB taxonomy): Bacteria > Pseudomonadota > Alphaproteobacteria > Azospirillales > Azospirillaceae > Azospirillum. Next base: position 114,668 of record JAFAFA010000011.1, on the reverse strand, counting down.
TTCGCCGCCGCCGATCCGGGATGGGGCGTGATCGATCCGGCCGGCCGGCTGCAGTTCGCCCGCATGGGCGACGTCGCCGACTACCGCGACATCCATCTCGGCCGGTTCGGCCTGTCCGACGACGGTCTGGTGCTGGAGTTCGGCATGGAGCAGGGCGGCCAGCGGCCGATGCGCTTCGACGTGCTGGCCCGCAGCCTGACCCCGGCGCCGGACGCGCAGCCCGGTCTCGCCCGGCCGGCGGCGGAAGGGCCGGGAATCGGCGTTTCCGATTGGCGCAACACCCGCACCCCCAAGGTCAACGGCCAGCCGGTGAAGCTGGACAGCGGCGAGTGGGCGCGCAGTGTTACGGTCCTGGGCAAGCAGCGCCGCGTCCTGCTGGGCGGGGAGTTCAGCCTGCGCCTGCTCGATTCCGCCGGGGCAGAGCTTGCCCGCGCCGAGGTGCCGGCTGCGGTGTGGGGCGTCGTCGCGTCGGCTGACGGGCGCGTCGCCGTGGCGGCGCTGGGTGACGGCACGCTGCGCTGGTACGCGCTGTCCGGAGGATCCCGCCCGCTGGAGGAGTTGGCGGCTCTGTTCCCGCACCGCGACGGCCGCCGCTGGGTCCTGTGGACGCCCGAGGCCTTCTTCGACCATTCCGAAAGCGGCGGCGAGACGCTGGTCGGCTTCCACCTGAACGACCCGAAGAAGAAAGGCAGCCAGTGGGTCGAGTTCAAGCAGGTCTACCGCGTGTTCAACGCTCCCGAACTGGTGCGCGCCAAGCTGCAGCAGACCGGTCAGGCGGAGATTGCCGCGCGGCTGTCCGCCATCGGTGACATCCGCCTGCTGACCCAGCGCCGCCCGCAGGTGACCCTGCTGGACTATTGCACCGTGCCTGCCGCCAGCCGCGGTCTGGCGCTCGGCACCGGCGCGACGGAGGCCGCGGCTGCCGCTCCGGCGGCGACTCCCGCTGCCGCTCCGGCGGCGCCTGCTGGCGCAGCCACGATTCCCACGACCGCTGAAACCTGCCATCCGCTCGACATGACGCCGGTCAGCCGTGCCTTCGCCCGCGCCAAGGAGCCGGCATCCGCGCCGCCGGCGGCAGCGGCGAAGCCTGCCCCGCAGGCGGCGCCCCAGGCAGCTGCCAAGCCGGGGCCGCAGGGACCGGAGCTTGACGTCGCGGCGGAGGAGCCGCGCCTGTCGGTCACGCTGCCCGAGGGAGTTGGATCGGTGCGGCTGCGCTACCGGCTGGCCGACACCGGCGGCGGCATCGGCTCGGTCGACCTGTTCCGCAACGGCCGCAACGTCAGCGGCCAGGACAAGTCCCGCGCCTTTGCCCGTGCCAAGGAGCCGGCGCCCGCCTCCCAGCCGGCCCCGCAACCCGCGGTTCAGGCCCAGCCTGCAGCCGCCTCCACGCCGGCTGACACCAACAAGGACCAGTCTCCGCCGCCGGAGGAGCGCGTCAGCACCGTTCGTCTCGATCCCGGCAGCAACCGGGTGCAGATCCGCGCCTACAACGGCAGCGACGCGATCTACGAGCGCTCGCCGCTGGTCGATTTCGTGCTGCCCACGCCGGCGGTGACGGCGGACGCGGCAGGCGGCAAGACGGCCGATGGCGTGACGGAACGCGCCGCCCCGGCCAAGCCGCGGCTGATCACCTTCATCGTCGGCATCGACAAGTACCGGCCGGAGGGCACGCAGCTGCGCTTCGCCCGTGCCGATGCCTCCTCCTTCGCCGAGGCGCTGAGCGGCCGCGTTCCCGCCGGTTACGACCGGGAACAGTCGCTGGCACTGTCCAAGGCGCTGTATGACGAGCAGGCGAGCCGCGACGCCGTGATCGCCGGGCTGGAGGATCTCGCCGCCAACGCGCGGGAGGAGGACACCGTCGTCCTCTATCTCGCCGGCCATGGCGTGATCGTGCCGTCGCCGAAGGATCCGTCGGTCAAGCTCTACCACTTCATCACCCAGAACGTGACCGCCGCCACACCGCAGGCGATCAGCGAGCAGGGGCTGTCGGAGAAGGAGCTGAACCGGCTGGTCAGCGCCATTTCCGCCCGCAACGTGCTGGTGATGCTCGATACCTGCCATTCGGGCGCCGTGTCGGCGGGCACGGTCGACAAGCTGTACCAGGACATGGGGCAGCGCTACCTGCTGGCCGCCTCGTCGGAGCAGGAGGAGGCGCTCGACAGCTATGACGGCCGCAACGGCATCTTCGCCCATGCGGTGCTGGAGGGGCTGAAGGGCAAGGCCCTGCTGCCGGGGGACGAGGCGATCTACAACCTCACGCTCGGCCAGTATGTGAACCGCGCGGTACCGCGTCTGGCGCGCGAGAAGAAGTGGAGCCAGTCCGCAATCTTCAAGACCGGCGGCAACGAGCTGAACCCCTTCCCGCTGGCGGCACCGCAGCCGGGTCAACCCTGAGCGGGCACCCCGGCCGGGCAGGCGCGGCGATGGGACCATCCGCCGCGCATACCCCGGATTCGCCCGCCAGAAATGGCTAGATAAAGTTCGGTTAGTTCGTTCACAGTGTTTGCAAAACAGGGCCCGGACCGCTTCCGGGCCGGCGCGGGGATTGGGGTGGACATGCAAGGCGGCGATCAGTTTGGCGGCATGCCCGGACCGGAGACGGAACGCACGGTCCTGATGCCGACGCCGGGTGGCCGGCGTGCATCCGGTGCTCCCGGCGGCGGGGAACCGCCGGCTGCGGCGCGGGTGGAGTCCGTCGGCGTTCCGGGTCCGGCGCTGGCCGGCATCTTCGCCGCCCGGTCGCCGCTCGCCGCCGCCGCCTCGCCGGTGCTGCTGCTGGCGGCGCGGCTGAACGACGTGACCGGGGTTCCCGACCTGGAATCGCTGCGCCAGCGCGTGATCTCCGCCCTGCGCGACTTCCAGCACTGGGTGACCAAGTCCGGCATGGACGCCGCGACCCAGGCGACCGCGCATTACGCGCTCTGCGCCCTGATCGACGACATCGTGCTGAACTCGCAATGGGGCAGCCAGAGTTCCTGGACGCGCCAGAACGTCACCAGCATGTTCCACAGGAACGTGGTCGGCGGCGACCAGTTCTATGAGCGGCTCGCCTCCGCCCGGCAGGATCCGGGGAAGTACGGCGACCTGCTGGAGCTGATGTATCTCTGCCTGTCGCTGGGCTTCCGCGGCCGTTACCGCGTCGCCGGGCGCCAGGACAGCGAGCATGCCCGCATCCGCGAGGACGTCTACAACATCCTGGTCAAGCATCGCGGCTATGCCGACCGTATCCTCTGCCCGAACGCGGCGGCGCTGGCGATGGACTACCGTCCGCCGCGCAGCTCGCTGCCGGTCTGGGTGGCGGGGGCCGGCACGGCGCTGTTCCTGCTGCTGCTGTTCCTGGGCTTGAGCTTCCTGCTGAACGGGGCGTCGGACCGGCTGTTCGCCGGCATGGGCGGCCTGCCGCCGCATGGCGGCGTGGTGATCGAGGCGCCGGCCCCGGTCAAGCTGGCGGAAGCCGCCCCGCCGCCGCCGCAGATCGCTCCGCCGCCCCCGCCGCAGACCACCCAGGTCCAGCGCGTGCGCAAGTTCCTGGAGCCGGAGATCGCCGAAGGGCTGGTCGAGGTGACGGAGGACGCGCTGTCGATCACCGTGCGCATGCGCGGCAGCAACCTGTTCGCCAGCGGCAGCGCCAGCCTCAATGACAAGGTGCGGGGATCGGTGCTGCGCGTCGGCCGCGCCGTGGCGGAGGAGCCGGGCGCGGTGCTGATCACCGGCCATACCGACAATGTGCCGATGACCGGCGGCGGGCGCCTGCGCTTCCCGTCGAACTGGCACCTGTCGAAGGCCCGCGCCGAATCGGTGATGGCGGAGTTCGACCCGCTCTTCGCCGACAAGTCCCGCCTGAAGGCGGAGGGCAAGGCCGATACCGAGCCGGTGGCGTCCAACGACACCCCCGAAGGCCGGGCGGCGAACCGCCGGATCGACATCATCCTCAGGAAGTGAGCGGAGCCGCCCCGCATCGGGGCGGCGCCAGCGGCCGGCAGAGACGCTGAAAGGCGAAGACGCCGAAAGAAGATCAGGGACAGGGGTATCGGAATGAGTCGGCTGACCGCCATCTTGCTCTCCCGCGCAGTGCTGGGCTTCGTCGGTGCGGCGATCGCGGCGGCGCTGATCGCGCTGCTGGCGCCGCTGGCCGGGCTGGAGATGCCCTGGCTGGCCGTGGCCGCCGCCGTGCCCTTCCCGATCCTGGCCGTCGTGCTGATCCTGCTGAAGCGCCGCGACGCCAAGGCCGAGGAGCGGATGACGGCGGAGCTGACCGGCGGCAGCGACGCGGCCCGCATGGCGGCGATGGACCAGGCCGACGAGGTCGCCGGGCTGCGCAAGACCTTCGCCGACTCCCTCGCCCTGCTGAAGGCCGGCCGCAAGCAGCGGGGGCTGGGCGACGGCTATCTCTACAGCACCCCCTGGTACGTCATCATCGGTCCGCCGGGCGCCGGCAAGACCACGGCGCTGCTGAAGAGCGGCCTGAACTTCCCGCTGGCCGACCAGACCGGGGCCAAGCCGCTGAAGGGCGTCGGTGGCACCCGGCAATGCGATTGGTGGTTCGCCGACGAGGCGATCTTCCTCGACACCGCCGGGCGCTACACCACCCAGGACAGCCACGAGGCGGTCGACCAGACCGGCTGGGGCGCCTTCCTGAAGCTTTTGAAGGACGCGCGCTCGCGCCAGCCGATCAACGGCGTGCTGGTGGCGATGGCGGTCCCCGACCTCGCCGCCGCCGGGCCGGAGGAGCGGGCGCAGCATGCCGCCGCCATCCGCCGCCGCCTGCGCGAGCTGTACGAGACCTTGAAGGTCAAGGCGCCGGTCTATCTGCTGCTGACCAAGGCCGACCTGATCGCCGGCTTCAACGAGTTCTTCCACGACCTGAACCGGGACGAGCGCCGGCAGATCGTCGGCGTCACCCTACCGGCATCCGAAAGCGAGTTGGGCGATGCCGGCATGGCGACGCTGGGCAGCGAGTTGGACGGCATCGCCGGCCGGCTGTCCGCCCGCGCCGTCGACCGCATCCAGCAGGAGCATGCGCAGGAGCGCCGCGGCGCGATCTTCGCCTTCCCCTCGCAGTTGGCCTCGCTGAAGGAGCCGTTGCTCGACTTCGTCGCCGCCGCCTTCAAGGCCAACCGCTACGAGCCGGCGCTGCGGTTGCGCGGCATCTATTTCACCAGCGGCACCCAGGAAGGCACGCAGATCGACCGGCTGATCGGCGGGCTGGCCGAGAGCTTCGGCCTGCCGGCGGCGCCCTTCCGCGGCGGCGCCGTCGCCGCCGGACAGCAGCGCAGCTATTTCCTCGGCGGGCTTCTGAACGATCTGGTGTTCCGCGAGGCCAATCTGGTCGGCTTCGATCCGGCGGCGGAGCGGCGGCGCATCTGGGTTCCGCGCATCGCCTACAGCCTGTTCGGGCTGGTCACCGTCGCCGCCACCGCCGCCTGGGTCGCCAGCTATCTCGGCAATGCCGGGCTGATCGACCGCGAACAGCAGGCGGTCGACGCCTATCGCCCGAAGGCGGAGGCGCTGGCCGCCGGCACCGTCGCCGACGACGACATCCGCCGCGTGCTGCCGGTGCTGAACGAGCTGCGCGCCCTGCCGGCCGGCCACGACACGCTGGCGCTGAAGCAGAGGCTGGCCCTCGATTTCGGCCTCTACCAGGGCGACAAGCTGGAGGAGGCCGGCGACGCGCTCTACCGCCGCGCCGTCAACGGGCTGCTGGTGCCGCGCCTGCTGGTTCGGGTGCAGCGCGACCTGCGCGACCGGCTGATCGCCGACGACGCTCCGGCGGTCGAGGCGCTGCTGCGCCTCTACCTGACGCTGGGCGGCGCCGGGCCGGTCAACGGCGAGGAGGTGAAGGCCTGGACCGCCGGCTGGCTGCGCCGCGTCTCGCCGCCGCCGGGCGAGGACGAAACCAAGGCGCTTCTCGGCCACATCGATGCCGGGCTCGGCGCGCCCGCCGGCCTTCCGAAAGTGAACCTGGACGCCGAGCTGATCCGGCAGTCGCGTGAGGTGCTGGCCCGTACGCCGCTGGCCGCCCGTGCCTATGCCGCCATCCGCGACGGCGAGGCCGCGCGCAAGCTGCAGGAATGGCGCCCGACCGAGCAGGCCGGGCCGGAAGGCGACCGGGTGTTCCGCCGCTCCTCCGGCGCGCGGTTCAGCGACGGCATTCCAGGCTTCTACACCCAGCAGGGCTTTACCACCGTGATGCTGCCGGGCCTGCCCGGCGCGGCGCGGTCGGTGCGTGACCTCAGCTGGCTGCTGGGCCCGCCCCGCGGCGAGGAGGCCGGGCCGGAGCTGGAGACGGCGGCGCTGACGCTGTACCTGCGCGACTATGCCGGCCGCTGGGACGCGCTGCTGAACGACATCACGCTGGTGCCGGCGGCCAATCCGCAGGCGCTGGGCGAGGAGGTCAACATCCTGTCCGGCCGCAGCTCCCCCCTGCAGAAGCTGCTGGCGGCGGTGGCGACCGAGACGACCTTGCAGCGCGTGCCTGAGGCGCCTGCCGGCGCCGCTCCGGCGGTGGCCGCCGTGGCCGCGGCGGTCGCCGACAGCGGCGTCGCCAAGCTGGTCACGCAGATGGTGGACGACCGCTTCCGCCCGCTGAACGACTTCACCCGCAACAGCGGCAATGCCCGTCTGGAGGAGCTGCTGCGCCAGCTGGAGGGCGTGCATGCCGTGCTGGCCCGGCTGTCGCTGGGCTCCGGCAACGGGCAGAAGCTGTTCGATCTGGCGGCGAATGGCGGCGGCGAGGTGTTCCAGAAGCTCGCCACCGACGTGGCCTATTACCCGCAGCCGGTGCGCCGCTGGACCGAGGAGCTGGTGGAGCAGGGCACGGCGCGGACGCTGAGCGGCGCGCGGTCGCAGATCAACGCGGAATGGCAGAGCACGGTGCTGCCCTGGTGCCGCCGCGCGCTCGACAACCGCTATCCCTTCGTCAAGGGCGCCTCGGCCGATGTCGGCATGGACGACTTCGCCCGGCTGTTCGCGCCAAGCGGGCTGATCGACGCCTTCTTCACCAACCGGCTGCGTCCCTTCGTCGATACGACGAAGGAGCCCTGGCGCTGGCAGCCCTCGGCCGCCGATCTCGGCATTCCGGCCTCGGTGCTGCCGGCCTTCCAGCATGCGGCGATGATCCGCGACGCCTTCTTCCCCGACGGCGGCCGGGTGCCGTCGCTGCGCTTCGAGCTGCGGCCGACCTATCTCGGCGCCGGGGTGGAGCAGGTGGATCTGGACATCGACGGCCAGCGCATGACCTTCGCCCGCACCGCCACGCTGGCGCAGGGGCTGCAATGGCCGAAGCCGGGCGGTGCGGGCGACCTGCGCGTCACCTTCACCGGCCAGCCGACCGAGCCGCCGGAGATGACCCAGCGCACCGGCAGCTGGGCCTGGTTCCGCACGCTGGACGCCAACCGGGGCCGCAAGGGATCGGTGCCCGACCGCATCCCACTGAGCTTCGGCGCCGCCGGAAAGTCGGCCAGCTTCGACGTGCGGATGACCAGCGCGGTCAATCCCTTCTCGATCCGCGACCTCAAGGACTTCCGATGCCCGGACAGCCTGTGATGGGGCAGCCTGGAATGGGAAATGCGGGGTGCTTCGGGAAGCTGCCGGCGCGGGGCGACTTCCTGCTGCGCGGGCTGCCGCGCAGCTTCGCCGACCCGTGGCACGATTGGCTGCTCGATGGGCTGCAGGCCAGCCGGACAGCGCTGGGCGACGGGTGGATGGACCGCTATTTGAATGCGCCGATCTGGCGCTTCACGCTGGAGGCCGGGGTTTGCGGGCCGCAGGCGGCGGCCGGCGTGATGATGCCCAGCGTCGACAAGGCCGGGCGGCAATTCCCGCTGGCGCTGGTCGCCCTGCTGGCGCCCGGCCGGACCGCCGCCGGTGCCGAGAGCGATGCCGCATGGTTCGAGGCGGCGGAGGAGCTGGCTCTGTCCGTCCTGACCCACACGCTGGACGTGGAGGCCTTCGTCGGCTCCGTCGCCGCCCTGTCGGTGCCGCAGTTGTCTGACGCGGAGCCATCCACCGGCGCCCGCTGGTGGACGCTGGGCGGGGAGGGCGTGGCGGAGCAGGGCTTCACATCCGCCGGCCTGCCGCCGGCTGCATCCTTCGTCGATTTCCTGACCGGCCGTGCCAAGGAGGAGGGGGCGTGATGCAGTTCACGCAGGACGACCGTTTGCTGTCGCTGGAAACGCCGGCCGGACCCGACGTGCTGCTGGTGGAGCGGGTGCAGGGGCGCGTGGCGCTTTCCAGCCCCTTCCTCTACCGCATCGACGCGCTCGGCCCTATCGAGCCGCTGGCCGCCGAAACCATCGTCGGCAACAGCGTCAACATCGGCTTCCGGCAACCGGACGGCGAGCGCCACTACGTCAACGGCATCGCCCGCTCGCTCGGCGTCGGCGTGCCGGTGGGACGCGACCAACGCTATTACACCATCGAGGTGGTGCCCTGGCTGTCCCTGCTGTCCTACACCAGCGATTGCCGCATCTTCCACAGCCTGGGCGGTGGCGGGCCGATGGCGGTGCCGAAGATCGTCGAGACGATCTTCCAGGAATTCGGCTTCTCCAATTTCGAATTCCGCAGCCTGAGCGGCAATTACCAGCCGCGGGAATACTGCGTCCAGTACAACGAAACCTATTTCGACTTCATCAGCCGGCTGCTTGAAGAAGAGGGTATCTATTATTACTTCGCGCATGAGCGCGACCGCCACAAGCTGATCCTGTCCGACAGCGCCGCCGGCTATGCCAAGCTGTCGCCGGCCACCCTGCGCTTCAATCCCAGCGGCCAGTATGCCGACCAGATCGAGCGGTGGGAGCGGGTCTATTCCATCGCGTCGGGCCGCTGGGCGACCAAGGACTACGACTTCCAGGCGCCGCGTACGGCGCTGGACAGCGGTGAGGCGTCGGTCGCCAAGGTGCCGGTTTCGACCAAGTACGAGCTGTTCGAATATCCCGGCCGCTATGCCACCCGCGACGCCGGTTCGGCGCTCGCCCGCCGCCGGATGGAGACGGAGGAGCGCGGGCTGGAGGGGGTGCGCGGCGTCGGCGCCTGCCGCAGCCTGCATCCCGGCATGACCTTCGCCCTGACCGACCATCCGACGGCGGCGGAGAACAACCAGCCCGTCGTGGTGGCGGAACTGGAGTTCGACGCCTGCAACGAGGGCTTCCTGCCCGGCGACAAGCGCAAGGCCTCCTACGGCAACAGCTTCCGCGCCCTGCCGGCGAAGTCGGTGGTGCGGCCGGCGCGGCGCACGCCGAAGCCGTCGGTGCGCGGCATCCAGACCGCCTTCGTCGTCGGCCCGGCGGGGGAGGAGATCTACACCGACAAGTTCGGCCGGATCATGGTGCAGTTCCATTGGGACCGCCGCGGCCGCTCGGACGAGAAAAGCTCCTGCTGGATCCGGGTGGCGCAGAGCTGGGCCGGGCACCAGTGGGGCATGCAGACGGTGCCGCGCATCGGCATGGAGGTGCTGGTCGATTTCGTCGACGGCGATCCCGACCGGCCGATGGTGATCGGCGTGGTCAACAACGCCGACGCGCTGCCAACCTACGCCCTGCCCGAACACAAGACGCGCTCCGGCATCAAGACGCGCAGCTCGCCCGGCGGGCGCGGCTTCAACGAAATCCGGTTCGAGGACAAGGCCGGCAAGGAGCAGGTCTTCGTCCATGCCCAGCGCGACTACGACCTGCGCATCGGCCATGACAGCCGCACCTCGGTGGCGTCGGGCCAGCATGTGAACGTTGCCGGCGGCCTGTGGGAGTGGGTGGGCAAGAACCACCACGCCACGGTGGACGGCGACCATGTGGAGTCCATCGGCGGCGGCGTGTCGCGCACGGTCGGCGTCGATCTGCACGACAAGATCGGCACCAACTATGCCGTCAATGCCGGGGCGAACCTGTGCCTGGAGGCCGGGGCCTCGCTGACGCTGAAGGTCGGCGGCAACTTCATCACTCTGAGCCCGGCCGGCATCGCCATGAACGGCACCATGGTGCTGATCAACAGCGGCGGCGCGGCCAACGGGCTGAGCGCCTCGCCGGCCAAGCCGGCCAAGCCCTCGCCCGCCGACAAGGACAAGGGCGGGACGATCCCGGCCCCGCCGAAGGCCAAGCTGCCGCGCCCGGCGCAAAGTCACACCCCGAAGACCGCGGCCCAGGCCATGGTGATGCGCAGCGCCGCCGCGTCGAACACGCCGCTGTGCGAGATCTGCCAGACATGAACCCCGGCATGACCCCAGGCACGAACAGGGCGATGACAGAGCTTTCCCCCCGCCGGTCCCCGCAGGAGGTGGTCACCCGCCTCGCCCATCACCTGTGGCCGCAGGGGGATGGCCGAGGGGAGGAGCCCGCGCTCTACATGATCGTCGACGCCGCGCGCGATCCCGGACTCTATCCCGGCCTGCTGGCGCGGGAGGAGGAGGCCGACATGCGCTCCCTCTACCAGGGCGACACGGCGAGCGAACTGGCGGAGGTGGCGCCCTATCTGGTGCGGCTGACGCGCGGCAGCGCCGTCGCCGACTGGCTTGTTGGAGAGGGTTGGGGCCGCGGCTGGGGCATCCTGCTGCTGGCCGACGACGACATCGACGCGGTGCGCCGCCATTTCCGCAAATTCACCATCGTGAACGGCGAGGGCGGGGCGACCTACCTGTTCCGCTTCTACGATCCGGCGGTGCTGGGCAGCTTCCTGCCGATCAGCGACGAGGCCCAGCGCGCCGCGTTGTTCGGCCCGGGCATCCGGTTCATGATGGAGGATGCGGGCGCCGATGCGCTCGTCCTGTTCGAATCGGTCAACGGCGACCTGCGCCGCGTCGAAATCCCGCTGCGGACCGGTCCGGGCGCGGATGCGGCCCGAATCCGCTGATCCCGAGGCCGGAGGAGACCGCCCATGCCGCCCGCCGCGCGACTGACCGACATGCACACCTGCCCGATGACGACCGGCCCGGTCCCGCATGTCGGCGGCCCGATCGTCAGCCCCGGCGTGCCGGCGGTCCTGATCGAATTCCTGCCGGCCGCGGTGGTGACGGACATGTGCGTCTGCGTCGGCCCGCCCGACGTGATCGTGAAGGGATCGGCGACGGTGATGGTCGGCGGCCGGCCGGCGGCGCGGCTTGGCGACCAGACCGCCCATGGCGGGGTGATCGTGACCGGGGCGCTGACGGTCGTGATCGGCGGCTGACGTCCGGGGAAGAGGGATTGGCAGCGGGGTTGGAGAAGGTGGAATGCTGAGGCTGAGGATCGTTTCGGACCATCGGGCGTCGCTGGGCGGCAATGCCGAGAAGACGCTGCATGGCGGCGACCTCACCGTCGGGCGCGGGGTCGAGAATGGCTGGATCCTTCCCGATCCCGATTTGCTTTTGTCGCGCCAGCACTGCGTCTTCGAGAAGACCGGGGCCGGCTACCGGGTGATCGACACCAGCACCAACGGCGTCTTCCTCAACGGCTCCGACCGGCCGCTCGGCCGCAGCGTCCCGGCGGATCTCAGGTCGGGCGACCGCATCCGCATCGGCCGCTTCATCATCGAGGCGACGGTGGAATCGCTGTCCGCTCCCAGCTTCACCGAGATTTCCGGCGCCTTCCGGCTGGGCGCGACGGAGGCCGCACCCGACCCCTTCGCCCCGCCGCCGGCCCATGCGGCGGCACCGGACCAGTTCGACGAGATGTTCGCCGAACCCGTGGCCCGCTCCGGCGATCACCGGCCCTTCGAACACCAGCCGCTGCGGTCGGAAGAGGCGCCTTTCGATGCATGGACCGCCTCCAGCAGCGGTGCGGCACCGCGGGAGCGGCCGGAGGACTGGCGGTTCGGCACGGTGGACGACCATTCCGACCCGCTGAACCAGTCGATGTCGATCGGCGTCTCCTATCAGCCGCCGGCCGCCGCGCCGCAGCCGTCGGGTGGCGGCATCCCCGACGACTGGGACGACGACCTCCTCGGCGCGCCGCAGCCGGCGGCGCCGTCCTTTCCGGATTCGGGCTTCCCCGCTGCGGCGAAGACGGCCCAGCCGTTGCCGGAAGACTGGAACATCGACGAGACTCTGCCGGACCCGGCGGCCGACCCGCTGCCGGCGGAGCCCGCGCCAGTCGCCCGGGCGGCCGAGCCGATCCCGCTGCCGGACGACTCCGTCATCGTTCCCCCCGCGGCGGTCCACGCCGCGCCTCAGGTCGTGCCGGCTCCGCCACCCGCAGCGGTTGCACCCGTGGCGACCACTGCGCCCGTGGCCGCGCCCGTTGCCGATGCGGGGGCGGCGGTCGCCGCCTTCTACGAGGGGTTCGGCGCGCCGCTGCCGGCGGACGGGTTGCCGGACCCGAATGCGATGATGCGCAGCCTGGGCGAGGCGCTGCGTGTCAGCCTGGGGGCGCTGCATGCCTCGCTGCGGGCGCGCTCCCGCTTCAAGGACGAGTTCCATCTGGAGCAGACCAGCTTCCGCCCGGCGGGGGAGAACCCGCTGAAGCGTTGCGAGACGCTGGACGAGGCGGTGTCGGTGCTGGCCAACCCGCGCCTGCGCGGTTTCCTGCCGATGGCCGACGCGGTGCGCGAGGCGGCGAGCGACGTGCAGGTCCACCACCTCGCCTATGCCGCGGCGCTGCAGACCGCGCTGAAGCAGGTGGTCGCCAAATTCGACCCCGGCGCGCTCAGCCAGAGGCTGGAGACGCGGCTTCTCGACAGCATCGTGCCGGCGGCGCGCAAGGCCCGCTACTGGGACCAGTACGAGACGCTCTACAAGGATCTGGTGGTCGAGCTGGAAGAGGATTTCGACCGGGTCATCGGCGACGCCATCGCCCGCGAATACGACCGCTTCGTGCGTGGCGATTCCGGCGGTGCCGCGGACGACGGAAAGCCCGACTGATCCGCCGCCGCGTCACCCTTTGTCACCGCCTGACCTTTCCTGAACCGGACCGCTTCCCGCCATGGCCCAGACCCCCGACGAGATTCCCGACGACCGTGGCGCCGACGGCCTCGAGCCGACTGCCATCCTGCCGGCCGCGACCGGGACCGAAGGGCAGGGGGTGGATGCCGAGGCGACGAGGCTGACTACGCCGCCGGCCGCCGCCACGTCGGTGCCTGGGGCGTCCGTTGCCCCGAATGCGGTCACTCCGACGTCTGTCACCTCGACATCGGTCACTGCGGCGTCGGTCTCCGGCGTGGACGCATCCGGCGGACGGGCGTCACCGGCGCCGATCGGGCCGGGCACCCTGCTGAGCCACACCTATGAGGTGGCCGGGCTGATCGCCCGCGGCGGCATGGGCGAGGTGCACCGCGCCCGCCATGTCGACATGAACACCTGGCATGCGGTGAAGGTGATCCGGCCGGAACTGGCGCAGGACGCCAAGATGGTGGAGTTGCTGCGGCGCGAGGCGGCGGCGCTGCGCGAGATCCGGCACGAGGCGGTGGTGTCCTACGACGGCGTCTTCCGCGACGAGTACGGCCGGATCCTGCTGTCGATGGAGTATCTCGACGGGCCGTCGCTGCAGGAGGTGCTGCAGGGCGGACCGTTCGACCCGAACGACGTTGCCATCCTGCTCGACCGCATCGCCTCGGGGCTGGCGGCGGCGCACCAGCGCGGCATCGTCCACCGCGACATGTCCACCGACAACGTCATCCTGCCCGGCCGCGAGATCGCCAACGCCAAGATCATCGATTTCGGCATCGCCAAGCAGACAGCCGGCGGGGCGGGGACCGTCATCGGCGATGCCTTCGCCGGCAAGTACGGCTATGCCTCGCCCGAGCAGTTCGGGCTGTTCGGCGGGCAGGTCGGGCCGCAGTCGGACATCTACAGCGCCGGTCTGGTGCTGGCCGCGGCGGCGCTCGGCCGTCCGCTGGACATGGGCCGCACGCCGCAGGCGATGATCGAGCGGCGCATGTCGGTGCCCGACCTGTCGGCGCTGGGCGAGCCGTTGCGCGGCGTCCTGTGCTCCATGCTGGAGCCGGACCCGCAGAACCGCGCCAAATCGATGACGGAACTGGTCGGCGCGCTGACCACCCGCCCGGCGGAGATCACGCCCTTCGACGCCACCCCCTTCCCGGCCGCGACCGTGGTGAGGGAGGAGCCGAAGACGGTGGAGACCGCGAAGGCCGGCGGGCCGGCGAAGACCGCTCAGACAACGCCCGGGCAGGCGGCGGCCGGGCAGACGAAGAAGGCTCCGGTCGGGCTGATTGCCGGTGGTGTCGGCGGGCTGGTGGCAGCCGGCGTCGCCGGATTCCTGTTGTTCGGCCAGTCGCAGCCGCCCGTCCAAACGGCGACCCCGGCGACTGCCCAGGCGACCGCCCAGACGCCGGTGAAGGAGGCGTCCGCTCCCGCGGCTCCCGCCACTCAACCCGCCGCGCCGCCGGCCCCGACGCCGCCCCCCACGCCCGCCGCCATGACGACGGCGCCGCTCGGTGCGCCCGCTTCCCCCACAACTGCGGCGCCCGTGAAGGCCGAGACGCCGGCCCCCGATCCGGTCAAGCCCGCGGTCGCGCAGGTTCCCGCCGCGCCGCCGCCGCTGCCGATCACACCGGCCGTCCAGACCGTCACGCCGTCGACCCCGACACCCGCACCGACCCAGGTCGTGCCGGCCGCCATTCCGGCCGCTCCGCCGGTACCGCCGGTCACGCCCGCCGAGGCGCGCAAGCGGGTGGAGGCCGCGGCGGCGGGGTTCACCTGCGCCGGCGTCAGGGCGGTGGAGGCGGGCAAGGGCCTGCGCATCGGCGGCTATGTCGGCAGCGACGCCGATGCCGGCGCCCTGAAGGCGGCGATCACCGGACTTCCGGGCGGTGTCGACATCGACGCGCGCGTCACCGTGCGCCCCTGGCCGCTGTGCGAGGCGCTGGGTGCCGCCGGACTGCCGGCACGGGCGGAGGGGCAGGGTTCGGATGCGCTGGGGCTGGGCTTCAACCGGTCGTCGATGGTCTACCGCCAGGGTGAGAAGCTGGAGGTCACGGTGACCGCCGGCATGTCGGGCTACCTGACAGTCGACTACATCGACATGGAAGGCAACGCGATCCACATGGTGCCGATGCGCCTGCGCCGCGACGACCGCGTCGATGCCGGCCGGCCCGTCACGCTGGGGATCGCCAAGTCGTCCGCCGACCGCGTCTACACCATCGCCCCGCCCTATGGCCCGGCGATGATCCTGGCGCTGGTGACGCGCGAACCGCTGTTCCCGGCGGAGCGCGAGGAAGTGGAGCCAGCCGGCCCCTATCTGGCGAACCTGCGCGCGGCCATCGCCAAGGCCGAGGCGAAGGGGAACGTCGTCGTCCAGTCCGCCTTCTTCACCACCGTGGCCGAGTAGCCCGGCCGATGGACAGCGGCGGTCGGCGCCTTGCCGTCATCGGCGGCGCATTGGCGCTCTGTGCGCTGGCGGGCGGGTTTCTGGGGGTGGGGATCGATTGGCTGACCGGGTCATCGTCCAACGAGCCTCCGCCGGTCGTGATCGCCGAATCTCCACCGCCATTCCCGGTCGCCAGCACCGTTCCAGAGGCGGTTCCGGCACCGGCACCGCTCCCGGTGCTTGTGGACGCGCCGTGCCCCAATGGGGCGCTGCCGGCCGGGCCTGTGCCGCGTTGCCACAGCCTGCGGGTGCCGTCGGACTGGCAGCAGCCGGACAGTCCGACGCTCGACCTGTTCGTGATGGTGCTGCCGGCGCTGAACGGCGCACCCGCCGCCGATCCGGTGGTGGTGCTGGCCGGCGGGCCGGGGCAGGGCGGCGGCGACGATCCGCGCGGCACCGCGGCGATGCTGGCGCCGATGCGCGCCACCCGCGACATCATCCTGGTGGACCAGCGCGGCACCGGCCGGTCGGCTCCGTCCTTGCGCTGTCCGGCGCTGGACCCGCTGCGCGCCTGGTTCGGCGGCGTGACGGCGGAGGATGCCGTGGCTTGCCTTGAGCCCTTACGCCGCGCCGGCTACCGGCTGGAGGATTTCGACAGCGGGCAGAGTGCCGCCGATCTGCGGGCGCTGCGTGGCGCGCTGGGGGTGGAGCGCTGGAACGTCGTCGCGACCTCCTATGGCGGGGTGCTGGCCCAGGCGCTGCTGCGCGTCGATGGGGCGGCGGTGCGCAGCCTCGTGCTGAACTCCCCGGCGGCGCTGGATGCGACATGGCTCGACCTCGACCGGCTGACCGCCATCCGGCAGGCGCATCGCCGGATGGTGGAGGATTGCGCCGCCCAGCCCGATTGCGCCCGCGCCTTCCCGCAACTGGGACGGATGGTGGAGCGACTGTCGGCGGCGCTGGAGCGGCAGCCCTTGGAGCTTCGCCTGCGCCATCCCGTCACCGGGCGCGAAAGCCACCTGCAATTGTCCTGGCCGGTGCTGGCGACTGTGCTGGCCCTGCGGCTGGGCAGTGCCGACGGGATGGTGGTGGTTCCGGCCCTGCTCGACCGTCTCGACCGCGCGGTCACACGGGCTGGCGGAACGGTGCGGCTGGAGGATGCGGCGGCCCTGGCGCTGGTGGTGCCGCCGGGCATCTGGGGCGTGCTGGACAGCCTTGCCTATGGGCTGAACCTGACGGTGGGATGCCGGGAGAACCGTCCGCGCATCGATGCCGCCGCCGCACGGCGCGCCGCGGCCGACCTGCGTCCCCATGTGGTGGCCGACGCGGTGGAAACCGATTACGACGCCGCCTGTCCGGTGCTGAACCTGCCGCCTGTCGATACATCCTTCTACCGGCCGGTCGAGTCCGACGTGCCGGCGCTGATCCTGACCGGCGCCTACGACACCTTCACCGTCCCGGCGCGCGCCGAGGCGATGGCGCGGAGCCTGCACCGGGCGACGCTGATGTCCTTCCGCGGCATCGGCCATGACGTGCTCGGCGTCAGCCAATGCGGGCGAAGCGCCGCCGCCCGCTTCGTCGAGACGCTGTCCACCGGCGATGCCGGGGCCTGCGTCGAACGGCTGCTGCCACCGACCTTCGCCACCCGGCTGCCAGCGCCGTGAGAATGGCCGCCCCCTTCCTGCACGCAGCTCTCGCCGCCGCGCTGCTGTTCACGGCTGGCTGCGCCGTGGTGCCGCGGGAGCGGGTGGCGGCGGTGGACGAGGCCGCCGGGACCGCCGGCCTGCTGCCGCGGCGCTTCGCGGCGGCGCCCTTCACCCTGGCCGGCTGGCTGCGGTCCGGCGGGGCGGGGCCGCTGGTGGTCTACATCGAGGGCGACGGCCATGCGTGGAACAGCCCGACCGAGCCGTCGCGCGACCCGACGCCCCTCAACCCGGTGGCTCTGTCCCTGGCGCTGACCGACCCGGCGCCGCGGCTGCTCTATCTCGGCCGGCCCTGCCAGTATGGCGGGGTGGCGACCGACGCCGCCTGCTCCACCCGCATCTGGACCTCCCACCGCTTTGCGCCGGAGGTGATCGGGGCCCTCGGCCGGGCGCTTGACGAGGCGAAGCGGGAGAGCCGGGCGGACCGGCTGGTGCTGGTTGGCTATTCCGGCGGCGGGGTGGCGGCGGCGCTGCTGGCGGCACGGCGCAACGACGTTGCGGCGCTGGTGACGGTGGTGGCGCCGCTCGACCTCGCGGCCTGGGCGACGGCGAAGCGGCTGACGCCGCTGACCGGATCGCTCGACCCGGCACGGGAGGCCGGGCGGCTGGCATTGGTGCCGCAATGGCACATTGCCGGGGGCAATGACCGGGTGGTGCCGCCGGACGTGGTGCGAGGCTTCGGGACCCTTGTCGGCGCACCGGTGCGGGTGGTGCCGGGGATGGAGCATGACGGCGACTGGGCGGCGCTGTGGCCGTCGCTGCGGGCCGCATTCCCGGCGTCGCTGGGATCGGGACAAGCCGGGTCTTAACGATTTCACCGCCGGCCTCTGCCGGCGTCCATTGCCAGACGCGGGCGCAAACACTATGATTTCAAAGCTGCAACCCGGTGTCCGCAAGGGCGAGACCCGTACCGCTTGAGACGATCGGAAGACCCGTATGGACGCTCACGACCTTTCCCTGGACGACAACGGCACGATCCAGGCCATCGGCATCCTCGCCGACGTGCTGGACGGGGTGGAGGGGCCGGGCGGTCTCGACACGGTGCTGGTGTCCAAGGCTCTGCGTCAGGTGATCGCCACCAAGTCGCAGCCGGCCTTCGAATTCGCCTCCCGCGCCTTCAACACGCTGGACCCGTCCGTGCGTCGTCAGGTGGCCGAAAGCGCGGACGAGGCGGCGCACCATGCGGTCGAGTTGCGCGGCCGTGTCGGCGGCTTCCTGTCGACCGCCCCGAAGAAGCCGGTGCCGCAGGGTGCGGTGGTCGGCCAGCAGCCGAACTTCATCACCGCGCTGAACCTGCGCTCCCGCCGCCGGCCGAACTCGCCGTCCTAAGCAACGGCGCTTCAGCCGGCCTCCTGCGGCCTCATCTCCTGCGGCAGGGTGTCGAGCAGCGCGCAGTCCCAATAGGGGCGCGGGCCGAAGCGCTGGACCAGGAAATCGACGAACACCCGCACCTTCGGCGACAGGTGGCGGTTCTGCGGATAGACCGCGTTGACCGACAGTTCCGTCGGAATGTGCCGGTGCAGCACGCTGACCAGTTCGCCGCGCGTCAGCGCCTGTCCGCACAGGAAGGTCGGCGACATGATGAAGCCGACGCCGGACATCGCCGCCTCGCGCAGCAGGTCGCCGTTGTTGCTGCGGATCGGGCCGCTCACCCGGACGTTGCGCGTCTCTCCATCCACCGTGAACTGCCAGACGTCGGGCGTCGGCACGTTGGTGTAGATCAGGCAGCTGTGCCGGGCGAGATCGTCCGGCGCTTCCGGCACCCCATGCTTTTGCAGATAGGCCGGGCTGGCGCACAGCGCGATGCGGGCCGGGGCCAGCCGCCGGGCGATCAGCGAGCTGTCGCGCAGCCGGCCGATGCGGACCGCGAGGTCGTAGCCCTCGTCGACCAGATCGACCGTGCGGTCGTTTAGGTCCATGTCGATCTCGATGGCCGGGTAGCGTTCCAGGAATTCCGCCACCGCCGGGGCCAGATGCATGATGCCGAAGCTGACCGGCGCGTTCAGCCGCAGCCGGCCGCGCGGGGCGGCATGCAGGTCGGCGACCGCCTGCTCCGCCTCCTCCAAATCGGCGAGGATGCGGGTGCAGCGCTCGTAATAGGCCTGACCCACCTCGGTCAGGCTGAGCTTGCGGGTGGTGCGGTTCAGCAGCCGCGCGCCGAGCCTGTTCTCCAACTCGCCGATGCGGCGGGAGACCACCGACTTCGACAGGTTGAGCCGGTCGGCGGCGGCGGTGAAGCTCTTGGTGTCCACCACCTTGATGAAGGCGAGCATGTCGTCGAGGCGATCCATGGCATTGTTGTACACCCGGAAACAATGAGGTGCCAAGATCCGGCATTACCGGAAGCGCCGCAGCACCCTATGTCTGGTGTCACCGCCGGGCCGGAACCGGTCGCGGCGACCGAATTCACCAACCGAACAGGGAGTGACGGCGATGGCGAAGGTTCTGGTCCTCTATTACAGCAGCTGGGGTCATGTGTCGGAGATGGCGCAGGCGGTGGCCGAGGGCGCCCGCTCCGTCGCCGGGACCGAGGTCGCGGTGAAGCGCGTGCCCGAACTGGTGCCGGAAGCGGTCCGCCAGTCCGCCCATTACAAGGACGAGAGCAGCATTCCCGTCGCCACTGTGGACGAGCTGGTCCAGTATGACGCCATCGTCATCGGCACGCCGACCCGCTACGGGAACATGGCCTCGCAGATGAAGAACTTCCTCGACCAGACCGGCGGCCTGTGGGCCAAGGGCGCGCTGGTCGGCAAGGTCGGCGCGGCCTTCACCTCCACCGCCACCCAGCATGGCGGGCAGGAGAGCACCATCCTCAGCACCCACACCGTGCTTCTGCACCTGGGCATGGTGATCGTCGGCCTGCCTTATTCCTTCCAGGGCCAGATGGGCGTTTCGGAGGTGATGGGCAACTCGCCCTACGGCGCCAGCACCATCGCCGGCGGCGACGGTTCGCGCCGGCCGAGTGCGGTCGAGCTGGACGGTGCCCGCTATCAGGGCCGCCATGTCGCCGAGATTGCGACGAAGCTGCACGGTTGACGACAGGTAGACGCTGAAAAAGGGGAGGGAGCCGTGGGCCTGCTGATCGACGGACAATGGCAAGACCAGTGGTACGACACCAAGAAGACCGGCGGCGCGTTCGTCCGGACCGAGGCGCAGTTCCGCGACCGGGTGTCGGCCGACGGCGCCACCCCCTACGCGGCGGAGGCCGGGCGCTACCACCTGATGGTGTCGCTTGCCTGCCCCTGGGCGCACCGCACGCTGATCTTCCGCAAGTTGAAGCGGCTGGACGAGGTGATCGGCGTCAGCGTGGTCGATCCGCTGATGCTGTCGGAAGGCTGGACCTTCGCCGAGCCGGAACCGGTCACCGGCGCCCGCCGCCTCTACGAGGTCTATCTGCAGGCCAAGCCCGGCTATAGCGGCCGGGTGACCGTCCCGGTCCTGTGGGACAAGAAGACCGGCAGCATCGTCAACAACGAGTCGGCGGAGATCATCCGCATTCTCAACCGCGAGTTTGACGCCTTCACCGACGTGCGCACCGATTTCTGTCCGCCGGACCTGGTGGAGGAGATCGACCGCGTCAACGCCTTCGTCTATGACGCCGTCAACAACGGCGTCTACAAGGCCGGCTTCGCCACCTCCCAGGACAAGTACGAGGCCGCCTTCGACGCCCTGTTCGCGGCACTGGACGGCATCGACGCCAAGCTGGCGACCCGGCGCTGGCTGGCCGGCAACCGGCTGACCGAAGCCGACTGGCGCCTATTCACCACGCTGGTCCGCTTCGACGCGGTCTATGTCGGGCATTTCAAGTGCAACAAGCGGCGGATCGCCGACTATCCGCACCTGTCGGGCTATCTGCGCGACCTCTATCAGGTGCCGGGCGTGGCGGAGACGGTGAATTTCGACCACATCAAGCGCCATTACTACGGCAGCCACGCCACCATCAACCCCACCGGCATCGTGCCGAAGGGGCCGGAACTGGATCTCGACGCGCCGCACGGGCGGGGCGATCTGGGACCGGAGCCGCTGGCGGCGTGACGGATCGGCTCCCCGGCGGTTGTCAGAAGGAAACGACAACCGCATGAGGGAGTTCGTCCGATGCGTACAATCATTCTCGCGGCTGCTGCCGTCCTGGCTCTTTCCTCGCCGGCCCTGGCCCAGAGCGGCCAGTCGCAAAACGGGTGGGGCGGGGCGCTCGACCAGCTGAACCGCGCCGTAAATCCGAACAATTATCCGCAGGACCGCACGGCCGAGGATCGCGATCTGAACCGCGACGGGCGCCGCTATGAAGGCTCGTCAGGAAACTCGGCCGGCAACCGCCGAGGCAACGCCTATGGCGACTATTCCGACCGCGACCTGCGCAACCAGTATGACCGGCTGGGCGAGGAACAGCGCCAGATCCGGCAGAACCGCCGCGCCATCGAGGACGAGATGGAGCGCCGCGGGATCAACCGGTAAGTAAGGCCCGTCAGGGCTTGTAGCAGCGGGCCATGTCTTCCGGGTTGCCCATCGCCTCGCACTGGAAGCCGTTGGAGAACTTGAAGCGCAGCGGCCCGGTCTTGCGCACGCTGACCACCGGCTTCTTGCCGGTGTCCTGGAATTCCACCCAGGCGGAGCTGTCGAAGCGCGTCTGCAGCCCGTTGCTGAGCCGCACCCGGCCTTGATTGTCCTTGATCACCTGGATGCCGGTGCTGAACAGCAGGTTCGGCCCGTCCTGTTTCGCCGCGAGGCCGTTGGTGCAGTTCACGCCCTCCGGCTTCACGGCCACGCACTCGAAGGAGTTGGGCAGGCTGGCGGTGAGGACCATCGCATAGACGGCGACTTCCAGAACGTTGAGCGGCATGGGCGTGCACCGGTTGAGTGGCGGCGGGTTTGAAAGAGCGTGGGACCGCGGCGGGACACCGTCCGCGGTCCTTCCGTCTTACGGACCATGTGGTTACGAAAGAGATAATGTCGCGCCTGCGGTGGAATCTTGCGCATTGGGCTACCTCACGCTGCCTCTGGCCGGCGTGACCATGACCGGTGCGGCGGCCCGGCAACTGGACTTGCGTGCCCCGGACCGGTAGAAGCGGTCGCATCGGCCATGGCTACGGCCATTTGCTTCAGCCAGAGGGGGCGGGCGCAATCCCATGACGTTCCAACAGCGTTTGATCCTGCTGGTCACCGGTCTGGTGCTGCTGGCGGTGGTGGTGGTCACCACGACGATGGCATTCACCACCCGTGCGGCGCTGACCGAGCGGATCGAGTCGGAGGCGCGGCTGACCGCCGGTCTGCTCGCCCGCGGTGCCGCCCAGGCCGGCGACCTGCCGCGGGACATCGACGCCCTGCTGTCCGAACGGCTGCTGTCGGAAGCGACGCTGACCGCCCATCTGGTGGCGCTGGCGGAAACGGCGAAGCTGGCGCCCAAGGCCATCAACGACCGGCTGAAGCAGATCGCCGAATCGGGTGGCCCGGACGAGATGTGGATCACCGACAACCGCGGCCGCGCCTACCTGCACAATCTGCCCGGTCCCGACCCCGTCTTCGGCCAGGATGCCAAGGGCGGGCCGCGCCATGGGGCCTACAACGGCCTGTTGAACCGGTCGCCCGCCTCGCTGGCGTCGGAGCCGGCGATGGAGAACGGCCGGCTGATGAAGTTCGCCGGCGTGACCGGCGTCGACCGGCCGCGCATCGTCCAGGTCGGCGCCGACGTCCGGCGTCTGGGAGACCTGCTGCGCAAGTCGGGCGCCGAGGGCGTGATCGACGGGCTGATCGCCACCCGCGCGGTGGAGGCGGCCTGGCTGCTCGACCGCGATGGCCGGGTGCTGGCGCGCGGTGCCGTGGTGTCCAATGGATCGGGCGGCCCGCTGTCCGATGCCGACACCGCCGCGGTCAAGGCGGCGGCGACCGCCGGCGACGTGACCGTCCGCGAGTCGGGCGACGGGCTGCTGGCTCTGGCGCCCATCCGCTATGCCGCCGTCAATGCCGCCGCGGCCGGCCTGCCGGCGGTTGCGGCCGTGCGCGTTCCCTACACCGAACCGGGGGCGATGCTGGGCCGGCAGCTGAAGATCGGTGGGCTGGTCGGCGTCTTCGTGCTGGCGCTGGGCGTCTATCTCAGCATGCGCTTCGCCCGCGACCAGATGGCGCCGGTGGAACGGCTGAGCGAAGCGGTCAAGGCGGTGGAGGCCGGACGCTTCAACCCTCTCAGCCTGAACGAGGCGGCGGACCGCGACGACGAGTTCGGCCGGCTGTCCCGCGTCTTCCGCCGCATGGCGATGGAGGCGACGGCGCGCGAGGAGACCCTGGACGCCCAGCTGGTGATGCGCGGGGCGGAGCTGGAGACCAAGAGCGAGAAGCTGGCCGCCGCCGAACAGCTGATCGAGGAGGAGCAGCGCGCCGCCCGCGACGTGCAGGCCAACCTGCTCCCGCGCCAGCTGCCGGTGGGCCGCGACAGCCAGTTCTTCGGCGCCCTGGTGCCGGGCCACGCCGTCAGCGGCGATTTCTATGACGTGGTCGAACTGGACGAGCGCCACAGCCTGCTGGTGACCGCCGGGGTGTCGGGCGGCGGCGTTCCGGCGGCCTTCCTGATGCTGATGGTGCGCGCCGCCATCCGCGAAACGGCCCGCCCCGGTGTCGGTCCCGCCGCGATTCTGACCGGCGCCAACGAGAGGCTGTGCGGCGAGAGCCCCTTCAACGGCTTCGCCACCGCCTTCGTCGCCATCTACGACCGTGACGCCGGCACGCTGGTCCATGCCGCCGCCGGGCACCGCGGCGCCTGCCGCGTCACCGCCGAGGGCGGGGTGGAGTTCCTGTCCGCCGCCGGCGGCCCGGCGCTGGGCATTCGCCGCGGCGCTCCCTACACCGAGTCCGCGCTGGTGCTGAACCAGGACGAGACGCTGTTCCTGTGCACCGACGGCGTCCTGAACTCCGTCGACGTCCAGCGCGAGCCCTTCGGCGAGGAGCGCCTTGCCGCCGCCCTGACCCACAGCCGCGGCATGTCTGCCCGCGACCGTGCCGAGTTCATCCTGCGCAGCGTCCAGGCCCATGCCGCCGATGGCGCCCTCGCCGGGGATCTGGTGTGTCTGTCGATGCGTCGGCTGCTGCCGGTGACGGAGGCGGTGGAGGCGGTTTGAGGGGGGTGAGTGCCGGCTGACGGTGCCCCCACCCTGACCCTCCCCCGCTGAGCGGGGGAGGGGATTGGACCTTTGTCGGCGTTCGGCGGCAGTCCCTCCCCCGCCAGCGGGGGAGGTTAGGTGGGGGGCATTCGCAAGCCGATACGCCTCATATCCCACCCCTACCTCTTCCCCCGCGCGCCCTCTCGCGCCCGCGCCGCCGTCTCCCGCTCCAGCCTTTCACGCAGGAAGGCGAGCACGGCGGCTTCCTCTCCAGTCAAGCCGGCCAGCTCGTCGCGCAGCTCCGCCTCCACCTCGCGCTTCAGCGACTCCAGCAGGTCGCCTTCCAGATAGGCGTCCAGGATCTCGGGATGGACGTAGCTCTTGCGGCAGACGCTGGGGGTGTTGCCCAGGCGGGTGGCGACCTGTTCGATGGCGCGGGTGACGTTGCGCTTGGCGCCGGTCGCGCTGTCGAACGCCTCGAATTCCCGCAGCGCCATTGCCGCCAGGACAGTGCCGGCCCAGGTGCGGAAGTCCTTGGCGGTGAAATCGGCGCCGGTCGCCTCGCGTAGATAGGCGTTGACGTCGCCCGACGTCACGGCATGGCGCTGGCCGTCCGAATCCAGATATTGGAACAGCTCGTCCCCCGGTACGTCGCGGCAGGCGGCGACGACGCGGGCAAGCCGGCGGTCGCGCAGCGCGACGTTCCATTCCTTCCCCGACTTGCCCTTGAAGGAGAAGCGGACCTCCGTCCCCTCGACTTCGGTGTGGCCGTCGCGGAGCGTGGTCAGGCCGTAGCTCTGGTTCTCGCGGGCGTAGGTCTCGTTGCCGACGCGGATCAGCGTGGTTTCCAGCAGCCGGACCACGGCGGCCAGAACCTTCTCCCGCGGCAAGCCGCGACGGCCGAGATCGGCGGACACCCGCTCGCGCAGGGCGGGCAGCGCCCGGCAGAAATCCAGCATGCGGCCGAACTTGGTGCCCTCGCGCAATTCGGTCCAGCGGTGATGGTAGCGGTACTGCTTGCGCCCCTTGGCGTCGCGGCCGGTGGCCTGCAGGTGGCCGTCGGGATCGGGGCAGATCCAGACGTCACGGTAGGCGGGTGGGATCGCAAGTTTGCGGATGCGCGCCAGCGTGTCCTCCTCCGTCACCTGGGTGCCGTCGGGCCAGAGGAAGCGGAAGCCCTTGCCGTAGCGCCGCCGTCGGATGCCGGGGGTGTCGTCGGAGCTGTAGGTCAGCCCGGCGCAGGCGGCTTCCTGTTCGGGCGATGGGGTGTCCGGATCGGACGGGGCCGCATCGGGCGGGGGGGTGGTGCTGTCCATACGGCCATCAACGCCCGGCGCGGACGTTGGTTGCCGTTACCCCCATCGGAGAGGGTTTCTTCGCAGTTGCAAAAACCCTATCCTCGCACGGCCAGATCCAAAAACGGAGCCGCGAGCATGGACCGCAAGCCGGACGAGACGACCCTGACCGCGCATCTGCCGAATCTGGAGATCCAGATCCGCCACCGCGAAGCCAGAGAGGATGGGGCGGAGGTGATCGCCATCCAGTTCCGCGCCACCCCGTCCTTCGACGCGGTCGCCGGCCTGCTCACGCCTGCGCTGATGAATCCGCTCCTGCTGGCGGGGACTGCCGGCGGTAAGCCGGGCGCCAGCCAGTTTGCCGGCAGTCCGATGGCATCCGCCGCCGGCATGGCCGAGCTGTGGATGGCGCCCATGCGGCTGTGGGGCGAGATGGTGCGGCAGGCCTGGGCGCCCTGGCTGCAGATGGCTCAGCGCCGCTAGGCCATGCCGCCAGCTCACGGCCACTTCACCTCGGGCGGCAGGCTCATCAGGATCGCTTCGGTGTTGCCGCCGGTCTTGAGGCCGAAGGTGGTTCCGCGGTCGTAGAGCAGGTTGAACTCGACATAGCGGCCGCGGCGGATCAGCTGGTGCTCCCGCTGCTCCGCCGTCCAGGGCCGGTTCATGTGCCGGCGCACCAGGGCGGTGTAGCTGTCGAGGAAGGCCGTGCCGACATCGCGTGTGAAGGCGAAGTCCGCCTCCCAGTCGCCCGAGTCGAGATTGTCGAAGAAGATGCCGCCGACGCCGCGCGCCTCGCCCCGGTGCGGCAGGAAGAAATAGCGGTCGCACCATTCCTTGTAGCGCGGATAATAATCCGGGTCGTGGCGGTCGCAGGCGGCGCGCAGGCCGGCGTGGAAATCCGCGGTGTCCCGGTCGTCGGGGATCATCGGCGTCAGGTCGGCCCCGCCGCCGAACCAGCCTTGCGTCGTCACGATGTGGCGCGTGTTCATGTGCGTGGCCGGGACCAGCGGCGAGCGCATATGCGCCACCAGGCTGATGCCCGCCGCCCAGAACTCGCCGGTTTCCGCGGCGCCGGGGATGTTGGCGCGGAATTCCGGGCTGAAGGTGCCATGCACGGTCGAAATGTTGACCCCGACCTTCTCGAACACCCGCCCCTTCATCACCGACATGGTGCCGCCGCCGCCCTCGCCGCCGCCATGGTCCGGTCGCGCCCAGCTCTTGCGCTCGAACCGTCCGGGGGGCAGGTCGGCGTGGGTGCCGGTCAACTCGTCCTCCAGCGCTTCGAAGGCGGCGCAGATGCGGTCGCGCAACTCCTGGAACCAGGATGCGGCGCGGGCCTTGCGGTCTTCGATGAGGCTGGATGCGGCGGTGGATTCGGCGGTCATGGCGTTTCCTGTCCGGCGGTCTGCCGTCTTTCCTGTGCGGCGGTCTGCCGCAGGGCTTCACCCAACACCATCGCTGCGCTGACCGCAACGTTCAAGGAGCGGGCGGGCGGCACCATCGGGATCACCAGCCGGGCGTCGGCGGCGTCATGCACCTCGTCGGGCACGCCGGCGCTCTCGCGGCCGACCAGGATGCGGTCGCCGGGGGCGAAGCTGAAGTCGGTGTAGGGGATCGCCGCCCGCGTGGTCAGCAGCACCAGCCGCCCGCTCTGCGGCGCCGCGCGGTAGGCGGTCCAGGAACTGTGCCGGGTCCAGTCGAGATGGTCCAGGTAATCCATCCCGGCGCGGCGCAGCCGGCGGTCGTCCAGCACGAATCCGCAAGGCTCGATCAGGTCGAGCGCCACCCCCAGTCCGGCCGCGAGTCGCATCAGTGTGCCGGCATTCTGTGGAATGTCGGGTTCGAACAGCACAAGGCGCAACGCGGGCCTTGCCTCGAAGTGTTTGTTTTGCATACAAATAGTCCAGCCCCGACACACGCGACAAATTGTCTCCCGGCCAAGGACTTTTCAAGATGTCGACGCGACGGTATACCGCAGCGCAGAAGCTGGAGATACCCACTCCGGACCGATGCGGCATGCCTGAGGGTTTTTCCTTCGGCGGGCGGGCTTGCCGTGTCATGCATAAAAACGGTCCATCGGTCGTCCGGCGCGGGCAAAGGGCGTCGGGCATGCCTTGAGGAGAAACAGGCTTATGGCTCAGACCACGCATCCGCCCGGGACGGGTGGCCACGCGGCCTCCAGCGGCGAGGGGGGTTCCCGCCGCGATTTTCTGTATCTTGCCACCGGTGCGGTCGGCGTCGTCGGGGCGGCCTCCGCGGCCTGGCCCTTCATCGACAGCCTGAATCCGGCGGCCGACACCCTGGCGCTTGCCTCCATCGACGTTGATCTGGCTCCGGTCGCCGAGGGGCAGGCGATCACGGTCACCTGGCGCGGAAAGCCCGTCTTTGTCCGCCACCGCACCGCCGAAGAGATCGAGGCCGCCAAGCAGGTCAACCTGGGCGACCTGCGCGATCCCGCCGCCGACGATGCCCGCGTGAAGAAGCCGGAATGGCTGATCGTCATCGGCATCTGCACGCATCTGGGCTGCGTGCCGCTGGGCCAGAAGGTCACCGATCCGCGCGGCGAGTATGGCGGGTGGTTCTGCCCCTGCCACGGCTCGCACTACGACACCGCTGGGCGCATCCGCAAGGGCCCGGCCCCCGCCAACCTTGTCCTTCCGACGTACGCCTTCACGGGCGATACCAAGATCCGGCTCGGTTAAGCGGCCCAACGGTTCTGGAGACCCCGAGATGGCTCAGGTTCAAGCCACCAAGTTCAAGAATCCGGTCGTGAACTGGATCGACAGCCGCCTGCCGATCTTCACGATGCTGGATCACGAGTACAACCATTACCCGATGCCGCGGAACGTCAACTACCTGTGGGCGTTCGGTGCCATCGCCGGCATCATGCTGGTTATCATGATCGCCACGGGCCTGTTCCTGGCGATGCAGTACTCGTCCCACACCTCGCTGGCCTTCGATTCGGTCGAGCGCATCATGCGCGACGTGAATTACGGCTGGCTGATCCGCTATGTGCACGCCAACGGCGCGTCGATGTTCTTCATCGCCGTCTACATCCACATGTTCCGCGGCCTCTATTACGGCTCCTACAAGGCCCCGCGCGAAATCCTGTGGATCCTGGGCGTCATCATCTTCCTCGTCATGATGGGCACCGCCTTCATGGGCTACGTGCTGCCCTGGGGCCAGATGAGCTTCTGGGGCGCCACCGTCATCACGAACCTGTTCTCGGCCTTCCCGATCGTCGGCGACCCGATCGTGACCCTGCTGTGGGGCGGCTTCTCGGTCGACAACCCGACGCTGAACCGCTTCTTCGCGCTGCACTTCCTGCTGCCCTTCGTCCTGCTGGGTCTGGTGATCCTGCACACGGCGGCACTGCATGTCTGCGGCTCGAACAACCCGCTCGGCATCGACCCGAAGGGCCCGCAGGATACCGTCCCGTTCAACCCCTACGTCACGGTCAAGGACGGCTTCGCGGTGGTGATCTTCATGATCATCTACGCGGCGTTCGTGTTCTTCATGCCGAACTACATGGGCCATCCGGACAACTACATCCCGGCCAACCCGCTGGTGACCCCGGCGCATATCGTGCCGGAATGGTATTTCCTGCCCTTCTACGCCATGCTGCGCGCGATCCCGGACAAGCTGGGCGGCGTGCTGGCGATGTTCGGCTCGATCGCGCTGCTGGCCTTCCTGCCGTGGCTCGACCGTTCCAAGGTCCGCAGCTGCAAATTCCGGCCGATCTACCGCCAGTTCTTCTGGATCCTCGCCCTCGACGCGCTGGTTCTCGGCTATGCCGGCGCCATGCCGGCCGAAGGCGCTTGGCTGATCATCGCCCGTATCGGCACCGCCTACTACTTCTTCCACTTCCTGGTCCTGCTGCCGGTGCTGGGCAAGCTGGAACGGCCGAGTCCGCTCCCCAACAGCATCGCCGAGTCCGTTCTGAAGGGCGGCGGCGGCATCGCCGCCGGCGCCCCTGCCAAGCCGATGGAGAAGGCCTGATGCGCGCGTTGAAGACTGCTATCCTTTCGGCGGCGCTGGCTCTCGGCATCGCCGGGGCCGCGCAGGCCGCGGAAGGCGTGCATATCCCCAAGCAGAACTGGCCGCACAGCGGCATCTTCGGGACCATCGACAAGGCGTCGGCCCAGCGTGGCTTCCAGATCTACAAGGAAGTCTGCGCCGCCTGCCATTCTATGCGTCTGGTCCCGATCCGCACCCTGGCCGGCATCGGCTTCAGCGAGGACGAGCTGAAGGCGATCGCCGCCGGCTATGAGGTGCAGGCCGGCCCGAACGACGCGGGCGAGATGTTCATGCGTCCGGCCGTCCCGGCCGACCGCTTCCCGTCGCCCTTCGCCAACGACCAGGCGGCGCGTGCGTCGAACAACGGCGCCCTGCCGCCGGACCTGTCGCTGATGGCGAAGGCCCGCGTCGGCGGCGAGGATTACCTCTACGCCTTCCTGACCGGCTTCGAGGAGCCGCCGCCCGGCGTCCATCTGATGGACGGCATGAACTACAACAAGGTGTTCCCCGGCCATCAGGTCGGCATGCCGAACATCCTGCAGCCGGACGGCGTCACCTTCGCCGACGGCACCAAGGCGACGGTGGAGCAGCAGGCGCACGACGTGGCGACCTTCCTGACCTTCGCCGCGGAACCGCACCTGGATGCCCGCAAGCAGATGGGCGTCAAGGTCATCCTGTTCCTGCTGGTGCTGGCCGGCCTGATGTATGCCACCAAGCGCAAGCTGTGGAGCACGCTGCACTGAGCCTGACGGTTCGGTGAGGCAATTGAGACTGGACAGGGCGCCCCTTCGGGCGCCCTGTTTCTTTTGGGGAACGGGTCGTCCGGGTGGCGGACTTAGTGCGGAGAAGACGAATGGTGGACAGGCTGATCGACGAGATCGTCGATTTCTGGTTCGACGAGGCGATGAAGCCTTATTGGTTCCGCAAATCGCCAAGCTTCGACCGGGCGGTCGCCGACACGCTCGGCCCCCATCACGAGGCGGCTGCCCGCGGCGACTACGACCACTGGATGGAGGATGTCGACGGCTGCATCGCGCTGTGCATCCTGCTCGATCAGGTGCCGCGCAACATGTTCCGCGACGATCCGCGCGCTTTTGCCACCGATGCCAAGGCGAGGGCCGTGAGCGACCATGCTGTCGCCAACGGGTTCGATCTGGAATGCACCACGGACGAGCGGATTTTCCTCTACCTGCCCTATGAGCATCACGAGGACCTCGCAAGCCAGGAACGGTCCGTGGCGCTGTTCACCGAGCGGGTGGGTGACGAGACGGCGGTGCGCTATGCCCTGCGCCACCGCGAGATCATCGAGCGCTTCGGCCGCTTCCCCCACCGCAACGCCATCCTCGGCCGTCCCGGCACGCCGGAGGAAGAGGCGTTCCTGAAAGAGCCGGACTCGTCCTTCTGAGGCCTCACGCCGGCAGCGGCGCCAGCCAGCGTTCCAGCGCGCCGAGCAGGTCGGCGCGGCGGACCGGCTTGGTGAGGTAGTCGTTCATGCCGGCGGCGAGGCAGCGCACGCGGTCCTCCGGCTGGGCATTGGCGGTGACGGCGATGATCGGGATACGGGCACGCGCGTCGCCCAGCGAGCGGATGGTGGTGGTGGCCGTCACCCCGTCCATGTCCGGCATGGCGACGTCCATCAACACCGCTTCGGGCGGCACCGGCGCCTGGGCGACGGCCTCCACGGCCTCCGCCCCGCCGGTGGCGGTCTCGACCGAAAACCCTGCCTTGGCCAGCAGCCCGGCCACCACCATCCGGTTGGTGGCGCTGTCGTCCACCACCAGCAGCCGGCCGCCGCGCGAGCGGGCCCAGGTCATCAGCCGGTCGGCGTCGGTGGTGCGGGAGGGCAGGGCGACCGGCATGTCCAGCCTCACCCGCCGCATGCCGTCCATCCCGTGGTCCATGTCCATCCGTGCCCCCAGGGCCGCCAGCAGACGGCGGGCGAGTTCGTGGCAGAAGCCGGCTTCACCGTGGGTGTCGAAGCGGCCGGCCAGTTCCGCCCGCAAGGTCACCCGCTCCTCCCCCACCGGCAGGGCCGACAGGCGGACCTCCAGCCGGCCGGAGCCCGGATCGGTGCTGGCGATGGCGCTCGCCGCGAGTGCGGTGCAGAGCGCACCCACGGTCCCGGCATCGCCGACCAGCCGCGGCGGCGTGCCGTTCAGCACGCTGACGTCCAGCGCGACATCGCGCGCCTGGGCCAGTGCCGCGGCCGATACCGACAGCATGCGGGCCAGCGCCTCCGGGGCGAAGGCCGTCACCCTCCCGCCGGGAGCGTGATGCAGATTGTCACCGTCCATGACCCGCCATTGGCAAAATGCAACGCAGCTTGCAGAGATCGGGGCCGGACGTGCCCGTGGGCACAGCTTTTCCGATCTTGCGACCCGTTCTCAGCAAGCGGCGGGCCAACTGGCCTCTCCCTCCGGTGGTCCGGTCAGCGGGGTGGAGCATCCGGCGGGTTGAAGAGGTAGGGGACGAAGCTGCGGTGGTGCTCGTTCACCCGCAACTCGCTCCCGATCGGCGGGAAGGCGCGCTGCTGGCAATCGGTGCGCTCGCACAGGCGGCAGTTGACGCCGATCGGCACCGCGGCCTTGACGTCGGTGATGTCGATGCCGGCGGCATAGACCAACTCCGGCGCGTGGCTGGCCTCGCAGCCCAGCCCGACGGCGAACTGCCGCGACGGCTTCAGATAGGCGCCGCCGCGCTTGGTCACGGTGCGGGCGATGCTGATGTAGGTGGTTCGGTCGGGCATCTGGGCGAACTGCACCAGGATCTTGCCGGGCTGGGCGAAGGCCTCGTGCACGTTCCACAGCGGGCAGGCACCGCCGAAGCGGGCGAAGTGGAAGCGGGTGGCGGAATGGCGCTTGGTGATGTTGCCGGCCATGTCGACCCGCACGAAATAGAAGGGCAGGCCGCGCGCGCCCGGCCGCTGCAGGGTGGAAAGCCGGTGGCAGACCTGCTCGAAGCTGGCGGAGAAGCGGCTTTGCAGCTGTTCCACATCGTGGCGCAGGGCGCGGGCCTGGGCCGCGAAGGCACGGTAGGGCATGACCAGCGCGCCGGCGAAATAGTTGGCGAGCCCGACCCGGCAGATCGACCGGGCATCCTCGCTGGAGAATTTGGCCTGATCCACCAGATCGTCGATCAGGTCGCCGAACTCCAGCAGCGCGATCTGGTTCGCCATGTGGAAGGCTCGGCTGGAACTGGTCAGCAGGGCGGACAGGCGTAGCGTGCCGGTGGAGGCGTCATAGCTGCGCATCGCGGTCTCGCCCGCCTCGTCGGCGACGATCTTCACCCGCACGTCGTGGCGGCGCTTCAGATAGGCGGCAAGTTCGTTCAGCAGCGACCCGGAATGGATCTTCTCGGTGTCCCAGAGGCGTTCCGCCGCCTCGTCCAATGGGCCGATGTAGTTGTTGCAGTAGTGGAAATAGTCCCGCACCTCCTCGTATGGGAATTGCGG
The DNA here is from genome assembly GCA_023423695.1 of Pseudomonadota bacterium. Classification (GTDB taxonomy): domain Bacteria; phylum Pseudomonadota; class Alphaproteobacteria; order Azospirillales; family Azospirillaceae; genus Azospirillum. The sequence continues at coordinate 81,884 of JAFAFA010000011.1, read as the reverse complement.
GCCGGCAAAGCTGTCGCCTTCCTGACTGCTGGGTTCGCGGTTGGACAGGCTGTCGGCCAGCGACTGCACCCGCTCGTGCAGCTTCTGATAGGCCTGATGCAGGCTGAGCACCCTGCGCGCCAGTTCCGGGCTGGAGCCCACCACGCTGCGCAGCTCGCCCAAGGTCAGCGGCGCCCCGGCGAAGAGCGGGTCGGCCAGCGCCTCGCGCAGGTCGGAGACCAGCCGGCTGTCCTCGTCCTCCAGGAAGGCGGACAGTTCCAGCTCGAAGGTGGCGGCGATCCGCATCAGCACCGGCAGGGTCAGCGGGCGCTGGTTGTTCTCCAACTGGTTGAGATAGCTGGGGGAAAGCTCCAGCGTCTTGGCCAGCGACGCCTGGGTCAGGCCGCGCTGCTCGCGCAGGCGGCGAAGCTTGTAGCCCAGGAACAGTTTCCTTTGCATACCTGTAAAATCCCGCCCGCAAGGCGGTCTTGGGAATCCGCCGTTCTTCGCAATCTTAGCAAGCGCAAAGCCATATTTGCAAAGGGCTTCGCAACTTCGCACGTTTTTGCGAAGAGGCTGTTTGAAGCGCTGCGAAGTTTGTGAATAATCCGCGGCGTTCCGGTGAATGATTGCGTCGCTTGACGCCGGAGCGGGGACCGTCACTGCGACGCCAAGGATATGGGAACGCCCGATGCAAGACATTCTGGCCAAGTTGGAGTCCAAGCGCGCCGCGGCGCGGCTGGGCGGCGGTGAGAAGCGCATCGCCGGCCAGCACGCCAAAGGCAAGCTGACCGCGCGCGAGCGGATCGAGCTGTTCCTCGACGAAGGGTCGTTCGAGGAGTTCGACATGTTCGTCGAACACCGCTGCATCGACTTCGGCATGGAGAACCAGAAGGTCCCGGGCGACGGCGTGGTGACCGGCCACGGCACCGTCAACGGCCGCCTCGTCTTCGTCTTCAGCCAGGACTTCACGGTCTTCGGCGGCGCGCTGTCGGAGGCGCATGCCGAGAAGATCTGCAAGATCATGGACCAGGCGCTGAAGGTCGGCGCGCCGGTCATCGGGCTGAACGATTCGGGCGGCGCCCGCATCCAGGAGGGCGTCGCCTCGCTCGGCGGCTATGCCGAGGTGTTCCAGCGCAACGTCGACGCGTCGGGCGTCATCCCGCAGATCTCGCTGATCATGGGGCCGTGCGCCGGCGGTGCGGTGTATTCGCCGGCGATGACAGACTTCATCTTCATGGTGAAGGACAGCTCCTACATGTTCGTCACCGGGCCGGACGTGGTGAAGACCGTCACCCACGAGGTCGTGACCGCGGAAGAGCTGGGCGGCGCCGTCACCCACTCCACCAAGTCGGGCGTGGCCGATCTGGCTTTCGAGAACGACGTCGAGGCCCTGCTGCAGCTGCGCCGCTTCGTCGATTTCCTGCCGTCGTCGAACCGCGAGAAGGCGCCGGTCCGTCCCTGCGCCGACCCGCTCGACCGCGAGGATTTCTCGCTCGACACGCTGGTGCCGGAGAACCCGAACAAGCCCTACGACATGAAGGAACTGATCCTCAAGATCGTGGACGAGGGCGACTTCTTCGAACTCCAGCCGGAATACGCCAAGAACATCATCATCGGCTTCGCCCGGATGAACGGCTCCACGGTCGGCATCGTCGCCAACCAGCCGATGGTCCTGGCCGGCTGCCTGGACATCGACAGCTCCAAGAAGGCCGCGCGCTTCGTGCGCTTCTGCGACGCCTTCGAAATCCCGATCCTGACCCTGGTCGACGTCCCCGGCTTCATGCCCGGCACCTCGCAGGAGTATGGCGGCATTATCAAGCATGGCGCCAAGCTGCTGTACGCGTACGCCGAGGCCACGGTGCCGAAGGTGACGGTCATCACCCGCAAGGCGTACGGCGGCGCGTACGACGTGATGTCGTCCAAGCATCTGCGCGGCGACGTGAACTATGCGTGGCCCTCGGCGGAAATCGCGGTGATGGGCGCCAAGGGTGCCGTGGAAATCATTTTCCGCAGCGACATCGGCGACGCCGAGAAGATCGAGGCGCGTACGGAAGAGTACAAGCAGAAGTTCGCCAATCCCTTCGTCGCCGCCTCGCGCGGTTACATCGACGACGTCATCATGCCGCACGGAACCCGCCGCCGCATCACGAAGGCGCTGTCCATGCTGAAGAACAAGCAGCTCCAGAACCCCTGGCGCAAGCACGACAACATTCCGCTGTGAGGGCCGGCAGCATGTTCGAGAAGATCCTCATCGCCAACCGTGGCGAGATCGCCTGCCGCGTCATCCGCACGGCACGCCGCATGGGCATCAAGACCGTCGCGGTCTATTCCGACGCCGACAAGAACGCGCTCCATGTCGAGATGGCCGACGAGGCCGTCCACATCGGCGCCGCCCCCTCGGCCCAGAGCTATCTGCTGATCGATAAGATCGTGGATGCCTGCAAGAAGACCGGCGCCCAGGCCGTCCACCCCGGCTACGGCTTCCTTTCGGAGAAGCGCGAGTTCCAGGAGGCGCTGGCCGCCACCGGCATCGCCTTCATCGGTCCGGACGCCCACGCCATCCAGGCGATGGGCGACAAGATCGAGTCCAAGAAGCTGGCGAAGGAAGCCGGCGTCTCCACCGTCCCCGGCTATCTCGGCGTCATCGCCGACGACAGCGAGGCGGTGACCATCGCCCGCGACATCGGCTATCCGGTGATGATCAAGGCCTCGGCCGGCGGCGGCGGCAAGGGCATGCGCGTGGCCTGGAACGACGAGGAGGCGCGCGAGGGCTTCCGCTCGGCCCAGAACGAGGCACGCTCCAGCTTCGCCGACGACCGCGTCTTCGTCGAGAAGTACATCCAGCAGCCGCGCCACATCGAAATCCAGGTGCTGGCCGACGGGCAGGGCACCTGCCTGTACCTGGGCGAGCGCGAATGCTCGATCCAGCGCCGCCACCAGAAGGTCATCGAAGAGGCTCCGAGCCCGTTCCTCGACGCCGCCACCCGCAAGGCGATGGGCGAGCAGGCGGTGGCGCTCGCCAACGCGGTTCAGTACAAGTCGGCCGGCACGGTGGAGTTCATCGTCGATGCCGAGCGCAACTTCTACTTCCTGGAGATGAACACCCGCCTCCAGGTCGAACATCCAGTCACCGAGCTGATCACCGGCTACGACCTCGTCGAGCTGATGATCCGGGTCGCCGCCGGCGAGAAGCTGTCGATCCGCCAGGAGGACGTCCGCCTGCATGGCTGGGCCATCGAGGCGCGCGTCTATGCGGAGGATCCCTTCCGCAACTTCCTGCCCTCCACCGGCCGTCTCACCCACTACCGGCCGCCGGCTGCCGACCCGCATGTCCGCGTCGACACCGGCGTGTTCGAGGGCGGCGAGATCTCGATGTACTACGATCCGATGATCGCCAAGCTCTGCACCTGGGGCTCGACGCGCGACGCAGCGATCGCCGGCATGCGCGAGGCACTGGACCAGTATTACATCCGCGGCGTCAGCCACAACATCCCGTTCCTGGCCTCGCTTATGGCGAACCAGCGCTTCGTCGACGGCCGGCTGACCACCAACTTCATCGCCGAGGAATACCCCACCGGCTTCCACGCCTCGGACCTGCCGCCGGAAGACCCGGCGGTGCTGATCGCGGTGGCCGCGGTGATCCACCGCAGCCTGAACGACCGCGACATCCAGATCTCGGGCAAGATGGCCGGCAACAAGGTCAAGGTGCGCGACGACTGGGTGGTGGTGCTGGACGGCACCCAGCATCCGGTGCACCTGCATCCGGCCGAAGGAAGCCCGCAGCGCATCGGCTACACCGTCGACATCGACGGCAAGCACCACACGGTGTGGAGCGACTGGCAGCTGGGCGAGCCGCTGTTCCGCGGCACGGTGAACGGCGAGCATGTCTGCGTCCAGATCGACCGCGTCGGTATCGGCTACCGGCTGCACCACAGCGGGTCGCAGGCGATCGTTAAGGTGCTGACCCCGAAGGCGGCGAAGCTCGACGCCCTGATGCCGGTCAAGGCGCCGCCGGACATGTCGAAGTTCCTGCTGTCGCCGATGCCGGGCCTGCTGGTGTCGCTGGCGGTGGCAGAAGGTCAGGAGGTCAAGGCCGGCGAGGTGCTGGCCGTGGTCGAGGCCATGAAGATGGAAAACATTCTGCGCGCCGCGCAGGACGGGACGGTCGCGAAAATCCACGCAGCCCCGGGCAGCAGCCTGGCGGTCGATCAGAAGATCGTGGAATTCGCGTAACCGTATAATAAGAAGAACAGTACCGAGAGGAAGCGTACCCCCAGCCCCCCTTCCACCGGCCCGTCCGTCCGGTGGAAGGGGGTGCATCGGGAGGAAACGCACTGACAATTTACCTGTGCATAAGAAGCCCTCAGGAGGCGTCGATGACCGAGTTCCCGAAGAAGACCCTTGCCGATTGGGACAAGCTGGCCGCCAAGGATCTCGGCGCCGACGGCGATATCGCCAAGCTGACCTGGAAGACGCCGGAAGGGCTGGACGTCAAGGCGCTCTATACCGCCGCCGACTTGGAAGGGCTGGAGCTGGACACGCTGCCCGGCTTCCCGCCTTTCACCCGCGGCCCGCGCGCCACGATGTACGCGGTGAAGCCCTGGACCATCCGGCAGTATGCCGGCTTCTCCACCGCCGAGGAATCGAACGCCTTCTACAAGGCCAACCTCAAGGCCGGCCAGATGGGCCTGTCGGTGGCCTTCGACCTCGCCACCCACCGTGGCTATGACAGCGACCATCCGCGCGTCGTCGGCGATGTCGGCAAGGCCGGCGTGGCCATCGACAGCGTCGAGGACATGAAGATTCTGTTCCAGGACATCCCGCTCGACAAGATGTCGGTGTCGATGACCATGAACGGCGCGGTGCTGCCGATCCTGGCCGGCTACATCGTCGCGGCGGAAGAGCAGGGCGTCTCCCAGGACAAGCTGAGCGGCACCATCCAGAACGACATCCTCAAGGAGTTCATGGTCCGCAACACCTACATCTACCCGCCCGAACCCTCGATGCGGATCATCGCCGACATCATCGAGTACACCTCCCAGCACATGCCGAAGTTCAACTCGATCTCGATTTCCGGCTACCACATGCAGGAGGCGGGGGCGACGGCGGTGCAGGAACTGGCCTTCACCATCGCCGACGGTCTGGAATATGTGCGGGCGGCGATGTCCAAGGGGCTGCCGGTCGACAAATTCGCGCCGCGCCTGTCCTTCTTCTTCTCCATCGGCATGAATTTCTTCATGGAGATCGCCAAGCTGCGCGCCGCGCGCCTGCTGTGGTCGTCCCTGATGCAGGAGAAGTTCCAGCCGAAGGACGCGCGCTCGCTGGCGCTGCGCACCCATTGCCAGACCTCCGGCGTGTCGCTGACCGAGCAGGACCCCTACAACAACGTCATCCGCACCACCATCGAGGCGATGGCCGCGGTGCTGGGCGGCACCCAGTCGCTGCACACCAACGCCTTCGACGAGGCTCTGGGCCTGCCGACGAAGTTCTCCGCCCGCATCGCCCGCAACACGCAGCTGATCATCGCGGAGGAGGCCGGCGTCACCAAGGTGGTCGATCCGCTCGGCGGCTCCTTCTACATCGAGCATCTGACCCACAGCCTCGCCAATGCCGCCCTTGAGCTGATCGGCCGCGTCGAGGAGATGGGCGGCATGACCAAGGCGGTCGAGAGCGGCATGCCCAAGCTGCTGATCGAGGAAGCCGCCGCCCGCCGTCAGGCCGCCATCGACCGCGGCGAGGAGGTGATCGTCGGCGTCAACAAGTACCGTCCGGAGAACCCCGAGGGGGTGGACGTGCTGGACATCGACAACACCGCCGTCCGCGAGGCGCAGATCGCCCGCCTGAAGCGGATCCGCGCCACCCGCGACGAGGCCAAGTGCCAGGAGGCGCTTGCGGCGCTGACCAAGGCGGCGACGGAGAAGACCGGCAATCTGCTGGCCCTGTCGGTGGAGGCCACCCGCGCCCGCGCCACCGTCGGCGAGATCTCCGACGCGCTGGAAAAGGCCTTCACCCGCCATGTCGCCGTCATCCGCTCGGTGTCGGGCGTCTACGGGTCGGCCTATGAGGGCGACGAGGGCTTCAAGAAGATCCAGGAGGAGGTGGCGGCCTTCGCCGCCGAGGAAGGCCGCCGGCCGCGCATCCTGGTGGTGAAGATGGGCCAGGACGGTCACGACCGCGGCGCCAAGGTGATCGCCACCAGCTTCGCCGACATCGGCTTCGACGTTGACATCGGGCCGCTATTCCAGACCCCGGACGAGGCGGCGCGGCAGGCGGTGGAGAACGACGTCCACGTCATCGGCGTGTCGTCCCAGGCCGCCGGCCATAAGACGCTGGTGCCGCAGCTGATCGAGGAACTGCGCAAGCAGGGCGCCGGCGACATCCTGGTGGTGTGCGGCGGCGTGATCCCGCCGCAGGACTACGACTACCTCTACAAGGCGGGCGCAGCCGCCATCTACGGCCCGGGCACCAACATCCCGAAGGCGGCGTCGGACATCCTGGGCATTCTGCGCAAGCAGAAGACGGCGGCGTGACGGCGATGGGGGAGGCGTCATGCCTTCCCCTTCTCGCCTTCCGATGCTGGACATGGTCAGAATACGGTCCTATTTTCAGCTTGGTGAAACGATCAGCAGGGGCGGAGCGATGGCGACTGAAGCAGTCAGAACCGACGGCGACCGCTCTTTGCGGCCAAGGGGTGAGTACGATCAGGTCCGTCCAAGTGAGGCCGACAAGCAGCGCTGGATGGAGGAAAATCGCGAGGCGTTCAGAGCGTTCGATGAACATGTGCTGAAGAACGGTCTGTTCGGTGACGGTAAACGGCTCTTCTGATGCGTTTCCTGGATGTGTGCCTCAATCCAGCGGCGCGAGATTCGCGCACGCATCCAGTCCCTTATGTGCTCATCGTGCAGGGCGATTTCATTGACATCCATGTGTCGAAACTGGTCGTTCCGTTAAGGCGGATGCAGCAGGCTCCCACACGGATCAAAGATGTGATGCCTGTCGTTACTATCCTTGAAGAGCCGCTCGTTGTTATGACGCCTGAGATGGCAGCCGTATCGGTTTCCGAGATCGGTCCCGTCGTCGCGTCATTGGCAGAGTCGCATTCTCTGATCCGCCGCGCCATCGATGTTCTGACAGGCGACTTTTGACCGTCACCGCCGAAACCGACCTCTACGCCCCCGTCAAAGCCTTCCTCGAAGACCAGGGTTATGACGTGAAGGCGGAGATCCACGGTTGCGATCTCGTCGCCACGCGCGGGGGCGAGCCGCCGGTGATCGTCGAACTGAAGAAGCGCTTCACGCTCGACCTCGTGCTGCAGGGGGTGGACCGGCTGGCGATCAGCGACAGCGTCTATCTCGCCGTGCCGCAGCCGGGGCGCAAGGCCACCGGGCCGTCTCCCCTCGACGGCGACGTGAAGAAGCTCTGCCGGCGGCTGGGGCTCGGCCTGCTGATGGTCGATCCGGGGCTGGCGGAGGGACAACGCGTCGCCGTGCTGCTCGATCCGGTGCCCTACAGCCCGCGCAAGGACAAGAAGCGCACCCACCGGCTGCTGGGGGAGCATGCCCGCCGCGTCGGCGATCCCAACCGCGGCGGCTCCACCCGTGTCGCCATCGTCACCGCCTATCGCCAGGATGCCCTGCGCATCGCCCGCATGCTCCGCGACGGGCCGCTGACCGTCGCGGCGCTGCGCAAGGCGGGAGCGCCGAAGGATGTCGGGCCGATGCTGCTGCGCAACGTCTATGGCTGGTTCGAACGGGTGGGGCGCGGCACCTATGGGCTGACCCCGGCGGGTGTGCAGGGGGTGGAGGCGTTCGCACATGCGCTGGCGGAGGGGTGACACCCCGCACCGCCAAGCCTATGATTTGGGACTGCCAATCCACGATCCCATAGGCTGGAGCCGGCTTTGTCGGACTACATCAGCAATCTCGTCGTCTTTTTCGTCGTCGTCGACCCGCCGGGTCTGGTGCCGCTGTTCATCGCGCTGACCCGCGGCTTCGATGACCGGCACAAGCGGATCATCGCGTTGCGCGGCACCGCCATCGCCTTCGTGGTGCTGGTCTTCTTCGCCTATTTCGGCAAGGTCGTGCTGCAGACACTGTCGATCGAGATGCCGGCCTTCCGCATCGCCGGCGGCGCGCTGCTGTTCTGGATCGCCTTCGAGATGCTGTTCGCCAAGCGCTCCGAACGGAAGGAGCGCGACACCGGCGAGGCGATGACGGACGAGGACGCCCACGACATCGCCGTCTTCCCGCTGGCGGTGCCGCTGATCGCCGGGCCGGGCGCCATCACCTCAATCCTGCTGCTGATGGACCGCACCGGCGGCACGGTTGCGGGGCAGGTCAGCGTGCTGGGGGCGGCGGCGACGGTGATCGGCGGGGTGACGTTGATCCTGCTGGGCGCCGACCGGGTCGGCCGGCTGCTGGGCCGCACGGTGATCCACACGGTCAGCCGGGTGCTGGGCATCGTGCTGGCGGCGCTGGCGGCGCAGACGGTGATTTCCGGGATAACCAGCATCTATCCGCCGCACTGACCAAATCGTCCAAAGGGGCAGTGCGCGCAGCAAAGCGCATCCTCGCTACCGCTTCCCGTGGTCCTGTCCAAGCCCGAAAGACTAGTCCCCTTTCCGGCACAATCGCTCACCCTACATGGGGGTGTTGCGACAGCCGCGCCGGGTTCCGCCCGGCGTACGGCTTTCCACGCGCCCAAACAAAAGAGGCGGCGGCCATGGACCTCGATCCATTGATCCTGTCGCGAATTCAGTTCGCGTTCACGATCTCCTTCCACATCCTGTTTCCCAGCTTCACGGTGGGACTTGCCTGCTGGATCGCGCTGCTGGAAGCGCTGTGGGTCGGCACCGGCAAGGGCATCTACCGCAGCCTGTCGGAATTCTGGACGCGGATCTTCGCGCTGTCCTTCGGCCTGGGCGTGGTGTCGGGCATCGTCATGTCCTATCAGTTCGGCACCAACTGGAGCCGCTGGTCCGATACCGTGGGCAACGTCCTGGGCCCGCTGATCCAGTACGAGGTGGTGACCGCCTTCTTCCTGGAGGCCGCCTTCCTCGGCATCCTGCTGTTCGGGCGGGACCGGGTGCCGCGCGGCATCCACCTGATGGCCGCCTGCCTCGTGGCGCTGGGCACGCTGCTGTCCACCTTCTGGATCCTGTCGGCCAACAGCTGGATGCACACGCCGGCCGGTTTCGAGATCCGGGACGGCCGCTATTTCGTCACCGACTGGTGGCAGGTGGTGTTCAACCCGTCCTTCCCCTATCGCCTCGCCCATATGGTGACGGCGATGTTCCTGACCACCAGCTTCGTGGTCGCCGGCATCAGCGCCTTCTATCTGCTGACGCGCCGCCATTTCGATCATGCGAAGCTGGGCCTGAGCATGGCGCTGGCGCTGATCACCGTGCTGGCGCCCTTGCAGATCTTCCTGGGCGACGAGCATGGCCTGAACACGCTGGAACACCAGCCGGCCAAGATCGCGGCGATGGAAGGCAATTGGGAGGGCGGCCCGCGCGCGCCGCTGATCCTGTTCGGCATTCCCGACGTGGAGAAGGAAACCAACCATTGGGAGATCGGCATCCCGGCGCTGTCCAGCCTGATCCTGACCCATGACTTCGACGGCAGCGTTCCCGGCCTGAAGCAGTTCCCGGTTGATGAGCGGCCCGACCCGCGCATCATCTTCTGGACCTTCCGCCTGATGGTCGCTATCGGCTTCCTGATGCTGACGGTGGCGGTGGTGCATCTGGTGCTGCGCTTCCGAGGCCGGCTGTACAACAGCGACTGGTACTTCCGCGTGCTGGTCGGCTGCATGCCGATCGGCTTCATCGCCATCCTGGCCGGCTGGTTCACCACCGAGATCGGGCGCCAGCCCTGGGTCGTGCAGGGCCATCTGCGCACCGCCGATGCGGTGACGCCGTCGCTGACGACGGAAGCGGCGCTGATCTCGCTGCTGTCCTTCGTCGTCGCCTACACCATCATCTACGGCGCCGGCACCTATTACCTGATCCGCCTGCTGCGCATCGGCCCGACGCATGTGCATGACGCCAAGCAGCCGCCGGAGGCGCAACGGCCCAAACGGCCGCTGTCCGCCACCGACCAGTCCATCGAACCAGCGGAGTGACCCCCATGCAGGAGATTGCGGAAGGAAGTCTGCTGACCTTGATCTGGGTCGGGATCGTCGGCTTCGCGGTGTTCATGTATGTGCTGATGGACGGCTTCGACCTCGGCATCGGCATCCTCTATCCGTTCGCACCGACGGAGGAGGACCGCGACACGATGATGAACACGGTGGCGCCGGTCTGGGACTTCAACGAGACCTGGTTGATCCTGGGCGGGGCGGGACTGTTCGCGGCATTTCCCATCGCCTATGCCGTGGTGCTGCCGGCGATGTACATTCCACTGATGGTGATGCTGATCGCGCTGATCTTCCGCGGGGTGGCGTTCGAATTCCGCTTCAAGGCGCGGGCGGGGCGCCACTGGTGGAACCGCTCCTTCTTCTTCGGATCGCTGCTGGCGACCTTCGCGCAGGGGGTCATCCTGGGCTCCTTCATCCAGGGCATCCCGGTGGAGGGGAGGCAGTTCGCCGGCGGCATGCTGCACTGGCTCTCCCCCTTCGCGCTGTTCTGCGGGGCGATTCTGGTGGCCGGCTATGCCCTGCTGGGGGCGACGTGGCTGATCTGGCGGACCATCGGCCCGCTGCAGGACTGGTGCTATCGCATGGCGCGGGGGCTGATGCTGGTGGTGCTGGCCGGCGTCGCGGCGGTCAGCCTGTGGACGCCCTTCCTGCTGCCGCAGATCGCCGAGCGCTGGTTCTCGATGCCGAACATGATCTTCCTGTCGCCGGTGCCGATCGTCACTGCGGTGCTGGCCTTCGCCCTGTGGCGGGCCATCGACAACAGCCGGGAGGTGGCGCCCTTCGTGCTGTCGATGGCGCTGTTCGCCCTGTCCTATCTCGGCCTCGCCATCAGCCTGTGGCCGCACCTGATCCCGCCCGGCGTTACCGTGTGGGAGGCCGCCAGCCCGCCGGAGACACAGGTCTTCCTGCTGGTCGGCATGGCGTTCCTGATCCCGTCGATCCTGGGCTACACCGTCTATTCCTACTGGGTGTTCCGTGGAAAGGTGACGGGCAGCTTCGGTTACCATTGAGCGGAGGAGGCACCCCGTCCTAAAACGGGCCGGGACAGAGACGTGAAAGGGTTGCGGCCATGGATAACGACATCAGCTTTGCCGAGGCGATGCTGCGCCGTGGCGCCGGCCTGCTGGAAGCCCGGGTGGAGCAGGGGGCGGAGGGGGCGGGGACCGACCCCTTCGCCGTTCTGGCCCGGCTGCTGGCCGCCGCCGCGGCGACCGACGCGCCGCTAGTGGTGCTGAGCGAGGGCGGCAGCCATCCCGCCCTCTTCGACGAGGCCGCCCGCCGTGCCGGGGAGCCGCTGACCGCCCGGCTGGCCGGCCTCGCCGCCACCCGCCAGGGCGAGCGCGCCACGATGTACGAGTTCGACGGCACCGGGCCGCTGACCGGCAACCGCATCGTCGCCGCTCTGCTGCGGCCGGAGGAGCGGCCCGACCTGCTGCATGTCTACATCGCCGTCGGACGGCTGCGCGGGGGAGAGGCGCAGATCACCGTTCCGCCGGCGCTTCTGCGGTTCGACGCCGCGGCGCTGGGCCAGACGCTGGGGCTGCTGGGCGACGCGGTGTCGCGCAGCCCGAACGCCGCCACCGCGGCGCTGGCCCACGCCGCCGCCGTCCTGCCGATGGAGGGCCATGAGCAGGGCGGCATGCCGGCGGCGCTGCTGGACCTCTATTGGCATGCGCTGACTCTGGCGTCGGTGCGGGCGGCAGGCGGATTGGCGACGATGACGCCGGAGGGGAGTGCCTGAGGGGACTTTCGGCGTCTCCTTTGCAAATCATTTGAAACTCTTTCCCGCGCTGCCGATCTGGTGACAGAGTCGACGTCGGTGAAATACTGCGTCACATCGTCACCAGTTCCTCGGGAGCAGCCATGCGCCAGCGCCTCCGCTTCTATCTCGGCGACGAGCTTCGGGAGATCGATGCGGTCGATCCGACCCTGACGGTGCTGGACTGGCTGCGGCTGTCGGAACGGCGGGTCGGCACCAAGGAAGGCTGTGCGGAGGGCGATTGCGGCGCCTGCACCGTGGTGGTCGGGCGGCTGGACGGCGACACGCTGCGTTACGAGGCGGTGAACGCCTGCATCCGCTTCCTCGCCACGCTGGATGGCTGCCGGCTGCTGACGGTGGAGCATCTCAAGGGGCCGGATGGGACACTGCATCCGGTGCAGCAGGCGATGGTCGATTGCCACGGCTCGCAATGCGGATTCTGCACGCCGGGTTTCGTCATGTCGCTGCTGGCGCTGTACCTGAACGAGGACCGGCCGGACGGGCAACGGATCGACGACGCGCTGGCGGGTAACCTCTGCCGCTGCACCGGCTATGAACCCATCGTCCGCGCCGCCCATGTCATGTACGAGATCGGTGACAGGACGGCCGACCGCTTCGCCGACCGCGCCGCCATGGCGGAAAAGCTGAAGGCCCTGCGGGACGAGGAGATCCTCAGCGTCGGCGCCGGTGGGCGCCGCTTCCTGGCGCCGGCCACGGTGCCGCAGCTGGCGCAGCTCCTGCTCGACGATCCCGGCGCCACCATCGTGGCGGGGGCGACCGATGTCGGGCTGTGGGTGACCAAGTTCCAGCGCGTGCTGGCGACCGTCATCTACACCGGCCGGGTCCGCGACCTGCGGCGGATCGAGGACTGCGGCGACGCGCTGGTGATCGGCGCCGGCGTCACCTACAGCGACGCGGCGGAGCGGATCGCTGCGCTCTATCCCGATTTCGGCGAACTGATCCGCCGCATCGGGGCGGAGCAGGTGCGCAACATGGGCACCATCGGCGGCAACATCGCCAACGGCTCCCCCATCGGCGACACGCCGCCGGCGCTGATCGCCTGCGGCGCCGCCCTGCGGCTGCGGCGCGGCGGCGAGACGCGTGAACTGCCGCTGGAGGATTTCTTCCTCGAATACGGCAAGCAGGACCGCCGCGAGGGCGAATTCGTCGAAGCGGTGATCCTGCCCAAACCGGCTGCGGGCGAGTGCTTCCGTGCCTACAAGATCGCCAAGCGCTTCGACCAGGACATCTCCGCCGTCTGCGGTGCCTTCCGCCTGACGCTGGACGGCGAGGGGCGAGTCGCCGACATCCGCATCGCCTTCGGCGGCATGGCCGGCACGCCCAAACGAGCCGGCGCGGCGGAAGCGTTGCTGCTCGGCCGTCATTGGACCGAGGAAACCGTGGCCCAGGCGATGGACGCGCTGACCGGCGACTACACGCCGCTGAGCGACTGGCGGGCCAGCGCGGGCTATCGCTCCATGGTGGCTGCGAATTTGCTGATGAAGCTGTATGTCGAGACCAGCGACCCGGCGGCGGACACCCGTCTGGTCGGCGACCGGAGGCTTGCACATGCCTGACGTGACGACCCCTATCGCGCCTGCCGTCGCCCCGGCCCGGATCGAGGGCGCCGTCCATGATTCCCGCCGGCACGAGAGCGCACACAAGCATGTCAGCGGCGAGGCGGTCTATGTCGACGACATCGCCGAGCCGGCCGGTCTGCTGCACGTCTATCTGGGACTCAGCAGCCGGGCGCATGCGCGCATCCGCTCCATCGACCTGTCGCCGGTGCGCCAAGCGCCGGGCGTGGTGGCGGTCTTCACCGCCGAGGACGTGCCGGGGGTGAACGACATCGGCTGCATGGGCAAGCATGACGAGCCGCTGTTCGCCTCGACCCTGGTCGAGCATGTCGGCCATCCGATCTTCGCCGTCGCCGCCGAAACCCGTGACCAGGCCCGCCGCGCCGCCAGGCTGGCGGTGGTCGAGTATGAGGATCTGCCCGCCGTCCTGACCATCGCCGCCGCCCGCGATGGTGAGCGGACGCTGGTCACCCCGCCGATGACCTTGCGGGTCGGCGACGCCGATGCGGCACTGGCCGCGGCGCCGCACAGGGTGGAGGGGCGGCTCGCCATCGGCGGGCAGGAGCATTTCTACCTGGAAAGCCAGATCGCCATGGCGGTGCCGGGCGAGGACCAGGAGGTGCTGATCCATGTCTCCACCCAGCATCCGACGGAGGTGCAGCACATCGTCGCCCATGTTCTGGACGTGCCGGACGCCGCGGTGACGGTGGAGGTGCGGCGGATGGGCGGCGGCTTCGGCGGCAAGGAGACGCAGTCGAACCTGTTCGCCGCCTGCACCGCACTGGTCGCCAAGCGCACCGGCCGCGCCGCCAAGCTGCGTCCCGACCGTGACGACGATTTCCAGATCACCGGCAAGCGCCATGATTTCGAGATCGATTATCGCGTCGGCTTCGACGACAGCGGGCTGATCCAGGGCGTGGACATGCTGTTCGCCGCGCGCGCCGGCTATGCCGCCGACCTGTCCGGCCCGGTGACCGACCGCGCGCTGTTCCATGCCGACAACGGCTATTTCTATCCCGCGGCGCGGCTGGAGTCGCTGCCGCTGAAGACCAACACGGTATCCAACACCGCCTTCCGCGGTTTCGGCGGCCCGCAGGGCATGGTTGCGGCGGAGCGGGTGATCGACGAGATCGCCTTTGCGCTGGGCAAGGACCCGCTGGAGATCCGCAAGCGGAACTTCTACGGCACCGATCCCGAGAGGGATGGCCGCAATCTGACGCCCTATCACCAGACCGTCACCGACAACATCCTGCCGGAGTTGATCGCGCAGCTGGAGGAAAGCAGCGGATATTGGGCGCGGCGGGAGGAAATCCGCGCCTTCAACGCCAAGAGCCGCATTCTGCGCAAGGGCCTGGCGCTGACGCCGGTGAAGTTCGGCATCTCCTTCACCGCCAGCCATTACAATCAGGCCGGCGCCCTGGTCCATGTCTACACCGACGGCAGCATCCAGCTGAACCATGGCGGCATCGAGATGGGTCAGGGGCTCTACACCAAGGTCGCCCAGGTGGTGGCGGAGGAGTTCCAGGTCGACATCTCCACCATCCGCCCGACCGCCACCAGCACCGGCAAGGTGCCGAACACCTCGGCCACCGCGGCGTCGTCGGGTTCGGACCTCAACGGCAAGGCGGCGCAGGCGGCGGCCCGCACCATCAGGGAGAGGCTGGTCGCCTTCGCGGCGGAGAATTGGGGTGTCGCGCCCGAGGCGGTTCAGTTCCAGCGCAACCGGGTGCTGGTCGGCGACCGCGACATGAGCTTTGCCGATCTGGTCCGTGCCGCCTATATGGCGCGGGTCCAGCTGTCGGCCACCGGCTTCTACAAGACGCCGAAGATCCACTGGGACCGCGCGGCGGGGCGCGGCACGCCCTTCTATTACTTCGCCTATGGCGCGGCCTGCGCCGAGGTGACGGTGGACACGCTGACCGGCGAATATGTCGTCGACCGGGTGGACATCCTGCATGATTGCGGCCGCTCGCTGAACCCGGCCATCGACAAGGGACAGATCGAAGGCGGCTTCGTCCAGGGCATGGGCTGGCTGACCATGGAGGAGCTGTGGTGGGACGCACAGGGCCGCCTGCGCACCCACGCGCCGAGCACTTACAAGATCCCGGCCTGCTCCGACCGCCCGCGCATCTTCAACGTCGCACTGCTGGAGAATGCACCCAACCGCGAGGACACCATCTTCCGCTCCAAGGCGGTGGGCGAACCGCCCTTCATGCTGGGCATGTCGGTGTTCCATGCCCTGTCCGATGCGGTGGCGAGCGTCGCCGGGCACCGGGTGTGTCCGAGGCTGGACGCGCCCGCCACGCCGGAACGGGTGTTGAGGTGTATCGCGGCGCTGCGGGAGCGGGCGGCGGCTTCGCCCCAACCATGACGCCCCTTTCCACCACCCTCTCCGACTGGCTGTCGCTGGGCGCTCCCGCAATCCTCGTCACCGTCGCCGAGGCGCGCGGCTCCACCCCGCGGGAGGAGGGGGCCGGAATGCTGGTGGGGCGGGAGGCCTGTGTCGGCACGGTCGGCGGCGGGCGGCTGGAATGGACCGCCATCGCCACCGCGCGGCGGATGCTGGAGGACGGACGTACCGCCGAGACGCTCGACCTCGCGCTGGGGCCGGCGACCGGGCAATGTTGCGGGGGGCATGTCGTGCTGCGGCTGGAGCGGGCCGACGGCGGCACCGTTGCCGCGTTGCAGGAACGGGAGAACCGGGCGCGAGAGGCTCGGCCGACGCTGCTGCTGTTCGGGGCCGGCCATGTCGGACGGGCCATGGCGGCCGCCTTCGCGCCGCTGCCGTTGCGCCTGCGGTGGATCGACGGCCGGGCGCAGGAGTTTCCCGAGAGGATACCAGCGGGCGTGGAGCGCATCCTGACCGACAGCCCGCTCGACCCGCTGGCGGCGGCACCGGCGGGAGCGGGCTATCTGGTGCTGACCCACAGCCACGCGCTGGATTTCGAGATCGCCGAGGCCGCTCTGCGCCGGGGTGACGCCGCCTATGTCGGCATGATCGGTTCCGCGACCAAGCGGGCGAAGTTCGAGCGCTGGTTCCGGGCGCGGGGGCGGGATGTGCAATCGCTGGAGGGGCTGACCTGCCCCATCGGTGCGGCGCTGACCGGCGACAAGCGGCCGGAGGTGATCGCGGCGCTGGCAGCGGCGGAACTGCTGGTGGCGTTTGCGAACCCCCTCACCCCATCGCCTCGGCCCCTGACACCAGTTCGATCAGCTCATTCGTGACCTGTTCCTGGCGCAGGTGGCGCACCGTGGCGGTCAGTTCGTCCAGCGTGGTTTCGATGTTGTGGCGGGCGGTCATCATGGTGGTGAGGCGCGCGGCATTCTCGGCGGCGAAGCTTTCCATCGCGGCGTCGGCCAGCAGGGCGAAGACATATTCGTCTACCAGCCGGGCGATTAGGTCGCGCGGCGGCATGTTGATCAGCGGCGGCACTGTCCGGACGCCATTGTGCGGCAGGCCGAGCGGCAGCAGGGGGCGGCGCACCAGTTCCGGTGGCGCGCCCGCGTCGGTCCGGCCGTAGAGCAGTTCCACCCGGCCCAGTCGCCCGTCCGCCGCCGCGTGGTAGAGCGCCTCGGCGATGCGCCGGGCGGTGGCGGTGACCGCGTCGGTGTTGGTCGCCATCGCGGTGCTCCAGGCCGGCGGGCGTCCGCGCTCCTCCAGCAGGGCGGCGCCGCGCGAGCCCGCCACCCACAATGCGCAACCCGGCGGTGCCGCCAGCGCCGCATCGACCAGCTTTTCGGCGAAGGCGCCGACGAAGCCGTGTTCCGGCGCGAACAGCACCCACGCGCAATGGCCGTGCCCGTTGACGGGCCAGTGCGGCGGCGCGTCGTCCAGCAAGGCGGCGGCCTGGGCAAGCGCCCCGGCGATCACCTCGGCATAGGCGCGGGTGCCGGCCAGCGTGGCGAGCGCCTGCTGCAGCCGCATGGCGGCGAGCGAGCGCATGACATCGGTCACCGATTCCAGATCCTGCACGCTGGCGCGGCGCGCCTCGACTTCCGCCAGCCGTTCGGTCATGGCGCCACTCCGTTGAGGCCCGTCGCCGCTTGCGCGATCAGGTCGCGCAACGCCGCTTTGGTGGCGTCGTCCAGCCTCTCGCCGATCCGTGGCGGGCGGGCGGCGACCAGACCCGCCAGTGCCGCCTGAAAACGCGGGATCGTCTCCAGCGGCAGTCCGTCCAGCGTGCCGTCGGCCAGTGCCAGCAACTGCGCCGCCTGGACCGCCAGCGGGCGCGGCGACAGGTGCCGTTGCGCCAGCAGGGCCCGCATGCGCCGGCCATGCTCCACCGCCTTGCGGGTGCGCTCGTCCACCAGACCGCCGAAGCGGGTGAAGACCTCCAGCTCCAAGAACTGGGCGTAGTCGAGCCGCAAGGGTTCGGCCAGCGCGCGCAGGGCCGGCGGCTGGGCCTTGCCGCCGACGCGCGACACGCTGCGGCCGATGTCCACCGCCGGCTTCTGCCCCTCGTAAAACAGCTTGGCATCGAGGCAGACCTGCCCGTCGGTGATGGAGATCAGGTTGGTCGGGATATAGGCCGACAGGTTGCCGCCCTGCGTCTCGGCAATGGGCAGCGCGGTCAGCGAGCCGCCGCCCCTGGCGGGCGTCAGCTTGGCCGCCCGTTCCAACAGGCGGCTGTGCAGGTAGAAGACGTCGCCCGGATAGGCTTCCCGCCCCGGCGGACGGCGCAGCAGGAGCGACAATTGGCGGTGAACCGCCGCATGCTTGGTCAGGTCGTCGACGATCACCAGGGCGTGCCGGCCGCTGTCGCGGAAATGCTCGGCCATGGTGAAGCCGGCATAGGGCGCCAGCCATTGCAGGCCGGGGGCGGAATCGGCGGCGGCGATGACGAACAGGGTGCGCGCTGCGGCGCCGCCCTGGCGCACCGCCTCGATGGCCGCGCGCACGCCGGACGCCTTCTGGCCGACGGCGACATAGACGCAGAACACGTCGCCCCCGGTTTGGCCGTCGGTCTGGTTCAGGATGGCGTCAACCGCGATGGCGGTCTTGCCGGTGGCGCGGTCGCCGATCAGCAATTCGCGCTGGCCGCGGCCGAGCGGGAACATGGCGTCGATCAGCGCGGTGCCGGTCAGCAGCGGTTCGGACACCGCCGCGCGCTCGGCGATGGTCGGGGCGGGACGCTCCACCGGCTCCCACCCGTCGGCCTCGATGGGCGGACCGTCGTCCAGCGGATTGCCGAGCGGATCGACCACCCGTCCCATCAGCCTGTCGCCGACCGGCACGCGCAGCACCGTGCCGGTGCCGTGGACGGTGCCCCCGGCAGTCACCTTTGTGGCGTCGCCCAGCAGGACGCAGCCGATCCGGTCATCCAGATCCATGGCGAGTCCGACGACCCCGCCGGGGAACAGCAGCAGCTCGTCCACCCGCACGTCGGGCAGGCCGGAGACATGGGCGATGCCGTCGCCGACCGACTCCACCCGCCCGACCGTTTCCAGTCGCGCAGCCGTTTCCAGCCCGTCCAGCCGGCGCAGCGCGCCCGGCATCCAGGCGTCGAGCGCATCCTCAAGCGAGGGCGTCGGCATCGGTTCTTGCGGAGTCATGACGGGTCATCTCCTCCCTCGCCTCGGCCAGCGTCTGCTTCCAGCTGCGGCGGACGACGCTGTGGGCGAAATGCAGCTCCACCCCGGCGATCAGCGACGGATCCTCGGTCAACTCCAGCGCCACCGGCCGGCCCAATGCCGCCGACAGCCGGTCGCGGGCATGGGCGGCGTCCTCGTCCGGCAGCGCGCCGGCCGTGGCAAGGCGTACCGGCACCGGATCGATCCCATCCGCCAAGGCATGGCGTTGGGCGGCGGGCAGCGCCTCCACCGCCGCACAGGCCTCCTCCAGCAGGGGGCGGGTCAGGGAGCGTGCCGGGGCGTCGCGCAGCAGGCGGGTCGCCAGCTGGGTGCCGAGATCGGCGGCGTGGCGTTGCAGGGCGCCCAGCGCCTGCGTCCGCTCCTCGGCCAGCCGGGCACGCGCCTCTTCCAGCGCACGGTCGGCCTCGGCCCGCGTCCGGTCGAGCAGGGCGGCGCGTTCGGCCTCCGCCTCGGCGCGGGCAGCGGCGATCAGGCGGTCGCGTTCGGCCGGCAGGGTTGCGCGTTGGTCCTCCAGCGCACGGCGTGCGTCTTCGGCGGCTTGGCGCGCGGCCTCGGCCTCGTTGCGGACGCGCTCGGTGGCGGCCTGCCGCTCGGCGATCACCGCCAGGACCGGGCGGTAGAGGAAGCGGCGCAGCAGCCAGACCAGGATCAGGAAATTGACCGCCTGGAGAAGGATCGTCCAACCGTCGATGTGCATGACGGGGCTCCGGAATTGCCGCGGTCAGGCGAAGGGGTTGGCGAACAGCAGCAGCAGCGCCACGACGAGGCAGTAGATCGCCATCGTCTCGATCATCGCCAGACCGACGAACAGGGTGCGCGACAGGGTGTTGGCGGCTTCCGGCTGGCGGGCGATGGCCTCCATCGCGGCGGCGACGGCGCGTCCCTCCGCCAGGGCCGGCCCGATGGCCCCGACCGAGACGGCCAGCGCGGCGCCGAGGATGCTGATCGAATGGACGTCCATGATTCCTATCCCTTTTCTATTGTCCCGACCGCGCCGCCGATGAAGACCGCAGCCAGCACGGTGAAAATGTACGCCTGCACGAGGCCCAGAAGCAGTTCCAGCGCCATCAGCGGCACCGGCACGAACAGGCCGGCCAGCGACAGCACGATGGCAATGACGAACTCCCCGCTCATCACGTTGCCGAACAGGCGGACCGACAGCGAGAAGGCGCGTGTCAGCTCCGACAGGATGTTCAGCGGCAGCAGAAGCGGGGTGGGGTGGGCGAAGCCCTTCAGGTAGGGCCACAGGCCGCGGCGTCGGATTCCCAGCGCCTGCGACGCCAGCAGAACGACCAGCGCCAGCGCCGCTGCCGTCTCCAGAAAGGCGGTCGGCGCCTTCAACCCCGGCACCAGCCCGGACAGGTTGGCGACCGCCAGATAGAGGAACAGCGTGCCCAGGAGCGGCAGGAAGGGTGTGGCGTCGGCCTGCATCGTCTCGGCGATCTGCCGGCGCAGGGTCTCCACCACCAGCTCCAGCACGGTCTGGATGCGGCCGGGCCGTTCCACCCGCAGCCGCCGCGTTGCCAGTGCGGCGCCCAGCGTCATGACGGCCATCAGTCCCCAGGTGACGACGACCGGCAAGGTGACCGGGAGCGGTCCCAGCAGGAAGACAACCGGCGTCGTCAGGGGCGAGTCCGTCATGGCGTTTCGGCCTCCGCCCGTTTTTCGCGCCGCACCACGAGGCTGCGGGCCAGTTGGAACCCGGCCAGCATCGCCAGCAGCGCCTCCGCCCCGCCCCACAGGGTGGCGATGGTGAAGCCGGCGGCGGCGGCGGCCAGCCGCAGCAGATAGAGCGGAACCGCCCGCCGGACCCCGCCGGTCACATAGAGCCGGGCGGTCGCGGCCAGCCCGCGGAAGAACAGGACTCCCAATGCCAGACCCGCCAGCGCTCCGGCCAGGATGGGAAGAAGATAGGCGGCGGTCATCAGGTCAGCGCTCCTGCTCGATACGGGTCCAGGCCAGCCATCCGCCGATCACCACGCCCGCGAACAGCAGCGCCGCCGTCCAGAAAATGCCGCCGCCCGCCCGTTCGTCGAGCCAGCGCCCGGCGAACAGGCCGGCCAGCGTCGGCACGATCACCAGCCAGCCCAGCGCGCCGATCAGGGCGAGGTTGCGGCCCATCGGCCGTTCGCCCTCGCGGGCCCAGCGCTCCCGCCGTTCGCGACGGCGGCGGACGCTGCCGGGAAGCGGGTCGTGGTTGTCGGTCATGGCGCCTCCTCCCCGCCGTCGGGAGCAGGGGCGAAGGGACCGGAAGGGCGACGGTCGGGACGCAGGTAGGCCAGAATATGGCGGATCGCGGCCAGATGCATGCGGCGGGCGCCGCTGCGAGCCTCTCCCTCCTCCTCGCGGTTCCGGCGGAAGCGGGCGAGCACATCGCGTTCCAGGGCGTGCAGGTCGTCGCCGACCACCGCCTCGCGCGTCGCCACGGCGATCCGGGCGCCGTCGTGGATGGTCAGCACCCCGCCGCGCACGGCGCAATGCCCCTCGCGCCCGTCGGCGGTGCGCCAGCTGATGACAGAGATCGCCAGGGCGGTCAGCAGATCGGCATGGCCGGGCCAGATGCCGAAGGCGCCGCTGGCATCTTCCGCCCGCAGATGGCGGAGGCCGGTGAGGCGCGTGGCAACGGAGGTGGGGGTGGTGATGATGAGGGAGAGGTCGCGCGCGCGCCGGGATTCCCTCTCCCCCCCGGGGAGAGGGTGAGGGGGTGGCGTGGAGAGGATTCTCGGGAATCCACCCTGTGCATTCCCCTCACCCCGACCCTCTCCCCGGGGGGGAGAGGGGGATATTCCCGGATTCTCGCTCATGCTCCCCTCCCGGTGCGGTCGCGCTCCCGGACCTGATCCAGCGTGCCGGTCATGAAGAAGGCGCTTTCGGCCCAGTCGTCGCCTTCGCCGTCGAGGATTGCGCGGCAGCCCCTCAGCGTCTCTTCCAGCGGCACGCTGACTCCGCCATGGCCGGTGAAGGCCTCCGTCACCAGGAAGGGCTGGGTCAGGAAGCGCTGCAGGCGGCGGGCGCGGCGCACGGCCAGACGGTCGGCGGCGCTCAGCTCCTCCATGCCCAGCAGCGCGATGACGTCCTGCAGTTCGCGGTAATGGGCGATGGTCCTGCGCACATCCTCCGCCAGCCGGTAATGCGCCTCCCCCACCACCAGCGGGTCGAGCAGGCTGGAGGTCGAGCTCAGCGGGTCCACCGCCGGATACAACCCCTCCGCCGCCATGGCGCGCGACAGCACGATGGAGCTGTCGAGATGGCTGAACAGCTCCGCCACCGCGGGATCGGTGAAGTCGTCGGCCGGGACATAGACCGCCTGGATCGCCGTCACCACCGCACCGGGGGTGGAGGCCACCCGCTCCTCCAGTTCGGCGATCTCGCTGGCCAGCGTGGGCTGGTAGCCGACCCGCGACGGCAGGCGGCCCAGCAGCCCCGACACCTCCGCGCCGGCCTGGACGAAGCGGAAGACGTTATCCATCAGCAGAAGCACGTCCTGCATTTCCTCGTCGCGGAAATGCTCGGCGATGGTGAGCGCGGTCAGACCGACGCGCCAGCGCGCGCCCGGCGGTTCGTTCATCTGGCCGAAGACGAGCGCGGTGCGGTCGAGCACGCCTGACCGCTGCATCTCCTCCCACAGTTCCTGCCCCTCGCGGGAGCGCTCGCCGATGCCGGCGAAGACGGAGATGCCGGTGTGGCGCTCCACCATCTTGCGGATCAGCTCCATCACCAGCACGGTCTTGCCGACCCCGGCGCCGCCGAACATCGCGGCCTTGCCGCCGCGGGCCAGGGGAGCCAGCAGGTCGATCACCTTGATGCCGGTCTCCATCAGGTCGCGGCGTGGGCTGCGCCGGGCGAGCGGAGGCGGAGGGCGGTGGATCGGTGCGCGCGGCGTGCCGGGGGGCAGCTCCGGCCCGTCGTCGCGCGCCAGCCCCATGACGTCGATCAGCCGGCCCAGCACCGCCTCGCCGACCGGGGCGGTCAGCGGGCCGCCGGTGGAGCGGGCCGGCGTGCCGCGCCGCAGGCCGGAGGTTCCCTGCAGCGCGATGGCGCGCAGTGTGGCGGCGTCGAGATGGCTCTGCACCTCCGCAACCAGCCGTTCGGGACCGTCCCACATGATCTCCACCGCGTCGAACAGCGGCGGCAGGGCCGTTTCGGGGAAGCGGATGTCGATGACTGAGCCGCGGACCGCCACGACCCGGCCTGGAGCCAGGTCGGGTTCCGGGTCGGCAGGCGGGGCGGCAGGCGGTCGCGCGGAGGTTTGAACGGACATGGTCACTCCGGCCGATTGGGCGGAACGGGAGCCGTGCAGAATGGTGGCGGTAATGGCAGTGCCGCAGCAGCGTTACTGCATCGAGGCCCCACCCGGCCTTCCCCCGGCGGGCGGGGGAAGGGGCGCCTGGATGCTCCCGTGGATTTCTCCCGTAGGGCGGCGCCGTGGGGGGTGGAGGGCAATGCGTCAACCAGATCGACCACCGGATTCCAGCATAGCCCCCTTCGTTGCGTTGCGGCATTGCGTCAAATCAAACCCTGCCCCTATGGAATCGCCCGGTCGGGCTCCTGTGCCGCCGGTATGTCCTCCGGAAGGCCGTCGGCCTGGATGGTGATGGCGACGCGGCGGTTGCGCGCCATCGATGCCGGGTCGGTGCCGGTGAAGAGCGGCCGGGTATCGGCGAAGCCCACCGCCGACAGCCGGTCCGGGGAAACCCCCAGCTCGATCAGTTGCCGCACCACGCTGGCCGCCCGGCCGCCCGACAGCTCCCAGTTGGAGGGGAAGCGGCGGTTGCCGATCGGTGTGGAGTCGCTGTGCCCCTCCACCACGATGTCGCCACGGGTGGCCGCCAGCGTCGGGGCCAGCCGGCGCAGCAGCCCGTCGCCGCCCGGCGTCAGTTCCGCCCGTCCGGGAGCGAAAAGGATGCCTTCGCCGATGACGATCCCGACCCGGTTCTGCCGCACGTCGACTGCCACGCTGCGCGGCACGCCCAGTGCCGCCAGGGTCTCGCGCCAGCGTGCAGCCACCCGGTCGGGCGCCGCCACCGCCACCTCGCCGTCGTCCAGACGCGGCCGCGGGTCGGGCGGCACGGCATCGGCTGCCGGCGCGGGTTCGGCATGCGGGGTCGGTTCATCGAAGAGGGGCGGCAGAGGCAGGGGGGCGGGGAGCGTGGCCGGCTGCGACAAGGCCGGGGCTTCCGGCTGCGGCGTGGTCGGCAGCTGGTCCTTCAGGCTGGTGATCGCCAGCAGCATGACGAACACCGACAGCAGCAGCGTGACGAGGTCGGAGTAGCTGAGCAGCCAGATCTCCTGATCCTCCTCCGCGCCGGCCTGCGGCAGGACGCTGCCGGCCCCGCCTCCCCCACCGAAGCTGGTCGCCCAGGTCGGGGAGGCGAGGTCCTGCGCGTCGTCCGGCGCAAGACCGCCGTTCGGCGAGATGTCGTCACGAGGTGCCATGGAGTTCGTCCTTGCGTTCGCGCACGAACTCGGCCAGCGCGTCGGCGATCACCGTCGGCGAGCGGCCGAGCCGCACCAGGATGATGCCTTCCAGCAGCACGTTCAGCATCGCCACCCGCCGGGCCGTGCGCTGTTCCAGCTTGATGGCGATCGGCTTGAAGACGAGGTTGGCCAGTACCACGCCGTAGAGCGTCGCCACCAGCGCGACCGACATGTGCTCGCCCACCTGAGCGATGGTGGCGGTGCCCAACTGCGCCATCATGCCGATCAGTCCGACCAGCGTCGCCAGGAGCCCAAAGGCGGGGGCGAGGCCGGCCAGCGTGCGGAACAGGCGGGACTGCACCGATTCCCGCTCGATCAGCTTCTGGATGCGCCAGTTCATCACATGCAGGATGTCGTTGACCGGCGTGCCGTCGGCGATCAGCTGCAACCCCAGCCGTAGGAAGGGGCTGCCGGCCTTGGTGCCCTGCTCCTCCGCCCGCTGGATCTGGCTGCGCTGGTAGAGGCGGGCGAAGGTGACCAGCTCCGCGATGTCGGGGGCGATGGATTCGTCGTCGCGGAAGATCGCGCGGAGCGAGGCCAGGGCGGCGCGCAGCTCGCTCGCCCGGAAGGCCATCAGAGCGGCGACGGTGATGCCGCCGGCGATGATGAGCGCGCCGGTCGGGTTCCACAGCGCCTCCATCCCATGGCCGAGACCGATGTAGGACAGCAGGCCGACCGCACCGACAAGACCGACCGCCGTGGCATTCAGCAGTCGGGTGGAACGGGGGGATGCCGCAGAGGGGGCGGACTTTGTTGGCGCTTTGCCGGGCGTTTGGATGGACATCCGACGCCTTCGTCGTTCATTGGCATTTTAACTATTAGGAACCCGTAATGACCGGCTGTCAATTGGGCGGCGCCGGGTGAAACTGCTGGATCTGGCATCGGGAAAAAGCCCTTCTCCCCTTGCGGGAGATGAGTTTTCTCGGCAGTCGGGTTGTAGGAGGCCTTGGTGTCCTGCGGCGGTCAGCCGCGCCCGAGCAGGCGGTCGAGCAGGCCGGAGGGTGGGGGCGGGGTGAGTTCCGCCGTTTCCACAAGGGTCGGGGCGGGCTCTTCTGGTTCCTCTGCCACGGGGCGCGGCACGCTTTTGCTCGGGCGCCGGGGAGCGACGGCAGCGGCATCCGCCGCACGGCCCTGGAACAGGGCGACCCCGGCGGCATACCCAGTCTCCAGCGCCGCCGGCTCGTCGCAGCGCCAGAGGACCAGCCGATCGCAACCGAAGCACTCGACGGCGGCGGTCAGCAGATCCGCGGCGCCGGTTGCTCCGCGGATCCACTGTGTCTTGATGAAAGCCGGCTCCAGCCCGCCGAGATCAAGCCCGGCCAGCGCCGCCAGCGGCACATGATCGAGCGCCACGGCAAAGCCGGCATCGGCCAGCCGCCCGGCCGCCGCGACCACCCGGGCCGGGGCGAGGGAGAGTTCCCAGCAGGGCAGCTCGGCGGTGATCCGGCTGCGCATTTCCGCCGGGATCGCGCGTGCCAATTCGGCGAAGCCGTCGTCCAGCACGGTGGCGGTGTGCAGGTCGATGGCGAAGGGGCGGGAATCGCGGCTGCGGTCGCGGGCGATATGGCGCAACAGCCCGCGGTCGAGCCGCACCGCCACCTCGTGCCGCAGCCAGGAATCGCGCCGCAGCGACAGGGACAGCCGTGTTTCCAGCTCTTCCAGCGATATGGCAAGTTCGGTGGTGACCACGGCCGCGCGGTCCTCCGCGAAGGACCAGACCGGCTGTTCGCGAACGATGCTGTCGATGTCGGCACCGTGCAGGACCCGCTCCACCTCCAGCAGATGGGCGAGCGCTGCGGTCGGGGCGCGTTCGGCCGCTTCGCGCAGGGCGGCGGTGGGGTCGTCGGGGAACAGGTCGGCGAACAGGCGCTCCCCTTCCGTCGCCATGTCGTAGCGGGTGGTGTGGAGCGTGCCGAAGCCGTGGGAAAGCAGAGTGTGCGCCAGCGTCTTTGCCCCGGCGTCGAGCAGCGCGGCGGCTTCGGCCGGGGCGAGGATCAGCAGGCGGGGACCGGCGAGCCGGAACACCTCGCGCGGCCGGCTGCCCAGCCAGCTTTCCAGATAATGGTCGAGTGTCATGGCAAAGCGCGGATCGCCGCCATGCTCGATCCCGCGGAGATCGGCCAGCAGCGCCGCGAGCGGTTCCGGCGCCGCCCGCAAGCTTTGCAGGCGTGCCAGAAGCGTATGACCCGCCGCGTCCGCCATCGCCCCGTGCTCCCGACCGTTCATGGCGGAAGTGTCGCGCCGGGCGGTGCCGGTCGCAAGGGGCGATGACGCCGCGGGGTGGTGTGCCTTAGCCGCGGATCAGCCCATGATCTCGAACTTGATGCCCTGGGCCAGCGGCAGCGCGGAGGAGTAGTTCACCGTCGCGGTCTGGCGGCGCATGTAGGCCTTCCACGAATCCGACCCGGACTCGCGGCCGCCGCCGGTCTCCTTCTCGCCGCCGAAGGCGCCGCCGATCTCGGCACCGCTGGGACCGATGTTGACGTTGGCGATGCCGCAGTCGGACCCGGCGGCCGACAGGAAGCGCTCCGTCTCACGCAGGTCGGTGGAGAAGATGCAGGAGGACAGGCCCTGCGGCACCCCGTTCTGCAGCGCGATGGCCTCGTCCAGCGTGTCGTAGGTCAGGACATAGAGGATCGGCGCGAAGGTCTCGTGCCGGACCACGTCGGTCTGGGCCGGCATCTCGACGATGGCCGGAGTGACGTAATAGGCGTTGGGGAAGCGGTCGGTCAGCGTGCGCTCGCCGCCCGTCACCGTGCCGCCCTCGGCCTTCGCGGAGTCCAGCGCGCGCTGCATCGCCTTGAAGGCGTCGGCATCGACCAGCGGACCCATCAGCACGCCGGTTTCCAGCGGGCTGCCGATCGACACCGAGGCATAGGCCGCCTTTAGGCGCGGCAGCAGCTGGTCCTTGACCGAGCGGTGGACGATCAGCCGGCGCAGCGTGGTGCAGCGCTGGCCGCAGGTGCCGACGGCGGAGAACAGGATGGCACGCAGGGCCATGTCGAGGTCGGCTGACGGCGCCACGATCATGGCGTTGTTGCCGCCAAGTTCCAGGATCGAGCGGCCGAAGCGCTCGGCCACCACCTTGGCGACCTCGCGGCCCATGCGGGTGGAGCCGGTGGCCGAGACGATGGGGAAGCCGGGGTGGGCGACCAGCGCCTCGCCGATCTCACGGCCGCCCTGGACGACCTGGGACAGGTTGGCCGGCGCATCGCCGAAGCGGGCGACGGCGCGGTCGAAGATCACTTGGCAGGCGGCGGCGGTCAGCGGGGTCTTCTCCGACGGCTTCCACACGACCGGGTCGCCGCAGACCAGCGCCAGCGCCGCGTTCCACGACCACACCGCCACCGGGAAGTTGAAGGCGGAGATGACGAGGCAGGGGCCGGCGGGGTGCCAGGTCTCGCGCATCGAGTGGCCCGGACGCTCCGACGCGATGGTCAGGCCGTAGAGCTGGCGCGACAGGCCGACGGCGAAGTCGCAGATGTCGATCATCTCCTGCACTTCGCCCAGGCCTTCCTGGTAGATCTTGCCGGCTTCCAGCGAAACCAGACGGCCGAGATCCTCCTTGGCGGCGCGCAGTTCCTCGCCCAGCAGGCGGACCAGCTCGCCGCGGCGCGGGGCCGGCACCGAGCGCCACGCCTCGAAGGCGCGGGCGGCGTTGGCGACGATGTCCGACACCTGCGACGGCGCGGTCTCCGCCACCGTGGCGAGCGTGGCGCCGTCCACCGGCGAACGGGCGGTGAGCCCGGCTCCGCTGGAGGTCAGGCCGAAACGGGAGAGGATGTCGCTGTGCTGCACCGGGGTGGCTCCTTGGGTCAAAAAGGCGAGGCGTTACTGAAGACTTCGGGGATCTCCCTCTCCCCCCTGGGGAGCGGGGACTAAGGGGTGGATTCCTTAAATCACTTTCCCTTCCCCGCCGCACGGATCTCGGAGAGAGTCCGGCTTGGGGTCAGGGCTTCGGGGTCGAGCTTGATGTGGATGATCGCCGGCAGGCCGGACGCACGGGCGCGCTCGAAGGCCGGGGCGAACTGGTCGGTGGTCTCCACCGTCTCGCCATGGCCGCCATAGGCGCGGGCGAAGGCGGCGAAATCCGGATTCTTCAGCATCGTGCCGGACACGCGGCCGGGATACTCGCGCTCCTGATGCATGCGGATGGTGCCGTACATGCCGTTGTCGACCAGCAGCACGATGACGGCGGCGCCCTCCTGTACGGCGGTGCCGAACTCCAGTCCGGTCATCTGGAAACAGCCGTCGCCGGCGAAACACAGCACGTCGCGGGTGCGCTGCTCCAGCTTGGCGGCGATGGCGGCGGGCAGGCCGTAGCCCATCGAGCCGCAGACCGGCGCCACCTGGGTGCCGAAACGGCGGAAGCGGTGGAAGCGGTGGATCCAGGTGGCGTAGTTGCCGGCGCCGTTGGTGAAGACGGCATCGTCGGCCAGCCGCTCATCCAGCCAAGCCATGATGCGCCCCATCTGCACGTCGCCGGGGATGGTTGCGGGCGGGGTGCTCCAGGCCTCGTAGGCGGCGTGTGCGGCCTCGGCGCGGGCGGCCCAGCCGGGCTTGGCCGTCACACGCATGCCGACCATCGCTTCGAGGAAGGCGGCCGGGGTAGCGACCATGCCTAGTGCCGGGTGGAAGACGCGGCCGATCTCCTCCGCTCCGGGGTGGATATGCACCACCGATTTGCCGGGATCGGGGATGCCCAGCAGTTCGTATCCCTGCGACGGCACCTCGGAGAAGCGGTCGCCCAGCAGGATCAGCAGGTCGCTGTCCTTGACCAACGCCGCCAGCTTCGGGTTGATGCCCAGCCCGATGTCGCCGGCATAGAGCGGGTGGCAATGGTCGAACAGCATCTGGCGGCGGAAGGTCACCGCCACCGGCAGCGACAGCGTCTCTGCGAAGACTTGCAGCGCCGCGACCGACTCCTCGGTCCAGCGGGAACCGCCGACGATCAGCAGCGGCCGTTCCGCCTTGTCCAGCAGATCGCCGAAGCCAGCCACCTGGGCCGGCGTGGGAGCGCTGTCGACCGTCTCCGCCCGCGGGGCGGCGACGACGTCGGCGGTTTCGGTCAGCGTGTCTTCCGGCAGGGCCAGCACCACCGGACCGGGCCGGCCGGCCATCGCGGTGTGGAAGGCGCGGGAGATCATCTCCGGCACGCGGTCGGCGCTGTCGATCTCGGCGACCCACTTGCACATGCCGCCGAACAGCTTGCCGTAATCGACCTCCTGGAAGGCGTCGCGACCGCGCATGCCGCGCTCGATCTGGCCGACCAGCACGACCAGCGGCGTTTCGTCCTGCTGGGCGACATGGATGCCGGAGGCGGCGTTGGTGGCGCCGGGGCCGCGGGTGACGAGGCAGACGCCGGGACGGCCGCTCAGCTTCGCCTGCGCCTCCGCCATCATCGCCGCGCCGCCTTCGTGGCGGCAGACGACCATTTCGATCGGGCTGTCGTGCAGGGCGTCCAGCACGGCGAGATAGCTCTCGCCCGGTACGCCGAACACCCGCCGCACGCCTTGCGCCTCAAGCGCCTCGACGATCAACTGACCACCGGTCTTCATCGCGATGCCGCCCCGCCCTGCCTGTGGGAATTTCCCGGATCTCCAGGATACCGACCGTGCCGTGCCGCACGCCAGAGCGCAAACGACTTTCTTTCCTGCCGTCATGAGCTTTGGTAATGAAGCGGTCATGGATCTGCAGCGCCGCCTTCTCCCCTCCATGAGCATGCTGACCGCCTTCGAGGCGGCGGCCCGCACCGGCAGCTTCACCGCGGCGGCGGCGGAACTGTCGCTGACGCAAGGGGCGGTCAGCCGGCAGGTCAAGGCGCTGGAGGACCAGATCGGCACCGCGCTGTTCACCCGCAAGGGCCAGCGGGTGACGCTGACCCCGACCGGCGCGCTCTATGCGGATCCGATCCGCGACGCGCTGCGCCAGATCGCGGCGGCCACCGTACGGACGATCGCGGCGCCCAAGGGCGGCGTGCTGAACCTCGCCATCCTGCCCACCTTCGGCACGCGCTGGCTGGTGCCGCGGCTGCCGGCCTTCCAGGCTGCGCACCCGCAGGTGACCATCCATTTCACCACCAAGCTGGCGCCCTTCGATTTCCGCCTCCACGATTTGGACGCGGCGATCCATTACGGCTTCGGCGACTGGCCCGACGCCGTCTGCGACCATCTGCTGGACGAGGAGGTGCTGCCGGTCTGCTCGCCCGCCTTCCTCGCGGCGCACCCGGTGGCGGAGCCGGCCGATCTGCTGCCGCTGCCGCTGCTGCACACCAGCACCCGCGCCGATGCCTGGAACGAGTGGCTGTCGGCCCAGGGCCTCGCGCCCCGTCCCGGTGCCGGCATGGTGTTCGAACAGTTCGCCACGACGGCGCAGGCGGCGGAGGCCGGGCTGGGCGTAGCATTGCTGCCGACCCTGCTGGTCCGCGCCGAGCTGGAGGACGGTACCCTGGTCCCGGCCATCGACCGACCCCACCGCAGCGCGCGGGCCTATTACCTCGTCCACCCCCGCGGCAAGGCCAACCACCCGCCCTTCGCCGCCTTCCGGCAATGGCTGCTGGCGGAGGCGGGGGGAGACCGGCCGGCCAAGTAGATCACTTGCCGCGGATCATGTCCCAGCTTGCCATCACGGCCCCGCCGGCGATCAGCGCGCAGGCGGCCCAGACGGTCCAGCCGCCGCTCGCCTGACCGAACAGGATCAGCAGCAGGGTGGAGGCCGGCGGCACGGCGTAGGACAGCACGCCCAGCGCCCGGATGTCGCCGCGCTTCATGCCATGGTCCCAGACGAAGAAGGCCAGCCCGTCCGGTCCGATGCCGAGCGCCAGCAGGACGAGCCAGCCCAGCATCTCCTGCGGCCAGACGGTCGCCTCCTCGAACAGCAGGTGGCCGGTCAGGCCCAGCAGGGCGGTGACGAGACAGAAGCCGCTCACCGCCTCGGTCGGGACGGAGCCGAAGCGGCGCGACAGCACCGAATAGGCGCCCCAGATCAGCGCCGCCGCCAGGGCCGCGCCGTAGGCCGCCAAATTGCCGCCATCCAGGTGCAGGCCGCCGCCGCGCCCCGACACGATCAGCGCCGTGCCGGCCAGCCCGCACAGCGCGCCCGCGACATGGCCGGGCTTCAGCCTTTCTCCAGGCAACAGGGCGGAGAACAGCACGATGCACAGCGGCCACAGGTAGTTCAGCAGATTGACCTCGACGGCCGCCGCCGGTGCGAGGTGGAAGGCCAGGAACAGGCAGGCGTGATAGCCGAACAGCCCACCGACCCCGACGAGCCAGACCGGCAGCGGCTGGCGCATCGCGCCCAGCACGCTGCGTCCGCGCACCGCCGCGATGGTGCTGCCGGTCAGGAAGGCCAGCCCGAATGTGACCGCCACCAGTTGCAGAGGCGGCATGGCGCTGGACAGCGAGGTCAGCAGTGCCGCCGTCGACCACAGCAGGATGGCGATGGCGCCGACGCCGGTGGCACGGCGCACCTCCGATACGGAGGGTGGGGCGGCATGGTGGCGGATGGATTTGGGAATGGCGTCGGCGCTCATGCAGGGTGCATAGCCGACGCGCTCCCAACCCGCAAGGACACGCTTCGAAGGAGCGGGTCCTACGGTACGGTCCGCTCCAGGAAATACTCCATCTCCTGGATGATGCCGCTCTGGGCGGCCCACAGGGCGGCCTGGGTGCGGTTGCGGACGTTGATGGTCTGCATGATGTGGCGCACGTGCAGCTTGACCAGATCCTCGGTCATCAGCATTTCGCGCGCGATCTCCTTGTTGCTGCATCCGTCCATGATCAGCTTCAGGATGCGGGCATGGCGCGGGTAGAGGCCGGGATAGCCCAGAAGTTCGGATTCATGCTGGGTGACCGAGCCGTCCTCGCCGCCGCGGCGGAGTGCCGTGGGCGAGAAATAGTCGAAGCATTCCTCCGGCACCACCGGTTCGCCGGCATGGATCAGGCGCAGGGCCAGGACGAAGGCGGATGGCGCCATCCGGTTCAGCAGATAGCCGCGCACGCCGAAACGCAGCGCCATCCGCATGTGGTGGGCCGAGAACTCGTCCGCGATCATCGCCAGCTTGGCGTCCTCGCCGTACCAGCTGCGGAAGTTCCAGGCGTCGGTCTTCAGCGAGGCGAGATCGAACAGCACGATGTCCGCGGTTCGCTCGCTGGCCCGTTCGGCGCCGCCGTTGCCGGCCGGCGGTTCCAGCGTGACCACAGCACCGCTGGCGGATAAGCCGGCGGCATAACGGTCGCCCGCCCCATTCGCCCGCCCGTTCCATGCCGTCTTCGGGGACAGCCCCGTGGCAAGCCGGCTTTGCGGATCGATGACCTCGAAACAATCATCCAGGATGTTCAGGATGGATTCACGCAGTAACCGGCTTTGATTGTGGACTATCACACGGATGCGTTCGGGCATGTCCGTCTCCCCCAGGAATGGACGATATGGCGGGCGACACCATCGCGCGGCCGGGCCGCAAGGGCTCCTCCCCGGGACGCTGTACGGTAGGGCGGCAAGGGCGGCGTGGCGATAAAGGCTTCCGGTCTCTCGGTCCGGCGATTTGCCCTCGGCTCCCCGTTCGAGCCTTCGCGCTTGCTCCGTCGATTGCCGCCGCGCTGAACCGGCGCGATGTGCGAAATCGATGGACGGTGCACGTTGTATCGGCCGGTGCGTGTTCGTCCAATCGAATTTAGATCAAACTATGATCCGGCACTCACGGCGTTGTCTTCATCACTTTTGGAAGGCTTCTAGGTTCAGAGGGAGAGAGTTTCATCCCGGCTGGAGAAGACCGATCCTGAAAGGCGAACAGTAATTGGGCTTTCTTGCTCTGGATATGAAAAGAGATAACTCCGTCAAGTCGTGCGGAGCGCCAGTGGACGACGACTTGTGGAGAGGGGGCGTAGACAAACTGTCTGAAAGAATGCGTCGGTACTGCAAGAGAAACAATTTTAAAAAGCAATTTCAATTAGAAACTGCGACTTTGACGGCTGTTCCATTACCGCCCATCTGTGGAGATAATATAGACTCTTAAACAGCCGGCGCCAGCCGGAAAATTCATCCGCCGGAAAAAAGCGGGGACGGAGCCCCGCCGAAGCGGATCCCCGTCCCCATCCCGAACCGTCCGGTTCCGCCTTGGGTCGCGCTTTTACGCCGTCCCCTTACGCCGCCATGTCATGGGTGATGGCGTAGACGCCGGTGTCCCAGCGGTCGATGGTGGTGTCGAAGCTGCCCATGCCGTTCACCACGTCGAAGCTCTGGGTGGTGTTGTGGATCAGGTCCTGGACCGTGTAGTGGCCGTTGGCCAGCTGCAGCTCCACATGGGTCGCCACCGACTTGCGCGCCGCGGTGTCGTTGAAATCCACCCGGTCGGACGCAACCACGATCAGCCGGTCATTCTGGTCGTAGAAGCCGTAGCCGGTGATCTGGGCGTCCGGATCCTTGTCGGTGAAGGTCAGCGGGTGCTTGTAGGTCAGCGCCTCGTCGCCGATCAGTACCGGGGCCTTGGCCTTCA
This sequence comes from Pseudomonadota bacterium, assembly GCA_023423695.1. GTDB lineage: Bacteria > Pseudomonadota > Alphaproteobacteria > Azospirillales > Azospirillaceae > Azospirillum. The sequence continues at coordinate 47,866 of JAFAFA010000011.1, read as the reverse complement.
GAGCGGCGATCTCGGCGTCGCTGAACAGGCTCTTGCCGTTGTAGGTCGCCTGCGGGATGATCCAGGCGCTGGGCGCGCTGGCCTTGGTCATCGCCGGCAGGGCCGCGTCGCTGACGTAATAGCCGAAGGTGACGCCGGCATCGTGCAGCTTGGTGATCGGCGTCAGCAGCTCGCCCAGATAGGCGTTGCCGATGGAGTTGCCGGCCGGTTCCAGCGCGTTCATCGCCTTCTCGGCGTTGACGCTGTAATAGAGCGCCGGACCGAAGGGGCGGGTCGGCACGATGTCGCGCAGCATGTCCAGCCAGGGCTGCTTCACCTGACCCCAGTCGTGATAGCTGCGCGACCACTGTTCCGCCGCGCGGCGCACGCCGCCCTGGTCGTCGGCGATCATCGTCCAGCCGCTCTGCAGCCAGGTCTGTTCCAGGCGGCCCCAGCCCAGCTCCTCGCGCACCGTACCGGTGACGCCGGTGTAGAGGCTGTCGACCGCACCCCAGTAATCATTCTCCGACGAGGACAGCATATGGCCGAAATGGGCGTCCGGCGCGCGGGCGGCATGGATGCCCAGCATCGCCTGCTCGTAGGAGGCGGGTGCCTGCTTGTGCTGCATCGTGAAGCGCTCGAGCGTCTGCACGTTGAACAGGATGTCGTCCTCGTTCATCTTCTCGGCGATCACCCGGGCGTCGACGCCCGCGAATTCGCGCATGGCCGCCGGGGTGAAGGACACCTGAGTTGTCAGCCATGCCGCCTTGCCGGTGTTCTTGACGATGGCCTCGTCCAGCGCCTTCCAGCCGTCGGCCCAGCCGTCGACGAAATAGTCCAGCCACTTGGCCGGGTGGTTGGCGACGATGTAGTCGGCCTGCTGCGCCAGGGTGGTGCCGGGAACCTTGATTCCGGTCTTGGCGCTGAATTCCGCGATCATCCGCGTGTTGAAGAAGTCCATCACGCCGGAATGCGGGCTGCCGTCGAAGAAGTCGGCAAGCTCATAGCCGCGGGTGCCGGTCAGGGCGGACAGGCGGCCCAGCTTGTCGGCCATCCAGTCGCCGTAATGGGCGGTGCCGCCGGTCCAGCCAGCCGGCGCGTCCTTGGCGTCCAGCGGCATCAGCGGACTGACATAGCCCCAGCCATAGGGGTTGCCGCTGTCGGAGTTGAGGATGTTGCCGTCGGCGTCGCGCCCCAGATACTGCTGGTGCCCCTTGACCCAGGAAACCCAGGCCTTGTGGCCGCCGAGATCGGCGAACTTCCCGCCGGGCTGCGAGTATTCGAAGGTGTCCTCCCACAGCTGCAGGCCGATCAGCGGCATCACCCCTTTGGCCAGATGGCTGTTTGCGACGTCACGCGTCTCCTTCAGGTGGCTGGAGCTGGCATAGTCCGGCACCGACTCCCAGAACAGGTGTTGCGGCGCCAACCCGCGGTCCGCACCCCAGGAAATGGCGGACACCTCCGATGTCAGCGGCGGGCGGTCGCTGCTGACCCCGGCGCTGGCGGTATGCTCGTTCTTCGGCAGCGTCGGGGAGGGCGCCGGCGTGGCGGGGGGGGTGACCGAGGTGCCGCCCAGCATCTCCTTGGTGACAGGGACGCTCAGCGTTCCGTTCCACCACAGCCCCTGCTGTCCGGCGACGACATCCTTGCCGTCCAGCGCGCCGCGGTCATAGGTCACTCCGGCGGCGGTGGAGGAGACGCTGTGGCCGTTCACCACGACGGAACCGACATAGAGGCTGCGGTCCTGGCCGTTGACGACGGCGTCGTTGTCGTATTGGACCTGGATCTTGTGCGCCAGCGCCGGGTCGAGATCGACCGTGAACTTATAGGCGGTCTGGGCGGTGGCGGACACCTTCGCTTCGCCCACGACCTTGCCGTCGGCCAGCAGCTTGAAGTGCGGCGGCACGCCGCCGGCACTCTTGCCCCAGGCGTTGACGACGACGCTGAAGGACTTGGTCGCGGCCGGTTCGGCGGCGGTCGCGTCCGGCGCCGGGAACAGGGTCGCCGGCAGCGGGACATTCAGCGCGCCGCCCCAGTACATCGCTTCCTGGCCCTTCACCACGTCGCGACCATCGACCGCGCCCTTGTCGTAGGTCACCGACGGGTCGGTCATGGCGATCGGGGTGCCGTTCACGGAGATTGCGCGGACGAACAGGTTGCGGTCGGCGCCGCCCACCACCGCGTCATTGTCGTAGACGAGCTGCAGGTTGTGCGCCGTTCCGGCGGCGACCTTGGCGCTGATGGTGGTGCGCCCGGCGCTGCTGCTGCTCACCGTCGCCTGTCCGATGGTCGCGCCGTCCAGCTTCAGCGCCAGATGCGGCCAGACGCCGCCGGCTTCCTGCCCCCACGCATCGATTGCGAAGGTGACATCGATGAGGTTGGAACCGGTGTTCGCCATCGGCACGACTCCCATTAACCAGAAATTAAGAGAACGCAATGTCGGAGTAACTTGATAGATCTGGTTACCCTCTTCGATTGGAAGTCTTGACAGGTCATCACGACCATTTGGAGAGTCAAAGATGGGACATGTCTTTGACTCATCTTTGACTCTTCCATAAATATCGATTTGGCCGTGCCGAATTCTTTCGCTGTTGAAAGACTTGATCGGGAAGCGGCAGACTTAAGCCTGTTGAGCGGAATCGGTCTCTTTCGTTTGTTTGGTGTGCGCGGCGGCTCCGTGGTCCACTCCGGAGTGAACCGCCGCCGATACCGTCGATACAGCCGAGCAGGGGACGCGCGATGCGCATTGCCGTGGTCACGCAGAAGATCGTCCGCCATGACGGGCAGGGCCGCGTGAATGCCGTTGTCGTGGAAGAGCTTCTGCGCCGTGGGCACGAGGTGGTGGCCATCGCGACGGAGGTTGCCGACGAACTGGCGCGCCATCCCAGCCTGCGCTGGATGCCGGTCGACGGCGGCGGGGTGCCGACGCAGCTCGCCAGGGACCAGCTGTTCGCCTGGCGGGCGAGCCGCGCGCTGGCGCGGGCAAGGCGGGCGGGGATCGACCGGGTGGTGGTGAACGGCTTCGTCAGCTGGGCGCGGTCGGACGTCAACGCCGTGCATTTCGTCCATTCGGCCTGGATGCGATCGCCCACCCATCCCGTACGCAAGAGCCTGTCGCCGCTGTCGCTGTACCGGGCGCTCTACACGTTGCTGAATGTCGGTTTCGAGCGCTGGAGTTTCCGCCGCGCCGGCCGACTGGTGGCGGTGTCGCGCACGGTGGCGGAGGAACTGCGCCGCGACGGCATCGATCCGGCCCGGCTGGCGGTGATCGACAACGGCGTCGATGTGGCGGAATTCCAGCCCGGCACGCCCGATCCGGCGCTCTTCGGACTGCCGCCCGGCCGTCCGGTGGCGCTGTTCGTCGGCGATGCCCGCAGCGACCGCAAGAATCTGGACGGCGTGCTGCGCGCCCTGGCCGAGGTGCCCGACCTGTCGCTGGCGGTGGTGGGCGACGAGCGCGGCGGTCCCTTTCCGGCGCTGGCACGGTCACTGGGGGTGGAGGAGCGCGTGCGCTTCCTCGGCCACCGGCGCGATGTGGCGGCGTTGATGCAAGCGGCCGACCTGTTCGTCTTCCCGACCCGCTACGAGCCCTTCGGGCTGGTCTTGCTGGAGGCGGCGGCGAGCGGGTTGCCGGTCGTCACCACACAGCTTGCCGGCGCAAGCTGGCTGCTGGAGGACGGGGCGGCCGTCGTGCTGGACGATCCCGATGCGCAGGACGCTCTGGTGGCGGCGATGCGCCGTCTGGCCGCCGATCCGGAGGAGCGCCGCCGCATGGGGGAAGCCGGCCGCCGCATTGCCGAACGCCACGACTGGCCGGTGACGGCAGGGCATTATGTGGATCTGCTGGAAGCGATGGGGCCGCTGGCGAGTGGGGTGGGGTTGAGCGGGACGCTGGTCAGGTCGACGTCTTGAGGAGAGATCGTCTCACCTGACCTCCAGCCGCAGGTCGACCATTACGCTGTCGCTGCCCGCCGGTGCATCCGCCACGGCGATGCCCACCGGTGCGGCGGAGCCGGGGCCCTGGTCCACCCGGTGCGGCATGGCGCCGGCAGGGCGCAGGACGGCTCCCATGCGGATGGCGCCGCGGGTCTTGCCGACCGGGGCGGTGCCGGCGGTGGCGACGGGCACGACGCCCCCGGCGGATGCGGTGGTGAGGGCGACGCCGTCGGCCGGGCGGTCCGGCTCCAGCCGGCGGACGCGGTCGTAGTCGCGCTGCACCAGATTGCCGGCATCGACGCCGCCGGTGCCGACCTTGCGGAATTCGCCCGAACAGTCCAGCGCCTGAAACCGGTTGGCACGGCAGGTGCCGGTGACCGACAATGCGGGGGCGAGCCCGTCGCGACCGAGGCGGATCAGGCGGTCGGCATCGTCGAACCGGTTGCCGACGGCGCTGGCGGCGACGACGGCGGCGGTCTGGATGTCGGCGGCCCGGTCGTTGGTGCCGTCGCCGAAGCTGGCGGTGCCGCCGGTGAACTGGTTGCGCTCCAGCGAACGCACGACGATCAGGCCGTTCGCCGGCTGTTTCGGCAGCCGGTATCGGGGCAGGAGCGAACCGCTGCAGCCGATCAGGCTGTTGCCGTACATCTCCGCCGTCGGGCCATGGATCCAGCCGTTGCCGCAGGCCTCGAAGGCGCAGTCCAGAAACTTGTTGTTGGACAGGAAGGTGCGCTTCGAAGCCCCATCCTCCGCCAGGATGCCGTAGGGCGAGAAGCCGAAATGGCAGGAGATGAAGCTGGAATGGTCGATGCCGTTCTCCGGCGCCACGGCGATGGAGGCCAGCGTGTTGCCGGCGAGGTCGGTGTCGAGGAACAGATGGTCGCCGAAACTCTCCGTCCCGGCCGACCAGTAGGCGCCGATGTGGTTCTTGGTCAGCTGGCAGGAGATCAGCGAGGAATGGTCGCGCCAGACATCCACCCCGGCATGAAAGCCGAACACCCCCACCCGTTCCAGCACGAAGCGGGAGGTCAGGGCCACCCCGCCCATGCTCGGCGGCGGGTCGCCGGGGCTGTTGCCGGGCTTCGGTCCCTGCAGGCTGAGATGGGCGATGCGGCTGCGCTGGTAGCCATCGTCGTCCTTCAAAGTGCCGTCACGTGCCGCCAGCCGGCTCGCCGCCCGGATGCCGAAGCGGCCGGGGCCGAGATCCTCCGGCCAGGACAGCAGCGAGGCGCGCATGCCGGCGCCGACGATCTCCACCTCGTTGAAGGCCTCGTCATGGCGGTCGAGGTTGGGCAGGACGATCTCGCCGTCCAGCCGGTAACGGCCGGGCGGCACCAACACCGTCCCGCCATGGCCCGACTGCGACAGCTCCAGCACGGCTCCCTGCAGGGCGGCCCAGTCGCATTCCTGGTCGAGCGAGCGGACATGCGGATGGACGCGCCGCGCCGCCTCCAGGGTCTTGTAGCGTTCGGAAAGGGGATGGCTGCGCCCGTCGCCGATGGCACCGCGGTCGCGGATCGACAGGGCGGGGCCGGTTGACGGCGACGGATCGGGACGGTTGCGCAGCGGCTTGTCCTGGGCAGCCTGTGCGGCTGCGGGGAGGGAGAGCGCCGCGGCCAGCAGCAGGCGCCGGCCGATGCGCCTGCCGATGGGGGGGACAAATGGGGGAAAAGGCGTCATGGCGCGCGGGCCCGCGCCGCCCCCGGCGACGGATCGGCATTGAGCCGCGCCATTGCCGCCAGTCCGCCGCTGAGGGCGGCGCGATAGACCTCCTCCACCCGGTCGAGATGGCGGTCCAGCGTGAAGGGCGCCTGCCAATAATCGTCATGGGCCGTGCGGCCCATCCGCTCCACCTCGCCGTCGTGGGAGAGCAGGCGCAGGCAGCGGGCGAGGTCGGCGGCGTCGCCGCTGCGGAACAGGAAGCCGTTTCCGCCCGGCCGCACCGCCTCCGCCGCCGCGCAATTGTCGCTGACGATCACGGGAACGCCGTTCGCCAGCGCCTCGTAGGCGGCCAGCCCGAAGGTTTCGTACCACAGCGACGGCACCACCAGCGCCCGCGCCCGCCGGACCTCCTCCAACACGGCGCCGGGCGGCAGCCAGCCGGCGAGTTCGGCCTCCGGGTTCAGGCGGCGGACGGCCTCGGCCTCGTCGCCGTCGCCGACGAAGCGCACCGGGATGCCGGCCTGCGCCGCCGCCTCGGCCAGCAGGGCGGCGCCCTTCTCGCGCGACAGGCGGCCGACGAACAGCACATGGCTGTTGTCCGCGACGGGAGCAGGGGCGCGGTCGCGGATCTCCGCCGCCACCTCCACCGGGTTGGGGATCGGCAGTGTGATGGTGTCGGGGGGCAGATGCGGTGCGATCACCGCGCGCTGGCGGTCGCTGAGGGTCACCAGCGCCATGCCGCCGGTGAAGCCGCCGGCCAGCGCGCCCGCCGCATGCCGGGCCGCCCGCCACCATTTGTGATGCCGGGCGCGGGCGTCGCAGTCGGTGGCGAGGCAGCCGGCCGACAGTGCCCGGTGCGGGCAGTTGACGCCTTCGGGAAAGACGAAGAAGGCGCCGTTCGGACAGAGCGGGAAATAGTCGTGCAGGGTCAGCAGCACCGGCAGGCCGGAGCGGCGGCAGACCGGGAAGACACTGGGCGACAGCGCCTTGGCCCAGCCATGGATGTGGACCACCGTGTCGTTGGCCGGGCAGCGGGCCAGCAGCTCGTCGAGCGCATGGGCCGACTCCCGGTTCCAGATGCCGCGGATCGCCGCCTGCACGCGGTCGGCGTTGCCCTTCAGGTCGGGCTGGTCCAGGCAATGGACGGTGATGCCGTCGATCAGCAGGGCGGGGTCGATGGGCGGCACTGCGGTGAAGAAATGGACCCGGTGCCCGCGCCGCGCCAGCCCGACCGCTCCGGCGATGGCGACCTTGGCCAGCCCGCCGCTGGAGTGGGCGTGGTCGCAGAGGATGACGATGGTACTCATCAGGGCAGGCTCATTGCAGGGCGTCGCGGTAGACGGCGGCGGTGCGGGCGGCGATCACCGGCCAGTCGAAGCGGCTGCGCACCAGCGACCAGCAGGTGTCGGCATCGGGCAGCCGACGGACGCCGGTCAGCGCCTCCGCCAATCCGATGCCGATGGAGCGGGCGTCGGTGCCCGCCAGCACGAGATCGCCATCCAGCCCCTCCACCACCTCCGGCAGGCCGCCGACGGGGGTGACCAGCACCGGCGTGCCGGACGCCAGCGATTCCAGCGCGGTCAGGCCGAAACCCTCCAGCGCCTGCGACGGCATCACGCACAGGTCGGCGGCGCGGTAGGCCAGTGGAAGCAGCGCGTCGGGCACGAAGCCCAGGAGGCGCACATGCTCCTCCAGCCCCAGTGCGCCGATGCGGTTCTGCAGCGCCGCCGCCTCAGGTCCGCGGCCGGCGACGACCAGCAGGGCGTCGGGCACTCGGCGGCGCAGCTCCACCATCGAATCCACCAGGGCGGTCAGTCCCATCCGTTTGACCAGACGGCGGACCGTCAGGATGACGGGTCGTCCCTGCGGCCAGCCCAGCCGCGCCCGCGCCTGCTGCCGGCTGTCGGGAAGGTCGTAGCGGTCGGCCTCGACCCCGCCCGGCACCCGGTGGATGCGCTCGGGCGGTACGCCGTAGCGCTCGGCCAGGATGGTGGCGAAGGAGCGGGACAGCACGACGAAGCGGGTGGCGCGGTGGTAGACCAGCCGCTCCACCAGGAACTTCAGCCGCACCGACAGGGCGCCGGCTCCCTCGGCAGCACTTTCCAAAGCCCAAGGCCCGTGGAAATGGACGACCAGCGGCCGGTTGCGCAAGACGGGCAGCGCCCCCACCGTGTTCAGCGCGAAATGCGAGGCGACGAGGTCCGGCGCCTGCCGGCGCAACGCCGCGGCGATGGCGGTGCGGGCCGCCGCCACGCGGCGCGGCAGCGAGGCGGTCGGCGGGGCGAAGCTGTCGATGCGGGCGCCGTTGTCCAGCCTGGCGGAGGTGGTGCCGAGCACCAGCCCGGAGAAGGCGATGCCCTGTTGCGGCAGGTGGCGGGCGAGGTGGTAGAACATGTTCTCCGCCCCGCCATGGGTTTCGGGGAACCAGCCCAGCCCGAGTTGGAGCACGCTGGCCTCCCGCATCTCCGCGGGGAAGGTCAGGCTTCCGTCCATTGCTTGTCCTCCTGACGCATTTGCTCGGGGTGCTGATCGACTGGGGGTGCCGCCGGCTGCGGGGCGGGCTGGAGGCTGGCGAGCCCGTAATTCTTCGCGGCCATGCCCATGCCCAGGAAGAACCAGAAGCCGACGCCCGTGACCTTCACCAGCGTGTGTTCGAACACCATGCAGCCGAGCATCGTCAGGGCGGCGGTCTCGGCACAGCGGGCGAAGGGGTCGGGTGGAGCGCCGCCACGGCGCAGCAGCCCGACCATCAGCGTGACGATGCCCGCGACATAGCCCAGCGTGCCGGGCCAGCCCAGTTCGTAGGGGACGCGCAGGATGCCGCTGTCGAAATAGGCCATGGCGCCGAGATGGCCGTCCTCGTTGGTCAGCTTGGTCGCGGTGTCGACGGTGCCGAGACCGGCGCCGCGCACCTCCGTCAGCGCCTGGATCAGGAAGCGGCCGTAGAACTCCTGCCGTTCCTGGTAGCTGCGGTCGTTCTCCATCGAGTTCAGCGTGTCGAACCGCTTGACGATGGACTGATTGACCATCGGCACGCTGAGCAGCGGAAGGGAGCAGAGCACCAGTCCGCAGCCGACCGCGACCAGCCGCAGACGGTGCCGGCCGGGCATGGTCAGCAGCAGCCAGACGAAGACGAACAGCCCCGCCAGCCACGCGGCGCGGACGAGGCTGAGCAGCAGCGATCCCAGCGCCAGGGCGCCGGCGACCGGCACCAGGATGCCGCGCGCCGCCGGCAGCACGGCCAGCCCGGTCACCAGCAGGAAGGCCAGCGGGCCGGAGGAGTTCAGCGTGCTGAACACCCGCACCTGCATCGGCAGCGGCAGGCCCTGGTTGGTCATGCCGACATTGATCAGCCAGCGCGCATCCCAGGGCGGCATCACGAAATACTGGATCAGCCCATAACCGCCGACCAGCACCATCCCCAGCACGAAGGCCCGCAGCACTGCGTCGCGGATCTGCGGATAGATCGGCCAGTGCAGGGCGACATAGAGGCCGAGCGTCACCGGCACCAGCCAGTTCAGCAGCGCGAAGGTCGCCGCCGCCATGCCGGCCTGGGTGATGCCGTTGACGTAGGCGTAGAACAGCCCGATCATCACCGGCACGAAGCCGAAATAGGCGCGGTAACGCAGCATCGGCAGATACTGCGCGATCACCAGCCCGGTCATGGCGCCGACGGCGAAGGGCGTCACCATCACCGGGCTGATGACGCTCCATCCCGCCTGGTAATCGACCAGCCGTCGCACCTCCGGTGTCAGGAACCACAGCCACCAGGTGAAGGCGGCGAAGCGGGCGGGGTCGCGCGTCACCAGCAGGGCGCCGGTGGCGAGCGCGCCGACCGGAAAGATGATCTCCAGCAGGCCGGCCTTGCCCATCAGCACCGGCATCGCAACCACGAACCAGAAGAGGACGGGGGCCATCCTGGCGACGGACGGCAGGCCGTCCCCACCCTGATGCCCTGGCTGGGTCCGGTCGATCCCCGCGGCGGCGCCGGCAGTGGCGAAGGTCATGCCGGCGACTCCCGCCAGTCGCGCATCCCGGCCAGCCGGCCGCGCAGGGTGGCGCGCAGCTTCGCCCCGGCATGCCGGTCACCGCGCATGGCGAGCCGCGCCCATTGCACCGCTCCGGGAAACTCGCAGGTCCCGATCAGGAAGGCCCAGGCGGCGAACACCATGCGGTTGGCAGGGCTGAAATGGGCCATCAGCGCGACCGTGTCGTTGTAGGTCGCGTTCTCCTGCGCCAGCGGGTGGAAATGGTCGGTTCCCCGCTGGTCGATGTCGAAGCGGACGGCCGGGAAATGGTCGACCGCCACCATCGGGTCGTAGACCAGCCGCCAGCCGCGGCGGGACAGCCGCAGGCAGAAATCCACCTCGTTGCGGACCTGGGCGCCGCTGCCGCGCAGCCGGGTGTTCAGCCGCTCGTCGGCGATGGCGGCGCGGCGGAAGCTCCAGTTGGCGCCCTTCAGGACATCGACGTCCTGCGCCGGGCCGACCCCCAGATGGTGGTTGCCGATGACGCGGCCGAACCATTGCAGCCGGCCGACGATCCGCCGCTCGCCGGTTTCCGGCACGCCGTCGTGATAGACGTGGTCGCGACCGCCGACGCCGCCGATCCTGGGATCGGTGCGATACCAGGCCTCGATCCGCTCCACCCAGTCGGGATGGGGCACCGCGTCGTCGTCGGTGATGGCGACGATGTCGGCGCGGGCATGGTCCATGCCGCGGTTGATCGCCGCCACCTGTCCCGGCACCTCGATCTCGACCACCTGCATCGCCAGCGCACCGTCGTAGCGGCGGGCGACCTCGGCGGAAGCGGGGTCGGTGTCGCGCACGGTGACGATCACCTGGGCGGGCGCCATGGTCTGCCGGACCAGCCCGTCGAGGCAGCCGGCCAGTTGGTCCGGCCGGCGGTAGGTCGGGACGATCACGGTGACGCCGAGTCGCTCGGTCGCATCGGGGTCGATGGGGACCAGGACCCTGGGGCGGGCCACGCCGGACACGGTCCTGGCGGTGGTGCTCATGGTCTCGTTCATGCCGGGGCCAGCTCCCGCCCGCGGGCGCCGTGGAGGGCGGCCCGTGCCGGGGCCAGGGACGGTTCCTCGCCGTTCATCCAGCTGTCGATGGTCTCGCGCAGCCGCGTCTTGAACACGGTCCGGTCGAAGCGGGAGGCATAGGCCTGGATGACGGCCGGGTTGAAGCGGCGTTCCTGCGCCTCGAACCGCTCCACCGCCTCGATCAGCGCTTCGGGCGTCTGCTGGTCGAAGAACAGGCCGGACAGGCCGTCCTTCACCGTTTCGGTGGCGCCGCCGCGGTTCAGGGCGATCACCGGCCGGCCGGCGGCCATCGCCTCCACCGGCACGATGCCGAAATCCTCGTTGGCGGTGAAGACCAGGGCGCGGCAGGCGGCATATTGCCGGTCCAACTCCTCGGCGGAACAGTGGCCGAGCAGTTCCACCGTCGGCCCGGCCATCTGCTTCAGCCGGCGGAACTCCTCGCCCTCGCCGACGACGACCAGCTTGCGGCCCATGCGGTTGAAGGCCTCGATCGCCACGTCGGCGCGCTTGTAGGAGACCAGTTGGCTGACGAACAGGTAATGGTCGCCGGGCGGCTGGGCGGTGGCGAAGCGGCGGGTCTCCACCGGCGGATTGATGACGGTGGAATCCCGCCGGTAGACCCGCCAGATGCGCTGGGCCACAGTCTCGGAATTGGCGATGAAGCGGTCGACCCGCGCGGCGGTCGCCAGATCCCATTGCCGCAGCCGGTGGATGGCGTAGGGCATCAGCGGCCGGATGACCGGGCCGGCAGACGACAGATAGTCGTGATAGCCGCTCCACACATACCGCATCGGCGTGTGGCAGTAGCAGACATGCAGCGCGTCGGGCCGCGTCAGCACGCCCTTGGCCGGGCCGGATTCGCTGCTGATCACCAGATCGTAGGCACTGAGGTCGAGCTGTTCCAGAGCCAGCGGCATCAGCGGCAGGTATTTCTGGTACATCCGGTGGGCCATCGGCAGCCGGTCGATGAAGGTGGTGGTGACCCGGTGGCCGCGGATGACGGGAGAGATGCGCTCCGGCCGATAGACGTGGGTGAAGACGTCGGCCTCCGGGTACAGCTCGCACAGGGCTTCGATAACCTTCTCACCCCCGCGCATCCCGACGAGCCAGTAATGGACGATCGCGACTTTCATGGTGGGTTCTCCGGCAAGGGGCAGGCCTTCGCATGGACCGGTCGCACGGGCTGGTCACATGGATTGGGGACGGGCAGGGAAGCGCCCGCTCAGGCGATGCGGCGCAGGCGGTAGGAGCGGCCGCTGGGTGGGCGGGCGCCATATTCGAGGTTCGCGTGTTCGCGGGCGTTGACCATCGACAGCACCGCTCCGCTGACCCGTCCGCCGACCTGCCGCACCTGCTTGATGCCGGCGCCGGCGAGGCTGGAGGCGGTGCGCGCCCAGCGCACGACGTAGAGGATGCGGTCGGCCAGCGGCGCCAGGATCAGTGCGTCGGACACCGACAGCACCGGCGGCGTGTCGAGCACGATCACGTCGTAACGTTCGGACAGTTCCACCAGCAGCGACAGCATCGCCTGGGAACCGAGGAGGGTCTGCGGCCGGTCCACCGGCCGCCCGGCGGCGATCACCGCCACCCGGCGGCGCTCGTCCTGGTGCACCACCTGATCCAGCGTGGCGTCGCCGTCCAGCAGGTCGGTCAGGCCCTTGGGCGGGCGGCCATCGCCCAGCAGGCGGTGGACGGTGGGCCGGCGGGTGTCGCAATCGACCACCACCACGCGGCGGCCGGCATCGGCCAGGAAGGCGGACAGCGCCACCGCCATCGTCGTCTTGCCCTCGCCCGCGACGGAAGAGGTCAGCATGATGACCTCGCCGCCCTTGGCGGTGGCGGTCTCGGCACCGGTGCGGACCAGCCGCAGCCGGGCGCACAGCCGCCAGACCGCTTCGGCGAAATCGCCGCCGCCGGTCTCCGCATAGGGGTCGCGGACGGCCTCGCCCCCGCGCCCCCGCTTGGTCCGGCCCAGCAGCGGCACGATGCCGACCGCCGGCAGGCCCAGCAGAGCCTCCACCTGATGGGAACTGTAGACGCCGCGCTGGCCCATGGTGCGCACCAGCGCGATGCCGGTGGCGATGGCGCCGCAGACGACCGCGGCCAACCCTGCCAGCACCGCCTTGCCCGGCCCGACCGGACCGGTGGGCACGGCGGCGGACGACACGATGCGCACGTCCGGCGTCATCTCCAGCGCCTGGAGCACCTGCGTCTCCTTCAGGCGGGTGACGGCGCGGCGGTAGTTGTCGTCGGAGGCATCGGCCTGCCGCTGCAGCTCGCGCAGACGGACGTCGGCCTGGAGGGTGTCGAAGGATTCGGTGCGCAGACCCTCAAGCCGGCGGCTCAGGTCCTGGATCTTGGCGACCTGCTGCTCCACCTCGCCACGCAGGCCGCGGACCACGCGGTCGACCTCGGTGGCGATCGACGCGTTCAGCTCGCGCAGTTCGGCGGCCGGACGGGTCAGCGCCGGGTGGCGGTCGCCGTATTGCGCGCGCAGCTCGGCCAGCTGGGCGCTGAGCGCCGCCTGACGCTGGCGCAGGCCGGTTATCAGCGGATCGCCGCCGATGTCGGCGCCGACCAGCGATTCCGGGTTGCCGGGACGAACGGCCTGCAACTGGCGCAGCCGGGCCTGGGCGTTGGCGTGGGCGGTCCGCGCCTCCGCCAGCTGGGCGTTGAGGGCGGACATCTCCTCGTTCACCAGAGGGGCATCGCGGCCCTTGACCATACCGGTTTCCGAGCGCATCGCCTCGACCGCGGCGCGGCCGGTGGCGGTCATGTCCTGGCGCAGCTCGTCCAGCCGGCTCTGCAGCCATTCGCTGGCGCGCTGGGTGGCGTTGCGCTTGGCCTCCACCTGGATGGCGATATAGGCGTCGGCGACCGCGTTGGCGGCGCGGGCGGCCAGTTGCGGATCCTTTGCCTCCACCGTGATGCGGATCGCGCGCGACTGCACGCCGGGGCTGATGCGCAGGTTCTTCTGGAAGGAGTCGATCAGCCGGGCGCTTTCCACCTCGGCCGCGTCGCCGGTGGGGGCGGCGGGACGGGGCGGCGGCGTCAGCATGGCGGACAGCGGCTCCGGCAGGGCGCCGGCCAGGTCGGTCAGCAGGGCGCGGCCATCCTCCAGCAGCGGGGTGAGCGGGCCGGGCTTGTCGGCGGTCTCCGCATATTCCGGCTCCTGCCCCAGGTTCAGCGCCTCCACCACCCGGCGGGCGAGATCGCGGGAGCGCAGGATCTCGACCTCGGTGTTGACGGTGTCCTGATAGATGCCCATCGGCTCCGACACCGAGGGGATGTTGATGACCCGGTTCGGATGCGGGTCGATCACCACCACGGTGGAGGCGCTGTAGAGCGGCGTCATGGAATTGATCAGAAGCACCGCCGGCAGCCACAGGACCCCGGTGATGCCGAGGATCAGCCATTTCTGGCGCCAAAGTGTCTGAGCCAGCCGCTTGACGTCGACCTTGTCGGCACCCGTACCGACCGGCGGTGCGACCAGACCGGAGGCGAAGCCGGCCGCGCCGGGCGGCAGGCGGTGTTCCGGTGCTTCCATGGGCTGAACTCCTCTATCTCGACTGACTGTGCGCGGAAAAGGCCGGTGGGTGGGATGGGCGGCGGTTCAGCCGACCTCGGCCGGGTCCTTTGCGGCTTTGGAGCCGGCGGTGTTGGAGGCGGCAGCGTTGGCGGCGGCGATGTCGTGCGCGGCTCCGGACGTGCCGGACGGCTGGACCGGCGGCGGTACCTGTCCGGGATGTCCGGCGGCCTGCACTCCCGTCTTCGCCTCCGCCAGCATGCGGGCGTAGCGGGCGACGGTGTTTGGCGTGACGTTGACCAGCTTGCCCGTTCCGCCGCCCCCGGCGACGAGCTGGGCGACCTGGAACAGAGCGCGGCCCTTCTCCAGAACCTCGCCGGGCAGCATCCACAGGATGGAATCGATGTTGGAGGCCAGCCATCCCGGCCTGCCGCCGCGGGTCAGCCGGCGCTCGGCCGAGCGGACCTGCGCGGTGTTGCGGATGGTGTAGAAGGGCGACCAGCCGTCCCAGTCGCCGGCGGTGAAGGGCAGGGCGACGAAGTCGCCGTCCACCAGGGCCGGCGCGGCGCTGCCGAAACCGGCCTTGGTCCACATGTACTCGAAGCCGGCGGACCGCACGGCGGCGGCGATGTCGGCCCGGACCGGGCCGGGACGGGCGTCGTCATAGGGTCGCCACGCTTCGTAGAAGCGGTCGAGCCGGTAGCGGCGCAGCGCGTTGCCGATCATGCGCCGGGCGTCCATCGCCGGAGCGGCGGTCCGTGGGGTGTTGGGCGCGGTGCGCGGCGCGGTTCCGCTCTCGGCGGATTCGGCGCTGGCGGCCGGCGTTTCCGACGGGCGCGGGCGGGGGGAGATGCGCAGGACCGGGCGGCCCTCCTCCCAATGCAGGCGCGGCGTGCTGCCGGGCCCCAGGGGGGAGTCGACCAGCGGCCACCAGCCCCGCGGCATCAGGCCGGGCGGCAGCATGGTCGCCATCTCCGCCCGCGCGCCGGCCAGCAGGCGGCCCAGTTCGCCGGCCTGCATCTCGCCTTCGGCGCAGACGCCGCGGCCGGTGCTGCCCAGCAGAAGCTCCACCCGGCCCAGCACGCCGCCGCGCTCCTCCGGCACACCGAGCAGGGCGAGGTCGGCGGGGCTGGACTGGGTCAGGCTGTCGACCGTGACCACGAGGCCGCAGCGCAGGCCGGTCGCCGCCACCAGATCGAGGATGCGCGGAATGCAGTGCAACTCGCGGATCATGCCCGACCACAGCACCAGCGTGGTCAGCACCCGCCCCTCATCCGCCCAGCGGCGCAACGTGGCGTCGTCGGGCTCGTAATCGGTGAAGGGCCGCGGCGGCTCCGGGATGCGCAGCGGCACCGCGGCGGCGCTGGCGAAGGGCGGGTCGGGATCGACGATCTGCAGGCCGCGGCCGAGCCTGCCAAGCGCGAAAAAGTCGTGGTCGTCGAACTGCCGGCCATAGACCGGGTCGGCCCCGGCGCGGATCAGGTCGGCGGCACGGGCGATCACATCGGTCTGCGGCCGGCCGTAGAGCGGCAGCAGGCGCTTGGCCGCCGCCATCGGCAGCTGCGCCGCGATCAGGTCCGGGTCGCCCAGCAGGGTGCCGCGTCCCCAATCCGCATGGCGGTGGGCGAGGCCGGCGCTGAAGCTGGCATAGCTTTCACCGGCCACCTTGCCCTCCACGGCGTCGAGGCCGCCGGGGAAGTGGCGGGCGCGCACCGGATCGACGCAGAGTCCGACGAAGCGCCGGGCGCCCAAGGCTTCCAGCCGCTCGCGCAGGCCCGCGTCGGCGCTGACGTCGATGCCCAGGCGCGGTTCGGCCAGCAGGCGCGGGTAGAGGAAGGGGGCGGCGACGATGCCGAGCGGGGTCTGCGGCGCCATGTCCAGCACCGCGACCTCGTCGGGCAGCGGCTGCTCCAGCAGTTGGAAGGCGGCCTCGTAGAGGGCGGCCGGGTCGGTGCTGCGCAGGGCGCAGTCGCCGCCAGCCTCCACCACCGGCCACAGCGGCGAGGCGGGATCGCCCAGCGCCACGACGCGATAGCGGGTGGTCAGCCACAGCGCGTGGTCCAGGTGCCGGCCGCCGGCCATCAGGCTGCCGGTGCCGGTCGCCTCGGTGCGGTTGCCGTCCTCCCAGCCGCCGAAATGCCGGCCGCTGCGGCGGCCGTCATAGTAGAGGTCGAAGGCCCAGCCGGCGCGTTCCGCCGCGGCGGCCAGCACCGGCGCGATGGCGACGCGGTGCGGGTCGCCGCCATGGGCGAGGAAGAGGAGCAGGGGCGGTTTCGTCACGATGCGCGGCCCTCCGGGCCATTGCCGCCGCGCTGGCACCACCACAAATGCCATTTCGCCACCCCCGGCGGTCCGAAATGGTCGGTCTTCTGCAGGGTGAGGCCGGTCGCGGCGATGGCTTTGCGCATCTCCGGCGCCCAGTGGTGGCGGACCAGCGCCTTCCATTCCGGCAGGACGCCGTGGCAGCGCATGGTCGCCAGCAGCCGGTCCGGCCGCCAACGGTAGTAGCGGGGATAGGCGATCACCCACAGCGGGTTCGCATTGGTGGTGTCGCAGGCGATCCGCCCGCCGGGCTTGACCACCCGCTTCAGCTCGCGCACGCCGGCCTCCAGATCGGGCAGATGGCAGAGCAGATCCATGGCGATGACGAGGTCGAAGCTGTCGTCCGGGAAGGGCAGCTTGCGGGCGTCGGCCTGCTGCACCGCCAGGGCGGGGAAGCGCTCCTTCGCCTCGGCCAGCATCTCATGCGAGATGTCGACCAGGGTCACGTCGTGGCGCTCGGCGAAGGGGCCGGTGATGCGGCCGTAACCGCCGCCGACGTCGAGGATGCGCATCCGCGGCGCCCGCTCCAGCTCCGCCGCCACCGCGCGCCGCTTCTCGTCATAGATGCGGTAGAAGGGGGTGGTCGGGTGGTCGGGGCGGAAATGGCGGCGGTAGCCGTTGTTGTAGATGCCGGAGTTGGCGGCCTGCGTGCGCTCGGCCTTGGCATGCTCCAGCAGGCTGGCGACCTGCGCGGCCACCGTGTCGACGTCGAAGGTCTTGGCGCGCTCAAGCCCGGCGGATGCCGCCGCCTTCAGTCCGTCCGGATCGGCCAGCCGGGCGATCAGCATGTCGCGCAGCGGGGCCGCTTCGCCCGGCGGGACCAGCCAGCCGGAGCGGCCGTTCTCGATGATCTCGGGAAAGCCGCCGCAGTCGCTGGCCACCACCGGCACGCCCAGCGCCATCGCCTCCACCACCACGAAGCCGAAGCTCTCCCACAGCGACGGCACGACGGCCAGTTCCGCCCGCGCCACCACGGCCAACGCGGCTTCGCGTGGCAGGGCGCCGGTGAAGAGCACGCGGTCGGCGATCGGAGCGACGTCGCGGCGGAACTGGTCGATGACGGCGGCGCTCGCCGGGTCCTCGCCGCCGACCATCACCAGATGCAGGTCGGGGTTGGCGTCCAGCACGGCCGGGATGGCGCGGCCGAGGGCGGCGATGCCCTTGCGCCCTTCCAGGCGGCCGAAGAAGGCGATGAAGCGCTGGGGCAGGGGAATGGGCGGCTGGCCGGCCCCGGCGGCCTTCACCGCGGCGAGGTCGATGCTGTTGGGGATGACCTGGATCAGCTCCGGCGCGATGTGCCAATAATCGGCGACCCGGCGGGCGATGGCGCGGGTGGAGGCGTAGATCGCGGCGCTGCGCTTGGTCTGGTCGCGCTCCAGCGCGTTCAGCAGGTGGGTGTGCGGACCCCAGCTGCCGGTGTTGGTGTCCACCACCAAGCCGGTCGGGGTGGCCAGCCGCGTCACCACCGGGATGGTGCTGAAGCGGGTGAGCCACCAGGCATCGGCATCGAACTCCGCCGCATGGACCACGTCGGGATTGAAGGAGCGCACGGCCTCCGCCAGTCGGCGGTTGGTGCGGAAGCGGTCCAGCATCGGCTGCACCCGCGGGCCGGGATCGACGCGCTGCACCGTCACCCCGTCCTCGACCGCGGTGCCGGCGGCCGGCCCCCCGGCCTTCCACGGCGTCACCACCTGCACCGCATGGCCGAGCCGGGTCAGCGCGCGTGCCATCGTGTGGGTGTGGGTGGCGATACCGCCGAGCTTTTCGCCGGGCGGATATTCGGGCGTCAAGAGCGACAGTCGCATTGTGGGTTTCCTCAGATTCCGGGTGATGTCCGGGTTCAGGCGTTTCGCCGGGCTATTCGCCGGCCGGGCTATTCGCCGGTATGTCCGGCCGCAGTGGCGGCGGCCGGCGGCGGCTTGTTCAGCAGGTGGCGCGGCAGCGAGGCGAGCAGCGCCGGGTCGGGCAGGAAGGCCCGCCAGGGCAGCCCGGTGGTCCGCCGGTAGAGCGCCGCCGCGGCGACGAACACCAGCGCATAGGCGACGGTGGACACGACCGCCGCGGCCAGGATCCCGCCGCTGCGCAGGAACAGCAGCAGGCCGCCCACCGTGACCGCCATGCCCAGCAGGTTGGCCAGCGTGGCGGTGAAGGGCCGGTTCTCGGCATAGAGGCCGTTCAGCAGGATCGACGCCGCGGCATAGAGCACCGCGCCCGGCAGCAGCAGCCGCAGCGGCAGGGCGCTGTCGGCGAAGGAGGGGCCGTAGACCAGTCCGATGGCGATGTCGGCGAACAGGAACAGCCCGCCGCCCAGTACACCGCCGACGGCGAAGGTCGCCTGCAGGCTGTTCAGCACCAGATCGCGTCCCGACCGGCCGCGCCGGGTTGCCGCCGGCATCACCACGGTGGCGAGTGCGCTCGACAGGTTGACGATCAGCCAGGACAGGCTGGTCGCCAGCGCATAGAGCCCGACCTGCGCCGCCGGTAGGATGGCCGGGATGATCAGCAGATCCAGCCGCTGTGTGATGACGCCCCCCACCACGTCGCCGTGGGTGCGCAGCGCATACCAGGCGGTGCTGCGGCCGAGCGCGAGGTCGGGCCGGCCGATGCCATGGCGCCGCAGCAGAAGCAGCAGGGCGGCGACCAGCACCAGCGTGCTCATCGCCGCCTGGGCGATCACCGCGGTCTCGACCGTGAACAGGCCGATTGCCCACAGCGCCGCGTAGGAGACGGCGACCCCGGCCGGCTGGAGGAAGTTCAGCGCGTTGAAGCTGCGGAAATCCTGGTCGCCGAGGACCAGCCCCATCGCCAGTTCCGACAGAAGCGCCAGCGCGATCATCGGCAGATAGAGGCGGGCCAGCTCCAGCGTCTCCGCCGTCTGGGCCGCCAGCAGGGTCGGCAGAAGCAGGTAGCCCGCCAGCACCGCCGCCGCTGCCACAGGCATCAGCATCAGCATCCAGGTGGTCAGCAGCCGCCCGCCGGCCGATGGGTCGCGGGACAGCGCATAGGTCACCGCCTTGCCGCAGCCCATGCCGAACAGCCAGCCCAGCAGCTGCGCGGTGGTGAGCACCGCAGTCAGCGCCCCCCGGCCGTCCGGTCCCAGTGTGCGGGCGACAAGGATGCCCGTCAGCAGGCCCAGCCCCATCGTGGCGGCGGTGACGAGAATGGTGGCGACGCCGTCCCGCGCAAAGCTGCGCCGGGCCGGTGCTGCCGCCGCAGAATGACCGGTGGAACCATTTTGCATTACGCTCTCACCCCCGTTGGTGTCCCCTGAAGCGTCGGTCCCGCGTCATCCCGGCGGCGTCGCGGCCCTTGTCCGGGATTCGGCGCCGGCCCCTCCCCCGAGGCTGCGGCGATGGGCATGTGCGGTGGAGGGTTCATCCCTTTCGGTGGCCCGGATGTTCAATCAAGGAACCGGTCACACCGGATCCGGCGCGAAGATTGCTGGCGTCACCAACAAAAGTTCCGCAGATCTCGATTATTTTCCCGTGAAGAAACCAACTCTCTCCGACAGCGTTATTCGGTATTGAGCGGGTTTGTTCTTTCGCATTTGCACATTGGACGGTAGTGGGAGACCGCGGCGATGGTCAACCCCGCTTTCGGAACTGTTCTTCCAACACACTGCAAGGGTATTTTTTATTGGGCGTTCGTTGGCGATTTGCCGGAGTCCCGACGCATCTTTCGGATCTCGATTGTCGAGGACACCAATTTTAAAGCGGTGGGATTACCCCGGAGATGGGCCAGCCGCGCACAGCGGGGGAAGCAAGCGCTCCGCCGCGCTCCGCCCCCAGGGTTGGGGAGGCGGTGAAATGGAACCTTCGATCCATGTCCGAAGTGCCAACAGCCAATTGCGGGCGGAGGGTCGGTCCGCGCTCGTCAGTCCGCGCCGACCATCCGGGCGGCGGTGGAACCGCGCACTATGCAGGTGCCGCCGAGGACGAGGCGCCTGCTGGGCCGGTCCGGTTCCTCCAGCCGTTCGAACAGCAGGGCCATGGCGGACCGGCCGATGTCCTGCACCGGCTGTTCGATCACGGTCAGGCCGGGTCCGACCAGCTCGGTCCAGGGTTCGTTGTCGAAGCCGGCGACCGCCAGCCCGTCTGGGATCGACAGGCCGAGACGCCGGGCGGCCTTCACCACGCCCATCAGGAACAGGCTGTTGCTGACGACGAAGGCCTCCGGCCGGTCGGGTTCGGCCATCCAGTCCACCACCGCCTCCTCCGCCGCGTCTGCATAGGGAGCGAGGAAACGGGCGGCGGGCGTCAGCCTGCGGGCGGTCATGGCGGCGCGATAGCCGTCGTGACGCTCCTGCCCGGTGGTGCTGGTGTTGCCGAACAGGCCGGCGATGCTGCGGTAGCCCTGGGCATGCAGATGCTCGACCAGCATCGCCGCGGCGCGCGGATTGTCGAGCACCACCGCGTCGTGCCGCCCGGTCGGCGCGTTGCGGTCGATCAGCACGACGGGGAAATCCAGGTCGAGCCCGTCCAGCCGGTCCAGCGTGCTGCGGGTGGGGGCGAAGATCAGGCCGGTGATCCGCTCCTCCTGCATCAGGCGGAGGTACAGCTCCTCCCGCTCCGGATTCTCGTCGCTGTTGCACAGGATCACGCGCATGCCGGCGCGGTAGGCCGCATCCTCCACCGCGCGGCTGACCGCGGTGAAGAAGGGGTTGCGGATGTCCGACACCACCAGCCCGATGGTCTGCGAATGCTGGGAGCGTAGGCGCCGCGCCGACAGGTTGGGACGGTAGCCGGTGGCGCGCACAGCGTCCTCAACCCGCTTGCGCAGCGCCTCGCTGACCGGGCCGTTGCCGAGCACGCGCGACACGGTGGCGACCGATACGCCGGCGGCCAGGGCCACATCCTTGATGCCGGCGGTTTTTCCCGAGACGCTCATGTCCTGACCGATCCTGTGGAGGATGCCCCGATTGAGGGGGACAACCTTAGCGGCGCCGGCCGGGGATGACCAGAGCGCGGCAGGTCTTGGAAAGCCGATTGAAAACGTTTTCAGTACCTTTGTCTGAGCATCCCTCATTTTCGTGCCGCTGACAAGCCGGTCATCCGGAAAATCCCATATGCTGCAGCGCAACCAGCGTTGACAGCTAGGCTGTAATCGTTTTCACTAACTTCCAAGAGACCACACAAGAACATGCGGAGGAGACGGTCGTCATGGCCACCGACACGCACCCCCTTAGCCTTCCCCCGGATCTGGTCCGCCTGGGTGCCGCCCCAGCCGGGAAGGAGGCGGCGATCCGCGAGGCGGCGCAGCTTCTGATCGCCGCGGGCTGCATCGACCCCGCCTATGCCGACAGCATGATTCGGCGGGAATCGGTGGCGAACACCTTCCTCGGCCATGGCGTCGCCATCCCGCACGGCATGGTGGACGACCGCAATCTGGTCCGCCGCAACGGCATCGCCATCCTGCAGGTGCCGGACGGCGTGGTGTGGAACGACGGGCAGACCGCCCGGCTGGTCGTGGCGATTGCCGCGCAGTCCGATGCCCACATCGCCATCCTGCGCCGCCTGACCCGCCTGATGCAGGACGAGGAGCGGCTGAACGCCCTGTTCACCACCAGCGATCCGGCCGATCTGGTCGCCGCCTTGTCGGACGAGTCCGCGGCGCCGGCGGCGCCCGCGTCGGACGCAGGCGACCTCGCCGAGACGTTCGAGTGGGTGGTCGATTACCCGACCGGCCTGCATGCCCGCCCGGCCGCCGCCTGGGTCGAGACAGCCCGTGCCGCTGCCGGCCGCGTCCGCATCCGCCATGGCGGCGAGGCGGCCGACGGCAAGACGCTGGTCGCGCTGCTGCAACTGGGACTGCGGCCCGGCGACCGTATCACCGTCTCCACCGATGGCCCGGACGCGCGCGCCGTGCTGAACCGTCTGCGCGCGACCATCACGGGCTTGAGCGCGCGGGAGAAGGCGGACGCCGCCGCCGCGGCGCGCAAGGCGAAGGCGGTGGTGCAGGGCTGGACGCCTCCGGCCGCCGCCGGCCGTGAAATGCCCGTGGTCGCCGGCATCGGTGCCAGCCCCGGCCTTGCCATCGGTCCGGTCCATGTGATGCCGAAGTCTGACCTGACCGTGCCCGACCGTCCGGTCCCGCTGCTGGAGGGCGGCAACCGCCTGCACGAGGCGCTGAACCTGACCCGCCAGCAGTTGAAGGCGCTGGCCGACGACACCGCCCGCCGCCTCGGACCGGCGGAGGCCGGGATCTTCGCCGCGCAGACGGAACTGCTGAACGACACCGACCTGATCACGCTGACCTGCCAGCTGATGGTGGAGGGGCATGGCCCCGGCTGGTCCTGGAACGAGGCGGTGGAACGCAGCGCTGCGACGCTGGCCGCCAACCCCAACCCGGTGCTGGCCGGCCGCGCCGCCGACCTGCGCGACGTCGGCCGCCGGGTGCTGACCCGCATCGACCCCGACCTGCGCGGCGGATCCATCCGCGACCTGCCGGACACCCCCTGCATCCTGGTCGCCGACGACCTGTCGCCGTCCGACACCGCCGCGCTCGACATGGGCCGGGTCATCGGGCTGGCGACGGCCCAGGGCGGCCCGACCTCCCACACCGCGATCCTGGCGCGCACGCTGGGGCTGCCGGCGATGGTGGCGGGCGGCGGCGCGCTGACCGAGCTTGCCAACGGCACCACCGCCATCCTCGACGGCCAGTCCGGCCGCCTGTACCTCGACCCGTCGGACGCCGACCTCGCCGCCGCCCGCGCCTGGATCGAGGAGCAGCGCGTCAGGAAGGCCCAGCAGGAGGAACGGCGCGGCCTGCCCGCCCGCACCCGCGACGGCCACACGGTGGAGATCGGCGCCAACGTCAACCGGCCCGATCAGGTGGCCATGGCGCTGTCCCAGGGTGGCGAGGGCGTCGGCCTGATGCGCACCGAGTTCCTGTTCCTGGAGCGCGGCGACGCCCCCAGCGAGGAGGAGCAGTACGAGACCTACCGCGCCATGCTGGAGGCGCTGGACGGCCGCCCGCTGATCGTCCGCGCGCTCGACATCGGCGGCGACAAGCAGGTGCCGCACCTGCAGTTGCCGCATGAGGAGAATCCCTTCCTCGGCGTGCGCGGCGCCCGCTTGCTTCTGCGCCATCCCGAACTGCTGGAGCCGCAGCTGCGCGCCCTCTACCGCGCCGCCAAGGAGGCGAAGCCGGGCGCGCTGCTGATCATGTTCCCGATGATCACCACCCTGCGCGAGATCGAGACCCTGCGCGCCGTCTGCGACCGCATCCGGGCGGAACTGGACGCGCCGGCGGTGCCGCTGGGCATCATGGTGGAGGTGCCGGCCGCGGCCATCCAGGCCGACGCGCTGGCGCGTCATGTCGACTTCTTCTCCGTCGGTACCAACGACCTGACCCAATACGCGCTGGCCATCGACCGCCAGCATCCCGAACTGGCGGCGGAGGCCGACAGCCTGCACCCGTCGGTGCTGCGCCTGATCCGCATGACGGTGGACGGTGCCGAGAAGCATGGCCGCTGGGTCGGCGTCTGCGGCGGCATCGCCGGCGACCCGTTCGGCGCCGCCCTGCTGGCCGGCCTCGGCGTGCGCGAGCTGTCGATGACCCCACGCGACATTCCCGGCGTCAAGGACCGGCTGCGCGACAGCGACCTCGCCGGTCTGCAGGCGTTGGCCCGGCGCGCGCTGGACTGCGAATCCTCCGACGAGGTGCGGGCGCTGGAGGGGGGTGCGTCATGAGCGGCCAATCGAAGATGGCCAAGCCGGTCGTCACCGTCACGCTGAACCCGGCCATCGACCAGACCATCACGGTGGAGTCGCTGAAGCCCGGCAGCGTGCACCGGGCCAAGGCGGTGCGCCACAATGCCGGCGGCAAGGGCGTCAATGTCGCCAGCTGCCTTGCCGATTGGGGCACGCCGGTGATCGCCGCCGGCCTGCTCGGCAGCGGAAACGCGGCGCCGTTCGCGGCGCTGTTCCAGGCCAAGGGCATCGCTGACGCCTTCCTGCGGCTGCCGGGAGAGACGCGCGTCAACATCAAGATCGCCGATCTCGCCGCCAATGACACCACCGACATCAACCTGCCGGGCCTGAGCGCCGATGCCGGTGCTCTCGACCGGGTGCGCGAGACGGTGCTGGGGCTGGTGGAGCCCGGCATGCCGGTTCTGCTGGCCGGCAGCCTGCCCGACGGATTGCCTGCGGACGCCTATGCCGGGCTGACTGCCGATTTCTCAGCGGCGGGTGCGCGGGTGGTGCTGGACAGCAGCGGGGCGCCGCTGGCGGCGGCGCTGGCCTCCACCGGCGCGCTGCCTCACTGCATCAAGCCGAACCGCCATGAACTGGAGGATTGGGCCGGCCGGCCATTGCCGACCGACGCCGACCTGCTGGAGGCGGCGCGCGGCTTGCAGAGGCGCGGCGTGGCGGTGGTGGTGGTCTCGCTGGGGGCCGACGGCGCACTGTTCGTCAGCGGCGAGCGTGCGCTGCACGGGCGGCTGCCGCCGGTGACGGCGCTGAGCACCGTGGGCGCGGGCGACGCGATGGTTGCCGGCCTGATCGCCGCCTTCCAGATGGATGGGGGGCTGGAGGATGTGGCGCGCCTGTCGGTGGCCTTCGCTGCCGCCAAGCTGGGCTGCTTCGGTCCGAACCTGCCCGATCCGGCGACGGTGCGGTCACTCGCGGCACAGGTGGCGCTGACCTCGCCCGATTGATTCCCGCCGCCGGATGGCGTCGGACGAGACTCTACACAGTGGACTCAACACAGTGACAGGGGCGGGCCCGAACCCGCCGGGAGGAAACAATGGCGAACCTGTTGGCCGTGATCGCGGCGGGCGATCTCACCACCCAGGCCGTTCTGGCGGCCGAAGCCCTGCGCAAGGCAGCGGCCTCGCTGGGCCATGGCATCCAGGTGGAGATCCGCACCAGCCTCGGCATCCGGTCCCCGCTCGACCCCGCGGGGCTGTCCAAGGCCGACGGCGTCATCCTGGTCGGCAGCGGTGACCTCGACGAGGGGCGTTTCGTCGCGCTGAAGCGCAGCACCGCCACGCTCGACGAGGTGCTGGCCGGCCCGGCCGCGGTTCTGGAACGGGCATTGGGCGCCGCTTCGGCGGCACCGTCCGCCGCGGGGCCGCGCCGGATCGTCGCCATCACCTCCTGCCCGACCGGCATCGCCCACACCTTCATGGCGGCCGAAGGCATCCAGCAGGCGGCGACCGCGCTGGGCCACAAGGTCCGGGTGGAGACGCAGGGTTCCGTCGGTGCGCGCGACACGCTGACCGACGACGAGATCCGGGACGCCGACATCGTCCTGATCGCCGCCGACACCCAGATCGACCTGTCCCGCTTCGCCGGCAAGCGGGTTTTCCTGAGCGGCACCAAGCCCGCCATCAACGACGGCAAGGCCCTGGTCACCCGTGCCCTGGCCGAAGCCAAGCCCCATGGGGCCGGCGGTGGCGCTTCCGGTGGTGCGGTTCCGCTGGCCGATGCCGTCGCCGCCGGCAAGGCGGAACGGTCGGCCCAGCGCACCGGCCCCTACAAGCACCTGATGACCGGCGTGTCCTTCATGCTGCCCTTCGTGGTGACGGGCGGCCTGCTGATCGCGCTCGCTTTCGCGCTGGGCGGCATCTACGTCTATGAGGAATCCAACGCAGGCACGCTGGGCTACGCCCTGTTCCAGATCGGTGCCAAGGGAGCCTTCGCCCTGATGGTGCCGGCGTTGGCCGGCTACATCGCCTATTCGATCGCCGACCGGCCCGGCATCACCCCCGGCATGGTGGGCGGCATCCTGGCCGCCAGCATCGGCGCAGGGTTCCTGGGCGGCATCGTCGCCGGTTTCATCGCCGGCTACGGCACCGCCTTCCTCAACCGTCACATCAGGCTGCACCGCAATCTGGAAGGGCTGAAGCCGGTGCTGATCCTGCCTCTGCTGGGCTCGCTACTGACCGGCCTGCTGATGATCTACGTCGTCGGCACCCCGGTCGCCGAAGCCCTGGCCTGGATGAGCGCCTGGCTGAAGGGCATGCAGGGAAGCAGCGCCATCCTGCTGGGCCTGCTGATCGGCGCGATGATGGCCTTCGACATGGGCGGTCCGGTCAACAAGGCGGCCTATGCCTTCTCCACCGGCCTGATCGCGTCGCAGGTCTACACCCCGATGGCCGCCGCCATGGCCGCCGGCATGGTGCCTCCGCTGGGTCTGGCATTGGCGACCAAGCTGTTCGCCGACCGCTTCACCGCCGAAGAGCGTGAGGCCGGCAATGCCGCCGCCGTTCTGGGCATCGCCTTCATCACCGAAGGCGCCATCCCCTTCGCCGCCCGCGACCCGCTGCGCGTCATTCCGGCGCTGATGATCGGCGCGTCGCTGACCGGCGCCATCTCCATGGCCATCGGGGCGGAGCTGAAGGTGCCCCATGGCGGTATCTTCGTGCTGCCCATCCCGAATGCGGTCACGCATCTGCTGGGCTATGTCGTCGCCCTGGTGGTGGGCACCGTCGTGACGGCCTTGGCGCTGCGCCTGTTGAAGAAGCCGGTTGCCGCCGTGGCCGTGCCGAAGCCGGCGGTGCAGGGCGCGGGCGCGCATGCCTGACCCAGGCTTTTTCTGACCGTTTCCTCCCGGG
Organism: Pseudomonadota bacterium; assembly: GCA_023423695.1. Lineage (GTDB taxonomy): Bacteria > Pseudomonadota > Alphaproteobacteria > Azospirillales > Azospirillaceae > Azospirillum. The sequence continues at coordinate 20,833 of JAFAFA010000011.1, read as the reverse complement.
CGTCCTCCCGAAGCCTTGCCCCTCTCCGCCGCGCGCGGGGAGGGGCTTTCTTTTTCGGAGCACATTGCGGCCCACATAAAAAGCCCCGGCGGGACAGATGTCCGGCCGGGGCGAAAAGGCAGGTGAGACGACGATGACTGCAGGAAAACGGTTACGAAACAGCCGTTACGGGAAACCCGTCAGCCGGCGCGGCGCAGGTCGGAACGACCGGGGGAGGTCGTGGGCCGGTGCGCCGCGGTGACGGGGAAGGCCAGAACCGACGGGCGGCCGTCGGACACCTTCAGGGCATCCGCAGGCTCCCGGCCGTTCAGCAGCCACTGGTAGGCGGCGGCGATGGCGACCCGGTCGCGGCCCTCCGTCGGGAGGATGCGCAGGCCGGTGGCCGTCCCGCTGCCGCCCGTGCCGCCGCTGCGGCGGACCGCATCGCACAGCGCGTGGCCGAGCCGGAGGTCAGGCACGAGAACCGCACTGAACCCGGCCGGGGCCAGAACCGAAGCCAAAGCTCCCAGATGGGACGGCGGCAGGGGGGAATTGCCGACCTCCCGCAAATCCAGGAACAGGCGGGAGCCCGTGCCGGCGCCGGACAGCGCGTTGCGCAGCGTCCCGAGCCAGGCGGAGGGGGGAGCAAGAGGAAAGCCGGTGCAGGCGACGGCGTGGAGACCCCAGTCGGTCGCTGCGACGGTGATGTCCTTCATGCTCTTCCCCTTCGGTCAGGTCCGGGCCGTTTTCAGGATCGCTCCGCCGGTTCCGCCGCCTGGGGGGACGGGTGGGGACCGGTAGAGCGGCTCTGTCGGAAGAGTATATGGGAGATTCTAAACAATCAGTAACAGAAACGAGTTTCCGGCCTGTAATCCGCATTCCGGGTTCAGCATCCGATCGGCTGTCCGTCGGCCGCCCGTTGCAGAAGCAAAGCGGATGGACACCATTGCGGCCCGCCGATGTCGCGGTGGTAACGCTGCACGGCGGTGGCGATCCTGCCCAGCCCCTCGCGGTCGGCCCAGAACAGCAGGCCGCCGCGCCAGGACGGGAAGCCGTAGCCGTGCAGCCAGATGGCGTCGATGTCGACCGGCCGCGCGGCGATGCCCTCCTCCAGGATTTTGGCGGCCTCATTGACCATGGCGTAGAGGCAGCGTTCGCGGACCTCCTCGTCGCTGACGGCCCGCGGGGTGATGCCGCGGCGGCGGCGGTCCTCCTCGATCACCGCCGCCACCTCCGGATCGGGGATCGGGGTGCGGCTGCCGGGTTCGTAGCGGTAGACGCCGGCCGAGGTCTTCTGACCGTAACGGCCGTGTTCCGCCAGCACGTCCAGCCAGTTCGGCGCCTGCGCCTCCGGATCGCCGGCCTTGCGGCGCTCCTCGCGGATGCGCCAGCCGACATCGATGCCGGCGAGGTCGGTCATCGAGAAATGGCCGAGCGGGAAGCCGAACTCCGTCAGCACGCGGTCGACCTGCTCGGGGCTGGCGCCCTCCTCGACCAGAGCCATCGACTCGCGCCCGCGCTGGTGCAGGATGCGGTTGCCGACGAAGCCGTAGCAGACGCCGACCGCCACGCCGACCTTGCCGATCCGCCGCGCCAGCGCCATCACGGTTGCCAGCACGGTGTCGGAAGTCTTGGCGCCGCGCACCACCTCCAGCAGGCGCATGACGTTGGCCGGGCTGAAGAAATGCATGCCCAGCACGTCCTGCGGCCGGCCGGTCGCCGCGGCGATGGCATCGACATCCAGCGTCGAGGTGTTGGTGGCGAGGATCGCGCCGGGTTTGCAGGTCTCGTCCAGCGTCCGGAAGATGGTCCGCTTGACCTCCATGCTCTCGAACGCCGCCTCCACCACCAGATCGGCGTCGGTGAGGTCGCCGTAGGACAGGGTGGGATGGATCAGCCCCATCCGCTCTTCCACCTGCGCGGCGGTCAGCCGGCCCTTGCGGGCGGTGGATTCGTAGTTGCGTCGGATGGCGGCGGTGCCGCGGTCGAGCGCCTCCTGCGCGCTGTCGACCAGAACCACCGGGATGCCGGCATTGGCGAAGCACATGGCGATGCCGCCGCCCATGGTGCCGGCGCCGATCACGCCAGCCTTGCGGATCTCCCGCGTCGGTGTGTCGGCGGGCAGGCCGGGGACCTTCGCCACCTCCCGCTCCGCGAAGAAGGCGTGGATCAGGCCGGCGCGCTGGGGCGAGTCCATGCAGGCAAGGAACAGCTCCCGCTCGCGCGCCGTGCCCTGGTCGAAGGGCAGGGTGACGGCGGCCTCCACCGCATCGACGATCCGGTGGGGGGAGAACAGGTGCGGCAGGCGCTTCGCCAGTTCCGCCCGCTTGGCTGTGAACAGGGCAGGGTCGGTCCCGGCGATCCGGTCTGTGCGGGCGCTGACCGGCTGCGGCATCCGCCCGTCCGCCAGAAGCCGTCCCGCCAGCAGCCGTTCCGCGGCGCGCAGGCCGGCCTCCAGCGGCGAATTGCCATCCTCCACCGCATCGACGAGGCCGATTGCCAGAGCCTCCTCCGCGCCCATCGGCTCGCCGGACAGGATCATGTCCAGTGCCTTGGCCGCGCCGACCAGCCGCGGCAGCCGCTGGGTGCCGCCGGCGCCGGGCAGCAGCCCGAGCTTCACCTCCGGCAATCCAAGCTTGGCCGATTTGAGGGCCACACGGACATGGCAGGCCAACGCCACCTCCAGCCCGCCGCCGAGCGCCGTGCCGTGGATGGCGGCGATCACCGGCTTGGCCGAGGCGTCGAGACTGGCGATCACCTCCGGCAATGTCGGCGGTGCCGACGGCTTGCCAAACTCCCGGATGTCGGCCCCAGCCATGAAGGTGCGGCCGGCGCAGACCAGCAGCAGCGCCTCGGCTTCCGCATCGGCGAGCCCGGCATCCAGGGCCGCCACCAGCCCGCTGCGCACGCCATGGCCGACGGCGTTCACCGGCGGATAATCCACGGTGATGACGCCGACGCGCCCTTGGCGCGCGTACTGGACGGGATTGGACGGAACCGCTTCAGTCTGGGCCGGCGACGGCATCGGCGCTCTCCGAAAAGCCTTGATCAGGGCACATCGGCCCGCGGACGGTCAGTCTAGCAGACGATCCAGCCATTTCAAGTTTTCGGAATTCAATTTTGTTGTACGGAATTTACCGTTATTGCGGTGCCGAGACCCGCATGACAAAGCCTGTCGGCTTGTCGGTCGCACCGAAGGGGCCGGCGACCTTGTTGGCGACCGGGGGCAGGCTTTTCAAATAGACGGCGATGGCGCGGGCGTCCTCATCGCTGAGCGCGGCGAAGGACATCCAGGGCATGGCCGGAGCCAGCATGCGCCCGTCCGGGCGCTTGCCGGTGCGGATGGCGGTGACGATCTGCTCCTCCGTCCAGGTGCCGATCCCGGTTTCCTTGTCGGGGGTCAGGTTGGAGCCGTGGAAGACGCCGAGGCCGGGGATCTCGAACCCGACATCCGAGCCGCTCAGCGCGCGGGCGAGGTCCGGCTTGCCCAGCAGATGGCCCGGCGTGTGGCAGTCGCCGCAGCTGATGACGGTGACGAGATACTTGCCGCGGGCGACCGCGTCGTCGGCAAAGGCAGGGCTGGTGAGCGTTGCGGAAAGAAGCAGGGCGGACAAGACTTGGCGGACCATGGGGTGTGCTCCGAGAATCTGGATATGGAGGGGAACGGGGCGCTGCTTCAGCCGCCCATCTGCGACCTGACCGCGGCGACGATGGCATCGGCCTGCGGCACGAAGGCCTGTTCCAGCGGGAAGCTGGCCGGGGCCGGGGCATCGGGGCCGGTCAGGCGCAGTACCGGGGCGCGCAGGCTGGCGAAGGCCTTCTCCGCCACCAGCGCGGCGATCTCCGCGCCGACGCCGCACAGGCGGCTCGCCTCATGCACCACAACCAGACGGCCGGTCTTGGCGACGGAGCGCAGGATGGCGGCCTCGTCCAGCGGCTTCAGGCTGCGCAGGTCGATCACCTCGGCATCGATGCCGGCTCCGGCCAGCGTATCGGCGGCGGCCATGCAGGTGCCGACCGTCTTGGCATAGGACACCAGCGTCACGTCGCGGCCCTCGCGCCGCACCGCCGCCTTGCCCAGCGGGATGGTCTCGGCCTCCTCCGCCACCTCGCCGGTGCTGTAGCCCAGCGCGATGTCGGCGAAGACCAGCACCGGGTTGTCGTCGCGGATCGCCGACTTCATCAGCCCCTTGAAGTCGGCGGGTGTGGAGGGCATGACGATCTTCAGGCCGGGGCTGTGGACGAACCAGCTCTCCACATTGTGGTTGTGCTGGGCGCCGACGCCCCAGCCGGCGCCGGTCATCGCCAGCACCACCATCGGGAAGCTGAACTGTCCGCCGGAGATGTAGCGCAGCTTGCCGGCGCTGTTGACGATCTCGTCCATGGCATAGCAGAGGAAGGGCGCGAACAGCAGATCCACCACCGGGCGCAGGCCGGTGGCGGCGGCCCCGGCGGCGGTGCCGGCGATGATGCCCTCCGCCAGCGGGGTGTTGCGGACGCGGGCGGCGCCGAACCGCTCCAACAGGTCGCGTCGCTTGGTGGCGACGCCTTCGCCGAAGATCATCACGGTGGGGTCGCGCTGCATCTCCTCGGCCAGGGCGGCGGAGATCGCGTCGTTGACGGTCATGGTGGTCATGGTGGCTGGCCTCCGCTCAGGCGTAGACGTCGGTGGTCAAGGCGTCGGGGCCCGGATAGGGGCTGGCGTCGGCGAAGGCGGTTGCGGCCTCCATCGTCGCGCGGACGCGGGATTCGATGGCGGCGATGCCGTCGGCGCTCAGGAGGCCTTCGCGTTCCAGCTTTGCCCGAAGGCGCAGGATCGGGTCGCGCTCCCGCCAATGGGCCAATTCGGTCCGGTCGACATAGGCTTGGTCGTCGGGTTCGAAATGGCCGCGCAGGCGGTAGGTCATCGCTTCCAGCAGGAAAGGCTTGCCGGTGCGGCGGATGGTGTCGATGGCGGCGCAGGCGGCATCGAACATCGCCAGCGGGTCGTTGCCGTCGACCACGGCGCTCTCCACCCCCAGCGCCTCCGCCTGACCGGCGATTCCGTCGGCCAGCATGGTTTCCTTGCGGTGGACGAAGGCCTGCCACTGGTTGTTTTCGCAGACATAGAGGATCGGCAGCTTCCACACCGCGGCGAGGTTCAGCGATTCCTGGAAACGCCCTTCGGTGGCGGCGCCGTCGCCGAAGAAGCAGGCGACGATGCCCGGCTTGTTCAGCATCGTGCGCGACAGCCCGACGCCGGTCGCCAGCGCCAGCTCGCCGCCGACGATGGTCGAGGTCAGCACGACGCCGAGATCCTTGGCGGAGATGTGCAGCGACCCGCTCTTGCCGCCGCAATAGCCGTCGCGCTTGCCCGTCACCTCCGCCAGCATGCGGCCGGGATCGGCGCCGCGGGCCAGCAGATGGCCGGCGCTGCGGTGGTTGGTCAGGATCAGGTCGTCGGGGGTCAATGCCGACACGACGCCGACGGCCGGCGCCTCCTGCCCCACCGAGGTGCAGGTTCCGGCTGCGCGTCCGCGGCCGTGCAGGTCGATCAGCGTCTCTTCATAGGCCCGGATCAGCATCATGCGTTCCAGGGCCTGGATGGGGTCCAGTGGATGAATGCTCATGGTGGTCTCCCTGAATTCGGAGACCGTTCGGATGCGGGGTTTCTTCTTTGCCTTATCCCGGTGCCCCCTCCCCAACCCTCCCCCGCTCTCGGCCGGCCGAAGGCCGGTCCGATCGCGGGAGAGGGAGATATGTCCGAGAGCGGCGGAGTTCCCTCTCCCGCAAAGCGGGGGAGGGGTAGGGAGGGGGCATGCGGCGATGTTGCATTCCGAACGGTCCGTGTTCGGAAACGACCATAGGCATGCTAATCGAACTTCGGGTACTAACTGTTTCTTACCGGAATGCTAAAAGATCATTAAGTGTCTCGGTGGATATAATTATCTGAATTATATCGATTTTTCTCAGCGCCGCGACCAGCGCGTCAGCCATCCGGCCAGCCGGTCGAACCCGGCATCGATCACCACCGCAAGCGCGGCAACGATCAAAGCGCCCTGGATGACGTAGGCTTGGTTGGATCCGTTCAGCCCGACGATGATGGGCAGGCCGAGGGTCTTCGCCCCGACGGTGGAGGCGATGGCGGCGGTGCCGACATTGATGATGACGGCGGTGCGCACGCCGGCCAGGATCACCGGGGCGGCCAGCGGCAGTTCCACCTTGAACAGCACCTCCGCCGGTCCCATGCCGAGGCCGCGGGCGGAGTCCAGCACCGCGGGGGAGACGCCGTCCAGCCCGGCGACCGTGTTCTCCACCACCGGCAACAGGCCGTAGAGCGTCAGCGCGATCAGCGCCGGCTCGGGACCGAAGCCCATCACCGGCACGGCCAGCGCCAGCACCGCCACCGGCGGGAAGGTCTGGCCCATGGTGGCAACGGTTTCCAGCAGGCCGCGGAACTCCCGCCCCCAGGGGCGCGTGACGGCGATGCCGGCCCCGCCGCCCAGCAGGATGGCCGCGAGGCTGGAGAGGCCGACCAGCATCATATGGTCCAGCGTCAGACTGACGAAGCTTTCCGCCTCGTAGAGCGGGCGGTCGAGGCCGGGATAGAGCGTGGCGAACAGCGGCTTCAGCGACGGCATGCCCAGCACCAGCGCCACCAGGGCCACCAGCCCCAGCATCAGCCGGTCGGTCAACAACTCCCGCGGGGCCATGCCGGCGACTGTCATGCCGCACGGTCCGGCAGGGTTCCATCGGACATGGGGCGGACAAGGTCGGACAGGTGCAGCACCCCGGCCGGCTGGCCGTCGCCATCCACCACCGGAAGCCGCTCCGCACCGCGGGAGACCATTTCCGACAGGGCGCGGTGAAGCGGTGTTTCGGACGGCAGCGGTTCGCCGCCGACGCTTTCCTGCGGACGGGCGCGGTCGCCGGCCGTCTCCACCGCGAGCCGCTTCAGCCCCCATTCCTCGCGACCCACCAGGTCGCGCACCAGCGGGCTGGCCGGGCGGGTCAGGATCTCCAGCGGGGTGGCGCACTGGATGAGGCGGCCATGGTCCATCACCGCGATGCTGTCGCCCAGCCGCAAGGCCTCGTCCATGTCGTGGGTGACAAAGACCACGGTGGTGCCGGTGCGGCGGTGGATGGCCGACAGCTCCGCCTGCAGGCTGGCACGGGTGATTGGGTCGAGCGCGCTGAACGGCTCGTCCATCAACAGGATGCGCGGCTCCGCCGCCAGGGCGCGGGCGACGCCGACGCGCTGCTGTTGCCCGCCCGACAGCTGGTGCGGGTAGGCCGAGCGGTAGCGCCGCGGGTCGAGGTTCAGCAACTCCAGCAGTTCGGTCACCCGGTCGCGGATGCGGGCCTTGGGCCAGCCCAGCAAGGCCGGCACGGTGGCGATGTTGCGCTCCACCGTCCAGTGCGGGAAGAGGCCGACCGACTGGATGACGTAGCCCATGCGGCGGCGCAGCTCCTCCGGCCTCAGTGAGGCGATGTCCTCGCCATCGATGCGGATGGCGCCCTCATCCGCCGGGATCAGCCGGTTGATCATGCGCAGCACCGTCGATTTTCCGGAGCCGGACGGGCCGATCAGCACGCGGAACTCGCCCTCCGCCACGGTGAAGGACACGGTGTCGACGGCCGTCCAGGAGCCGAAGCGCTTGGTCACGCGCTCGAATTCGATCATGGCGCACTCCTTCCCGGCGAAAGGCCGATGTGGCTGGTGGCGGCGGCGATGCCGACGGACAGCAGGGCGTCCGCCGCCACCGCCAGCAGGATGACGGGAACGGCCCCCAGCAGCACGAGGTCCAGCGCGTTGGCGAAAAGCCCCTGGAACATGATGGCGCCCAGGCCGCCGGCACCGATCAGCGCCGCCACCGCCGCCAACCCGACCGCCTGCACCACGGTGATGCGCAGGCCCGACAGGAAGACCGGCAGGGCCAGCGGCAGGTCGACGCGCAGGAAGATCTGGCGCGGCGTCAGGCCCATGCCGCGCGCGGCCTCCTGCACCGGGGCCGGCACGCCGTCCAGCCCGACCGCGGTGTTGCGGACGATGGGTAGCAGGGAATAGAGGGTCAGCGCGATCACCGCCGGCAGCGGCCCGACCCCGCTGATGCCCGAGCCCGGCAGCAGGGCGCCGAGTGCCGCCAGCGGGGCCATCAGCAGCCCGAACAGCGCGATGGACGGCACCGTCTGCACGACGTTCAGCACCGGGAACACCGCGCGCCCGACCGCCTGGATCCGATGCGCGGCAACCCCCAGCGGAACGCCGACCAGCAGAGTCGGCACCAGCGCCGCGGCAACCAGCGTTGCGTGGCGCAGCACGGCGTCGGCGAAGACGTCGCGGCGGTTGGCGTATTCCTTGAGGATCGACAGGGCGTCGAGATGGCCGGTCGCCAGCTGCAGCGCCACCAGCCCGGCGATGGCCCCGCCGACAGCCAGGCGGCCAATGGCACCAAGCCCCATCCGCCGCGCCGCATCGACCGCGGTCAACAGCCCCGCCGCCGCCATCACCCAGAAGCCGGACGCGAAGGAGGTGCGTGCCGCCGCGGAGGCCCCCTGTGCGAGGACCGCCGCGTGATGCCCCGCCAGCCAGACCAGTCCGGCCGCGAACAGCCCTCCCGCCGCCACGGTCAGGCCGAGCCCGACACGCGTCGGCCGCAGGAACGGCGTCGCCAGCAGCCCCAGCCCCGGCAGGACGGCGAAGCCGCCCAAGCCCTGCACCACCGCCCACAGCGGCACTGGCCGGCCGGACAGCAGCCGGTTGGGTGCGAAGCCCAGGAAGGGCAGCGCAAGGGCGGCAACGGCGGCGGCGAGCGCCATCAGCAGGGCGACGCGGTTGTACAGGGGAAGCCGGAAGGTCACGTCACCGGCTTACTTCAGGAAGCCCTTGGACTTCAGGTAATCGGTGGCGACTTGCTTCTGGTCCTGTCCGTCGACCGAGATCTTGGCGTTCAGCCCCCGCAGCGTCTCGGCGTCCAGGCTGGCGAAGACCGGGTTCAGCAGGTCGGCGATCTTCGGATTTGCCGTCAGCACCGCGGCGCGGACCGTCGGCGCCGGCTCATACACCATCTGCGCGCCCTTGGTGTCGGCCAGCACGACAAGGTCGAGCGCGGCGATGGCGCCGTCGGTGCCGTAGACCATGGCGGTGTTGACGCCGGAGGTCTGCTCCGCCGCTGCGCGGATCGTCGCCGCGGTGTCGCCGCCAGCCAGGATCAGCATCTGGTCGGGCTTTAGTGCGAAGCCGTAGGTCTGCTGGAAGGAGGGCAGGGCAGCCGGACTTTCCACGAACTCCGCCGAGGCGGCGACCTTCGCCTTGCCGCCACCGGAAACCCACTTGGCGAAATCCTCCATCGTCTTCAGCTTGTTGGCGTCGGCCACGTCGCGGCGGACCGCCAGCGCCCAGGTGTTGTTGGCGGGGGCCGGCTTCAGCCAGACGATGCTGTTCTTCTCCTGGTCCATCTGCCGGACCTTCTCATAGCCGGCGCCGGCATTCTTCCAGACCGGATCGCTGTCCACGTTGAAGAAGAAGGCACCGTTGCCGGTGTATTCGGGATAGACGTCGATCTCACCCGACAGCAGCGCGCCGCGCACGATCTTGGTCGGGCCGAGCTGGATCTTGTTCTCTGTCGGGATGCCGTTGGCCTGCAGCATCTGCAGGATCATGGTGCCGAGCAACCCGCTTTCCGCATCCAGCTTGGAGCCGACGCGGACCGCATCCGCCGCCTGCGCCGCCCCGGTGATCAGGCCCAGAGCCAGCGCCGCCGCGCCCATTACGGCCCGGCCCCTGTTGAACAGTGTGAACACCCCTGATCCTCCCCCGGTAAGCTTTGGGGAAAGGATGGGTGACGGCCGCGCTCGCGGCAAGACGCGCTTTCCGACTGTCCGGTCCCGGATATGAGATTCAGCCTAATCCGGTAGGGAACCTTCCGTCAGTCGATGGTGTTGAGCGGGAAATTGCGACAGGAGGATCCGATGTCCCAGGGCGACAAGGACAAATACAGCGACAAGCAGAAGCGCAAGGCCGAGCAAATCGAGGAAGGCTACGAGAAGCGCGGCGTCTCCCACGACGAGGCCGAGCGGCGCGCCTGGGCCACCGTCAACAAGCAGGACGGCGGCGGCAAGAAGGGCGGGTCGGGGCATGATGGGTGAGGGGAATCTTGCAGAGTCAGACGCCCACCTAACCTCCCCCGCTGGGCGGGGGAGGGACTGCCGCCGCTCTCCCGCATATTCACTTGTCCCCTCACCCGCCCAGCGGGGGAGGGTTAGGGTGGGGGCATTCGAAGCCGAAGCCTCTCACACCCCCCGGTACCGCCACTCCGTCCCCAGCGCCGCAGCGTCGCGGTCGCGCAGCACGGCGACTTCCGCATGGGTCGGGGACAGCTCGCAGACCGGGTCGGTCGCGTCCGCGCTTCCGGCCAGCGCCAGCGCCTGGCAGCGGCAACCGCCCCAGTCCTCTTCCTTGTGGTCGCAGGATTGGCAGGGTTCCGGCATCCAGGCGGTGCCGCGGTAGCGGGCGAAGGCCGGGCCATCGCGCCAGATGTCGGACAGGCTGCGGTCGTGGACCGTCTCGAACTCCATGCCCGGAATGGTCTCGGCAGCGTGACAGGGCAGGACGCGGCCGCGCGGCGTGACGTTCATGAAGCGCCGGGCCCAGCCGCCCATGCAGCTTTTCGGCCGGCGGGCGTAGTAATCGGGCACGACGTAATCGACGACGATCCGCCCGGCCAGTTCCGGCAGGCGCGCCCGCACCGCGGCGTCCATCGCCAGCAACTGTTCGCGCGACGGCATCAGCGCCGCCCGGTTGGCGAGCGCCCAGCCGTAATACTGCACGTTGGCGATCTCGATCCGCCCGGCGCCGAGATTCATGGCCAGATCGATGACTTCGTTGACCCGGTCGATGTTGTGGCGATGCAGCACCGCATTGATGGTCAGCGCCAAGCCTTGCGCCACCACCGCGCGCGCCACCTCCAGCTTCTTCGCATGACCGCCCTTGAAACCGCCGACGCGGTCGGCACCGGTCGCTTCCGAATCCTGCAGGCTGATCTGCACATGCTGAAGCCCGGCGCGCTGCAGACGTTCCAGCCGCGGCCGGTCAAGCAGGACGGCGGAGGTGATCAGATTGCTGTAGAGCCCGATCTCCGTCGCGTGCGCGACAAGTTCCTCCAGATCCTTGCGGACGCAAGGTTCGCCGCCGGAAAAATGGACCTGGAGGGCGCCGACATCGGCCGCCTCGTCCAGCACCCGCTTCCAGGTGGCGGTGTCCAGCTCGGCGCTGGCGGCATCGAGCGCCACCGGGTTGGAGCAGTAGGGGCAGCGCAGCGGGCAGCGGTGCGTCAGCTCCATCAGCACGGCGAAGGGCGGAGCGGGTTCGGCAGCCGAAGCGGCGGCGAAGGCGGGCAGGGCGCAGCTCATTGGACGCACCTCCTGGGGCACCTCATGTGACGACATAGCCCTTGTTGCGCAGATCGGTCAGCATCTCCAGCACGTCGGCGGCGACCTCCGCGCGGGGCGCGTCGTACTCCGCCGTCAGCCGGTCGATGCCGGCGGCCACGTCGGCGACCTCCGCCCCGACGCAGGCGCGCACCACCGCCAACGCCATCTCGTCCAGCACCAGGAGCCGTTCGGGCGCCATCAGCATCCATTCGCCACGGCGGCGGTCGTTGCGCAGCATGACGCCGGGGGCCAGCCGCAGCCGGTCGGTTTCGCCGATATGGGGAGTGAGTGCGTTCACCGGCTGTACCGTGTCGGTTCCATGTCCTCCGGCACGAAGGCGCCGGGCGGGATCAGGTTGGGGGTGACATAGGCGTGGTGCAGGGCGTCAAGCTGCGCCCACAGCAGTTCCGTCTTGAAACGGAGCGCGCGCAGGCACTGGCGCTGTTGTTCCGCTGTATGGGCATTGGTCAGCACATAGTCCAGCCCGAACTCGACATCGCGCGGCGCCTCGTCCAGCCGCTTGCGGAAGTAGGACAGGGTGCTGTCGTTGGCGAAGGCGTAGTTGCGCTCGAAGCCGGCGATGCGTTCGCGGTGGATCGAGGGTGCGAACAATTCGGTCAGCGAGGACGCCACAGCTTCCAGCAGCGAATGATCGCGGACGAAATGGACGTAGGCGTCCACCGCGAAGCGGGTGGCGGGCAGGATGCCCTCCAGCGACTTCACGTAATCGCGGTCCAGCCCCAGCCCGTCGGTCAGCCGCAGCCAGCGCTCGATGCCGCCGACCCTGGTCTCGTCGATCTCTCCGGTCTGGGTCAGCCCATCATGGTCCAGCACACGCTGCAACCACGCGCGGCGCAGGGCCGGGTCGTCCATGCGGGACATGATGGTCAGATCCTTGCGCGGGATCGACACCTGATAATAGAAGCGGTTCAACGCCCAGGCCTGAATCTGTCCCTTCTGCAGCTTGCCGCCGTGCAGCAGCTGATGGAAGGGATGGAGGTCGTGATACTGCCGCTCGCCGATGGCATGGAGGGCGGCGCGGAACTCCTCACGGGACATCGGGGCGGCGTCGGCGGGGGCAGTTGCATGGTCGGTCATAGGGTCAGCTCCAGCCCGTCATGGGCGATGCGCCAGCCGGCCGCCTCGGCTTCCGCCCGTTCGGGCGAATCCTCCAGCAGGGCGGGGTTCGTGTTGTTGATGTGGATGTAGATCTTGCGGCCAACGTTCAGCGGCGCGAAGGCGGCCATGCTGCCCCCCGGCCCCGACATCGGCATGTGCCCCATGCGCGCCGCTGTCTTCACGCCGGTGCCGCTGCGGATCATCTCGTCATCGGTCCAGGTCGTGCCGTCGAACAGCACCAGCGGCGCGCCGTGCAGCCGGTCGGCCAGCCAGCCCGGCATGCCGGCGCAGCCGGGGATGTAGAAGAAGCCGTCGCTGGACCCGTCGGTCGGGCGGATGCGCAGAGCCACCGTGTCCTCGGCGACGGAGCCGAAGCCGGGGCCGGCGGAGGCATCCTCCAGATAGAGCGCGACCTTGCCCGGCACGGCGAAGACCTCCACCTCCAGCCCCAGCGGGCGGCCGTCGGCGCCGGCGGGCTGGAACGGCTCGCCCAGCGCCATCGGCCGGCGGGCGACGAACTCCGGGTTCAGCACGTTGAAGACGCTGTTGGCGGCCAGCACGCCATGGACGCGCGGCGTGGCGTAGACGGCGAAGGGATGGGATTCGCGCAGGGTCAGCAGACCCGCGACATGGTCGATGTCGGCGTTGGTCAGCAGGGCCGCGGCGATGGGGTTGCCGCGCAGTGCCCCCTTCGGGTGAAGCTGCGGGTTGGCGAGCAGCTGCGCACCCAGGTCGGGCGAGGCGTTCAGCAGCAGCCAGCGCTCGCCATCGGCGGTCACCGCCAGCGACGATTGGGTGCGCGGCTTCGCCGCCGGGTCGCCGGTGCGGGCGCGGCGGCATCCCTCGCAGGCGCAGTTCCATTGCGGGAAGCCCCCTCCGGCCGCCGAACCGAGGACGAGAATCTTCATCGCCACCGCCTTCACGTCTTATCTGAAAACCGTCTAGCCGCGGTTTCTTGGATTGGATGCCGGGGAGGGGATGGCAACACCCCCTTATCCCCGGCTCCGCATCGACCGGTTTACAGGCCGGCGCAGGCGTAGGCGTTGATTTCGGTGCCGACGGCGATCTCGGTGGTCTTCGGTTTGCGCCAGGTCTTCATTGCGTGATGCTCCTGCTTGCTGACTGTTGCTGACCAAGATGGTTGGCGAGATGAAGAGTAGCGGTCCGGGGCGGAGGACCGCCATGCTACGATGGTGCAATCCGCCACCCCTTTCGGCGACGCCGTCCGCAAGCGCGTCAGGGCGCGGACGGGCTGCGTGTGACGCCGGGCGGCGGCAGCGGATGCGCCTCCTCCGTCGGCAGACCGGCTTCCATCCAGCCGTCGATGCCCGTCGGATACCAATGGACCCGGGCATAGCCAAGCAACACCGCGCGCTTGGCCGCGTTCCACGACAACCAGCAATCGGACAGGCAATAGAACAGAAGATCGCGCGTCCGGTCGCCTGCGGTCAGCCGCTCCAGCTGCGATTCGAACCAAGCCAGCGTCGCGTCGTCGGGCGCCCCCATGCCGACATTGGGCAGCCACACGCTGCCGGGAATCTGGAGGTAGGGCTTGGACTGCAGCCAGGGCGCGCCGGGGAGCGTGCTGCGCTCCAGTCGTTGGACGAAGATCGGGACGACGCGGCCTTGCGACAGCAGGGTCTGTACGGCCGGCGTGTCGACCGTCTCGCCGCCGGTGATGGCGTCCGGTGTCGGGGAGCGGTAGTCGGACAGGCGGTAGCCATCGGGCTGGGGGACGCCGGCGGCGAGGGAAGGGGTGGAGACTGCGAGGAGAATGAGGAGTGCGGTGATCTTTGGGAAGTTAGACCCCCACCCTAACCCTCCCCCGCTGGGCGGGGGAGGGAACTCCGCCGCTCCTGTGCCAATCTTCCTCTCCCGCCCAGCTCTCGCACAAGGCTCCGCTTTGTGCTGACGCGGCAGGCGGACCCTTGGTCCGCTGAGAGCGGGGGAGGGTCGGGGAGGGGGCAATTCGTCGTCGACTCTCACCGCCGCTCGGCCAATACGCGGTTGGCGATCACCACCGCCTGGGTGCGGCTGTAGACCTTCAGCTTCTGCAGGATGGCGGAGACATGCGCCTTCACCGTCGTCTCGGTGATGCTGAGGTCGAAGGCGATCTCCTTGTTCAGCTTGCCGGTGCCGAGCAACTCCAGCACCCGCAGTTGCTGCGCGGTCAGGGTGGCGATGCGCCGCGCGATCTCCGCGGTTTCGGCATCCTCGGCCTCATCGACGCCCTCGTCGCCGGCTTGCGGCGGGATGTAAAGTTCGCCGTTCAGCACCTGCCGCAGGGCCGCGGCGATGGCATCGCGCGGGGTCGATTTCGGGATGAAGCCGGCGGCCCCGCTCTCGATCGCCTCGCGAACCCAGCGCCGTTCCTCATGGGCGGACACGACGACGACCGGTGTCGCCGGAAAGCGCTGGCGCAGCGTGCGCAGCCCGCCCAGCCCGTTCATGCCGGGCATGTTGACGTCCAGAAGCACAAGGTCGAGGTCGCCGCGCTCCTCCAGCGCCTGCATGACGCTGTCGAGCCGGTCCGCCTCCATCACGTCGGTGGCCTGGCAGGAATAGAGAACCGCGCTGCGCAAGGCGTCGCGCACCATCGGGTGATCATCGGCGATCAGGATCCGGGTCATGGCCTGCGGTTCCCTGTGCAGCGGCGGGCGGGATGGGATGCGGGTAAAGGTTCCGCGATCATTGTGTCAGACCGAAACGGGCGGGCGCAATGCCGCGAACGACACGAACTGTTTTGTGCGCGAACATGCCGCATCGCCATCGGTATTGCTCCCTTCAGTCCGAGCCTTTGCGGTCACTCTTCGTGGACGGTCTCCAGCCAGGAGCGGATGGCCCACAGCGCCTCCTGCCCCAGCGCCTCGCCGAAGGCCGGCATGTAGGTGACGCCGTTGCGGATCGAGCCGTTGATCACGCGCTCCTTGAACCATTCGTCACCGGCGTCGCCCTTTTCCAGATACCGCAGGTCGGGAGCGATACCGCCCGAGACCGCGCCCAGGCCGTGACAGCGTGCGCAATTCTGGTTGAAGGCGGAGGCGCCGATCTCAATGGCGCGCTGGTTGCTGCGGTATGGGTTGCTGTCGCGCCACTTGTCGCCCAGCTTCTCCAGCCCGGTGGTATCGACCGCCTGCGGCACCACATCGCCATGGGCGTGGACGAAACCGGGCAGCACCAGCGCCAGCACTCCTGCCAAAGCCGCGGCATGCAGTGCCGGACGGAACCGGGGTAGGGGAGGCGGCGTGGCGGGGCTGTGCGTCATCGGTGCGTCCTCTTCCTATATCCCTTTCGTGGCTGCCGCAGTCCGATCGCACTCTCCCCGAGGGTTCGCGGGAATACGGGACGGTTGCGGAGCCGGATTGCGGCCGAGGATAGCAATCGTTCGTTCGCGTAATTATTCGACGATGGTACAAGGCCACGGAGCGACTGCACGCCCATGCCCGGCAGGATCGTCCGGCTGCATCCTGGACGATGGTCGGATGACGCATGCGGCAGGTGGCGGCAGCCCGGTCAAGACAGCGGCGGCAGCCGCCCGGCATTGATCGCCGCCTTCACCTTCGCCAATTGCCGCACCGCCGGATCGCCCAGCCGCAGCGCCACGCCGGTCGACAGCACGTCGATCAGCGTCAGGTGGACCAGCCGCGATGCCATCGGCGTGTACATTTCCGTATCCTCGACCGGCTGGCTGGCGACGACCACGCTCGCCATGCCGGCCAACGGAGACCGTGGGGCGGTGATCGCCACCACCGCCGTGCCCTGCGCCCGCGCCGCCGCCGCCAGCTCGTTGATCGTCGCGCTGCATCCGGTGTTGGACAGGGCCAGCAGCACCCCGCCGGCCCCCATGTTGACCAGCAGCATGCGCGCCAGCACCGGGTCGGTGCAGGGCTGGGCATCGGCGCCGAAGCGCAGAAGCTTGTGCGCCGCATCCTGGGCGAGCGCGCTGGACCCGCCGGTGCCGACGCACAGCACCCGCGGTGCGGTGGCCAGCAAGGCAATGGCCTGCTCCAACGCCTGCTCGTCCAGCGCCGCGGAGGCCGCCGTCAGAGCTGCCGCACTCGATGAAAAAATTTTTCGCGCCAACGTGCCGACATCGTCGTCGGGCGCCACGTCCTGGCTGACATAGGGCGTGCCGCTCCGCACCTCGTCCCGCAAGGCGTCGCGCGCCTGGCATTCGGCAAGCCGCAGCTTGAAGTCCGGGAAGCCGGCGCAGCCGACGCTGCGGCAGAAGCGCACGACCGTCGCCTCACTCACCTCCGCCGCCTGGGCAAGGGACGTGACGTTCAGATCCAGCACCCGGCGCGGATCGGCCAGAACCAGATCGGCGATTTGCCCCTCCGACCGCTTCAACTCGGTGCGCAGCCGGCGGATCGCATCCAATATATCCAATGGTGCAGTGTTGGCGGCGGGGGTGTTGACCGGGGAAGGCATGGCGTAACGTTACTTTCCTGGAAAGTCCCGCGGGGCCGGCGCCCGGCGGCATCCCTTCCGGGACGTAGCGTCCACTATGAAGAATTTTGCCGCGCAAGGCGAGAAATCCGGTGCCCCAACCCCATATATGAAAAAAATTTTCTTCACACCTCCCCGCCCCTGGCGTATGGTCCGCTCCGGAAATCATCGCCTCCCTCTAACGGTCGAGACGCGATCATGAGCAAGCCCGCCCCCCTGAATTCTGTCGTCGCCCGCGTGACGGAGCGTATTGCCGAGCGCAGCCGCGACCGCCGTGCAGCCTATCTGGCGCGGCTGGAGAGCGCCGGCGGAAAGCCGCGCCGCCATCGCCTGGGCTGCGCCAACCTCGCCCACGCCTTCGCCGCCTGCGCGGCGGACGACAAGGCGGCTTTGCGTGGCGAGAAGCAGCCGTCGATCGGCATCGTCACCGCCTACAACGACATGCTCTCCGCCCACCAGCCCTATGAGCGCTATCCCGCCATGATCCGGGAATCGGTGCGCGCGGCCGGCGGCGTTGCCCAGGTGGCGGGTGGCGTGCCCGCCATGTGCGACGGCGTCACCCAGGGCTATGAAGGGATGGAGCTGTCGCTGTTCAGCCGCGACGTCATCGCGCTGGCGACCGGCGTGGCGCTGTCCCATGCCACCTTCGACGGCGTGCTGTGCCTGGGAATCTGCGACAAGATCGTCCCCGGCCTGATGATCGGCTCGCTCGCCTTCGGCCATCTGCCGACGATCTTCGTGCCCGCCGGACCGATGCCGTCCGGCCTGTCCAACGCCGACAAGGCCAAGGCGCGCCAGCTCTACGCCCAGGGCAAGGTCGGGCGGGAGGAACTGCTGGACGCCGAATCCAAGTCCTACCACGCGCCCGGCACCTGCACCTTCTACGGCACCGCCAACACCAACCAGATGCTGATGGAGATCATGGGCCTGCACCTGCCGGGCGCCAGCTTCGTCAACCCCAACACGCCGTTGCGCGATGCGCTGACCGATGCGGCGGCCCGCCGGGTGGTGGCGATGACCGCTCCCGGCGCCGGCACCCCCATCGGCCGCATCGTCGACGAGCGCGCGCTGGTCAACGGCATCGTCGGGCTGCTCGCGACCGGCGGTTCGACCAATCACACCCTGCACATTCCGGCCATCGCTGCCGCTGCCGGCATCGAGTTGAACTGGGAGGATTTCTCGGAGCTGTCGGCGGTTGTGCCGCTGCTGACCCGCGTCTATCCCAACGGGAGCGCCGACGTGAACCGCTTCCAACAGGCAGGCGGCATGCCCTTCGTCATCGGCCAGCTGATCGACGCCGGGCTCGTCCACACCGACATCTCCACCATCCTGGGCGAAGGCGGGCTGGAGCCCTACCGCAGCATGCCGGACCTCGACGGAGGCGGCGCCCTGACCTGGACCCGTGCCGCCACCGACCAGAGCGGCGATCCGACGGTGGTCGCCACCACCGCGGCGCCCTTCGCGGCCGAAGGCGGCCTGCGCGTGCTGACCGGCAATCTCGGCCGCGGTGTCATCAAGACGTCGGCGGTCAAGCCCGAGCATCGCCTCGTCGAGGCCCCGGCCCGTGTCTTCGACAACCAGGAGGCGGTGCAGGCCGCCTTCCGTGCCGGTGAACTCGACCGCGACGTGATTGTCGTCGTCCGCTACCAGGGCCCCGGCGCCAACGGCATGCCGGAGCTGCACAAGCTGACCCCGCCGCTGGGCGTGCTGCAGGACAAGGGCTTCAAGGTCGCGCTGGTGACCGACGGCCGCATGTCCGGCGCCTCGGGCAAGGTGCCGGCCGCGATCCACGTCACGCCGGAGGTGAAGGGCGGCGGCCCGCTCGGCCGTGTCCGCGACGGCGACATCCTGCGGCTGGACGCGGAGGCAGGGACGCTCGACGCCCTGGTCGAAGCAGCGGAGTGGGAGAACCGCGGCGCCCCCCCGCCGCCGAGCGAGGATGCCTCCCACCGCTGCGGACGCGAGCTGTTCTCGCTGTTCCGCAACAATGCCGGCCCAGCGGAGAGCGGCGCCTCGGTCCTCAACCTGCTGGGCTGATCCGGCGGAAGTCCATGGACGTTCGGGCCGGTGCCGGGCCGTGCCCGGCCCGGATTGTGACCGGCCCATCCCTGTGGCACCATGACGCACGGGTTGCCTGAGGCACCGTGCCACCGATGTCGAGAGGTCCGAAGATGCAACCCCGCTCCACCGTCGCCGCCCCCACACTGCCTCCCTTCGACTACACCGTGTTCGGCGGCACCGGCGATCTGGCGCTGCGCAAGCTGCTGCCGGCACTCTATCTGCGCGACAAGGCGGGGCAGGTGGCCGACGGCAGCCGCATCATCGGTGTCTCCCGCAGCCCGCTGAGCCCGTCGGACTACCGCGCCAAGGCGGAGCAGGCGATCCTCCAGCATGTTCACGCCGACGAGCGCGACACCGGCCTGATCGCACGCTTCCTGGAGCGGCTGGACTATGTTCCGGTCGATGCCACCTCCGACGACGGCTGGCGCGAACTGGCGGAGCGGCTGGAAAACCCGCCGGCCCAGCGCGCCGGCGCGGTGCGCATCTTCTATCTCGCGACCTCGCCCGGCCTGTTCGGTCCGATCTGCGATCAGCTGCGGGCCTTCGGTCTCGCCACGGCGGACTCCCGCGTCGTGCTGGAAAAGCCGATCGGCCGCGACCTCGCTTCGGCGCAGGAGATCAACGATCGGGTCGGCGCGGTCTTCTCCGAACAGCAGATTTACCGCATCGACCATTACCTGGGTAAGGAGACGGTTCAGAACCTGCTGGCTCTGCGCTTCGGCAACTCCCTGTTCGAGCCGTTGTGGAACGCCAACCACATCGATCACGTGCAGATCACCGTTGCCGAGACGGTCGGCGTGGAGGAGCGCGGCGGCTATTACGACCAGTCCGGCGCCCTGCGCGACATGGTGCAGAACCACCTGTTGCAGCTCGTTTGTCTGGTCGGCATGGAATGCCCGATCTCGCTGGCCCAGGAGTCGGTGCGCGACGAGAAGCTGAAGGTGCTGCGTTCGCTCAAGCCCATCGGATCGGACGAGATCGCCGGCTGCACCGTTCGCGGCCAGTATCGTGCCGGTGCGGTCGCCGGCGGTGCGGTGCCCGGTTATCTCGACGAACCCGGCATCCCAGCCGGCAGCGGCACCGAGACCTTCGTCGCGTTGAAGCTGGAGATCGACAACTGGCGCTGGGCCGGCGTGCCCTTCTACCTGCGCAGCGGCAAGCGGCTGCCGGCCAAGATGTCGGAGATCGTCATCCAGTTCCGCCCGATCCGCCATTCGATCTTCCCGCAGGCGGCGGGCGAATTGCAGGCCAACCGCCTGATCGTCCGGCTGCAGCCCGACGAGAGCATCCGCCTGCACCTGATGACCAAGGAGCCGGGACCGGGCGGCATGCGTCTGCGGCCGGCCGCCCTCAACCTCAGCTTCGCCCAGACCTTCGGCGGCCGCTTCCCCGATGCCTACGAGCGGCTGCTGATGGACGTGGTGCGCGGCAACTCCACCCTGTTCATGCGCCGTGACGAGGTCGAGGCGGCATGGCAGTGGGCGGAGCCGATCATCGACGGCTGGGCGGCCCGGCACGAGATGCCGAAGCCCTATATCGCCGGCACCTGGGGGCCTTCACAGTCCATCGCGCTGATCGAGCGCGACGGCCGCACCTGGCATGACGACGAAATCCCGTCCGCGGCCTTCTGAGCGGGTCGATCAAGAAAACGTCATCCTGCTGAAAAAAGTGCTTGCGCGGTCCGGTGTGTCCCGCATATAAGACGCCTCCCGACGCGAACGACGCCGGCGCCGCCGAACCGGCAGCGACCGACACGCGAACGGGAAGCCCGACAAACCGGCGCTCGTCACCTGAACCCCAGCGGTTCGGTGAG
>JAFAFA010000152.1 GCA_023423695.1 Pseudomonadota bacterium | reverse complement strand
CGCTCTCCGACCGTTTGGTGAAGCCGCTCAAGCCCCCGCCCATGCGCAGCGTGCGGATGCGGTCGCGCCGGCCGGTCAGGATCTTGTGCGGATAGCACTGGTGCCCGACGTCCCAGATCAGCCGGTCATAGGGCGTGTCGAACACGTAATGGAGCGCCACCGTCAGCTCCACCACCCCAAGCCCGGCGCCGAGATGGCCGCCGGTCACCGATACGGCGTCCACGGTCTCGGTGCGCAACTCGTCTGCGAACTGGCGGAGCTGTTCGGGCTTCAGGGCCCGCAGATCGCCGAGGCTTCGAACTCGATCCAGAAGCGGGGTCCTTGAAATCGGTTCCATCTTGTTCGGCTCGCTGCGGCGTCTCTCATGATCTTCATGATCTGCTGAATTCAGATTTAGGCAATCTGCGTATGAGAACAGGACCCAACAGTCGATCCTGTTACGGTAACGACAGGGTTCCTGCTGGTGGCACGTACAGCAGCGGACTGAACTATGGAACTGAATCGCACCTACTTTGTCGAACGCCCACTATAACTGTGGTGAATGCATTCGGCCTACCGGCGAGCGAGCGGAAGCGGCTCAGGGCGCTGCAATGTGCGACCTGGGAAATGCCTTGAGGGAACAAGACAAATTGCAAACCGGCGGTGTGTTTCATACAGGCGTATCTTCCTGACGCAACGCATTCAGCGAGGCGATTCAGTGCTGATTACCGTAGCACACTCCTGCCTTTCTAAGAATCTGATCATATGCAGCTGCAAAGTCGATATGGATGAAGTGTGTCAGTCGCTGACTTAAAATATGTAATATATTTTAAATTGTTGAACGTCATGCTGCAATATGTGCGCTGTTCATGAAGGGCATTGGAAAAACATATGCGTTTATATAGAAATAAACAATTTATAATTGAGGTAAATATTTTTATTATACTGCGGTTTCTCTCTCCGCCGTAATTAGGAGGTGCTATCCATGATCGGCAAAATCCGTGCAAATCCCGGTGTGCAGATGCGCAAGACGAAACTCTTGGTGGCTGTGATCGCCCTGGCAGGACTATCCTCCTGTGCCGGCGTCGAGCCTGAATTCCGCCAGCCGGGTGCTCAGCGTCTGACCGGACAGGAAGTGTCGGCCTTGTTGGGAGGCCGCACGCTGAGCATCGTCAACTCGCGCGGCAAGTCTTACGTGAACCGCTTTTCCAAAGACGGGTCGATCGTCATTTCCGGCTCCAAAGGCAATGAATACGGACACTGGACAGTTTCGGGCGACCGTTACTGCCTGACGCTCGATATGGATAACCGCGAGCAATGTATGGAGATTTACCGTTTGCCGGATGGCCGCTATCAGATGGTCAACGCTGACGGCAGGCTCAGGAATACATTTCAGGTCGATTAGCCAAGTTCGGCTGCAAAAACAATTGATCGAGTATCAGCTGCCGCCGGATCAGAACCCTTTCCATTCGCGGCAATCTCATGAGCCAGGAAAACGGTCTTATAAAAGTCCAGAACGAACGTCACCATCCCGTCCATCGACGGCCCCTCTGATCTGGTTTCTTCGACGGCATCAGCTTGCCACCATTGCAGAACGGTGGAAGGGCCGTCCACCACATCCTCTCAACCGCCGCCGTCTACGCAGATCAAAACGACATTCGCAGGCCGAATACCACTGCGTTCTCTTTGTACCTGTTGGTGGGGGTGTCGGAGAAACCCTGTGTCCGGACAAGGGCCGCATAGCCGAATAGCGAGCGTCCAAACTCGTAGGTCAGCGCGGTGCGCACCAGGAGGGAGACGTCCGGGTCGGAGGTGTCGGCACTGACCGTGCGCCGGACGTCCCCTTCCAGCGAAACCCCGAGGCGCTCGCTCAGCTTGCGGTCGAGGCGCAGCAGGAAGGACGCCGTCCTCTCGTCCGGTTTCCTGGCGAAGTCGCGGTTCTGCCAGCGCACGCCGACTGTCGCTGTGGTGCGGCCGAGATCGCCGACCAGCACCGCGTCGAAGCGGTTGGTCAGCGACGCCGCCTCCTCCAGAGTCAGGCCGGGCAGATTGACGTTGAGCGGCAGCCGGGTGAGCGTATTGACGATCCGGCCGGTTTCCGGGTCGATGGTCAGGTCGCCGCCGCTGCTGGCGTCGAGTGGCATCTCTATGAAGGTGGAATAGCTCACGACCGCCCGGATGCGCTTGGTGATGTCCGCGCGCAGCAGAGCCTGCACGTCGAGCTGCCCAAATCGGTGTCCGACCGTGGCCTCGATCTCTGTCCGCGGGGTGGGGTGATAGCGCAGGCCGACCGCCCCGAACGCGCCGTCCTTGCCGGCTTCCAGCGCCGCGCCTCCGATGCTGTCATAGCCCAGGACCCCGATCAGGGCAGTCGACCGCGTCAGCGCGTATTCGGAGCGCAGCGACCCGCTGAACATCCGCAGATCATCATCACCGGACAGCATGTTGGCGTCGGTGTGCTCGCCGGTCAGGGTGAAGCGGATGGGGTGGAGCGAAGTGCCGGTCTGGACGACGGCGATCTGCTGGTTGAGCTCCGTCTCGCTGATCGCGTCGGAGCCGATGAAGTTGCGGGCGTAGCGATAGCGTAGCTCGCCCCGGATGTCGTTGCCGAGCCGGGCGCGCAAGGTCGGACTGAGGCTGAGGTTGACCACCTGGGCCGTTTCTTCAGTGTCGATCCCTGTTGTCGCCGACAGCTTTGCATTCGGCGTGATCGGCAGGCGCTGCCAGGACAGCCCGCCGTCCATGACAAGGAAGCCGTCCAGCAACTCCGTCTTGCCCAGGGCGAACAGGGCCGGGCGCAGGTCCACGGTGTTTTCGTCGGCGAAGCTGGTATCCAGCTTGACGGTGCCGTCCACCGCGACGTCGCTGCGCGCACCCAGCGCGCGGAACGCGATGCCTGCGTCCTGCGTCCAGACCAGTCCCGATGTTTCCTGGCCCTTCGGATCGAGGTTGATGTTGTCGCTGAGCGTGAGTCCGCTGCCGACCGACCCGGAGAGGGTCACGTCGGCGGCCCGGCCAATGGAGGGCGGCAGCATCAGGAACAGCACCACGGACAGCACGCCCGGCACTGCACAGGCCGGGCAGGCGGACAAACGGGGACCCAGCATGGCCGCACCTACCCATCGATCTGCGATGAGGCCGGTCGGAGCGGCGGATAGATCTCCTGTCCGCGGTAGGGGGCGTAGGCCGGGTGGCGCGTCTGGCAGACGCGGTTGAGCACGATCCCGCTCACCTTGACCTTGCAAAGATGGAGAAGGCGGAGCCCGGCCAACACGCTCTCCACGGGAGTGCGGCCCCAACGGGCCATAAAGACGCAAGCATCGGCCAGCGGGGCGACGACGGCCGCATCGGGCGCCAGCATGACCGGGGGCGTGTCGATGATGATGGCGTCGTAAAGGCGCGAGCAGTCCCGGATCAACTGCTGGAACACGTCTCCCGACAAGGCAGCTTGCGGGTTCTCGATCCCCCGGTGCGCCGGCAGATAATGAAGTCCGGTCTTCGGATCGACACAGACGGCCTCCTCCAGCGGCCAGTTGCGGGTCAGCAGGTCGACCAGCCCGTCTCCAGCCTTGTTTCCCAGGGCAGCACCGACGCGGGGGCGGCGGAGATCGGCGTCGATCAGGATGACCCGCTTGCCGTCCATGGCGAGCATCCGTGCCATGGCGATACTGAAGGTCGTCTTGCCCTCATGCGCCAGGGCCGAGGTGACCAGGAGCACATGCGGCCGCGGCGCGGCGATCTTGGTGCAGTCGCGCGCCTGCGGACGAATGGCGATCTGGGTGACGCACAGCGCATCGCGCAAGGCGCCGCCAGTGCCCTGGCTGATGCTGTCCTCCGGATGCCGCAGCCAGCCGCGGCCGATGTCGGGCACCAGCCCGATTACCGGAATGCCGGTGGCGCGTTCGAGGTCGGGAACGCTGCGCACCGGCTGGTCGCGCCGTTCACGCAGCAGCGCCAATAGAATGCCCAGCAGCGCCCCGCCGATGCCGCCGATCACGATGACGGGCAGCCGGCGCGATGGGGCGGGGTCGCTCGGTATCGCCGCCGGGGAGATGATGCTGGCGTCGGGACGCTGCAGGTCGACCTGCTCGGCGATCTCCTTGTAGCGGTTGAGCACCACCTCATAGATGCTGCGGTTCGCTTCGGCCTCGCGGACGAGTTGGCGCAGAACGAGCGTCCCGCTGCCGGCCTTGCCCTGGTTCTCCTTCAACCCGGTCAGCGTCTCCTCCAGGCTCACCTCCTGCGCCCGTGCGATCTCGACCTCGTTGCTCAACGTCTTGACGGTCCGGACCGCTTCCTCCTGGATACGCTGGCGCAGCACCGCCAAGTCATTTTGGAGTGCGATCATCGCAGGGTGGCGGTCGTTGGCGCGGCTGGCCAAATCGGCGATCTTGCGGCGCAGATCGATCTCCTGCTGGCGCAGGTTGCGCAGGATCTCCGATCCCGCGGTCTCGCTCACATCGCCGGCCGTTGGTCCCCGGCTGATCAGCGCCTGGGCTGAGGCGAGGCGCGCCTCGGCCCCGAGCCGGCGCAGGCGGGCCTCGTCGCGCCGCTGGCTCAGGGTGGCGAGGCGGCTGGCGTCGATCAGTTTGCCCTCGGTTTCGAACAACCCTTCCTTCTGGCGGTACGCCTCGACCGCCTGCTCCGACGTCTCAAGGGTCTGGCGTAGCTCGCCCAGCCGCTGGCCGAGCCAGGCATTGGCTTGGCGTGTCGCGGTCGACTTCATCTCGGTCTGGAGGACCAGATACTCCTCGGCGACGGTGTTGGCGACGCGGGCCGCATAGGACGGGTCGGGCGAGGTGAAGCTGATGACGATGGTGTAGGACCTCCCGTCGTTGCTGACACGCAGACCGGACAGCAGATGGTCGATCGTCTGGTCGCGCGTCGGCGCAGCCGGCGCGGCAGCCGGGGCGGGCAGGGCTGCCGTGAGCAAGTGGCTGGCTTGTGGAAATCGTCCGGCCAGCGCCGCCTGCAGATACCTCAACGCCGTCACCCAGGGCGGGGCTTGGGTGCGGTCAGAGATCAGATGGGGGTCATGCATCAGATCGAGCCGGTCAACGATGCGCCCGGCAAGCAGACGCGAGGAAATCAGGTCCAACTCGCTGCGGAGAACCGTGTTGTCCTGGGGCAGGTGGGACATCACCGAGTTGATGTTGATGACCTCCACCTTGCGGGTGTCGACCATCACCACGGCGCTGGCCTGATAGCTCGTGATCTGGTTCCAGGTTGCCATCCAGCCGATCGTGGCGCCGAGAAGGATCGGAATGGCGATGATAAACTTGCGCCTGCGCAGCATTCCCAAGACGTCGAAGACGCCGCTTTCCTTCGACTCCAAATAGCTCTCACCCATCGCGGAAAGCCCTTGTTTTTTAACCAATTTGGTCTGGGAACCCTAAAGGGGGCGTGTTTCACTTTTCGTGGAAGAGGCTGTTGGTCAGGTAGGCGACCTGCGTCCGGTTGGTGGCGCCCAGCTTCTTCATGATGTGCCAGACATGGACCTTGACCGTGCTCTCACACATGTTGAGCTCATGCGCGATCAGCTTGTTCGGCTTGCCTTCCCTGAGGCAGGCCAGCACTTGGCCTTGGCGGTGGGTGAAGCAGCGCGGCGCTGTGTCCGTGGCCATCCCCGATGCCGGCAACCGTGCTTTCTGGTGGCGGGCGAGCGTGGTGAGCGCGCTCGCCGGAATGAAGACGCCACCTGAATCAACCAGGCGGATAGCGCCGACCACCACTGAAATCGCGGTGCTGGTCGGGATGTAGCCGCGGGCGCCGCAGTCGAACGCATCGACGATGTGCTGCGTGTCCTCATGATCGGAGATGATGATCACCGGCACGCCCGGCAGCAGTTCCTCAAGCATGCCCAGCTCTTCGGCCGACCTCGGGTCGGACACCAGCCGCCCTCCCAAATTGAGCAGGATCAGGGCGACGGTCGCGCTGGTCAGGTTGCTTTGCCTGGCCACCGCCTCCACTGACGCGCAGGCCGTGATAGACAGCTCGAGAACCCTGGGTTCGAGCCAGGAGGCAAAGCACTCGAGTGTCAACTGACGGCCATCGATCAGGAGAACGGACCGCTGCACCTCGCAGGGAAGGCGCTGCCACCGTGACGCCAGGGCAACGCCGCCCGGCTCGCAGGGCGCTTCCTGCAGGCCGACCGCGCGGGTCTCGCTTCGCACCGCGTCCCCGGCCGCCGGCTGAACGAGCATGACGGCTTCTCTTAACCTATTCATCCTGCCCCCCTGATGTTAAAGCGGCATGCACTCCGCTCTCATTCCATCGATTGTTCGACAATGATTGACCGTTCCTTGGGGGCAGGTACCGTCGTTGGCACCGCTCCATGGCCGTTGTGCAATCTCCCAGGATGTCCCCTGGAGCAGGCCGCGCTCACCCAGCGCACCAAGCGTTTTTTTGAGGAAATGCCCAGGTGCCCAGGTGGTTTCGGAAGGGATTGCTCCAAAACTCGGGGTTGCATCTAATTTCAAACAAACAATACCAATAAGCCTACGGATTTTTAAATTCCTGAGGGCTAATGTTGTGGGCTTTTTTGCCCTGTTCCGATACCGCATTTGCGAGAAAGTGGATCATCCTCTCAGAGGGGTGAGGAGTGAGAAGAGATATTGGGCGGATTTCCCCTCCGTGGCGGTAGCTGCAGCCACGGAGCACGAGAAAAGGGTTACCCAAGAAGGCGCCTCAAAATCGCCAATGGTGAGGGTGGCGAGAGGATGGGCAGGCAGGAGGACGAGGGGCCTTGATGGTCCAAAATTCCAGCGTCGCAAACCAGAGCCATTGCGGTCGAGATGGGCGTATTCTTTCTCTTTTTGCGCACTCTTTCAGTTGTTCGTGCTGCTTCTTAATGTATTGCTTCACGATCTCCGGCGGAGTGCCGCCGCAAGACGCGGCGAAACAGGATGGACTTTCGAATATGGTCACCTCAGAATCTGCGCTTCACTTTCGGAAAGTTCTGTTGCCGTAAGCGATGACTGGACACGCCTTTGAGGTTGTTCACCAGCCGGGAAAGCTGGACGGTGGGTGATGGAGCCCGGCACAGAGCAGGCAGCCGGGTCCGATCCCTTTCGGGTGGAGGTGCTCACCAGATCTGAGGGTGTCTGTTCCATGCCCCCGACTGCGGGCTGATGCGGTTACCCACAACGCCTTATACGCCCACCGGCAGAACCGCCGCCGCCTACGTCGAAAACCTCATGGCCTTCAGGCAAATCGTCAAATCGCCTGCCGTTGCCGTGGCAGCTAAGCTTTCCCGGCCCCCCACATGCCGGTCGGCAGAGCATGTCGCCCAGGCGAGCTGCGGGTCCCGCAATCCCTACCGGAACAAGGCCCCTGAGTGCTGCCGGCGGCGGTTCCCGCCACCGGCCGGCGCGGGCGACGGGAGTCGATCCATGATGACCTTGCCCATGATGATCCTGCTCAACGCCTTCTTGATCTGTGTCGGCATGATCACCTGCCTGCAAAGGCTTGCGCCACGGCTCGGTCTTCTCGACCTCCCGGCCGGCCGCAAGCAGCACGAAGGAGCGGTGCCGATGGTGGGCGGTATCGCCATCTTCGTCGCCCTCACACTGTCCGTCCTGCTCGGCCCAGGTCTCAACGGGGCTCTGATGCCGTTCTTCACTGGATTGGCGCTGCTGGTGGCGCTTGGTGTCGTCGACGATCGCAACGGCATGGATGCACGGGTGAAGCTGCTCGGCCAGATCATCGCGACGCTGGTGATGATCATGCCGGACCAGACGACCACGGTGGCCCATCTGGGTGACCTGCTCGGCTGGGGCGTGATCGCGCTGGAAAGCGCCGCGGTGCCGCTGACCGTCCTGTTCGTGGTCGGCTCGATCAATGCCTTCAACATGATCGACGGGCTTGACGGCGTCGCCGGCGGGGTTGCCGGTGTCGGTCTGCTCTGGCTCGCCGCGGTGGCGGCGCTGGAAGGCCGGTTGGAGCTGGTCACGCTGGCGCTCACCCTGGCCTGCGCACTCTCCGGTTTCCTGCTGTTCAACCTGCGCCATCGCTGGCGCAGCCGCGCCGAAGTGTTCCTTGGCGATGCCGGCAGCATGATGGTCGGTGCCTTCCTCGCCTTCCTGGCAGTGCGTCTTTCGCAGGGGCCGGTGGGGACTGGAGCGGCGCCGGCTGCCTTGCTGTGGATCGTGGCGCTGCCCGGGATCGACATGATCAGCGTGATCGTCCGCCGGCTCGTCAGAGGGCGTTCCCCGTTCTCGGCCGACCGCATCCATTTGCACCATGTGCTGCTCGACTGCGGTTTTTCACCGCGCGCGGCGGCCTTCATCCTGATCGCGCTGGCTTTCATACTCGGCAGCTGCGGCTTGCTCGGCGTCGCCATGGGATTGCCTGACTACATCATGTTCTGGGGTCTTGCCCTGCCTCTCGCCGCCCATTCCTGGTTCGTCCTGGCCGGCTGGAAATGGGTCCGGGTTCCGGCCCGTAGTACCATCGCCTTGCGGGAACGCGTGTCGTGAGCGAACCGTCCTTCCCGGGAGGCGACACCGCGGGGGAATCCGGGAGCCTGACCGCCGGATTCTTCGGCCTCCCCCATCTCGGCGGCACCTATTCGGTGTTCCGCAGCCTGCGCCCGGGGCTGGCTGCCAGGGGGATCGCGCTGCGCTGGATCGGCGCTGGCAGCGCGGCATCCAGGGCGCTGCTCCACACCCCGTGGCCGTCCGAGATGGGCCACGGCACGGTCGTGGCGCCGCAAGAGAGCGAGGAGCGCAGCCAAGCTGCCGCCCTGATCGATCACATCGAGCAGGACGGCTATGACGCGGTGTTCGTGAACGTCCTCGCCGACCGGGTCCAGACCAACGCAGTCCGCTACCTGGACCGGCGCGTGCTCCGGATCATGGTGGTCCACAACATCACGCCGGCCACCTATGCCGCCGCGGCCGCGATCCGTGATTGGGTCCATGCCACCGTCTGCGTCTCGCCGCGCATCCGCGATGACTTGGTGGCCCGGCACGGCTTCGCGCCCGAGCGCACGCATGTCATTTTGAACGCCATCGCGACGCCGGATGCGCCGCGCCGAGCGCGGCCGCTGATCACCGCCCAGGCGCCGCTGCGGCTGCTCAGCCTGGGACGGGTCGAGGACGCCTCCAAGGGCGTGCTCTGGCTGCCCCACATCCTGCAGCGGCTGGACGGCCTGCCCTGCGAGTTGACGGTGGGCGGCGACGGTCCCGACCTCGAAGCCCTGCGCCGGAACTGCGCCTGCTTCGGCGGGCAGGTGCGCTTCCTCGGTGCGGTCCCGGCGGAGCGGGTGCCCATCCTCATGGCGGAGCACGACGTGCTGGTGTTCCCGTCGCGCTTCGAGGGGTTCGGCCTGACGCTCGCCGAGGCGATGGCGGCCGGATGCGTGCCCGTGGCCTCGGCGATCCGCGGTGTGACCGACGCCGTGGTCGATCACGGGCGCACCGGCCTGCTTTTCCCCGTCGGTGCGCCGGATCAGGCAGCATTGGCGATTCTCAGTCTGATCATGGAGCCCGGCCTGCTGGAGCGCCTGTCGACGGCCGCAAGGTTGGAGGTGACAAGGCGGTTCGGCGCCAGCCAGGCCGCCGACGCCTATGCGGATCTGCTGCAGGAGGTGCGCCGCCGTCCGCCACCCATCGTCGAGCCGCTGCCGCTCAGCCGGTGGGGCTACCCGGCCGGGCTGACCGACGGTGGGCTGCGCCGCTTCGTTCCGCGCCGGATCAAGAATCTGCTGCGCATGCTGCGTGAGCGCTCCCTGCTGGCGCTCGCCTCGGCCGGTTCCGGCCGCCCTGGAGAAAGACCATGACCGCCCATCCCGAAACCTCCTCCGTCGCCGGCGGCTTCCACCCTGGCATTCCCACCGATGCCCGCCTCGATGCTCCCTCCGATGGTCCGGGCGCGCGCATCCGCCCCAGTTCGCTGTCACTGCGCAACCGGCTCGGCCGCGCCCTTTGGGGGGTGGTCTGGCTCCTGCTGTTCCGCCCCTCGCCCAAAATCTGCCATGGCTGGCGGCGCTTCCTGCTGCGCCTGTTTGGCGCAAGGCTGGGACGGGGAGCCATCATCCATGCCTCGGTCCGGATCTTTGCCCCGTGGAACCTGGAGATGGGCGATCACGCCTCACTGTCGCATTACGTCGATTGCTATTGTGTCGACCGCATCTCGCTGGGTGCCTATGCCACGGTCAGCCAATACAGCTTCCTGTGCTCGGCGAGCCATGATTTTCGCCAGTTCCAGATGCCGCTGGTCACCAAGCCGGTCGAGATCGGCCCGCTGGCCTGGGTCGCAGCCGACGTGTTCGTCGCCCCCGGCGTCAAGATCGGCGAGGGCGCGATGGTGCAGGCACGCTCGACCGTCCTGGAGAACGTGGCGGACTGGACCATCGCCGGTGGCCACCCGGCCCGGGCGATCGCCAAGCGGATGATGGTCGGCGAGCTTCCAACCTGGTGAGGACCCGAACCATGGGTGTTTCCGTACTCATTCTTACCCTGAACGAAGAGCGCAACCTCCCGGCTTGCCTTGAGGCGGTCAAGTGGAGCGACGACATCGTCGTGCTCGACTCGTTCAGCTCCGATCGGACGGTGGAGATCGCCAGATCGTTCGGTGCGCGGGTGATCCAGCGCCGGTTCGACAATTGGTCCGCGCACCAAAACTGGGCGTCAAAGGAGATCCCGTTCAAGAACAAGTGGGTCTACTATTCCGATGCCGACGAGATCGTGACTCCGGAGCTGCGTGACGAGCTGCTTCGCATCGCCGACGACCAGTCGCTGATTCCGGTCGCCTACCGGCTGCGCTACCGCAACTTCTTCTGCGGCCGCTGGCTGCGCCATTGCGGCATCTACCCGGTCTGGGTCTTGCGCTTCTACCAGCCGGACAAGGTGCGCTTCGAACGCATCGTCAATCCGGTCGCCGTGGTCGACGGTGAGGAGGGACGGCTGGAAAGCCATTTCCACCACTACTCCTTCAACAACGGTCTCCAGGCTTGGTTCGACAAGCACAACCGCTATTCCCAGCAGGAGGCAATCGAATCCCTGCGCAGCCTGCGCGGCTCGCGTCTCGACTGGCGTTCCTTGGTCGGGAACGCCGTGGCGCGCCGCCGGCTGCTGAAGGAGCTGAGCTTTCGGCTGCCCTGCCGGTCGCTGCTGCGCTTCGTCTACATGTACCTGCTGCGTCTCGGCTTTCTCGACGGCTGGCAGGGCTACACCTATTGCCGGATGCTGGCGATCTACGAATACATGATCGAGCTGAAGGTCATGGAAATCGAGCGCCGCGAGCGGGGGCTCTCGGTGTGACCATCCTTCCTTCGCCGAGCCGCAGCCGGCGCTTCCCGCTGTGGCGCTTCCTGGCCTTGTCGGGAACCGGCGCCCTGCTGTTGGCGGGCGTTTATGTCGGGCTGCATGTGGAGGCGCACCGCCTCCTGGCCGTGCGGACGCCGCTTCAGCCGGCCGACGCCATTGTCGTCCTGGGCGGGGAGGCCGTGGGGCGGCCGGATCGGGCTGCCGCGCTCTACCGCGCCGGGCTGGCGCCCCGCATCATCGTCAGCGGCGACGGCGACTGCCAGGATGCGGCGGCCCGGCTGCACGCCGGCGGCGTCGCCCCGGACGCCATCCTGGTCGAGTGCCGCTCCGGCAACACCGCCGAGAATGCCGCCTTCTCAAGCGAAATCCTCCACGCGGTCAGCGCGCGCAGCGTCATCGTCGTGACGTCCTGGTGGCACACGGCGCGGGCGCGGCGCTGCTTTGTTCGGAGTGCACCCGACATGGTGGTGATGATGGCGCAAAGTGGCGAGCCACCGCCGGTTCGGGAGATGCTCCGCTGGGACCCCGACGGTGAGCATGTCCGGCAGGAATACATCAAGACGCTCCTCTACCGGCTGCCCGGCGTGAACCGGTGCTGAAGGAGGCCGGGAATGGAAACGATCAACTGGATCCTGCTCTTTGCCCTGGTGGCCATCACCTTCGCCCTGCTGGCGACGGTGCTCGGCCGCAAGGGGCGTGTCTACGAGTATCCGTTCTTTGCCGGGGCGATGTTCTTCAGCTTTGTCCTGCCGCAGTTGCCCGGGCTGGCCACCGACCCGTATCTGCCGGAGGGGGCCTTCGCCAAGACCATGGTGGTGACGCTGTCCTGCGCGGTGATGCTCTGGCTGGGCTGGACCATCAGCAACCGGCCGATGCGTGCCTTCTCCTACGAGATGTGCGAACAACGCCTGATCACCGCCGCCGCTGTGCTGTCTGCGCTCGGCGCCTTCTTCTACTTCAAGATCAGCCATCTGCCCGTGGAGGTCAGGGATCTCAGCCTGCCGACCGGGCTGCCGGTCGCCTACAACTTCTTCGCCAAGATGCTCGGATACGGCTTCGCCCTGGCAACGATCTGCTTCGTGCGGACCCGGTCGCGCGTGGCGCTGGCGATCGCCCTGTTCGGAGCGACGTTCTATCTGGAACGGATCATCTTCGCCGGACGCCGGGGAGACACCTCCGAGTTCGTCTTGATCATCCTGCTGAGCCATTGGTTCGAGCGGGGCCGGACGGTGCCCCGCGCACTGGCTCTGGCGGCGGTGCTCGTCGGGACACTGGTGATGAACAGCACCGGCGACTATCGCAAGGTCGCCAAAACCGAGGAGGGGCCAAGTCTTGACCGGATCATGCAGATCGACTTCGTCGGCAACATCAAGGACCTGCTGGCCAACGGCGGTCCGGAGATGCTCAATGCGATCTACAAGATCAATGCCATCGACCAGAACATGATCCTGGATTTTGGCGCATTCCACTGGAACACGCTGGTCTTCAACTATATCCCGGCCCAGGTTACCGGCACCGAGTTCAAAGAGCTTTTGTTCATCCCGATCCGGAACCCCTATGCGTTCACCAAGCATGCGCCGGCGACTGGCAGCACCGAAACCGGCATGGCCGACGGCTTTGGCTCATTTTGGTATTTGGGCGCGGTAAAGTTCTTTCTCATCGGTCTGGTGCTGAAGCGCCTTTACTGTGCGGCACTGCAGCGGTCCATACCGGGACAGCTGCTGTATATGCTGCTCCTGACCCCAGGCATGCTGGCGATCACACATCACACCCACTTCATCCTGAACATATGGGTCCACCTCTCGATTTTCCTCTATCCGGTCCTGATCTGGGCCCGGCGGCCCGTCAGCCGCTTTGAGCCGGCCCCTGCAATGCAGTCCGGTCCGATCAGGGCTGAGGCGCATCAGGCTTTCAGCCCGCGATGACACGGGTGGGTGAAAGGCCTCCGGGACACTGTGACTGCGCTCAGCCCTGACGGGGCAGAGCGTGCGGGCCTCACGATGCGGCGGTCTTGCGAACGAGCTCGATCCACGGGTGCACCCCGGAGGTCCTCCGGTTGCAGGGCCAAGCCTCAAGACCGGTTCTGGCGGCATTCAGGTCAGCGTTGTCGGCATGACCGCTGTCGCGGCAGGCGAGTGACGCTTGGCTGGTGCGGTTGCCCGGATGGACACAGCCGCACACGCTGCAGGTCTGGCTGGTGTCCGCCGGGGTCATGGCGACGACGCATGCCCCTACCAAACCGCTTTGTACTCCGGCATGGTCCGGATTTGATGCGGAGCCACAGCCAAAATGGCGTGGTTCAGGCCAGACTGGGCGACGATGTTCCGGCCCGGTTGCTCTCCCATTTCGGCGGCGCGCGTCGTCATGGTGCGGACCTGCGGATCTTCGATCACGATGACGCCGTGGCTCTTGGAGATCCTCGTGTTTTATGGCGCAGACGCGCCCAAGCTTCGCCAGCGTGTGCCGATCTCGTTCGGTGGAACGTGGAGGCTGCACACCCTCTGTGGTGGACGGAAAACGAGCGGCTTTGCCACGCAGAAGGCAACGCCGACCGGAGCCGGGCGCGGGGCAAGGGTGGGCCCGGCTCGTCCACCTCATCCCCCCACCGGATCGACATGAACCTGCAATCCCGTGGTGGTTGCCTGGGCTTTGGCCAATGTCGCGCTGCTGGTGATCAAGCCTCCGCCTTGGCAGCACGTCCCCAGCTTTGCTTGGAGAGCTGGATCGAGGGCGCCTCCACCAAGCGGTGGAAGATGACAGTGACGCCGAAGGTGAGAGGGAGATAAAGCAGCGCAGCCGCCCACAGCGGCAGCAGGTGGACGAGCGAAAACAGCACCGTCGCGTGGACGAGGTACAGGCTGTACGACACCCTGCCCAGATACTGGATCGCGGGCAGGCGCAGGAAGCTCCCCAAACGCCGGCTCGACAGCGCCGCTATGATCAGCCAGGCATGGCCGGCGACCACGAACCAATCCGTGAAGAATCCCAACTGCGCACGCAACGACGGCGGCCCATAGCCGTAGAGGATGAGGCTCAGGGCGACAACGCTCAACAGGATACGGGTCTGCCGACGGATTGCGTCGTATGCGGTCCGCAGGCTGCTCACGGACCGGGCCATCATGGCGCCGGCGGCAAAGATCCCGGCATAGTGCAGGGTCGGCAGCCAGTCCGCCTCATAGGGGGATGTCCCTGCCGCGGCTGCGGTCGCACCCGCCGCTGCCATGGCCACGGCCCAAGCCGGGGCATGAAGCGTAAACAGCAGCAGGATGGGGAAAATGAGGGAGATTCGCATCTCGTAGACAAGCGACCAAAAGGCCGTGTTGAGTTGGCCGGTGTCGAAACGGCCAACGAGCAGAAGGTGCTCGCTCAGCAGGGCTGACGTGACAGGCTCGTTCCAGGTCATCGCGAACCAGGCGCTCACACCCTCCCTCGGTCCCGCAAAGCAAAGGGCGCCGAGTGCAGCAAACCCGACGGCGGCGGCATATGGAGGGTAGATGCGGCACACACGCCTGCGTATGAATGTCTGATAGTTGAGCCCGCTTGACAGGATCGACGCGGCGAGCACAAAGCCGCTGAGCAGGAAGAACAGCAGCACGGCCTCGTGGCCGGCGAACAAGATGCGTGTCGGTGCCTTGACGAGCAGCTCGGCCACCGGATAGACGTCCCGTGGAAAGACGTTGATGAGATGCCGGAGGACGACACTCAGCGCAGCCAGACCGCGCAGCGCATCGAGTTCGGAATAGCGAAGGCCGGTCATTGCTCCCCCACGGTCGATCATTTTCAAACTCCTGCCGAAACCCTTTTGCGACTGTCCGGCTGCTAAAGCCGATTGCAATCCGCTTTGGACCGCGACGGCGGTCCCGGCCGCTCATGCGGCCGAAGCCCGACCGGCGGATGAGGTCATGTGACTCCAAAGCGAATGCAAATTCGCTTTGGAGTCGGCTGTGCCGGGATTGTCGAGGATCATGCGGCTGTGGCCCGAACCGCCATCGCGCACTCCAGGTTCAGGCATGATGGCCAGTCTGGCTGTCGGGTGGTTGCCCGCCGGCAGGACGATGCGCCGGTGGTTGCACCTGTCGCCCTGATCCAGGCTGGAAGACCCTGGCCTTGCCATCAGGCGCATCACAGCAGGACGCAACTCGGTCGGTCGCCACCGCCTACCAGCCAGCGGTACACCGCACTCATCTCGGCGGCGACCTTGGGCCAGGTGAAGCGGTCCTCGACGAGCTGGCGGCCGCGCTTGCCGATGGCTCTACGCGCCTCGTCGTCAAGCGCGAAGAAATCCGCCAAGCCGGAGGCGATGGAAGACGGATCGGTGGCGATCTCAAGCGCCGCCTCCGCCGCAAAGCCGATGGGCATGTTGCATTCCGGCGTCATCAGAACCGGAAGGCCGGCACACCATGCCTCGAGCACGGCCATGGGGAAGCCTTCGCTGAGGGACGGCAGGATCATGGCGTCGGCGGCCCCGTAGCTCAGCCGTTTGCCGATGCCGAATTGCGGGCCCGCGAAGGTGATGCTGCTGGCGATCTCCAGTTCTTCGCCGAGCATGGCAAGGGCGTGGCGGTGGTCGTTCTGGTCCCAGCCGGCGATCACCAGATGCCAGTCGGCAGCACCCGGAACCTTCCGCTGCCGCAGCAGCGCCCAGGCGCGCAACAGCGCCGGCAGGTTCTTTTTGGGATGAAGGCGGCCAAGGAAGAGCAGGACCCGCGCTCCCGGCGGAACCGAGGCCGACCAGTCCGGTGTGCCGTCGTGAACGGGTTCGTTGCCGGCAAGGTCGACGCCGTTGGGAACAACACAGACCGGGTTCTTCTGCCCGAAGGCTCGGATCGACCGCAGCTCCGACTCGCATAGAGCGTGCAGGCAGCCGGCTCCGTTCAGATGAGCCCGTTCGTAGAGCAGCAGCGCAATCCTCTTCTTCCAGCCTGCGTTCGCCACCGCCCAGGGATCGAGCATGCCATGCGGGCTGATCACATAGGGCCGGCCGTCGTGGGCCTGGAGCCGGTTTGCAAGCGATGGATACATCCACATGCCATGCACATGGGTGAGATCGGCCTGGGCGGTGCGCAGGGCGGGCGCCAACCCGCCAGAATAGCCCCATGACCTTGGCCCGACAACCTCACAGGCGGCAATGGGAAGCGGTTGCCAGGCAGCCAAATCGCCGTCTGCAAGCCCGCTGCACAGGCCAACAACCGAGACCGACCGGGCCGGGGGATGGTGAAGCGCCGTGGCGAGCCCGTGCAGCGCGAAGAAGACGCCACCGCCGATGGGAGAGACCGATGAGGTCAGCATGCAGATGTTCATCGCGACACCGACGCAGGGATCCGGCCCTTGATGTCCGGAGGCGTGCCGCCTTTGGCCGGCTGGAGTGGTTCGTCGGAACCGGCCGCCGTTTCGCCGGGACCGGAGGACCGAGAGGGGCTCTGGCCATTCGCCGCCGCGACCAGTGCTGCGAGCAGCCGCCGCCCATAGGCGTCGACGTCGTAGTCCCGGAATCTTTGCGCCGCCCGCTCGGCCATGTCGCGCCGCCGAGCCGGGTTGTCCGCCAGGGTTTCCAGGGCCGCGACGATTGCGTCCGGGTCACCGGCAGGGATGATGAAGCCCTGTACGCCATCCTCGACCACGCTGCCCGTGTTGGGGGTGCAGACCACCGGCAGGCCAGCGGCGAGCGCTTCGTAAACGGCAGTGGCCGAGCCTTCACAGATCGAGGGCAGCAGGAAAACGTCGGCCCAGGCATAGTGGTGCCGGATGTCGCCGCGCGGAACCGGGCCGAGGATCTGAAGGTTCGCAGGCGCACCGGCGACGACATGCGACGGCAGCGGGCATGGTCCGGCCATACGGAACTCGGCCCGGCCGGCAAGCCGGCGCGCTGCCTCCATCACATGGGGTGAGCCCTTGCGCAGACCGACCTCTCCCACGCTCAACACACGCAACGGCCCCTGCCGCGGATCGCGCGCCGGCAGCACGAAGCGGTCATCGACGCCATAGGGGACGACGACGCAGCGCTCGGCCGGGCCGCCACTTTCGGCGATGGACTGGCGGACGAACTCGGAGCCGCAGACGATCAGGTCGGCAGCCTCCCACTCGGCCCGCTCATGCGCGCACAAGGCGGCCACCGTCTTGCGATCGATGGCCCTTGCCCCCCAGTCCGGAAAGCGGTTGGCCTGTTCGAGCATCAGCCGGTCCTGCAGTTCGACCGAGGCGATCGTCTGTTCCAGGACCGTCGTCAGGCCCGCGCGGCGAGCCTCGCGCAGCAGCTCCAACGCTGCACCATCGAAGGCGTAAACCATTGAGGCCCTGCCGAAACCGCGGCGCAGGACGCGGCGGCAGAATGCCTGTCCGCCGTCGAGATAGATCTGTGCCGCCTCGCTCGCATTCCGCGCGCGGGTGCGGCGGAATCCGAAGCTCAACCCGAACAGCGGGAAGCTGGTGATCTTGGCCGACGGAACGGCCGCCGGCCGGCGCATGGCCAGACGGCGCAGGGTGGGAGGCGTGATGCCGGGCGGCAGGGCCGCCACCGCATCGGCCCAGCCGCCGGTCGCGCAGATGTCGGTGAAGAACTGTTCGAGGGCACCGGCTTCTTGCAGAATCCGGGGCACCGCATAGTGCATGCGGGCGCCGATCTGGGCGACCAGAACGCGCGGCATCATGGGAGTTCCTCCGCAGGAAAGGGGAAGCCCGCCGACAGGCGGCGGGCGGTGAGCCGCCCGTCAGGCAGCCATGGTCCCGGCCGCGGCGGCGCCATGCTCCAGGAACCAGCGGTAGGCCTGGCGCAGCCCCTCGCGCAGATCGATGCGCGGGCGCCAGCCCATCGCCGTCAGCTTGCCGCTGTCGAGCAGCTTGCGCGGCGTTCCGTCCGGCTTGCTGGAGTCGAACACCAGTTCACCATCCCAGCCGACCACCTCGGCGACCAGCCGGGCCAGTTCGGCGATGCTGACCTCGGTTCCGGAGCCGATATTCACGTGCTCTTGGTCCGAATAGTGGCCGAGCAGGAAGACAAGGCTGTCGGCGAGGTCGTCGACATGAAGGAACTCGCGCAACGGCCTGCCGCTGCCCCAGACCTCGACCGTGCGGCGGCCGGCCAACTTGGCTTCGTGCAGCTTGCGCATCAGGGCGGGCAGGACATGGCTGCTGGCAAGGTCGAAATTGTCGCCGGGACCATAGAGGTTGGTCGGCATCGCAGCGATGAAGTCGCAGCCGTCATGCCGGCGGTAGGCCTGGGTCAGAAGGATCCCGGCGATCTTGGCGATCGCGTACCATTGGTTGGTCGGCTCCAGCGGTCCGCTCAGCAAGGCGCTTTCAGGAATGGGCTGCGGCGCCAGCCGGGGATAGACGCAGGACGAGCTGAGATAGAGCAGCTTGTCGACGCCGGTGCGCCTGGACGCCTCGATCAGGTTGGTGCCGATCGCCAGATTGTCGTAGATGAACTCCGCTGGCCGCGTGTCGTTGGCCAGGATGCCGCCGACCGTCGCCGCCGCCACCACCACCACGTCGGGCCGCGTCCGGGCCATCCAGGCCTCGACATCCGCCTGCCGGCGCAGGTCCAGCTCGGCCCGGGGCACCGTCAGGATCTCGCAATCCTCGCGCGCCAGCCGGCGGACCATGGCGGAGCCGACCATACCACGGTGGCCGGCCACCCAGACCCGTCGGCCCTTGAGAGAGAAAGCGGGTGGGACGATCCCCTCATGCGTTGACATAGGCACGCCCTCCTGCATGTTCGGATTGAAGGTCAGCCGCCATCATCTCTTCGACGAGTTGGCGGAAGGATGTGCGGTGGCGCCAGCCCAGCTTCGCGCGCGCCTTGGAGGGATCGCCCAGCAGCAGGTCGACTTCCGTAGGGCGGAAATAGCGCGGGTCGATGCGCACCACCACCTTGCCGGTCGTCCGGCAGACGCCCTCCTCGTCCACGCCGATGCCGCGCCACGCTATGCCGCGGCCGACATGGGCAAAGGCCAGTTCGACGAACTCGCGCACGCTGTGGGTCTCGCCGGTGGCCAGCACGTAATCGTCGGCCTCGTCCTGCTGCAGGATGCGCCACATGCCCTCGACATAGTCGCGCGCATGGCCCCAGTCGCGCTTGGCCTCCAGGTTGCCGAGATACAGGCAGTCCTGTTTGCCCTGTTCGATGGCGGCCACCGCCCGGGTGATCTTGCGGGTGACGAAGGTCTCGCCGCGGGTCGGGCCTTCGTGGTTGAACAGGATGCCATTGGAGGCGTGCATGCCGTAGGCTTCGCGGTAATTTACCGTGATCCAGTAGGCAAAGAGCTTGGCGGCGG
Organism: Pseudomonadota bacterium; assembly: GCA_023423695.1. Taxonomy (GTDB): domain Bacteria; phylum Pseudomonadota; class Alphaproteobacteria; order Azospirillales; family Azospirillaceae; genus Azospirillum. Next base: position 200,486 of record JAFAFA010000152.1, on the reverse strand, counting down.
CATAGGGGCTGCGCGGGTAGAAGGGCGTGGTCTCGCGCTGCGGCGTCTCCTGCACCTTGCCGTACAGTTCGGACGTGGAGGCCTGGTAGAAGCGGCAGCGCTCGGCCATGCCGAGCAGGCGGATCGCTTCCAAGAGGCGCAGCGTGCCGAGACCGTCGGCGTTGGCGGTGTATTCCGGCGTCTCGAAACTGACCTGGACATGGCTCTGGGCCGCCAGATTGTACACCTCGTCCGGCTGGACCTCCTGCATCAGGCGAATGAGGTTGGTGGCATCGGTGAGGTCGCCGTAATGCAGGACGAAGCGCACGTCCTCCTCGTGCGGGTCCTGGTAGAGGTGCTCGACCCGCCCGGTGTTGAAGGACGAGGAGCGCCGCTTCATCCCATGCACCTTGTAGCCCTTGGCCAGCAGCAGCTCCGCCAGATAGGCGCCGTCCTGCCCGGTGGCGCCGGTGATCAGTGCCGTCTTGGTCATTTCGCTCCCCTCATCGCTTGGCCAACAGGCTGTGCCTTGGCAAAGCGCCTCCCTGTTCCGACTTCGGGCTCGGCCATGGCTGCGCCGACCTGGAGATCGTCCAGCAGGGCCAGCCATTTCTCGACCACATGGCGGCGGTCGAAATGCTCATCGAAGGCGCGGCGCGCGTTGGCACCGAGCCGCTGACACAATTCGGGCGAGGTGCTCAGCGTGCGGAGTGACGCGGCCAGCCCATCGGCATCGCCGATGGCAAAGGCGGAGCCGAAATCATGCTCCTGCAGCATCGTGCTCACCTCGCCTTGCAGATCGCCGACGAACAGTGCGGGCCGCCCAGCTGCGGCGATGCCGTAAATCTTGCTCGGGATGATCAGCCCTTCGAGTTCGGGCAGCAGCGTCACCAGATGGACGTCCATCGCGCCCAGCGTCTCACACAGCCGCTCTTCGGACTGGAGCGGCTGGAACATGACATTGGGTAGGCTGCGCGCGGCCACCTCCCGGCGGATCTCCGCCAACTTGTGGCCATCGCCGACGAACAAGAACAGGATGTTGGGGTCGTTCCGCAGCCGGTCGGCCGCAGCGAGCACCGTGCCGAACTCGTGCGCCCGGCCCATGTTGCCGGAATAGCCGACGACAAACCGGCTCCCCAACCCCCACTCGCGGCGCAAACTCACCCCCTCGCGCGGCAGCGGCCGCACGAGGCTGCCATCCGAGCAATTCGGAATGACCGTGATGCTCTTGGCACTGATCCCCTGTTCGGTCAACAAAGCCGCCATGCGCGCACCGATCACGACGTTCATCACCGCCTTGGTGAGCGACCGGTTGCGCAGGCGTCGCAGCACCGGGGCGATACCCAGCACGCCCTTCACCTGCAAGGAGAAGGCGACTTCCGGAAACAGGTCGAGCAGCCAGTTGACCAGCACCGTGCGCGGCCGCAGAACCGACTGCACCGTCACGGACAGCATCGGCGGGTCGGTGCAGGCGACCACGCAGTCGCCGGGGCCGGTGTCCGAGACCACCGCGGCGGCGGCGGCGAGGTGGAAGGTTGCGTAATCCAATGCCCGCCGGCCCAGCCGGCCGCGGCCGAAGCGGCTTGTGCCGACGCGGTGGATGGTCACGCCACGGACGCTTTCATGGCGGGGGAGTGCCGCGGCGGGATCGTCGTAGCGCTGGCGGCTGGCGATCGCATGCACGGCGACCCCCCGCGCCGCCAGTTCGAAGGCGAGGCTGCTCACCATCTGGCTGGTCGCCGACAAATCCGGGTAGAAATAGCGGTTGATCAGAATGATTTTTCCTCGCCGCCCCGCCGCCGGGAGCGTCTCGAGGGGAGGGGCGTTTGCGAGACGCGGAACCGCGCTCCCGACAGGAGAGGCACCGGAAGGCATCGCCTCGGTGCGGGGCGTCAGCTCGTTCATGGTCGGGAAATCCTGTCCAAGTGGCACGGGAACCAGGGACACCCTCGTCCGGCAGCGACCGGGCCGGCAATTCAGGAAAAGAAACGAGGGGTCAGGCGATACGCCTAGCTTCGGCGATGCCCGGATTCGACATTCCAGCGGCCCCCCGCCCGTGGAGGCATGGCATGCTCGACCCGACGAGGGATGGGGAGGGGGCACCTACGTCCCAATGGGTAGGGCGCCTCCGGCAGCCGGCTTTCCTCAGGATTGCCAAGCTTCGCACTGTTAGGTGCAGTGCTAGCGTCGTCCCCATCGGCACTTCGCCTCGCGTAACCAACGAGGCCACTTCCAAGGCACTCACCATGATCACTGGCAAAAGCATCGCAGGGCGCGGGGTGCCCCGGCGCCCGTACGGCATCGGCCCAAGCAGCACTGGCTGGCGCCGGCTGAAACCGGCATTGACGTTGGCGGGACTGCTCGCCCTGGCGCCGCTGCTGTCAGCTTGCGGCTCTATGGCCTTGGAGGAGGCGCCGCTCACGGTGGAGCAGGGTGGGCTCGCACCCAACTATCACATCGCTCCGCTCGACACCGTCCATGTCGAGGTCTGGCAGGCGCCGGAATTCTCCACCACCGCGCCGGTGCGTCCCGACGGACGGATCACGATGCCATTGCTCCAGGAGGTCATGGCGGCCGGCAAGACACCGGAGGAACTCGCACTCGACATCAAGAGGAGCCTGACCGCTTACATGCCTGACCCCCTGGTGACGGTCACCATGAACAACTTCGCCGACACCTCCGAGCAGCAGGTCCAAGTGGTGGGCGAAGCGGTCAAGCCGACGGCCATCCGGTATCGCCAGCGGATGCGGATGCTCGACGTCATGATCGCTGCGGGCGGGCTGACCAAGTTCGCCGATGGCAACCGCGCGGTGCTGGTGCGCCAGTTCGGCGGCGGTGAACGGAGCTACCGCGTCCGCCTCGACGACCTGCTCAAGGAGGGCAGGGTCAAAGCCAACGTGCCCATCCTGCCAGGCGACATCGTGATCATCCCGGAAACCTATTTCTGACCGGTTCGGAAGGCCGGCGATGGCCGCCGGTCCGAACCACCTCACGCAACCATGCTGCGGCGATCATTTTACGGCGATCAGGAGGCCAAGGTGAAGGCGGACTTGCGATACATGAAATCCGACCAGCTGCGGCAACGGGCGCACCGCATCATCCCCGGCGGCTGCCACACCTACGCCAAGGGCGACGACCAATATCCGGTGCTGTCGCCTGGGTTCATCCTCTATGGCGAGGGATGCCGCGTCTGGGATGTCGACGGCAACTCCTTCATCGAGTACGGCATGGGCAACCGTGCGGTTGGCCTGGGCCACGCCTATCCCGAGGTGGTGCGCGCCGCCAGGCGCCAGCTGACGGGTGGCTGCAACTTCACCCGTCCGTCACCGCTGGAGGTCACCTGCGCCGAACAGTTCTTGTCGCTGATCACCGGCGCCGACATGGTCAAATTCTGCAAGGACGGCTCCGACGCCACCTCCGGCGCGATGCGCCTGGCCCGTGCCTACACCGGCCGCGACCTGATCGCCCGCTGCGCCGACCACCCGTTCTTCTCGACCGACGACTGGTTCATCGGCACCACGCCGATGGATGCCGGCATTCCGGAGGCCGTCAAACGCCTCACGCTCGCCTTCCCCTACGGCGACCTCCGGGCGGTGGAGGCCCTGTTCGCGCAGCATCCCGGGCAGATCGCCGCCCTGATCCTGGAGCCCGCGCGGATCGACGATCCGCCCGAGGGATATCTCCAGGATCTGAAACGGCTGTGCCACGCCAACGGAGCGCTGCTGGTCTTCGATGAGATGATCACCGGCTTCCGCTGGAGCCGAGGCGGAGCACAGGCGCTGTACCGCGTGGTGCCCGACCTGTCCTGCTTCGGCAAGGCACTGGGCAATGGCTTCTCCGTCTCGGCGCTGGCAGGACGGCGCGAGCTCATGCAACTCGGCGGCCTTGATCAGACCGAACGACCGCGGGTCTTCCTGCTGTCCACCACCCACGGCGCCGAGACACATGCGCTGGCGGCGGCGATTGCGACCATGAAGATCTATGAACGCGAGGACGTCACCGGCCATCTGTGGCGCATCGGCACGCGGCTGGCCGACCGTCTGCGCGAGGTGGTGCACCGGCGCGGCCTCGACGACGCCGTCCGGATCGTCGGCAAGCCGTGCTGCTTGTTCTATGAGACGCTCGACCAGGACGGACAGCGGTCGCAGGCCTTCCGCACCTTGTTTTTGCAGGAGACCATCCGGCGCGGCATCCTCGCACCGTCCCTGGTGGTCAGCTACTCCCACAAGATCGCCGACATCGATGCCACCGTCGAGGCCGTGGATGGCGCTCTGTCCGTCTATGCCCGGGCGCTGGCCGACGGCGTCGAGCACCATCTCGTCGGGCGGCCGTCGGAAAGCGTCTATCGGCGCTACAACCGGGCGGACATGGTGCCGGCATGACCGCACCCATCAGCTGGCGTCCCTGGCCGATGCGGCTGATGATCGCCACGGCGGTGACGGTGCTGGCCAGCACCGCCTTGGCCGCCGAGAAGCCGCGCTTCCCGCTCTCCGTTACACCACGGTATCTGGCGGATGCGACAGGCCGTCCATTCCTGCTGCATGGCGACACCGCTTGGTCCCTGATCGCCGATCTGACCCGTGAGGATGCGGACATCTATCTGACAGACCGTGCCGCCCGCGGCTTCAACACCATCCTGGTGTCGCTGATCGAGCACAAATTCGCCCTCAATGCACCGGCCAATGCCTACCACGAACCGCCATTCCTGGCGGCCGGCAACTACGCGACCCCCAATGAACGCTACTTCGCCCATGCCGACTGGATCCTGCGCCGGGCGCAGGCACTCGGCATTCTCGTGCTGCTGACACCGTCCTACATGGGCGTCGGCGGTGGCGACGAAGGCTGGTACCGGGCGATGGAGCGCAACGGTCCGGCCAAGCTGCGCGACTACGGCCGCTATCTCGGCCACCGCTTCCAGGGGCTGGACAACATCGTCTGGGTCCATGGCGGCGATTACGATCCTCCTGACAAGAGGCTCGCCGAAGCCATCATCGATGGCATCCGCGAGGTGGATGCGCACGCCCTGCACACGGTGCATGGCGGCCCAGGCACCGTGGTCTCCGATGTCTGGTCCGGGGCGCCGTGGCTCGGCATCGACACCGTCTACACCTACGGACCGATGCGTGAGGCGGCCCTGCGCCAGCGCCGCCAGCAGACCGGCAGGCCGTTCTTCCTGATCGAGACGGTTTACGAGGACGAGCACAGTGTCGCCGGACGCGATGTCCGTGCCCAGGCCTATCAGGCGCTGCTGGGGGGCGCCGCCGGCCAAGTCTTCGGCAACAATCCGATCTGGCACTTCGCAGGCCCCGGCATCCATAAGGCGCCGACGGACTGGAAGCAGGCCCTCGACAGCGTGGGGAGCCGGGACATGGAACATCTGCGCGCGCTGTTCGAGACGCTGCCCTGGTGGCGCCTGGAGCCCGCGCCGGACGATTGGGTCCAGTTCAAGGAACGCGGCGGCATCGTCGGCTCGCTCGCCGACATCCTGCTCACCGGCAGCAAGGAGGTCCAGACCCAACGTCCGGGCGCGGCGATCACCGCCGACCGGACGCTGGCCGTCCTATACATCCCGGCAGCACGGGCCGTAACGGTCGACCCAGGTTGGCTCGCCGGGGCCGTGTTGGCCGCCCGCTGGTACGATCCGACGAGCGGACGCACGGTCGCCGCGGAGCCTCCGGGCCAAAATTCCGGCCGGGCCGAGTTCGCTCCCCCCGGCGCAAATGACCGCGGCGAGCAAGACTGGGTGCTGATCCTCCAGTCCGCCCCCGGCGTACGGGCCCTGGGCACGCAGACGTCGGGCTCACTGGGAAAGGACAGATAATGACAGCGCGCCTCGATGGAACGTGGCGGCAGGGCGCGGAGCCGGTCCGCCGGGTATACCTGTTCGGCCTGTTCGGCAGCGGCAATTCCGGCAATGATGCCTCGCTTGAGGCCATGTTGACGTTCCTGCGCCGCCGACCGGGCATCGAACCCGTTTGCATCTGCAGTGCGCCGGAGCAGGTCGCCGCGCGGTACGGCATCCACGCCGTTCACTTCGGCGCACGGCTGGCCGGGGGCTCGCTGTTCAACGCGCTCGACCGTCTGCTGGGAGGGCTGCCGCGCCGCGCCGTCGGCTTCGGCCGCGCCGTTTTGATGGCGTCGCGCGCCGATGCCCTGATCTTTCCCGGCACCGGCATCCTGGATGATTTCGGAACCGGGCCGTTCGGCATGCCGATCGCCGTGTTCGGATGGTGTCTGGGCGCGCGCCTGGGTGGTGTCCGCATCGCCTTCGTCAGCATAGGCGCCGGGCCGATCCAGCACCCGCTCAGCCGCTGGCTGATGGGACGGGCTGCTGCCATGGCGCAGTACCGTTCCTACCGCGACGTGGGCTCGCGCGACTTCATGTCCAGCATCGGGGTCACGACGGAGTGCGACGCCGTTTTCCCCGATCTCGCCTTTGCGCTGCCGATTCCACCGGTGCCGTCTGCCGAGCCCATGGCCGCATCGCAGCCGGTGCTCACGGTTGGGCTCGGGGTGATGGGCTATTATGGCTGGAGCCACGACCTGCATGCCGGCGCCGGCATTCACCGTGCCTATCTGGACAAGCTGCGGCGTTTCACGCTCTGGCTGTTCGACCAGGGCTGCCGGGTCCGGCTGCTGACCGGCGATACCGGTGATCGCGAAACCGTCGAGGAGCTGGCGGCGCTGCTGCGTGCCGAGCGCCCGGGCATGGCGGCCGATCTGCTGTGTGCCGAACCGACCGCCGACCTGCACGCGCTGATGGGGCAGATCGCCGGCACGGACCTCGTCGTGGCCACCCGGTTCCACAACATCGTCGCGGCCCTCAAGCTCGGGCGGCCAGTGCTGTCGATCGGCTATGCAAGCAAGAACGACGAGCTCCTCGCCGAGATGGGATTGGCGGACTTCTGCCAGCATATCGAGACGCTCGATGTCGATCGGCTGATCGATCAGTTCTCGGCGTTGCGCCAAGCCCGTGCCGAGCATGGCCGTCGCATCTGCGAGCGCGTCGCCGTCTACCGGCTCCGCCTGGACGATCAGGATGCCCTGCTCGCCGCCCGCTTGCCTCTTGCCCCGCGGCCCACCCGCAGCCCGACAATGATCAACCGGAAGGAGCAAGGAACATGACGGTTCCAGCAACCGACAATGGAGCAACCGGACAGGCCATCGGTCACAAGGGGCATCCTGGTGCCGGGACGGCGCTGGCCCGCACCATCGCATGGGCAGCCGCATCATGACGCGCCTACCGGACCGCCTCGACGACCCGGAAGTGGGCTCGATCCTGCACAAGATCGCCGCCGAGCTCTTTCCGATCTGCCGCAGCATCACCGGCCCAGGCGTGCGTGAGACGCTGGAGCTGCTGCGGCAGCGGGTCGATCTGGAGGTCAGCGAGGTGCCGAGCGGGACTGCCGTCTTCGACTGGATCGTCCCGCGCGAATGGACCATCCGCGACGCCTATGTGAAGAACGAGCGGGGCGAGCGCGTCATCGATTTCCGGCGCAACAGCCTGCATGTCGTGAGCTACAGCACGCCGGTCCACGCCCGCATGCCACTCGCCGCGCTACGCCAGCACATCTTCACCTTGCCCGAACAGCCCGGCCTTATCCCCTACCGCACCAGCTACTATGCTGAGTCCTGGGGGTTCTGCATGGCGCATGACCGGCTTCTGGAGCTGCCCGATGGCGACTATGAGGTCTGCATCGACGCCACGCTGGAGGACGGCTGCCTGAGCTATGGCGAGTATCTGCACCGTGGCAGGACCGAGGACGAGATCCTGTTGACCACCCATGTCTGCCATCCGTCGCTCGCCAACGACAACTGCTCCGGCATCGCGCTGCTGTCGCTGCTGGCCGAGCGGATGAAGGGGGTCGAGACGCGCTACAGCTACCGTTTCCTGTTCGCCCCGGGCACCATCGGGGCCATCGCCTGGCTTGCCCGCAACGAACACCGGCTGGAGCGCATCCGGCATGGGCTCGTGCTGTCGGGAGTCGGCGACGCCGGCGCTCCGACCTACAAAAAGAGCCGAAAGGGCGATGCCGCCATCGACCGCGCCATTGCGCATGTGCTGCGCCATGGTTCCCCCTCGGCTGCCGTGATCGACTTCTTCCCCTACGGCTACGACGAGCGCCAGTTCTGCTCGCCAGGCTTCGACCTGCCCGTGGGCTCGTTCCAGCGCAGCCAGTTCGGCACCTATCCCGAGTATCACACCTCGGCCGACGATCTGGCGTTCATCAAGCCCGAGCAGCTTGCCCACTCCTACCGTCTGGTGGTGGCGGCACTCGATGTCCTGGAAGCAGACGCGACGCCGGTGAACCTCCAGCCGAAATGCGAGCCGCAGCTCGGGCGGCGCGGGCTCTATACGGCAATCGGTGGCGACCGGGACGCGCCGGCGCGGAACATGGCCATGCTCTGGGTGCTCAACCAAGCCGATGGGCGCCGCAGCCTGCTCGACATCGCCGAACGTGCCGGCTTGCCCTTTGGCGTGATCGCGGACACCGCAGCGATGCTCCGCGATCATGGCCTCATCGCCTACGCGGCGGGGTGATGACGGTCCGCGACGCCCGCCGTCTCCCCAGTTGAGCGCCCCCTCAGGCGGGAAGGTCCTCCATGGCGACGGCGAAGTCCGGCCAGGACCGATCCCGCTCGCTCACTGCCACCGGCGGCAGCGGCCAGTCAATGGCGAGCACCGGATCGTCATGGCGCACCCCGCAAGCGCCGCCGGGCACATGGAACGCGGAAATGAGGTAGCCAACCTCCGTGTCGTCGGCCAAGGTCTGGAATCCGTGGGCGAAGCCCTTGGGGATATAGAGTTGGTGCCGGTTGCGGGCGGTGAGTTCGAAGCCCTGCCAGCGTCCGAAGCTGGTGGAGCCGGGACGCAGGTCGACGATCACGTCCCAAATCGCACCGCTCAGGCAGCGCACCAGCTTGACCTCGCCGTCGGGCGGACGCTGGAAATGCATGCCGCGCAGGGTTCCACGCTTGATGTTGTAGGATGTGCTGTGCTGGACGAACGTCGTCTCCAGCCCATGCTCGGAGAATTCGCGGACGCAGAAGGTGCGGGCAAAGAAGCCTCGTTCGTCATGGGCAGGATCGGGACGGATGAGATGGGCTCCGGGGAGCGTCGTCTGCTCGAACTGCATGCTGGCCTCTCAAGGGGGAGGGCGCCGGAGGATGGCGGGTCACCGGGCGCCGTTACGGGGTGCCGTCGAAGCGCCGGCGCAGCGGTGCGGTCAGGTCGGCGGAGAGCCGGCCCAGCCTCTGCAAGGTGTCGGGGCGGCGCAGAAGGGCCGTGACAGGCGGCAGCACCGCGGTCGACGGCGCCATCCGCACCGAAAAGCGAATAAGGTCGCGCGCCAGGGCAACATCGCCCCGTGCCAGGTGGGACGCGGCACACCAGTAAGCCCGCTCGGCCAGCGCCCGCCGGGCCAGCCGGCGCAGCCGTCCGGCTTGCGGCAATGCGGCCCCGGCGTCGGCGAAGAACGTCTCGAAGGCGGCCAGGAACTCGACATTCCAGTCGTGGACGGTGCGGGAGGAGGCGGATTGGCTCAACGGGTGCACCCTGGCGATTCCCTGGACGGCGTCGGTTTCCGCAGCGTCGCCTTGCAGGGCGAATCGCATCCAGATCTCCAGATCGTCGGTCTGCGGCAGCGTGCGCCGGTAATAGCCGACCTGCTTTTGGACGCTGGTCCTGACCACCGCAGTCGGACCCGGGATGTGGTTACGGCCGGTCCGGCAGAACCGCTCCAGCAAGGCGGATCCCGACTGAATGCGCCAGTCGGCCGCCACCGGGCCGACCGGGGGAAGACCGAGATTTGGAAAGCAGGGGTCTGGCGGCATGCCAGCGGTCGAGGTGTCGATCACCACCCCACCGTAGGTCAGATGCACCCCAGGATGCTGTTCCATGACCGTCACGGCGCGCGCCAAGGCGCCCGGAGCCAGCAGGTCGTCGGCGCACAGGATCAGAAAATAATCGGCACACGCCCAGTCGATTCCGTCATTGAAGGAGGCGTGCGGACCAAGGTTGTGCGGGCGCGCCAGGACCTCGACGCGGCGGTCTTCGGCGGCCAGTCGGCGGGCGATCTCGACGCTGTCGTCGGTCGAGGCATTGTCGATGATCAAGACGCGCAAGTTCGCGATGTCCTGCCTCAGCACGCTGGTGACGCAACCGCGAAGATAGCGGCCATACTGGTAGGAAGGCACCACGACATCCACACTTGTCACGCCGAGCCTCCATTGCCGCCCCGGGATGACCCCATGGTCCCGGGCACCCGCATCGGATGATAGGTCCGCGATCGCCTCGCCGCGATTCAGGCAAGGGACTTAGCCGGCATCTCCAGAGGCCCGGGCTTCAGTCCTTTTCAGTAGGGTGCCCACGGCCTTTTAAGGCTTTTGACGAGGGATCGCGGCGGCGCTGCCCCTTCTATCATCCGCTGCGGCGGCGGGGCGTCGGGTGCTCCGTCCATCCGGGAGGGGAAGGACACATGACCAGGGTCAGACGCGCGCTCCTGTTCAATGCCTGCGAACGCTATGCCGGTTTGGCGATCAACTTCGTGACGGTGTCCGTCGTGTCGCGGCTGCTCACCCCAGGAGAGGTCGGCCTGTCGGTGATCGGCCTGGGCATCATGACGCTGGCGCTGGCGCTGCGCGAGTTCGTCAGCCCGGACTTCCTGATCCAGCGGCCGGAGGTGTCGCGGCCCGACATGCGGACGGCCTTCACCGTTCTGCTTGTGCTGTATGCGCCGGTCGCGGTTGGTCTGGCGGTCCTGGCGCCCTGGATGGCCGACTTCTACGGCGAGCCAGGGCTGTCCGACTACATCCGGGTGGTGATTGCCGCCGGCTTGCTGGAAACCCTGTCGTTGCCCGTCGTCGCTCTGCTCAGGCGGGACATGGCGTTCGGTGTGCTCGCAGCACTCAACACGGCGGTCGCGGTCGTCGGCGCCGCCATCACGGTCGCGTTGGCCGCCCTGGGCTTCGGCTTCATGAGCTTCGCCTGGGCATGGCTCGCCGCCGCCGCCACCACCACCGTGCTGGCGTTGTGGTTCCGGCCGCACTGGTGGATGTTCGTCCCGTCACTGGCGTCCTGGCGCAGCGCCCTTGGCTTCGGCGGCTGCAACGGCGCCGTCGCGGCGCTGGGCCGGCTTTATGAGTCGTTGCCACAGCTTGTGCTCGGCCGCATCCTCACGGTCGATGTCGTCGCCTTCTACAACCGGGCCAGCATGGTCGTTACGCTGCCGGACCGCATCGTGCTCTCCGGCGTGTTCTCGGTGGCCTTTCCCGCTTTCGCCGCCAGCGCTCGCCAGGGCGGCGACGTGAAGCGCGCCTATCTGCTGGCGCTCAGCCACATCACCGTGTTCCATTGGCCGGCTCTGCTTCTGCTGACCGTGCTGGCGCATCCGGTCGTCCTGATCCTGATGGGACAGCAATGGACTGGAATCGTGCCGCTGGTGCGCCTCATGTCCGTCGCCTGCATGTTCTGGTTCCCGGTGATCCTGACGCAGCCCGTCCTCGTCGCTCTTGGCGCCCAACAGGACGCTCTGGTGGCGAAGCTTGTCTCGGTCCTGGTCTGCGCCACCGTGCTCTGCGCCGCCAGTCTCCAGGGTGTCGAAGAGATGGCGCTGAGCCAGTTCATCACGATCCCGTTCCAGATGGCGGTCGCACTCGTCGCTGTGCGGCGTCATGTCGGATTCGCCTGGAGCGAGGTCGCCGGTGCCGTATGGCGCAGTGCCGTGGTGACCGCCTTGTGCCTGTCGGGGCCGCTTGCCGTCGTCGCCATGCATGGATTCGATCCGAGGCTGTCGATCTCCGGCACCATGCTGGCCGTGGTCCTGGCCGCTTTCGGCTGGGTCGCCGGACTGTGGCTTACGCGCCACCCCTTCTTCGCCGAGCTCCTGCTGCTGGTCAACCGCGGAGGACGGTTCGAGGCGGGGCGGCGACTGCTCGATCGGACCCTGATCCGGCGGGCCCCCGCGCGCTGACCGCAGCATTTCCGGCAAGGGCGGAAAGGATACCTCTCAAGACTGATGCCCGCCTTACGCCGGTTTCTCCACCCAAGTGCTGAATATCTCCTCCCCGGCTGCAAAGTTACTCTTCGCAGCATCAAGTCGAGCACAGTCGGCCCGACGGTAAATCCTGGGCTCCTGGATTTGCCGCGGAGCCATTGGAGATGCCGAGGATGAGCATGCAACCGACAAACGATACACAGCCCGCACAACCGCAGGGCGGCTGCCATTGCCGCCTGTGCGGCGCCGAGCTCATCCACGGCTTCGTGGATCTCGGCATGTCGCCGCCCTGCGAGAGCTTCCTCCCGCCCGGCAAGGTCGACGCGATGGAGGAGTATTTCCCGTTGCGTGTCATGGTCTGCGACCAGTGCTTCCTGGTGCAGCTGCGGGAATATGTCAGTCCGCGGGAGATCTTCACCGAATACGCCTATTTCTCGTCCTATTCGCCCAGCTGGGTGGCGCATGCCAAGACCTATTGCGAGATGATCGCACAACGGTTGAACCTCGGGGCCGACAGTCTGGTTGTCGAACTGGCGAGCAACGACGGGTACCTGCTGCAGCACTTCAAGCCGCTCGGCGTGCCGGTGCTCGGCATCGAGCCGGCGGCAAACGTCGCCGCGGTCGCCGTCGAGCAGGGCGTGCCGACCCTCGTCGACTTCTTCGGCGTACGGCTGGCCGAGACACTGACGGAGCAAGGGGGGATGGCCGACCTCATCGTCGGCAACAACGTGCTGGCCCAGGTGCCCGACCTCAACGATTTCGTTGCGGGAATCAGCCGCCTGCTCAAGCCTGACGGGGTGGTGACGCTGGAGTTTCCCCATCTCGAGCGGCTCATGGCGGGCAACCAGTTCGACACGATCTACCACGAGCATTTCTCGTACTTCTCGCTGACGACCATCGAGATCATGGCGACCCGCCACGGGCTGAAGGTGATCGACGTCGAAGAACTGCCGACCCATGGCGGATCGCTGCGCGTCTATCTGGTCCATGCCGCGTCGACCCGGCCGATGGCGCCCGCCGTGGCGGCGTTGTTGGCGCGCGAGGAGGCCCTGGGGCTGCGCCACATGGAAACCTACCGCGGCTTCAGCGAGCGGGTGCGCGCCACCAAGCGCAACATCCTGAGCCTGCTGATCCGGCTCAAGAACGAGGGCAAGTCGATCTGTGGCTACGGCGCCCCCGGCAAGGGCAACACCCTGCTCAACTACTGCGGCATCGGTCCCGACTTCCTTGATTTCACCGTCGACCGCAATCCGTACAAGCACGGCCGTTTCACCCCGGGCATGCGCATCCCCATCCTGCCGGTGGAGGCGATCGAGCGCACCCGCCCGGACTACGTCTTCATCCTACCATGGAACCTGAAGACGGAGATCCTCGACCAGATGCGCCACATCGCGGCCTGGGGCGGCAAGTTCATCGTGCCGATCCCTGTTCCCACCATCGTTCATCCCGCCGCCCTTGATCATAAGGAGGTCTCCCCATGAAGGTCGTCCTGTTCTGCGGCGGTCTCGGCACCAGGATCCGCGATTTCTCGGAAAGCATCCCCAAGCCGATGATCCCGATCGGGCATCAGCCGATCCTGTGCCATGTTATGCAGTATTATGCCGATTACGGCCACGATGACTTCGTGCTGTGCCTGGGCTACAAAGCCAACGTCATCAAGGACTTCTTCTTGAATTTCCGGCACCAGTCCTTCGCGGACTGCGTGCTGCGGGGGCGTGGGGGCGACGTCGAGGTGCTCGACAAGCAGACGGCCGACTGGCGGATCACGCTGATCGACACCGGGATCTGGCGCAACATCGGCTCGCGGTTGTGGGCGGTGCGCGAGCATCTGCGCGGCGAGGAGATGTTCATGGCCAATTACAGTGATGGCCTGACCGACGTCGACCTTGACGATATGGTGGCGCGCTTCAAGGCAAGCGGCAAGATCGGCTGCTTCCTGGCGGTGCGGCCGCCGCTCACCTACCACCTCGTCGACATGCTCCCGGACGGCGAGGTGCGCGAGTTCCGCAGTTCGGAGCGGTCCGAGATGTGGATCAACGGCGGCTACTTCCTGTTCCGTAAGGAGATTTTCGACTACATGAAAGACGGCGAGGAACTGGTCCTCGAACCGTTCCAGCGCCTGATCGACGCCAACCAGCTGATGGCCTATCGATACGAGGGCTTCTGGCGCTGCATGGACACGCTGCGGGACCGCCAAGTGCTCGAGGACATGGTCGAGAAGGGCCAGATGCCCTGGCAGGCGAGTCACCGCTATGCCGTCCCCGCTGCCGGGCTCGAGGTGGCGTGATGCTCCCCCTGGTCCCGGCACGGGCAGGCCACCGGCTCTCGGTCCTCTGCCTGGGCGCCCATGCCGACGACATCGAGATCGGCGCCGGCGGCACCATCCTCGGCTGGATAGCCGCCGGCGTGAAGCTCGACATCCACTGGTGCGTGCTCAGTGCAGCCGGCCCGCGCCGCGAGGAAGCCCGCGCCTCGGCCGAGGATTTCGTGAAGGATGCCGCTCGGGCCGAAATCGAATTGGCCGACTTCACCGACACCCAGTTCCCAGAGGAAAGCCGGGAGATCAAAGCCTGGCTCAATGATCTGAGGGGAAGGGTGCAGCCGGATCTGATCCTAACGCACCGGGGCGACGACGCACACCAGGATCACCGCGAGGTCAATCGACTGATTTGGACCGTGTTCCGCAACCACCTGATCCTGGAGTACGAAGTCCCCAAATGGGATGGCGATCTGGGGAGGCCCAATCTTTACGTACCGCTGCACCCTGGTGTTCTGGAGCGCAAGATTGATCTCCTGATCTCGCACTTCGGCAGCCAGCGCTCCAAGGATTGGTTCGATGCCGAGACCTTTCGCGGTCTCGCCCGGCTGCGTGGCATGGAATGCCGGGCAGCCGGGCATTACGCTGAAGCCTTCCATGTCCGCAAAGCCATCCTCGGTATGCCAAGCAGCGCGTAGCGGCTGTATCCCCGCTCGACAGCCACAACGCGACGGCCGCAGGGGGAGCCCTGCGGCCGTCGCAATGCTATTGATCTACATGGGGACGCCCCCGGGCAGCCATGAGCGGCCAGCCTTTCCAAAGGTCGGGCTGGCCGCTCATGGCCACCTCGGCCGCCCTGCTCCGATGACGGCCCGAACCAAGCGTGTCTCATCGCGGCGGCCCAAAACCCCCGCTCCGCATCCTTGACGTTTCTCCGGCGGCGGCCTGATGGCTTCGACAGGAAGGATCGTCAGGCCTGGACCAGCAGAGCTTCAGGGGTGTGCTGCTTGGATTGATAGTGAGCAATCTGTCCCAGAGTGAAATCGCGGACATCGCAGTTGCTCAGGTATGCTTTGTGCCATGAAGCAATTGCGGACAATGTATCGTCGATCGTCCACCACGGCAGCCAATCCAGCCGCGCCCGCGCCTTGGCGGAGTCGAGCTTGAGCAGGCGCGCTTCATGCGGCTGAGTGCCCTCATCCAACTCCCATGAAGCACCCTCTCCCCAGAGCCTGCAGAGACGATCGACGATGTCGGAAACGGTTCTCTCGCTGTCCGCGTCGGGGCCAAAGTTCCAACCTTCCGCAAAAGCGACGCCGTGGGTGACCAGGCGTTCCGCCAGCAGCAGGTATCCTCTTAGCGGCTCCAGGACATGTTGCCAGGGCCGTATGGCATTGGGAAAACGGATCCGCACAGGCTTGCGGATTTCAAAGGCTTTCAAGATATCGGGAACCAAGCGATCCTGCCCCCAGTCACCACCACCGATGACATTGCCGGCGCGGGCGCTTGCCAGACGGCAAGCACCATCGGGATGGTCGCGATCGGCGAAATAAGAGCGGCGCCAAGACGAAACCAGCAACTCGACACAACCTTTGCTGCTGCTGTAAGGGTCATACCCGCCCATTGGCTCGTCTTCGCGATACCCCCACAGCCATTCGCGGTTTTCGTAGCATTTGTCGGACGTCACCACGACGACGGCTTGCACGCTGTCGCACGCCCGCACCGCTTCCAGCAGATTGGCAGTGCCCATGATGTTGGTGGAATACGTGCCGATCGGATCGGCGTAGGACACGCGGACAAGGGATTGAGCGGCCAAGTGCAGCACAATATCCGGTTTGAACCTACGTATCGCCTGACACAGAAGGTCTGTGTCGCGAATATCGGCATAGATGCTGTCAATATCGCGATCGATACCACTCAACGTGAACAAGCTGCGCGCTTCCGGGGCCAACGCGTAACCGCGGACCTCGGCGCCCATGCTCGCGAGCCACAATGACAGCCAGCTTCCCTTGAAGCCTGTGTGGCCAGTCAGGAAAACGCGCTTGTCTTTCCAAAATTCCGGTGAGATGGCACCTTTCATTTTTGCACCTTTCACGGCTCTTTGCCGGTGTCAATGAAGTCATTGACCCATTTATAAAAACAAGTTTTCATAATTTGCCGGAGAGCCCGTCTTCCTTCAATTTCCACAAGAGGCTTAGCGGGCTCTGGAAAATCCTGAACAAAAGACGTAAGTACGCCTTGAACCGCACCGGGTTCGTCGGAGGCCATTTGGCTTGGTCGCGCCGCCACGGCAACGTCCAAGGTTTGGTCATGATAGGGCGTTTCGGCCTCGGCGGGAGGAAGCTACGATTGCCCCGCATGCGATAAATCGCACGAGGTGGACTTGTATGACCATGGAGGCGAATCCAGCTATGGTTCGCTTGGGCCTGAGCTGATCTGAAGCTGTTCCGGCGACGGAGACGTGGCCGGGATGCCCGGGCTTGCGGCCTGCGCTTGTGCTGAAGGGCGTGATCGTGTTTTGGAATTTCGACGGCTTCATCGACTTGGAAAAGGACTTGGCGCTTCGCATGACCGACCTGCATCGACGGCCCACCGTCAGCCAGCGCTCTGCAAGGCTTGAGACGACATGGGCGCAGGCACCTTGCTGACGGGACTGCCGGATTTTGCAGCCCAGGGGGCCGCTCTCGCCGCCTTCATCGAAGCGCATGCGGACTGGGCGGAAGTCATCATCTTCCTGTTGGCGTTTGCGGAGGGGCTGACACTCGTCGGGCTTCTCATTCCCGGCGTCATCATGCTGACCGCCGCCGGCGCGCTTGTGGGCGCGGGCGTTCTCGATTTCTGGTCGGTCTATCTGGCGATCGCGGGCGGTGCCATCCTGGGGGACGCCACCTCCTACTGGCTGGGCCGCCGCTATGGCGAACATATGTTCCGGATATGGCCGTTGAGCAGGCAACCCGAGTTGCGCCGCCGTGGCGAAGCCTTCTTCCAGCGTCATGGAAGCAAGAGCGTGTTCCTGGCGCGCTTCATCGGCCCGCTGCGCGCGGTGGTGCCGACGACGGCCGGTATGATGGCGATGCCCCATCGGAAATTTCAGACGTTCAATGTCCTGTCGGCCGTGATCTGGGCTCCGCTGCTGATGTCGCCGGGCCATCTTGCCTGGACCGGCTACGATTTGAGCGGAATAGGCGTCCGCACCGCACCGGCCGCCGACGGCAGTGCGGGACAAGGCGCGGCGAAGTCCTGTGCGCCCGCCCCACCCGTTGCCGGGCTGCCGGAACGAACGGGATGTTGAAACCCCCGTCCTCAGCCTCACGACGACGTCCGTCCGGTTCACCTCGCCGGGCATTCTGACGCAGGGTAACCCCTAATCGCGCAGCTGGGGGGCGTGGGCTACTTTGGCGTGTCCCGCCGTCACTGGGGATGTTCGGCAAGCGTGTCCGTAGCTTGTTGAAGGTCCCTTATACGGCGGGGCGCCCTCTTGATGATTTGATGCTGCCCTTTGTGCTGCCGCCGACAGCCGTGCGTCCGACCGTTCCTGTCCGATGGCTCTGGTAAAGGCTCGCATTGACGATTAGCTTGTCAAACAAATGATCAAAGAGCGTCCCGGCAGCCGGTGGCTGCGGGCGTGTGGAAAGGGACGGGCGGCCATGTCGAAAGCGATGCGCATCCATCAGGGAGGCTTCGGCCGCGTCGCGCTGCTGGACATGGACAATGCGCTGATCCATCACGCGCATCCCCATTGCCATGTGCTGATCAAGGCGTCCGGCGCCGACACCCGCTTTGCGGTGGGGGAACGGCTCTACCCGCTTCGCGACGACACTGCGGTCTTGGTCAACAGCTGGGAGGCCCATTCCTATGCCCATCAGCCGGGCGCCCCGCGCACCGTGATCCTGGCGCTGTACATCGAGCCGCGCTGGCTCGGCGCCATGCAGCGGGAACTCAACGCCAGCGGCAATCCCGGCTTCTTCGCGCAGTCCTGCGGCGAGTTGACGCCGCACATTCGCCGGCTGGCCGACCGCATGGCGGCGGAGCTGCTGTATGACGACCCGTCCGGTGAGCGGATGGAGGAGGCGCTGTTCGACCTGATGATCGCCATCATCGACCGCTTCTCCGAATGGCGGAGGCTGGGCGGAACCCGTTATGCCGCACCGGCGGCGGGCGACTTCCGCATCCGTCAGGCCATCCGCTTCATGCGGGGGACCCTGGGCGAGGACTTCGATGCCGGTCGGGTCGCCGCCGCCGCCGGCCTGTCGCGCGCCCACATGTTCCGGCTGTTCCAGCAGACGTTGGCGATCACCCCGGCGCTCTATTTCAACGTGTTGCGGATGGAGGCAGCCATCGACGCCATGGCCGCCGGGCTGGAGAGCGCGACCGAGGTGTCCGGCCGCCTCGGCTTTTCGGCGCCCAGCCATTTCAGCCGCTTCTTCCGCAACCACCAGGGCGTGACGCCCACCGAATACCGCCGGGTGGTCAATCTGGTGGACCGGCCGGCCGGGGGGCCGCCCGAGGCCGGGCATGCATGAAAACGAGACGCGTGAAAATGAGACGCTAGGGTAAATCGCGACACTCCACGGTAAAAGCTTTGCTTGGCGAACGGTCTAGTCTCCTCCGGTAACGGGAGGATGACGATGACGGCCACGCAGACCGCCACGCAGACCATTGAACTCGAAGGGGATCCGGCGCAGTCGGCGGCGGCCCCGTTCGTCGGCCGCGCGATGCCGCGGGTGGAGGACGCGGCGCTGCTGACCGGCGTCGCCCGCTATGCCGACGACCTGCCGGTGAAGCCCGGCACTCTGCATGCCGCGATCCTGCGCTCCCCGCACGCCCATGCCGAGCTGCTGGGCATCGACACCGCCGCCGCGCTGGCGGTTCCCGGTGTCGCCGCCGTGGTGACGGGGGACGACGCCAAGCGCCATGCCAGCGCCTTTCTGGTCGGCATCCGTGCCCCGATGGAGCATTGGTGCCTCGCCATCGACCGCGTGCGCCATGTCGGCGAACCGGTGGCGGTGGTGCTGGCCGACAGCCGTTATGTCGCGGAGGACGCGTTCGACCGCATCGAGGTGCGCTATCGCCCGCTGCCGCCGGTGACCTCGATTGCCCAGGCGCTGGAGAAAGAGTCGGAACTGCTGCATCCGGCGGTGGGCTCCAACCTCGTCAACAGCCGCAGCTTCCGCTATGGCGACCCCGAGGCCGCCTTCGCCCGTGCAGCCCGCAGCGTGTCGGTCGAGGTCGAGTATCCCCGCAACTCCTGCACCCCGATGGAGTGCTTCGTCGTCGTCGCCGACTATGACGCGGCCGAGGACGCGTACGAGGTGCTGTCCAACTTCTCCGGACCCTTTGCCGTCCATCCGGTGATGGCCCGCGCACTGAACGTGCCGGGATCGCGGCTGCGGTTGAAGACGCCGCCCCATTCCGGCGGCAGCTTCGGCAACAAGCAGGCGGTCTTCCCCTATGTCGTGCTGATGGGGCTGTGCGCTCGCGTCGCCGGGCGGCCAGTCAAATGGGTGGAGGACCGGCTGGAGCATCTGATGGCCGCCACCTCGGCCACCGCGCGCCGCATGCGCATCGACGCGGCGGTGGAGCCGGACGGCCGGGTGCTGGCTCTGCGGATGGAGCAGACCGAGGATTGCGGTGCCTATCTGCGGGCGCCGGAGCCGGCCTCGCTCTACCGCAACCACGGCAACCTGACCGGCGCCTACGATATTCCGAACCTCGCGGTGACCAACCGCATCGTCGTCACCAACAAGACGCCGACCGGCCTCAACCGCGGCTTCGGCGGCGGCCAGCTCTATTACGGGCTGGAGCGGCTGATGAACCGGGTGGCGGCGGATCTGGGGCTGGACCCGCTCGACGTCATCCGCCGCAATCTGGTGGCGGCCGACGCCATGCCCTACCGTACTGCGTCGGGCGGGACGCTCGACAGCGGCGATTACCGCGCCACGCTGGAGCAGGCGGTGCGCGAGGGGGCGCTCGACGCGCTGAAGGCCCGGCGCGACGCGCTGCGGGCGGAGGGGCGGATCTACGGCATCGGCTATGCTGCGGTGGTGGAGCCGTCGATCTCCAACATGGGCTACATCACCACCGTCCTGACCGCCGACGAGCGGCGCAAGGCCGGACCGAAGAACGGCGCGCAGGCGACCGCCAGCGTCGCCGTCGATCCCACCGGCGGCGTGTCGGTGACGGTGGCCTCGGCGCCGCAGGGCCAGGGGCACCGCACCGTGCTGGCCCAGGTGGTGGCCGACGTCTTCGGCCTGCGGTTCGAGGACATCCGCGTCAACACCGACCTCGACACCGGCAAGGACGCCTGGTCGATCGCGTCGGGCAATTATTCCAGCCGCTTCGCCGGGGCGGTGGCGGGAGCGGCCCAGGTGGCGGCGACCCGGCTGCGCGACCGCATGGCGGCGCTGGTCGCCGGGCAATTGAATTGCCGGGCGGAGGATGTTCGCTTCGCCGGCGGCAGGGTCTTCGCCGACGCCAACCCGGACAACGGCCTGTCCTTCCCCCGCGTCGCCGCCGCCGGCCACTGGGCGCCCGGCACGCTGCCGGATGGGCAGGAGGCGGCGCTGCGCGAGACCGCCTTCTGGACGCCGGAGCCACTGAAGGCGCCGACCGACGCCGACCACATCAACAGTTCTGCCTGCTACGGCTTCATCTTCGATTTCTGCGGGATCGAGATCGACCGCGACACCGGGGCGCTGCGGATCGACCGCTACGTCACCATGCATGACGCCGGCCGGCTGCTGAACCCGCTGCTGGTCGAGGGCCAGATCCTGGGCGGTTTCGCCCATGCCGTCGGCACCGCGCTGTACGAGGAATACGCCTATGGCGACGACGGCCGGTTCCTGTCCGGCACCTTCGCCGACTATCTGGTACCGACCGCCTGCGAGATTCCGGTTCCCGTCATCCTTCATCGCGAAAGCCCGTCGCCGGTGACGCCGCTCGGCGCCAAGGGGGTGGGGGAGGGGAATTGCATGAGCACGCCGGTCTGCCTCGCCAATGCGGTGGCGGACGCCCTTTCCGCCGATGGCATGGACGAGGTGCCTTCCCTGCCGATCACCCCGTCCAAGCTGGCGGCGATGATCCATCCGCCGGAACCGCCGCGACCGGCCTCTGCCGCCGGTTCCGGAGAAACTCCGCCGCCGACCGCCACACCGGGCGGACGCGGCCTGACCGGGGAAGGCAGCCGCGAGGTGCCAGCCATGCCGGAACAGGTCTGGGCCATCCTGCTCGATCCCAAGGAGTTGGCGGCGCTGCTGCCCGGTTGCGAGGCCTTGGACCTCGTCGGTCCCAACGCCTACCGGGCGGAGGTGGTGGTCGGAATCGGACCAGTGCGCGGCCGTTATACCGCGGAGGTCGCCTTGTCCGACCTCGACCCGCCCCATGCGCTGACCCTGACCGGCAGCGGCACCAGCGCGCTGGGATCGGGCAGCGGCACCGGGCATGTCACACTGGAACGCACCGCCACCGGAACGCGCGTCACCTACCGCTACGGCGCGTCGGTCGGCGGCAAGGTCGCCGCGGTCGGCGGACGGATGCTCGACAGCGCGTCGCGCCTGCTGATCGGCCAGTTCTTCGAAAAGCTGGTCGCCCGTGCCGGCGGCGCCGCTGCGCCGGCCGAACACCCGTCACTTCTGACGCGCCTGCTGCGTCTTCTGGGACTCGACCGATGAAACCCGCACCCTTCGACTATCTGCGGCCGGCGACCGTCGCCGACGCGCTGGCGGCACTGGCGGCCGAGGGCGACGACGCCCGCGTGATCGCCGGCGGCCAGTCGCTGATGCCGATGCTGAACATGCGGCTGGTCCAGCCGCGCCTGCTGATCGACCTCGGCGGGCTGGAGGAACTGCGCAGCCTACGGGTCGAGGACGGCTGGCTGACCATTGGCGCCGCCGTCACGCAGGCCGAGGTGCTGGCCCGCCCGACTCTGGCGCGGGAGGTTCCGCTGCTCGCCGCCGCCCTGCCATGGGTCGGCCATTTCCAGACCCGCAACCGCGGCACGCTCTGCGGCTCCGTCGCCCATGCCGATCCCAGCGCCGAGACGCCGCTCTGTCTGGTCGCCACCGGCGGCGAGGTGGTGCTGCGCAACCTGCGCCGCCGCCGCACCGTCGCCGCCGCCGATTTCTTTCTGGGGCCGCTGACCACGGTAAAGGCGGCGGACGAGATCGTCGAATGCGTCCGCTTTCCCCTGGCGAAGCCCGGCAGCGGCCATGCCTTCCGCGAGCAGTCGATGCGGCACGGCGACTTCGCCATCGCCGCCTGCGCCGCCACCGTGGATGGGCAGTCCGCCAGCCTCGCCGTCGGCGGGGTGGCGGACCGGCCGACCATGCGCTCCTGGCCGCTGGTCGAGGGTGACTTGCCGCCGGATCTCGACGAGGCGCTGAACGCCTTCGCCTGGGATCTCGGCGGTGACGACGACCAGCACGCCACCGCGCGCTATCGCCGCGACCTCGTCCGCCGGATCGGCCGCATTGTCCTTGAGGAAGCCCTGTCATGCCGCCGCTGAAATCCACATCGCCGCTGGCGGCCGAGACGCGACATGCCGTCTCCATCGTCCTGAACGGCACGCCGCGCACCGGGCACGCCCATCCGCGCCTGCTGCTGAGCGATTTCCTGCGCCACGAACTGGGCGCCCACGGCACCCGCGTCGGCTGCGAGCACGGCGTCTGCGGCGCCTGCACCGTCCGCATCGACGGCGTGGCGGTCCGCGCCTGCCTGACGCTGGCGGTGCAGGCCGACGGCCGGCGCATCGACACCGTCGAAGGGCTCGCGCAGGCCAACGAGGGACGCATGACCGCGCTCCAGGAGGCATTCCGCCGGCATCACGCCCTGCAATGCGGCTTCTGCACCGCCGGCATCCTGATGTCGCTGACCGATTACCTGGACCGCAATCCCAAGCCAACCGAAGAGGAGCTACGCGACATGCTGAGCGGCCATCTTTGCCGCTGCACCGGCTATGCCGGCATCGTCCGCGCCGTGATGGACGTCACCGGCCGGACGGTGGGGGAGGTCGCCCATGTTTGACCTCGGCCGCAGCATCCTGGCGAGCGCGGAACGCAGCCCCGACGCGGTCGCCATCGTCGATGGCGACCTGCGGCTGACCTACGCTCAGTGGCTGGAGCGCATCCGCCGGCTGGTCGGCGCCTTCGACCGACTTGCCCTGCGCCCCGGCGACCGCATCGCCACCGCGTTGCAGAACAATTGGGAGATGGCGACCATTCATTGGGCCTGCCAACTGGCCGGCATCGCCGTGGTGCCGCTGAACTGGCGGGTGAAGCCCGACGAGCTGGATTACTGCCTGCCCGACGCCGAGGTGCGCGCCCTGTTCTATCAGGACGTGTCGGCCGACGTCGTCCGGACCTCCGCCGCGGCACGAGCGCTGCCCCGCATCGCGGTCGGCAATCCGGTCGAAGCCGGCGACCGCCGCTTCGCCGATTTGCTGGACGGCGATCCGGCTCCGGCGCAGCCCCGCGCCACGGCGGAGCATGTCTCGCTGTTCCTCTACACCTCCGGCACCACCGGCAAGCCCAAGGGCGTGCCGCGCCGCCACCGGACGGAGCGTGCCGCTGCCGTCGCCCATGTCGCCCAGAACTGCTACCGCCGGGGCGAGCGGACGCTGGGCGTCATGCCGCTCTACCACACGATGGGTGTGCGCTCGCTCTTGGCGATGGCGCTGGTGGATGGCTGCTTCGTCTGCCTGCCCCGCTTCGACACGGCCCGAGCGCTGGAGCTGATCGCGGCGGAGCGGCTGAGCTGCCTCTATCTGGTGCCGACGCTCTATCACGACCTGCTGGCCGACCCGAAATTCGCAGGCACCGACGTGTCGTCGGTGCGCAAGCTGGGCTTCGCCGGGGCGTCGATGACCGACGGCCTGCTGAAGCGGCTGGAGGCCGCCTTCCGGCCCGAGCTGTTCGTCAACCATTACGGCTCGTCCGAGATCTACACCTTCACCATCGACCAGAACGCCCCGGCCAAGCCGGGATCGGCCGGCAAGGCGGCGCTGAATCAGCGCATCCGCATCGTCCGTCTCGGCAGCTTCGATCCCGGCGAGCGTGCCGCGGCCGGGGAGGAGGGCCAGATCGCCGCCGACCTGTCGGGCGACGAGTCCTTCGAAGGCTATTGGAAGCGGCCGGACGCCGACGCCAAGGCGCTGCATGGCGGCTGGTACTTCACCGGCGACATCGGCTTCCTCGACGCCGAGGGCGACCTGTTCGTCACCGGCCGGGTGGACGACATGATCATCACCGGCGGCGAGAACGTCTCGCCGGTCGAGATCGAGAGCGTGCTGTCCCTGCATGACGGCGTGCTGGAGGTCGCGGTCGCCGGCCTGCCCGACGAACGCTGGGGCCAGCGGGTCGTCGCCTTCGTCAAGCGCGCCCATGGCGTCGAGGCGAGGGACCTCGACGACCATTGCCGCACCTCCGGCCTCGCCA
Organism: Pseudomonadota bacterium; assembly: GCA_023423695.1. Lineage (GTDB taxonomy): Bacteria > Pseudomonadota > Alphaproteobacteria > Azospirillales > Azospirillaceae > Azospirillum. Next base: position 175,824 of record JAFAFA010000152.1, on the reverse strand, counting down.
ACTTCAAGCGCCCGCGCGAGTACGTCTTCCTCGACGAAATCCCGAAATCGCCGGTCGGCAAAATCCTGCGCCGCAAGCTCCAGGCCGGCGAATTCGCCCTTGAGAACAGCCCGACACACTCCTGAACCCAGCCTTCATCCATGGAGTCCACGACCGTGACCCCCTACCGTTTCGACAGCACCGACCGCCTGCTCGCCGACCTTGACGGCTTCCGCGTGGAGATCGACGAATCCCTGGAGCGCGCCGACATCGTGCTGCACCGTCCTCCCTTCAACATCGTCAGCATGCTCCAGCGCGACCAGTTCGCCGCCGTGTTCAAGGTGCTGGACCGCGACCCCATGGTGCGGGTGATCGTGCTGCGCGCCGAGGGAGAGAATTTCTCATCCGGCGGCAACATCGCCGGTTTCATGGAGATGCCGGCGGAACATGTGTCGGAACTCGCCGTCAACATCGCTGCCCCGGAACGCTGCCGCAAGCCGGTGATCGCCCAGGTCCGCGGCTATTGCTTCGGCGTCGGCTTCGAGCTGTCGCTGGCCTGCGATTTCCGCATCGCCTCGGAGACCGCGCAGTTCGCCCTGCCGGAGATGCGCATCGGCATGATCCCCGGTTCCGGCGGCTCGGCCCGCCTGCTGCACATGATCGGCATCTGCCGCACCAAGGACATGGTGATGCGGGCCAAGCGCATCCCCGGCCGTCAAGCCGCCGACTGGGGCTTCGTCACCGACTGCGTCGCCGACGCCGAACTGGAAACGACGGTGGCCGCCCTGGTCGACGAACTGCGCGGCTTCTCGCCGCTAGCCCAGCGCACCATCAAGGGGGTGCTGAACAGCGGCAACAACGTCTCGGTCAATGGCGCCATCGAGATCGAGGGGCAGGCCTACGGCCGCCTGCGCGGCTCGGAGGATTTCAAGGAGGGCGTCGCCTCCTTCCATGAGAAGCGCAAGCCGGTCTTCAAGGGCGTCTGACCGACGCTTCCCGGCACGGGCAGCAAAGCACGGACAACACAGGGAGGAACCAAAAATCATGACCAAGACCACGCTTCTCGGCACCGCCGCGCTCGTCCTGCTCGGGTTCGGCGGGGTCGCGTCCGCCGCCGAGCCGATCCGCATCGGGGTGGTGACCCCGCTGTCGGGCACCTACGCGCCGATCGGCCAGCAGGTCCGCTGGGGCCTGGAACTGGCGACGAAGGAGGTGAACGCCGCCGGCGGCATCATGGGGCGCCAGATCGAACTTCTGTTCGAGGACGAGGAGGCCAATCCCGCCGTCGCCACCCAGAAGGCGGAGAAGCTGTTCCAGGTCAACAAAGTCGATTTCCTGACCGGCACCGTCAATTCCGGCTCCACCCTGGCGGTCGGCCAGCTCGCCGAGCGCAACGGCCGGCTGATCGCCACCACCGTGTCGTTCTCCGACGCCATCACCACCGACAAGTGCTCGCCCAACGTCTTCCGGGTGAATGCGCGGGCGGGGCAGCAGTCGGCGGCTCTGGCGGAATGGCTGGCCAAGGACAAGCCGAAGGCCAAGGTCTATTATCTCGGCCCCGATTACGAGATGGGACGCTCCACCGTCGCGGCCTTCAAGGCGGCGGCGGAGAAGACCGGGGCGCAATCGACCGGCGAGGTGTTCGCACCGCTCGGCAGCAAGGATTACTCGCAGTATTTCGGCCAGCTCCGCGCCGCGCGGCCCAGCGTGCTCTACACCTCCACCGCCGGCAACGACACCGTTCGGCTGCTGACGCAGATGAGCGAATACGGGCTGCTGCGCAACCTGACCATCGTCGGCGCGTCGGGCACCGTGACCGCCCAGAACATCGGCGCCATCGGCAAGGCGGCCGACGGCTTCGTCACCGGCGTCGGCTATTCCGCGGAACTGGCCACGCCCGAGAACAAGGCCTTCGTCGCCGCCTTCCGCAAGGCCTACGACACCGCCCCGGATCTCTACGGCGCCGACAGCTATGGCCTGATCGGCTTCTTCAAGGCGGCGGTCGAGAAGGCCGGCGGCACCGACACCGAGGCGCTGCGCAAGGCGATGGAGGGCCTGAGCTGGAGCACGCCGCAGGGCACCAAGACCATGCGGGCCGGCGACCATCAGGCGGTCCAGGACATGTACGCCGTGCGCATCGCGGCGGACGGCGGCAGCACCCGCTTCGACGTGGTCGGCACCGTGCCGGGCGACGCCGCCATCGGCCCCGACCAGTGCACCCGCTTCTGAGGACCGCTTCCAGGGAGCCGACGGCCATGGCCGAACTCATCGATTATCTGCAATTCGTCCTGGCGCCGCAGGCGCTGAACGGCCTGTCGCTCGGGGTTGCCGTCGTCCTGATGGCGCTGGGCCTGACCATCATCTTCGGGCTGCTGGACGTCATCAACATGGCCCATGGCGAGTTCTACGCCATGGGCGCCTTCCTGGCCCTGACCCTGGCCGGGCTGGGGGTCGGCTTCTGGGCGCTGCTGGTGCTGGTGCCACTGCTGATGCTGCCCATCGGCTGGCTGGCCGAGCGCTGGCTGATCGCACGGGTCTTCCACAGCCGCGACCGCCACATCCTGACCCTGCTGCTGACCTTCGGGCTGGGGATGATCATGGAAGACCTGCTGAAGCTGGTCTACGGCCCCAACACCCAGCGGCCCGACAACCCCATCGAGGGCGGCACCGAGATCCTCGGCATGTTCCTGCCCAACTACCGGCTGTTCCTGATCGGCTTCGGCCTCGCCCTGATCGCCGCGGTCTGGCTGGTGGTCTTCCGCACCGGGCTGGGCGCCATGGTGCGGGCGGCGGCCTTCGACAAGGATATGGCCTCGTCGCTGGGCGTGCCGGTGCGCCGGGTCTATGCCGGCACCTTCGCCTTCGGGGTGGCGCTGGCCGCCCTGTCCGGCGTGCTGCTGGCGCCAATCTACTCCGTGTTCCCGACCATGGGGCGCGACTTCATCCTGATGGCCTTCACCGTGGTGATCGTCGGCGGCATGGGATCGATCCAGGGGGCGGTGATCGCCGGCCTGCTGCTGACCCAGGTGCAGGCGCTGTCCAGCCTCTACATCTCGCCGGTCTGGTCGGACCCGCTGGTGTTCGGGATCATGGTGCTGGTGCTGATGATCCGGCCGCAGGGCCTGTTCGGGAGGTTGGGACATGCCTGAAGCCACATTGCGCACCCTCTCCGATCCCGGTCGCGCCGAGCCGGCATCCCGGCTTTCCCGTCTGGCCCCGGTCCATTGGCTGGCGCTGGCCTTCCTGGTGGCGGCGCTGGGATTCGCCGTCGTCGCCTGGGCGACCGGCAACGGCTTTTACCTGCGTCTGGCGACCGAGGCGCTGATCTTCGCCGGGCTCGCGATGAGCGTCGATCTGCTGCTGGGCTATACCGGCCTCTTGTCGTTGGGACAGGCGCTGTATTTCGGGCTGGGCGCCTATGTCTCCGCGCTCGTCCTGCGCGACGTCGCCCCCAGCTTCTGGCTGGCGATGGCGGCGGCCCTGCTGGCGGGTGGCGTGGCTGGCATGATCGGCGGCGTCATCGCCAACCGGGTGAAGGGCGTCTACTTCGCTCTCATCACCTTCGGGCTGGCTCAGGTCGCGGCCAAGTCCGTCTACAACACCCATGCGCTGGGCGCCTCGGACGGGCTGATCGGCATCCCGCAGATCCAGGTCGGTTTCGGACCGTTCAGTCTCGACACCGCCGACCCGCTGTCCTTCTTCCTGCTGGTGCTCGGTCTGACCGTGGCGGCCTATGCCGGGCTGGCCTATCTGATGGATGCACCCTTCGGCCGGACGCTTGCCGCCATCCGCGCCAACGAGAAGCGCGTGCCGTTCCTCGGCTTTAACGCCTGGCGCTACAAGCTGGCGGTCTATGTGCTGGCCGCCTGCGTCGCGGCACTGGCCGGGGCGCTCTACCCGATGCTGCGCGGCTTCGTCTCGCCGGAACTGATGTTCTTCGAGACCTCCGGCAATGCCGTGATCACCGTCATCGTCGGCGGCGTCGGCACGCTGGTGGGGCCGGTGGTGGGCAGCCTGCTGCTGACCGCCCTGCGCTCGGTCGTCGGCTCCTGGACCGAGCATCACCTGATCGTCGTGGGTGTCATCTTCATGCTGTCCGTCATCTTTCTGCGCAAGGGGCTGGTCGGCGCCCTGCTAGCGCGGCTGAGCCGCCGCAGCGAACAGGGGAGGGCGACACCATGATGGCTGCCCCCCTCAGAACAGCAACGTCCGGCGGCGCCTGCGCGCTGGGCTTGCGCGACCTTTCGGTGAATTTCGGCGGGCTCCAGGCGGTGGCGGGCGTCGGATTCGAGGCCGCTGCCGGGCGGATCACCTCGGTCATCGGCCCCAACGGGGCGGGCAAGAGCACGCTGTTCAACCTGATCAGCGGCGCCATCCGCCCCACCGGCGGACGGGTGACGCTGGACGGCGCCGATGTCACCGGGCGCTCGCCCGACCGGCTGCTCGCCGCCGGGTTGGCGCGGTCCTTCCAGATCACCAACCTGTTCTTCGAGCTGCCGGTCCTGGAAAACCTGCGGATCGCCGCACAGGTGCTGGAACGGCCCTGGCACGCGCTGCGTCCGGTCGGTCACAGCCGCCGGGCGCTGGCCAAGGCGGAGGCGCTGCTGGAGCGGTTCGGCCTGTCGGCGAAGGCGGGGGAGCTTGCCGGCAATCTCTCCCACGGTGAGCAGCGGCGGTTGGAGATCGCGGTGGCGCTGGCCGCCGAACCGCGGGTGCTGCTGCTGGACGAGCCGACCCAGGGCATGAGCCACGGCGATACGGCCGATACCGGCGCCCTGATCCGCTCGCTGGCCGGCGACCTGACGGTGCTGCTGATCGAACATGACATCGGCTTGGTGATGAGCCTGTCGGACCATGTCGTCGTGATGGCTCAGGGCCGGAAGATCGCCGAGGGTCCGCCGGCCGTGGTGCGCGCCGATCCCGCCGTACAGGCCGCCTATTTCGGACACGGGTGACAGCCATGCTTTCCATCGAGAACCTGCACGCGCATTACGGCCTCAGCCATGTCCTTCAGGGGGTGTCCCTCCAGGCCGGTCCGGGCGAGGTGGTCGGACTGTTCGGCCGCAACGGTGTCGGCAAGACCACCATCCTGAAATCCATCGCCGGCTGGGTGCCGGCCAGTTCCGGGACGATCCGATACGGCGGCGTCGAACTGGCCGGGCAGACACCCGACGCGATCGCACGTCTCGGGCTCGGGCTTGTGCCGGAGGATCGCCGCATCTTTCCCGGCCTCAGCGTCGAGGAGAATTTGCGGCTGGGGCTGCACCAATGTCCCGGCCGTGCCCGTCAGGACAACGAGCGGGCGATCGGACAGGCATTCGCCCGCTTTCCCCGGCTGGCCGAACGGCGACGGCAGCTCGGCACCACCCTGTCCGGCGGCGAACAGCAGATGCTGGCGATGGCCCGCGTGATGGTGGGCACCGCCAGGCTGCTGCTGATCGACGAGCCGACGGAAGGTCTGGCGCCGATGATCGTCGACGAGATTTTCGGGATCATCACGGAGCTGAAGCGGGCGGGGCTGACCATCCTGCTGGTGGAGCAGAACATCCACCGTGCGCTCGACGTCGCCGACCGGTTCTACGCGGTGGAACGGGGGTGCATCACGCTTCAGGGCGAAGCGGCCTCGTCCGCCGACCGTGCCCGGCTGATGGAGATGGTTGCGGTGTGATCCGGTCTCTCCGCTCGACCTCCTCCCGCGAAACGGAGGCAGGGGGGTTACGGCGTGCTTGCGGAAACCCGATCCGCAAGCACGCCGCGGCCTTCAGACCCCCAACAGCTTGGTGAGTGCGGGGACCGTAAGCACGGCGGTGTAATAGCCCATGAACTGGACCCCGGTGTTGAAGCCCAGAGTCCGGTAGAGCAGCCCGCCCACCAGACCGATCGCCAGGATCACCAGCAGGCCCATCAGTCCGCCTTCCCACACGCCGATGACGAGGATCAGGCCGGAGAAGGTGGCGATGATCGCCTCGTGGCTCAGCCGGCGGGCGACCAGGGCCGCGGCGCTGCGGGCATAGTTCATCGCGAAGGGGTAGGAGACCAGCGCCGCCAGGACGACCGCCAGCAGGCCGTATCCCAGGAATTCCCAGCTGGTCATCAGGTTGTGCAGGTTGTTGACCTGCCCGGTCGCGGCATCGACGGTGAAGCGTGGCGGCGCGTTGAACAGCGGCGCGGCAGGTCCGGCTGCGACGGGGCTCAGCGGCAGGCCGAAGGCGATCAGCGGGATCAGCGCCTCGGCGATGTAGGTCGATTCCGTGACGCCGTTGCGCGCGGTCAGCACCGTCGTCATGCGATGGTAGACATGGCGGACGCGCGAGCCCACCACCTCGCCCAGCAGAACGGTCATGGCGACCGGGCTGAACACGAAGGTGGCGCTGGACACGGCGGCGGTGCCCAGCGTCCAGCGCAGCTGGGAGGCATCCAGCACCTTGAAGGGGTTCGGGAAATAGCCGCCCCAGCTCTTGACGTCGGGAGCGAGCGCGAAGCTGCGCACCTTTTCGCGGGCGATCCGCTTGCGGTCGACCGGCGATAGGACGGAGAAGAGGTCGGCCACCAGCGGGCCGATGGCGATGCCCAGGAAATAGCTGATGCTCAGCTTCACCCCGAACTTCGCGGTCAGTCCCTGCAGGGCGACGATCACCAGCACGAAGGGGAACAGCGCGACGACCGAGGCCCAGCGCCCGGCGGAGAAATAGGCGATGATCACCGCCGCGGCGACGAAGATCCAGGGTGCCGCCTTGGTGATGGCCGGTCCGAATGGAGCCAGCAGGACGGCGAACAGCACCGCCAGAGGAACGGAGACGAAGGCGGCGATGATGGCGCCGGACACCATTTTGCGCAGGGCGATGTGCGGCACGCCGAGATTGCGCAGGACGCCGGCCTGCTGCATCAGCGGGATCGCCATGGTGTCGCCGGGGATGCCGAGCAGGGCGGTCGGCACCGCGTGGGTCATGTGCTTGGCGACCGCGCTGGCGAGAAAGAAGGTGAAGACGCCGGCGGGCGGTACGCCCAGCAGGACGACCAGCAGGACGACCAGCAGGGTCAGGGGCGCAATGGTCGTGGTCTCGTCAGTGCCGGACACCAGCCCGATGGCGGCGAACAGCACGGCGCCGAGCAGCCCCATTCCTGCCGCCCAGAGGATGTCGGAAAGAAGGAGTTCCATCACGCCCGCGCCTCCCGAGCCGCCGGTTCGGAGCGAAGGGCATCGGCGCTCGGGGATGGAACGCCGTGCAGCGCCGCCTTGCGGCCGCCGACATCCCTTCCGGCATCCTGGGCCGCTTCCTCGGCGGCGAACAGGTCGTAGAGCCCCATCTCCTTCAATTCGGCCACGGTCGGCGCGGGAAGGTCGGCGAGCCGGCCGAAGCCGCCGGGTTCTGATCGCAGTTCGGCCATCAGCGTCTCCCGCCAGGCAGGATCGGCCGCACGGTCGACGACCTCCCGCTTGGGCGGGAACAGGCGGGCGCACACCGCGCCGGACACCAGGCACCCCGCCAGCCCGACCAGCATCGAATAGGCGCGCGCCATCTCCGGCGCGGCAACGAGGCTCGCCAGGATGCGGTTGGCCAGCAGAAAGGCACCGAGGCTGATGGCGCAGCCGATCACCATCGCCCATCCGAGATGGACGCTGTCGACCGTGTCCCCCCAGACCTCAATCAATTGTCCCGTCTTCATTGCGTTTCCTCTTCATCGGGGGGCGGGGTCATGCCGCGTTGGAGCGTCACGACCCTGCCGGTTGCCTGGCCGGGCCCTTCGATGGACCTGCTTCTCGTGGCCCTGCTTATTGGGCGGTTGCCCGCATGTCCTCCAGGATCGCTTGGGCGACGTCCTGGCGGACGGTGCCGCGCTCCACCAGGATGCGGGCGACGCGGTCGATCTCCTCACCGGCCGCACCCGCCATCATGGCGATGTTCTGGGCGTGCAGGGCCATGTGGCCCTTCTGGATGCCGGTGGTCGCCAGCGCCTTCAGCGCGGAGAAGTTCTGCGCCAGACCGACCGCGGCGATGACGCGGGCCAGACGGTCGGCGCTGGTGACGCCGAGGATCTTCAGGCAGGCCTGCGCCGTGGGATGGGCCTTGGTGGCGCCGCCGATCAGACCGACGGCCATCGGCAGCTCGATCGACCCGCTGAGATGACCGTCTGCCGTTACCTCGAAGCGGGTCAGGCTGCCGTAACGGCCGTTGCGGGCCGCATAGGCATGGGCGCCGGCCTCCACCGCGCGGGTGTCGTTGCCGGTGGCCAGCACGACGGCGCTGACGCCGTTCATGATCCCCTTGTTGTGGGTGGCGGCGCGGTAGGGATCGGCGTCGGCGAAGTGATAGGCGCTGATGATGCCGTCGCGCACCGCCTCGCCGCCGATCTGGTCGAGCGGCCACACCGCATGGGCCCGCGCCAGACGGCGGTCGGCAAGATTGGACAGGATGCGCAGATAGAAGCGCCCGCCGGTCCATTCGGCGATGTGGGGGGCCAGCTTCTCCGCCATGCTGTTGACCGCGTTGGCACCCATGGCATCCCGGGTGTCGACGATCAGGTGGGTCACCAGCATCGGCCCGCTCTGGCTGTCGAGCACGCGGACCTCGACATCGCGGAAACCGCCGCCGAACTTCAGCAGGATCGGGTCGCAGCCGTCGCACACCGCCTTGATCTCGTCGCGCCGACCGAGGATGCGCAGGCGCGCGGCATAGGGATCGGCGACGCCGACCGCCTGGATCTGCGCGATCATCAGCGTGCCGAACATCGAGGTGGTGAAACCGCCGGCGTCGTAGCATTGCCGGGCCGCGTTGCAGACTGCGGCGACCACCGACGATTCCTCTGTCGCCATCGGGATCAGCAGATCCTCGCCGTCGACCTTCATGTTGGTCGCGATCCCCAACGGGATGTTCATCGACCCGATGACGTTCTCGACCAGCCGGTCGGCGAGGTCGATATCCAGGTTGCCGGTGCCGGGCAGCGATGCCGCCGCCGCTGCGTCGAGCCCGGCGAATTCGGAAACGATCGCCAGCCGCTCCGCCGGCGACTTCTTGTGGAAACCGGAGATGCGGGAGCTGCGATGGGGATTGGTCATTCCTGAACCTTGTTGGCTGTGAGGGCGTTGCCGGCGGGGGAGAGCGCCCTGGTTGTCACTCGCGGATCGTCGCGCTCGAACGGATGCCCGCCGTCCTGCACCGCGCATGACGGTCCCTGCGAGGAGGAAGCGAGGGAGAGGACGGCGAACAGAATGCCGCGGCAAAAGCTGCGACGGCGTTGTTCGCATGCGTAATGATCAGTGATACAAAGGGACAGAGCAAGGGACAGTTTGCCGGTATCTTCGGGACACTGTCCCAGCGTTTTCAATGGGACACCTTACCGAAGGGCCGATTGCACGATGACGCGGGTGAACAGCATCGTAGACAAGATCGCCGGCCTGATCGGCGACGGCCTGATGAAGCCGGGGGAGCGGCTTCTGTCGGTCCGGGCCGGTGCGGTCGAACATGGCGTTTCGAAAAACACCATGGCGGAAGCCTATGACCGGCTGGTGGCGCTGGGATATCTGGAAGCCAAGCAAGGGTCCGGCTTTTACGTCGCGCGGGTGCGCCGTGCCTCGGCCGAACAGCAGCCGGCCCATGTGGCGGAAGCGGTGGATTCCGTCTCGCTCCTGCGGGAACAACTGGTCCAGACCTGCTCGGTGCGGATCGGCGACGGTCGCCCGCCGCCGTCCTGGATGGAGCGGTTCGAGATCGGCAGCGCCCCGCGCTTCATGGCGGCGGCGCGCGGGCTGGCGTCGGAACATGGATACGGCTCGCCCTGGGGCTTCCTGCCGCTTCGGGAGAGGCTGGCGCTGACGCTGGGGGAACGCTCGATCAAGGCGTCGCCCGACCAAATCCTGCTGACCCAGGGCGCCAACCATGCGCTGGACCTCGTCGCCCGCCAGATGCTGGAGCCGGGGGATACCGTTCTCGTCGACAGTTCGGGCTATTACCCGCTGTTCGGCAAGCTGCGCCTGTCGCGCATCGCCATCGTCGGCGTGCAGCGCCTCCAGGACGGTCCCGACCTGGACGATCTCGCCGCCAAGGCCGCCGCCCACAAGCCCAAACTGTTCTTCACCCAGTCGCTGGCCCACAATCCGACCGGCAGTTCCATCACGCCGGCGGTGGCGCACCGCCTGCTGCAGGTCGCCGGCCAACATGGATTCTATGTGGTGGAGGACGATCCCTTCGCCGACGTGCTGCCCGCCGCCAGTCCGCGGCTGGCCGCGCTCGACCAGTTGGACCGGGTGATCTACATCGGCACCTTTTCCAAGACGCTGTCGGCCAGCCTGCGCGTTGGCTATGTGGCGGCGAAGCGGCCGCTGATCGACCGGCTCTGCGACGTGAAGATGCTGACCGTCGTCAGCACCTCCGATTATGTCGAGCGGATCGTCTACGGCTTCATCGCGTCCGGGCATTACCTGCGCCACCTGCGCAAGCTGAAGACCCGGATCGAGGAGCATGCCGAAACGGCGATGCTGGCGCTCGGCCGCATCGGCGTCCGGCTGCCGCCGACCGTCTCGGGGAGCTACTACCTGTGGGGCGAGCTTCCCGACCACCTCAACGACGTGGATCTGGCGCAGCAAGCGGCGGAGCGCGGCATCTTCCTGGCGCCCGGAACGCTGTTCCTGCCGACCAGGGTGCCGACCGCGCCAGCCTTGCGGATCAACATCGCCTATGCGACCGATCCCCGTTTCATCGATTTCCTGAAGGACAACCTTGTCTCGCCCGGCGGCGCGGACCGGTCGGCATAAGGCGACTGGGCGCTGTTCGTCCTGCCTGGGCAGGGCCATGTCATGCACCGGCATCGGCCGCCACGGCCCGATGCCGGGAACCCGAATGGAAGGGAATGGCCGTCCATGTCGAACGTTGTCCTTCTCGGAGATTCGATCTTCGACAATGCCGCCTATGTGGGCGGCGGTCCCGATGTGGTGACGCAGCTTCGTCCGCTTCTGCCGCGGGGCTGGCAGGCGACCTTGCGGGCGGTCGATGGCGGGGTCACCGGCAGCATTGCCGCTCAAATCCGGCAACTCCCCCCGGATGCCAGCCACCTCGTGGTGAGCGTCGGCGGCAACGACGCCCTTCGGCATTCCAGCGTTCTCGACGAGGGGGCGCGGTCGGTCGCCGGCGCCGTCAATGCGCTGGGCGAGGTGCGGGAGCAATTCCAGCGCGAGTATCGGGCGATGCTCGACGCCGTGACGGCCCGGCGCCTGCCGACGGTGGTCTGCACCATCTATGATGCGAACTACCCCGACCCGCTGCGGCAGCGGCTGGTCGTCACCGGTCTGACCATCTTCAACGACGTCATCACGCGGGCGGCCTTCGCGCGCGGGCTGCCGCTGATCGACCTCCGTCTGATCTGCGACGAGGCGGCGGACTATGCCAACCCGATCGAACCGTCGGTGCAGGGCGGCGGCAAGATCGCCCGGGCGATTGCCGCCCTCGTTGCCGGCCACGACTGGTCGCAGGCTCGGTCCACCGTGTTCGCCCGTTAGAGCAGCTTTCCATGCGGGCGGCGGCCTCGGCGTGGCGGCGGTCCGCCTCATAGATGCTGGTCACGTACCCTGCAGAACTGCAGCAGGCACTGCGCCGGTTACTTCTGCACCATCCGCGTCGACACGCCGAACCTGGCCTTGACAGATACGGCCTGCAATGCGGCGCCGATCTGTTCCAGTGCCTGCACGGCTTCCAGCACGTCCTCCGGCGACGGATGGCGGGGTACGGCCTCGGCTGCCAGCGTCAGTTCAGCGAGATAGGCATGTTTGATCACTTGCCGGCGCGCGCAATCCAGCAGCAGGCGCTTCGCTTTGGTGGTGAGGAAGGCGCGCGGCTCACGGATGTCCAGCAACCCGTCCCTTGAGTGTCACTCGGCGTTCGATGGTGCCGGCATCCAGCCTGCGGGCAGCGTTTCTCGCACCGCCTGCCGGATGATCGTCGCGAGATGGTCGCCGATCGGGTTCGGTCCCTTGTCGGACCGCAGAAGTCTGAGGCCGAGCGACTGCAGGTGCGGCAAGCCATAGGTGGCGGGATCGAGCACGCGGACTGACGGCGGCCGACCCACCGGGGTTCGCAAGGCGATGCCGAGGCCCGCCGCCGTCGCCGCCCAGAGGCCGCCCAGGCTCGGGCTGACGAAGGCGATGCGCCAGGCAATCCCCTGGCGGTCGAGATGGTCGCAGGCGATGGTGCGCAGGAGGCAGGGAGCCTCCAGCGCCGCAAGTGGCAGTGGTTCGCGTCCGAGTGGCTCGCATCCATCTGCCCGCCAGGCCGGCTCCTCCTCCGCCGCACCCAGCCAGCACAGCGGCAAGGACGCGATCCTGTCGATGGCAGACGCGGTGCCGTCGTCCCACGCCAGCGCAAGATCGAGATGGCCTGAGGCGATCTTCTCAAGCAACTCGCCGTTGCGGGCGATGCGTCCCTCGATCCGGACCTTGGGATGGGCACGAGCGAAGCGGCCGAGCACCTGCGGCAGCACGGCCTCGCCGAAATCCTCCTGGATTCCCAGGCGGATCCAGCCCTCCAACTCGGCCCCGCGAACGGCGTTCATCGCCTCGTCATTGAGAGTCAACAGGCGTCTGGCATAGGACAGCAGCACTTCACCGCCATCGGTGAGGGTCAGGCCGCGCCCCGCCTTGCGCACCAGCGCCGTTCTGGTCTGATCCTCCAGCTTCTTGAGGTGGGCGCTGACCGCCGACGTCGATCGCCCCAGCCGATCGGCGGCTTGGGCGAAGGAGCCGGCATCGATGCCGGCGACGAAGCTGCGCAGCGCATCCATGTCGAGGTTGGTCAAACGCATAGGAAGGTCCCGAAAAGCAGGATCATTCATGCTGAATAATCTGATTATCAGGATGATCGTGGCGCGCCATACTGCCTCTGTCAAACGCTTTCGCAGGAGCGGCACAGATGCCCTTCACTCGAATTTCCCTGCTCGCCGGCAAATCTCCGGCTTACCTCGCGGCTGTTTCCTACAGTCTCGACAGAGCGCTGGTCGATAGTTTCGACGTTCCGGAAAGGGACCGCTTTGCCGCGATCCACCAGCATCAGCCCTATGAATTGATCTTTGATCGAACCTATGGCGGCGGCCCCCGCTCGGACGATTACATCGTCTTCCACATCACCACCGGGAAAGAGCGATCACCGGAAACGAAGGCCCGCTTCTATCGGCTGCTGGTCGAGAATCTTGCGGCGTCGCCGGGTGTTCGGCCAGAGGACGTTATGGTCGTGATCGCCCAATCGGGCTCTGAGGATTGGTCTTTCGCATCCGGCCTGTCGGCCGCCCTGCTGCTGGAGGAGGCTTGCCGATGACCGGATATTTCGAAATGCAATCCTCCTGCCCGGCGGTCATGACCATCCGTCGCGCCGGTGAGGGCATTGCCGCTGCGCCCGAGGGGATCGCCAGCGGTTCCTTCCTCGCTCAGATGCTGCTGTCGAGCCGGACCGACGGCGAAATTACGGCGATGCGCGCCTTCATCCCGCCGGGCGTCGTGACCCATTGGCACAGCCATCCGTCCGGGCAGCTTCTGTTCGTGCTCGATGGCGTCGGCGTCGTTCAACGCGATGGCGGCGAGCCGGTCGAGGTCCGCGCTGGCGACGCCGTCTGGTTTGCCCCCGGCGAACGCCACTGGCATGGCGCGGCACCATCCAGCCCGTTCAGTTACGTCAGCGTCCAACCGGTCCAGGGCGGTACCGCCGTTCATTGGATGGAAGCCGTCGAACAGGAGGACCTTTCCCGATGATTGCGATGCAATACAGCTTCGTCCTGCCGGCCGATTACGACATGGCGGTCATCGACCGCCGCATTCGGGGGAAAGGTCCGCTGCTGGACGGCTTTCCACGGTTGCGTTTCAAGGCCTATCTCGCCGCAAGAAAGCAGGATGCCGGTTTTGCCAGTGCTGAAAACCTTTATGCACCCTTCTACCTGTGGGATGAACCGGAAGGGATCGACGATTTTCTTTCCGGCCCGGGCTTTGCGGCAGTGACACGCGACTTCGGCTGGCCATCGGTGCAGACTTGGCTGATCCGGCATGCGGAGCTGACGCCTAACCTGAGCGCCGCGACCCATGCCACCCGTGATATCCGACCGGTCGCGGCCCATTCGGATTTGGCTTCGCAACGGGAGATCGCCATCGCGGCGACAAGGTCGGCGATCCGGGCCGGAGCATTGGCCGCCGTCGCCGCGTTCGATCCGACGCGGTGGGCGACGGCGAGCTTCACGCTCTGGCCGAAGTTGCCGCCCGTGGCGACAGAGACGATGCAAATCTACACCGTCGGGCATGTCTCGCTGCCGCATGGGCGATGAGGCCGCTCATCGAACAGAGCAAAGGTCGTGGTGTTCGAAGAGGCGAGCCCGCCGGGGGCGCAGCGGTCGGTCCAGGGGCTGGATCGGGCGGTCGGCGTCGGCGACCTCAGGTGCATCGGCGTTCGGAGGTTTCACTGCGGCACCCATGAGTATGTAGGGTCATTCAGCAGTTTAGCCGCTTGAATGCATAACTGTTTCCCTATTTTGGAAATCGGCTTCATCTTGCAAAGCTCGTGATTGCGTGGACAGATAACGCCTCATCAACCTGGGAAATGACAGGAGCGGCAGGGATGCAGCAGCAGGCAAGGCGGTTCGTCGTCGGAATCACCGATCACATGATTCCGCCCCCCGATCTTGAAGCCGCTGTGCTGGACGGTGTCGCCGAAGTGGATTTCCTCGATTGCCGACGCGAGGAGGATCTCGACCCGGAGCGTCTCGCCCGGCTGGACGCGCTGCTGGTGTGGAGCACGCGCATCGGTCCGGCCACGGTCGAGCGGTTGAAGCGCTGCCGGATCGTCGTACGCTTCGGCGTCGGCTACGACCGCGTCGATGTGGCGGCGCTGGAGGCCGCCGGGATCCCGTTCTGCAACAACCCGGATTACGGGACGGAGGAGGTCGCCGACCATGCGGTCGCCATGATCCTGTCGCTGCAGCGGCGCCTGTGGGAGCATGATGCCCGCGCCCGCGGCTATACGACGACATGGCAGGCCAACACGCTGACGCCGCTGCACCGGTCCAGCGCCGCGACCGTGGGGGTGGTCGGCGTCGGTCGGATCGGCACCGCGGTGGTGAACCGGCTGAAGGGCTTCGGCTATCGGATCCTGGGCTATGATCCGTTGCAGCCGGCCGGGCACGAGAAGGCGGTCGGCTACCGCCGTGTCCGCCGTCTGGAGGACCTGCTGGCCGAATCCGACATCGTCACCTTCCATTGCCCGCTGACGCCGGAGACGCGCGGCCTGCTGAACGGGGCGACCCTGGCGGCGATGAAGCCGGGCGCCATCCTGGTCAACACCGCGCGCGGCGAACTTTTCGCCGGGCTCGACCCGGTGGAAGCGGCCCTGCGCGACGGCCGGCTGGCGGCGGTCGGGACCGACGTGCTGCCGGTCGAACCGCCGGCCCCCCATCCGCTGCTCGACGCTTGGCGGGCGGGGGAGGCCTGGCTGGCCGGACGGCTGGTGGTGACGCCGCACAACGCCTTCCACTCCGATCAGGCGGCCGTCGAGATGCGGCGCAACGCGGCGGAGACGGCGCGGATGTTCCTGGAGGATGGGGTGCTGCGGAACAGGATTCGGGCTTGAGGGAACTGGGCCTGAAAGATCTGGGTTTGAGCGAACGGCAAGGGGGGCAAATGCAGCCCCCCGCTATCCCTCCAGCAACGCCTTGACGTCCAACCCGAGCCCGCCGCCGATGCGGTGGAGCGCCGCAACCGTGTCGGGGTCGAGAGCGATGCCGCGGTCCATGGCGGTCATGCGGTGCAGCGCCTCCGGCTCGCCGGGGATGCTGACGCCGTCACTGCCGGGCGTGGGAGGCGTGTCGGCGACATGGTCGAGGACCGCGTCGGTCAGCGTCTGCCATTCCGGGCCGGCCACCCGGTTGGGGTCGATGATGAAGGCCAGCGCATTGTTGACCACGCGGCCCGGCCGCAGATTCTCCGGCAGCGCGGGCAGGCCGCCGGCCAGCGCGCCGGCCAGGATTTCGCAGGCCAGGGCCAGGCCGTAGCCCTTATGACCGCCGAAGGGCAGGATGGCGCCGGTCGGTTCGGTGAACATCACGCCGGGATCGCGGGTCGGCCGGCCCTCCGGGTCCAGCAGGAGACCATCCTCCACCTCCGCGCCCAGCGAGGCCTTGATGCGGCATTTGTTGGCGGCGATGGCGCTGGTGGCGAAATCCAGCAGGAATGGGGCGTATCCGGGCGTGCCGGGCACGGCGATGCAGACCGGGTTGGTGCCCAGACGCGGCCGTCCGCCGCCATGGGGCGCCGCCAGCGGACGGCTGACCACATTGACGAAGAACAGCCCGATCAGCCCGGCGTCGATGCACTGCTCGCCATAGGAGCCGACGCGGCCGATATGGTGGGCGTTGCGCAGGGCGAGGATGCAGGCGCCGCCCGCCTTGGCCCGTTCGATGGCGAGGTCGGTCGCCTCCCGCGCGATCACCTGCCCATAGCCGACATCGCCGTCCACCACCAGAAAGGGCGCCTCGTCACGGACGATGCGGGCATGGCGGTCGGGCTGGAGATGGCCCAGCTCCAGGCTGCGGGTATAGACGGCGATCTGGCAGACGCCATGGCTGGCATGGCCGCGGGCGTCGGCCTCCACCAGATTGGCGGCGACGATGGCCGCCTCCTCCGCCGGGCTGCCGCTGCGGCGGAGGATGGCGTCGAGCGTCGCGACCAGCCGATCCGGGCGGTAGCGGACCTCGCTCATCGGCCGCTGTCCTCAAAGAGCGAATAGTCGATGGGCCGGGTGCGGTCGAGTGTGCGGTGTACCGGTGGCAGCGGGTATTTCAGGCCGGTTGCGCAGTTGAACAGGACGGCGCGTTCGTCCCGCCCGACCCGGCCGTCGACCAGCGCCTGTTTGTAGGCGGCGTAGGTGGCGGCTCCTTCGGGGCAGAGCAGGAAACCTTCCTCGCGCGCCACCTCGTTCAGTGCGGCCTGGATGGCGTCGTCGGGCACCGCGATGGCGAAGCCGCCGCTCTCGCGCACCGCGCGCAGGATCAGGAAATCGCCGACCGCCTGGGGCACGCGGATGCCGGACGCGATGGTGTGCGCATCCTCCCAGCGCGGGGCATGCTCCTCCCCCTGTTCCCAGGCACGGACCATCGGGGCACAGCCGGCGGCCTGCACCGCCACCATGCGCGGGCGCTTCGATCCGATGAAGCCGATGGCCTCCAGTTCGTCGAAGGCCTTCCACATGCTGATCAGGCCGGTGCCGCCGCCGGTGGGATAGAAGATGACGTCCGGCACCTCCCAGCCCAGCTGTTCGGCCAATTCCAGCCCCATGGTCTTCTTGCCTTCGATCCGGTAAGGCTCCTTCAGGGTGGAGACGTCGAACCAGCCGACCTTGGCCTTGCCCTCGCCGACGATCTTCCCGCAATCGTCGATCAGGCCGTTGACGCGGTAGACGGTAGCGCCCTGCAACTCGATCTCCGACACGTTCACCTCGGGCGTGTCGGCCGGGCAGAAGATGGTGGTCCGGATGCCGGCGCGGGTGGCGTAGGCGGCCAGCGCCGCCCCGGCATTGCCGTTGGTCGGCATCGCCATGTGCGTGATGCCGAAGGACTTCGCCATCGACACCGCCATCACCAGCCCGCGCGCCTTGAAGGAGCCGGTGGGAAGCCGCCCCTCGTCCTTTACCAGCAGTTCGGCCGCGCCCAGTTTTTTCGCCAGCCGGGACAGCGGCACCAGCGGGGTCACCGCCTCGCCCAGGCTGACGATGTCCTCGACCTTGCGGACGGGCAGAAGCTCGCGGTAGCGCCACAGATCCTGCGGGCGTTCGGACAGCGCGCTCTTGCTCAGCGCCTGCTTCACGCCATTCAGGTCGTAGCGGACCAGCAGCGGCTTGCCGGCGCGCGACAGGTTGTGGACGGTGTCGGCCTCGTACCGCTCGCCGGTGTAGGCGCATACCAGATGGGTGACGAAGGTGGGGCGCTCGACCGCCAGGTTGGAATCGAAGCGCACGGGATTGATGTCTTGGAAAGCCATTTAGCGGACCATGCCCCATTTGCGGACCGTGTGGACCTCGATCCAGCGGAAGACGACGTTCTCGACCAGCAGGCCGATCAGGATGACGGTGACGAGGCCGGCGAAGACCTTGTCGATGTAAAGCTCGTTGCGGTTCTGGAAGATGAACCAGCCGAGCCCGCCCTTGCCGGACGACACGCCGAACACCAGCTCCGCCGCGATCAGCGTGCGCCAGGCGAAGGCCCAGCCGACCTTCAGCCCGGTCAGGATCGCCGGGAAGGCGGCGGGGATCAGCAGCGTCACGACATAGCGCAGCCCGCCCAGCCCATAGTTCCGGCCGGCCATCCGCAGCGTCTCCGACACCGAGGTGAAGCCGGCATGGGTGTTCAGCGCCAGCGGCCACAGTACGGCATGGACCAGCACGAAGATCAGGCTGACCTCGCCCAGCCCGAACCACAGCATGGCGATGGGCAGCAGGGCGATGGCCGGCAGGGGGTTGAACATGGAGGTCAGCGTCGACAGCAGGTCGTTGCCGATCCGGGTCGACACGGCGACCGTGGTCAGCAGCACGGCCAGCACCAGCGCCACCGCATATCCCTTCAGCAGCACCGACAGCGAGGTCCAGGCCATCGACAGCAGACCGTCGTGCCGGATGCCGTCCCACAGCGCCGCCGCGGTGTCGGTGAAGGTCGGGAACATCAGCGGATTGTTCTGCCAGACCGCCGCCGCCTGCCACAGCGCCGCGACCGCGGCGAGGACCAGCAGCCGGCGCAGAGCCGTGACGTTGTTCAGCCGCTCCCACGGGGACAGCGGGCGGGCGACGTCGCCGATGGGGCCGGTCGCGGTGACGGTGCGCTCGTACTCCGGGCGCAGGGGCGGTTCGCGCCGGCCGCCCGGCGGGAGGGGGCGCGGGGAAAAGGACAGGTCGGTCATGCGCTTGTCCCCTTTCCGGCGGCTTGGCTGGAGCCTTCCACATCTTCGGCGAACAGCATGGCGTGGATGCGGCCGGCGAGTGTCTGGAACTCCGCCCCGCCGACGGCGCCATGGTCGTAACCGTCGCAGTTCACCTCCGCCTTCACCTGTCCGGGATGGGGCGACAGCACTAGGATGCGCGATCCGACGATCAGCGCCTCCTCGATGGAATGGGTGACGAACAGCACGGTGAAGCGCAGGTCGTCCCACAACTGCAGCAACTCCTCCTGCATCTTGCGGCGGGTCAGCGCGTCGAGCGCGGCGAAGGGCTCGTCCATCAGCAGGATGTCGGGCTCCATCGCCATGGCGCGGGCGATGGCGACGCGCTGCTTCATGCCGCCGGACAGCATGTGCGGGTGGACGTCGGCGAACTTCGTCAGGTTCACGCGGGCGATGCAGTCGAGCGCCTTTTCCTCCGCCTCGCGCCGCTTGGTCTTGCCGCTGGCGAGCAGGGGGAACATCACGTTCTCCTTGACCGTCTTCCAGGGCGGAAGCTGGTCGAACTCCTGGAAGACCATCATGCGGTCGGGGCCGGGCTTCGTCACGGTGCGGCCGTTCAGGCGGATCGCCCCCTCGACCGGCTGCAGGAATCCGCCGACCGCCTTCAGCAGGGAGGATTTGCCGCAGCCCGACGGCCCCAGCAGGACGTAGCGTTCGGCCCGGAACACCTGGAAATCGACACGGTAGGTCGCGGTGACGAGGTGGTGCCGCGTCTTGTATTGCAGGGTCACGCCGGAGACGTCCAGCAGCGGCCGTTCGGACAGGCCGTCGCTGTCGATGCTGTGCGGATAGGTCAGCGCGTTCATCCGCTCAGCTCCCCGCGCCGTCATGCAGGTCGTCGAAGAAATAATCCTTCCAGGAGGCCGGCTTGTTCTTGATGGCGCCGACCTTGTGCATGAACTCGGCGAAGACCTCCGTCCTGTTCGGCGTGACGGTGAAGCGGATGTCGGGATCATTCAGCAGGCGCAGGATATAGGCCTTGTCCAGGCTGCCCTTGTTCTGCGCCAGATAGGCGTCCGCCGCCGCCTCGCGATCGGCGTTGATGCTGTCCATCGCCTCGCGAAGCGCGTTCAGGAAGGCCCGGTAGGTCTTCGGGTTGTCGTCGCGGAAGGACTGCTTGCTCCAGATCAGGTTGAAGCTGTGCTGCCCGCCCAGCACGTCGTAGGAGCTGAAGACCTTGTGGACCTTCGGGTCGTCCAGTTGCTGGTACTGGAAGGGCGGGCCGGAGAGATGGGCGGTGATGCCGCCGCTGCCCGACAGCAGGGCCGCCGTGGCGTCGGGATGCGGCATCGACACGGTCAGCTTGTCGAGCGCGTCGTGCTTGCCGGCGCCCAGTTCCTTTTCCGCCGCCATCTGCAGGATACGGGCCTGCACGCCGACCTTCACCGCCGGCAGCGCGATCTTGTCGGCGTCGGTGAAATCCTTCAGCGTCTTGACCTTGGGGTTAGCGGTGGTCAGGAACAGCGGCATGTCGTTGAGCGACGCGATCGCCTTGACGTTGGCGTTGCCTCTGGTCCGGTCCCAGATGGTCAGCAGCGGCCCGACGCCGGCGGAGCCCAGATCGATGCTGCCGGACAGCAGCGCATCGTTCATCGCCGCGCCGCCGGACAGTTGAACCCATTCGACGGCGATGTCGAGGCCTAGCGCCTTCCCGTGCTTTTCGATCAGCTGATTGTGGCGCAGCACATGCAAGGGCAGATAGCCGAGCCCATACTGCTCGGCGATGCGGATGCGTCCTTCGGCAGCCGCCGGAGCCGCGATCGCCGACGTCATCAGCAGCCCCATCACCGACGCGGCGATGGCCGCGAAGGCGCGCCGGCTGGGGCGTCTTGGCTGTCGCATGGTGAAGCTCCCCTCATATCCATAAATCTAGTAGATTTAAGGGGAACACGATTCCAGTGCGCCGTCAACATTGTAGAATGCGTCCGTAAGCCGGGATAAATTTTACAGTAAAAAACGTATTTTTGCGATTGGCTGGCTCCGCCAAGTTCCCAGGCGATATGTCAATTTTGAAATGCGCCAGAAGAAATATACCATTGACACCCTTCGGAACATAACGTGAACATGATCCTCATGGCTGGGAGTGGGGGGATTGCAGATGAATGACTGGGACTTGATGGCGCGTGCCTTTGATTTCGAAATCGGGTCCTGGACCGTCTCGCATCGCCGGCTGCGGGAGCGTCTGGCTGGCTGTCAGGAGTGGGACAGCTTTACCGGGACGGCGGACATGCGGCCGGTTCTCGGGGGGAACGGGAACATTGAGGATAATTTCCTGAACCTACCGCAGGGTGCCTACAGAGCGATTGCGATCAGGTCCTATGATCCGCAGCGCGGGCTCTGGGCCATCTGGTGGCTTTCCGCTGCCGACCCGCATTCAATCGAGACGCCTGTGGTGGGCCGGTTCGAGGAGAATGTCGGGACCTTCTACGCGGATGAATGCTTCAAGGGACGGCCGGTCAAAACCCGTTTCCTCTGGCTGGATACCCATACCGCCACTCCGCGCTGGGAACAGGCGATGTCCGCCGACGGCGGCGAAAGCTGGGAAACCAACTGGACCATGGATTTCAAAAGGGCCGATTGAGGACGGAATTCCCGAATACCGAGCCGCGCCGGATCGCCCCGGTCTTGTGGAGGCGTTGAGGCCGTTGAGCATCTTGGCCAAGGCGCTGTCAGCCTCCGGCAAGCCCGGTGCGGTCCAGTGCGGTTCTCACGACATGCTTTGGTCGGCGTAACGCTCGGCGATTTGCTGGAAACGTTCGGCAAGCCGCAGGAAAGCGTCGGCGACATCCGGATCGAAGTGGCGGCCCCGCCCGTCCAGGATGATGGCCACTGCCTGCTCATGGCTCATCGGTTCCTTGTAGACGCGCCTGGAGATCAAGGCGTCGTAGACGTCGGCGAGCGCCATCAGCCGGGCCGACACGGGAATCTCCTCCCCCTTCAGGCCGCGCGGATAGCCGGAGCCGTCCCATTTCTCATGATGCGCATCGGCGATCTCGCGGGCGAAGCGCAGGAAGGATGGAGTGTCGCCGTCCAGCCGGTCCTCCGCCCGCGCCAGGGAGTCGCTGCCCAGCGTGGCGTGGGTCTTCATGATTTCCCACTCCTCCGCCGTCAGCTTGCCCGGCTTCAGCAGGATCGCATCGGGGATGCCGACCTTGCCGATGTCGTGCAGCGGCGCCGATTTGTAGAGCAGATCGATGACGCCATCCGTCAGGAAGTCGGCGAAGCGCGGGTGGTGGCGCAGCTCCTCCGCCAGGGCGCGGACGTAATGCTGGGTCCGCAGGATATGGCTGCCGGTCTCGTTGTCCCGCGTCTCCGCCAGAGAGGCCAACGCCATGATCGTCACGTCCTGGATCGCCCGCACATGGGCGGTGCGGCGCTCCACTTCCGCTTCCAGGAACAGGTTCTTGTCGCGGATGTAGTCGGTCGCCTCCTTGAGGCGGATGTGATTGCGCACGCGGGCCAGCAGAATGGGCGCGCTGATCGGCTTGGTGATGTAGTCCACCGCACCCAGCTCCAGGCCGGCCTGCTCGTCCTCCTGCTCCGACAGTGCGGTCAGGAAGACCACCGGGATGTCCCGGGTGGCCGCATCGGCCTTCAGCCGGCGGCACACGGCGTAACCGTCCATGTCCGGCATCATGATGTCGAGCAGGATCAGGTCGGGAGCCGGAGCGGTCTGCGCGATCCGCAGCGCCTTCTCGCCGCTGCTCGCCACCTTGACCCGGTAGCTCTCCTTCAGCAGGCCGGCCATCAGCATCAGATTGTCCGGTGTATCGTCCACCACGAGCACAACGGGGCGACGGGCTTCGGCGTCGGTCATCGCAAACGGTCTTTCGATCGGCAGGGCGGCTGTGGACATGGGGGTGAGCGGGATTAAGTGGAGGTCGCGACGGCAGTCAGGCGGCCGCGCGTGACGGCCAGCCCCTGGTCGAAATCGAAACGCCCAATGGCCATCGCCAGAGTACCGTAGGCATCGGATCCCAGCGCTGCGCGCAGAGCTTCCTCCTCCTGCCGAACCAGTTCATGGGCATCGGCGTCGTCGTCGGCCAGCAGGGCGTCAAGCCGGCGCAGGAGGCCCTCCTGCGCAGCACTCAGCGGGGGCAGGGGGGCAACAACCGCCGGCATGCCGGACGATGCGCCGGGAGAGGCGGTGGAAGACGGCGCGGCATCCGGCGATCCGGCGGGAGGTCCCTCCTGCTGCGGGATCGCGCGGTCGATGGCCGCCAGCGTCCGGCGCAGCGCCTGCGCATAGAGGTCGATGAGCCGGTCCGTTTCGACTTCGGTTTCGCTGGTACGCAAGGCAGCTTCCAATGCCGCCGCCGCCTCGGCGAGCGCGCCGGCGCCGATCTGCGCCGACAGGCCCTTGGCGGTGTGGGCGGTGAGTTCCGCAAGGGCGAGATTGCCATCGGCGAGCGCATCGGCGATCAGCACGGCCGATCCTTCCTGTTCGGCCCGGAAGCGGTCCAACAGGGAGCGATAGAGCTGCGGCCGGTTCAGTACCCGGTGCAGGCCGGCCGCCGCGTCGATCTCCGGCCCGACGGCATCGAAGGGCGACGGCACGCCGGCCGCCGCACGGCGGATGCTTGGAGCGAAACCGTCCAGGGAGTCTCCCGCCGACGCGTCCGGCGCCGCCGCCGCTCGTCCGGCCCAACGGGCGACCATCGCGTACAACTCTTCGGGGTCGATCGGCTTGGAGAGGTGGTCGTTCATGCCGGCGTCCAGACAGGCCCGGCGGTCGCCCGCCATGGCGTTGGCTGTCATCGCGACCACCGGCAGCGTCGTCAACTCGGGCCGCTCGCGGAGGAGGCGAACGGCGGTCAGCCCATCCATCACCGGCATCTGCATGTCCATCAGGACGAGGTCGTAGCGCTGTTCCGCCAGCCGCTCCAGAGCTATGGCGCCGTTGTCGGCGATGTCGGGCAGGGCGCCGGCGCTGGTCAGCAGCTCTCGGGCGACGTCCTGGTTCAGCGGATTGTCCTCGGCGACCAGGATGCGCAGGCCAGCCAACTGCGCGCCGATCGCTGCATCGGGCGCTTCGGGCGGAACGACGTCGGCGCCGACGATGCCGAGCGCGCGCGATGCCGCGTCGAGCAGGATGCTGGGATTCACCGGCTTGACCAGGATTTCGTCCACACCGGCACGGGCGGCACGGTGCATGATCTCCGCCCCGCCATAGGCCGTGACCAGCACGAAGGCCGG
The DNA here is from genome assembly GCA_023423695.1 of Pseudomonadota bacterium. GTDB lineage: Bacteria > Pseudomonadota > Alphaproteobacteria > Azospirillales > Azospirillaceae > Azospirillum. The sequence continues at coordinate 151,700 of JAFAFA010000152.1, read as the reverse complement.
GGCGGCGGCGGAAGCCGGATCCTTGGCGTGCAGGGCGCGGATCGCGCGCACCGCGTCGATGCCGTCCATGCCCGGCATGCGCCAGTCTACGAAGACGATGTCGAAGGGCTTGCCGGCGGCGAGCGCCGCGCGGGTTGTCGCGACGGCCTCATTGCCGCCCGCGGCCCCCTGCACCTCGAAGGTCATCGAGCGCAGCATGTCGCAAATCACGGTGCGGGTGCTGTCGTTGTCCTCGACCACCAGGGCGCGGCGGCCGCGCAGCCCGACCGGCGTGGCGGCTTTGCGGTCCGCGCTGCTGGCGGCGACGCCCAGGACGGCGGTGAACCAGAAGGTGCTGCCCTCGCCGGGGCGGCTCTCCACCCCGACGCCGCCGCCCATCATCTCGGCCAGCCGCTTGCTGATGACGAGGCCAAGCCCGGTGCCGCCGAAGCGCCGGGTGGTGGAGGCGTCGGCCTGCTGGAAGGGCTGGAACAGGCGGCCCCGCGCTTCCTCCGACAGACCGATGCCGGTGTCGCTGACGGCGAAATGCAGACGCACGCGCCCTTCCGCCGCTTCGCCCGCGCCATCGTCGCGCCGCACCGTCACCTTGATCTCGCCCGACTGGGTGAACTTGACGGCGTTGCTGACGTAGTTCAGCAGGATCTGGCCGAGCCGCAGCGGGTCGCCGACAAGGCGCAACGGCACGTCGGCGCCGATGTCGACGACCAGTTCGAGCCCCTTCGCCGCCGCCTTCTCCACCACCATGTCTGCGACGTCCTGGAGCACGCGCTCCAGGTCCAGCTCGATCGCCTCGATGGTGAGCTGGCCGGCCTCGACCTTCGAGAAGTCGAGGATGTCGTTGATGATCGACAGCAGCGAGCGGCCGGCGTTGAGGATCTTGGCCGCCTGATCATGCTGTGAACGTTCCATGCCGGCCCGCATCAGGATATGCGCCATGCCGATGATGGCGTTCAGCGGTGTGCGCACCTCGTGGCTGACATTGGCGATGAAGGCCGATTTGGCGCGGTTGGCGGCATCGGCGCCGCGTACGGCCTCCTCAAGCTCCCGTTGCACGCGCTTGCGTTCGGTGACGTCGCGGACGATGCCGGTGAACAGCATCTCCTCGCCCAGCCGGACTTGGCTGATCGACAGCTCCAGCGGGAAAAGCTCTCCGGTCTTGCGGCGGCCGACGGTTTCGCGCCCGATCCCGATGATCTTGGCCTCGCCGGTGTCGAGGAAATGACGCAGATACCCGTCATGCGCCGAATGATGCGGCTCGGGCATCAGGAGGGAGACGTTGTTGCCGACGGTCTCCTCGGCGCCGTAGCCGAAGATGCGGGCGGCGGCCGGGCTCCACCGCAGGATGGTGCCGCGCTCGTTGATGGTGATGATGCCGTCGACCACCGTATCGAAGATCGCCTGGAGTCGCGCCTCGCCGGCCTTGGCGTCCCGCTCCAGCACGGCACGGCGGGCGATCTCCTCGCGCAGGGCCTGGGCGGTCTCGACCTGGCGCCCGGCGACGGCGGCGGCCATGGTGGCGGTGGCAAGCGACACCGCGAAGACGACGACCAGTAAGGCGAGCGTCGTCGGCGGCAGCGTGGCGACGAGCGCCTCCGGCTGCTCGGCGGGGAAGAAGATCGCGGCATGCATGGCGGTGTAGTGCATGCCGGTGATAGCGCTGCCCATCACCGCCGCAGCCGCCGACATTGCCAGAATACGGCCGCCGGCCGCCTTGGCCCTGCGGGTCAGGCCACGGATGCTGAGCGAGACGAAGGCCAGCACCACCGCAACCACGACCGACAGCACCACCAATCGCGCGTCATAGCGCAGCACCGCATCGATATCCATGGCGGCCATGCCGGTGTAGTGCATGGCGCCGATGCCCGCGCCCATGAGGACGGCGCTGAGCGCCAGCCGCTTCCGCCCGATCTCGTCAGTCCGTCCGATCACTCTCAGGGCGACGCCGCTGGCCATCATTCCCGGCAGGAGCGACAGCAGGGTCAGGCCGGCGCTGTAGTTGACGCCGCAGGGCAGCGCGAAGGCCAGCATGCCAATGAAATGCATGGCCCAGATTCCGCCGCCCATGCTGGCCGAACCGGCGGCAAGCCACACGGCCCGGGCCAGCGGCGCAGCGGTGGACAGCCGCTGGGCGATCATCAGGGCCGCCAGGGAGGCGAAAGCCGCGACCAGGAAGGACAGCCCCACCAACCAGGGGGTGTAGGACCCGACCAACACGGCGTCCAAGGGGCCGGGCGCGGCGGGACGGAACAGGGAATCGAGCCACATGATCATGCTGCGTACCGTGTCTTTCCATGCGATGCCCGGTCATGGCATGGAAGCGCCCCACGTCCCGCATGCGCCTGGAATAGGCCATAGGTGCAGTGTCAATCCAACCCTTTTGATTGCAACGATCTGAAACAAATTTTCAAGTCCGGCAACAGACGCCGGAGCAGTCCATTCCGGCAGGGGGGCGCCATGGAGATCGTCCCGGCGCGCTCCGGAGCGGCGGCATGAGCGATGTGGGCCACCACGGTCATGCCGGGACCGATCAGGCGCGGGATGACGGCCACAGGTCGCGGTGGATGCCGACGGCTTGCATAATTGATGATGACCGTCATATAATTTGTCGATGGATCCCGAAGGGTTTTTCGCGGGAGACGCCGGCCGGGATCAGTCTATGGAAGGTGCATCATGCGGGTGAGCAAGGAACAGGCGGCGGAGAACCGGCGCCGGGTCGTGGAGGTGGCGAGCGCCCTGTTCCGCGAACGCGGCTTCAACGGGATCGGCGTCGCCGACCTGATGAAGGAGGCCGGGCTGACCCATGGCGGCTTCTACGGCCAGTTCGCATCCAAGGAGGATTTGGCTGCGGAGGCCTGCGCCGACGCGATGGAGGTGACGGCACGGCGCTGGGCCGAGGCGCCGGGGGCGAAGGGCGATGACGCACTGGCCGCGATGCTCGAAAGCTATCTGTCGCCGCGTCACCGCGACCACAGTGCCGCCGGCTGTCCCATCGCGGCGCTTGGCGTCGACGTGGCCCGGCAGGGCGGCGTTGCGCGCAGCGCCTTCACCCGGGGATTGCGCCCCTTCATCGACCTGCTGCAGCGACTGGTGCCGGGCCGCTCGGAGGAGGCGAAGCGCAAGGCGGCGCTCGCCACCCTGTCGGGCATGGTCGGCGCCCTCATCCTCGCCCGTGCCGTCGACGATCCCGTCCTGTCGGACGAGATCCTGGAGGCGGCACGCACCAGCCTGGCCAAACCTTAAGCCCGGAGACCCGCCAGAGGCCGGCCTCGCTGGCGGTCTGAAGCCCGTCGATGTTCAGCATGCGGGTGGTCAGGTTCAGCTTGGCCCCGATGGTCGGACTGTCCAGCACCCCTTCGGCGACGGGTTCTCGCGCAGGATCACCTCAAGGGCTTCGGGCAAGGCGTGGACGGGAGCGGGCGGCTCGCCGGGGCTCGATCTGCAGGAGCGGCTGAATGCCGACGGCGCGGACCACCCGGCGCCTGCAGGCGGAGTCCCCATCTGTGGCGAAATACCGCTACCATGGGGGCGCAAGCGCGGGAGAGGCCGGTACCATGGAGCTCAGTTTCGATCATCTGACGGCGACCGGCTCCGGCGGCCACCTTCTGGGCAGCGATGGGGAAAGCCGGCTGCTGCGGGTGATGCGGCCGGGCCAGCCTTTCCCGATCCTGGTCCGCATGGCGCTGACGCTTGCGAAGGATCCGGGCGGCCGGTCCGACGCGGCGCTCGACCGGCTGCGTCGGGAGCATGGATTGTCCCGCCGCCTGGACTTGGCCTGGGCGGTCAAGCCGCTCGATCTGCTGCAGCATGGCATGGTCCCGGTGCTGACTCTCGCCGATCCGGGCGGACAGCCGCTGTCGGCCTTGCCGGTGCCGGCGATGCCCTTCCGCCAGCGGCTTTCGCTGGCGATCCGCATCGCCGGCGCGGTGGCGCAACTGCATCGCCGCGGCCTGCTGCACGGCGACCTGCGACCCTTCAACCTCCTGGTCGGCGATGACGGATCGGTGTGGCTGACCGGCTTCGGACGGGCCAGCCCCTTGCCGGCTCCTCCCCTCGATGCTCCTGCCGAACGGCCGGACGCGGCGCTGCCCTATATGGCGCCGGAGCAGTCGGGGCGGATGAACCGTCCGGTCGACCGCCGCAGCGATCTTTATGCCCTGGGTGTCACGCTCTACGAGCTGTTCACCGGCGAACTGCCCTTCGCCGCGCGCGATGCGATGGAGTGGGTGCACAGCCATCTCGCACGCGCGCCGGTCCCGCCGGCCCACCACGCGCCCGACCTGCCGGCGGCCATCGCCGATATCCTGCTGCGGCTGCTGGCCAAGACGGCGGAGGACCGTTACCAGACCGCCGACGGCCTCCTCCGCGACCTCACCCATGCCCTTCGGTCCTGGGACGTCGAAGGCAGCATCCCGGCCTTTCCGGTCGGCCGGCGCGACATGCCGGAGGGGCTGGTTCCGCCGCCGGACCTCTATGGACGGGACGAGCCGGTCGCCGCCCTTCAGGCCGCGTTCGAGCGGGTCGCCGCCCGGGGGCGGATGGGCGTCGTCCTGATCGCCGGACGGTCCGGCGTCGGCAAGTCTGCAGTCGTCCGGTCGCTGGAGGAGCGGGTGGTGCCGCCCTATGGCCTGTTCGCCGCCGGCAAGTTCGACCAGGGCAAGCGCGATCTGCCCTATGCCAGCCTGGCGGAGGCCTTCCGTGCGCTGGTCACCCGTATCCTGGCGCTGCCGGCCGTGCATCGCGACCACTGGCGCCGCGTTCTGGCGGAGGCGGTGGGCGACGGCGGTGCGCTGATGACCGCCCTGATCCCCAATCTGGCCCTGCTAATCGGCGAACAGCCCGCCGTGCCGCCCCTGCCGCCGCGGGAGGCGCAGAACCGGTTCGACCTGCTGTTCCGGCGCGTTCTGCAGAGCTTCGCCCGTCCCGACCACCCGCTGGTCCTGTTCCTGGACGATCTGCAATGGCTGGACCGCGCGACGCTCGACCTGCTGGACCGGCTTGTCGCCGACGGCGGCATCGGCCATCTGCTGCTGGTCGGCGCCTACCGCAGCGACGAGATCGGCGATGGCCATCCGTTTGAGGCGCTGATGCGCCGTATCCGGGCGGCCTGCGACGGAGCGGCCGGCGAAGCGATCGATTGCGAGGAGATCGCGCTGGGACCGCTGTCCCCGGACGATCTGCGCCGCATGATCGCCGACAGCCTGGACCGCAAGCCGGACGAGGTGGCGGCGCTCGCCGCCCTGCTGCAGGAGCGCACCGGCGGCAACGCCTTCTTCGTGGTGCAACTGCTGACTGCGCTGGAACGCTCCGGCCGCCTGTGGTTCGACCGTAAGGCAAAGCGCTGGGACTGGGATCTGGCGGCGGTGGAGCAGGCGCCTTCTGGCGCCGGCATCGCCACGCTGATGACGGAACGGCTGGGCCGTTTTCCGGCGCAGGCGCGCGACCTGCTGTCCCGCCATGCCGCGCTCGGCGCCGCCGTCCGGCTGTCCATCCTGGCCTTCGCAGCCGGCCTGACGGAGGAGGAGACCGAGCGCCATCTGGAACCGGTGCTGGCCGAGGGGCTGATCCTGCGCAGCGAGGACGGTTTCTGCTTCCTCCACGACCGGGTGCAGGAAGGGGCCTACGCCCTGGTGCCGGCGGAATCGCGCGGCACGCTCCACCTCGGCATCGCCCGCGCGCTGCACCGCGGCCTCAAAGCCGACCTGACGGGAGAGCGGCTGTTCACGCTGGTCGGCCAGTATGACCGCTGCCTTCCCCTGATCCAGGACGGGCCGGAGCGGGCGGAGGTGGCGACGTTCCATCTCGCCGCCGGTCATCAGGCCAAGGCCGCCAGCGCCCACGGCTCGGCGCTGGCCTATGCGCTCGGCGGCCTGCGCCTGCTGGAGGGCGGCGGGATCGAGCGTCGGCACCGGCTGGCCTTCGCCCTGGAGCATCTGCAGGCCGAATGCGAGTTCCTCTGCGGCGACCTGCAGCAGGCGGAGCGGCGCCTGCTCGGCCTTGCAGGACGGGCCGAATGCGCGGCGGACCGCGCCGCCATCACGGCGCTGCTCGTCACCGTCTACACCGCCATCGACCGCAGCGACCGCGCAATCGATGGCTGTCTGGCCTATCTGAAGGGCGTCGGCATCGACTGGGCAGCCCATCCGCCGGCAGCCTTGGTTCATGAGGAATACGGGCGGCTGCGTACGGCGATCGGCGACCGGTCCATCGCGTCGCTGGCATCGATGTCGGCCGTGGCAGACCCCGACAGCCGGGCGACGCTGGACGTGCTGGCCGCGGCATTGCCGCCGGCCTTCTTCAGCGACCGCAACCTCGTCTGCCTGATCCTGTGCCGGATGGCGAACCTGACCCTGCGGAACGGGCGCAGCGACGCGTCCGCCCTGGGTTTCGCCTATCTCGGCATGATGGCCGGCCCCTATTTCGGCGATTATGCCGCCGGTTACGAGTTCGGGCGGCTCGGCTACGATCTGGCGGAGCGGCAGGGGCCGACGCGCTACCGGGCGCGGGTGTTGATGACCTTCGCCTATCACGTCGTTCCCTGGACCCGCGACATCCGCAGCGAGCGCGCCCTGCTGCTGCGCGCCTTCGAGGAGGCACGGGAGGCCGGCGACGTCACCTATGGCGGCTTCGCCAGCGTCACCCTGGTCACCAGCATGCTGGCCTCGGGGGATCCGCTGGCGACGGTGCAGCGCACGGCGGAGGCGCGGCTGGCCTATGTCCGGCAGGTGAAGTTCGGGCTGTGCGCCGACATCCTGGCGACCCAGCTTCAACTGCTGCGCGCCCTGCGCGGACAGACCGAAGCCATCGACCGCTTCGATGGGCAGGGCTTCGACAATGCCGTCTTCGAGGCGCGGCTGCTGGCCAATCCCAGCCTGGACATCGCCATCTGCTGGCACTGGATCCGCACTCTTCAGCTCCGCTGCATCGCCGGGGAGATGACGGCGGCGGTCGAGGCGGCGGAGCGGGCGGAAGGGCTGCTGTGGACCACGTCCGGCCATTGGGAGATGGCGGAGTTCCATTTCCACGCGGCATTGGCGCGAGCAGGCGCGATGGACGACGTCCGTCCGGACGACCGCGCCCGTCATGCCGCCATGCTCGCCCGCCATCTCGACCAGCTGCGCGACTGGGCGGGCCACAGCCCCGACAGCTTCGACGCCCGCTTCGCCCTGGCCGAGGCGGAGGCTGCACGGACGCAGGGGCGGACGGAGGACGCGATGCGCGGCTATGACCGCGCGGTCCAGGCGGCCCGGCGCACCGTCCTGCCGCATGTGGAGGCGCTGGCCCATGAATGCGCCGCCGGCCTCTATCGCCGGTTGGGCGTGCCGACGCTGGAACTTGCCTGCATCCGTGAGGCGGCCGGCTGCTATGCGCGATGGGGCGCCACCGCCAAGGTCGGGCAACTCGCCCGCCGCTATCCATCCCTCGCTCTGGACGCGGCGGAGCCGGCCGTGCCGGAGGCGCCGCGTGGCTTCGACGGCATCGATCTGGCCGCACTCCTCGGCACGTTGCGCACGGTCTCCGATCAGGCGAGCGTGGAGCAGCTCACCACCACGCTGTTGACCCTGGTGCTGGAGCATGCCGGCGCCAGCCGCGGCATGCTGATCCTCGCCCGCGGCGAACGGCTGCGGGTGGAGGCGGAGGCGACGACCGGGCTGTACGGCGTGTCGGTCCGGCTGGTGCAGGAGGATGCCGACCGCATCCCGCTGCCCCATGCCATCGTCCATGGCGCGATCCGCGACCAGGAGGCGGTGATCGTCGACGACACCCGCGCTCCCGGCCCCTTTTCCGCCGATCCCTATCTGCGTGAGACGGAAGCCCGCTCCATCCTGTGCATGCCGCTGGTCCGCCGCCGCCGCGTTGTCGGGCTCCTGCATCTGGAGAATGCGCTGGCGACCCATGCCTTCACGCCGCAGCGGGTCAACATCCTGACGCTGCTCGGCGCCCAGGCGGCAGCGTCGCTGGAGACAGCGACGCTGGAGGAGAAGGAGGCGCTGCTGAAGGAAATCCACCACCGGGTGAAGAACAACCTGCAACTGGTCACCAGCCTCCTCAACCTCCAGGCCCGCCGCGTCGAGGACGAGGCGGTCGCCGCCCTGTTCGCCGACAGCCGCGACCGGGTGCGGTCGATGGCGCTGGTGCATGAGAACCTCTACCGGCTCGGCAATTTCGCCCGGGTGCCGATGCGCGAGCATCTGGAATCGGTGTGCGCCCATCTGCTGCGCGCCTACTCCCGGCAGGCCGGTGCGGTCCGGCTCGACACCGACATGGACGACCTGAAGCTCGACCTCGACCGGGCGGTGCCCTGCGGTCTGATCGTCAACGAACTGGTTTCCAACGCGCTGAAGCACGCCTTTCCGGGCGGGCGGGGCGGGGTGCTCCGCGTGGGGCTGGAGTCGGACGGGCGGGATTGCCGGCTATCCGTCCGTGATGACGGCGTGGGCTTGCCCGAAGGGTACGATCCCGATAGGATGGATACGGTCGGTTTTCAGCTGATCGCCGATCTGACCAGCCAATTGCATGGCTCGTTGAAATACAGTTCCAGCGCAGGGACGGAGTTCATCGTCACCTTTCCTTTGAAAGGGCGTAACCGGGGAAGTGAATGATCGCGGCACGGATCCTGATCGTCGAAGACGACCGTATCGTCGCGCGCGATATTCAGCATCAACTTTCCCGAATGGGACATGTCGTGGTCGGTATGTCGGCCAGCGGCGAGGAGGCGGTCCGGCTGGCCTGTAGCCATCAGCCCGATCTGGTCCTGATGGACATCCGCCTGGAAGGGGAGATGGACGGGATCGAGGCGGCGCGCCTGATCCGCGACGCCCAGCGGATCCCCATCGTCTTCCTCACGGCTTACGCCAATGACGAGGTGGTGCAGCGCGCCAGCCTGACGGAGCCCTTCGGCTATCTGCTGAAGCCCTTCGAAGAGCCGCAGATGCGCACCGTCATCCAGATGGCGCTCTACAAGCACGCCAGCGACGCCAGGCTGCGGATGAGCGAGCGGCGCTATGCCGCCACGCTCGCCAGCATCCGCGACGGCGTCATCCTGTGCGATCCCCAGGGTCGTGTCGATTTCATGAACCGGGTGGCGGAGACGATGACCGGCTGGACGGCGGCGGAGGCGACCGGGCAGCCGCTCGCCTCCATCTTCGTCGCGGTGGACGAGGAAACGCACGAACCGCTGGAGGATTTCTCAGCCGTCGTCCTGCGCACCGGCGCCTTCGCTCCGCCGGAACGGCTGTCGCGGCTGCTGCCGCGCGGCGAAGCCGCTCCGGCCGGGGTGGTGGTGGAGGAGCGCTGTTCCGCCATCATCGACGACCGCGGGGACATGGTCGGCTCCATCCTGGTGTTCAGCGACCTGACCCAGCGCCGCCAGATTGCCGAGGCCCTGCGCAAGGCCCAGGCCGACCTCGCCCATATCGGCCGGCTGACCATGATGGGGGAACTGGCTGCCGCCGTCGCGCATGAGGTCAACCAGCCGTTGATGGCGATCATCACCAACGCCGGCACCTGCCTTCAGCACCTGTCGCAGCCGCATCCCGACTTGGCCAAGACCCGCGTCGTGGTGGAGAGGATCGTGCGCGACGCGCAGCGGGCCGGCGACGTGGTCCGCAGCATCCATGCCCTGGCGCGCCGGACCCCGGCCGATCCCGGATGGGTCGACATCAGCGCGCTGATCGCCGACACGCTGGCACTGGTGCGGGCGGAGCTGCGCCGCGCCCGCATTGCGGTGGAAACCGACCTGCAGGCCGGATCGCCGTGGGTCCATGGCGACCGGGTGCAGTTGCAGCAGCTCGTCCTCAATCTGGTGATGAACGCCGTCGAGGCGATGGCGGACCCGGATCTGCCGGAGCGGCGCCTGCGCATCGTCACGGCCAGCAATGGCGGGGAGCTTCGCGTCCGGGTCGAGGACAGCGGGACGGGCATCGCGGACGCCGACATCGACGCCATCTTCCGGGCCTTGTACACCACCAAGCCGGACGGGTTGGGCATGGGGCTGTCGATCAGCCGGTCGATCGTCGAACTGCATGGCGGACGGCTGACCGCCACGCCGGGGACCCCTTGCGGGAGCGTGTTCGAATTTGTGCTGCCGGTATCGTCCGGAGGGGTGTGATGAGGGGCAAGACCGAAACCGCCGCGGCCGCGGTGACCGTGGTGATCATCGACGACGACGAAGCCGTCCGCGAAGCGCTGGAAGGGCTGCTCGATTCCGTCGGGCTGCAGGTGAAGAGCTTTGGATCAGTTCAGCAATACATCGACCGGCGTCCGGCCATCGATGTCGGCTGCATGGTGCTGGACGTGCGGCTGCCGGGTCGCAGCGGGCTGGATTTCCAGGCGGAGTTGGCCCGTTGCGGCAACAGCCTGCCGGTCATCTTCATCAGCGGGCATGCCGACGTGCCGATGTCGGTCCGCGCGATGAAGGCGGGGGCCTTCGAATTCCTGACCAAGCCGGTGCATCACCAGGAATTGCTGGACGCCATCCACGCCGCCATCGCCCGGCATGGCGAGCAGCGCGACCAGGAGCGCGGCCTCCTCACCCAGCGCGCCCGTTTCGACACGCTGACGGCGCGGGAACGCGAGATCACGATGATGGTGGTGTCCGGCCTGCGCAACAAGCAGATCGCTGACGACCTCGGCCTCAGCGAAGCCACGGTGAAGCTGCACCGCGGTCAGGCCATGCGCAAGATGGAGGCGCGGTCGGTGGTGGAACTGGTGCGCATCGTCGATAGTCTGGTGCCCGGCCGCGTCCATTGACCGGGCGGGCCGGGCCTCCCTCAGAAGCGTCGGGAGCGCCGGCGCAACCGCGACAGCATGGCGGCCAGCACGAAACCACCGACCAGCCCCAGATGCTCGACGAAGGCGTTGGTGGCCATGAAGCGTTCATGGCCGACCATGGTCCAGAAGTCGTTGGCGATCAGCGCGGCCAGTAGGGTGAACACGCCGAGCGCCCCGGCGCCCAGCCACAGTGCCCGGTCCAGCAGGATCAGCAGCGGCCCGATCAACTCCACCACGATGGTCAGCGCCGCCCACAGCTCCGGCGGATGCAGGCCGAAATGCGCCTGTTCGGCCACCGCTCCCGGCCAGTCGGTCAGCTTCACCAGCCCGCCCAGCAGATAGGCCCCGACCAGCGCCAGCCGCGCCAGCAGCCATGTGCCGTCCCAGTCGAGAATGCGGTCGATGGGGCGTTCCAGGTCGCGGAAGGTCATGGCAGTGGCGGTCCTTGAAGCCCTTCTCCCCTTGTGGGAGAAGGGCCTTTTCGTATCGGGAGAGGGAATCACCGCCGTACCTCACACCGTCCAGCAGCCGCAGCCGAGCGCGCCCCAGAAGGATTGCACGTCGGCGGCCGGAACGTCGGCGGCGTAGGCGGCGGCATGGTCGTGGCCGTGGACGCCGCAGCCGGTGGCGCAGCCGCAGGCCGATGCCAGCGCCTTCCGTTGGTCGCCTGCACCGCGGTCCGCCGACTTGTAATAGCCGCCGAAGGTCCGCACCGGCGACCAGTCCGGCATCGGCTTGGGCAGTTGCGGCGCCAGCGGGCCGTAATCGCCCTCGCCATGCACCACGGCACCGCCGAGCATGGTCAGGACGGAACCAAGATGGGCGATGCGATTCTCGGAAACCGAGAAGAAGTCGTCGGACAGCACGGCGAGGTCGGCCAACTGCCCGGCCTTGATCTGACCCTTCTTGCCCTGCTCGTTGGAGAACCAGGTGTTGGCCTCCGTCCAAAGCCGCAACGCCGTCTCGCGGTCCATCCGGTTGGCCTGGGAATAGAGGCCGAGACCGCCCACCGTCTTGCCCGTGACCAGCCAGGACAGCGAGACCCACGGGTTGTAGCTGGCGACGCGGGTGGCGTCGGTGCCGGCGCCGACCGGCAGGCCGGCCGCCATCATCCTGGCGATGGGCGGGGTGCGTTCGGCCGCTTTCGCGCCGTAGCGCTCGACGAAATACTCGCCCTGATAAGCCATGCGGTGTTGGATGGCGATGCCGCCGCCAAGAGCCGCGATGCGGTCGATGTTGCGGTCGCTGATCGTCTCCGCATGGTCGAAGAACCAGTGCAGCCCGTCGAAGGGGATGTCGCGGTTGACCTTCTCGAACACGTCCAGCGCGCGGCTGATGGTCTGGTCATAGGTGGCGTGCAGACGCCAGGGCCAGCGGTTCTCGGCCAGCAGGCGGATCACCGGCTCCAGATCGCCTTCCATGGTGGGCGGCATGTCGGGGCGGGCGACGCGGAAATCCTCGAAGTCGGCGGCGGAATAGACCAGCATCTCGCCGGCGCCATTGTGGCGGTAACTGTCGTCGCCGTCGCCGGGCTTGACCTTGGAGGCCCATCCGGCGAAGTCGGACAGCTCCTCCTTCGGCTTCTGGGTGAACAGGTTGTAGCTGATGCGCAGCGTCAGCTCGCCGTCGGCATGCAGCTTCTCGATGATGGCGTAATCGTCGGGATAGTTCTGGTAACCGCCGCCGGCGTCGATCACCCCGGTCACGCCCAGCCGGTTCATCTCGCGCATGAAATGGCGGGTGGAGTTCAGCTGGTACTCGGGCGGCAGCTTCGGTCCCTTCGCCAGCGTCGAATAGAGGATCGTCGCGTTGGGCTGGGCTAGCAGCAGTCCGGTCGGGTTGCCGGCCGCGTCGCGCACGATCTCGCCGCCCGGCGGGTTGGGCGTATCCTTGGTGTAGCCGACGGCGCGCAGGGCCGCCGCGTTCAGCAGCGCGCGGTCGTAGAGGTGCAGGATGAAGACCGGCGTTTCGGGGGCGGCGGCGTTCAGCTCCTCGATGGTCGGCAGGCGCTTTTCTGCGAACTGGTGCTCGGTGAAGCCGCCGACCACCCGGACCCATTGCGGCGGCGGCGTGATGGCTGCCTGCTGCTTCAGCATCGCCATGGCGTCGGCGAGGCTCGGCACGCCGTCCCAGCGCAGTTCCATGTTGTAGTTCAGGCCGCCGCGGATGATGTGCATGTGGCTGTCGATCAGCCCGGGAATCACCCGCCGGCCCTTGGCGTCGATCACCGCCGCCTGCGGCGCGGCGGCGCGCACCTCGGCCTCCGTGCCCACGGCGAGGAAGCGGCCGTCGCGGATGGCGATGGCGCTGGCCTGTGGATTGGCACGGTCGAGCGTGGTGACCTTGGCGTTGACGAGGATCACGTCACCAGAGGTGGCGGTGTTGGGCATGGCGGCATTCCCGGTTCTGGACGCGAGGGTGGACATCAGCGGCGATGCCAGCAGGGACGCGGCGGCGGTTCCCGCCATCGCCTTGCGGCGGTTGATCGCGGGCGGGGTGGGCGGCGTCATGCCTTCTCTCCTTTCGCAACCGGGTCGGCCGGAATCTTGTCGGCTCCGGCCTGCGGACCCAGCACATGGCGGGCACAGTCGGTCTGGATGAAGGCGACGACCGGTTCGCCGGCGATCAGACGCTTGACGACCGGCACCACCTGCTCGCCGACGAGCATGCCGAGCAGCCCGATCAGGGCGATGGTCGGCGGTGCCGGCGAACGGACACCGATCAACGCATAGATGACGCCGACCAGGATGCCGGCGCCGGCCGAAAGGACATAGGACAACATGGGTCCGGGCTCCCGGTCTACGACTCTGGTCTGGATATCTGGACCGGTGCCCGGCCGGAACCGGGCACCGGGGATCGGGATCAGGCGTGCCGATTACGCATGCTCGTGGGCGGCGGCTCCCGTCACCTTGTGGGCGTATTCGCCGCGCTGCGGGGCCTTGTGCACCAGGGTGTAGGCGTAATCGACGCCCATGCCGTAGGCGCCGAAATGCTCGCGGACGATGTTCATCACGCCGTCATAGGTGCCGCGCTTGGCCCAGTCGCGCTGCAACTCCAGCAGGACGTTCACCGAGGTGATGGAATGGGCGCCGGCCTGCTCCATGCGGCGGACGGCGGCGTCATGGGCTTCCTGCGAGGTGCCGCCCGAGGCGTCGGTGACGATGTAGACCTCGAAGCCCTCCTCGATGGCGCACAGCGTCGGGAACAGCAGGCAGGCCTCGGTCCACAGGGCGGCGATGACCAGCTTCTTCTTGCCGGTCGCCTTGACGGCGGCCACCAGTTCCTCCGAATCCCAGCTGTTCATCGAGGTGCGCTCGATCGGGTCCTGCTTCAGCACGTCCATCAGTTCCGGCCAGATGTAGCCGGAGAAGCTCTCCGTCTCCACCGCGGTCAGGATGGTCGGCGCGCCGAACAGCTTGGCGGTCTTGGCCAGCGCGATGGTGTTGTTCTTCAACTGCTGGCGGTCGATGTTGACCACACCGAAGGACATCTGCGGCTGATGGTCGATGAAGAGGAAAACGGTGTCGTCCGGGTTGATGAGGGCCTTGGCCGGGAAAGTCATGATCGTTTCCTGTTCCGTGTGGGTTTCAAAGGATTGGGCCGCCTGCCATCGTTGCATCGGTGCATCGTAGGCGCCGTCTGACAGGGACTTTGACATGGCGGATATCAATCGAACAATCACGTGCAACCGAACATGACTGTTGCTTCTTGAGTGACAGTGGAGAGGCAGATCAGGCGCGGATGAAGGCCAGCAGTTCCTCGTTCACCATGTCCTTATGCGTCGTGCACAGGCCGTGGGGAGCGCCGGCGACGACCTTCAGCGTGCTCTTCGGCAGCATCGCCGCAGCGGCTTTTCCGGTGGTGGCAAGCGGGACGATCTGGTCGTCGTCACCGTGCAGGACCAGCGTCGGGACGATCATCTTCTTCAGGTCTTCGCGCTGGTCGGTCTCGGAAAAGGCCTTGACGCACTCGTACTCGGCCAGCAGGCCGCCCATCATGCCCTGCATCCAGAAGCCGTCGATCGCGCCCTGCGAAACCTTGGCGCCGGGACGGTTGAAGCCGTAGAAGGGAAGGGCCAAGTCCTTGAAGAACTGCGAGCGGTCGGCCTTCACACCGGCGCGAATGCCGTCGAACACCTCCATCGGCACGCCGTCCGGGTTCCAGTCGGTCTTGACCATGATGGGGGTGATGGCGCCGATCAGCGCGGCCTTGGCGACGCGCGACACGCCGTGGCGGCCGATGTAGCGCGCGACCTCGCCGCCGCCGGTGGAATGGCCGACATGGACGGCGTTCTTCAGGTCCAGCGCCTCGGTCACCGCGGCCAGATCGTCGGCATAATGGTCGAGATCGTTGCCGAAGCCCGGCTGTGACGAGCGGCCATGGCCGCGGCGGTCATGGACGATGGTGCGGTAGCCGTGCTGGGCCAGATACATCATCTGGTCTTCGAAGGCGTCGCCGGTCAGCGGCCAGCCATGGCTGAAGACGACGGGCTGGCCGGTCTGCGGACCCCACTGCTTGACGTAGATCTGGACACCATCCCTGGTGGTGACGTAGCTGCCCTGGAGCATGGGTTTCGTTCCTTTGATCGTGTCTTTGCGTTCGGTCTGCGTGCCGGCCGCCGCGACGGGGGGAATTCGTGGGTGGTCATGCGAAGTCCGTTCGGAACCGTGCCAGCCGGCTGGACCGGCTCCGCCTGTCTTGATGAACGGATGGTACGGAAAGGGCAGGGGGCTTGATTGCCTCATCGGAACGGCTTTTGCCGGTTCTGTGCATTGCGCCGTTGGGAACGCAAAAAGCCGGCCCTCTTGCGAAGGGACCGGCTTTTCGAATGGTGGCATTTTCCCTTCTCCCCTGGGGGAGAGGGGATGTTGGGTCAGGGGTAACTCACGGCTCCACTGAAACCCACGCAGCATTTCGTGTGCTGGACTCCACCGCGCCATGGATGAAACGTACGCCGCGCACCCCGTCCTCCACCGTCGGCAGCGGCACGTTGTCCGGGTCCGGGCGGCCGTCCAGCCGGGCAGCGATGAGATCGGCGGCGTCGCGGTAGATTTGGGCGAAGCCTTCCAGATAACCCTCGGGATGGCCGGCGGGGGTGCGCGAGATGGCGCTGGCGGCCGGCATGCTTCCCGCACCGGCGCGCAGCAGGGTGCGGGTCGGCTCGCCAAGCGGGGTGAAGCGCAGTTCGTTGGGTTGTTCCTGCTGCCATTCCAGCCCGCCGGCCTCGCCGAAGACGCGCAGGCGCAGGCCGTTGGTGGTGCCGGGACAGATCTGGCTCGCCCACAGCATGCCGCGGGCGCCGCCGTCGAAGCGCATCATGATGTGGGCGTTATCGTCCAGCCGCCGGCCGGGCACGAAGGCGGTCAGGTCGGCGGCGAGATCGGCACAGCGCAAGCCGGTGACGAACTCCGCCAGATGGAAGGCGTGGGTGCCGATATCGCCGATGCAGCCGGCAACGCCGCTCTGCGCCGGGTCGGTGCGCCAGGAGGCTTGCTTCTGGCCGCTGGCTTCCAGGTCGGTCGCCAGCCAGTCCTGCGCATATTCGACCTGCACCACACGGATTTTGCCCAGCGTCCCGGCCGCCACCATGACGCGCGCCTGCCGGATCATCGGATAGCCGCTGTAATTGTGGGTCAGCACGAAGACGAGGTTGCGGCCGTGCACCAGTGCCGCGAGTTCCTCCGCTTCCTCAACCGTGTGGACCAGCGGCTTGTCGCAGATGACGTGGATGCCGGCTTCGAGAAAAGCCTTGGCGGCGGGATGATGCAGGTGGTTCGGCGTGACGATGGCGACCGCGTCTATGCCGTCGGGCCGCGCCGCCTCCGCCTTCGCCATCGCGTGGAAGTCGTCGTAACAGCGGTCCGGCGCCAGGAACAGCTCCGCTCCGCTGGCCCGCGCCCGCTCAGGATTGGAGGACAGGGCGCCGGCGACCAGTTCATAGCGGTCGTCGATGCGGGCGGCGATGCGGTGGACCGCGCCGATAAAGGCGCCCTGTCCGCCGCCGACCATGCCCAGCCGCAAGCGTCTGAAGGCCGCGGGTATTTGATCCGCGCTCATGATGTCCCTTTCCCCAGACCGAGAATCCGGCGGTTGGCCGCCTCGTCGGTTCCGGCATCGGCGAAATCGTCGAAGGCGCGGTCGGTGACGCGGATGATGTGGTCCTGGATGAATCGGGCGCCTTCGGCGGCTCCCTGCTCCGGATGCTTGATGCAGCATTCCCATTCCAGCACCGCCCAGCCGTCGAAGCCGTACTGGGTCAGTTTGGAGAAGATGCCGCGGAAATCGACCTGCCCATCGCCCAGCGAGCGGAAGCGCCCGGCCCGGTCCTTCCACGGCGCATAACCGGAATAGACGCCCTGCCAGGGGGTGGGATTGAACTCCGCATCCTTGACGTGGAACATGCGGATGCGGTCGTGGAAGACGTCGATATAGCCGAGATAGTCCAGCTGCTGCAGGACGAAGTGGCTTGGATCGAACAGGATGTTGCAGCGCTTGTGCCCATCCACCCGGTCGAGGAACATCTGGAAGGTGGTGCCGTCGAACAGATCCTCTCCGGGGTGGATCTCATAGCAGAGGTCACAGCCGGCCTCGTCGAAGGCTTCGAGGATCGGGCGCCAACGCTTCGCCAGCTCGTCGAAAGCGGTCTCGATCAGGCCCGGCGGGCGCTGCGGCCACGGGTAGAGATAGGGCCACGCCAGCGCGCCGGAGAAGGTAGCGTGGGCGGTCAGGCCGAGATTGGCGGATGCCTTGGCGGCGAGGTGCAGCTGCTCCACCGCCCAGGCCTGCCGCGCGTCGGGACGGCCATGGACCTCCGCCGGGGCGAAGCCGTCATAGAGCGCGTCATAGGCGGGGTGGACTGCGACCAACTGGCCCTGCAGGTGGGTGGACAGTTCGGTCAGTTCGACACCGGCATCGGCGAGCGTGCCCTTGACCTCGTCGCAGTAGGTCTGGCTGGCGGCGGCTTTCTCCAGGTCGAACAGGCGGCGGTCCCAGCTGGGGATCTGCACGCCCTTGAAGCCGAGGCCGGCAGCCCAGCGGGCGATGGCGTCCAGCGAGTTGAACGGCGCGGCGCCGCCCGCGAACTGGGCGAGGAAGATCGCAGGGCCTTTGATGGTCTTCATGGGTTTGGGCTCCCTGATGGGGGGAGATGTCAGCTGGCGAATGCCCCCTCCCTAACCCTCCCCCTCTTCGAGGGAGAGGGGACTGCCGCCGCTTCGCAGAAGGCACCCTCTCCCGCGGAGCGGGGGAGGGTCGGGGAGGGGGCAACCGGCGCTGATTCTCAGTACGGCGAATCCGCGAAGTAGAATTCCTTGGCATTCTCCTTGGTGATCAGCGCCGACGGGATGATGTAGGTCGCCGGCAGCTTGTCGCCCTTCAGACGCGCTTCGGCGGTCATCTTGATGGCGTCGTAGATGAACTTTGGCGAATAGGACACGTCGGCGTGAAGCAGCGGGTTGGAGCCGTCCATGATGGTCTTCACCATCGTCTTGGACCCGGCGCCGCCGAACACCTCCTTGATGTCGGTGCGCTTGGCCTGCTCGATTGCCTTCAGCACGCCGAAGGCCATGTCGTCGTCGGCGGCCCAGATGACGTCGATCTCCTTGAAGCGGGTCAGGAAGTCCTGCGTCACCTTGAAGGCGTCGTCGCGGTTCCAGTTGGCGTATTTGGCGTCCAGGATCTTGATGTCCGGATGCTGCTTCATCACGGCGGTGAAGGCCTCCCAGCGCTCGTTGTCGAGCGTGGTCGGGATGCCGCGGAGCGCCACGATGTTGGCCTTGCCGTTGTACTTCTTCGCGATGTATTCGGCGGGGATGCGGCCGAAGGCGGTGTTGTCGCCGGCGATGTAGGCGTCCTGCGCGCTGGGATCCGTCAGGCCGCGGTCGACGACGGTGACGTAGACGCCCTTCTTCTTAGCCTGCATCACCGGCTGGGTCAGGGCGGCGGATTCGAAGGGGAAGATGACCAGCGAGTCGATCTTGGTCACCGTCACCAGATCCTGAAGCTGGTTCGCCTGTTCCGGCGCGCCGCTGGCGGTCTTGACGGTGATCTTCAGGTTGGGATGGGCCTTTTCAAGCTCCGCCTTCGCCTGGTTGGCCCACCAGACGATGCCGCCGGTAAAGCCATGGGTGGCGGCCGGGATGCTGACGCCCAGCTTCACCGTGTCCGCCGCGAAGGCGACGCCGCCGAGGGCGACCGTCGCCGCCATCGCCAAGCCCGTGCCCAGCACCATGCGACGGGTGTAACGCGCAACTTCCGACATGACGTTTCTCCTCCTTATGTTTGTTTTAAGGACGCCGGCGCTGCAGGAAGGCGACGGCGATGATGACGCAGCCCTGGACCGCCGCGTTCAGATAGACGCTGATGATGCTGGTCAGGTTCAGGATGTTGCTGATCACCGACAGCAGCACCGCACCGATCACCGTTCCGGCGATGCGGCCTTCGCCCCCCTTGAAGGAGGTGCCGCCGACGATCACCGCGGCTATCGCTTCAAGCTCCCACAGCAGTCCGGTGGTGGGGGAGGCGGAACCCAGCCGCGGCACATACAGCACCGTGGCGATGCCGACGCAGACGCCCAGCAGCCCGTAGGTCAGCAGCTTCACCCGGTCGACATCGACCGCGGCGAAGCGGGCCACCTGTTCGTTGGAGCCGATGGCCTGGACATAGCGGCCGAAGGCGGTGCGGTTCAGCAGAACGGCACCCGCCACCGACACCGCCAGGAAGACCCAGACCGGCACCGGAATGCCGAGCAGGCTGCCGTAATAGACCGGGCCGTAGGCCTCCGACAGATCGTTGTCCAGCGTGATGGCGCCGCCGTCGGCCAGCCAAGTCAGCACGGCGCGGAAGATGCCCAGCGTGCCCAGCGTGACGATGAAGGGCTCGATCCGTCCCCGTGTCACCAAATAGCCATGCGCCAGCCCGAAGCCGCCGCCCAGCAGCAGCGCAAACAGCATGCCGAGCGCCACCACCGCGACCGGTGAGCCGACCGATGCGGCCAGCGCGTTCATCAGCAGGATCATGCCGCCGGCGATCAGCGCCGCCATCGACCCCACCGAAAGGTCGATGCCGCCGGAGATGATGACGAAGCACATGCCGATCGAGATGATCCCGATGAAGGCCGTACGTGTCAGCACGTTCATCAGGTTGTCCCAGGTCGCGAAATCCGGGTTCAGTGCCGTGCCGACGATCAGCAGCAGCACCAGCCCGATGACCGGGCCGAAGCGGTGCGGATCGAAACGGCGCGCCGGCTTGCCGGTGGTCATGGGGCGGGCCTCAGTGACGGGCGTGGGTGCCGATGTCTGTCCCGCTGGCATCTGTCCCGATGGCATGGGCAATCAACTCCTCTTCGCTGAGCCGGTCGGCGGGCACGGTCGCGGTCACCCGTCGTCCGCGCATCACGATCACCCGGTGGCAGAGCCCGATCAGTTCGATCAGTTCCGATGAAATCACGATCACGCCGCGCCCTTCGGCGGCTAGCCGCGCGATCAGGAAATAGATGTCCCGCTTGGCGCCGACATCGACGCCGCGCGTCGGCTCGTCCAGCACGAAAACGCGCGGGTCCGGCTCCAGGAACTTGGCGATGGCCAGCTTCTGCTGGTTGCCGCCGGACAGCGACGACGCCGTTCCCTGCGGATTGCCGCGGATGCCGAAGCTGGCCACGGCATGTTCCAGCGCCCGGTCCTCCGAGGCCGGCGACAGCAGCGGCTGGGCGTGGTGGCGTAGCGTCATCAGGGTGAGGTTGTCGCGCAACCTCATGTTGACATGCAGGCCCTTGCCTTTGCGATCCTCGCTGAGATAGGTCAGGCCGTTGCGCATCGCCTCGCGCGGGCTGCGCAAGGAAACCGGGCGGCCTTCGATCTCGACGGTTCCGCCGCTGCGCGGGCGCAGGCCGAGGATGCCTTCGAACAGTTCGGTGCGGCCGGCGCCCACCAGACCGGCGAAGCCCAGGATCTCGCCGGGATGGAGGTCGAAGCTCACATCTTCCGCCCAGCCGGGCACGGTCAGTCCGCGCACCGCCATCAGCGGCTTGCCGATGGCCGGAATGTGCTTGTCCGGGAACATGTCGGTCAGTTCGCGCCCGACCATCAGCGTCGCCATGCGCTGGCGCGGCGTCTCGGCGGTGGGCGCGCGGGCGACGAAGCGGCCGTCGCGCATCACGATCACCTCGTCGGTGATCCGCTCCACCTCGTCCAGCTTGTGCGAGATGTAGACGATGGTGACGCCGTTCTGCCTCAGCCGGTCGATCAGCGCGAACAGCCGGTCGCATTCGGACGGTGTCAGGCTGGCGGTCGGCTCGTCCATGATCAGCAGACGGGCGTTGCGCAGCTGAGCCTTGGCGATCTCCACCAGCTGCTTTTCGGCGACGATCAGGTCGCGCACCTTGGTATCGGGATCGCGTTCAAAGCCGACCTGACGCAGGGCTTGTGCCGCCTGTTCGCGCATGGCGCGGTCGTCCAGCAGCCAGCCGCGCTTGATCTCGTGGCCGAGGAACATGTTCTGGACGACGGTGAGGTCGTCGGCAAGGCTGAGTTCCTGGTGGATCAGCACGATCCCGCGCTTCTCGGCGTCGCGGGAGCTTGTGAAGCTCACCGCTTCGCCGTCGATGCGCAACGTGCCGGAGGTGTGCGCGTGATAGCCGGCGAGGATCTTCATCAGCGTCGATTTGCCGGCGCCATTCTCGCCCAGCAGACCATGCACCCGGCCCGGATACAGGTCGAAGCTGACGCCGTGCAGCACGCGCACGGGTCCGAATTCCTTGGTGATGCCGTCGAAGGCGACATGCAGGCTCATGGCTCCGCACCCCTTGACGGCACTTCCACCCACCGCGTTGTGGCGGGTCGCATGCCGTCCATGACGTTTCTCCCATCGCGGAGCGTGTCGTCCCGGAAGACGCCGCTTCGTCTGTTAAGCGGATGGTAAGCCCGACGCTTTGGACAGACAATGGACGACTTCGAACATAATTTGGCAAAAGTGGGGTGGGTGTGGTAGGGAGATGAGGTGGTGCTGGCTTCGAATGCCCCCACCCTGACCCTCTCCCGCTTGGCGGGGGGATTTGAGCTTTGTCGGCGCTCAGCGGCAGTCCCTCCCCCGCTCAGCGGGGGAGGTTTAGGTGGGGGTCTAACTTCCCATGTTCAGAAAGGCACACGTCGATGGTTGACTGGCAACGTCTGTCGGACGGCGAGCGCGCCATGTTGGAGCGGCTGTTCTGGTCGGGCGGGCTGTCGCGCGGCGAATTGGCCTCGTCGGTCGACTTCTCCAAGAGCAAAGCCAACCTCGCGATATCCAGCCTGATCGGGCGCGAGCTGATCGAGGAAGGCGGGGTGCAGCCCTCGTCCGGCGGGCGGCGACCAGAGGTGCTTCGGCTGAGCCACCGCATGGGAGTGCTGGCGGGGATCGACATCGGCGCCACCAGCCTCGATGTCGCTCTGCTCGCACCCGACATGACGGTGCTGGACCACAGGTCGGAACCGGCCGACGTCCGCCACGGTCCGGCCGCCCTGTTCGCACGCGTGCGAGATCTGCTGCGCGAGGCGCGGGAACGCTGCGGAGTCGGCGCCGCGCAGGTGCTGGGGATCGGAGTCGGCGTGCCGGGACCGGTCGCCTTCGACAGCGGCATGCTGGTCAACCCGCCGCTGCTGCCGGGGTGGGAGAGCTTCTCGATCCGCGATTGTCTGGCGCAGGACTATGCCGCCCCGGTCTTCGTCGACAATGACGTTAACATCATGGCGCTGGGCACCCACTGGCGCCTGCGCGGGCAGCTTCAGAACTTCCTGGTCATCAAGATCGGCACCGGCATCGGCTGTGGCATCATCTGCCACGGCATGGTCTATCGCGGGCGCGACGGGTCGGCCGGCGACGTCGGGCATATCTGCGTCGATCCGCAGGGACCGCTCTGCCATTGCGGCAATGCCGGCTGTGTCGAGGCGATGGCGGCCGGCCCGGCCATCGCCCGCATGGCGGAGGAAGCCGCCCGCGCCGGGGAAAGCGCGCGGCTGATGGACCTGCTGGACCGCAACGGCGCGCTGACCACAGTCGATCTCGGCAATGCCAGCCGGGCGGGAGATGCGGCGGCGAACGCCATCGTCCAGCAGGCCGGCGCCCATATCGGGCGGATGCTGGCCGCGGTGGTCAATTTCTTCAACCCATCGCACATCTTCATCGGTGGTGGCGTCGCCCGGATCGGCCCGCTGCTGCTGGCCTCGATCCGGCAGAGCGTCTACCAGCGCTCGCTCGCCCTTTCCACCCGGCATCTCGACATCCAGTATGTGCCGGAGGTAGAGAGTGCCGGGGTGATCGGGGCGGCGGTGATGGCGGTGCAGGAAACCATGCTGGCGGGAGCGGGCAGGGAGCGGGCCAGCCGCCCCTGATACCGCGCGTGATCCGCCCCGGCAGGAGCGTTACGCCGCGCGCACCGCGGTGATGAAGGATGTGACCTCGCCGCGCAGGGTTTCCGCTTCACGGGCAAGGCTGCTGGCGGCGTCCAGCACGTCTGTGGCGGCGGAGCCGGTCTCCAGCACCGCATGGTTGACGCCGACGATGGTGGAGGACACCGACGTGGTGCCGCGCGCGGCCTCCGTCACGTTGCTGGCGATGTCGCGGGTGGCGGCGCCCTGCTCCTCGATGGCCGCGGCGATGGTGGTGGTGATCTCGCTGATGCGGCCGATGGTCTGGCCGATGCCCTGGATCGCCTCCTGCGCGCCGCCGGTGGCGAGCTGGATTTCCCGCACCTTGGCCTGGATCTCGTCGGTGGCGCGTGCGGTCTGGCTGGCCAGCGCCTTCACCTCGCCGGCCACCACGGCGAAGCCCTTGCCGGCCTCGCCGGCCCGGGCGGCCTCGATGGTGGCGTTCAGCGCCAGCAGGTTGGTCTGGGCGGCGATGGTGTTGATCATTTCCACCACATGGCCGATCTGGTCGGCTGCTTCCACCAGGACGCGCATGGTGGTGTTGGTCTGTTCGGCCTGGGTCACCGCTTCGCCCGAGATGCGGGTGGAGGCGGCGATCTGGCGGCCGATCTCAAGGATCGAGGCCGACAGTTCCTCCGTCGCCGATGCCACCGTTTGGACGTTGGCGGACGCCTGTTCGGACGCCGCGGCAACGGCGGTCGCCTGCTCGCTGGCCTGGGAGGCCGTGGTGGACATGGCACCGGCGGTGCCCTGCATCTCGGTGGCGGCCGACGCGACGGTCTCCACGATGTGCATCGCCTTGGCGTCGAAGTCGCGCATCAGTGCTTCCAGATGAGCCGCGCGCTTCTCCTTGGCGGCCCGTTCGCGCGCCTGTTCGGCGGCGAGCCGGTCGGCGGTGATCATGCTGTCGCGGAACACGGTGACGGCCGCGGCCATGCCGCCGATCTCGTCGCTGCGGTCCAGTCCGGGGATCGCCACCGCCATGTCGCGGTCGGCCAGCCGGCGCATCGCGTCGGTCATGGAGCGGATGGGGTCGCTCACCCGGCGCTTGGCGACGATCAGGCCGACGATGGTCAGGGCGATGGCGGCCACCACCAGAAGGCCGGCGATGACGGCGTCGCGCGTTGCGCGCACCGCCTCCGTATCGGCACGGGCGACCATCTGGTCCACCGCGGCCAGCGCCGCGTCGACGATATAGCCCTGGCTGGTGGTGTCCTGCCGGCGCATCGTGCCGATCTCCACCGGCGACTTGCGTCCTTCGGCGAGGGCGGCGAGCACCGCCTTGCGCTGTTCGACCAGAGGGCCTTCGAAATTCACCTTCGCCTTCTCGACCGCATCGCGGATGGCGTCGGGCGTATCGGGGCGGGCGGCGGATTCCGTCACAAGGGTCCAGGCCTGGGTGGTGCGGCCGATCGCATCCGCCACCGCCTGTGCGTCGGCCGGGGTCCAGGCCTGACCGGTGGCGACCGCAGTCTGGATGCGCAGCGCCATGCCGCCGGCATTCAGCCGGGTGTTCCAGGCAGCGCGCTTGATGCCCAGCAGGTGATCGACCATCGGGTCGGCCAGCTTCAGCGACGCGTCCAGCAGGTCGGTGGCGGCGGTCAGCGCGTCGAGATAGGCGACCGGGGTGGTCGCCCAGGCCGCGGCCACCGCCGGATCACGCGCCGCTTTCCCCTGCCGGAGAGCATCGTCGACCTGCCGGCGCAGGGCGGAAAGCCTCTCGTGAGCGCTGCGCAGCTGTTCCGTTGCAGCCGGCAGGCCGGGAAGGTCGAGCCCGCCCAGCTTGGCGGCGATGGCGGCGTAGCCGGCCTCCGCCACCTCACGATTCGCGGAGATCTGGCGGAGTTCGGCGTCGCCGACTTGTCCTTCGGCCCCCAGTGCCGGGCCGACCAGACCCCGCTCCAGCCGAATTGCCAGCAGCGTTCGCAGCAAATCGCGGCTGGCCTCGCTGAGCGTGGCGACCTTGTCGGCGGTGCGCGTACGGTTCACCACGTCGACCATCGTATAGGTGCTGGTGGCGATCAGCAGCAGGCCCAGCGCAGCGACGACAAGGCCAAGCGTGGCGCGGATCGACAGACGCGGAAGGAGCGTGATCATGGTCAAGTCCTGTTTATGCGAAGAGTTCCGGCCTGTACGGAGAGAGCGAAGGTGACGCTGGCCGGCATAAGTCCGGGAATGCCCGGTCCCACGAGGCAGAGGCTCTCAACGTGGTCCATGGTCCAAACCAAAGACGATAAGAAAGCCGGCTGGTAGGCCCGGCTCTTCCCCTGTTGACGACTGGACACACCCTTTCGCGGGGCATTTCTTCGATGTTGATATACTAGTATGCTAACGCAGATGGTTTGGAGAATGCAGACATATCAAATGCGTGGATCAAAATGCCGCAGCAGGCTCTGCGGCGAAGGTCAGTAAATTTTGCGGAAACTTCGAATAAAAGAGCCAAGAACAGGCCGGGATGCTTTCTGTCGCTTTCATAAGGTTGTCGACGCAACCTCAGATTGCAGATCGGCGTTGCAGAGCTTCAGCGAAAGCCGCCGCCGTGACCGCCGTGGCCGGATGCCCTGGCCGGTCCGCCCGGGAAGGGGCGGCCGGCCTTTCGGTTGCGGACCTATCGAGTGCAAGTCCGGCGTCAGATCGCCGGCCAGGTCTCCGCCACCAGCCGGCGGACCTCGTCGGCGCTGTCGGTGCCCAGCGCCGCTTCGGCGACACGGCGGCAGTCCTCCATGCGCAGGGTGCGGATGAAGGCCTTCAGGTCGGCGATCACCGCCGGGGTGGCCGACAGTTCCGTCACGCCCAGCCCGATCAGCAGCGGTGCCGCCATCGGGTCGGAGGCGGAGCCGCCGCAGACCGCGACGGTCCGGTCGTGCGTCTTGGCCCCCATCACCGCGAGGCGGATCAGCCGCAGCACGCCCGGATGCAGGGCATCGAGCTGGGCTGCCACATGCGGGTTGCCACGGTCCATCGCCAGCACATACTGGGTCAGGTCGTTGGTGCCGATGGACAGGAAATCTGCCACCGCGCCGATGCGGTCGGCGATCAGCGCCGCGGCCGGCACCTCGATCATCGCACCCAGCGTGATCGGTTCGGCGCGGCCGAGTTTCTCGCGCTCCTCATCCACCATCCGGCGCACCGCCAGCAGTTCCGACGGCGAGGCGATCATCGGCACCATGATGCGGCAGGCACCCGCCGGCTTCACCCACAGGATCGCGCGGATCTGCGCGCGCAGAAGCTCCGGTTCGCGCAGGCCGACGCGGACGCCGCGCAGGCCCAGCACCGGATTCTCCTCCTTCGGCAGCGGCAGGTAGGACAGCGGCTTGTCGCCGCCGACATCCAGCGTGCGGATCACCAGCGGACGGCCTTCCAGCGCGTCGGCGATCTGCTGGTATTGCCGGTGCTGCTCGTCTTCCGTAGGCGCGGACTGGCGTTCCAGGAACAGGAATTCAGTGCGCAGAAGACCGCAGCCCTCCGCCCCCTCCACCACCGCGCCGGGGGCGTCGCTGACCCGGCCCAGGTTGGCGAACACCTCGATCCGCGTACCGTCGGCCATCCGGCACTCCTCGCCGGCGGTGCGGCGGTTCTCCTCGCGCCGCGCGGCGCGGGCGGCGACGGCGGTCCGGGTCGTCGCCAGCATGTCTTCCGGCGGGAAGACCAGCAGTTCGCCGCGGTTGCCGTCGATCACGACGGGGGCGCCGTCCGGCACCCGTTCCGCCTGCCGGCCGAGCGCCACCACGGTCGGCACGCCGAGCGCCGCCGCCAGGATGACGGCGTGGGAGGTCGGGCCGCCATGCACCATGCCGATGCCGGCCAACCGCCCGGCTGGAACGCCGGCAAGGTCGGACGGGAGGATCTCGTCGGCCAGCACGATGCTTCCGGCCGGCAGTTCCGCCAGACCGACGCTCGGCGCCTTGCCGGCCAGCACGGCCAGCACCTGCTGTTCCAGGTCGCGCAGGTCGGCCGCCCGTTCCGCCATGCGCGGGTCGGCCAGCGCCGCCAGCGCGTCGGCCTGCAGCCGTGCCGTCCGCTGCCATGACCATTCCGCGCTCTTGCCGGCGCGGATGTCGGCGAGCGCGGCGTCCAGCAGTTCCGGATCGTCCAGGAGTTCGCGGTGGGCCTGGAAGATGGCGGCATGGTCCGGCATCCGCTCGGCCGAGCGGCCCAGTTCCGTGATCACGCTGTGCAGCGCCTGCCGCAGCCGCGGCTCCTCCACCGCCGGTCCGGCGCCCTCCTCCGCCACGCGCACCGCGCTGCGGAAGCGGCGAACGACGGATCCCACCGCCTGCCCCGGCACGGCGATGGTGCCCTTCAGCAGAACTTGCTCGCCAGGGGCGAAGGGCGGGCCACTCTCCTCCTCGGCAGCCGGCTGGATCGGTGCGGTGGGGGCCGGAGCCGTTGTCACGGCCGCAGCCGTGGCGGTTCCCTCCACGATCGGGTCGCCGAGGCCGCTTTCGATCAGCCCGGCGATGCTCTCCACCACAGCCTGCGCACCGGTGCCGGATGCGCGCAGGGTCAACTGGTCGCCCAGAACGGTGCCGAGCCCCATCAGCGCGACAACGCTCTTCGCATTGGCGCTGCGGTCGCGGCAGAGGATGGTGACGGTGCCGGGATGCGCCTTGGCGGCGGCGACCAGCGCCGCAGCCGGACGGGCATGCAGGCCATGGGCGATGCGCAGTGCCACCTTGCGCTCGGCCATCTCGCCCGAGGTTGGGGCGGCAGCGGCGGAGGGTATGGCGGAAGCGGCGACGCTGCCGCCGTGTATGGTCATCGCCGGCTCGCCCACCGCGATTTCACGGTTGGCGGACTGGCCATCGACGGTGAAGCCGTCATTCACGACGACCATCATGCTGACCAGGCTCTGCGCCCGGCTTCCCACCAGCTCCATGTCGAAGCTGATCAGCGGATCGCCGGCCTTCACCGCCTGTCCGTCGCGGACATGGGCGGTGAAGCCTTCGCCGTTCAGCCCCACGGTGTCGACGCCCAGATGCAGCAGTACCTCCGCCCCGCTGGCCGCCCGCACCGTGCAGGCATGGCGCGCGCGGTGAACCGACAGCACGACGCCGTCGCAGGGGCTGCGCAACTCGTTCACGGTCGGATCGATGGCCATGCCGGTCCCGACGAGCCCCTGGGCGAAGGCGGGGTCGGGAACCTCGGTCAGCGGCATGGACCATCCGGCCAGCGGTGCTGCAAGCGTGATTGCGGTCATGATCGGTTGGTCCTCATTCTTAACGCTTCGACCCAAGCGGGCGCCTTCGCGTCGGACGGCCGTCATCGTCTCACGGCTGCCGGATCGTTTGTATGCGCGCAGACGCCGCATAGCCCAGGCGCAGTTCCCGCTATAAGGTATCGGAACTTCCTGTCCGGAAAAGGTGGAAGCATGCGGCCAATCCGCGCCTGACCTGGCGCATCCGGGATAAGCCTCAAGCCTTGCCTGACAAGCTGTGTCGCCTATGTGGTGAAACCTACCCCCGTGCGTATTGTATTCCCGTCAGAGGGTGGGAATGTTGTCGCCGCCAGACACTTTGCGGGAGAGCCGCCATGGCATTGGACCCCTTTGCGTTTCTACAGAAGATCGGCAAATCGCTGATGCTGCCGGTGGCGGTGCTTCCCGTCGCCGGCCTGCTGCTGGGCATCGGTGCGGCGAACTTCGAATGGATGCCGCCGCTGCTGTCGATGCTGATGAAGAATTCGGGCGACGTGATCTTCGGGAATCTTCCGCTGATCTTCGCCATCGGCGTCGCGCTTGGCTATACCGAGAATGACGGCGTGTCGGCCATCGCCGCCACCATCGGCTATATCGTGATGCTGGCCACGCTGGGCGTGATGACCGGGGTCTGGGGAATGGAGCCCAAGACCATCATGGGCATCAAGGCAATGGAGACCGGCGTGTTCGGCGGCATCCTGGCCGGTGGCCTGGCGGCGGCGATGTTCAACCGCTTCTACAAGATCGCTCTCCCGGCCTATCTCGGCTTCTTCGCCGGCAAGCGCTTCGTGCCGATCATCACCGCGCTGGCCGCCATCGTGCTGGGCGTCGTGCTGTCGGTGATCTGGCCGCCGATCCAGGGCGGCATCAACAGCTTCTCGCACTGGGCGGCGGTCAACGATCCGCGTCTGGCGGCGACCATCTACGGCTTCGTCGAACGCCTGCTGATCCCCTTCGGGCTGCATCACATCTGGAACGTGCCCTTCTTCTTCGAGATCGGGTCCTTCCAGAATGCCGAAGGCCAGATCGTCCATGGCGACATCGCCCGTTATTTCGCTGGAGATCCCACCGCCGGCATCCTGTCCGGCGCCTTCCTGTTCAAGATGTTCGGCCTGCCGGCGGCGGCCATCGCCATGTGGCATGCCGCCAAGCCGGAGAACCGGGTGCGCGTCGGCGGCATCATGATTTCCGCGGCCCTCACCTCCTTCCTGACCGGCATCACGGAACCGATCGAATTCTCGTTCCTGTTCCTGGCCCCGGTGCTGTACCTGATCCACGCGGTGCTTGCGGCGACCTCGCAGTTCATCATGAATTCGCTGGGCGCCCATATGGGTTTCACCTTCTCGCAGGGCGGCATCGATTTCGTCCTGTTCAACGTGCTCAGCCCCTATTCGCAGAAATGGTGGCTTGTGCTGATCCTGGGGCCGGTCTATGCGGCGATTTATTACGTGGTGTTCCGTTACACCATTCAGGCGCTGAACCTGAAGACCCCCGGCCGCGAGGATGCGGCGGAGGGCGGCGCAATGGCCGCCACCGGCAGCGAGCGGGCGCGCGACCTGGTGCTGGCCTTCGGCGGGCGCGGCAACATCTCCAACCTGGACGCCTGCATCACCCGGCTGCGCGTGGTTGTTCAGGATCCGGCCCGCGTCGACGAGGGCAAGCTGCGCAGCATGGGCGCCTCCGGCATCCTGCGGGTGCGCGACAGCGTGCAGGCGGTGTTCGGCACCCTGTCGGAGAACCTGAAGACGGAGATGCAGGAGTATCTGCGCTCCGCCGGCTCGGAAGCCGACGGCCCGGCCACCGTCGCGGCGCCCGTTTCCGCCAAGGCCGCAACTGCGCCCACCGCGGCAGCGGCGGCACCGGTGCCGACCGACCGCGCCGCCCGCATCGCCGAGGCGCTGGGCGGTGCCGGCAACATCAAGACGCTTGCCGCCTTCGCCACCACCCGTCTGCGCATCGAACTGACCGATGCCGGCAGGGCGAATGCCGAGGCGTTGAAGCGGGCCGGCGTCCGTGCCGTGATGGGGTTGGGCGCCAACGGCCTCGACCTGATCGTTGGCAACGACGCTGACGCGCTGGCCCGCGCGCTGACGGGCCTGCTGCCGGGCGGACGCCGCGCCGCCGAATAGCGCGCGTCGCATCTGGTATTCGACTGGTTCCGTCATGCGGCGCGGCCCTTCCAGGTCGCGCCGCTTTACTGTCGCGTAATGCGATGGGTGCAGAGATGCGATTCCGCCAAGGGACGCTGGCCCCCGGTCCAAGAAGGTCTTACATCGGTATCCATGCCAGTCAATCGCGAGCGCCGACATGACAGAGCAGAAGCCGCCCCGAAATCCCCCCTTGATGGCAACGGAAGCGGCAGAGGCGCCCGCCGCGGTGGCCCGGCAGATCGAGCGTTGCGGCGTCGGCTTCGCCGAATTGGGGGAGCGGCTGCGCCGTCATCCGCCGCGCTTCGTCGTCACCTGCGCGCGCGGCAGCTCCGACCATGCGTCGGCCTACGGCAAATACCTGATCGAAACGCGCATGGGCCGGGCGGTGGCCTCCATCGGGCCGTCCATCGCCTCGGTCTATGGCGGGCAGCTGAGCCTGGAGGGCGCGCTGTTCGTCGCCGTCTCGCAGTCCGGCCGCAGCCCGGACCTGCTGCGCCTGGTGGAGGCGGCGAAGGCCGGCGGGGCGCTGGTGGTCGGCTTCGTCAACGCGGAGGATTCGCCGCTGGCGGACATGTGCGACCATTGTCTGCCGCTGTCGGCCGGTCCGGAGCGCAGCGTCGCCGCGACCAAATCTTGCATCGCCTCGCTCGCCGCCTATCTGCAGCTGGTCGCCCACTGGCAGGATGACCCGGCGCTGAAATCCACCCTGGCCGCCCTGCCGCAGACGCTGGAGGCGGCGCGTGCGCTGGACTGGAAACCGGCGCTGATGCCGCTCGTTGCCGCGCGGAACCTCTATGTGCTGGGGCGCGGCGTCGGTTTCGGGGCGGCGCTGGAGATGGCGCTGAAATTCAAGGAGACATGCCGCCTGCATGCGGAAGCCTTCAGCGCGGCGGAAGTCGTCCACGGCCCGCTGGCGCTGGTCGGTCCGGGCTTCCCCGTGCTGGCCCTGACCCAGGCCGACGCGGCGGAGCCGCACACCCGTGCGGTGGTGGAACGGATTGTCGGGCTTGGGGCCGCCGTCGCCACGACGGAAAGCGGACTTGCCGGCACAACGCTGCTGCCCAGCCTGCCCGGGATCGCGCCGGAGGCGGCACCGCTGGCGGCATTGCAGAGCTTCTACGGCGCGGTCTATGAACTGGCGCTCGCCCGCGGCATCGATCCCGACAGCCCGCCCAACCTCGCCAAAGTGACGAAGACCGTCTGATGCGACAGCTCCTGACCGGCGCCCGGATTTTCACGGGCGAGACCATCCTCGACGGCCGCAGCCTGCTGGTCGAGGATGGCCGCATTCTCGACATCGTCGTTCCCGGCCGCACCCCACCGGCCGCCGAACGGACGGTGGCGCTGGAGGCCGGCGACCTGCTGGCCCCCGGCTTCATCGACATTCAGGTGAATGGCGGCGGCGGCGTTCTGTTCAACGAGCGGCCGACGCCGGAGGCGACGCTCGCCATCGCCGCCGCGCACCGGCGCTTCGGCACCACCGGGCTGCTGCCGACCATCATCACCGACACACCGGAGTGTCACCGTGCCGCCGCCGAGGCGGCGGTGGCGGCGGTGGCGCAACCCGGCAGCGGCGTCTTGGGCATCCATTTCGAAGGGCCCTTCATCAGCCCGCAGCGGGTGGGTGCGCACGATCCGCGCTTCGTCCGCGCGCCGGACGTGGCCGATCTGGACTTCATCGGCGGTCTGCCGGCGCGGATGCCGGGCGGCCGGGTGCTGCTGACCCTGGCGCCAGAATGCGTGGAGGATGCCGCCCTGTCGCGGCTGATGGCCGCCGGGGTGATCCTGTCGGTCGGCCACACCATGGCGAGTGCGGAGCGGGTGGTGGAGGCCTTCGACCTCGGCGTGCGCGGGGTGACGCACCTCTACAATGCCATGCCCGGCATCGCCAACCGGCAGCCCGGCCCGGCCGGCGCGGCGCTGGGCGACGGGCGGCCCTGGTGCGGACTGATCGCCGACGGGCACCACGTCCATCCGCTGATGATGAGGGCGGCGCTGGCCGCCCGGCCGCGGGGACGGATGATGCTGGTGACCGACGCCATGCCGCCGACGGGTACCGAGACCGACAGCTTCGAATTGAACGGCCGGACGATCTACCGGCGCGACGGCCGGCTGGTGCTGGCCGACGGGACGCTGGCGGGGGCCGATCTCGACATGGCGACGGCGGTGCGCAACGCGGGAACGCTGATCGGCCTGCCGCTGGAGGAATCGCTGCGAATGGCGTCGCTTTATCCGGCGGAGTTTTTGGGGATGGCCGGCGAGCGTGGGCGGCTCGCGCCGGGCTGGCGGGCGGATCTGGTGCTGCTGCGGCCGGACCTGACGGTGCGCGGGACCTGGGTGGAGGGGGAGTGGCGGGCGAGCTAGTGTAGGGAATGTGGGCTTCGAATGCCCCCTCCCCAACCCTCCCCCGCTTCGCGGGAGAGGGAGTTGAGTGCAAGTGCGGCGGAGTTCCCTCTCCCACCGTAAGGTGGGGGAGGGCTAGGGAGGGGGCATTCGAAGCCTGAACCCCAAGGACCCGTCAGCCCCTCACCGCCACGATCTCCAACCCGTCCTCCTCCACCCGCACCCGCAGCGCCGCCAGATCGGGCAGGCACAGATTCTCGCCCAACTCATGCGCCGGCAGCGTCGTGGTCAGCCCGATCACCCAGGCACCGGCCGCGTTGCCAGCCTCCAGGCCGGCCGGGGCGTCCTCGAACACCACGGTCTCGCGCGGGTCGAAGCCAAGCTTCTGGGCGGCGGTGCGGTAGCCTTCCGGATGGGGCTTGCCCTGTGTGACGTTGTCGGCGCCGATCAGCAGGTCGGGCAGGGGCAGGCCGGCTTGAGCGATCCGCTGTCTCGCCATGCCCTGCGGTGCGGAGGTCACCACCGCCCAGCGATGGCGCGGCAGCGATTGCAGAAGCTCCAGGGCGCCGGGAACGGCACGCACTCCTTCGCTGTCGTTGATGTAGCACTCCTCCACCAGACGAACCTCCTCGTCGATGTCGGCACCGGCGGGGGCGAAGCGGCGGACGGTCTCGATGCTGCGGCGGCCATGGCAGACGGCCAGGATGGCGTCGGGATCCAGATCGTGCCGGGCCGCCCAGCTGCGCCAGGAGCGTTCCACGGGTCCTGTGGTATCGATCAGGGTGCCGTCCATGTCGAACAGGATGGCGCGAACACGGAACGGGGTATCAAGGGCAGGCTTCATCGCGCGCTCTCGTCAGGATTTTTCTGCGTGGGAGAGGATGATCCGCAGGGATCAGGCCAGCGACAGCTCCACGACGAAGTCGTAGGCGTCGCCGCGGTAGTGGGAACGGACGAACTCCAGCGGGGTTCCGTTCTCCAGGAAGGTGCGGCGCTCAATGTAAAGAGCGGGGGCGCCGTCGGGAACCCCCAGAAGTGCCGCCTGATCCGCCGGCAGACGAATGGCAGACAAGCGTTGCAGAGCACGGAAGGGCGAATGGCCGCGTCCGCGCAGGGTCTCGTAGAGCGAGTCCTGCACCAGATCCGGATCGGGCAGGAACCAGGATGGCAGGGTGCTGAGTTCGATGGCGAGTGGCGTGCCGTCGGCCAGCCGCAGCCGGTGCAGCCGCACCACCTTTGCCCCCGGACGCAGCCCCAGCGCCATCGCCTCTTCCGGAGTCGCCGTTCCGACGGAACGGGTGAGCCAGCGCGAGTCCGGCTTCAGCCCGCGCCCGCCGATGTCCTCCGTGAAGCTGGTCAGCGCTGACAGGCGCTGTTCCACATGCGGGCTGCGGTTGATGAAGGTGCCGGCCCCCTGGCGCTGGTTCAGCAGTCCTTCCGCGATCAGATCGCGCAGGGCCTTGCGCACCGTGACGCGGGACACGCCGAAAGTTTCCGCCAGCTCGCGCTCGCCGGGCAGGGCATCCTGATCGGTCAGCCGCCCTTCCACGATCAGCGTCCGCAGATGCCGCGCCAGCTGCAGGTAGAGCGGCAGCGGCAGGGCATCCGACAGGGCAGTCGGGTCGAACGGGGCCGCGCCGGCGGCGGTGGACATCGGCAACCACTCCAGTGCTTTGGGATTGGCATAATACCACTGGAAGGCCAATGGGCAACAGCCACTGGGGATTTCCCCGAAGCGTCAAGGGCAAACAATCGAGATGCGGTTGCGGATACAAGGGATTTTGGTAGGCTGCAAATACAGTCCAATCTAATACCAATTTTGACCGACAGGCGTCGGATAGGGGACGCCCTGCACGGGCGGCGAGCGGAACTGGAGCGACTGGGTGCCCGCAGCGTGGTGAAGCCATCGGCCAACTCCGTCCAAATGATCGTCGGCACCATCGCCGACCAACCGGCCGGTGAAATCCAGGATACTTTGAGCATATCGGACGGCATGCGCGTCTGATTGGAGGTTTCCGGGTGTTCGCTTTAAGGCCGGCAAGGGGATGCAAAGCCCCTCTTCCGCAAGGGGAGAGGGGTTTTCGTTTGTCTGGATTTTTGCCCCGTCAGGCGGGTTCCGGCTCGTCGGCGAAGATGGCCTTCAGGTCGATCCGGGTGTCTGTCTTGGCATCCAGGTCCAGCTGACGCTCGACCTCGTCGAGATGCTCGATCATCAGCGCGGTCGCCTCGCCCGGCGCGTTGCCGATTAGGGCGGCGATCAGGCGGCGATGGTCGTCGGCGGAGCAGGTGTGCGACGACCGCCGTTCGAAGGCAGCAATGGCAAGGCTGGAGCGGTCGATCAGGTCGGCCAGGATCCCCGTCAGTGTCGCGTTGCCGGCGAATTCCGCCAGCAGCAGGTGGAACTGGCCGGACAGCCGGATCATCGCCTTGCGGTCCGCCGCAAGCTCCGCGGCATCCTCCAGCGCGCCATGGCTGCGCAGCTTTTCCAGCACATCGTCGGACAAGGGGCGCGGCATCCGTTCCAGCCGTTCCATGATTGCGCGTTCGATCACCCGGCGGGCCTCGAACACTTCGCAAGCCTCTTTCGGCGTCGGCTTGGCGACGAAGGCGCCGCGGTTGGGGATCAATGTCACCACCCGCCGCTGCGCCAGCAGAAGCAGAACCTTGCGCACCCGTTCCCGGCTGACCCCGAAGGCTTCCGCCAGGCTTTCCTCCGTCAGCTTGGTGCCGGGCGGCAAGCGGCGGTCGGCGATCGCCTCGCCGATGCTGCGGACGATGCGGGATTCGGCGCTGGCGCGGGCACCGGTGCGGGCGCGGGGCGAGCGGCGGGCTGGCTTGGTGGGCGCGGCGGTCGTCATAGGATGGCAGGGTGCTTTTAACGGAATGCGGGAAACGTGCCGCACATTGTGCACAAACTGCGCCGGCTGGAAAACAGCAATCTCCCGAATGGCGCGGTGCCAGCCCTTGGGACCGGAACTGCCTAAATTGGCGTCATTGCGTCGAATCCCTGCGCAAGTGCCGATCCATCGCGCAACAGTGCCTTGGGAAACCGACCAATCTCTGCGATCCCGCCGCTGGCATGCGACGTGCAAAAGGTGAACGGGTCACAAAAGGCCGCTCAGATTGTGCACAATTATGGAGGCGCTCCGATGACGGCAGGCTCGACGGTCGAACTCGTGAAGCTGCGCAAGGCCTATGGCGCGACCGTAGCGGTGGACGATGTCGATCTGCGCATCGCCGCCGGCTCCTACTGCTGCCTGCTGGGGCCGAGCGGCTGCGGCAAGACCTCCACCCTGCGGATGATCGCCGGGCACGAGGACATCACCGACGGCGACCTGCTGATCGGCGATGCGGTGGTCAACGACGATCCGCCGGCCAAGCGCGGCACGGCGATGATGTTCCAGAGCTATGCCCTGTTCCCGCATCTGGACTGCACCGACAACGTCGCCTTCAGCCTGAAGATGAAGGGCGTGGCGAAGGAAGAGCGCCGCCGCCGGGCGCGCGAGATGCTCGACCTCGTCGACATGAGCAAATACGCCGGCCGCCTGCCGTCGCAGCTGTCAGGCGGACAGCAGCAGCGCGTCGCGCTGGCCCGCGCGTTGATCACCCAGCCGGGCGTTCTTCTGCTGGACGAGCCGCTGTCGGCGCTCGACCCCTTCCTGCGCGTGCGCATGCGGGAGGAGTTGAAGCGCCTGCACCGCGACATCGGCATCACCTTCATCCATGTCACGCACAGCCAGACCGAGGCGATGGCGCTGGCCGATCTCGCCGTGGTGATGAACCAGGGGCGGATCGAGCAGGCCGGGCCGCCGCGGGAGCTGTTCAACCGGCCGCGCACCGCCTTCGTCGCCCGCTTCATCGGCGGCCACAATGTCATTGAAACCGGCGCGATTGGGGCAGGGGCTGCCGGCGATGCCGGGCGCTGCGCCGTGCGGGCCGACCGCATCCAGCTGGGGGGCGCCGAACTGCCGACGGAGATCCAGGTGGAGGGCACGGTGCGCTCGCTGGAGTATCACGGCGCATCCGTCCATCTCAGCCTCGACGTTCCCGGCGCCGACGAGTTCGCCGTGGTGCTGGACGAGGCCCGCTATTTCGATGCGCCGGTCGGTGTGGGCGACCGCGTGCGCGCCGGCTGGAGCCGGCGGGACGTCCACCCGCTGACGGCCTGATCCCTTTCAAAAGCGCTACCCAAAAACAACACGACGAACAGACTGGAGGCTCAGCGATGACCGACACCCGTACTCCTTCGAAGCTCTCCACCGGCGTCAGCCGCCGCACCCTGCTGAAGGGCACCGCCGCGGTGGCGGGTGCGGCCGTCGGCTCCGGCGCGATCACCGGCTTTCCGACCATCTGGGCGCAGAACATCAAGAACATCACGCTGCGCCAGTTCGGCACCGGCGTGTCGAACCTGAATGCCGTCGCCGACAAGGTGAAGGAGGATCTGGGCTTCACCCTGCAGATGACAGCGCTGGATTCCGATGCGGTGACGCAGCGCGCGGTGACGCAGCCGAAGTCCTACGACATCGCCGACATCGAATATTGGATCTGCAAGAAGGTCTTCCCGGCCGGCGTGATGCAGCCGATGGACGTTTCCAAGATCAAGAATTTCGACAAGATCGTCCCGATCTTCGTCACCGGCCGGCTGACGCCGGACAGCGCCATCGCCCAGGGCACCGCCCCCCACACCGTCGGCTTCGTCGAGGGCAAGGACAGCACCAAATTCGCCAAGTCGCCGACGCAGTGGATGACGCTGATCCCGACCATCTACAACGCCGACACGCTGGGAATCCGCCCCGATCTGGTCGGCCGGCCGATCTCCAGTTGGAAGGACCTGCTCGACCCCGCCTTCAAAGGCAAGGCATCGCTGCTGAACATCCCGTCGATCGGCATCATGGACGCCGCCATGGTCTGCGAGGCGATGGGCGAGATCAAGTACGGCGACAAGGGCAACATGACCAAGGAGGAGATCGACAAGACCCTCAAGATCATGACCGAGGCCAAGAAGGCCGGCCAGTTCCGCGCCTTCTGGAAGACCTTCGACGAGAGCGTCAACCTGATGTCGTCGGGCGAGGTCATCATCCAGTCCATGTGGTCGCCGGCTGTCGCCGCCGTGCGCGCCAAGGGCATCCAGTGCGTCTACCAGCCGCTGAAGGAAGGCTATCGCGCCTGGGGCGGCGGCCTGGGCATCGCCAAGCATCTGAGCGGGCTGGAACTGGAAGCGGCTTATGAATACATCAACTGGTATCTGTCGGGCTGGGTCGGCGCCTATCTGAACCGCCAGGGCTATTACTCGGCCGTGCTAGACACCGCCAAGCAGCACATGACGCCGGAGGAATGGGCCTTCTGGATGGAGGGGCAGCCGGCCAAGACCGACATCCTCAGCCCCGAAGGCAAGGTGATGGAAAAGGCCGGCGCCGTGCGCGACGGCGGGTCGTTCCAGGACCGCATGGGCCGTGTCGCCTGCTGGAATGCGGTGATGGACGAGGACCGCTACATGGTCCGCAAGTGGAACGAGTTTATCGCGGCGTAAGCGTCGGCTTCGATGCCCCCTCCCTAACCCTCCCCCTCTTCGAGGGAGAGGGGACTGCCGCCGCCTTGCGACCGCACCCTCTCCCGCGAAGCGGGGGAGGGAAGGGGCCCATGCGCAGCATGGGAAGGGAGGGGGCACCTCACTGATCCAGCCTTCCAACCCGCAGGACACCCGCCCATGACCCTGACCGCCGAAACGTCCCGACCGTCCGTCACGGCCGCCGCCGGCAGGGCGAGGCGCCCCCGACTGCTGCCGCGCGTTGCCCCCTATCTCCAGGCGGCGCCGCTGACCGTCGCGCTGCTGCTGTTCCTGCTGGTGCCGATCCTGACCATCGTCGCGGTCAGCTTCTGGGATTACGACAGCGTGCGGATCTACCCGGACTTCGTGCTGACCAACTACACGGAACTGCTGACCTCGCCGGTCACCTGGATGACCTATCTGAACACGCTGAAATATGCGGTGCTGACCTGGGCGATCACGCTGGGCATCGGCTTTACGGTCGCCTATTTCTTGGCCTTCCACGTCCGGTCCACCACTTGGCAGATGGTGCTGTTCCTGGTCTGCACCATCCCGTTCTGGACCTCCAACATCATCCGCATGATCTCGTGGATCCCGTTTCTGGGGCGCAACGGGCTGTTGAATTCCGGCCTGATTTCCGTTGGGATCATCGATCGGCCGCTGGAGTTCCTGCTGTTCTCCGACTTCTCGGTCGTGCTGGCCTTCGTCCACCTCTATGCACTGTTCATGGTGGTGCCGATCTTCAATTCGATGATGCGCATCGACCGCGCGCTGATCGAAGCGGCGCGCGACGGCGGCGCCAGCGCGGCGCAGACGCTGTGGAATGTCATCCTGCCGTTGACCAAGCCCGGCATCGCCATCGGCTCCATCTTCGTCGTTACG
Source organism: Pseudomonadota bacterium (assembly GCA_023423695.1). Taxonomy (GTDB): domain Bacteria; phylum Pseudomonadota; class Alphaproteobacteria; order Azospirillales; family Azospirillaceae; genus Azospirillum. The sequence goes on along the minus strand of JAFAFA010000152.1, from coordinate 112,409 downwards.
CTGGTGATGGGTGACTTCATCACCGTGCGGCTGATGAGCGGCGGGCAGAGCGCGTCAATCGGCCTGATGATCGCCAACGAGATCTCGCTTCTGCAATACCCGGCCGCCGCCGCCAACGCGGTGGTGCTGCTGGCTGTCGTCCTGATCATGGTGGTGGCGATGCTGCGCGTCGTCGACATCCGGAAGGAGCTGTGAGCGATGAGTTCATCACGCAGGGGCCTGTCTTTCTATCTGTTGGGCGCCTTCTTCGCGCTGTTCGTGCTGTTCCTCTACGGCCCGACCGCGACCATCCTGATCCTGTCCTTCCAGGGGTCGGAAGGCGGGCTGACCTTCCCGATGAACGGCGTCTCGCTGCACTGGTTCCGCAACCTGTTCGAACAGCAGGCGGTGGGCGATTTCGGCGGGTCGTTCCGCCGCTCCATCGCTCTGGGGCTGATGGTGATGGTGCTGACCGTGCTGTTCTCGGTGCTGGCCGGCTTCGCCTTCCGCCGCCGGTTCCGCGGCAGCGGGGCGCTGTTCTATCTCGCCGTCGCCAGCCTGATCGTGCCGTCGATCCTAGTCAGCCTGGGCATCGGTCTGTTCTTCAACATCTTGGGGCTGGAACCAGCCTGGTACAGCTCGGCGCTGGGCGCGCATCTGACCTGGACGCTGCCCTTCGGCCTGCTGATCGTCTTCGCCATCTTCAACCGCTTCAACCCGGCCTTTGAGGAGGCAGCGCGCGATCTCGGCGCCTCGCCATGGCAGACGGTGCGCCATGTCGTGCTGCCGATCCTGCTGCCCAGCCTGATCGGCGTCGGACTGTTCGGCTTCACCCTGTCCTATGACGAGTTCGCCCGCACACTGATGACCGCCGGCAGCTTCAACACGCTGCCGCTGGAGATCTACGGCATGACCACCAACGTCACCACGCCGGTGCTCTACGCGCTGGGGTCGTTGACGACGCTCTTCTCCTTCGCCGTGATCGGCCTGTTCCTGCTGGGCCTGATCGCGCTGCGCCGCCACCGCCTGCGCCGAAGCGGCATTTGAGGATCCCCACCACCATGCGCATCCTGGTCGTCAACCCGAACAGCACCGCCTCCATGACCGGGCGGATCGGTGCCGCCGCCAGCAAGGTCGCGGCGCCGGGCACCGAGATCCTCGCCACCAACCCGCCGACCGGCCCTGCCAGCATTGAGGGCTATTACGACGAGGCGCTGGCCGTCCCCGGCCTGCTGGCGGAGATCGACCGGCACCAGCGTGGCGGTGACATCGCCGGCACGGTGATCGCGTGCTTCGACGATGTCGGGCTGGATGCGGCGCGGAGCCTCGCCACCGCGCCGGTGATCGGCATCTGCGAGGCGGCGATGCAGACCGCCGGGCTGCTCGGCGGCCGCTTCAGCGTGGTGACGACACTGCCCCGCTCGATCCCGGCACTGGAACGTCTGGCCCAGCGTTACGGCATGGCCGGCCGCTGCACCATCCGCGCGGCGGGCGTTCCGGTGCTGGCGCTGGAGGACCCGGCGTCCGGCGCTGTCGACCGCGTGCGCGCCGAAATACGTCGGGCCATGGAGCAGGACGGAGCCGAAACCATCGTGCTGGGCTGCGCCGGCATGGCCGACCTCGCCCGCGCGCTGAGCGGGGAGATGGACCTGCCTGTGATCGATGGCGTCACCGCCGCCGTGAAGCTGGTGGAGGGGCTGGCAGCGCTCGGCTTGCGCACCAGCAAGGCCGGCGGCTATGCGCCGCCGCTTCCCAAGGCGCGGTGATTCCTGCTCTGTTTCACACCCGCGGCGGATCGGGACACTCCAGCGTCGGCATCACCGGCAGCGCCCCTTGGCCGGTCGCCGCACTGTCCTCCAGTATCCGGCGGGCCGCGTCGGCGCATTGGCTGCGCAGTTCGGGCACGGCGGTCATTTCCCAGAAGGGTGCCTTGGCGACCGGGCCGAAGGCCAGCAGGCGTGGTGCCGGGGTGCCGTCGGCGGCGATCACCGCACCGCCTTCCGTCACGTCCAGCCCCAGCCGCAGCGGGTCCGGCCGCGCGAGGCCGCGGTCCAGCAGCGAGCGCACCAGCGGATGGCGGATGCGGGTGTAGTCGCAGTTGGTGCCGGTCGCGTTGATCAGCGCATCCTGCGATAGCACCCGTGTCGCTCCGCCGCCGCGTTCGACGATGTGCAGGTTCAGCCCGGTGGCGGTCAATGCTGCATCCTTCAGTCGGCCCGGCAGGATCGTCAACTGGCCGGCTGCACGGGCGGCGGCGATCCGGTCGGCCACCTGGGGAGCCATGCGGTGGCGGTGCACCTCCCAGAAGGGCCGGGCGTGGCGGAGGAAGCGGCGGCGCTCCTCCATCGGCAGATGCGACCAGATGCGGTGATGGTGCGGACGCAGCGCGTCGAAGGCTGACCGCCAGTCATAGCCATCCGCAACCGCCCGGCGCGCATCCGCCTTCAACGCGATCAGCACGTCGAGCACCGTGCTGGGCAGCACGTCGGGATGCAGGAAGGAAGTGTAGGGCCGCGTCTCTTCATGGCGCAGCGGCAGCAGGCCACGGCGCGACACGGCGGTGATCGGGCCGCGATGCCCCTGGTCGAGCAGTGACAGAACCGTGTCCACCATGGTCAGGCCGGTGCCGAGAATGGCGACCGACGCGTCCCGGTCGATGCGGCCGATGGCGGCGGCATCCCACGGGTCGCCGATGAAGCGGTCGGACGCGAAGGCCTCCGCCGCCGTCGCCGAAGCCAGGCAGGGCGCAGATGGCGGGAAGTTGCCGATGCAGAGCGCGGCAGTATCGGCGCTGACCACGCGGCCGTCGCCGAGGCGGATATGCACGGCGCGCTTGCCGTTGGCCGGGTCCTCGGTGCGGACGTCCACCGCCTCGCCGCGGATCAGGTTGAGGCGCGCGTGGGTGGGAGCCTCCGCCTGCGCTTCCGCCAGAACGTCCTGGATATAGGCGCCGTACAGGGCGCGAGACACGAAGGCGTGGCCGCTGGGCGGCACCGGCTGTTCCGGCGTCGGCCCCTCCGCCCGGCTCCACAGCCAGCGCAGGAAGTGGCGGGGGTCGTCCGGATAGGCGCTCATGTTATAGGCGCGGACGTTCAGCACATGGGCGCCATTGGGGGTGGAATAGGCGACACCGGTCCCCGGTCTGCTGCCATACTCGATCAGATGGACCACCAGAGGCGCCCGCGCGCCGCGCAGCAGGTGGGCCGCCAGCAGGCTGCCGGTGAATCCTGCGCCGACGATGGCGATGTGGCGCTCAAGAGGTCCCAGGGGATTGCCGCCGGGCGGATGGAAGTGAGGCGTTGCAGGCATCGGAGTCCGTCCTTCCGTGAGTCATTCCGGAAAAGGCCGGCCGTTGGCGATCAATCCCCCGAATTCGGACCTGCAAAGGCCGTGTCGGGGCCGGGGACTCGCGTCGGCCGTGTGTCTGCTCGGTCCGCTTCGTTCTCTCCTGATTATCACACGCTATCGGCACGCGCCATCGGCCGAACGGCAAACACCCCGACGAAAGTAGAGATCAAGATGTTTTCACAAGAGAGAATGCGGGAAACCTAGAAAGGCCGAAAGACTTTGTCGATGTCGAGCGGCGCCCGCATCTCACGCCGCTGCCGGTTCCGTTGACCGCATGATCGCGGTCGCCAAGCCGACGCCGATGTGGCACATGCGAAGTTGCGTTCCGCTATAGTCCGATCCGCCTCATGACCTGCCAGGAGTCCGACATGCCCGTGTCCGCCGCCTCCCATCTGTCCGCGTCCGACCGGCTTGAGGCGGCGCTCGCCCGCATCGCCGACCCGGAGCGGCAGGGCGCGCTGGTCTTCACCGACGTCTATGCCGATGAGGCGCGGGCCGCCGCGGCCGCCAGCGACCGCCGGGCGGCGGCGGGCCGGTCGTTGGGGCCGCTCGATGGCCGGATCGTCTCGGTCAAGGCGCTGTTCGACGTGGCGGGCGATACCACCGCGGCGGGCTCCGCCATCCTGCGCGGCCGGCCCGCCGCCCGACGGGATGCCCATGCCGTGGCGCGGCTGCGTGCCGCCGGCGCCGTCATCGTCGGCCGCACCCACATGACGGAGTTCGCCTTCTCCGCCGTCGGCATCAATCCCCATTACGGCAATCCCGGCAACCCGCGCGACTGGTCGCGGGTGCCGGGCGGCTCCTCCTCCGGCGCGGTGATCTCGGTGGTTGACGGCATGGCGGAGATCGCGGTCGGCAGCGACACCGGAGGTTCGCTGCGCATTCCGGCGGCGCTGTCCGGCGCAGTGGGCTTCAAGCCGACCTCCGGCCGCTTGTCGGCCGAGGGCGCCTTCCCGCTGTCGCCGTCGCTGGATGTCATCGGCCCGGTTGCCGCGACCGTCGCGGACGTGGCATTGCTCGATTCGATACTGGGCGACGGCGATCCGGCACCGCTGGTTCCGCTGCCGGTTGCCGGTCAGTCCTTCCTGGTGCCGCGCTGGCGGCTGTTCGACGGAGTCGAGCCAGCAGTCGCCGCTGCTTTCGAAGCGGCGCTGGACCGCCTGCGGGCCGCCGGTGCCCAGATCATCGAAGGCTCCATCGACGCCGAACTGGATGCGTTGGCCGATCTGGACCGCATCGGCGTCTTCACGGCGATCGAGCTTGCGGCGACGCTGGCGGAGCTTGGCATCACGGCGCTCGACGGCATCGATCCCAAGACCCGCGCCCGCATCGAGGCCGGCGGCCGGACGCCTGCCGCCGATTACGTCCGCATGCAGCGCCGCCGTGCCGACCTGATCCGCCTGATGGACGAGCGATTGGCCCGGCATCCGGTCCTGCTGCTGCCCACCGTCCCGCTGACCGCCCCCGCCATCGCCGATGTGCTGGAGGATGCTGCCTTCCACCGCGTCAACCTGCTGCTGCTGCGCAACACCCGCATCGCCAACCTGTTCGACGTGCCGGCGATTTCGCTGCCGGTGCCGTCCGCCGGGCTACCGGTCGGCTTGATGGCGATGGGCCGCCGGGGCAGCGACCGCAGCCTGCTGGGCATCGCCGCCGGGCTGGAGGCCGCCTTGGCGGCCTGAACCCCGGTTGCCCAAGGCTTCCTTCAGGCGACCGGAGCGCGCCAGAGCCAGACCAGCCCCGCGACCGCTCCGGCCACGAGAAGGACCAGCACCAGGATGATGGCAAGGGCGGTGCGGCGGTCCTTCGCCTCCCGCTGCTCCGCCTCGCGCCGCTTCTTCAGCAGATATTGCTGTTCGGGGCTGAGGAAGCGTCCGGCGGCGGCATCGGGCGTGGCGGAGAAACTCGGCCTGCGCCCCTTGGCGCCGGGCACCGCCGTCGCTCGCGCCGCACTCCCTCTCAGTGCCGTGGTGAGGCCGCCGGGCGACGGCCGGCCCGTGTTGATCGTGTCCGCCGCCGTTCCGCGGGCAGTCGTCACCTGCCTGCCCTTGCGCTTGCGCGGTAGTTTGCGCCGTCTGGTCGCCATTCCCGTCCCCCTGCTGTCCATCATCCCTCGAGTCGCGGCGGGGAGCATACCCGTCCCGGCCGTTCGGCGCAGCCAATCACAAGAGGATCTGCGGAAAGTTACATAAAGCGGCCTGCACGTCGTCAGCCGGTCCGCCTCCACCCCCCTGCGGCGAACCGGCGCACACCCCAAGAGGCGCTGGCAGAGCAACGCATACTAGTATATTACTTTGTGACCCGTTCCTTTCCGGGCGGGCATGACAGCAATCGATTGGGAGGGTCACCATGCTCAAGAAGAATGCTTTCAAATCCGGCCATATCCGCTCCCGCCGCGTTCTGCTCGCCTCCGCTGCCGTCGGGCTGGCGGCATCCGGTGCCATCGCCCCGCTGACGACCGCTTTCGCGGCCGACGACGACCAGCAACTGGTGGCGAAGGCGGTGAATGCGTTGCGCGACGCCATGCTGGCCGGCGATGGCGCCACACTGCGCGCGATGACGATGGAACAGCTGACCTACGGCCATTCCAACAGCCGGCTGGAGGACAAGGCGGCCTTCGTCAGCAGTCTGGACGGCAAGAATGCCTTCAAGGCGCTGGACCTCAGCGACCATGTGATCCAGGTGGTCGGCGACATCGCCATCGCCCGCCACACCTTCGATTCCGTCAACAACCTGGCCGACGGCAAGACCAGCACCGCTCACATCAAGGTGCTGCAGGTCTGGAAGAAGGTCGACGGCAGTTGGAAGCTGCTGGCCCGCCAGGCCTCGCCCCTGCCGGCCTGACCGGACGGCCGGCCCCATCATCCTGCGGCGGAGGACGGGGCCGGCGCCTTTCTCATTGGCGGACTTGTTCAAAAGTCCAGCAGGGCATTGTCGATCACCTCCTTCATGACGAAGAAGGTTCGCGTCTGCCGCACGCCGGGCAGGGCAATCAGCTGTTGCCCGTGCAGCTCGTTGAAGTCCGCGATGTCGCTGACACGGATTTTCAGGAAGAAATCGAAGTCGCCGGCGACCAGATGGCAGTCCAGCACGAAGGGCAGCTTGCGGATCGCCTTTTCGAAATCGCCGAAGCTTTCCGGCGTGGAGCGGTCCAGCACGACCCCGACAATCACCAGCGTCCCGCGATCCACTTTGGCGGGGGCGATTTCCGCCCGAACGGACCGGATATAGCCGTCCTCGAACAGGCGTTGCGTGCGCCGGTGGCAGGTCGCCGGGCTGACATGGACCGCGGCGGCGACGTCCGAGTTGGTCATCCGGCCATCCCTTTGAAGATGCTGTAGAATCCGCCGATCCACCGCGTCGAGCTTTTCAGCCATGAAAGATTCTTCCATTTCTCCGTCCGAGACGAGGCTATCCGTCTCACCAAGGGCCGGCAATGCCGGATTCGCGGGAAATCTGCGGCCGAACTATGAAAGCACCTTTCAAAACCCCGGTGATACCGTTGCTCCACCTCACCATTGGAGCATGCCACGATGCGCCTCGACCGTTTCGAACGCTATCCGCTCACCTTCGGCCCGACCCCGATTGAGTTTCTGCCCCGCCTCACCGACGCGCTCGGTGGCAAAATCGAGATCTATGCCAAGCGCGACGACTGCAACTCCGGCTTGGCCATGGGCGGCAACAAGCTGCGCAAGCTGGAATACATCGTTCCGGACGCCATCGCGTCGGGGGCCGACACGTTGGTGTCCATCGGCGGCGTGCAATCCAACCACACCCGCATGGTGGCGGCGACGGCGGCCAAGATCGGCATGAAATGCGTCGTGGTGCAGGAAAGCTGGGTGCCGCACGAGGATGCCGTCTATGACCGCGTCGGCAACATCCTGCTGACCCGGCTGATGGGCGCGGACAGCCGCATCGTTCCGGATGGCTTCGATATCGGCATCCGCAAGAGCTGGGAGGACGCGATCCAGTCGGTCAAGGATGCAGGCGGCAAGCCCTACGGCATTCCGGCCGGCGCGTCGGTGCACAAGTATGGCGGGCTCGGCTATGTCGGATTTGCCGAGGAAGTGCGCAGGCAGGAGGCCGAACTCGGCTTCACGTTCGACTACATCGTCGTCTGCGTGGTGACCGGATCGACCCAGGCCGGCATGATCGTCGGTTTCGCCGCAGATGACCGGGCCGACCGCGTGATCGGCATCGACGCCTCCGGCACGCCGGAGCAGACCCGCAGCCAAGTCCGCCAGATCGTCGACAACACGGCCGAACTGGTCGAACTCGGCCGCAAGGTCCGCGACGACGAGATCGTCATTCTGGAAGACTACGCCTATCCAGCCTACGGCGTACCGAGCGCCGAGACCAACGAGGCCATCCGCCTCGCCGCCCGCACCGAGGCGATGATCACCGACCCGGTGTATGAAGGCAAGTCGATGCAGGGCATGATCGACCTCGTCAGGAAGGGCTGGTTCCCGGAAGGCTCCAAGGTGCTCTACGCCCATCTCGGTGGGGCGCCGGCGATTAACGGCTACAGCTACACCTACCGCAACGGCTGAGTCCGGCGGGTAGGGCGCGACCGGTCCAGGCGGCCTTGACCTTTCGGGATGGCTTCTCTTGAATCCCCTGCGGAATGCAGCCGGCCGTCCGGCTGCACTCCGCCGGGGCCGGCCCCGGACGTCCCTCCTGCCAAGGCCGGTCCGTGCCATGCCCCGCTTCGCCGCAAATCTGACGATGATGTTCACCGAGCGGCCGTTCCTCGACCGTTTCGACGCCGCGGCGGATGCCGGTTTCCGAGCCGTGGAGTTTCTGTTCCCCTACGACCATGCGCCGGACGAGATCGCCGGGCGCCTCCAGCGCAATCGCCTGACCCAGGCCCTGTTCAACATGCCGCCCGGCGACTGGGCGGCGGGGGAGCGGGGGTTGGCCGCTCTGCCCGGCCGCTTCGATGAGGTGAAGGCCGGCGTCGCCACCGCGCTGCGCTATGCCGAGGCGACGGGCTGCCGCCGGCTGCACCTGATGGCCGGGCTGGCCGATCCTAGCGACCCAAAAGCGGCGGCGCGCTATCGCGATGCGGTGCTGTATGCCGCCGATGCGCTGGGCGAATGCAGCATCGAGCTGATGCTGGAACCGATCAACGGCCGCGACATGCCCGGCTATTTCCTGAGCGATTTCGCCGTAGCCGAAAGCCTGATCGCCGGGATTGGCAGGCCGAACGTTCGGTTGCAATTCGACATCTACCACCGGCAGATCCTGCATGGCGACGTCACCATGGCGCTACGCCGGCTGATGCCGATGATCGGGCATATCCAGATCGCCTCGGTCCCGTCCCGCCAGGAACCGGACGGGGAGGAACTGAACTGGCCCTTCCTGTTCGCCGAGTTGGACCGGCTGGGTTATGACGGGTTCGTCGGCTGCGAGTACCGCCCGCGGGGCCGGACCGAGGACGGGCTCGGCTGGTTCGCCCCCTATCGCGACTGACCGGCCATCACGCCAGGACGGTGTCGTAGAGCAGCTTCAGGTTCAGCACGACGATCACCGTGGCGACGATCCAGGACAGGGTGGCGACCCAGCCGGGGACGACGAACTTGCCCATCTTGCTGCGGTCGGTGACGAAGCGGACCAGCGGGATCACCGCGAAGGGCAGCTGCATCGACAGCACCACCTGGCTGAACACCAGAAGCTGTGCCGTGCCGCGTTCGCCATAGATCGCGGTCACCACCACCACCGGGATGATGGCAAGCCCGCGGGTCAGCAGCCGGCGCGCCCAGTGGGGCAGACGCAGCCTCAGAAAGCCCTCCATCACGATCTGCCCGGCCAGCGTCGCCGTCACCGTGGAATTCAGGCCGGATGCCAGCAATGCCACCGCGAACAGCGTCGATGCGATGCCGAGGCCGAGCAGGGGTGACAGCAGCTCGAACGCCTGTCCGATCTCCGCCACCTCGGTATGGCCGCTGCCGTGGAAGACGCTGGCCGCCAGGATCAGGATGGCGGCATTGACGAACAGGGCCAGCATCAGCGCGATGGTGCTGTCGGCGGTGGCCCAGGTGATGGCGTCGCGCCGCCCTTCCTCCGTCCGCGGATATGCCCGCGTCTGCACGATGGAGGAGTGGAGGTACAGGTTGTGCGGCATCACCGTCGCCCCCAGGATGCCGATGGCGATGTAGAGCATCTCGGGGTTGGTGACGATCTCCGCCGACGGCACGAAGCCGTGCAGGACGGCGGCCACAGGCGGCGCAGCGGCGGCGATCTGCACGATGAAGCAGCCGGCGATGACCACCAGCAGCGCGATCACGAAGGCTTCCAGATAGCGGAACCCCCGCTGCATCAGCAGCAGGACCAGGAAGGCGTCGAGCGCTGTGATCAGCGCACCGCCGATCAGGGGGATGCCGAACAGCAGGTTCAGCGCAATGGCGGTGCCGATCACCTCGGCGAGGTCGCAGGCGATGATCGCCGCCTCACAGGCCACCCACAGCACGAGGTTGACCGGACGCGGGTAATGGTCGCGGCAGGCCTGGGCCAGATCGCGCCCGGTGACGATGCCGAGCCTTGCGGCCAGCGATTGCAGCAGGATCGCCATCAGGTTCGACAGCATGATGACGGCCAGCAACGTGTAGCCGAACTGCGATCCGCCGGCGAGATCGGTCGCCCAGTTGCCAGGGTCCATATAGCCGACCGACACCATGTAGCCCGGCCCGGCGAACGCCAGCATCCGCCGCAGCCACAGGCCGCCCTGCGGCACAGCAACGGAGGCATGGACCTCCGGCAGGCTTGGCCGGTGCTCGTCGTCCGGGCTGGAATTCCTCCAGGCCTTCGGGGTCGGCAGGGCGGCTTCGGCTTCCGACATCGGCGGGACTCCTGGCCGAGTTGCGAATTGGTATCAGTCAAGTATGTGCCAGGACAACGAGTATGCAAGGTGCTATACTTTCCGGACCGCAACTTTTTGCCGGAATCGTCATCCACCCACGAAGGATGCGCGTCCCGAAGGGTGTGGGCCGACCGGATCGGACGGTGGGCTTGACGGCCGGCGGCTGGCGTCGGAGGGTGTGGCGCAACCGTTTGGGCATGACTTTCAGAGGAGTCGACGCGCGCGATGGCCGAATCCCGGAAGTCGCCTGATTGGGAAGAGGGTGGGGCTGTGTCGGCTGAATCCGCCTTGCCCGATGCCGAACTCCATGCCGAAGGGTTCCGCCGAACCCGGGAGGCGCAGCGTTCCGCCCTGGCTGAGGATTATGTGGAGCTGATCGCCGACCTGATCGAAAGCGGGCAGGAGGCCCGGCAGGTCGACATCGCCGCGAGGCTGGGCGTGGCGCAGCCCACCGTCGCCCGCATGCTCGACCGGCTGGCGGCGGACGGGCTGGTCACCCGCAAGCCTTACCGGGCGGTGTTCCTGACCGATGCCGGCCGCCGGATCGCCGAGGAAAGCCGGGAGCGCCACCAGACGGTGGAGGCTTTCCTGCGCTCTCTCGGCGTCAGCGCCGACACGGCGCGCATCGACGCCGAAGGCATCGAGCACCATGTCAGCGCCGAGACGCTGGACGCCTTCCGCCGCGCGCTGGCGCGGGGCGGCTGAGCGTTACCCCGCCTCAGTGGGTGCCGCAGGAGCCGCGGTGGCGCCGAACCGGCTTCGGGCCCGCCGCCTCGCAGCCGCAGCAGCCCCCGCTGCAACCGCCCCTCGGCGCGGGCGCGGCGGGGCGACCCGCCAGCCGGCGCAGGCGGTCGCGGGCGGCGGCCGGCAGCAGGATGGTCCAGGCGACCCAGGCGAATGCCAGGGTGACGATCAGACCGACGACCAGTGAGTCGATCATCGCTCACCCTCCCAGCAGGGCGCTTGACAGCCGGAAGGTGACGAAGGCGGCACCGTAGGCGAGCAGCGTCATGTAGGCGATCATCACCAGCATCCAGAACCAGGAGTTGGTTTCCCGCTTCACCACCGACAGGGTGGAGACGCATTGCGGGGCGAACACGAACCACGCCAGCAGCGACAGCGCGGTCGGCAGGCTCCAGTCCGCCGCGAGCACGCCGGACAGTGAGCCGGACAGCGCATCCCCGGTCTCGCTCAGCGCATAGACCGTGCCCAGCGCCGCCACCGCCACCTCGCGCGCCGCCATGCCCGGAACCAGTGCGATGGCGATCTGCCAGGTGAAGCCGATGGGCGCCAGCAGCGGTGCCAGCGCGTGGCCCAGCATCCCGGCGAAGCTGTGGTCGATTGCCGGACCGGTGGCGCCCTCGGGTGCCCCTGGGAATGTGCCGAGGAACCACAGCAGGATCATGATGGCGAAGATCACCGTTCCGGCGCGGGCCAGAAAGATGCGGGCGCGTTCCAGCAGGCCGATCAGGAGGTCGCGCGGGCTGGGCAGCCGGTAGGCTGGCAGTTCCATCAGCAGCGGCTCGCGCGCGCCCTTGAAGATCGTGCGCTTCAGCACGAAGGCGACCGCCAGCGCCGACAGGATGCCTGCGGCATAGAGCGTGAACATCACCAGACCCTGCAGCCCGATCATGCCGCCGGCCACCGTCTGTTCGGGGACGAAGGCGGCGATGATCAGGGTGTAGACCGGCAGCCGGGCCGAGCAGGTCATCAGCGGCGCGATCATGATGGTGGCCAGCCGGTCGGCACGGTTCTCGATGGTGCGGGCCGCCATGATGCCGGGCACGGCGCAGGCGAAGCTGGACAGCAGCGGGATGAAGGCCCGGCCGTGCAGACCGACACCGCCCATCAGCCGGTCGAGCAGGAAAGCCGCCCGTGCCATGTAGCCGGTGGATTCCAGGATCAGGATGAAGAGGAATAGCACCAGGATCTGCGGCAGGAAGATCACCACACTGCCCACCCCGGCGATGATGCCGTCGGTGATCAGGCTCTTCAGCATGCCGTCTGGCAGGGCCGCGCCCGCCGCCGCCTGCACCCATCCCAGCCCCTTGTCGATCATGTCCATCGGCAGGGCCGCCCAGGCGAACACCGCCTGGAACATCAGGAACAGCACCAGGAACAGGAAGGGCAGGCCGATGGCCGGATGCAGCAGGGCCGCGTCGATGCGCTGCGTGGCGAGCGACGGTTTCCCCGCATCGCGGAGCGCGGCGGCCAGGATGGCTTCGACCTCCTGATGATAGGCGCGCAGGTCCCGTGCCGACGGCTCGCTCCAACCGCAGGGCGCCGGGGGTCCGTCGCCCGCCATCACCATCATGCTGCGGTCGATCTGGTCGAGCAGACCGACGACGCCGGTGCGCTTGATCGCCACGGTCGGCACCACCGGCACGCCGAGCGCCGCCGACAGGGCCGAAGCATCGACGCGGCAGCCACGCGCCTCGGCGACATCCATCATATTGAGTGCCAGGATGATGGGGCGGCCGAGCTTCTTCAACTCCAGCACCAGCCGCAGATGCAGGCGCAGGTTGGTGGCATCGGCGACGCAGACCATCACGTCCGGCGGCGTTTCATGCCCGAACCGGCCGAGCACGACGTCGCGCGTCACCTCCTCGTCGGGGGAGCGGGCGCGCAGGCTGTAGGTGCCGGGCAGGTCGATCACCTGGACGCGGGCGCCGGCTGGGCTCAGGAACTCGCCCACCTTTCGCTCCACCGTGACGCCGGGATAGTTGGCGACCTTCTGGCGGGCGCCGGTCAGGGCGTTGAACAGCGCGGTCTTGCCGCAGTTCGGGTTGCCGACCAGCGCGATGCGCGGCAGTGGGGGCAGAGCGGGTGCGGCCAAAACGGCAGAATTCGACATCGCGGAAATCCTTTCCGCAGGAAGGGGAGGCGACGCTCAGCCGAGCGTCACCAGAACGGCGTGCGCCTCCGCCCGGCGCATGGCCAGGGTGTGGTCGTTGATGCGCACGGCAAGCGGATCGGAGCCCGGGAATCCTTCATGCAGGATCTCCACGCGGGCGCCTTCGATCAGGCCCATCTCGATCATGCGGCGTTCCAGTTCGCCGGGCGGCAGCGGGGTAGCGACCGCGCTCTCGTCGAGACCGGTCACCACCGCGCACTGGCCCTTGCGCAACGCGCCGAGACGGCAGCCATCGTTAGGGGACGGCGGGTCGGAGGAGGTGCCGGATGCCGGGCCGGGCGTCATGCGAGCCGCGGGGGAGGGAACGATGGTGGAAGCGGGGCCGGAACTCGGACCCGACACGGGCGCAGTCATGGGGGATCACCTTTCGGCTGCACGGCACCGACAGGGCGTGCAATTCGGCGGCAATGGGCCGCAGGAGCCACAATAATGCGAATCACTCTCAACAGCGATGTGGCGAAGCGTCGCAAAGCCCTGCCATGGACATGCCAAAAAGGAGGTGCGCGCCGGAAGCGTGGTCATAGGCCTTTTTTTCCCGCAATTTTGGTATGCAGGCTGGGTGTGAATTGCCATGCACGAATGACCGATGGACCTACTTTGCGTGGAGGCGCTGGTTGTACCCCAATCTGAAATAGTGTCGAAACGCCCATGCTGCACTGCAACCGGAATTTGTTTTTTGGGGGTCGGGATCGCGGCTGCTTTGGTATGTGATGTAGCGCAAACAAGAAAACGGTTGTTATTCACATAATTAGGCAGTTGTTCCCTATCATCGCGAGTATCCGTCGGCATTTTACCGAAGATCTTAAGTATCAGCGATCTGAACAAAATGCATACAGGGATATGCAACAATCCGGACAGAGCTATTATTTCCGATGCAATTTCGGTTTACCAATTCTTTGGAGTTACGATTTAGCTTCTAACCCACTTCCTGAAAGCGGTTGTGTGTCTGGAGCTGCCTATGCCACCAAATTCGGTCGCACGTCCGCGCGTGACTCTGCCTGTCATCACAGCAATTAGTCTCTTCATCCTGTCTTTTATGGTTTGTGCTAAATTTTATGCAAACTATGCCTCGGCAATTGGGCCCGATGCCGCACAGGTTGTGATCGATGCCATTCGTGATCGTTTGATGACTGTTGCCGCCGCGGTTTCGGCTGCGGTGGCGCTGTCTGCCCTGTTGGCCCCGGCCCTGCTGCGTGCGGCCGGAGCGACGCCTTTGCGTGCTATCACGATGGTGGCGACGGTACTGATCGCCTTCGCGGCCGCGACACTGCCGCAGTTGACCTCCGTGCTGCCGGCCGAGGCGCTGCGCGGCGTACTTTATGACGGCGGCGTTCTAGTGCTGGTTTCGCTTCTGCTGGTGTTCGAGGCGCTGCTCCTGCTTGCCGCGGCGCCACGCCGTTCGGCACCGGAACCCGCGTCGGCTGTGGCAGGAATGCGCGCCGCGCTGTTCCTGTTCATGCTGGCGGAAGAGCTGTCGCGCTCCTTCCTGCCGCTCTACACGCGCGAGCTTTACACGCCGGTGCCCGGCCTGTCGGAAACCCTGATGATGGGTCTGCCGATCGGGCTGTTCATGGCGCTGGTTGCGGTCTTCACCCCCTTCGCAGGCGCCTGGGCCGACCGGTTCGGCAGCCGCCGCACGCTGCTGCTGGGCACGCTGCCGGCGGTCGCCGGATTCGCCGGGACGGCTCTGGCCGGCTCGCTGACCGAACTGCTGCTGTGGCGCAGCGCATGCGCGCTCGGCTATGCGGTGATGTTCATCGGCGCGCAGGGCTTCATCGCCCGCCACACCCCGGCCGGACAGCGGGCGCGCGGCATGGCGCAGTTCGTCGCCGCCGTGATCGTCGCCGGCCTGTGCGGCGCGCCGTTGGGCGGCATCCTGGCCGACCTTCTCGGCTACCGCGCCACCTTTGCGGCCTCGGCACTGCTGGCATTGGCCGCCGCCGTCGCCGCCGCGACCCTGCTTCCGGCCGACCGGGCGGAGCGGGCGCAGAACCGCCGCTTCCGCCTGGGCGACGCGGCCGGCCTGCTCACCAACCCGCGCTTCGTCGCCCTGCTGCTGTTCTCGTCGGTGCCGACGAAGCTGATGCTCACCGGCTACCTCTTCTATCTGGTTCCCGTCTCCCTCCATGCGGCGGGCGAGACGCCCGCGGGAATCGGCCGGCTGATGATGACCTATGGGCTGATCATCGTGCTTCTCGGTCCCTGGGTGTCGCGGCTGGCCGACCGCACCGGCCGCCACGCCCTGTTCGCCGGGATCGGTGGGCTGGTCGGCGGGGCCGGCACGCTGGCGATCCTGCAGGACCCTGGCGTTCCGGGCATTCTGGCCGGCATCGCGGTATTGGGTGTTGCCCACGCCCTGAACAACGCCACCCAACTGGCCCTGGTGCCGGAGGTCTGCCGTACGGAATGCGTCCGCATGGGCGATTCAAGCGTCTTCGCCGTCTACCGCCTGCTGGAGCGGGGCGGATCCGTGGCGGGCCCGCTGCTGGCCGCCGCCGTCGCCGACCGCTTCGGGATTCAGGCGGCGCTGGTGACGCTGGGCGTGCTGGGCATGCTGTGCGGCACGGCCTTCTGCGCGGTGTTCCTGCTCGCCCCGGCCGCAGCCTCCGCATCACGGACGGCCGGGGAGGGCGCGGCCCCATGAGCACGGCGACCATCCTGCCATCTCCGCATTCATCGATCCCCCACCCATCTCTCACGGAGGCGAAGACGCCCATGCCTGACCAGATGCTCGTGGAGCCCCTTCGCACCATGCCGGCCCCGCCGCCCTGCGGCGGCCAGACCCTTCCTTTCGATGGCCGCCACGGCCGCGCCATGGAGGCGTTGCGCGCCACGCTGGATGCGCTCGGCATCGGATCGGCCGAGGAAATCAATTGGAAGACCTACGAGACGATCATGCGGGTGATCGAGCCGCTGATCGGGGTCGGCCACACCCTGCGCCATTTCGACTATACCCACAGCGCCGAGCTTCAGCCCGGCACGGTGGAGCGGCTGCGCACCGACTACAGCATCCGCCTCGCCTACACGGAATGGGGCAGCCCGCAGAATCCGGCGCTGATCTGCCTCGGCGGCATCGCCAATTCGGCCCGGCGCTTCGACTACATCGCCCGTGCCTTATCTCGCCATTATCATGTCCTGTGCCTGGACTGGGCGGGTCGCGGCCGCAGCGGCTGGCTGGCGGAACAGTCCGACTACAGTTTCGACGGCAACGTCGCCCAGGTGCTGGCGCTGATCCGGCACAAGCGGCTGGGGTCGGTGACGCTGCTCGGCTCCTCGCTCGGCGGCAACGTCGCCATGCGGGTTGCCGCCGAGGCGCCGGAACTGGTCGACGGCTTGATCCTCAACGACATCGGCCCCTTCATTCCGAACGAGCGCCGCCGACGCCGTGCCGAATCCGTCGCCCGCCACTATGTCTTCCGCCACCCGGCCCAGCTGTTCCACCGCACCGGCGCCGCCCAGAAGAATGACGGGCCGGTGGACGACACCGTGCTTCTGCACAACAGCTTCCACCAGACCCGCTGGTCGGAGGAGAATGGCGGCCGCGTCTACCGCCACGACATCCGCGCGCTGCAGTGCTACCGCGACGGCGCCGCCCAGGACCACGACCAATGGGACGACTGGCAACGCGTCGCCTGCCCGGTGCTGCTGGTCCACGGCATGATGAGCGACGCCCTGCTCGACCAGACCATCGCGCGGATGATGGAGAAGCCGCGGGTCAGCGTCGTCCATGTGCCGGACGTCGGCCATACCCCGACGCTGAGCGATCCGCTGCACATCGATGCCCTGCGCCGCTGGATGGCTGCCCCCCATGGCTGGCCGGCGGAAAGCACCATCGGCTGGACGGCGGGCGCCGACCGCATCCTGTTCCGGTGAGGGGGGCTGGCGATGACCGACCGGTTCCATTTCGTGCGCCATGGCCAGACCGAGGACAACCGCCGCGGCGTGCGCTGCGGCGGCGACCGCGACATCGCGCTGACCGCACAAGGCATCGAGCAGGCCCGCCGGGCGGCGGAGCGCTTCCGCGCCCAGGGGCACGATTGCGGACTGGTGATCGCCGGACCGCTGCGGCGCACTGCGGTCACCGGCGCCCTGTTCGCCGAGGCACTGGGCGTCCCGCTTCTGTCCCGTGACTGGCTGCGCGAGCGCCGGCTGGGGGAGTGGAACGGGCTGCCTATCAACCTGACCCGTCCCTGGTTTGCCGCAGGCGAGACCCCGCCGGGCGGGGAGAGCGAGGGCGTGTTCGCCGCCCGCGTCCTCGACGGCGTGGAGGAACTCGCCACCTCGTCTGCCGACCTGCTGGCCCGCCGGCCGCTGCTGGTCGGCAGCAAGGGGATCGGCCGCATCCTGCTGCACCGTCTGGCCAGCAGGCCGGGGGTGGAGTTGGAGAATTGCGAGGTCGTGGCCTTCACCCGCCTGTCCGCCCCGCCGGGCGGGCCGGGGCGGTGGCGCTGCGACCAGTTGGAGAGACTGGCCGGATGCGCGGCCTGAGCGAAGACGACCAACAGACCAACCGAATCGAACGATGCGTGGATGCCATGCGGTGCCGCGTGGATCAGGACTGAGGAGAAGGGCGTGATGAAGCTCAAGATTGGTACGCGGCTGATGCTGCTGGTGTTCGGTGTGGCGCTGCTCAGCACGCTTGCCGGCGCCACCGTCCACCTGACGGGAATGCGCACGAACCTGATCGAACAGCGCAAGGCCAAGGTCAAGGAGATGGTCGATGCTGCATCCTCCGTGATCGCGCTGTATGGCGAACAGGAGAAGGCCGGCAAGCTGCAGCGCGGCGAAGCGCAGGAACTCGCCCGCAACGCCGTGCGCGCCATGCGCTATGGCAACGGCGAGTACTTCTTCGTCTATGATTATTCCGGCGTCAGCCTGGTCCATGGCCTGCGCCCGCAGGTCGAGGGCAAGAACCTGCTGAACCTGAAGGATCCCGACGGCGTTCCCTTCAACGTGCAGATGACGGACGCGGCCAAGGCCGGCGGCGGTTTCGTCGCCTTCCGCCACAAGCGCACCGACGCCGCCGACCCGTCGCCGAAGATCGCCTACGCCACCGGCTATCAGCCCTGGCAGTGGATGATCGGCACTGGCGTCTACACCGACGACGTCGATGCGGAATTCCAGGCCCGCGCCCTGCGTGAACTGAGCGTCACCCTGCTGCTGCTGGCGATCAGCGTCGGCATCGGCATCTGGGTCTCGCGCGGCCTGTCGCGTCCGCTGCTGGCGGTCCGCGAGGTGCTGGGCCGTATCGGCGGCGGCGACCTGACCGTCACCGTGCCGCATGCCGACCGCCCGGACGAGATCGGCGACATGGCCCGCGCCGTGGCCGGCCTCGCCACCACGCTGCAGACCGCCCGCGACGAGAGCCAGCGCGCCGAACTGGACCGCGCCGCCCGCGATATCCAGCGCGAGCGCCTGTCGGCCCGCGCCGCCGAGTTCGCCCGCGCGATGGACGAGGTCGTGGCGACGCTCAGCACCACCACCGTCGCCCTGCACGAGCGCACCGCGGCCCTCAGCAACGACGCCGCCAGCACCACCGATCAGGCGCATGCCGCCGCCGGTGCCGCCCAGGGCGCATCCGACAGCGTCGAGTCCGCCGCTCTCGCCAGCGAGGAGCTGCGCGGGTCGATCGCCGCAATCAGCCGTCAGGTGGAAAGCGCCGCCCAGACCGCGTCCCGCGCGGTGACGGAGACCTCCAACACCACCGGCATCGTCACCGGCCTCGCATCCGCCGCCGAGCAGATCGGCGCGGTGGTGGAACTGATCAACTCCATCGCCGGCCAGACCAACCTGCTGGCGCTGAACG
This sequence comes from Pseudomonadota bacterium, assembly GCA_023423695.1. Classification (GTDB taxonomy): domain Bacteria; phylum Pseudomonadota; class Alphaproteobacteria; order Azospirillales; family Azospirillaceae; genus Azospirillum. The sequence goes on along the minus strand of JAFAFA010000152.1, from coordinate 93,503 downwards.
CCACCATCGAGGCGGCACGGGCGGGCGAGGCCGGCAAGGGCTTCGCCGTCGTGGCGAGCGAGGTGAAGAGCCTCGCCACCCAGACCGCCAAGGCGACGGAGGACATCCAGTCGCAGGTGGGGGCGATCCGTGCGGCCACCGCCAACGCCATCGGCGCCATCGAGGGCATCGCTAGCCTGATCACCAACCTCAGCGCCCTGAACGGCGAGGTGGCGTCGGCCGTGCAGCAGCAGGAGGCGGCGACCCACCAGATCTTCGCCAATGCCCGTGCCGCCGCCGACAACTCGCGTCAGGTCACCAGCAGCGTCGGCTCGCTGTCGTCGACCATGACCACCACCAGCGAGCGGATGCGCCTGGTGTCCACCAGCGTGGAGAGCGTGTCGGAGCAGTCGGAGCGTCTGAAGGACGAGGTCCGTCGCTTCGTGGCCGAAGTCAACGCCGCCTGACCGGCGGAGGATGCGCTCCCGGCGGTGCAGGCCGCCGGGAGCCGCCCCCCTGGCCGATTTCTGCCCTCCCATTTCCGCCCTTGTTCCGGTTGTGAAGCCGGGACCAAATAGGGACCTGAAATGGGGCCGCCGCCCGGTGGCGGCGGTCGGGAAGGCAGATGATGACTGAGATTCAAAAGGACCCCTTTGCCGCGGCGGCATCCTTCAATGCCGGCGTCTATGGCACCAGCATCCGGCCGGTGCAGGCCGACAGGCTGGCCGAGGCCGTCCGCCGCCTGCTGCGGGTTGCCGGCAGCGAGGCGGAGGAGGCGCGGGTGGTGGCCGACCATCTGGTCGAGGCGAACCTGCGCGGGCATGACAGCCACGGCGTCGGCATGCTCGCCATGTATATGCCGGCCATCGCCGCCGGATTGCTCCGACCCAACCAGCACGCGACCGTGATCGGCGAGTCGGGTCCCTTCCTGTCGGTCGCCGGCGGAAGCGGCTATGGGCAGGTGATCGCGCGCGAGGCGACGGACCTCGCCATCCAGCGAGCGCGGCGGGATGGGTTGGCGGTGCTGTCCCTGCGCGACAGCCATCATATCGGCCGCGTCGGCTCCTACGGCGAGCAGTGCAGCGATGCAGGCCTCGTCGCCATGGCCTTCGTCAATGTCGTCACTCGCCCAGCGGTGGCACCGCATGACGGCACCCGGCCGCGGCTGGGCACCAATCCGATCTGCATCGCAATTCCGGCCACGCAGGCGACTCCGGCCCTGATCCTGGATTTCGCCACCAGCGCAGTGGCCGTCGGCAAATGCCGCGTCGCCATGGGCAAGGGGCAGGAGATGGCACCCGGCCTGCTGCTCGACCAGCAAGGCAACCCGACGCGCGATCCCGGCGTGATGTTCCAGGATCCCTCCGGCGCGCTGCTGCCGCTGGGCGGCCACAAGGGCTTCGGCCTGTCGCTGATGTGCGACGTGCTGGCCGGAGCGCTGGCGTCGGCGATGCCCGGTACGCCGACTCACCAGGATTCCGGCCGGGTGATGAACAACATGTTCGCTATCGTCTTCGACCCGGACCGCGGCGGCAACGCCCAGTGGGCCGCTGACCTGGACGATCTGGTCGCCTATATCCGCGATACTCCAACCGCACCCGGCGCCGACTCCATCCAGTTGCCGGGAGAGCCGGAAAGCCGCACCCGCCGGCAGCGGCTGGCCGACGGCATTCCGCTCGACGGCGCCACCCTGGCGATGCTGGACAGCCTGGGGCGTGAGCGTGGGGTTGATTTGGCGGAGTTGCTGGCCTGAGCGTTTGTGACGTTTGAGAGAGGGGGCGTAAGTGCGTCCGCGCCCCCTCCAACCCTGCTGCTGCCCGCCTCACTGCGAAAATTCCGAATTGATCCATATCAAGGTCTTTCGCAGCGCTGCGTACTAGTATACTAGTACACACGAACACAACGCGGCCTGCGAGCCGCGCGCTCCCGGCGCAAACCCCGAGCGGGCATTTCAGGAGCCTAGCGTCATGAACATCAAGAAGCGCATAGACAGCATCCCCGGCGGGATGATGATCGTTCCACTGTTCCTCGGTGCGTGCCTGAACACCTTCGCCCCGAACACCGGCAAGTTCTTCGGCTCCTTCACCAACGGGCTGATCACCGGCACGCTGCCGATCCTGTCGGTCTGGTTCTTCTGCATCGGCGCCAGCATCAGCCTGAAGGCCACCCCGCTGGTCCTGCGCAAGAGCGGCGTTCTGGTTTCGGTGAAGATCATCACCGCGGCGCTGGCCGGCGTCGTCGCTTCCTGGTTCATCCCGACGGAGGGCATCACCTCGGGCTTCCTGACCGGGCTGTCGGTGCTGGCGATCATCGCCGCGATGAACGACACCAATGGCGGCATGTACATGGCGCTGATGCAGCAGTACGGCACCAAGGAGGAAGCCGGCGCCTTCTGCCTGATGTGCCTGGAATCCGGCCCCTTCATGACCATGGTCACGCTGGGCATCGCCGGTCTCGCCGTCTTCCCGTGGCAGACCATGGTCGGCGCCCTGCTGCCCTTCGTCATCGGCTTCGCGCTGGGTAACCTGGACAAGGATCTGCGTGCCTTCTTCACCCAGGGCGTGGGCGTCATGGTTCCCTTCTTCGCCTTTGCGCTGGGCAACAACCTGAACTTCACGACGATCCTGAACACCGGCCTGCTGGGTATCGTGCTGGGCCTCGCCGTGATCGTCGTCACCGGCACGACGCTGGTCCTGGCCGACATCTTCCTGGCTAAGGGCAACGGCACGGCCGGCATCGGTGCCGCCTCCACCGCCGGTGCGGCCGTCACCGTCCCGCCGATCATCGCCTCGATCGAGCCGTCCTTCGCCCCCAGCGCCCCGGCCGCCACTGCCCTGGTCGCCACCAGCGTGGTCGTCACCGCCCTGCTGACGCCGCCGCTGACCGCCTGGTGGGCCCGCCGCTTCGGTGTGCTGTCGCCCCGCTACCAGGCCGCCGAAGCCGCCAAGGCCGCTCAGCCGGCGCAGGCCGTCGCCGCCGAATAAAGCTTCAACGCGGTCCCGGCAGCGGTTCGCCGCTGCCGGGACCGACCGACTTCAAACGGGTCCGACGACGAAATCGCAATCGGTTTTTCCGAGGCCCGCCTCAAGAGGAACGCCACCATGAAGATCACCACCCGGTACGACACCCATCCGGCCGACGCGCGCGGCTACGACACCCAGACCCTGCGCGACCGCTATCTGATCGAGTCGATCTTCCAGGCCGACGACATCGTCCTGACCTACAGCCACGTCGACCGCGTCATCGCCGGCGGCGCCATGCCGGTTTCCGCCCCGCTCGCCCTGGTGGCGACCAAGGAGATCGGATCCGACACCTTCCTGGAGCGCCGCGAGCTCGGCCTGTTCAACGTCGGCGGCGCCGGCCGCGTGACGGTCGACGGGACCGCCTACGATCTGGAAACCCGCGACGCCCTCTATGTCGCGATGGGCAGCGTCGACATCCGGTTCGAGAGCCTGGACAGCAGCAACCCGGCCAAATTCTATCTGGTCAGCACCCCGGCCCATGCCCGGTTCGAGACCATGAAGATCTCCGCCGCCCAGGCCAAGCAGCGCCCGTTGGGCGAGACCGCCACCGGCAACAAGCGGGTCATCTACCAGATGATCCACCCGGACGTGGTGCGCACCGCCCAGCTGGTCATGGGCCTGACCGTGCTGGAAAACGGCAACATGTGGAACAGCATGCCGTGCCACACCCACGAGCGCCGCTGCGAATTCTACTTCTACTTCGACCTGCCGGAAAGCGCGCGGCTGTTCCACTTCATGGGTGAGCCGACCGAGACGCGCCACATCGTGGTCGCCAACGAGCAGGCGGTGATCTCGCCGTCCTGGTCGATCCATTGCGGCGTCGGCACCCACAGCTACTCGTTCATCTGGGCGATGGGCGGCGACAACCAGACCTTCGATGACATGGACCAGGTTCCCCTGGCCTCGATGCGCTGACGGAGACTCGACACATGACCAAGCCTTTCGATCTGACCGGTAAGGTGGCCCTGGTCACCGGCGCCAACACCGGCATCGGCCAGGGCATCGCCCTGGCCCTGGCCCAGGCCGGCGCCGACATCGCCGCTGTCGACGTCGTCTCGCTGGACGAGACCAAGGGCCTCGTCGAGGCCGCCGGCCGCAAGTTCCACGGCATCCACGCCGACCTGACCAGCATCGCGCCGGTCCAGGGGCTGGTGGAGGAGACGGTCGGCACCTTCGGCCAGCTGGATATCCTGGTCAACAATGCCGGCCTGATCCGTCGCGCCGACGCGGTGGATTTCACCGAGGCCGACTGGGACCTGGTGATGAACATCAACATCAAGACGGTGTTCTTCCTCTGCCAGGCCTTCGGCCGCTATGCGATCGACAACGGCCGCAAGGGCAAGATCGTCAACATCGCGTCCATGCTGTCCTTCCAGGGCGGCATCCGCGTGCCTTCCTACACCGCGTCGAAGAGCGGCGTCGCCGGCATCACCAAGCTGCTGGCCTGCGAATGGGCGGGCAAGGGCATCAACGTGAACGCCATCGCGCCGGGCTACGTCGCCACCAACAACACAGCCGCCCTGCGCGCCGACGAGAAGCGGAACGCCGAGATCCTCGGCCGCATCCCGGCCGGCCGCTGGAGCGTGCCGTCCGACATCGGCGGCCCGGCGGTGTTCCTGGCGTCGGACGCGGCCGACTACATCCACGGCACCATCCTGCCGGTCGACGGTGGCTGGCTGGCGCGCTGACCGCTGGGGGAGCCACGGTTACCGGCGTTCTGCACGGCCTGCATTCCGGGCGTCCCCCGGAATGCAGGCCGTACGCTTTTCCGGGGTCGATTCCGTTACGGCCTGGGTGCGGAGATCTCGACCGGCATGCGGACGAGATCGCGGTTCCAGGTGATCTTGCACCCGGTCAGGTTCAGCCGCGTCATGTAGAGGTAGGCGGTCCCGCCGACGTCCTCGAAGTTGCGGCTCCGGCTGCCGGGGTCGAGAAGGGCGGGGTAGTCGAAGGCGGCGGCATCGCCGCAGCCGTAGCGGAACAGCAGGGGAGCCTCCCACAGCAGTTGCGGTTTCGACCAGTTGAGCAGGTCCGGAGAGCTGGTGGTCCACATGCCGGTCTGTCCGTCACGGGTCATCGCCAGCGTGGCGATGAACTGGCCGCTCGCCCGGTGGCGGACGATGCTGCGGACGGTGCCTTGCAGTGTATCGGGCGCCACCGGGGCGCAGAGATGGACTTCCGGCGCATCCGCGGTTTGGCCATCGCGGACGAAGCGGACCGTGAAGGACTTCCCGTCCCAGCCGCGCCAGGATTGCGGATCGGCGAGATTGTCGGTCCGCATCAGGCAGGCGCCGCGCTTCTGCGCACCGAAGCGTTCAGCCCATAAGAAGGCGTACCAGTGGTCGCCATGGCGGACGATGTTGCTGGGCGCGAAATAGCCGGTGCGCTTGCCGGCGTCGCCGCTGTAGGCATAGGGCAGCGTCGCGACAGTGTGGTCGGGCGGCGCGGCGCTCAGCCGAAAGCTCGCCCCGCCGTCGGTGGAGACGGCGGCGGTGATGCTGTTGCGCCAGCAGCGCATGTAGTCGCCGGACGGGCAGAGCGCCCGCCGCTTCTGGGCATGGAACTCGTTGCTGACCAGCGCAAACACCGTGCTGCCGTCAAGCGTGTAGAAGGACGAAATCCAGCTGCGGTCGTCGTGCAGGCGCGGGTCGTCCTGCCCATGGCCCTGGAAGATGACGGCGCAGTTGGGGCGCACGGAATCCAGCGCCGGGCCGGTGAGGGCCCGTGCGGTGGAGTGCGAGGCGATCAGATGCACGGTGCCGCCGGCATCGCGGAAGGCGCGTGCCGGGGTGTCCGGCGCGTCGCTCTTCGCACAGGCGTCACGCTGCCAGGAGGTGACCGTTTCCGGCTCCCCGGCTTTTCTGACCGTCAGCGTCAGCGTCAGCGTCAGCGCTCCCGCGGTCCCGGTCATGAATCCCATGCCCAGCGCCAGCGCCAGCGCTGCGGTACGGCGGCGCATGACCGAAGCCACTGCCTGAGTCACTTGCCGGCGGCGATGGACTTCAGGAAGGGGGCCGGCTGCAGCCGGTTGGCGACCAGGAAGTCCAGATAGCGGGTGGCCGACTCCGCACGGTGGCGGTCATAGGCGTCGGGATCGAAGCTGATCAGCGACTTCAGGCGGTTCCGGGTCAGCGGCGCCGTCAGGTCGGCGGCATCGACGTAGGGAACGCCGGTGTTCTCGCACAATTCGCGCGTGCGGGAGTCGATGGTCACCGTCAGGCCCATCCGTTCCGCCTGGATCGCCAGGGCGACACCGTGATAGCGGCAGCCGATGGTCAGATCCTGCTGGCGCAGAGTGTCCATCCAGGCCGGCACGTCATAGTAGGAGCGCATGTAGTTCCGGCACCACGCCTTGAACTCCTCGAAGGAGTAGTGCGGCACGGTGTGGCGGTGGATTTCCTTCAGCGCATGCGCGTCGATGCCGTCGAACAGGCCGCGGGATGCCTTGATCATCTCGCCCATCGACTGGACGATGTACTGGCCCGGCGCGATGGGGTCCATCATCAGGGCGATCAGCTGGTGTTCGATCTCCCGCGTCTTGACCCAGGCCTGATGGCCGCCGGCCACCGTGATCGAGCGCGGCAGGTCGAGCGCCGACCAGTTCGCGTGGATTTTGCGGCCCAGCCCCGGCGCCTGGTTCAGGAAATGCGACGGGCAGCCGCCCGGCAGGGAGCCGGCGATGCCGAGCTTTTCCAACTGCGCCGTGGTGTAGGCCCCGCGGGTGTAGATGTTGGGCGAGGTCGCGGAGGACGGGTTCGATGCGGCGATCACCTGGGCCCAGCGCAGGGTGCCGGGGCTGAGTTCGATGTCGTGGTCATAGCTGTTCGCCTGGGCGCCGAGGCCGATGGCGACGATCGGCAGGCCCGACTTTTCCAGATTCTCCGCCATCTGCCCATAATCGGTGTGGCGGCCCAGCTGGTTGGCGCAGGGGATGACGATGATGTCGGCGTTGTTCCGCAGCGTCTCGGCCGAGGATCCCCAGCTGAAATGCTTCACCGGATTGGTGATGTGGCTGCAGATCGAATGCACGAAGGCGAGGTTGCCATTGTTGTGGCCGATGCCGTTGTACAGGTCGTCGAATGCGGCGTTCGAATACAGGCCGAGATTCGGCGTCTTCCACAGCACCGCGACACGCAGAGGCTGGGACGACGCACGGCCGGATGTTTGTCCGGAAGTGTGCGGCCGGTCGACAGGAGTATCGATGACGATGTCTTCAAGCATGTCGGCTCTAGCCTCGGGTCGGTGGATGCTGGAAACGAGCCGACGGTATGCGCAGAAGAGGTGCGACCGCAAGTGACATCCGAAAAATAACACAAAGAGGAGAATCGAAGACTATGCTTTGAATTTCTATGAAAAGTGGATTGATTGTTGGGTTTGACTGAAAGACAGATGAGATCGTCTGTTTTCTTGTGAAAACACATCGAAATTCGAACGAAGTTACTTTGATGATTCCAAGGAGGTGTGACAGCAGAGCGATGGGCTTGAAAACAGTGGCGCGCCGTCCTATCTCAGCCGAAGTTCCCGCCAGTCGAGACGCGGGACCAAGCGTAAGCTAAGGTGCCAGGGAAATTCGCCTGGGCGCCCCTTTAATTCATTGTCGAAGTCCCTATATAGAGTTCGTTGCGCCGTTGAATGCGCCGGCCCCTACAGGATGGTTTCTGCTTTTGTGATCGATCCGTTCCCTTCGGTTCGGCTGCGCTGAACGGCGTGGCCCTGCCTCTCCTCTCCGGCCTTGTGTCGTGCCGGCTGCCGCGATCCTTCCCCGGTCGCGGCGCTGCCCGCGGGGCTGGAGAGGACCCCTTCACGATCCGGCACCGTAACCGGTGCACCCCGTCCGGCAGCGTCGAATGCCGGAAACGCAACGAACAAACAAACCCAACGTCAACAGGACCGACCCGAACGACGCGGGGGGCAATCCCCTGCGTCGCCGTTTCCGTCGGCTGGGAGAGACAGAGACACCATGCAGCGAGACGCCGAAACCCGTACCGTTCAAACCCGCACCACCCAGTCTCGTACAAACGAGCCCCGTTCCGCCGAACCGATGCAGCTTTATCTGCAGGATGCCCGCAAGTACCAGTACCTGACGCCCGAGCAGGAGCATGAGCTGACCGTCCGCTGGCACGACCACCAGGACCCGGCGGCACTCGACCAACTGGTCGGCAGCCATCTGCGGCTCGTCGTCAAGATGGCCCGCGGCTATCTCGGCTATGGCCTGCCGCTGGCCGATCTGGTGGCGGAAGGCAATGTGGGCGTGATGCAGGCGGCGCAGAAGTTCGATCCCTCCAAGGGCTTCCGCTTCGCCACCTATGCGTCCTGGTGGGTGCGCGCGGCGATCCAGGAATATGTCCTGCACAACTGGTCGCTGGTGAAGATCGGCACCACGGCCGGCCAGAAGAAGCTGTTCTTCAGCCTGCGCCGCTTGAAGGCGCGGATGCAGGAGCTGGAGAGCGGCGACCTGTCGCCGGACGCGGTGGAGAGCATCGCCACCGAACTGAACGTATCGAAGGCCGAGGTGGTGGAGATGAACCGCCGCCTGGGCAACGACCGCTCACTGAATGTCGGCCTGTCGGAAGACGGCGACGCCGAATGGCAGGACCTGCTGGCCGACGACCGTCCCGACCAGGAGACGACGCTCGCCGACTCCGAGGAACGCCGCCGGCGCCAGCAGTTCCTGAAGCTGGGGCTGGGCGTGCTGGACGACCGCGAGCGCCAAATCCTGGTCGCCCGCCGCCTGCGTGACGAGCCGCTGACGCTGGAGGAGCTGAGCCAGACCTTCCACGTCTCGCGCGAGCGTGTCCGGCAGTTGGAGGTGCGAGCCTTCGAGAAGCTCCAGAAGGCGGTGATCGCCAACGCACGGACGGAACAGGCGGCGATGGAGAATAACCGCCTGCTGTCCCGCGCCTGACCGCGCGGGTTCGGAGGTCGAGTTTTGAAGTCGAACATTCCAAGGCGCGGCCTTTGAAAGGCCGCGCCCTTTTTGCTGTCCGGATGCGCCGGGCCAAATGGGATGACCGCGCTGACCGGCTTCGACTGCACCGGTGACAGCTTCATCAAGGCGAACGGGTCTGGAACCTGGAGTGGCTGTGGAACCCTAGATGGCGTGGGAGGTGATCGGGCTGTGCTCCTACAGTCTGGTCGGCTGGATCGGCAGCATTTTGGCTGCCTTCCTTCCTGCGCCGACAGGTAGGGGACCGACGACATAGGAACCACCCTTCCGGGGCGGCGGTTGACGGGACAACGCCATCCTTCGAAAGGGCAGTCCCATGGCTCGCGCCGCCAACACGCAACTCGCCGTCGTGACCGGAGCCTCCAGCGGCATCGGCCTTGAACTCGCCAGGCAATGCGCTTCCAATGGCTTCGATCTCGTGATCGCCGCCGACGATCAAGCCATCGAACAGGCCGTCGGCGAGCTTCGCAAGCTGGGCGGCGCGGTCGAAACGGTCCAGGCCGACCTCGCCACGCTGGAGGGGGTGGACCGCCTCTATGCCGCGCTGAAGGGCCGGACGGTCGATGCGCTGCTGGCCAATGCCGGGCACGGGCTGGGCCATGGATTCCTCGACCAGGATTTCGCCGACGCCCGGCATGTCATCGACACCAACATCACCGGCACGCTCTACCTGATCCAGAAAATCGGCCGCGACATGCGCGCACGGAACCAGGGGCGCATTCTGATCACCGGCTCCATCGCCGGATTCATGCCCGGGAGCTTCCAGGCCGTCTACAACGGCACCAAGGCCTTCATCGACTCCTTCTCGTTCGCGCTGCGCGACGAGTTGAAGGACACCGGAATCACCGTCACCTGCCTGATGCCCGGCCCGACCGACACCGAATTCTTCGAGCGCGCCGACATGATGGACACCGCGGTCGGCCAGGGGAAGAAGGACGATCCGGCAATGGTCGCCAAGGTCGGTTTCAATGCGATGATGAAGGGCGAGGGCGACGTGGTCGCCGGTTGGAAGAACAAGCTGCAGACGGCGATGGCGACCGTCACCCCGTCCGGCCTGCTGGCCGGCCAGCACCGCAAGATGGCGGAGCCGGGGTCGGGCAAGCATTGATGCCCCCGGCTCCGGCTGGCCGGCGTCGTCAGGTATCGAGACAGCCGCCCTGCGGTGCCACGGTGATGCGGATCAGTTCCGAACCGCCACCGCCGAAGACGTTGCCGCCGGTGTAGGTCAGGCAGCCCTCGTTGCGGTAGATGACCTGCAGCCGCTGAGCGTCGTTGCCGAAATAGAAGGGGATCCAGCGCTTGCCGGTCTCGTGCCGGATCATGTTGTCCGGCGCTCCGATCAAGGTCGACACCTCTTCCATCGTCATGCCGATCTGCAGCTTGGCGAAGCGGCTGCCGGGGGCGGGGGTGCCGATCAGCTCGCCCTCATAGCGGCCGTCACGCGATTTCACCATCCGCCCGCCCGGTGTCGACGGCGCCGCCGACGCGGTCGCGGTGGTGCCATTTCCGCTGCCGGTGGTGGACGCCTGCTGCTGGCCGGCGCAGCCGATCAGCAGCGCCACCGCCGACAATGCCGCCCAAGTCGATTTTCCCGCCATGTCTGTCCCTGCCTGTTCTGTTCTGTTCGATTCCCTGTGTCCGCGACTATGGGTCCGATAACCGCGTGGCGGCATCGGCAAAGGCGGATGAAGAACGCCAAAGAGGGGTAATAACAACAGGCAGTCCGCCCGATTCCCTGCTTTCAGGTGGCGGGATCGGACTGCCGTCGGCCGGTGTAGTTCTTGAACAGGTCGTAATCGGTGTCGCAGCGAACCTGTGCCAGTCCGGCGGCGGCCATTGCCGTGGTGATGACCTCCGGTTCGACGCATTGGTCGATGGTCTCCCAATAATAGCGCATCAGCGTACGGCCCTCCTCCCCGCCGCCGCTGAGACGGGAGACCGTCGGCACCACCATGCCGAGATAGGCGTTCATCAGGTGCCGGGTGACCGGACGCCGGGGGCGGCCGATCTCCATCACCAGCACCGTGCCGCCGGGACGAAGCACGCGCCGGAACTCCCGGAAGGTGGCGGTCAGGTCGCCGACATGGCGAAGCGCGTAGCCGATGGTGACGAGGTCGACGCAGGAGTCGGCGAGCGGCAGCGCGTCCGCCACGCCCTGGATCAGCGGGATGGGCAGGCTGCGCCGCGCCTCCGCCAACATCGCTTCGCTGAGGTCCAGCCCGATGACGTCTTCGGGAGAGCCACAGAGCGCCACTGCCTCCCGCGCGACCAGTCCAGTGCCGATGGCGACGTCCAGCACCCGCATTCCCGGCCGCAGACTCGCCCGGCGCAGGCATTGCGCCCGATACCAGGAGCCGGAGCCGAGCGCGAAAATGGTGTTGATACGGTCGTAATGGTGGGCGGTCCGGTTGAACAGCCCACGGACGAAGCGCAGCCGCTGCGTCTTGTCATGATAGTAGGAGTCCAGCACCGGATGCGGCTCGACGGCGCCGACGCGTGGGGAGGGTTCGGTCGGCACGGCGGTGTCTCCTTCGCGGTTGGCGCAAGCGTCAGTCGAGGATGTCGCTCACAGCGCTGATTCGGCCGTCCGACCGGTGGAGCGAAACGGTGAGGCCGGCCCTGATGCGCAGAGGATCGCCGGCACGGCGCAGGCGGCAACGGCAAGCGTCGTTGTCAACACACGCACCATGCATCCCTGCAAAAATCCGCCGCCTTGAGGCCGTGCGGCATCTTGTAAGCGCCGGACACGGCAGGCAAGCAGGATTGCAAGTCGCGAAATGGGTAACCAATCAAGTCAGTTGCGCTTTCCCAAGTGCAATGGCGGAAATCAACGAGCAATGCATGGAGGCAGTGCAAACGATCCGTAATATATCGATGCAACATCTTCAAACAGAAGATGCTGATATCGGAGGCAGCGGATATATCTTTTCGGTTATGCCTTGGATAAAGGGCAATGTCGGGCTTTTGTCCCTGGAACGCCCGTAACGGGGTCTGATAAAAACAAGGACATGACCTCCTGGTCGCATTGCCGGAAACGGGTATCGGGAATCGAACAACCCAAAGCAGAACAACCGGGAGAGCGGCAAAGGCCGCAAAGGCGATGATGGCGAACGGCTCCGATTACGATTGCGACGTTCTGGTGGTGGGTGGCGGTCCGGCCGGATCGACCGCGGCGGCTCTTCTGGCCGGCAAGGGCTATCGGGTGATTTTGTTGGAAAAGGACCATCACCCGCGTTTCCACATCGGCGAATCCCTGCTTCCCTGCAATCTGCCCCTGCTGGAGCGGCTGGGCGTGCTGGAGGAGGTGGAGCGGATCGGCATGCTGAAATACGGGGCGGAGTTCGTATCGCCTTACCATGGCAAGGCCGTCACCTTCGACTTCGCCAATGCCTGGGACAAGACCAAGCCCTATGCCTTCCAGGTCCGCAGGTCGGAGTTCGACCATATCCTGATCCGCAACGCTGCCGCCAAGGGCGCGACGGTGATTGAGGGCTGCAAGGTGACCGACGTCGACATCCGGGGGAATGATGGCACCATTGCCACCGCCCGGCAGGAGGACGGCACCATCCGCAGCCTGCGCACGCGCTTCCTGGTCGATGCGTCGGGGCGCGACACGCTGCTGGCCTCGCGCTTCGGCATCAAGCGGCGCAACGTCAAGCACAACAGCGCGGCGATGTTCGGCCATTTCACCGGCGCCAGGCGGCTGCCGGGCAAGGCCGAGGGCAACATCACCGTCTTCTGGTTCGACCATGGCTGGTTCTGGTTCATTCCGCTGGCGGACGGCACCACCAGCGTCGGCGCGGTCTGCTGGCCCTATTACTTCAAGACGCGCAAGACCGACCAGACCCGCTTCTTCCTGGACACGGTGGCGCTGTGCCCGGCGCTGGCGGAACGGCTGGAAGGGGCGGAACTGACCGGCCCGGTGACGGGGACCGGCAACTTCTCCTATCAGGCGGACCGCATGTCGGGACCCGGATACGTCATGCTGGGCGACGCATTCGCTTTCATCGACCCTGTGTTTTCCACCGGCGTCTATCTGGCGATGACCAGCGCCTTCGAAGGGGCCGAGGCGGTCGATGCCTGCCTGCGCGAACCGGCGCGGCAGGAGCAGGTGCTGAAGCGCTTCGAGCAGACCGTCCGGCAGGGGATCGGCACCTTCTCATGGTACATCTACCGGGTGACGACGCCGGCCCTGCGGAACCTGTTCATGGGGCCGCGCAACGTCTTCCGGGTGGAGGAGGCGCTGTTGTCGCTTCTGGCCGGCGACGTCTTCCGTCCGTCGCCGATCAAGGCCCGGCTGAAGATATTCAAGGCGATCTACTACATGAACGCCCTGCTGGACTTGAAAAGGAACTACATGGCATGGCGGAGACGGCGACAGAACGTGCGGACGCCCCTGGGCGACGTCGTCTGACCTTTGCCGGCGCGGTCCGGCAGGTCTGGGAACATGTCCTGTTCTATGGCCTGCTGTTCCTGTTCGGGCTGATGTCGCTGGCCTGGAGCCTGACGGCGGCGCTGATCGGGCCGCTGCTGCCGCGCCGCATCGCCGGTCCGCTCGGCCGGCTGGCGATCAAGACCGGCTTCCGCCTCTATCTCGGCACGCTGCGGGCCTCCGGGGTCCTGAAGACAGATCTGTCGGCGCTGGATGGGTTGAAGGGCGATAGCGGATTGCTGATCTGCCCGAACCATCCATCGATTCTGGATGCCGTGCTGCTGATCTCGCGGCTGCCGGACGTGGTCTGCATCGCCAAGGCGAAGGTCTACGACAACCTCTTCCTCGGCGGCGGGGCGCGGATGGCCGGCTATATCCGCAACGATGCGCCCAGTTCGCTGGTCAAGATGGCGGCGCAGGAGGTCCGTGCCGGCCACCATCTGCTGATCTTCCCCGAAGGAACCCGCACCGAACGCGCGCCGGTCAACCCGCTGAAGGGCGGCTTCGCGCTGATCGCCAAGACAGCGGGGGCGCCGGTGCAGACCGTCTTCATCGACAGCAACACCAATTTCCTCGGCAAGGGCTGGCCGCTGTTCCGCAAGCCTGACTTCCCGCTGGTATACACTGTCCGTCTCGGCCGTCGGTTCGATCAGGTCACGGACGTGCGCGGCCTCGTCGCCGAACTGGAACACCACTACAGGTCCGAATTGTGATCACCGACGCGTCATCCAGCCACCTCGTCCTGATTCCCAGCTACAACACCGGGCCGAAACTGTTCGAGACGGTGCGGGCGGCGCGCCTGTATTGGGCGCCGGTCTGGGTGGTGGTGGACGGCAGCACCGACGGGACGGTGGAAGAGTTGCGGGCCATGGCCGCCGACGACCCCCATCTGCGCGTTCTGGAATTGCCGGCAAACCGCGGCAAGGGGGCCGCGGTGCTGCATGGGCTGGAGGAGGCGGAGCGCTGCGGCTTCACCCATGCGCTGACCATGGATGCCGACGGCCAGCATCCGGCCGACCGCATTCCGCAATTCCAGGGCGTTTCGCTGGCAAACCCCGATGCCCTAGTGCTGGGTAAACCGGTGTTCGACGCCGCCGCCCCGCGGCTGCGGGTGGGTGGCCGCAAGATATCCAACTGGTGGGCCAATCTGGAAACCTTGTGGGGCGGGATCGGCGATTCGCTGTTCGGCTTCCGCGTCTACCCAATCAAGCCGCTGCGGGCGGTGATGCGGCGCAATCCCTGGATGCGGCGTTTCGACTTCGATCCGGAGGCAGCGGTGCGTCTGTGCTGGCTTGGCCTTCCCGCTATCAACGTGGCGGCACCCGTCCGCTACTTCAAACCGGAGGAGGGCGGGGTTTCCCATTTCAGGTATGTCCGGGACAACGCCCTGCTGACCTGGATGCACACGCGGCTGATGCTGGGCTTTATCGGCCGGCTGCCGATGCTGACGATCCGCCGGGTCCGTTCCCGGCCCCTCAGATCATCCCCCCGTTGATCGAGATGATCTGACCGGAGATGTAGGCGGCACGGTCGGACGCCAGGAAGGCGACGAGGTCCGCCACCTCCTCCGGCCGGCCGGCACGCTTCATCGGCACCATCCGCTTGACGGTTTCGGCGTCGAAAGCGGCATCGGCCATCGGCGAGGCGATGATGCCCGGCGCCACCGCATTGACGGTGATGCCGCGCGGCGCCAGTTCCAGCGCCAGCGACTTGGTCGCCCCATGCAGCCCGGCCTTGGCGGCGGCATAGTTTGTCTGGCCGCGGTTGCCGGCGATGGCCGCCACCGACGATACGGTGACGATGCGTCCCCAGCGCGTGCCGATCATTGGCATCAACAGCGGTTGGGTCACGTTGAAGAAGCCGTTGAGCGAGACGTCCACCACGCGGCTCCACTGCTCCCGCCGCATTGCCGGCATCACGGCATCGTCATGGATGCCGGCATTGTTGACCAGGACCTGGATCGGGCCAGCCTCCAGCACGCGCTCCAGAGCGGCCGCCGCCGCATCGGCGTCGGTGACGTCGAAGGCCAGCGGCTCCGCCGACCCGCCGGCCGCGGCAATCTCCTCCGCCAACGCCGCCGCGCGGTCTGTGGCGCCGTTGGCGTGAACCAGCACATGGCAGCCGTCGCCCGCCAGCGCCCGGCAGATCGCAGCCCCCAACGCCCCGCTGCCGCCGGTAACGAGTGCGCGTCTCATGCCGCCCCCAAATCCGCAATCCCGGCGTCGATCACCACCGCCGCCCGGCCGTTCAACAAGTCGCGGTCGCCTGCCGTGATGGAGAAGGCATAGATCACGCGGCTGCCTTCGCCGGTCAGGTTCTCGGCATCGATGATCAGGTCGTCCGCCACATCGTCCAGCCGTTCGACGTGGCAGGTGAGGTCGCGCAGGCTGGCGAGATATCCCGCGGTCGGGCGCGTTCCTCCCCCCGTCAGCCCGCCATGCGCCGCCATCGCCTGCGACGCGTATTCCACCCCGCACAGGGCGGCGAGCCGTCCGGCATGGCGCAGCGGATTGTCCGGTTCGCGATGGCTGCGCGCGATGCAGCGGATGCGGGTCTCGTCCCAGGACAGCACGCCGTCCAGCAGGCACATGGTGTCGGCATGGGGAATGAGGTCCGCCAACGCTCTGCGCGTCATCAGCATGGCACGCACACCCGGATCACCACCCGTCCACCCGGTGGCAGGTCCAACACCACCGTCTCGGGGCCGCCGCCCGCACAGACGTGCGCCAGCGCCGACAGCAGCGGCAGGGCGCGGGCGGTCGGGTTGCCGGTCCGCAGCGCCTCCAGTCCGATATCGGCCATACGGGTGAGCGGCTCATCCCCCCGCGTGATGTCGATGTCCAGGCAAGCGAGGCAGCGGCCCGTCGGCTGCGGCGTCAGCACCAGCGCGGTGCCGAAGCTCCCGGCGATGGGGCGGACCTTGTTGAGCGGCTCCGGATAGGGCAGGTCGTAGGCGATCAGCCCGACTGTCCAACCGTCGGCCACCACCTCCGCCGCCGCCTCTAGCAGGCCGGCCTGGAAGCTCTCGTCATGGGCCGACAGGCTGGTGGAGGGCTCGCGCGAGCGGGTAGCGATGCTCCAATAGCCGGCCGGCGCATTGTGGACGGAGTTGTGGAAGCGCGTCGGCGAGATCTCGCGCTCTTCCGTCGCCAGCGTTTCCAGGATCTGGTGCAGCGTGTCGGGGTCGCCGCTGGAGGAGGCGAAGACGGTGGCGACGGTCGCGGGATCGCGGCCGGCCTGCTCCATCGCTTCCGCGCCCACCGCCATGGCGAGCTTGACCGTCGGCACACTGCGGCGCCGCTCGGCCGGCGGCAGCAGGGGGCTGGCGCTCAGCACGGCGGGTGTCGCCACATAGGGGCTGTCGCCGATGAGGATGGCGCGCGATACCTCCCAGCCGGACAGACCGGGGCCGAGCAGGCCGATGCCCTCGACATGGACCCGCATCACGCGGCCCACCCGAAGATCAGGCTGCTGTTGCTGCCGCCGAACCCGAAGGAATTGGTCATCACGCGGTCCATCCGTCCGGTTTCGTTGGCCTGGAGATAGCGGCTGCGCAGGGCGGGATCGAGATTGCGGGTCTGCGGGCTGCCGGGGATCAACCCGGTTCGCAGGGCCAAAATGCTGACGATCGCCTCGACGATGCCGGCGGCGCCCAGCGTGTGGCCGGTATAGCCCTTGGTCGAGCTGACCGGGGTGCGGGTGCCGAGCAACTCCGTGATGGCACGGTCCTCCGCCGCGTCGCCGTAGGTGGTGGCGGTGCCGTGCAGATTGACGTAGTCGATGTCGCGAGGCTGCAGGCCGGCATCGGCCAGCGCCCGCTCCATCGCCAGCCGCGCCCCCAGCCCCTCCGGATGCGGAGTGGACATGTGGTGGGCATCGTTGCTTTCGCCGGCCCCGAGGAGATGGACGCTTCCCGGCGCCGGCCTGCAAGCCGCGCGCTCCAGCAGGGCGAAACCGGCGGCTTCACCCAGCGAGACGCCGCTGCGCTGCGCGTCGAACGGCCGGCATGGGGTGGGGGAGACCAACTCCAGCGAATGGAATCCGTAGAGCGTGGTCAGGCACAGGCTGTCGGCCCCGCCGACCACCGCTGCGTCGCACAGGCCGGCGGCGATCATGCGGGCGGCGTTGGCGAAGACCTTCGATGTGGTGGCACAGGCGGACGAGACGACGAAGGCCGGTCCCTCCAGCCCCAGGCGGCGGCGGACGAAATCGGCGAGCGAGCCGGTGCTGTGGGTGGTGGCGAAGTTAAAGCCGGCGGGCAGGGCGCCGGTCTGCGGATCGCGCGCCCGGAAGGCCAGCTCCGCAGAGAGGATGCCGGAGGTGCTGGTGCCGAGGAAGATGCCGATCCGGTGCGCGTCATAGCGTTCCCGGGCCGCAGCGACCGCTTCGGCGAAGCCGTCCTGCCGCAATGCCATGTCAGCCAGCCGGTTGTTGCGGCACTCATAGCCGGCAAGCTCGGCCGGAAGGCGGGCATCGGCCAATCCCTCCACCTCGCCGATGTGCGTGTCGAGCGTGACCGTCTCAAAATTGCAAGGCTTCAGGCCGCCACGGCCATTGCGCAGAGCATCCAGGGTGGCATCCTGCCCAGCGCCAAGGCTGCTGACGATGCTCATATGGCTTATGGCAAGTGGATGCACGGCGAATTTCTTATGAATGTTGGGCGGGTCTGCGGTTGGTCTGCGTTTTCATTGTTCCTTGAATGCTAGCATCCGCAATTTCATGCGAGGAAGGACAAAAATGGACTGGCTCTCTGCTTCGGCGGGCTATGAACAAGGTGTTGGCGAACGGTGTGCCCCGGCTCATCGGCAGGGCCATGGCGGTCAGGCCCAGCCCGTTCAGCAGGGATAACCAGTCGGCCGAAGGTCGGTAGGTCAGGACCTGCCGCCATTGGCCACGTGCGGCGCAGGCCGCCTGCTCGGCCCAGCGGGTGACTTGGAACGGCAGGCCGCCATCGGAATCCGCCTCCCGTAGCAGCAGAACACCGCCCGGCGCCAGCGCCTCGGCGCAGCGGGCCAGCACCGCCGCCTGCTCTGCCGGGTTCAGATAGAGAAGGACGTCCAGGATGACGATGGCGTCGCTGGGCGGCAGGTCGGCCTTGCGGATGTCCCCAAGGCTGACGGCATCCGCGCCCAGCGCCATCCGGGCAATTCGGACCCGCCGGGGCGACAGTTCGACCCCCTGGGTGGCGAGGTCGGCGGGCGGGGCCGGCCAGTCCGCCGGCCAGTCGCCGGAGGCGTGCCGGTCGGCTGCGGCGCGCAGCAGCGCCGTCAGCACGCCTTGCCCACAGCCGAGGTCGAGCAGCCGCCCGTGGGCGGGAAGCAGCGACTGGCTCAACAGGTGGCGGAAGACTGGGTCGCCGATGAGCTTACCCTTGGCGAAATGCCAAGCGTAGCGGCCGCAGGGGCGGTAGGGCCGGGCGGCGGCGGTCGCCAGTTCCCGGAAGACGGCGTCAGACATCTTCCTCTCCATCGGGGGCCACCCCTTCCAGCGATACGGCCGTCAGCCCCTGCGCCGCCAGACGGTCGAGCAGGCGCGGCAGTACCGCCAGGACCACCGGCCTGCCGGCGCCGTCCCGGGCGGCCGTGCCATCATGCAGCATCAGCAGGTCGCCGGGGCCGAGGCCGCGGAGCAGGCGCCGTTCCACCGCCGCCGGATCGCGCCGCACCGCATCAAAGCCGCGCCGGGTCCAGGTCGCCAGACGCAGGCCGAATCCGGCGAGGACGGGATCGAGCAGGGGGTTGCGCAATCCCGCTGGCGGCTTGAAGAAGCGCGGCGGTCGGCCGGCGAGATTGGTGAGGATCGTTTGCGCCTCTCCCACCTCGCGCCGGATCGCGCGGATGCCCATGGCGGCGAAGCGGTGGGAATGGTGCCAGCTGTGGTTCTCCACTGTATGGCCGCGGCGGACGATGGCTTCGACCAGGGTGGGGTGGCGGGCGGCGCGGTCGGCGATGCAGAAGAAGCTGGCGCGGGCGCCCGCGCGGTCGAGCAAGTCGAGGACGGCGGGCGTCACCTTTGGATCGGGCCCATCGTCGAAGCAGAGACCGACCTGACCAAGCCGTGCATTGGCCGCCGGCAGGCGGCGCAGGTTGGGGCCGAGCAGGCTGCTGCGCGGCCAAAGCCCGATGGCGCCCAGCAGGGCGTGGTTGCCTGCCACGGCTCCCAATGCCCAGGGCCAGGATGCCGGCGACGCCGCTACGCCGGCCACGGCGGCGACATGCAGAAGGGCGGATGCCCGCAGCAGGGGTGTCGGGCGCCAGCGCGCGGGTTCAGGCATGTCCCTCCACCTCCCGTGCGGCGGGGTTCTGCCTGCTCAGCACCGCGGCGAAGGCGAGGCTGAGGAAGGCGCCGATGGCGACGGTCATGCCGATGCCGTGCAGAACGGGGATGCCGGAGAAAGCCAGCGTGCCGAAGCCGATGACCGTGCAGAGGTTGGCGATGGCGACGGACGCGACCGTGCGTTCGCGCAAGGCGGCGGACGGCTCCGGCCGCTCGAACAGCAGCGAATAGTTGGACCCCACCCCGACCACCAGCAGCAGCCCCACCAGATGGAAGATCGACAGCGCCTGTCCCAGAGCCGTCAGCAGTGCCATGGTGACGACCACCGCCGCTGCCAGCGGCATCACCGCCACCACCAGCGACCGCAGGGAGCGGAGCGCCGCCGCCAGCAGCAGCATGATGGCGACCGCACCCAGCACCGCCAGCGTCAGCGCCTCCTGCCGGTAGGTGCGGTAGAGGTGGTCGGACTCCTCCTTCAGATTCAGCAGGACGGCTCCGCGCGCCTCCTCCTCGCCGGCCATCCGGGCGGCGACGGCCTGCGGGTCGGTGACGCCGCGCAACGGCAGCATGGCGGTCCAGCCGTCCCCATTGCGGACAAGCAGGGAGTCGAGCTTCAGCTTAAGGCTGGTGCCGTCCAGGCTGGCCGGGGTCAGCAGCGGCATGGTCCGTGCCTTCTCCGCATCGGCCAGGAAGGGGGCAAAGGCATCGGGACGGAAGGGCAGGCCCTGCAGCGCTTCGTTCAGCGCCGTGCGCAGAGTGTCGGGCGGCGGCAGGGCGGCTTGGCGCGCGCGCTGGATCGCTTGGCTCGGCAGCGTCAGGGCAGGGGAGTCGTAGCCGGCGATCAGGCGGTCGCGGACCAGCGCCTCCAGCGGGGCGGCCAGCCGTTCGGCGGCGGCCAAGGCCTCGTCCGCCGTGGCGGCGCTGGTGACCAGCAGGTGGCCGGCATCGGGCGCGCCGAGATCGCGGCGCAGCGCCTCGTCCAGCTTCTGGTCGGCCTCCGCGATGGGGCTCAGGCTGGACAGCTCCGCCGACCAGACGGCCGGACCCTGGTGGACCAGCCACGCCAGCGATAGCAGCGTCGCGGCGGCGAGCGGCAGGCGCAAGGTCGGGGCCGCCCAGGTCAGCGCGATCAGCAGCGGCGCCAGCCGTGCCGGCCGCTCCGTAGAATATCCCTCCGGCAACAGGGTCGGCAGCACCCAGCGGGTGACGGCCAGCGCCACCAGCAGCCCGGTGATGGAGAAGAGGCCGAGCTGCGCCAGCCCACTGAAGCTGGAGAACAACATCGCCCCGAAACCGACGATGGAGGTCGCGACCCCCAGCAGAAGCGTCGGCCAGATGCGCAGCAGAGTCCGTCGCGCCGGGCTGCCCGGTTGGGTCTGGGTGAAGAGATAGATGGCGTAATCGACGCTCTCGCCCAGCAGGGTCACGCCGAAGCCCAGCGTGATGCCGTGCACGGTGCCGAAACCCAGCCCGACCGCGGCCACGCCGGCCAGGGCGCCGGTCGCCGCGGGCAGCAGAGACAGCGCCAGAACGCGCAAGGAGCGGTAGACCAGCAGCATCACCCCGGCTACCAGCAGCGTCGCGGTGATGGAGGCGCGGGTCGCATCCGCCTCGATCCGGTCGCGCGTCTGGACGGAGAAGACAGCCGGCCCCGTCATCACCAGCCGCGCGGCGCCGTCCGTCCCCCGGACTTGATCGAAGGCGTTGCGGACGAGGTCCAGCGTCTTCTGCTGGGCGTCGAGGTCGAAGCCAGGGGCGGTCGTCTGTACCAGCAGCAGCGTCCGCGCCCCATCCGCCGAAACCCACACCCCGTCACGGCTGGCCGGACGGCCGGCGCCGCCAAGCATCCGGTCGGTCAGGCGCAGGATTTCGGCGGTGGGATCGGCCGGTAAGGCCTGTTTCAGGAACATCCCCGCTGGCGATTGCAGAAGGCGCAGGTCGTTCTCCAAGGCCTGCCGCAGCCCGTCTGCGGTGAAGCGGTCGGGGGTGATGGCGGGGCTGAGCAGATAGCGGTTGGTCCAGAGATAGGCGCCGTCGGCGCCGCGGCCGGTCCGTTCGCCGTTTTCCACCGTGGCTACCAGCGGGTTGCCGCGCAGCCGGGCGGCGAGGCCGCGGCTGAGACCGGTCAGCCGGTCGGGGGCGTCGCCCTCTATGGCAACCAGGATCAGCCGCGAGACGACGCCGTCACGCAGTTGATCGACCAGCAATTGCTGGGTCGGGGACGGCGAGCGGGGCAGGAAGGCGGAAAGGTCGGCGGTGACGGGCGTGCGCGCCACCAGCAGCCCGCAGGCGATCAGCCCGGCCAGCCACAGCGCGATGCCCCATCCGGCCCCCCATCCGGCCCGTCGCACCGCACCGGTCATGCGGGGTCCGGTTGGATGGTCATGACCGAACGGTCGCCGTCGGCCTGGAGAATTTCGATCCGGCGGATCACCGCCTCCCGGCCGGCGATGACGATGCGCTGCACCGCTGCGCGCGCCTCATCCGCCCGCGGGGTCAGCTGCATGCGCCAGTCCTGCGCCGTGCCCTCCAGCGCAACCTCGTAGAAGCGCATGATGGTCGGCACGTCGCCGCGCAGGGTCGCGCGGATGCTCTCCACATAGGTCTGGATTTCCGGCATGGAGGATACCGACAGCGTGCGCGACGCTCCGTCGGCCTGGGTCAGCGACAGCCGGTCGGCCTCCAGCCGCAGGCTTTCCGCCTGGGGTTGCAGCGTGCGCTTTTCCAGGAAATCCGGGCGCCGGTAGGTCAGCGTGCCGCTGCTCTCCAACGGCGCGTTCAGCAGGCTGACCTCGCGGGTTTCGACGAAGCGGGCGTTGGAGCTGCCGACCGCGGCGAACCGGGCGAACAGGTCCTCGAGACCCCAGGGTTCCGCTGCCACGGCCGGCAAGGCGCCGGCCAGCAGGACCGCGGCGAGTCCCACTGAGATCAGGCGCCGCCCCGGCTTATTTCCAGAAATCATAGAAATTGAACCAGTTGTAGGGGTGGGAGCGGGCGTAATGCTCCAGCCGGTCGGCGAAGCGGCCGGCGGCCCAACGCACCAGACCCGGGCGGTCCTGCACCGGCACATCGGAGAAGTCGGCGATCCGCTCGAAATGGACGTCGTAGCGCCGTCCGCCTTGATAGATCCCGACCATCAGCACCACCGGCCGCTTCAGCATTGCCGCCAACTGGAATGGGCCCAGGGCGAAGCCGGCCGGCTGGCCCAGGAAGGGCAGGCGCACCTCCTCCTCCCCGTCCAGGGTGCGGTCGGCCAGCATGCCGACGAAGTGGCCCTGATCCAACCGTTCGCGCACGCGCAGCATCGAATCCGGCCGGCCGAGCCCGATCACCTCCATCGACAGCAGCGGGTTGATGGCGTTGAGCACCGAATTGATCTTGCGCGCATTCTCCTCGTACATCACGAGGCTGACGCGCAGGTCCTGCTGGCGGTGGCCCAGCATGCGGATCGCCTCGAAGCTGCCCATATGGGCGCCGAGCAGCAGGCAGCCCTCCCCCCGCTCCATCAGGTCCATGACGATGTCCTCGCCATGGACGCGGATGTCGAAATCGTCGGACTGGTCGTTCAGGAAGAAGACGCGGTCGAGCAGGCAGGCGGCGAAGACGTGATAGTGGCGGAACAGGTCGCCGAACCTGGGCGTCCGCCCCAGCGCCTTGGACAGGAACAGCGCCGAGGCCTTGCGCGGCTTACGCGAGAACAGCACGAAATAGAGGCAGATCGGGAAGAGCAGCAGCCTCGCCGCCCGCCGGCCGAGCCGCAGGGCCACCCAGACGATGAACTTGATCGCCGCCGTCGTGCTGCGCTCCGGCCGGTTCATCCACTCCTTGCGGCGGCGGCGGCGCGGCGGCGCGGCGATGGGGGAGGCCGCGGTGTCCGCTGCCGGCTTCGCGCGCAGGGGAAGCTTCATGAGGTCACGCTTTCCATCGCCACGCTGCCCGTCATGACGGGACGGCCGTCCACGCTGCCGGTAAAGGCGATGCCGCCGGCTAGCGCGGACTGCCATTCGACCAGCATCCGGTCGCCCGGCCGCACCGGGTGCAGGAACTTGGCCGAGCGCAGCCGGCAGGGGCCGGGCCGGCACCCTTCCGCCGCCGCGATGGCGGTCAAGGCGGTGTCGAGCAGCACGGCCCCCGGAATGACCGGATTGCCGGGAAAATGCCCGGCTGCGGTGGGATGGTTGGCGGGAAACCCGATGTCGGTCTGTCGAGGCACGGCGGCGGCACCTAGTCGCTTTGGGGGGTGTCGAGCATCCGCAGCAGCGCCTCCCGCGGCAGCTTGCCGGTCGGGTTGCGCGGCAGGGCATCGACGAAACGCAGCGGGCGCGGCAGGAAGATCGGGTCGATCCGCTCGCGCAGTCGGGCCAGCAGCGTCTCGGCGGCCAGACCCGGCGCCACCACCAGCGCGGCGAGGCGGGTGGTTCCGCTCCCCCCCTCATTCGGCATGAAGAAGACACCGTCCTTCACCCCGTCCACCGAGTTCAGATGGTGGTTGAGGAAGGCGAGCGAGCTGCGCTTGCCCGCGATGTTGACCTGATCGGCGGAGCGGCCGTGCAGGATGAAGCGCGTGTCGCTCTTCAGCTCGATCACGTCGGCCAGCAGGGTCTCGCCGTCCAGGAAGTCGCCCGACGCCCAGGTGCCCTGTTCGTCCTGGCGCAGGCGGATGCCGTCGATGCACAGCCACTCCGCCGTGGCGCTGGTGCGGCGGACGGCGACCTGACCGGTCTCCGAACAGCCGTAGATCTCGTGCAGCGGCGCGCCCAGCTTGGCCTCCGCGTCGATGGCCAGCTGTGGGGCGAGCGGAGCGGTGGCGCAGAGGATCAGGTCGAGCGGCGGCAGGGCGGTGCCGTCGGCAAGCAGGGCCTGCAGGTGCACCGGTGTCGTTACCAGGATGCGGCGGTCGGGGAAGGCGCCAAGGCAGGCGGCGATGTCGGCCGGGAACAGCGGGCGGCCGGCATGGAGGACCAGCCCATGCTGCAGCGCCAGCAATGCAACCGATTCCAGCCCATACATGTGCTGGTGCGGCACGGTCCCGACCAGACCGGCGGAGCCCGGCCCGGCGATCCCCAGTGCGGAGATTCCGAGAGCGGTCCCGGCGCCATGGACGCTGCGCACCAGCGTTCCCCAGCTCTTGACCTGGGGCATCGGCCGGCCGGTGGAACCGGAGGTGAAGGCGATGGCCGCGACCTGATCGGCCGGGAAGGCGAGGTCCTCGTCGAAGGGCAATGCGGTGGCGCACAGGCGGTCGAGACCGCCCTGTGGCAGCGATTCGATGCAGGTCATGCCGGGATAACCTGCCCCCGCATCGGTCAGACAGACGAGGCCGGGATAGCTTTCCTCCAGCTGGCGCAGGGTGGCCGGCGTGTCGTTGGGCGGCAGCAGGCTGACCTGACGGCGCAGCAGGGCGGCCCCCAGCCCGACGACGAAGCCCAGCCGGTCGCCGCACAGGTTCAGCACGAAGCTGCCGTCGGGCAGGCGGCGGGCCAGATCGCGCACAGCGGCGAGGTAGCACCGCACCGTCACCGGCCGGCCGTCGTGCCAGGCGAACAGGTCGTCGGGGCTGCCGTGCCGGATCAGGGGCAGGCGGGTGGTGGACAGGATCGTCATGGCGGGACCGTCATCGTCTGACCATCATGGCTTTGGAGCCGTCATGGATTTGGCCGCTCCGAGAAGACGCGGACGACATCCGCGATGGAGCCGTGGGAGTGGTTGCGGAATTTCCGCAGCCGGTAGGCGTATTCGGCCAGGAACATCGCCACCACCAGCGGCAGGTCCAACACGTTGATGAAGAAGGACCAGACCGTGTCGGGGGCGAGGCTGAACAGCAGGGCCGACATCGCCAGCTGTCCGGCGAAGAACAGGCACCATGCGATGGTGACGCGGCGGGTGTAGACCAGCATCCCGTCGGTCAGGCTGCCGCGGATGCGCCGCGCGACCCAGGTGATCAGCGGCTCCCGCCCAGCCAGCAGGGTGCGGCCGAACAGGACCAGCAGGCCGACATAGATCGTGGCGTGGCTGACCGCCGAAGCCGCCAGCAGCCCGTCGCGGGCGGAGCGCCAGGACAGGCCCAGCAGGGCGATGGCCGCAGCCAGCGCCACCCAGCGGTATCGGGGAGCGGCACGGCTGACAGCCACACCGGTCACGGTGGCCTGGACCAGCGCCAGGGCCATCGCGGTTTCGGCATCCAGGTCGGCGACGATGGCGCCATGGACCATCAGGGGGTAGAGTGCGACCAGCGACAGGCCGGCGCCGACCGCGAGCGCGTTTCTGACGCCTTTGCCGCCTCCCCGGGCCTGGGCCGCGACATCCGGCATCAGGCGGCTTTGAGCTGTTGAATGTGGTCGTTCAGTGTGCGCAGCGAAGTAAAAATCCTGGTGTTGTTCTCGTCATCCGCCCGCAGCTTCACCCCATGCGCCTTGGAAACGGCGAGCGCCACTTCCAGGATGTCAATCGAGTCGAGCCCCAGCCCTTCGCCGTACAGGGCGGCGTCCGGGTCGATGTCCTCGGGTGCGATTTCCAGTGTCAGGGTGTTCACGATCAGCGTCGCCAGATCGAGTTCGGCGGGAGACATGGTCTTCAAGTCACTCATTATGCCTCGCTAAAGCAACGCCTGTGACCCTCGAGATATTCTACCCCTTTCGATATAATACGAGGGTGTGGAAAACCTCATTCGAGTCCCAAGATTCGCAATTTCAGGAGTCACGATAGCTACGCACCCCAGGCGATGCCATCATTATTTCGGAGTGATCAGTTTGTTTTGTTAAAGATTGATTTTCTTTGCAGCGGTGTGTCACCAGGGCCGCTCGGTGCGGTTGCCGATGGCGGGGTCAAGTGAACATTTGAAACACCATGGAACGGCTTTCCGCCCTCTGTTCATTGTTTCATCCGGCGGCAAGGCGGCATGGGCAAAGATATGGCGATGGGTCCGGCGGATGGCCGGAAGGGGTGGGTGCGGGCAGGGCTGTGGAGATGACGCCAAAGTCTAAAAGGGGGCTAAGCCGCTGACCACTGAAAGTTGGAAAAATGGCTCTCAGATCACGATGCCGGCCAGGGCCGGGTTCTGCTCCAGCGTGTCGGCAAGGATCTCCAGCATGTGGCGGCAGTCCGCGCGGGTGACCGGGGCGCCAAGGCAAATGCGCAGGGCCTCCGGGGCGGGTCCGGCGGTGAGGCCGGGAATAAGGAAGGTGTCGCTGGCGGCGGCGGCGATTCCGCGGCTGCGCAGATGGGCGGCGAACTCCCCGCGCGTCCAGGCCGGCGGCAGGCCGAGCCACAAATGGAAGCCCTCCGGGTGGGCCGTCATCGCGGAGGACGGCAGCAGATCGCGGGCCATGCGCTGGCGGACCGTCGCCTCGGCCCGGATTGCGGCGAGAAGCGCGTCGGCGGTGCCGTCGGCGATCCATCGGGTGGCGACCGCGGCGGGGATCGGCGGGGTGCCGAGCATGGTCGCCCGCTGGGCGGCGGCCAGCCGCATCGCCTGACGGGCATCCGGTGCAGCGACATAGGTGACGCGCAGACCCGGCGCCACGCATTTCGCCAGACCGGTGACATGGAAGGTGATGTCCGGCGCCAGCGCCGCGATGGGCGGCGGCGCATCCTGCGGCAGCACGCCGTAGATGTCGTCCTCGATGACCGGGATGCCGTGTTCGCGGGCGATGGCGGCGATGGCCGCACGCCGATCCGCCGGCAGGGTCGCCGTCGTCGGGTTGTGCAGGGTGGGGGTGCAGTAGAGCGCCTTCGGCGCATGGGCCTCGACCGCCGCGCGCAGGGCGTCGGGATCGAGCCCGTCGCCGTCCATCGCCACGCCGACCACCCGCAGCCCCAGCTGTCCGGCGATGGCCTTGAAGCCGGGATAGGTCAGCGCCTCCGTACAGACGGTGTCGCCGGGGCGGGCGAGCATGCTGAGCAGGGCCAGCAGGGCGCTTTGCGTGCCCGGGCAGACGACGATCCGGCCGGCGTCCGGAGCGCGGTCTGGGGCGCCGAGCCGCCGGGACAGCCAGTGCGCGCCTGCCGCGCGGTCCTTCTCCAGGCCGCCGGCCGCCGTTGCGGTGTCGGGATAGCGCAGCAGGGATTGCGGGTCGATCCGCAGCATCGCCTGGGCCAGACCCTGGCGCACGCGGTCCAGCAACTCCGGCGCGTCGGGCAGCGGCGGCTGGTTCATCGTCATGTCGATGACCGGCGCCGCCTCCTGCCGGACGGTGGTGGGCGGCGCATTAGGCGCGAGGCCGGGCCGGGCGCTGATGAAGGTGCCCTGGCCGACGCGGGCGTCGAGGAGCCCCCGGCGGCGCGCCTCGCCATAGGCCCGGCTGACGGTGGTCAGGTCCAGTCCGAGCCGGTCGGCGAGCGCGCGTTGCGGCGGCATCCGGTATCCTGCCGCCAATCGGCCGCTGCGGACATCGTCGGCGATGGCGTCGGCGATGGCGAGATAGACCGGCTTGGCCCGGTTTGCCAGATCGGGTTGCCAGATGCCGGCGCCGGACTGCTCCACCGGGTCGGAGCCTCCGGCGCTGTGGGCCGGGATATCGGATTGCATGGACTGTCCTAACCGTTTCCGTGGCCCGCACCCTGCGGCGTCGTCCGCATCATATGCGGGTCATGGGGCGAGGAACACGCTGTCGTGCCGGACCGGTTCGCCGGCAGGCTCGGGGGTCAGCGTGAAGGCGAGCGGGGTGGAGGCGCCGGCCAGTGCCGATTGCGGCACGCGGACTTGGATGCGGTAGGTCTCCACCGCGTTGGCGCGGGCCGACAGGGCCAGTTCGCCGGCCTCTCCGCTCTCGCCGGACAGGGCGAGGCTGGCCTGCGGCAGGCCGGCCAGGGTCAGGCGGTACTCGCGGTCCACCAGCGACATGTTGGCGATCTTGATGGTGTAGGCATTCTGGATGCGCCCGTCGCTGAGCGCCACGAACAGCGGCGCCCGGTCGCGCAGCACGGCGATGTCGTTGCTGGGCTTCAGCGCCAGGGCGATGGCCATGGCACCGCCGACCACCACCAGCATCAGGCCGTAGACGATGGTCCGCGGCCGCAGCAGGCGGTAGCGCGGCGGCGGTGCCGACGTGGCCTTCGCGGCTTGTGCGGTGAGGGTGTCGAAACGGATCAGGTCGCCGGGGCGGCCGATGCGCGCCATCACGTCGTTGCAGGCGTCGACGCACAGGCCGCAGCCGATGCATTCCATCTGGATGCCGTCGCGGATGTCGATGCCGGTCGGGCAGACCTGGACGCACTGGCCGCAATCGATGCAGTCGCCGAAGCCCTTGTGGGTGCGGGTGTCCCACCCCTCGCTCTTGCGCAGGGGCGCGCGACCCTCGCCCCGCCAGTCCTGATAGGTGACGACCAGACTGTCCTCGTCCAGCATGGCGGCCTGGATGCGCGGCCAGGGGCAGACGTAGAAGCACATCTGTTCCCGCATGAAGCCGGCCATCAGGTAGGTGCAGGCGGCCATGAACAGGACGGAACCGGCGGCGAGCGCCGGGGCGTCGAAGCGCAGCAGATCGACCGCCAGCGTCGGCGCGTCCGTCAGGTAGGCGATGCTGAGGAAGCCGGTGACGGCGGAGATCGCCAGCCACGCCGCATGCTTGGCTGCCTTCTTGGCCAACCAGCGCGCGGTCCAGGGCTGCTTGTCCAGCCGGATGCGGTCGGTGCGGTCGCCCTCCACCCGCCGTTCCACCCAGACGAACAGGTCGGTCCACACCGTCTGCGGGCAGGTGAAGCCGCACCACACCCGGCCGCCCAGCGCCGTCGCCAGGAACAGGCCGATGGCGGCGATGATCATCACCCCGGTGATGTAATAGACATGCTGCGGCCACAGCTGGACCGCGAAGATGTAGAAGCGCTGGCTGCCGAGATCGAACAGCACCGCCTGATCGGGGACGCCCGGTCCGCGATCCCACCGCAGGAAGGGCAGCAGGGCGAACAGCGCCAGCAGCACCGCGCCGAGCCCGGTCTTCAGCCGCCGGTATCGCCCGCGCACCGCCTTGGGGTGGATCTTACGGTGGGAGGCGTAAGCCGACTCCGGCTCATGCGTGGGGGAAGAGTGGTCCTTGGACTTGCCTGGGCGGCGGGTGATGGTCGGCGCATCGCTGGGCATGGGGCACCTGGCACGAAGGAACCGTCAGGCCGCCGCTTTCCGGCATGGCGTATGGAGCGGCGGCCTCTCGGCGATGCAGTTTGTATGGATCATTGATAGGATTGATACAAGTGGATTGCAGGCGCCCAGTTCGCTGGAACGGGAATCTGCGGTGGTTTGTCGCACCAAAAGCGGGCGAGCGAGCCCAGATATCCGTACAATGACCGCTGTCGTGAGGCTGCTGGCCTCCATTGTACGGATGGCCGGGATGTCTGCCCGGCCATTGCCGAACGGGCAATCCGATGCACATTGTGCTGGCAGGAAAGCGATCATGCGACAGGCACGATGAGCATCATCAAGTTGGGCAGCAGGAAATCGAAAGACGGCACGGCGGCCAAGGACACCCGGAATCCCTGCATCGGGCTCTGCCGCTTCGGCGGACATGGGGCCTGCCTGGGCTGCCACCGCACCAAGGCCGAGGTGAAGGGCTGGAAACGGTTGAGCGACGCCGCCAAGGCGGCCATCAACGAGCGGATCAGGCAGGGAATGCAGGCTGTGGCGGCGACGGCGGAGGGCAAGGCGCCGCGCAAGCGTCTGCGGAAACTCGACCGGAAGATCGACAAGCTGGAAGCCAAGCTCGCCGCCCTGCGGGCCGAGCGCGACGCCATGGCGGGGGCGGGGGCGGGCTGAGGCTGCGCGTCGAGATTCCGCGAGATGAAAGCAGTCTCCGGTGGCGGGTGGCCCCTCTGCCGCAAGGGGAGAGGGGCTTTGTCAACGACTGGGTCCCAAATCCGATGGCATCGCCATCGTCCTCGTCAGGTGTCAGCCTTGCTTGAGAAAGGTCCTGATCGCCTCGACCACCGTGTCCTCGCATTCCCGATGCGGGACGTGGCCGGTTTCGGGAAGCATATGGACCGTTCCGCGCCCGGCGGCGATGCGGGCGGGGTGTTCCGCGGAGCCGTATTCATCCCGGTCGCCATGCAGCGCCAGCACCGGGCAGCGGACCTCCGCCAGCGCGGCGTCGAGCGTCCAGCCGGCGAATTCGGGCGACAGCCAGGAACCGGTCCAGGCATCGACCGCCCAGCGGGCCTTGTCGCCCTGGTATTTCGCCAGCCGGGCGAGTTGGTCCGGGTCCTGGAATCCCCGTTCGGCGACGCGGATGCCGGCCAACGTCCGGTCCTCGACGAAGGCCTGGGCGGCGATGGTCACCAGCGCCCGGCAGCGCGACTGGAAATACGCCGCGGTCTCCACCGCCATGCCGCCGCCGACGCTGTGGCCGCAGGCGACGAAATCGCCGACGGCGAGCCGGTCAAGCAGAACCGGCACGACGGTCCGCGCCTCCGCCGCGACGAAGTCGAGGGCCAGTTTCCCTGGATGCGGATCGGAACGGCCGAAGCCGAGCCGATCGTAGGCGATGACCCGCCTTGCCGCCGCCGCAGCCAGCCGGGCGGGGAAGCTGCGCCACAGATCGACGCAGCCGAGGGAATCGTGGAACAGCAGGATCGGGGGGCGGGCGTTCCCGTCCGGGCCGTCTGGCCGCCATTCCTTCACGAACAGGCGGCCGCCCTCGACCTGGATGAAACGGCCTTCGTCACGGATGGCGGCGGGCTGCGGAGGCGGCGTGGTCATGTCATCCATCGGCTGTGGTCGATCGGCATCGGCCGGCCGGGGGACTGCGGCCCCCGGCCAAGCGCCCCGCGAGTGAGCGGCTTCGGCGTCACTTCACCGAAACGTCGTAGCCGAAATGCTGCTGGCTCAGCTTGGCGATGGTGCCGTCCTTGCCGGCCTCGGCGATGGCCTTGTCGAAGCGGGCCTTCAGATCGGCGTCGGCCTTGCGCAGCCCCACACCCATGCCTTCGCCCAGCACGCCGCGCGTCAGGGTCGGGCCGACCAGCGTCATGCTGTCCTTCCCCATGCTGCGGATGATCGCCTCGATGGGAGAGCGGTCGCCGAAAATGGCGTCCACCCGGCCGGAAGACAGGTCGATGGCGGCGTTGTCGATCTTGTCGTAGCTGCGCACCGTCACGCCCGGCAGGTGCTTTTCCAGGAAATCGACCTGGATGGTGGAGGTCTGCACGCCCACCGCCTTGCCCTTCAGCAGCTCCGCCAGCTTGGCGAGCGCCGCCTTGCTGCCGGCCTCGTCGGCGAGGTCGATGCGCTCGGCACCGAAATCGGCACCGTTCAGCTTGGAGGACTTCATGACGGCGAAGGTGGACTGTTCGGTGCCGTAGGGACCGGCGAAGGCGATGACCTTTTTGCGCTCGTCCGTGATGGTCATGCCGGCCATGATGGCGTCGATCTTGCCCTGCTGCAGCGACGGGATCATGCCGTCCCAATCCTGGGCGACCAGCTCGCACTCCGCCTCCATGCGCTTGCACAGGTCCCAGGCGAGGTCGATCTCGAAGCCGACCAGCTTGCCCGACGAATCCATGCCGTTCCACGGGGCGAAAGAGCCTTCCGACGCGATGCGGATCTTCTTCGCGTCCTTGGCGGCGGCGGGGTGGTCCATGGCGACGCCGGCGGTCCCGGTCGCCAGCGCACCCAGCACCAGCGCCATAAGGATCTTCTTCATCGGCTTGTTCCTTCCATTCATTGTGCTGTCCGGCACCGGCTGTCCGCCTCCTTGCCGTCAGCGAAGCGCCCGGACTTTGGCACAGGCCTCCGCCGGCCGTCACCCCCGCGATGGCGGTGTCCCCTGCGTTTCCATGGCGCAGCCCGTTGGGACGACCGACTGTCCGTGGGCGGGACCGGCCTACAGGCGGGCGCGGGTGCTGCGCGGGGTGTTCAGCAGAAGGTTCGTCTCGCTGGTGGTGATGCCGGGGATCAGGCGGATGCGGCGCAGGATCGCATCGAACTCCGGCAGGCTGGCGGCCGACAGCTCGACGATCAGGTCCCAGCGTCCGTTTGTGCTGTGGATCTCCATGATCTCGGGGAAGCCGCTGAGCGTACGCACGACGCGGTCGGTCGCCTGCCCCTCCACCTCGATCAGCATGATGCCGCGCACCGGCGCCTCCACCGTGTCGGCGCGCAGGATGACGGTGTAGCCGATGATGATGCCCGACGCCTCCAGCCGCTCCATCCGTCCGCGCACCGTCGCCCGCGACACCCCCAGTTCGATGGCGAGGTCGGAAATGCTGCGGCGGCCGTCATGGCGCAGCAGGGTGATCAGCTTCTCGTCGAGCCGGTCCAGGGTCATGTCCGCCGCTCTCCGCCATTTTGACAAGCTTGACTGTTCAGTCTGGTAGGCAGGATGACGGCTTTTGTCAATTTGTCCTGTCCGTTCCGCCGCCCGCCTGTGATGTGCTGGTGAGGGGAACAGGCAAGAGACAGAACGATGTCCTACCAGAAGACAAAGACGAAACAATGCCGGCTGGTCGGCGTGCCGGTTCAGGACGGGGCGGGACGCCTCGGCTGCGAGATGGGGCCGAGCGCCTACCGGACGGCGGGCATCGCGCGGGCGCTGTCCGACCTGGGGCACAGCGTCACCGATCTCGGCAACGTGACGCCGGTGCCGCAGCGGCCGATGGCGCATGGGAACGCCGCGCTGAAGCTGCTGCCGGAGGTGGCGGGCTGGACCGCGGCGCTGTCCAATGTGGCGTACGAGGCGAGCGCCGGGCCCGACGCCATGCCGATCTTCATGGGCGGCGACCACAGCCTTGCCGCCGGCACCCTGACCGGGCTGGCGCAGCGGGCCGCCGAGATGCGGCGCCCGCTGTTCGTCCTGTGGCTGGACGCGCATCCGGACTTCCACACGCTGGAGACGACGGAGAGCGGCAACCTGCATGGCGTGCCGATGGCCTATGCCACCGGCCGCGCCGGCTTCGACGGTTATTTCCCGCCGCTGCCGGCCAGGCTCGACCCGCACAATGTCTGCATGATGGGCATCCGCAGCGTCGATCCGGCCGAACGGCGGGCGCTGGAGACCTCCGGAATCACCGTCCACGACATGCGCAAGATCGACGAGCACGGCATCGTCTCCCTCCTGCGGCCGTTCCTGGAGCGGGTGGTGGAGGCGGACGGGCTGCTGCATGTCAGCCTGGACGTCGATTTCCTCGATCCCGGCATCGCGCCCGGCGTCGGCACCACGGTCCCCGGCGGCGCCACCTTCCGCGAGGCGCACCTGATCATGGAGATGCTGCACGACACCGGCATGGTCAGCAGCGTCGATCTGGTGGAGCTGAACCCCTTCCTGGACGAGCGCGGGCGCACCGCGACCCTGATGGTGGAACTGCTGGCGAGCCTGATGGGGCGCCGCGTTCTCGATTACCCGACCCGCAGCTTCTGACCGACCGGAGCGTTTGACCCATGATCCCGAACCTGAACCTCGTTCCCTTCGTCAGCGTCGACCACATGATGAAGCTGGTGCTGCACATCGGCGTGGAGCGCTTCCTGACCGAGCTGTCGGCCTATGTGGAGGAGGATTTCCGCCGCTGGGAGAGCTTCGACAAGACGCCGCGGGTGGCCTCGCACAGCGCGGAGGGCGTGATCGAGCTGATGCCGACCAGCGACGGCCGCACCTATGGCTTCAAATACGTCAACGGCCATCCGAAGAACACGCGGGAAGGGCGGCAGACCGTCACCGCCTTCGGCGTGCTGGCCGATGTCGGCAACGGCTATCCCGTGCTGATGACCGAGATGACCATCCTGACGGCGCTGCGCACCGCCGCCACCTCTGCCGTCGCCGCCAAGCATCTGGCGCCGAAGGATGCGTCCTGCATGGCGATCATCGGCAACGGGGCGCAGGCGGAGTTCCAGGCCCTGGCCTTCAAGGCGCTGCTGGGGATCCGCAAACTGCGGCTCTACGACATCGACCCGGCGGCGACGCAGAAATGCGTGCGCAACCTGCGCGGTCAGGGCTTCGAGATCACAGCGTGCCATTCGACCGAAGAGGCGGTGGAGGGCGCCCAGATCATCACCACCGTCACGGCGGACAAGCAGTATGCGACCATTCTGACTGACAACATGGTCGGGGCGGGCGTACACATCAACGCGGTCGGCGGCGACTGCCCCGGCAAGACGGAGCTGCACCGCGACATCCTGCTGCGGTCGGACATTTTCGTGGAGTATCCGCCGCAGACGCGGATCGAGGGCGAGATCCAGCAGCTGGCCCCCGACCATCCGGTGACGGAGCTGTGGATGGTGATGACCGGACAGGCGGCCGGGCGGCGCGACGCACGGCAGATCACCCTGTTCGATTCGGTCGGCTTCGCGACGGAGGACTTCTCCGCCCTGCGCTATGTCCGCGACAAGGTGGCGGGCACCGGCTTCTACGAAAATCTGGACATGCTGGCCGACCCGGACGAGCCGCGCGACCTGTTCGGCATGATCCTGCGCGCCGCCAAGCCGGCCCCGGTGGGGGAGGTGGCGTGACCTCTCCTTCAGTCGGCTGCCCGCAGGCGGTAGCCGACGCCGGTTTCGGTCAGGATGTGCTGCGGACGGTCGGGTTCGGCCTCGATCTTCTGGCGCAGCTGGCGGATGTAGATGCGCAGGTACTGGATGTCGGTCTCGCCGCCCCAGACCTCGTTCAGGATCATGCGGTGGGTCAGCACCTTGCCGGCATGGGCGACCAGCAGGCGCAGCAGGTCGTATTCGCGCGGCGACAGCTTCACCTCGGCGCCGCGGACGGTGACGACGCGGCGGACGAGATCGACCGTCAGGTCGCCGCTGCGGAAGACCGGGCGTTCACCCTGGCGCTGCAGCCGGTGGCGCAGGGCGGCGCGGATGCGGGCCAGCAACTCGTCCATCCCGAAGGGCTTGGTGACGTAATCGTCGGCGCCGAGGTCGAGCGCCTCCACCTTGCCGGCCTCGTCCACCCGGCTGGACAGCACGATGATCGGCAGGCTGGCGCCGGGCGAGCCCGGATCGCCGCCGCGCAGGCGGCGGATCACTTCCAGCCCGTCGATTCCCGGCAGGCCGAGGTCGAGCACCAGCAGGTCGGGCGCGCGGCGGCGGATTTCCTTCAGCGCGGCGTCGCCGTCCTCCGCCTCCACGATGTCGTAGCCCTGGGCCGACAGGCTGGTGCGCAGGAAGCGGCGGATCGGCGGCTCGTCGTCGACGACCAGGACGCGCAGGGGGGCGGAGGGCTGGCTCATGAACGCGGCCTCATGCGGTGCTGTCCTCCAGGGCCGGCAGGTCGGCCGCGGCGGGGATGGTCAGGGTGAAGACGGCGCCGGAGCGGTCGCTGCGGTTGCCGGCGGTGACGGTGCCCCCCATCGCCTCGACGAAGCCGCGGCAGATCGCCAGCCCCAGCCCGGTGCCGGCGCGCTGCCGGTCCTGGGCATGGACACGGTAGAACTTGTCGAAGATTCGGTCCACATCGGCGGGCGGGATGCCGTCGCCTTCGTCCATCAGTTGGACCTTGACCGCCTCGCCCAGCCGTCTGGCCCGCACCGTCACCCGGCTGCCGGCGGGTGCGTATTTGGCGGCGTTGTCCAGCAGGTTGAACAGCACCTGTTCGAACAGGACGGGATCGAGATCCACCATCGGCAGGTCGGGGGCGAGGTCCACCTCCACGCTGTGTCCGGCAAGGATGCGGCCGGTGCGCTCCAGCGCGCTGCCGACCATCTCTGACAGATCCACCGCGCCGCTGCGCGGGCGGATGGCGCCGGATTCCAGGCGGGTCATGTCCAGCAGGTTGGCGATGAAGCGGTTCAGCCGTTCCGCCTCCTCCTGGATGTTGGTGGCCAGATCGAGCCTCGCCGCCTCGTCCAGCGCGGCGTCGTAGCGGGTCAGGCTGGTGGCCGATCCCAGGATGGAGGCCAGCGGCGTGCGCAGGTCGTGCGAGATGGAGGTGAGCAGGGCGGAGCGCAGCCGTTCGGTCTCCGCCGCCAGCTTGGCGCGGTCGACATCCTCGGCCAGCATCACCCGTTCGATGGCGAGCGCGGCCTGATCGCCGAGCGCGTCGAGCAGCCGGCGCTGGTCGGGGGAGAGCAGGCCGCTCTTCCGGCCGCGCTCGCCGCCGCCGGTATCGACGCCGACCAGCGCCACCGGGCCGCGGCCGGTCCGCATCGGCAGGAACAGCCAGCGGGCGCCGGGCAGCGTGTCGGCGCCGCGGCCGGCGGGCTTGTTGTGCTGCCAGCTCCACATCGCGGCGGCGAGGTCGGCCTCCTCCAGAACATCCTCCGGCGGGTAGCCGGCGCGGACGGTCAGGCGGTCGCCTTGCCCGCCCCGCTCGGGCATCAGCAGCACCACATGCACCTTCAGCATCGCCGCGATCTGGTAGGCGGTGGCCCACAGCAGGTCGTCCATGGTCACGACGCCGGCCAGCTTGCGGCTGAACCGGTAGAGATCCTCGGTGGTCTTGACGCGCTGGCGGGCGGTCAGCGCCTGGGCGCGGACGCGGGCGGTCAGGTTGCTGGCGATCGCCGCGACGACGGCGAAGACCAGCAATGCTACGATGTTCTCGGGATCGGAGATCGTGAAGGTGTAGAGCGGCGGCAGGAAGAAATAGTTGAAGGCGAGGACACTGGCGACGCAGGCGTAGAGCGACGGCCCCAGCCCGCCGGTGACGGCGCTGGCGAGCACGGCGGTCAGGAAGACCAGGGCGATGTTGCTGAGCCCCAGCGCCAGATGCAGCAGGTGCCCCATTCCCAGCGCCGCCGCGACATAGCAGGTGGCTGCCAGATAGGGCAGGCCGTGAAAGGACCAGCGGGTTTCGGTCCCGGTCGGCGCCGTCCTGGGCGGCACGGCGTCGCCGGGATTGGCGGCGGCGATGACGTGGACGCTGATGTCGCCGGCCCGGCGGATCAGGCTATGCGCCACCGATCCGTGCAGCAGCTCCGACCAGCGCGGACGGCCCGACTTGGCGATGACGAGATGGGTGATGTTGTTGGCGCGGGCATACTCCACCACCGCGTCGGCGACATCGCGGCCGGGGACGGTCACGGCTTCGCCCCCCAGCCGTTCGACGAGGCGCAGGGTGTCGGCGATCCGGTTGCGCTCCGCCTCGCTGAGGCGCAGGTCTCGGCTGGTCTCCACATGGATCGCCCACCAGCGGGCGCGCAGCCGTTCCGCCTGCCGGCGGGCATAGCGGACCAGCGCGCCGCCGTTGGCGTCCTGGTCGACGCAGACCAGCAGCCGCTCCCCCGCCGCCCAGGGCCCGGCGATAGCATGGGCCTGCATGTGGGTGAGCAGCTGGTCGTCCACCCGGTCGGCGGTGCGGCGCAACGCCAGTTCGCGCAGCGCAGTCAGGTTGCCGGGAGAGAAGTAATGGCGGATCGCCTGTTCCGCCGTGCGGGGGACATAGACCTTGCCCTCCTTCAGGCGCTGGATCAGGTCCTCCGGCGTGATGTCGACGACCTCGATGTCGTCGGCGCGGTCGATGACGGAATCCGGCACGGTCTCGCGTACGCGCACGCGGGTGATCTTGGCGACGACGTCGTTCAGGCTTTCGACATGCTGGATGTTCAGCGTGGTATAGACGTCGATGCCGGCGTCCAGCAGTTCCTGAACGTCGAGGTATCGCTTGGCATGGCGGCTGTCAGGGGCGTTGGTGTGGGCCAGCTCGTCCACCAGCACGATCTTCGGCCGGCGGGCGAGGATGGCGTCGAGGTCCATTTCGGCCAGCGCATGGCCCTTGTGGCGGACGGTGCGGCGGGGGATGACCTCCAGCCCGGCGACCAGCGCCTCGGTGTCGGCGCGGCCGTGGGTCTCGACCACGCCGACGACGAGGTCGGCGCCGTCGCGCAGCCTGGCCTGGGCGGTCAACAGCATGGCGAAGGTCTTTCCCACGCCCGGAGCGGCGCCGAGGAAGATCTTCAGCCGACCGCGTTCCTCCCGCTCCGCCTGCCGCAGCAGCGCGTCCGGCGATGGCCGCTGGTCGCGCCCGCCCTGGTTGTCGGTCATCCGGTTCCGCCTCCACCGCTCCGCCGGATCTCTAGCGGGCCGTCGCGGCCCTGTCCAAGCCAAGTTTATCCAAAGCCAGATTGAGGGCCAGCACATTGACCGTCGGCTCGCCGAGGAAGCCCAGCGGGCGCGGCTCAGTGGTGTCGGCCACCAGCTTGCGCACGGCGTCCTCCGGCAGGCCGCGGGCCTTGGCGATGCGCGGCACCTGGAAGTCGGCAGCAGCCGGCGACAGGGCGGGGTCGAGGCCGCTGCCGGAGGCCGTCACCAGCTCCACCGGGACCGGAGTGTTAGGGTTCTCCGCCTTCAGCCTCTCGGCGTCGGTTTGCACCCGCTCGACCAGAGCCTTGCTGGTCGGGCCGAGGTTGGAGCCGCCGGAGCTTGCGGCGTTGTAGGGGGTCTCGGCGGTCGCCGAGGGGCGCGGGTGGAAATAGCGGTCGGCGGCGAAAGTCTGGCCGATCAGTTCGGAGCCGACCACTGTGCCGTTCCGCTCGATCAGGCTGCCGTTGGCCTGATGCGGGAAGACGGTTTGGGCGATGCCGGTTATGGCGAGCGGGTAGGCGAGGCCGGTGACGACCGCCAGGGCGGCCGTCATCACCAGGGCCGGACGCAGTTCCTTCAACATTGGATGAGTCCTCTCACACGAGCCCGAGGGCGGTGACGGTCAGGTCGATGGCCTTGATGCCGGCGAAGGGCACCACCAGCCCGCCCAGCCCGTAGATCAGCAGGTTGCGGCGGAGCAGGGAGGCGGCCCCCACCGCGCGGTAGCGCACGCCGCGCAGGGCCAGCGGGATCAGCACCACGATGATC
The DNA here is from genome assembly GCA_023423695.1 of Pseudomonadota bacterium. Taxonomy (GTDB): domain Bacteria; phylum Pseudomonadota; class Alphaproteobacteria; order Azospirillales; family Azospirillaceae; genus Azospirillum. The sequence continues at coordinate 54,138 of JAFAFA010000152.1, read as the reverse complement.
AGCGCGTTGAAGATGATCGCCGACAGGATGGCGCTTTCCGGGCTGTGCAGCCCCATCACGTTCAGCGCCTGGAGCTGCGGGTAGAAGGCGAGGAACATGGCGGGGATGATGGCGAAATACTTCGCCACGTCGTTGGCGATGGAGAAGGTGGTGAGCGCGCCGCGGGTCATCAGCAGCTGCTTGCCGATCTCCACGATCTCGATCAGCTTGGTCGGGTCGCTGTCGAGATCGACCATGTTGCCGGCCTCGCGCGCCGCCACCGTGCCGGTGTTCATCGCCACGCCGACATCGGCCTGGGCCAGCGCAGGGGCGTCGTTGGTGCCGTCGCCGCACATGGCGACCAGCTTGCCCTTTGCCTGTTCGTCGCGGATCAGCTGCAATTTCGCTTCGGGCGTGGCCTGGGCGAGGAAGTCGTCCACCCCGGCTTCCGCGGCGATGGCGGCGGCGGTCATCGGGTTGTCGCCGGTGATCATCACCGTGCGGATGCCCATCTGGCGCAGGGCGGCGAAACGCTCGCGGATGCCGCCCTTGACGATGTCCTTCAGGTGGATGATGCCCAGCAGCCGGCCGTCGCGCGCCACCGCCAGCGGCGTGCCGCCGGCTTTCGCCACCCGTTCGGCGATGGCGAGGAGTTCGCGCTCAGCGGCGCTGGCCCCTGGATGCAGGGTCGTCACGCCCCGACCGCCGGAGACCGCCACGCGCTGCGCTCCATTCACATGGGCAAGCACCGCGTCGACCGCGCCCTTGCGGATCACGGTGCCGCCGGTGTCGATGCCGCTGATGCGGGTCTGGGCGGTGAAGGGGACGAAATGGGCGTGCATCTCCTCCATGGCGCGGGCGCGGATGCCGTACTCCTGCTTGGCCAGCACGACGATGGAGCGGCCTTCCGGCGTCTCATCGGCCAGCGAGGCGAGCTGGGCGGCGTCGGCCAACTCTTCCTCAGTGACGCCGGCGATCGGCAGGAACTCGGCGGCCTGTCGGTTGCCAAGGGTGATGGTGCCGGTCTTATCGAGCAGCAGCGTGTCCACATCGCCCGCCGCCTCCACCGCGCGGCCGGACATGGCGAGCACGTTGAAGCGGACCAGACGGTCCATGCCGGCGATGCCGATGGCCGACAGCAGCGCGCCGATGGTGGTGGGGATCAGGGTGACGAACAGCGCCACCAGGACCAGCACGCCGACCGATCCGCCGGCATAGGCGGCGAAGCTGGGGATCGTCGCCACCGCGATGACGAAGACGATGGTCAGCCCGGCAAGCAGGATGTTCAGCGCGATCTCGTTGGGCGTCTTCTGGCGCTGGGCGCCCTCCACCAGCGAGATCATGCGGTCGAGGAAGGTGGAGCCGGGGGCGGCGGTGATGCGCACCTTGATGTGGTCGGAGAGCACCTGGGTGCCGCCGGTGACGGCGGAGCGGTCGCCGCCGCTCTCGCGGATGACGGGGGCGGATTCGCCGGTGATGGCGGCCTCGTTGACCGACGCCACGCCCTCGATCACCTCGCCGTCGGATGGGATGATCTCGCCGGCCTCCACAAGCACGAGGTCGCCGGGCTTGAGAGCGGTGGCGGGCACCATGCGGATTGTGCCGTTCTCCAGCTTCCTGGCGGTGGTCTCGGTGCGGGTCTTGCGCAGGCTGGCGGCCTGGGCCTTGCCGCGGCCTTCCGCCACCGCCTCGGCGAAGTTGGCGAAGACCAGGGTGAACCACAGCCAGACGACGATCTGGACGGCGAAGCCGCTCACTCCGGCGCCGGTCAGCGCGTCGCGCAGGACCAGCAGCGTGGTCAGCGCCGCCACCACCTCGACGCAGAACATCACCGGGTTGCGGATCATCTGGCGGGGGGCGAGCTTGGCGAAGGAACCGCCGATGGCCGGCAGCAGGATGGCGGGGTCGAGCAGCGTGCTCGCCGCCGATCTTGCTGGTGTGCGGCCGGACCGTTTGTTATTGGCGTGCATGGGATCGTTCCCGATCAGAAGAGGGTGCCGGCGTTCATCGCCAGATGCTCGACCACCGGGCCGAGGGCGAGAGCCGGGAAGAAGGTGAGGCCGCCGACGATCAGGATGACGCCGACCAGCAGCCCGACGAACAGCCCGTCATGGGTGGGGAAGGTGCCGGCCGATGCGGTGGCCCGCGTCTTGGCTGCCAGCGAGCCGGCAATCGCCATCATCGGCACGATGACCAGGAAGCGGCCGACCAGCATGGCGATGGCGATGGTGACGTTGTACCAGGGCGTGTTGCCGCTGAGCCCGCCGAAGGCGCTGCCGTTGTTGGCGGCCCCCGACACATAGGCGTAGAGCGCTTCGGAGAAGCCGTGCGGGCCGGCATTCGCCATGGACGCTGTGCCGGTGTCGAGCACCACGGCGGCGGCGGTGAAGCCCAGCATCATCAGCGGCAGGCAGAGGATGGCGAGCATGGTCATCTTGACCTCCTTCGCCTCCAGCTTCTTGCCCAGGTATTCCGGCGTGCGGCCGACCATCAGCCCGGCAACGAACAGCGCCACGATGGCGAACAGCAGCATGCCGTAGAGCCCGGCGCCGACGCCGCCGACGATGATCTCGCCCAGCATCATGTTGATCATCGGCACCATGCCGCCCAAGGGCATGAAGCTGTCATGCATGGCGTTCACCGCGCCGCAGGAGGCGGCGGTGGTGACGGTGGCGAACAGGGCGGTCGCGGCGATGCCGAAGCGGGTCTCCTTGCCTTCCATGTTGCCGGCGCCGCCGTCGATGCCAAAGGTGGCGAATGCCGGGTTGCCCTGCGCCTCCGCCCAATAGGCGATGGAGACGCCGGCGACGAAGAGCAGGCCCATGGCGGCCAGGATCGCCCAGCCCTGCCGCTCGTCGCCGACCATGCGGCCGAACAGGTTGGTCAGGCCGGCGCCGATCGCGAAGATCGACAGCATCTCCAGCAGGTTGGTCAGGGCGTTGGGATTCTCGAAGGGGTGGGCGGAGTTTGCGTTGAAGAAGCCGCCGCCGTTGGTGCCCAGCAACTTGATCGCCTCCTGCGAGGCGACGGGGCCGAGCGCGATGATCTGCTTCGCCCCCTCCAACGTGGTGGCGTCGACGGCCCCGGCCAGCGTCTGCGGCACACCCTGCCACACCAGGAAGACGGCGTAGACGAGACAGATCGGCAGCAGGACGTAGAGGGTCGCACGGGTCAGGTCGACCCAGAAATTGCCGATGGTGCGGGCCGACGCGCGGGCGAAGCCACGGACCAGCGCCACGGCCAGCGCGATGCCGGTGGCGGCGGAGACGTAGTTGTGGAAGGTCAGCCCGGCCATCTGGACCAGATGGCCCATGGCGGTCTCACCGCCGTAATTCTGCCAGTTGGTGTTGGTGGTGAAGCTGGCGGCCGTGTTGAAGGCAAGGTCGGGCGGCACCGCCGCCATGCCCTGCGGGTTCAGCGGCAGCACGGCCTGGAGCCGTTGCAGGGCGTAGAGCAGCAGCATGCCGGCGGCGCTGAACAGCAGCATCGACACGGCATAGCTCACCCAATGCTGTTCGGTGCGCTCATCGACACCGGCCAGCCGGTAGAGGCAGCGCTCGACGGGGCCGACGACGGGGGAGAGCAGCGTGCGCTCGCCGGTGAACACGCGCGTCATGAAGCCGCCCAGGGGCCGCGTCACCGCGACGACCAGGGCAATGAAGACCAGGATTTGGATCCAGCCGTTGACGGTCATGGGACGGGACTCCTCAGAACCGTTCGGGGTGGATCAGGGCGTAGACCAGATAGGCCAGCAGCCCGCCGGTCACGAGGCCGGCCAGCGCATAATCGAGGATCATCGCCGCCTCACCTCACAGCCGGTCGCAGGCGTGGACATAGGCCATCGCCGCGGCGAAGAAGCCGACGGTGAGCGCCAGGAACAGAAGGTCGAGCATGGTTCGCATCTCCGGGATTGCGCCCCGGCCGAATTGCCGTGCCGTGGAGAATCGGCGGCATGACGGCGGTAGGGCGCGACCCTCGAAGTGTGCGCCCGCACCGCGTATAAATTCGATGGCGGGCGATGCGGGTGCGGAATATAGGCCGCGTATATGGCGATGTGGCTTCGCAGCCGGTTCCGCGTGATATGCCGATTTTCTCAAGCACATCGCCGGGATGGGCCGTCGACCGATGATTGATGGAAACGCTCGAAAACGGCAGCTCTGGCGGCAATGTTGTTGATACATGCCGCTGGCTGGAGAACGATTTATTCGAACAGCACCGTTGATCTTCAATCAATCCGTATGACTGAAAGAAAAATGCGAAGGTAAACCAGGGTTTAGCCTAACCATTCTTTAACCGCTGATCTTGTTTTCCCCTGTTACGGTGGCTTTCCCCATGGGGAAAGCGCTCAAGAAAGCAAAAGAAATAATTTGGGTGGTCAACTAAAACAGGGGTTAGGTCTGGCGATGAAGGCTTTCTCTCTTGCGGGCAAGACGGTGGCGCTCTGCGGCGGCGGATTGCTGCTCCTCGCTTTTGCCACGTTCGGTGTCAACGAGTTGCTGCTGACCCGCTATGCCGAACGGGTGGCGATGGAGCGGCAGGAAACCAACATGCGCGTGGCCTGGGACGTGCTGAACCAGTATGGACAGGCGTTCGACGTGCGCGACGGCAAGCTCTATGCCGGCGACCGCGCCCTGAACGACTTTCTCGAACCGGTGGACCGGGTCAAGCGGCTGGTTGGCGGTACGGCGACCCTGTTCATGGGCGACCGGCGCGTTGCCACCAATGTGCTGAAGCCGGACGGCAGCCGGGCGGTCGGCACCACGCTGGCGCAGGGGCCGGTCCATGACGCGGTGCTGGGACGCGGCATGCCCTATCGCGGGCAGGCGGAAATCCTCGGCACGCCTTTCTACACCGCCTACGATCCGATCAAGGCGCCGGACGGGCGCGTGGTCGGCGTGCTCTATGTCGGCATTCCGAGGGCGGAGTTCTTCACGACCATCCGCGACACCCAGACGATGATTGCCGTCATCAGCGGGGCCGTGACCCTGCTGGTCGCCGCCGGCTGCCTGCTGCTGGCCCGGCGCATGTTCCGGCCGCTGTCGGGCATCCGCGGCGCGATGGAGGATCTGGCGCGCGGCGACCTGTCGGTCGCCATCCCGGCGCTGGACCGCAAGGACGAGATCGGCGGCATGGCGAAGGCGCTTGGCGTGTTCAAGGACAACGCCATCGAGGTCGCCAAGCTGCACGAGGCCCAGGCGGAGGAGCGCGCCCGTTCGGCGCAGGAACGCCGCAGGGCGATGGAGGAGGTAGCGCGGTCCTTCGAAGGCTCGCTGCTGGGCGTCGTCGAGGTTCTGAGCGCCACCACTACCCAGTTGCAGGCCAACGCCCAGCGTCTGCACGACATCGCCGAGACCGGCAGCCTGCGCGCCGGTGCGGTCAGCACCGCTGCGGGCGATGCGAGCGACGACGTCCGCACCGTCGCGGGCGCTTCCGAGGAGTTGAGCATCTCCATCGGCGAGGTCGGCCGGCAGGTCGATGAGTCCGCCCGCATGGTCCGCAACGCGGTGGAGGAGGTGACGCGCACCAACCGGACGATGGACGGTCTGGCGGCGGCGGCCGGCAAGATCGGCGAGGTGGTGACCCTGATCCAGGACATCGCCGCACAGACCAACCTGCTGGCGCTGAACGCGACCATCGAAGCGGCACGGGCGGGCGAGGCCGGCAAGGGCTTCGCCGTGGTGGCCGGCGAAGTGAAGACGCTGGCGAACCAGACCGCGCGCGCGACCGACGACATCGCCCGGCAGGTGGCCGAAATCCAGGCGGTGACCGGCCATGCCGTGGAGGCCATCGAGGGGATCGGCCGCACGGTGCTGTCGGTCAGCGATCTGGTGGGCCGCATCGCCGTCTCGGCCGATCACCAGGGCGTCACCACCGCCGACATAGCCCGCTCGGTCCAGCGCGCCGCCGACCGCACGGCGGAGGTGACCCACAACATCCGCGAGGTCTCGCAGTCCGCGCACGAGACCGGGACGATGGCGTCGGAGGTCCGCGCCGCCGCCGCCGACCTCGGCCGGCAGGCGATGTCCCTGCGCGATCAGGCGGAGGCGTTCCTGCGCCACGTGAGGGCGGCTTGAGAGCCGTCGGACCGGACTTCAGTCGGTCTCGATGACACCGCGTTCGGCGGGGGTGATGAGAATGGCGAGTTCCTCGTCGACCATCGTCAGGCGCGGCGCCACCGCCAGTTTGAGCAGTTCCTGCATTTCCCGCTCCTGACGGGACAGCTGGAGGCAGGCTGGGCGCAGCCGGAAATGCGACCAGGGCGGCGCCGGGCCGAAACAGTCCTGCGTGCGCCGGCGGGTGAAGATGCGGTCGAGCCAGACCATGCGCTCAGTCCATGAGATGAAACGGCAGCAGCAGGAAGCCTGCCGCCAGGAAGGTCAGCGATAGGAGCACCAGCCGCAGGGCCCGGGTGCGGCTGCGCGCACTCACCGTGTTCCCCCACAGATACTGCTCAAAGGCGATGGAGTAGCTGGCCGTCATCAGATCCATCATGTCGGCCGCCACCTCCTCCTCCCCTTTGATCCCGTGCAGGTTCTCCTCTGCCTGGACGAGATCGGCCAACCGGGGAGGTTCGTGATGGACGAAAAGCCATTCCACCATGAAGACCTGATGGACGGCCCCGAGCAGAGCCAACACGCTGATTGCGGTCAGCACGGCGATGGCGATGGCGGTGGGCTCGCTCAGCCGGGAGGCGTCGAAGCGCACCGCCAGATTTCCCAGTGCGAAGACCGCGAAAGAGATCGCCGATACCGGCGTCCCGATGCTGCTCCGGATCGACTCCCGGCGCGACCGCTCACTGAGGAAGATCTGCCGGAAGTAGTCGTGGCGGAGTTCCTGGGACGACGGAAGCGTCATCTCACCAGCCCATCCATTTGCCGTATTCGCGGACGAAATCATGCAGGATGGCGTCGCGGTTCATCCGCTCCGGCGGAAGCGGCTTGTGCAGGCCGCCGCGCAGGATGACCTCGGCCCGCGTCTGCCACGGCTCTCCATCCTTCTCGATGCCTGCGAAGGCGAAGCTCATCGGGTGATAGGCGCGCGCGCGGATCGCGTAGGAGAACTCCTCCTGGCCGTCCCGCAGCACGGCGATGCCGGCGCTGAAGGAACTGGCATCGATTTCCACGACGCGGCCGTTGCGCTCCAACTCCTCCGCGATGTCGCGCAGGGCCGGCTCCACCTCGTCGGTGATGAAGCGCGCCACCTTCCGCCGCGCGGCACCCGAGCCCGGCGGAACCGCCGCCTGTCCACTCTTGCGGCCCAGCACGGCGGAAAGCCCCTGCCGCCAATCGCCGGCACCGGCCGTCTGCGCCGCCGGAACGGTGGCGCCTGTCGCGACGCGGGACGCGCGCCTGCCGGGATCGACCCTCCGCTCGCTCTGAAGGCTGACGACGAGGCCGATGCACATCAGCACCATGACGAAAGCGAATGGCAGCGCCGTGGTGACCGCCGCGGTCTGCAGGGCCTGGAGCCCGCCGACCAGCAGGAGCACCGCCGCCACCACGCCCGACAGGAGGGCCCAGAAGAGGCGTGTGGCGATGGGCGGATCCTGATCGCCGCCGGAGCCGATGATGTCGATGACCAGCGCGCCGGAATCGGCGGAGGTGACGAAGAAGGTGACGACCATCAGCGTGGCGATGGCGGAGGTGATGGTGCTGAGCGGCAGCCGGTCCAGCATGACGAACAACGCGGTCGGCACGCTGTCGGCCACCGCCGCGGCCATACCGCCGCCTTCGAACATCTCGATGTGGATCGCCGTCTCGCCGAACACGATGAACCACAGCATGGTCAGCGCGACCGGGGCGAACAGCACGCCGCCGATGAACTCGCGGATGGTGCGGCCGCGCGACACGCGGGCGATGAACATGCCGACGAAGGGCGCCCAGGAGATCCACCAGCCCCAATAGAACATTGTCCAGCTCGCCTGCCACTCCGCCCCGGCATAGGGCAGGGTGCGGAAGCTGGTGTAGGGCAGCGTCCACAGATAGCGGCCGATGCTCTCCACCAGCGTCGACAGCAGGAACACCGTCGGACCGAGAAGGAAGACGAAGGCCAGCAGCAGGACGCCAGCCAGCATGTTCAGTTCGCTCAGACGGCGGATTCCCCGCCCGACCCCGCTGGCGGCGGAGGCTGCGGCCACCACCGTAATGACGGCGATCAGCACCATCTGCTGCCACAGGCCGACATCGAGCAGGCCCAGATAGGCGAAGCCGGCGTTGATCTGCATGACGCCGAGGCCAAGCGAGGTCGCGATCCCGAACAGCGTGCCGAAAATGGCGATGATGTCGACGACATGGCCGGGCCAGCCGCGGATGCGGTCGCCAAGCAGCGGATAGAGCGCCGACCGGATAGTCAGGGGCAGGTCGTGGCGATAGGCGAAGTAACCCAGGGACAGCCCGACGACGATATAGATCGCCCAGGCGTGAAGGCCCCAATGGAGGAATGCGAGGTTCATCGCCTCGCGCGCGGCGTCGGGCGTGCCCCCCTCGCCCACGCGAGGATTGGAGAAATGCAGCATCGGCTCGGCGACGCCGTAGAACAGCAGCCCGATGCCCATACCGGCGCTGAACAGCATGGCGAACCAGGACGGGTAACTGAATTCTGGCTCGTCATCGTCGTGACCCAGCTTGATCGCGCCATAGGGGCTGAAGAAGAGCCACAGGACGAACAGCAGGAAACCTGCGACGGCAAGCACGTAGAACCAGCCGAAGTTGCCGACAACAAATGCCTGCATCTCAGAGATGCGGGAGCCGAACGGCTCGGTAAACAACGCAGCCAGGGCAACGAACAGGAGAATCAGGCCGCCGGCTGTGAAGGAAACGGTCTTGTTTATCTGTTGCATGAGCACTCATCATCGTCGCTGGATCGCGTGGATGATATGAAGCTCTTCAGACAGAGATAAAGGCCTGCGATGGAATGATGGCCGAGGGAATCCGTATAGGGCGAATGCACGGATCGCCGGGCGCGTCACACGCAGAGTTGCGGCGCAATTGGAGCGGGCGGAGACGACGATTGATGCCTATTCTGCCGCCTCTGCTTCAATGCAATCCGCCATCCGGGCATTCGATTGGGAGATGGGTGGAATCGGAGTTCCCAAATCCACAGTGATCCTGCCGGGAGCCGACGATCCGAACGTAGAGCGCCGACGCCCCGCGAGACGTTTTCCTCAGCCGTGGGCGGCCAGTTCCGCATGGGTGATGGGCTGGATGCCTCCTTCGGCACCGACGACATAGACCTCGTCGGCGCTGCGGATGGTCGCCAGCCGGTGGGCGATGATCAGGGTCGTCCGCCCTTCGGCCAATTCCATCAGCGATTTCTGGATTTCCCGCTCGGTCCGGGTGTCGAGCGCCGATGTCGCCTCGTCCAGGATGAGGATCGGTGGGTTCTTCAGGAACATGCGGGCGATGGTCAGGCGCTGCTTCTGGCCGCCGGACAGCTTCACGCCGCGTTCGCCGATGACGGTGTCGAGCCCCTCCGGCAGCGAGGCGATTAGCCCGTCGAGATGGGCGCGGCGCGCCGCCTCGGCGATCTCGGCGTCCGACGCCCCCAGGCGGCCATAGGCGATGTTCTCGCGGATGGTGCCGCCGAACAGGAAGACGTCCTGCTGGACGATGCCGATCTGCCGGCGCAGCGAGGCCAGCGTCATGCTGCGGATGTCGAGGCCGTCGACGGTGATACGGCCGCCGGTGATCTCGTAGAAGCGAGGCAGCAGCGAGCAGATTGTCGTCTTGCCGGCGCCGGACGGGCCGATGAAGGCGACGGTGGAACCCGCCTTGATGCTGAGATCGACGCCGTTCAGGACCGGGCGGGCGGCGTCATAGCCGAAGGAGACGCCTTCGAAGCGGATGTCGCCCTTCAGCGGCGGCGCCGGGACGGCGTCGGGGGCGTCGGCGATGTCGGGCTGGGTGTCGAGAAGGGCGGTGTAGCGGCGGAATCCGGCGATGCCGCGTGGATAGGTCTCGATGACCGCGTTGATCTTCTCGATGGGGCGGAAGAAGGTGTTGACCAGCAGCAGGAAGGCGAAGAATCCGCCCTGGGTCAGTTCCCCCACCAGGACGAAATGAGCGCCGGTCAGCATGACGACGATCAGGATCAGCCGCATGCTCATGTAGCTGAGCGTCGTCGACGCCGCCATGATCTTGTAGGCGTCGAGTTTGGTCTTGCGGTAGCGGTCGTTGTCCTCGGCAAACAGCTTGCGCTCGTGGTCCTCGTTGGTGAAGGCCTGGACGACGCGCATGCCGCCGACATTCTCCTCGATGCGGACGTTGAAGTCGCCGACGCGGGAATAGAGCGACTGCCAGTTGCGGGTCATGCGCCCGCCGTAGCGGCTGGTCAGCCAGGCGATGACGGGCACGATGGCGGCGGTGATCAGCGCCAGCGGCAGATGCACCACCGCCATCAGGGCGAAGGCGCCGACGAAGGTCATCACCGCGATCAGCAGGTCTTCGGGGCCGTGATGCGCCACCTCGCCGATCTCGTCCAGATCGCGGGTGACGCGGCCGACGAGATGGCCGGTCTTGTTGTTGTCGTAGAAGCTGAAGGAGAGCTTTTGCAGGTGGTCGAAGCTCTTCCGCCGCATCTCCGTCTCGATGTTGACGCCCAGCTTGTGGCCCCAGTAGGTCACGATGGCCATCAACCCGCCATTCGCCATGTAGACCGCCAGCAGCGCCGCCGTGGCGGCGACGATCAGCGCCCAGTCCTGGGTGGGCAGCAACTTGTCCACGAAGGCGCGCACCGCCATCGGAAAGCCCAGCTCCAGCAGTCCCGACAGGATCGCGCAGGAAATGTCGAGAATCAGCAGGCCTTTGTAGGGACGGTAGTAGGAGAGGAAGCGGCGGAGCATGGCTCTTCTCATTCCGGAACTGAAAATAGGAATAGGCACGGAGGAACGGAACGGGTTAGCCGGCGCGCGGGCTGGCCCGGCTGAGCAACCAGATCAGGTAGGGGCCGGCAAGCAGCGCGGCGAACAATCCAAGCGGCAGTTGATACGGGAAGGCGACGGTTCGCGCCAGCCAATCCGATACCACCATCAGGCCGGCGCCGATCAGAACGGCGCCGATGCCCTGCCCCAATGCGCGGCCGAGGCCGGCGAGGCGGGCGAGGTGCGGGGCGATCAGGCCGACGAAGCTTAAGGGGCCGACGAACAGGGCCGCCGCCGCGGTGAGCAGGCCGGCGAACAGCACCAGAAGGATGCGGCAGCGCTGCACCGGCAGGCCGACCGACCGGGCGGTGACGTCGCCGAGCGGCAGGATCTCCAGCCATCGGGAGGCCAGCGGCAGGGCTGCCAGCAGCAGCACCGCCGCAGTCGCGCAGAACCAGGCGTCGGCCGGGCCGGCGTCGTTGGTCGATCCGCTCAGCCAGCGCAGCAGGGTGAAGGCCTGCGGCGTGCCGGTGGCGATGACGGCGGTCAGGACGGCGCTGCACAGCGCGCTCATGGCGATGCCGGCCAGCAGCAGGCGTTCCGGCCCGAAGCCGGCGCGCAGCGACAGCGCCAGCATGGTGGCCAGAACCAGCACCGCCCCCGCCGCGGAAGCCGAGATCTGCAGGCCGATGCCGGGGGCGGTGGTCAGGAACAGCGCGGCGGTCAGGCCGACGCCGGCCCCTGTGCCGACGCCGAGGATTTCCGGGCTGGCCAGCGGGTTGGCGGTGATGCGCTGCAGCAGCAGTCCGGCCGCCGCCAGCATGGCGCCCGCCGCCGCAGCGACCGCCACGCGCGGGCCGCGCCATGCCAGAAGGCGGTCGAAGAGAGGGCCTGTCGCCAGCGACCAGCCATCCGGGCCATGGCCGACGGTCAACGCGAGGGCCACGGCGACAAGCCCGCACAGGGCGATCAGGCCGATCAGCAGGCGTGGGTGTCGGCTGCGGCGCGACGGGGCGGGGCGGCTGTTCAGCGAGGGCCATTCGAACATGCGCAGGCGCGGCAGCAGCCAGAGCAGCAGCGGGCCGCCCAGCAGGGCGGTGGCGGCGCCGGTCGGCACCCGTTCGCCGTTGGCGCCGGCCAGCAGTTGCACCAGCCCGTCGGTGATCCAGAGCAGGACCGCACCGATCAAAGGGGCGGCGACCAGCTTCTGCGTCTGGGTCCGTGCGCCGCTGAGATGCGCCAGCGCCGGGGCGGCCAGTCCGACGAAGCCGATGACGCCGACCTCCGCCGTCACGCTGGCCGCCAGCCAGACCGCGACGCCGATGACGGCGAAGCGCGTGGCGTTGAGGGCGACGCCCAGGCTGCGGGCGCTGGAATCGTCCAGGCCGAGGATCGCCAGCGGGCGCATCAGCAGGAGGGCGGCGGCGATGCCGGCCAGCAGGCGCAGCGCGATGGTCAGGGTCGGCCCCCAGCTCTGCTGCGCCAGCGCGCCACCGCCCCAGATGAAGATCGAAAACAGATAGTCGCCGTTGGCGAGGATCAGCGCGGCGCTGGCCATGGTGGCGGTCAGCGCGACCATCATGCCGGCCAGGATCACGGCGACCGGCTCCAGCCCGCGCCGCCATGTCACGGCGAGGATCACCCCGACCACGGTCAGCCCGCCGGCCAGCGCAACGGCCTCGCGCGCCCGGTCCATCAGTGCCGGCGCGTAGAGCAGTCCCACCGTCATGGCGAGTTGGGCGCCGGCCGACACGCCGAGAGTCGAGGGCTCCGCCAGCGGATTGCGCAGCACGCGTTGGAGCAGAAGCCCCGACAGTCCCAGCGTTGCCCCGGCGACCAACGAAACGGCGATGCGCGGCAGGACGCTGTGTTGGAGGATGATCGCGTCCAGCCAGTCGGCGTCTGTGGCGCCGCCGTCGACCGATGTCGGCGAGGCGAGGTGCCCGGCGACCTGGATTGTCGACAGGCAGGCGGCGATCAGGGCCAGACCGCCCCACAGCAGAACGCGGTTCATCGGTGCGCGCTCAGTCATTGCCTGCCCTCCGTTGGAGCAGGGCGGCGGTGGCGAGGCGGGCAAAGCGCAGGGCGGCGGGGAGACCGCCGAAATGATTGACCGGCTCGATCGCCGTCACACGGTTTTCCCGCACCATCGGCAGGGCCTGCCACAGGGCGCTGTCCGCCAGCGTCCGCATGGCGTCGGCGGGAACCGGGGGAACGACGACGACGGTGGCGTCGGGGAAGCGGGCCAGCGCCTCGATGCCGACGGGTGCGGTGGCGCTGTAGCTCGACTGCGCCGCCCAGCCATTCTCCACCCCCAGCCGGCGCAGCACGTCGCCGAACATGCTGTCGGTGCCGAAGGCGCGGAAATGGCGGGCGTCGCCGAAATTGATCGCCAGCACCGGCCGCCGACCGATGCCGGTCAGGCTCGCGCGCAGGCGGGCGATTTCCGCATCCGTATCGGCGACAACGGCTTGCGACTGCGCCTCGCGGCCAAGCAATCGGCCGAGGGTGAGGGCGGCCTCAGCGGCGGCGGGGTAGGGCTGGACGCCCGCCGTGTAGATCGACAGCGATACGGTTTCCGCGACGCGTTCCAGGCTGGCGCGCTGGCCTTCGTAGTAGTTGGAGGTGAGGATCAGGTCCGGTTCCGCAAGGTTCAGCGCTTCGTAGTTCGGCGTCCCACGCAGGCCGATGTCGGCGACGGAGGCGGGCACCGCCGGTTCGACCACCGTCTTGCGGAATTGCAGAAGTTCGGTGGCGGCGACCGGGACCACGCCCAGCGCCAGCACCATTTCCAGCAGCGCCCAGTCGATGACCGCCACCCGTTGCGGCATGGCGGCCCAGGAAAGGCGGGGCATCAGTGCAAGCCCTGCCGCCAAGCCCAGCGCATGGCGCCGCGATATCGTCCTTACCCTTGCCATCACAGAACGTAACCGATGGGGTCGCCGGTGACCGGATGCGGGACGATGCCCATGGCGAGGCGGTAGATCGCGCCCAGCGTCTCGCCGGTCATGATGGCGTCCGGCGTTCCTTGTGCGATCAGCGCGCCGCCGCGCATCGCCAGAATCTCGTCGCAGACGCGGGCGGCCATGTTGATGTCGTGCAGGACGATGACGGCGCCGATGCCGCGGGCGCGGCTCAACCGGCGGACCAACCCCAGCATCTCGACCTGGCTGGCGATGTCGAGTGCCGAGGTCGGCTCGTCCAGCAACAGGCAGCGCGTGTCCTGTGCCAGCATCATGGCGAGCCAGACACGCTGCCGCTCGCCGCCCGACAGGCTGTCCACCAATCTGCCGGCGAAGGCGTCGAGGTTGGTCTCCGCAATCGCTTCCGCCACCTTGGCCGCGTCCTCAGCCCCGAAGCGGCCGAGCGCACCGTGCCAGGGGAAGCGGCCGAGCGCCACCAGCTCGCGCACCGTCATGCCCTCCGCCGGCGGGGTGAACTGCGGCATGTAGGCGACGGTACGGGCGAAGTCGCGCTCGCCGATCCGGGCGATCTCGGTGCCGAGGCAGCGGATGCGCCCGGCCCCCGGCGGCTGCTGGCGGGCGAGCATGCGGATCAGCGTGCTCTTGCCCGAGCCGTTGGGGCCAACCAGCCCGTAGATGCGCCCCTGCTCCAGCCGGAGCGACAGGTCCGACAGGATCGGCCGGCCGGCCGCCGAAAATCCGACGGCGTCCAGTTCGTAGAGGGCAAGGGTCTGGTCCGGACCGGGCATCGGGTTACCAAGTCATGTTGAGGGTCAGCAGGGCGGTCCGCCCCTCCGCATAGCCGCAGGAATACTGGGTCTGGCAGCTGGCGACGTAGTCCTTGTCGAACAGGTTGGTGACCGACAGGTTGGCGCCCCAGTTGTCGCGCTTGTAGCCGATCCGCGCGTCGAAGACGGTCGCCGCCGGAACCTTCAGCGTGTTCTCGTTGTCGGCCCAGGACGACCCGACATAGCGCACGCCGCCGCCGACCGACACCCCATTCAGCACGCTTTCGCGGAAGGTGTAGTCGAGGAAAGCCGAGCCCTGGACCTGCGGCACGATGTAGGGCGTCTTGCCGATCAGGTTCGGATCGGCGTCCTTCTTGATGTCGAGGTCGAGCGCGGTGAAGGAGGCGGTCGCCTTCAGGCTGGGGGTGATATTGGCCTTGGCCTCAAGCTCGACGCCGCGGGAATTGACCTCGCCCAGCTGGGTCTCGGCGTTGAAGGCGCCGGTCACCACGTTGGTGCGGGTCAGGTCGAACAGGGCCGCGGTGAAGATGGCGTCCATCCAGGTCGGGCGGTACTTGACGCCGACCTCGTACTGGCGGCCGCTTTCCGGCTTGAAGACGCCGACGGCGGCGGAGGATCCCAGCACCGGGTTGAAGAAGGTGGAGGCGCTGACATAGGGCGTCAGGCCGTTGGCGAACTCGTAGGCCAGACCGGCGCGGCCGCTGAATTTGCCGGTCTTGCCGTCATAGGCGGGCGTGCCGTCGGCATCGGTCGAGGCGATGTCGTAGCGGCCGTTCAGCGTCACCAGGAAGCCCTGGCCGAAGCGCATCTGGTCCTGCAGGTAGACGCCGAGCTGACGCATCGTCAGCTCCTGGTCGATGTAGGAGAAGCGCTGGCCCTGGGGGGCGCCATAGACCGGGCTGGTGGCGCTGATCGTCGTGGCCGAGCCGGACGCCTGCACCTGATCCATGGCGAAATACTTGTAATCGACGCCGCCCAGCACCGTGTGCTCGACCGGGCCGGTGCGCAGCTTGCCTTCCAGCTGGTTGTCGATCAGGACGCTGTTGACCTTGCTGGTGTGCTCGAAATTGATGCGCGACAGCAGGTTGTTCGGATCGGTCGGCGTGGCCGAGAAGCCGCTGTAGCCGTAGGGGTAGACCGTGACCTCGTGGACCTTGCTGTAATTGTAGCGCGCGTTCTGGCGGAAGATCAGGTCGTTGTCGAAGCGGTGCTCGAACTCGTAGCCGATCGAGGCCTGACGGCGGCGGTAGGTGTCGATGCCGGGTTCGGTGAAGTTGGCCTTGCGGTCGATCCGGCCGAAGGGCGCGTCCACCACGGTGCCGACATAGGGCAGGAAGGCGCCGCCGTTGTGCGTCTCGTCGATGTCGGTGTAGTTGGCCAGCACCGTCAGGGTGTTGGCGTCGTTCGGCGACCATTTGAAGCTGGGCGAGACGGTGCCGCGGAAGCCGTCGGCGAAGTCGGTGTAGGTGTCGCCGCCGGCGATGCGGCCGGTCAGCCGGTAGCTCAGCGTCGGATCAATCGCGCCGCCGACGTCGAGGCCGAGAAAGGCGGTGCCATGCTGGTCGATGCCGGCCTCGACCGAGCGGACGGGGGTGTCGCCCGGCCGCTTGCTGACGTAGTTCAGCAGGCCGCCGGGGTTGCTGCCGCCGTAGAGCACGGAGGAGGCGCCGCGCAGAACCTCGATCCGCTCAAGGTTGTAGCTTTCGACGAACTGGCCGCCGAAGCCGTAGGCGTAGAGCTGCAGCCCGTCCTGGTAGACGCCCGACTGCGTCGCCTGGAAGCCGCGGATGAAGACCCAGTTGGTGTCGCTGTCACGGCCGAAGGGCTGGCTGAAGACGCCGGGGGTGTAGCGCAGCGCCTCGTCCACCTTCTGGGCGCCGCGGTCGTCCATCTCCTCGCGGCCGATCACCGACACCGACTGCGGGATGGCCTCCAGCGGCGTGTCGGTCTTGGAGCCGGTGGCCGACCGGGCGGGCACATAGCCCTTGACCGGGCTGGTCGCCGTATCGACAGCCCTGCTGCCTTCGACGGTCACCGGACCGAGGATGGCGGGCGTGCCTGCGTCCGTCTGGGATTGCGCCTGGGCGAGTGCCGGCATCAGCAAGGCGGCGAGCGCCGTGCCGTTCAGGAGGAAACGGGTCATCTGCTTGATCGAAACGTGAACCATCGCAATCGGCCTCGGACTGTCTGCACCACCCGCGAAGCGCCACCGGACCATCCTGTCCGAAGGTGGCGTTGTTGTTGCGAATGATTAGCATATGCATGAAGGTCCGGATTGAACCGTCTTTGGATGGGTTGGACGATCTTTCGACATTCGTCGCGGCACCGCGTCGGGGTCGGCTCAGGCCGACTGGTCGCGCAGCCAGGCGGCGGGCGTGGATCCCACGATCTGACGGAAGACACGGGTCAGATGCGCCTGATCGGAAAATCCGGCCATCGCCGCCGCCGCGGCCAGCGTCACGTCCGAGGTGGTCAGCAGCGCCTTGGCGCGCTCCACCCGCGCCCGCATCTGCCATTTGTGCGGCGGCACGCCGGTCGACGCCTTGAAGGCGGAGCAGAAATGGGCGGGCGACAGGCCGGTGAGATCGGCCAATTCCTGCAGGCGGATCGGCCGGCTGCAATGTTCCTCGATATAGTCGATTACACGTCTCAGCTGGCGCGGTGGCAGTTGGCAGCGCTTGCGGTCGGCCGCCGGCTCGCTCTGGACGAGGCCAATGAACAGGGCGGCCATCAGGCTCTCGCCGTAGAGGTCGTGCAGGGTGCCCGGGGTCCGGCATTCCGCCGCGATCAGCCGGGCCAGGGAAAACAGCCGGTCGTCGGAGAAATTCAGCCGCGGCCGATTCATCTCCCGGAGGTCCGGCCCGTCCGGGAAACGGCCTTCCAACACCGACATGTCGAAATGCAGGTCCAGATGGGTGAGGCGGCGGATGCTGTCGGTGCGGGACCAGACCTTGAGGCCGGCGGGGACGAAGCTCATCGGCTGGCGCCGGCCGACGCGGTGGGACTTGCCCCGGTCGGGGGTGTCCATGACATGGAGCGCGCCGTCGCCGAGCTGGTCGAGCACCACGACGAGGCGCGGGGCCTCGGATACATATTCGCCGCCGGCATTCTGCTCGCAGGCCACGGTCCAGATGTCGGCGATCATCCCGTTCCAGGCACGCCACTGCAGGTCGCCGAGAATGGTGATCCCTTCGGTGCTGCTCTGCATTCTCGGGTGGAACGGCATCGATCGACTTTCCGGCCCCACATCGCGCGGCCTTCGGCATCCGTTTCTGGCGACCACCTCCTATAGGGCAAAGCGCTATTGCGAACAAGTCGCATTCTTATTTAGCATGGGGCCCATCGACGCCAGCGTAGAGGGGCGGGTCTTGAGCAGCAAGCATCCCTGTGATCTTCGGTGGGTGGAGGTGGTCGCGGTCTCCACCCTGACGCCGCGCATGCGCCGTATCGTTCTCGGCGGGCCGGCGCTGGAGGGGTTCACGCTGAAGCCCGGCGTGCTGGCCCCGCACATCGGCTTGGTGGTTCCGGCGGGTGACGGCAGCGCCGGAGCGCCACCGCGCGTCTATTCGGTGAGGCGCTTCGATGCCGCCGCCGGAACGCTGGAGGTGAATTTCGTGCTTCACGGCGCCGGCTTGGCGTCGGGTTGGGCCGCCCGCGCCCGGCCGGGGGAGAGGGTGGGACTCTCCGTATCCGGCGGAATCGCGATGAAGCCGGCCGGCCGCTACGTGGTGGCTGGTGACCATGCGGCGCTGCCGGCCATCGCCCATCTTTTGGAAAACCTGCCGGCGGATGCCTCCGCCGAGGTGTTCATCGAGGTGCCGGGACCGGCCGAACGGCAGGAACTGGCGTCGCCGGCCGCCACCTCCATCACATGGTTCCACCGGGACCGTCATGCGGCGTCGGGCGCTTCGCCCCTGCCGGAGGCAGTGATGGCGGCGGCGGCGGCAGGGGTGCGGGAGGGGCTAGCGGTGTGGAGCGGGACGGAGCATGGAACCGCCCAGCGCATCCGGGGCCATGTCCGGCAGAACCTGCAGCTTCCGCCGGACGCCTGTTCGGTCGTCGCCTATTGGAAGGCGAGCGTCGCCCAGGGCGGCTTCGAGCATTACGGCTGAGGCCGCCCAGTCTTGAGTTAGAAGGGGCTACCGCCGCCGGCCGAGCGTGAGTTGGAAGGTGCGCGGCACGTGAATGCCCGCGCCTTCGCGGAAGCGCTCGTGGAAGGCGACGAAGTCCCGCTTAAGAGCGGCGCGGCGCTCCTCGTCGAGGCTGGCGGCCAGGGTGCGCGTCGGGCCGTAGCCGGTCACGAAGGTGTTCCAGGCCGCCTCGCCGCCGGTTTCGACGTAATGGCTGGTCAGGGTGGTGACCGTCAGGTCGAAGGCGCCGCCGAGCAATTCCTCCAACCGTTCGGGGCGGCCCCATGCGAAGGGCGACACCGCCGGGGGCGCCGCCATGTAGGGGCGCATCAGCGAGAACATCTCGGCGATGGCGCCGTCCGGCGTCCAGGTGGTCAGGGCCAGCCGGCCGCCGGGCCGGCAGACGCGGGCGAGTTCCTGCGCCGCCGCTTCCGGCTTGGCGGCGAACATGACGCCGAAAGTCGACACCACCGCGTCGAAGCTGGCGTCGGCGCAGGGTAGCGCCTCGGCGTCGCCCAGCCGGTAGTCGATAGAAAGCCCGTCCGACAGCGAGCGTGCGGCGTCCAGCAATCCGGCGGCGATGTCAATGCCGGTGACCTGCGCACCGCGCCGGGCACAGGCGCGCGCCGTGATGCCGGTGCCGGTCGCGACGTCGAGGATGCGTTCGCCCGGCTGGGGCGCGAGCGCAGCGACGGCGGCGTCGATGCCGTCATAGACGCCGCGGATGATCTCTTCATAATCCCGGCCGCCCGAACTCCACACGGCGGCGGCCCGCTCGTTGTGCGGCTGAATGGCGGGAGCGGTGGCGATCAGGTCTTCCATGTCGTCCTCCTTGGGTTGTGCGATTGCGCCCGGTGACTGCGGGCTTCGGCCGCGAGGATGGCCGGGTCGCGTCAGCTGGTCGTCGTCTGATCGTCAGCGCCTGCGTCAACCGATCGTCAAAATGTCGACCCGTCCTTCAGGGGTAGTCCCCTGGGCCGACGCGTGTCTGACAGGATTCGTCCCGCCTGCTATGATCGGGGCGGTAGGCAATTTCCGTTTTGGTGCGGCATGGCCGGGCCGACGCTTAGGCTGCTGGGCGGCTTCTCGCTCGCCGATGCCGGCGGGCGTGCCCTCCCTCTGCGCGGGCGGAAAGCGCAGCTTCTGCTTGCCTATGTCGCGCTGACCGCACCGCGACCGATCTCCCGCGAACGGCTGGCCGCCCTGCTGTGGGAGGACTGCGAGGAGAGGCGGGCGCTGCACAGCCTGCGCCAGTGCCTGATGGAACTGCGGCACCTCGGTGAGCAGGCGGGTGTCGATCTGATCCGCACGAACAGGAACGACGTGTCGCTGGCCCTGCTGCCCGAATGCGTCGACGGCGTGATGGTCCAACGGCTGGCGCGGGAGGGCACGCCTGAAAGTCTGCGCGCCGCCGCCGCCCTGTGCGCCGGCCCCCTTCTTCCCGAGGCCGAGGCCTGCTCCGACGGGGTCGATGATTGGCTGGCCGGTGAGCGCGCCCGCTTCGCCCGCTTGGCGGCCGGAATCCTCGCGCGCCTGATGGCATGGTGCGAGGCGGAGGGGGACCGGGATGGCGTCGCGTCCACTGCGGAGCGCTGGCTGGCGCTCGATCCCGCCTGCGAGGAGGCGCACCGCGCGCTTATGCGGCTGCATGCGCGCAACGGCAGGCGGTCGGATGCCGTTCGGCAGTACCGGATCTGTGCCGACGCCGTGCGCCGCTGCCTCGATGCCGAGCCGGAGGAGGAGACGGTCGAACTGCTGCACGGCATCCGCGACCGCCACCCGGCCGAAACCGTGGCCGCAACCGTGGCGGAGCAACCTGCTGGACTGCTGCTGCCCGACCTCTCCCGGTCAAGCCGTCCGACGCTGCCGGATCGGCCCTCGCTGGCGGTTCTGCCCTTCGGCACGCTCGGCGGACAGTCCGAAGGCGGCGGTTTTGCCGACGGGGTGGCCGCCGACGTGCTGGTGCGGCTTTCGCGGCTGCGCTCGCTGTTCGTCATCGCCCGCGGATCCTCCTTCCGCTTTCGCGGGGCCCAGATCGACCCGTACACGGTCGGCAGGGCGCTCGGTGTGCGCTATCTGGCCAGCGGGGCGATCCGCACCGATGGGCATCGGCTTCGGTTGACCGTCGAACTGGTCGAGGCCGAAACCGGCGCCGTGATGTGGAGCGACATCTACGACAGGCGCCTTGACGCCGTGTTCGACCTGCAGGACGAGCTTGCCACCCGCATCGCCGCAGCTCTCGACGACGAGATCGAAGCGGCCGAGATGCGGCGCGCCCTGGCGGTTCCGCCGACGTCGCTGGATGGCTGGAGCGCCTATCATCGCGGTCTGTGGCACATGTACCGCTTCACCCGCGGCGACAACGAGACCGCGCGCAGCCTTTTCCAACAGGCGCTTCGAACCGACCCGCTGAGCGCGCGGCTGTATGCCGGCCTGTCCTTCACCCATTTCCAGGATGCTTTTCTGCATCGCACCGGACAGCGCGGTATCGAGGCGGAGCACGCCTATCGCTTCGCCGAGCAAAGCGTCGGTTTGGACGAGCGCGACCCGACGAGCCATCTGGCCCTGGGCCGTGCGCTTTGGCTGCTGGGGAGACAGGACGATGCGGTGGAGGAGCTGAGCCTTGCGGTGGGTCTCAACCCCAACTTCGCGCTCGGCCATTATTCCCTCGCCTTCGTCCAGGCGCAGGGTGGCGATGCGCGGGCCGCGCTGGGTGCCGCCGACGTCGCGCAGCGGCTGAGCCCGTTCGACCCGCTGCTGTTCGGCATGCTCGGCGCGCGGGCGCTCGCCTGCCTCAATCTGAAGGAGCATGCCCAGGCCGCGCTATGGGGGGACCGGGCCGCGCGGCGGCCGAACGCCCATGTCCACATCCAGGCCATCGCTGCCTTTTCCAACGCCTTGGCGGACCGGCGGGAGGAGGCCGGGGGGTATGCCCGGCGGATCAGGGAGACGGCGCCGTCCTACCGGTGCGACGACTTCCTGGCCGCCTTCCACACGCTGACTCCGTCCGTGGTCGACCTCATCCGGCGCGTCGGGCCGAGCATCGGGCTTCAATCCTGATCGTTGCCATCCTGATCACGGCTCGCCGGTGAGGACGACCTTGCCCGGATTCATGATCCCCTGCGGGTCGAACAGCCGCTTGATGCCGCGCATCAGCGCCATTTCCGCCGGACCCTTGTAGGCGGCCAGGGCATCGCGCACGCTCTGGCCGATGCCGTGCTCCGCGCTGATGGTGCCGTCCAGGTCGATCGCCACGCGGTGGACGGCGGCGCTGACCGCATGGGCGGTGGCCTCCAGAGGTTGGTTTTCCGTCCTCGCGCTGTCCGGCAGGATGACGACCAGATGGATGTTGCCGTCGCCGATATGGCCGACCGCCACCACGCGGGCATCCGGGCGCAGCGCCTCGACGGCGGCGGTGGCGCGGGCGACGAAATCGGGGATGCGGGCGACCGGCACCGCCGTGTCGTGGCCGATGACGATGCCGCTCTTGCGGTTGGCCTCCGACACGCTGTGGCGCAGCTTCCACAGGGCTTCCGCCTGAGCATGGCTGCGGGCGATGGTCGCGTCGGCGACGCTGCCGTCCTCCAGCCCTTCGGCCAGCAGATCCTCGAGCGCGGCGGCAAGGTCCAGCCCGGCCATCGGGTCGGTGACCTCGGCCAGCAGATACCAGGGCGTAGCGGCGGCGAGCGGACGGACGGTGCCCGGCACATGGGCAAGCACGGCGGCAAGCTGCGAGTCCGACAGGATTTCCGCGGTGGTCACCCGGTCGCCCAGCGCGCCGCGCAGGCGGGCGAACACCCGCAGCGCGGCCTCCAGCGAGGGTAGGGCGAGGAAAGCGGTGGCGCTGCTGCGCGGACGCGGGAACAGCTTCAGCGTCGCCGCGGTGACGATGCCCAGCGTCCCTTCCGCACCGATGAACAGATGCTTCAGGGCATAGCCGGTGTTGTCCTTGCGCAGCGCCCGCAGGCCGTTCAGCAGGGTGCCGTCGGGCAGCACCACCTCCAGCCCGAGCACGAGGTCGCGCATCGGGCCGTAGCGCAGGACGGCGGTGCCGCCGGCATTGGTGGCGATGGTGCCGCCGATTTGGCAGGTGCCCTCGCTGCCCAGGCTCATCGGGAACAGCCGGCCGGCCTCTTCGGCGGCGGCCTGCACGGCGGCCAGCGTGCAGCCGGCCTCAACGGTCAGGCTGTCGCCGATGGGATCGACCGCGCGGATGCGGTTCAGGCGCGACAGGCAGAGCACGAGGCTGCGGCCCGAAGCGTCGGGAATGGCGCCGCCGACCACGCCGGTGTTGCCGCCCTGCGGAACCAGCGGCGTGCCGGTCTCCGCGCAGAGCCGGACGAGCGCGGCCACCTGTTCGGCGTCCGCCGGGCGGACGACGCCCAGCGCCTCCCCCCGGTAGCGGGCGCGCCAGTCCGCCAGGAAGGGCCCAGTGTCCGCCGGGTCCGACAGCACATGAGACGGCCCGACGATGGCACGCGCCCGGTCGAGAATCTCGCTGCTCGCCATGCCCCTACAGCCCCAGATAGGCGGTCTTGATGCGGGGATCGGCCAGCAGGGTCTGCGCCGAATCCTCCATCACCACCCGTCCGGTTTCCAGCACATAGGCGCGGTCGGCCAGCCGCAGCGCCAGATCGACCCGCTGTTCCACCAGCAGGACGGTGATGCCGGATTTGTGCAGGCTCTTGATGGTGTCGGCCAGCGTGTCGACGATGATCGGCGCCAGACCCAGCGTCGGCTCGTCCAGCATCAGGCATTTCGGGTTGGCCATCAGGCCGCGGCCGAAGGCGACGAGCTGCTGCTGGCCGCCGCTCATGGTGCCGGCCCGCTGGGTTTGGCGTTCGGCCAGGATGGGGAACAGCTCGTAGACCCAGCGCAGCCGCTCGGCGAAGCCCATGCTGCCGGGCCGGCCGCGCAGGGCGCCCAGTTCCAGATGCTCCAGCACCGTCATCTCGGGAAACAGCTGGCGGCCTTCCGGCACATGGACCAATCCGCGCTCGATCACCTGATGCGGCTCCAGCCGGTCGATACGCTCGCCGTCGAAGGTGATGGTTCCGCCGCTCGGACGCAGCAGGGCGGAGATCGCCTTCAGAGTCGTCGTCTTGCCGGCGCCGTTGGAGCCGACCAGCGTGACCAGTTCCCCTTCCTCCACCGTCAGGGAGACGTTGTGGACCGCCTCGCGGTGGCCGTAGCTGACCTTCAGACCTTCGACCTTAAGCATCGACCGGCTCCCGTCCCAGATACACGCGGATCACTTCGGGGTCGTTGAGGACCTGTGCCGGCGACCCCTCGGCGATCTTCACCCCATGGTCCAGCACCACCAGCCGGTCGCAGACGCTGGCGACCACGCGCATGTGGTGCTCCACCAGCAGCACGGTGACGCCGCGGGCGCGGATGCGGCGGATCATCTCGACCAGCCGCTGGCCCTCCTCCGGGTTCATGCCGGCGGCGGGCTCGTCGAGCAGCAGCAGGCGCGGCTCCGCGGCCAGCGCGATGGCGATCTCCAGCCGGCGCTGCTCGCCGTAGGACATGGCGTCGGCCAGCGTGTCGGCGCGATGGTCGAGATCGCAGAAGGCCAGGATCTCCAGCGCCTTGCGCCGCAGTTCCTCCTCCTCCCGGCGGTAGGCGGCGTTGCGCAGGATCGACGCGCCCCAGCCGGCCCGCGTGGTGCGGTAGGCGGCGCTGCGCACATTGTCGAGCGCCGTCAGGCTGGGAAACAGGCTGGTGATCTGGAAGGTGCGCGAGACGCCGCGCTGGCCCATGACGTGCGACGGCGCGCCGGTGCAGTCGGTGCCGTCGAAGCGGATGCTTCCCGACGACGGCGGCAGCGAACCGCCCAGCATGTTGAACAGCGTCGTCTTGCCGGCGCCGTTCGGCCCGATCAGCCCGACCACCTCGCCCGTCTGCACCGACATGGTGACGTCGCGCACCGCGGTCAGTCCGCCGAAGATGCGGGTCAGGTTGCTGACGGAGAGGATCTCTTGAGCCGCGGGGTTCATTTCGCACCTCCTTCGGTGCTTGGCAAACCGGTGGGGGGCAAACCGGTGGGGGTGGCCGGCTGGGTGCTCTCCGACTTGCGGGCATTGCGCCAGCGCTGCCACAGGCTGACCAGACCGCCCGGCAGGAAGACGACGGTGCCGGTGAGCAGGGCCGCGAAGATGACCATGCGCAGCGGACCGGCGACGCGCAGCGATTCCAAGAGGCCGATATAGACCAGCGCCCCCAGGATCGGTCCCAGGATGGTGCCGCGCCCGCCGATGATGACGACGATGATCAGCGCGGCCACATTGTGGACGCCCATGATGTCGGGGGTGATGACGCGGATGTAGTGGGCGTAGATGGCGCCGCCGATGCCGGCGATGGCGGTGGCGGCGACGAAGCCCAGCAGCTTGGTGTGGAAGACGTTGATGCCGAGGGATGCGGCGAGCGGCGCATTCTCCCGCACCGCCAGGAAGGCGCGGCCGGTGCGGCTGGTGACCAGCGCATGGCACAACCAGGCCGTCGCCAGCACGAGCGCCAGCACCAGATAATAGGTCGGTCGGGCGCTGTCGAAGGCCAACGGGCCGATCGCCATCGGCGGAATGTCGGTGATGCCCATCGGGCCGCGCGTCAGATCCACCCAATGGTTGGTGATGGTGAACAGGATGGCGCCGAAGCCCAGCGTCAGGATGGCGAACTGCGGGCCGACCACCCGCAGGGCGGCATAGCCGATCACCAGCCCGAACGACGCCGCCACCAGCGCCGCCAGCGGCAGCCCCAGCAGCGGTGGCAGGCCGAACTGGGTGGAGAGGATGGCGGAGGTGTAGGCGCCGACGCCGACGAAGGCGGCATGGCCGAAGGTGAGTTCGCCGAGATAGCCGATGACGATGTTGAGGCTGAGCGCCAGCAGCGCGTACAGCATCCACAGCACCAGCAGATGTTCCAGATAGGCGTTGCCGGACAGGAAGGGCAGGACGGCCAGCGCCGCGATGCCGCCGCCAATGGCCAGGGGATGCGCCAGGGAGTGAGTGGTGGTGTTCATCGCAGACCCCGCGCCGTGCTGAACAGGCCGTTGGGGCGCCACAGCAGGACCGCGATGATCATCGCGTAGCCGATCGCCTCCATGAAGCCGAGGGAGATGTAGCCGCCGCCCAGCGATTCGATGACGCCCAGCAGCAGGCCGGCGAACAGGGCGCCGGTGACGCTGCCCAGACCGCCCATGATGACGACGATGAAGCCCTTCAGCACCGCCCAGTTGCCGATGGTCGGGAAGATCATCACGGTGGGACCGACCAGGGCGCCCGACAGCGCCGCCAGCCCGCAAGCCAGCGCGAAGGTGTAGGCGTGGACCAGCTTGATGTTGATGCCGGTCAGCGCCGCGCCGTTCGGATTCTGCGCCGTCGCCCGCATCATCTTGCCGAAGCGCGAATAGCGGATGAACAGGTAGACCGCGATCAGCGCCACCACTGCGGCGGCGAAGACCAGCACGCGCTGCTGGGTCAGCGTCACCGTGCCGATGTCCAGCACTTCGTCTGCGAAGGGGCTCTCGACATATTTCGGATCGGCACCGAACAGCAGCTCGCCGCCGTTGGCGATCAGCAGGGCGAGGCCCAGGCTGGACAGCAGGATGGTGAATTCATGGTCGCGGCGCAGCGGCCAGAAGATCAGCTTGTTGGCGGCGACGCCGAGCCCCGCCACCACCACCGCCGAGATCGCCGCAGCCGCGATGTAGTCGAGCCCGAGCAGGGTGCCGATGAAATAGGTGATGT
Source organism: Pseudomonadota bacterium (assembly GCA_023423695.1). Classification (GTDB taxonomy): domain Bacteria; phylum Pseudomonadota; class Alphaproteobacteria; order Azospirillales; family Azospirillaceae; genus Azospirillum. The sequence goes on along the minus strand of JAFAFA010000152.1, from coordinate 27,711 downwards.
AGGCGCCGAGCATGTAGAACTCGCCATGGGCGAAATTCACGATGCGCAGCACCCCGAAGACCAGCGTCAGCCCGGTGGCGATGAGCACATAGGCCATCCCGTTGACCAGGCCGTTCGCGATCTGCTGGGCGAAGACGGTGAAATCCATGTCGAATCTTCCTGTCGGGAGTCTCCCTCTCCCGCCCCGGGATAGGGACGGGAGAGGGCTTGTCGCTGTCCGCCGCTCAGTCCCGGACGCTGACGATCTGCTTCTTCTGGATCTGCACCAGATGGATCGCCTGGTTCGCTTGGCCCTTGTCGGAGAAGCGCAGGGCGCCCATCACGGTCGGGACCTCCTGCGACTTCAGGGCCGCCGCGATCTTGTCGTAGGCGCGCGGGTCGCCGCCGGCGGCTTCGACACCGAAGGCCAGGGTCTGAACCGCCTGGGCGCCGAGCGCGGCGATGAAGGACGGCTCGTTCTTGTAGGACTTGCGGTACTGCTCCAGCCACGGCTTCAGCGACGGGGCGCTGCCGTCCTCGGTGAAGGGCGAGGCCGAATAGACCTGCTCCAGCGAGTTGCCGGACAGCTCCACCAGCTTCGGGTTCATGTTGCCGGCGGACGCGATGACCTTGCCGCGGTAGCCGGTCTGCTTGATCTGCCGGTAGATGGTGGCGCCCTGCGAGGTGTTGATCGCCGCGACATAGATCGCGTCGGAATTCAGCGACTTCAGCTTGGTCAGCGCGGTGGTGAAGTCCGTGTCGGTGCGGTTGTAGAACTCGTGCCCCTTCACCTCGATGCCGCAGCCGGTCAGCAGCTTGGTGTAGTTGTCCAGCTCCAGACGGCCCCAGTCGTCGTTGACGTTCATGAAGGCGATGGACTTGGGCTTGATGCGCTCGCAGATCGCCTTGGAATAGAACTCCGACATCATCGCCGAGGTGGCGTTCAGGCGGAACAGGTACTTGTGCCCCTCCTCCGTTACCTTGGGATGCTGGGAGCTGGTCATCACGGTGATGATCTTGTCGCGCGTCACTTCCTTCATCGACAGGGCGACGGCGCTGAACCAGCCGCCGACGATCATGTCGACGTTGTCCTGCTCCATCGCCCGCTTGGCGGCGCTGACGCCGTCCTCGGGGGAGCCCTTGTCGTCGTAGGTCAGCAGTTCCAGCTTGCGGCCGCCGGCGATGCCGCCGTTGGCGTTGATGACCGCGACCATCGCCTGCGCGCCTTCCAGGCCGAGCTGGCCTTCGAAGGCGCCGGTGCCGCTCATCGGGCCGATCAGGGCGATGCGGACCGGGGGCTGCTGCGCCTTGGCGCCGGTGGTGATGCCGGCGACGGGAATGGCCAGGGCCAGGGCCGCCGCGGCGGCCAGGAGAGTGCGCCTACCGAACATGGGGTTCCTCCGTGGATTGGTCGTCTTTTGGTTGGCCGGCTTTTGATTGGTCCTTGGAACCGGCGGGTGGTGCTCGCCGGCAAAGGATCGTCAGGCGGTTTTCAGGTAGCGCTTCTGCAGCTCCTCGATTTCCGGGAAGCCGATGAAGTCGATGAAGCTGTTGTGGTCGGTGACCGGGCGCGGCAGGCCACGGGTGGAGCGGCGTTCCGCCAGCGCCGCCAGATTCTCCTTCAGCGCCGAGGCGACGGTCATCAGCGGCACCAGCGCGTAGGTCGCCATGCCGGCCACCTCCTCCACCTCGTCGGCGGACAGCGTCTCCAGCCAGCCGAGCAGCTGCAGCGAAAGCGGCACGCCGACGGCCTCGCGCATGGCGCGCAGCCCGTCGATGTCCTTGAAGCACTTGCTGATCGGCTGGATCATGTCGGCGCCGGCCGCGACATAGGCGCGTCCGCGCTCCATGGCGGCGGCCGGATCGACCACGTCGGTGCGGGCGATGATCAGCATGTTGGGATCGCGCCGGGCCTCGACCGCCGCCTGGATCTTGGCGACGCCCTCGTCCATCGGGATCACCTCGACCCCGCCGACGCAGATCGGGCAGCGCTTGGGCGCCACCTGGTCCTCCATGATGACGGCGGAGACGCCGGACGCCTCGAACTCGCGGATCGTGCGCATCACGTTGATGGCGTTGCCGTATCCGGTGTCGATGTCGGCGATGACCGGGACCTTGACCGCCGATACCACGTTGCGGACCACCGTCAGGTTTTCCGACATGGTGTACAACTCGGCATCCGGCTGGCCGAGGAAGGAGGCGGAGACGCCGAAGCCAGAGGTCATCAGCGCGTCGAAGCCGGCCGCCTCGATGAAGCGGGCGGACAGGGCATCGTAGGCGCCGGCCGACCAGACGGTCTTCTGCGCCAGCACGCGGTTGCGGAATTCAGGTCCCCGAGACATGAGCATGGTCCTTTTGTTCGCGTTGCTGGGCCGCCTGCCGCTTCAGGAAGGGGACGAGGCCGCCGGCCTCGATCATCTCGGCATCCGCCTGCGGCAGCGGCTCATAGGGAATTTCGGTGCCTTGCGTGTGGTTGCGGACCACGCCCGCCGCCCAATCCACCTCGATCTCGTCCCAGCGCCGGACGAAGCCGAGAATTCCGGGGCAGCTCACTTGCGGGAAGCCCATGCTGACCTCGCCGCGCCAATAGCCGGGCGAGAAGGACTCTGCGATCACCCCGGCGATGCCGAGATGGCGCATCGCCTTCATCGGCGGATAGTGCGGGTGGCCGTAGCCGAAATTGTCGGCGCCGACCAGCAGGTCGCCCGGCCGCACCGATTTGGCGAAGTCAGGGTCGTAGCTCTGCATGGCGAGCTGCGCCAGCTCGGCCACGTCGGTGATCTTGATGTTCTTGACGCCGACGATCTGGTCGACGTCGAAGTTGATCTCGTCGAAGATGAAGGCGACGCGGCCTTTCATCACCGGCATGTGAAGGGTGGCTTCGCTCATCCTCGGCCTCACAGATATGGGCGCGGATCGGCGATCCGGCCTTCGATGGCGGAGGCGGCGACCACCGCGGCGTTGCACAGGTAAATCTCGGAGTCCGGACTACCCATGCGGCCGCGGACGTTCAGCGTGCCGGTGGACACCGCGCGCTGGCCCGCCGTCATCGTCGCGATGCGGCCGAAGCAGTAATCGCAGCTGGGCGAGGAGACGAAGGCCCCGGCCTCCACCAGCGTGGACACCAGCCCCTCGCGCGCCGCCGCCGCCATCAGCTCGTGGCTGGTCGGCACGATGTGCAGAGACACGCCGGTCTTAACCCGCCGGCCTTCCAGCACCTTGGCCGCAGCCCGCAGATCCTCCAGTCGGCCCGAGGCGCAGGACCCGAGATAGCCGGCATTGATCTCCAGCCCCAGGAACTCCGTCAGGTCGCGCGTGTCGGCCGGGGTCGGCGGGACGACGACGATGGGTTCCAGATCCGACAGGTCGATGTCGTGGACGGCGGAATACCGCGCGTCCGGGTCGCTCGACACCGGCTCCAGCTTTTTCCGTGCGCGCGGCAGGGCGTAGTCGAGCCGCACCGGATCGGGGTTGACGATGGCGGTCAGCGCGCCGGTGAACATGGCGAGGCCGGTGATGGTCTGCAGCCCCTCGGTCGACATCGCCGCCACCGACGGCCCGCCGAGTTCCAGCACCTGGAAGCGGCAGGAGCTCGGCCCCAGGCGGCGCACCAGATGATGGAAGACGTCGCGCGCCATCACGCCGGGCCGCAAACTGCCGCGCAGGTTCACCCGCACGGTATCGGGCACGCGGATCGACACGGTGTCGCTGACGAAGGCTTCCATCACGTTGCGGCGCAGGCCGATGGCGAGCGTGCCGAAAGTGCCGAGCTGGCTGACATGGCCGTCGAAATGTACGACGAAGGCGCCCGGCGTCGCATAGCCGACCTCCGCCGCCACCTGATGGCCGATGCCGTGCCGTTCGAACAGCGGCACACCGTTCTCCGCGCACCAGTTGCGCGTGTTGATGTGAAGCTCTTCCTCCTTGGCGGTGGCGGTCGGAACCATGTGGTCGATGAAGATGCCGAAGCGTTCCGGCTCGGCCACCCGCTCGATGCCGAAATCCTCCTTCATCGTCTTGAAATAGACGTCGGTGTAGCCGGGGAAGTCGTAGGCCAGCACGAAGTCCGGCTTCGCCTTGATGTCCTGTCCGGCGCGCACCGCGGGCAGCCCCGCCGCTCGCGCCAGGATCTTCTCGGTGATGGTGTAGCCCATGGCGTGGATGTCTCCGCTCCCGCCCGTCAGCCGCCGAGGCCGAGGGAGCCGGGATTCATCAGCCCCTGCGGATCGACGGCGCGCTTGACGCCTTCCAGCAGCGACCAGGTTTCGGGGGTCATGATCTCGCGGAACGGATAGTCGCGGGCGACCTGCCAGCTGACGCCGCCCAGGCTGCAATACAGCTCTTGCGTCGCGCGGCGCAGTTCGGCCACCGCGTTGCGCGCCTCCGGGTTGGCCGGACGGTCGCGCCAGGGCTTCACCACTTCATCGCCCAGGCTGGCGGCGTGCAGCGGCGTGATCTCGTCGTTCCAGTAGAAGGCCGGCTCCAGGAAGAAGTCGTTGCCGACCGTCATGGTCATCACCGAATAGATGATGCCGTGCTTTTCCATGAAGCCGCGCTTCTCGGCGAAGAAGGCGTCGTTGGCGGCGACCACCTTGTCGGCGTCGCCCAGCGGGAAGATGGCGTGGATCGGGACCCAGCGCTGGCCCTCGCGCCCCAGCATGCCGCGCACCGGCCCGAAGGGCTTGGAGCGCATGACCTTCGGCACGCTGTTCTCGATCTCCTTGCCGTGGCGGGCGCCGATCTCGCGAACGGTCTGCATCGCCTCGCGCAGTTGCGCCTCGCTGCGCCCCTCGACCACCAGATGGAGGGTGAAGTTGTGGTCCTTGAGGAAGGCGGTGCCGGCGGTGGCGACGCTCAGCGCCTCCTTGGCCCCTTGGAACAGCGACTTGCCGGCCTTCGCCACGTTGCCCAGCGTCTTCAACCCGTCCGACAGCTTGTTGACGCTGGCCGAATGCTCGACCTTGGTGCGGTCGATGCCGAAGCCTTCCGACACGCAGCGCGCCCGCGCCATCTCGACCTGGGCGGCGGCCATCGCCTGCATGGTGGCGAAGCCGAAGGACAGGAAATCGCTGTGTTCCGGCCGGCGGTGCAGCCGCAGGGTCGCCGCCACCTTGAAGCCCATGGCGCCGTTGTCGCCCAGGAACAGGCCGGTCAGGTCGGGGCCGCCCGACCGCGTGAAGGGCTTGGTCCCGACGCGCCCGCCGGACCCGGTGGTGACGACGCGACCGTCGGCCAGAACCACGGTGACGCCCAGCACGCTTTCCGCCACGGTGCCGTGCAGGGCGGAGCCGAAGAAGGCGCTGTTCTGCGACAGGGCGCCGCCGATGGTGGCGTTGATGCCCGACAGCGGCCCCCAGTATCCGGTGCGCAGGCCGGTGCCCTCCAGCGCTTCGTTCAGCGCGGCCCAGGTGCAGCCGGTCTCCACCGTGACGTAGAGGCTGTCGGTGTTGAGTTCGATGACGCGGTTCAGCCGGCGGCTGTCGATGACGACCGAATCCGGCCGCTTGGGCAGGTAGCCCTTGGTGTAGGACATGCCGCCGCCGCGCGGCACCACCGCCACGCCGGCGTCATGGGCGGCGCGGATTGTGGCGGCGACCTGATCGCGGTCGCGCGGCAGGGCGATGGCGAGCGGCGGGATGCCCGGCTGCCAGAACACGTCGTTGGCGTAGAAGTTGCGGCTCTTCTCGTCATCCAGCAGGCCGTCGGCGCCGAGGGCGGCGCGCAGGGCATCAAACAGGGTGGCCGTGCCTTCGAGGGCGGCGATGCTCATGGAATGTCCCTCTGCGTATGGTCGGGCGGCGTCTTTAAGCTGCGTCCTGCAGCGGCTCGAACCGGAAATCCTCGCCGGAGCGGCGCACATAGCCGGTGTGGGGAGCGCCGAAATGGGCGGGGAACACCAGGGCGTTGCGGTCGGCCGCATGGTCCAGCAGCCGGCGGCGGGTCGCCACCGCCTGCGCCTGGTCCTCGCAGAAGCGGCTGTTCCAGTCGGGGCGGCACACCTGCATCGGCTGGTGCAGGCAATCGCCGGTGAAGTAGGCGGCGTGGCGGTCGGACTCCAGCCGGACGAACATCTGCCCTGCGGTGTGGCCGGGCGCCAGTTCGACCGACAGCCCGTCGAGGATGCGGTCGCCGTCCTCGATCAGGTCGACCTGTCCGGCTTCCCACACCGGCATGACGCTGTCCTCCATCACCGGGCCGTTGCCGGGCATGCCGATCAGACCGCCGTCCGGGCTGCGCCAGTGCTTGAATTCCTGCGCGCCGTAGATGTAGCGGGCATTGGGGAAGGTCGGGACCCAGCGCCCGTCGACCAGCTGGGTGTTCCAGCCGACATGGTCGATGTGCAGGTGGGTATTGATGACCAGCGTCACGTCCTCCGGCCGCACGCCGGCATCGGCGAGGTGGCGCAGATAGGGCTTGTCCAGCATGTGGAAGCGCTCGAAGCCCGGCGTGTGGCGTTCCTTGTGGTTGCCGCAGCCGGTATCGACCAGGATCACATGGCGGTCGGTGCGGATCAGCCAACTGTGCATGCTCGACATCAGGCGCCGCGACGCCGGATCGAGGAAATTCGGTTCGGCCAGATCGGGGTTCCGGGTCAGGATCGCCTCGTCATAGGCGGGAAACAGGAAGCCGGGGTCGAAACCCGGCGTCAGCATTTCCTCGATCCGCGTGACCGTGAACGCACCCAGGGCGATGGTTTGCATTGTCCTCCCCTCGTGCAGGGCGCCGGCGGCCGTGTCTCATCAAATCGGAAGATCGATGTCGGAAGACGGCGGCAGGCCGGAGCATGGGGCGCCGGCCATCTGCCGGGGCGATGGCGGCGCGCTTGTTCTGTTTGTTCGTCAATGAAACCATTTGCGCTCTGCAGTGTCAACAGGCAAAAATGGTGTCACTGTTTGACACGGGCGGCGGACTGCGTCAGGGATGGTGGAAAGGGGTTGCGCAACCGTGCGGGCACCTTCAATGCTACCGGCGCACTGCACCTGTAACGGGATCAGCGCGACTGCGCCGCCATCCACCGGCTGTGCCGGACACCGGGGCTTCCGCTTGGCATCGGGGCACGCGACATCCAAAAGGGGCTTGAACGTATGGACACCGAACAGGACGACAACCAGGGCGCGGAAAAGAACGGCCTCAGCGTTCGCGCCGTGTCGCGCGCTCTGGCCGTGCTGCGCAGCTTCTATCAGGAAGGGCCGACGCTGACCCTGACCGAGGTCGCGAGTGCCGCGAAGCTCGACAAGGGGACGGCGCGGCGCATCCTGCTGACGCTGGTGCAGGACGGCTTTGCCGCCTTCGACGCGCAGAGCCAGAAATACAGCCTGGGGCTGGAGATCCTGAAGCTGGCGGGTGCGGTGCCGGAGCGCCGCGACCTGCGTCAGATCGCCTCCACCATCCTGTCGCGGCTGGCGAAGACCACCGGCAGCACCGTGTTCCTGTCGGTCTATCATGACGGCTCGGCGGTGTGCCTGGACCAGTTCCACAGCGACCGGTCGGTGGAGGTGCGCTGGTGGATCGTCGGCGGCCAGTTGCCGATGAACTGCGGCGCGGCGCCACGCGTGCTTCTGGCCTATCTGCCGGAGGCGGAGGTGGAGCGCGTGCTGGCGCGCGGGACCACCCGCCTCACCCCCCACACCACCACCGATCCCCGCCAGTTGGCGAAGGAGTTGGAGGAGGTGCGGGAGCGTGGCTGGTCAATGGCGGTCGACGACGTGATCGAGGGGCTGGCGGCCATCGCCATGCCGCTGTTCGACCCTGACGGCCGGCTGATCGCGGCGGTCAGCCTGACCGGACTGACCCCCCACATCGTCCGCAACGGCCAGCCCAACTTCCTGGACGACATGCGCGGCGCGGTGCGGGAGATCTCGTCCAACCTCTATTCGCTGTCGGCCCCGCCGCTGCACCGGGCGGCCCGTGCCCAATCGGTGCTCGGGGGATGAAAGCGGGGCCGAAGGCGTTGGGTGACGCTGTGTCGTTCTATGACATGCGGTTCGAATCGGCCTCCCCGCGCAGGAAGGCGGCGTAGCGGGCGATGGTTGCCGCCACGGCATCCTCCCCCTGGCCTGGATACCAGACGGTGGCCGGGGTCGGCCCCACCTCCGTTCCCGCCGGCGCCAGCCGCTTCGCCTCCGCCAGCCCTTCCACCAGCATGTCGGCGGGACCGGCGCAGATCAGCGCCGGACGCATCAGGCGCGGCAGGCGGGCGCGGGTGTCATAGTGGAAGGCCGCGCGGTAGGAGCGGTCGTAATGCGCACCGCTCGCCAGCAGGCCCATGGTCCAGTCATGCAGCACCGCTGCGTCGGGAACACCGATGGCGCGGGCGGCGGCGCGCTCCTGCCTGTACCACGGCCAGAACAGGAACATGTCGCGCCGCATGTTCCAGGCATGGAGCAGATGCAGCCCCCAGCGGTCGGCGACCAGTGGCGGGAAGTAATGGGTCAGGATGTCGGCGCTGAAGTCGGGCGGGATCAGCACCGGCGCTTCCAGCACCGCGCGGCCGATGCGGTCGGGATGGCGAACCGTCAGTTCCAGCGCCACCAGCGCGCCCGTGTGGGTGCCCCACAGATCGAAGCGGTCGAGGCCGAGCGCATCGGCGACCGCCAGCGCATCCTCGGCCAGCATGCCGATGTCGACCGCGCGGTCGGGCTTGTCCGACTCGCCGTTGCCGAGATAGTCGGGGGCGATGACCTCCCAGCCCGGTGCCAGCCCGTGCAGCAGCGGCAGCAGCGGCTTGGAGGATCCGGGGGCCGATTGCAGCGCCAGCAAGGGCCGACCCCGCCCGGCCCGGCGCAGATGGACGCGCCCCTGCGGCGTGTTGGCATAGTCGTGCCAGACGCGCAGCGAATCGGAGAACGGCTGCGTCGGCGGCAGCGGTCGGGCATCGGGCCGACCGGACGCCATGGCCGAGAGGGCTTTGGCGGCGGCTTCGGGAGCTTCGACGCGGACGATGCCGGATTGGCCGGCAAGTCGCGGCATGGCGTCGAGGCACAGGCTCCACAGCGCCTCATAGCGGTGGGGAGCCGCCGCGGCGGTGCGCAGCATCGCGTCGAGGGTGGCCGGGTCGGGCAGCGGCGCGCCCTGCGAGGCCGGATGCCGGGCGTCGCGCGGCTCCAGCGCATGGGCGTCGCGCAGATGCGCCCACAGCACGGCCAAGTGGGTGCCATCATCGCGCGGCGCCAAGGAAGCCGGGGTGAGGCCGCGTTCCGCCCAGCCTTCCGCGGCCGCCGAATCGGTCAGCAGGACGGCATCGGGCCGCCAGCCCGTTCCGCCATCCTGCAATGCCGCCGCCAGCGGTGCCGCGAGATCGAAGGCGAGCAGCGGGCAGGAGGGAAGGCCGAGCGTGCTTGCGGCCTCCGCGATGAAGCGGGCCAAGCCGGCGATGTCCTCGGCCCACATGCCGCTCGACCCGCCGGTTCCCGGCAGATCGACCGCTGTGACGGTCCAGCCGGGCAGGTCGCGGGCCAGTTGGTCGGCGCGGGTGGAGGCGGCGGCGATCAGGCCGGGCAGAACCAGCAGGTCGGGGCCGGACCCGCTGCGCCACACGCGCAACTGCCCCTGTCCGATGGTCAAGTAATGGGGTGTCGACATGGATGTCCTCCCGGTCGGCAGGCGGCGAATGCCTGCATTTCTTGGTGCGAAGGGGGTATCGAGTGCCGCTGTGTCGATCGCGGTCATATTGTTGCCGCTACGGACTGTGCCGCTGTTTGACACTCAGTTCATAGAATGACATAGTCAAACGCAGATCGACAAGGGCGGCGCCGGTTCATGCGCGGAGCTCCGCGGCTGGGGCGCCGGCCCGTTCTTGGAATCCAACGAAATTGTCAGGGAGGAACGGCATGGCCTGGCCGGATGGAACGGGCGTTCCCAAACGGCGCGAGCTGCTTTTCGGCACGCGTCTCGTACCATGCTACAGCGAGCGTCCGGCGACCATCGACGCCATGTTCCGCGACGCCGTGTCCCGCCGGCCCGATGGCGAGTCCTTGGTGGATGGCGAACGGCGCTACAGCTATGCCCAACTTGACGGATTGGTGACGCGGGCCGTTGCCGGGCTGGCGGCGCGGGGCGCGCGGCCGGGTGAGCGCATGGCCCTGGTGATGAGCAACCGGGCGGAGTTCCTGATCGCGCTGCTGGCGGCGGCGCGTGCCGGCATTGTCGCTGTGCCGATCAGTGCGCGCGAACAGCGGCCGGGCATCGCCGGGATCCTGAACGATTGCGGCGCCTCCATCCTCGTCCATGACGCCGCGCTCGCCGACCGCATGCCCACCGCCGAGGAGGTGCCGTCGCTGCAACTGCGGCTGTCGGCCGGCGGCGCGGTGGAGGGCGGCCGGCCGTTCGAGGAGTTGCTGGAAACCGTCATCCCGCTTCCAAGCCCGGCGCCGGAGCAGGGGGAGGAGGACACCGCCGTCATCCTCTACACCTCCGGCACGACGGGGAAGCCGAAGGGCGCGCTGCTGGCGCATGTGAACATCATCCACTCCGCCATGCATTTCGAGGAATGCTGGGACTATCGCGAGGGGGAGAGGGCGGTGCTGGCGGTGCCGGCCTCGCATGTCACCGGGCTGGTCGCCGTGGTGATGTCGATGATCCGGGTCGCCGGCTGCACGGTGATGATGCCCGCCTTCGACGTGGCCGGCTTCCTCGATCTGGCGAGCCGGGAGCGGATGACCACCACCGTGCTGGTCCCGGCGATGTACAATCTCTGCCTGCTGCGCGCCGATTTCAGCCGTTACGACCTGTCGTCCTGGCGGATCGGCGGCTTCGGCGGCGCGCCGATGCCGGAAGCGACGGTGGAGGCGATGGCGGAGCGGCTGCCCGACCTGCATCTGCTGAACGCCTACGGCTCCACCGAATGCGCCACCATCATCAGCGTGGTCCCCATCGGCCACACCCGCGCCTGCCTGGATTCGGTCGGGATGTGCGTGCCCTGCGGCGACCTGCGGATCGTCGACGAACAGGGTCGCGAATGCCCGCCGGGGGTGAGCGGGGAGGTGTGGATCCGCGGGCCGATGACCATCCGCGGCTATTGGAACCGCGAGGACGCCACCCGCGACAGCTTCGTCGACGGCTATTGGCGGTCGGGCGACATCGGGGCGCTGGATGCGCAGGGCTATCTGCGGCTCTATGATCGGAAGAACGACGTCATCAACCGCGGCGGCCACAAGATCTATAGTGTGGAGGTCGAAAACCTGCTGGTCCGCCATCCGGACGTGGTGGAGGCGGCGGTGGTCGCCCATCCCGATCCGGTGCTGGGCGAGAAGATCCACGTCTTCGTCATCTCGAAGTCCGGCGGGCTGACGGAAGCGGATGTGCGCGACTTCTGCCGGGCCAGTCTGGCGGAGTACAAGGTGCCCGACTTCGTGACCTTGCTGGGCGACGCGCTGCCACGCAATGCCAACGGCAAGGTGACGAAGCGCGTGCTGCGCGATCAGGTCGCCGCCGTGTGAGCCCGGCTCAGGCGGACGGGTAGATCACCGACCGGTCGATCTCGGCCAGGGTCGCGCGGCCGGTCAGCGCCATGGCGACCTCCAACTCGGTCTGGAGCAGGGTCAGCATATGGGCGACGCCGGCCAGCCCGCCGACCGCCAGCGCGTGCAGCACCGGCTGGCCGACCAGCACGGCATCGGCACCGAAGGCCAGCGCCTTCAGAATGTCGGTGCCGCGGCGGATGCCGCCGTCCATCAGCACCGGCAGGCGGCAGGCGGCCCTGGCGGCGACCGCCGGCAGCGCGTCGATGGTGGCGGGGAGGGTGTCCAGCGTCCGGCCGCCATGGTTGGAGACGATGAGGCCGCCGGCTCCTGCGGCGATGGCGGGATCCACGTCGTCGGGGTTGAGGATGCCCTTGAGCAGGACAGGCAAGGGCGTCTCGCCGCACAGCCACGCCACCGTCTCCCAGGTCGGGGCGGCGTGGAGCATGCCCTGGAACACCGGGCTGCCGGGCCGGGCCGGCCTGAACCCGTCGGGGGCGAGGCCGGCGAGGTTGACCGGGGCGATGGTCGGCGGCAGGCGGAAGCCGGCGCGCTGTTCCATGTTGCGCATGCCGTTGACCGGCGCATCCACCGTCAGCACCAGCGCCCGGCATCCGGCATCCTCGGCCCGCCGCACCAGGGTCAGCGTGTCCTCGTGCCGGGGCTGGGTGTAGAGCTGGAACCACAGCGGCGCCGTCGCCCGTCTTGCGATCTCGTCCAGGCGGACGCTGGCCTGGGTGCTGACGGTCATCCAGCTGCGCGTCAGGCCGGCGGCCTCCACCGTCGCCAGTTCGCCGTCGGGATGAACCAGCTTGTGATAGGCCATCGGCGCGAGGATGATCGGGTAGTCGAGCGTCTCGCCGAACAGGACCGAGCGGGCGGTGGCGTTGGACAGGTCGCGCAGGACGCGCGGCATCAGGCGCAGGCGGTCGAAGGCCTCGCGGTTGGCACGCTGCGTGATGCCGTCCGCCCCGGCGCCGCCGATATAGGCGCGGGTGGCCGGATCGACACGGTCGTTGAAGTGGCGTTCATAGTCGAACAGCGAAACGGTGTCGGGCGGAACGCTCATCGATGGGCTTTCGCTTTCTGCGCCGGGTCCGGTTCGGCGAGCGCGGCGGCCCGGGCGGCCAGCGCCTGGATCCGCGGGTCGGGGTGCGGCGCCAGCGCGGCGGCCATGCTGCGGTAAAAATCGGGGAAACCGCTGTCGAGCGCAAGGCCGAACCAGCGCAACGCCTCGTCGCGCAGCCCGTCGAGCAGCAGGGTGCGGGCATGGTTGAAGCGGCCCCAGCAGTCGCCGCCCTCCGCCGCCGCCTTGAACAGGGCGCGGGCGGCGGTATCGTCGGCGGGCACCGCGCGGCCGCTCTCGTGGAACAGCCCCAGCATGTTCAGCGCCTTGGCGTTTCCCTTGGCGGCGGAGGCGGCGTAGAGGCGGTAGGCGGCCTCGTCATCGGCGGGCACGCCGACGCCGCGGCAATAAAGGTCGGCCAGATTGAACAGCGCCCAGCCGTCGCCGAGATCAGCGGCCTTGCAATAATGGGCGGCGGCCTGGATCGGATCGGCGGGAACGCCCCAGCCATGCTCAAGGCAGCGGCCCAACATGTTGAGGGCGCGCGCGTCGCCGCCGCGCGCGGCGCTACGGAACCAGCCATAGGCCTGTTCGCCCTCGCCGCGGTCGAGGCAGGACTGGCCGAGCGCCAGCAGGGTGTCGGCGACGGTCAACCCCGGCATGGGACCCCGCACACGCTCCGCCATCACACCTCCGCCCAGCGGCGCAGCAGGTTGTGATAGTGGTTGACCAGCGACAGGACGGAATGGTGGCCGTCGCCAAGCTCCTGCCGCAGTTCGATGATCGCCATGTCGAGGTCGTAGAGCATGGCGCGCAGCCCGTCGTCGCGGACCATCGACTGGGTGAAGAAGAAGGAAGCCCAGCGCGAGCCCCGTGTCACCGAGCTTACCTGATGCAGGCTGCTGGACGGATAGACCACGGCGTGGCCGGCCGGCAGCTTCACCGATTTGCTGCCATAGGTGTCCTCGACGATCAGTTCGCCGCCGTCGTAATCCTCGGGATCGCTGAGAAAGATGGTGGTCGACACGTCGGCCCGCATGCGCATGCCGCCGGTGCCGGGGATGGCGCGGATGCTGTTGTCGACATGATAGCCGTAGGTCATCGCTCGGTCGTACCGGTTGAACATCGGCGGCAGGACCCTCAGCGGCAGTACGGCCGAATTGAAGGCCGGGCTGCGGGCGAGTGCGCGGAGGATCACCACGCCGAGGTCGCGCGCGGTCTCGCTTTCCTCGGGGATCTGCAGGTTGTGCTTGGCGCCGGCGGCCTGATCGCCCGCGGTGACGCGCCCGTCGACCCAGGGCGAGGCTTCCAGCACCGCCCGGCACTGCGCGACTTCGTCCGCGGTGAGGATGTCGGGGATCTGCAGGAGCAAGGCGTGTTTCCTCGTATATGTGGCCGGACCACCCGTTGGAAGCGGCCCGGCCGGCTTTTTCAGACCAAGTGATGAACGTTTAAAGCGCTCAGAACGTCAGCCCCGTCGTCAGCATGACGGTGCGGCCGGAGGCCGGGACCGCGCGGCTGGCGTTGAAGGCCGAGGTGTAGTTGCGATGGTCGGTCAGGTTGTAGCCGTTCAGCGCCACCGAGACGTTGCGGAACTCGTAGGACACCATCGCGTCGGCGGAGAAGCTGTCGGGCATGCGGCCGGTGTTGGCGCTGTCCGCCCAGTATTCCGAGGCGTACTGGACGCCGCCGCCGACCGTGAACTTGCCGGGGATGCCGGCCTCGAACTCGTAGGTCGTCCACAGGCTGGCGTTGTGCTTCGGCACGTTGGGGGCGACATTGCCGACCAGCGCCGGGTTGGTGCGGGAATCCGTCACCTTGCCGTTCAGGTAGGCGTAGTTGGTGTAGATGTTCCAGTGCTCCGTCACCTTGCCGCTGATGCTGGCCTCGAAGCCGCGGACGCGGACGCCGAGACCGGCTTCGGAGAAGCCGTCGGTGACGGTGCCGGTGGCGGGATCGACCGAGTAGGTGTTCGACTTTTCGGCCTGGAAGAGGGCGCCGCTGACGCCCAGACGGCCGTTCAGGAAGTCGGCCTTGGCGCCGATCTCGTAGAGGTCGGTCTGCTCCGGGTCGAAGCTGCGGGCGCCGTTCGGCGTCTCCGCCGTGCCGTTGGTGACGGCTGCGGCGATGTCGGTGCCGATCGGCTTGTAGGAGCGCGAGTAGGAGGCGTAGACCGACGAGTCCGGGGTCGGTTCATAGATCAGGCTGACCGACGGGCTCCAGGTGCGCTCGGAGGCCGAGCCGTCGGCGATCGCCGGATCGGCCGCGCTGAAGGTGGTGCGGAAGTAATCCCAGCGCAGGCCGCCCTGGACCGACAGCTGGTCGAGCAGCCAGACGCGGTCGGTGACGAACAGACCGGCGTTGGTCACGCTGGATTCGCGCCCGCCGGCCGCCGGGTAGAGGATGGCGGTGTTGGCGGGATAGCTGTGGGATGGGTTGCGGATGGTCTGAGTGTTGGTGCGGTTGACCCAGCTGCCGGATTCGCGCTTGTCACGCTGGTAGCTGACGTCGAGGCCGCCATTGAAGGAATGGCGCAGGCCGAACAGCTCGCCGTTCACCTTGGCGCCGGTGACGTTCTGGACACCGAAGCCCTGTTGCTTGAAGGCCATGCCGCCGCCGGCGCCATAACCAATCACCGGATTGCCGCCGGCCAGGAACTGGGCGGCAGCGGCGCCGCTGAGCGCCGACGGGGTGGTGGAGGCGAAATTGCGCTGGTAATGGCTGAAGCGGGAGTCGTTATAGACCGACAGCGCCTTGTTCACCTCATGCGCTAAGGTCGAGGTGAGGATGTGGTTCGAGGTGTCGTCACGGTCGAGGTTGCGGACATAGGAGGTCTTCCGGTCCAGGCCGAACTCCCCCGCCGGACGGAAGATACCGTCGAGGCCCCGCACCATCGGCTGGCCCATGTCCGGCGTCTTCTCGCCCTTCAGGTAGGCGTAGTTCAGGTGCCAAGTGGTCGGGGTGCCCAGGCCGAGGCCCAGGTCGGCGGCGATGCCGCGGCGGTCGGCTTCCACCTCGTCGCGGTCGGCGACGTTCTGGGTGTGGTAGAGGCCGTTCACCCGCAACGCCGCGGTGTCGCTGAGCGGCTGGTTGATGTCCACCGTGGTGCGGTAGAGCGGGCCGGTGCCGACCGACTGGTCGATCTGGATCTTCGGCTGCAGCGACGCCTTCTTGGTGCCCTGGTTGATCACGCCGCCGGAGTTGCCGACGCCGAAGCCGTTGCCCGACGGACCCTTGAAGACCTGCACCGTCTCGGTGTTGAAGACGTCGTGGGTGTAGACGCCGAAATCCTTCAGGCCGTCGGTGTAGATGTCGCCGCGGGCGGTCAGGCCGCGGATGCGGAACTGGTCGCCGTTCTGGCCACCGTTTCCTTCACCGGTCGAGATGGTGATGCCCGGCACGTTGCGCAGGGTCTGTTCCAGCGAGGTGGCGCGCTGCTGCTCGATGATCTCCTGCGGCACGACGTTGACGACGCGGGGCGTGTCCTTGACCGTCTCCGGCAGGCGGGACACGCCGGTGGGCGCGGCGTTGACGTTGCCGGTTTCCGGCGCCACCGCATCGACCTTGATCGAATCGAGCTGGAGGGCATCGGTGGAGGAGCGCTGCGGCGTCGGACCGGTCCCCGGAGCGCCCGTTCCCGTGCCGGCCGTCTGCGCATCGGCCGTCGCCGGAATTGCGAAGGTCATGGCCAGGCTGGCCGTGGCGGCCGCACCGGCCAGAAGGGGTCTCAGTCCGTGAGGGGACGTGGTCTGTCGCATCAAGCTCTCCCGAAATGCGCCAAGGTGATTGGACGATCGCTGGACCGCCTTCTACCAATGGGATAGCTCCCTCCTACAACAGCTGAAATTCAGAATCATTCTAAATTGCAAAATCATAGGCCTACCATGGCGAGTGCAAGCAGTATATTCTGCGCCCTCTGGGCGTAGGTGGCCGATTGGCTCATGCTGAGGACCGCCACTGGAGCAGTTTTGGTTTTCCGTATTGTATCAGCGCCTTAGGCGTGTCGCCCGATGGTGCTTGGGCTGTGCGGGACCGAGGCGGAAGGGCGGCGAGTCCAGACCTGTTGCAGAAAAATCACGCAGTTAATAAGAATGATTTGCATCCGCATCTGGGCGTCAGCGGGGGCGGCGATACTTCCACAGGTCCTCCGCCCAGGTCATCGCGGCGTCGAACCCATCGGCGCCGGAGGACAGGGAGAATCCAGGCAGCGAGAACAGGGCGAAGGCCGCGGTGCCGACGATGATCCGCTCGGCCCTGCTGTCGGGCATCGCACCGGTCCACACCCCCTGCCAGTACTCCAGGCTGGTGCCGCGCGGCCGGGGCGTGACCGGCGGCTCCGTCATGCGGGAGGGAAGGGCGAGGTCGTTCGGCTGACCGTCGATCAGGCGATGGATGGTGGCCGGGCGGAAGGGCGTGTATTGCGCCACGTCGCGCACGCTGCCCAGCACGGAGACGTGAGGCACCCCCAGCAGGCGTGCGGTGTCGCGATGCAGTTCGCGGTGCGACGGCTTGGTCACGCCCAGCAGGCTGGTGCGTCCGCCGGCCGGCCTCAGCAGATGGACCGCCTCCAGGGCTGCGTTGCGGAACTGGGTCAGCCGGTGCAGGCCGATCAACCGGTGGATTTGGGGCGCGAGCGCGGTCAGCGGAACATAGGCGATCCGCTGCGTCGTCAGAGCCGCGCCGATGTCATCCGCGGTCGAACAGACCGGGATCCCGAGCGCGGCGGCCACCACCTCGTACCGCCCGGCGGCGGGGCCGCTGCCGGTGTTGCCGTGCAACAGGACCCGGTGTCCGGCCTGGGCCACCAGCTTGGCAGCGTGAAAGAACCAGGGCGGGTTATGGTAGTTGGGCGAGGTGAAGCAGGGCCAGTCCAGATCCGCTTCGAGACGGGATGCCGGTTCATCAAGGGCGTGTGTGCCCCCCAAGCGCCCCTCGAACCGGGCGGCGACATGGCCCTGCATCGCCCGCGCGAAGCCGGCGAGCTCCGGCGCGGTGGCGCCGCGCACGCGCATCATGCCGAACAGCGCGCCGGTCTGGATCGGGTCCGCCTCCCCGGCCAGGACGATGCCCATCGCCTCTTCCGCTTCCTCCATGGTCAGCGGGCGGCCATGGCCGCCGCCGGCTATGCCGAGGATACCGATGTTGCGAGCCAGCCGGTCATGGGGGCAACCGCTTTGGCCGACCCGCTCCAGCCCCGCGACAATCTCGGCCGGCGAGGGCTGGCCGTCCAGCAGGTTGGCCGGCCGCACGGCCAGCGGTGGGGCCGGCACGGAGGACGGGACGTTCCAGCCCGGATCGAAGGGTTCCTCCTGCCGGTTGGCAACGGTCGGTTCGAACAGGTCGTCGATGGCCGCCGCCAGCACCTGCACCCTGGGCCGCAACGCCTCGGCGAAGGGGGTGGGGACGAGGCCGCTGCCGGAGCGGACGAACAGCGGATCGCCGAACTCCTCCCGCATCTGGCCGAGCAGACGGCTGAGCGCCGGGGGCTGCATGTCCAGCTGCCGGGCCGCCAGCGTGACGTTCCGCTTCGACAGAAGGGCATCCAGCGCCACGATCATGCGCCCGCGCGTCAACTTGTCGCTCGCCCGGCGGCATTCGAGCCGGTCCGCAGGCACGGGGGAAAGATCGCTCATGGTGCCCATATGGTGCTCATTCCGGTCCCTTGACTTTCTATGATAATGATACGCATTTGCGCTTGGGGGCAAGCCGTTGGGTTGTTTACTTGAAGGCCAGCAGGATCACGCCGATGGCGATCAGCACAACGCCGAGCCAGTTCGGCGCTGACAGCTTCTCGCCGAGGAACAGCACGCCGAACAGGGCGACCAGCACCACACTGAGCTTGTCGACCGGTGCCACCTGCGAGGCGGGACCGAGCTTCAGCGCGCGGAAATAGCAGAGCCAGGACGCCCCGGTGGCGAGGCCCGACAGGACCAGGAACAACCAGGTCTTTCCCGATACGGCGGATGGCGACAGCGACTGGCCGGACCAGACGACGATGCCGACCAGCAGCAGGAAAATGACGGCAGTCCGGATCAACGTCGCCATGTCGGAGCCGACACCCTCCACCCCGACCTTGGCGAAAATGGCGGTCAGCGCCGCGAAGCAGGCCGACAACAAGGCCCACAGCATCCAAGAGGGAAACAGGCCATCGGTCATTCTCTTGGTTTCCTTCATCTTTTCCATGGCGGTCGCAAAGGCGTCGGCGGCACCCGAGACATGGAGCCTGCAACGGATGCGATGGTTTCGGGAAGCCGGCTCGCCGCCGCGTGGACGCCATCCGCGCTGCGTCGCATCGCCCAAGGCGGAAGATTTTGCAAATGAGAATTAGAGTCGTTAGCATGTGCCATCGGACCGGTCCCGGGGGGCGCACCGGTCCTTCCTGTCCGCCCGGACCTGTCCTGCGCCCATCTGCGTCCGCAGGTTCGGCGCATTACGGATAATTTTGGGAGTTGTGATGACCATCGTGACGCGCCGCAGGGATCTGTTGACGGCAGGTCTGGCGATCGGGGTTTCCGGCTTGGCGCCCGTCCTGATGCCACGGGTGGCCTTCGGGCAGACTGCCGCCGCCGGCACCATCCGCCATTCCCAGGGTGAGACGAAGCTGCCCAAGACGGTGAACAAGGTGCTGTGCTTCGACATGGCGTCGCTCGACACGCTGGATACGTTGGGCGTTCCGGTGACGGGGGTTCCGACCCAGTTGAAGCCGGCTTACCTCGCCAAGTATGACGGCCCCGGCTATGCCAGGATCGGCACGCTGTTCGAACCGGATTACGAGGCGGTGAACGCCGCCCAACCCGACCTGATCATCGTGGGCGGCCGGTCCGCTCCGAAATACGCCGAACTGTCGGCCATCGCCCCCACCATCGACCTGACGGTGAAGCCCGAGCGCTTCTTCGACAGCGCGCTGGAGAATGCCGGAATCCTGGGCCGCATCTTCGGCAAGAGCGCCGAGGTGAAGACCCGCGCCGACACGCTGCGCGCATCGGTCGCCGAGGTGAAGTCGATCACAGCGGGGGCGGGCAAGGGCCTGCTGATCCTGACCACCGGCGGCAAGATCAGCGCCTATGGTCCGGGGTCGCGCTTCGGCGTTCTCCACACCGAATATGGCGTGGTGCCGGCGGCGGAGAAGCTCGACACCTCCAACCACGGGCAGGCGATCAACTTCGAGTTCATCCTGCAGACCAACCCGGATTGGCTGTTCGTGCTCGACCGCGATTCCGCCATCGGGCGGGAGGGCCAGTCGGCCAAGCAGCTGCTGGACAACGAGATCGTGCGCCGGACCACGGCATGGCAGAAGAGACAGGTGGTCTATCTGAACGCGGCGAATTGGTATCTGATCGGCGGCGGGCTGACCGCCATGCAGCAGGATGCCGACGACATCAAGGCGGCCCTGACGGGAAAGGCGTGACGATGTCCGCCTTCGCCAACGCTGCCGGCGGTGGGTCGCCGGCATGAGGGGGCTTGTCCTGGCTGCCGCCGGCGTCATCGCGCTGGCGGCAGCCAGCCTGTTCGTCGGCGTCAGCGACGTGACCATCGGCACGATCCTAAGCGGCAGTTCGGACGAGGCGGCGCAGGTGCTGCTGGTCAGCCGCATCCCGCGCACGCTTGCCCTGGTCCTTGCCGGGGCCGGCATGGCGGTGTCGGGCCTGATCCTGCAGATGCTCGCCCGCAACAGGTTCGTGGAGCCGTCCACCGCCGGGACCGCGGAATCGGCGGTGTTCGGCATGCTGATGGTGACGCTGCTGGCGCCGGAAACCCCGATGCTGGGCAGGATGCTGGTGGCGGGCGTCTGCGCGCTGGCCGGAACCGCGCTGTTCCTGGGCATCCTGCGTCGAATGCCGCTGCGCTCGCCGCTGATCGTGCCGCTGGTCGGCATCATGCTCGGAGCCGTCATCACCGCATCGACGGAGTTCGTCGCCTACCGCACCGACATGCTGCAGTCGGTGCGGGCGTGGGAGACCGGCGATTTCTCCGGCGTGCTGCGCGGGCGCTACGAACTGCTGTGGATCGGCGCCGTGCTGACTGCCGTCGCCTATGCCGCGGCCGACCGCTTCACCGTCGCCGGGCTGGGGGAGGATTTCACCACCAACCTGGGCCTGAACCACCGGCGCGTGGTGTCGCTCGGGCTGGTCATCGTGTCCCTGGTGACGGCGGCGGTGATCGCCACCTGCGGCATGATCCCGTTCCTGGGCCTGATCGTGCCCAATCTGATCAGCCTGATGCGGGGCGACAACATGCGCCTCTCGCTGCCCTGGGTGGCGCTGTTCGGGGCCGGGCTGGTGCTGGCCTGCGACATCGCCGGCCGGCTGGTGATCCGCCCCTACGAGATCCCGATCGGCACGACCATGGGCATCGTCGGCAGCGCGATCTTCCTTTACCTGCTGCTGCGGAAGAACCGCCATGCCGCCTGATCGCCGTTCGCTGCCTCCGGCCGCCCTGATCGCAGGCCTCGGCGGGCTGGCGGCCGCGTCCATCGTCCTGTTCCTGACCGTCGGCGCCAAGGGAAGCTGGAGCTTCATCCTGACTTTCCGCGGCACCAAGGTCGCGGCGATGGTGCTGGTCGGCTATGCCATCGCCATGTCCACCGTGCTGTTCCAGACCATCACCAACAACCGGATCCTGACCCCGTCGATCATGGGGTTCGACGCCCTCTACCGGCTGATCCAGACGGTTCTGGTGTTCCAGCTGGGATCCGCCGCGGTGGCGGCCGTCGACCCGCGGCTGCGCTTCGGGATCGAGGTCGCGGCGATGGTGGCCTTTTCCTGGCTGCTCTATCGTTGGCTGTTTTCGGGAAGTCTGCGCGGGCTTCACCTGCTGATGCTGGTCGGCATCGTCTTCGGCGTGCTGTTCCGCAGCCTCACCAGCTTCCTGTACCGCGTGATCGACCCCAACGAGTTCCTGGTGGTGCAGGACCGCATGTTCGCCAGCTTCAACCGGGTGGACGGCCAGCTTCTGGCTGTGTCGGCGCTGGTCGTGCTGGCGGTGTCGGTGGCGGTGTGGCGCAAGGCCGGCGTGCTGGACGTTCTGGCGCTGGGGCGGGACGCCGCCATCAACCTGGGCGTCGACCACCGGCGCGAGGTGATGCGGGTGCTGGTGATGGTGTCGGTGCTGGTCGCCGTCTCCACCGCGCTGGTCGGCCCGGTCACCTTCTTCGGCCTGCTGGTCGCCAATCTGGCCTATCTGCTGGTCGACACGCACCGCCACCGGCTGATCCTGCCGGTGGCGGCGCTGATCGCCATCCTGGTGCTGATGAGCGGCCAACTCGTCCTGGAACGGCTGCTGGGCTTCAACGGCGCGCTCAGCATCGTCATCGAGTTCCTGGGCGGAATCGTCTTCCTGATCATCCTTGTGCGGAGAGCGGCCCGATGATCGAGGTCCGGAATGCCAGCAAGTCCTACGGCGAAACCGTGGTGGTGGACGACGTGTCGATCACGCTGCCGGCCGGCGGCGTGATCTCGCTGATCGGGGCGAACGGGGCCGGCAAATCGACCCTGCTGTCGATGATCAGCCGCCTGCTGCCGGTGCCTGCCGGTACGGTGACGGTGGAGGGCATGGACGTCACGACGACGCCCGGCGACGTGCTGGCGCGGCACCTGTCGATCCTGCGGCAGGACAACCAGATGACGGCGCGGCTGACCGTGCGCGACCTGATCGCCTTCGGCCGCTATCCCCACAGCAAGGGGCGGCTGACTGTGGAGGACCGGGGCCATATCGAGCGGGTGATCCGCTATCTGGAACTGGAAGCGGTCGCCCACCGCTTCCTGGACGAGCTGTCGGGTGGGCAGCGCCAGCGCGCCTTCATCGCCATGGTGCTGTGCCAGGACACCGACTATGTCCTGCTGGACGAGCCGCTGAACAATCTGGACGTCAAGCATGCGGTGGCGATGATGAAGCTGTTCCGCCGCACCGCCGACGAGTTCCGCAAGACCATCATCCTGGTGCTGCACGACATCAACTTCGCCTCCTGCTATTCCGACCGGATCGTGGCGATGCGCAACGGCCGCATCGCGCATCAGGGCCCGCCGGAGGACATCATCACCCCCCACGTCATCCGCGACGTCTATGGCGTGGAGGCCGATATCCACGAGATCGACGGCAAGCGCGTGGCGCTGTATTTCCGCTGACTCAGTCGTCCCAGGGCTTCGGGTCGGGACGGGTGTCGGGCGGCAGAAGATCGTTGGTGTTCCAACTCAGCATCAGCAGCAGCACCCACTCCGCCCGGTTGGAGAAGCCGTATTGCGGCCCGCTGGAGGAGACCAGTTCTCCGGTGTTCTTATCGTAGGCGGTGGCAGCGATCTTGGCGACGCCCTGCGTCAGCTCCTTCTTGAACAGCGAGATCTCGGGGGTGGAGGAGGTGCCGCTGATCGGCATCGGGATGTTGATGCTGGGAATGCCGAGAAGCGAGCTTTCGCTGTCCACCGACAGGGCGCCGACCCGCAGTTCGACGACGGTCGCCGCGGCGTCGCGCGTCTGGGCCATGGCGGCACCATGGCGCAACAGGGCGTCGCGGACGGCGAAGACGGCATATTTGGTGTCGTAGCCTTCGACGCCGCTGGCATCGATATAGACGCTGCCCTTCACCGCCAGCCGCCCGGCCAGACGCTCCGCCGCCTGATCCGCGGCGGTGGAGATCAGGAGCTGTTCGGTGGCGGAGCGGGCGGGCGTGGTGACCTGTGCCGTCGAACATCCTGCGAGACCAAATCCGACGACGACGAATATTAGAGAGACGGCATTCCTGTATAGATGATGCCATGCCCTGTCCATCGCTGGACTGGACATGTGGAATGCGATGGTCCGAGTACCGAACATTTTCCTTTTCCCTGGCCTCTACCGCCGGTGACCCCGCGTGCGGCTGGGTGTCACCCGAAGCGGCCTATCCAGACCGAGGCGTTCGTTCCGGTCAACGGCGCAAATGTTCAGGTCCGACACTTTGCGCCTGGAGCCCTCCTCAGCGGGTCGGCGGGCGGTCGAGTTGGTCGGGGTTGGGGGTGCCGTTCGCCCGCAGCAGGACCGCCTCGCCCGATGCCGGGAAAATGCCGGTCAGCGCGGTGACGGTGACCTGATGCGTCACCAGCACGACCGGCTGGCCGTCGCGCGGCAGGTCGGCCAGGAACTGGCGCAGTTCGGTGATCCTGTCCTTCTCCTCCTCCGGCCTACCGATAAAGGAGTTGAGGGCGGACATCTCCTTGACCGGACCAAGGTCCAGCAGCCGCGCGGTTTCCAGGCAGCGGCACCATTGGCTGGACAGCACGCGGGCCTTGGCGATGCCGAGTTGCCGCAGCCGCTCGCCGATGCGCTTGGCCTGGGCGCGGCCGTCGTCGTTGAGAGTGCGCTGGGTCGCGCAGTCGTCCAGCGTGAATCCGGGCGGGTCGCCGGTACCCGGAGCCTCCGCATGGCGCATCAGCACGACGAGACCGGCGGTCTCCACGGCGGCGGCGGGAAGCGTACCGCCCAATGCCGCAAGCGACAGGGCGGCGGACAGAGCGATCAGGGTGCGGCGGCCCAGGGCAGGCATCGGGACGGACATCGGCATCTCCGTTGGCGGTGCGGTTCCCTGCCTCCCACTTGCCGGGAGGGCGGCCCACCCCATGTGTGGCGAGGATGCCTGATGAGAGGGAGTGCGTCACCATGGTCCGCAGCCGCCTGCTCAACACCCGATCCCGTGTGATTGTTGCCGCAAGCTTTGCAGCCGCTATTGCGGCGGTGGCGCTGCCGGCGATGGCCCATCATGGCTGGGGCGGTTATGACGCCGACAAGACGCTGACCCTGACCGGCACGGTGGAGCAGTTCGCCTTCAGCAACCCGCACGCCATGCTGAACCTGCAATCGGACGGCAAGCTGTGGCACGTGGTGCTGGCGCCGCCCGGCCGCATGACCGCGCGCGGCCTGCCGGACGGGACGATCAAGCCCGGCCAGACGGTGACGGTGGTCGGCTATGCCCACAAGTCCGAACCGGCGGAACTGCGGGCGGAACGCATCACCGCCGGCGGCCAGACCGTCGAGCTGCGCTGATGGACCACAGCCAGGGCCCGACCGGACCCGGCTGGCTGGTGGCGCTGGAGACCTCCGGCCTTGGCGAGGCGCTGCGCGGTTCGCTCTGGCTCTATCCGCTGGTCGAGGTGCTGCACATCCTGGGGCTGGCGTTGCTGGTCGGAGCGATCGCGGCCTTCGATCTGCGGTTGATGGGCCTGCACGCCCGCCTGCCGGCCGAGGCGCTGTCGCGCCTGTTGCTGCCGGTGGCGGTCGTCGGCTTCGTCCTGGCGGTGCCGACCGGGATGCTGCTGTTCATCAGCGAGGCGACCGCGCTGGCCGGCAATCCGGCCTTCCTCGTCAAGATGGGGCTTCTGATCGTCGCGCTTGCCAACATCGCGCTGTTCCATCGCGGCGCCGGGCGGCGGATCCTCGATTGGGGCGGGGGAGGGCGGCCACCGACGGCGGCGCGCGTGGCCGGTGCGGCCTCGCTGCTGCTGTGGGTCGCGGTTCTGGCGGCCGGGCGGCTGATCGCCTACGTTTAAGGGGGAGCAGCATAGATCCTTCGGGGTATCGCCGGTCTTGCAAGCGCAAGCATTGCCTGGGCAGAGTGGCCGCGACGCTTCCGATCCGAAGGAAAATGGCTGTGAGCACCCTGGGACGCACTCCCGCGCTGGCCTTGTCGCTGGCCCTGTCCCTAATCGTCTGGGTGTCCGGGCCATGCTGGTCGGCGGAAAAGGAGCGGCGGGTGGCGCTGATCCTGGGCAACAGCACCTATCAGCATGCGCCGCGGCTGCCCAACCCGGCCAATGACGCCAAGGCGATGGCCGACTCCCTGCGCACGGCCGGGTTCGAACTGGTCGGCGGGGCGCCGCAGATCGATCTGGACCGGGCGGGCACCGAGCGGGCGATCCGCAGCTTCGGCGCCAGGCTGGCCGGGGCGGATGTCGGGCTGTTCTTCTATGCCGGGCACGGCATGCAGGCGCGCGGCACCAATTACCTGCTGCCGGTCTCCGCCAATCTGGAGAAGGAGGCGGACGTCCGCTATGAACTGATCGACATCGCCATGGTGCTGGACGAGATGGCACTGGCGGAAAGCCGGATGAACATCGTCATCCTGGACGCCTGCCGCAACAATCCCTTCGGCGGTCGCGGCCTGCGCGCCGCGTCGCCCGGACTGGCGCAGATGCAGGCGCCGGCCGGCACGATCATCGCCTATGCGACCCAGCCGGGCGCGGTGGCGGCCGACGGCACCGGATCGAACAGCCCCTACACCGAAGCCTTGTCGAAGGCCCTGCTGAAGCCGGGGGAGACCGTGTTCGACGTCTTCAACGATGTCGGCATCACGGTCAAGCGCAACACTGGCGGCGTCCAGCAGCCGTGGGTGTCGGCCTCCCCCATCGAAGGCCGCTTCTATTTCCTGGGGCCGACGACGGTGGTGACCCAGCCGCCAACCGAGGCGCCCGCCGCCGCGGGAGCCGACAAGGAACTGCTGTTCTGGGACAGCATCAAGGGCAGTTCCAACCGCGGGCTGTTCGAAGCCTATCTGAAGCAGTTCCCGCAGGGCACCTTCACAGCGATTGCCGAGGCGCGGGTCGCCGAACTTGGCGGCACGGCGGGCGCAGCCGCCACGGCGGAACGGGCGCCGGTGTCGGTCGCCGCGCTGGCCGCCCCACCGGTTCCCACCCACGCCCCTGCACCGGCCGCTCCCGCAGCCCAGCCGGTCGATGTCGAGGCGATCCCCTATCTCAGCGGCAAGTCGCGCGCCGCGCTGGCCATCTATCCCGGCCTGCCGTCGCCCAAGGCGCTGGCGATCTCGACCAAGGGGAACTACGCCTACTTCTCCAACAAGTCGAACAGCCGGACCGCTGACGACGTCCGGCGCAGCGCCCTGCAATATTGCCAGTACAGGGCGGAGGAGCCCTGCACCCTTTACGCCGTCGACGATGGCGTGGTGATGATGGACGGCAGGCGCTTCGTCCCGATGCCGGTGGAGATCCTGGGCTCCGGCCCCTTCGATCCGGCGCGCGTTCCCTTCGTCAGCGAGCACACGCGCAAGGTCGGCATGGTCAACTACCAGCGCAATGCCGGACACAAGGCTCTGGCCGTGACGCTGACCGGCCGCTGGGCGTCGGTGTGGGACCGCGACAGCGAGGAGGATGCCGGCACCGCGGCGGTCGAGAAGTGCGAGCAGGCCGGCGGCAAGGAGGAGTGCATGCTCTACGCCGTGAATGACGAGATCGTTCTGGACGAACCAGCCGAGGAGGAGACGGCCGACGACGAGGAGGAGTGATCCGGCATCCGCCCCGAAGGGCGGCAAGAATGCCGACTGCCGGAGCCCCGCCGGCCAGCGCCGACGGCGTGGCCCCGGCACACTGAAGACGGCGGCAGGAAATGCGACGGGCCCGCACCGTGAAGGGTGCCGGCCCGTCGCATTACGGTCCTGATGCAATCCCGTCAGCGGTCGCCCAGATCGTGTTCGATCTCGATGACCAGCCGTTCGGCGCATTTCAGGGCGCGCTGGCGGTCCTCGTCGGTCATGCCCTGCATGGGATCGGAGTGCGCCGGGAAGGATTCCGACCGGCAGAGTCGGCGGCCCGATGCGCAGACCATCACTTCGTACTGGCGGCTGTCCTCGTTGAACAGGCACTCGGACTCGAAGCCCTTGGCGTCGGTTTCAGCCCACATGATCGTCTTGCTCAACGTCCGGCTCCTTTGGTCTGGGTCGGTATTATCGGTTCGACGCAGCTTACTTGGCGTTCGCCATGGCGACTGCGGTGTCGGCCATACGGTTGGAGAATCCCCATTCGTTATCATACCACGCCATGACGCGCACGAAATTGCCATCAATGACCTTGGTTTCGTTCAGCGCGAAGGTCGAACTGTGCGGATCATGGTTGAAGTCGGTCGACACCAGATCCTCGGTGTAGGCGGCCAGCACACCCTTGAGCGGGCCGTTGGCGGCATCGGAGATCGCCTTGGTGATCTCTTCCACCGAGGTGGCCCGCTTGGACGTGAACTTGAAGTCGACGACCGACACGTTCGGGGTAGGCACGCGCATGGCGGTGCCGTCCAGCTTGCCCTTCAGCTCCGGCAGCACCTTGCCGACCGCCTTGGCCGCACCGGTCGAGGTCGGGATCATGTTCAGGGCCGCCGCGCGGGCGCGGTGCAGGTCCTTGTGGTTGGTGTCGACGATCCGCTGGTCACCCGTGTAGGAGTGGATCGTGGTCATGAAGC
>JAFAFA010000003.1 GCA_023423695.1 Pseudomonadota bacterium | reverse complement strand
GGCGCGCACGACCCACGCGGAGAGCGGCTCGTCGCGCGGCGCTCGCGGCGCGCAGGGCTCCGGCCACACGTAGGGGAGATCGTCGGGCACGGAAGGGAAGAGCGGGCGGTAGTGCTCGGGCTCCTTGCGAACGAGCGCCGATTGATGCGAGCGATGGAGCGCGCGCCACCCCATCCAGGGCGGCATGTGCTCGCGGAGCTCGGCCGGCGAGAGCGCTCGGCCGCAAGGCGCGAGCTCGACGATCTGCGCGACGACCGTGTCGCGGTGGCCGCGGCGGATCCACTCGCGGCCGATCGCGACGCCGTACGCGGCGAGCGCGTCCTCGTAGCCGCGCCACATGCAGACGACAGGATGATGGCGCCAGCCGTAGTCCTCGAGCTCGAGCGCGCGCAGGATCTGCAGCGCCTCGACCCGCTGCTTGCCGAGCCGCCGCGCGTCGAGCACGCGCGCGGTGTGAGCGAAGGAGGCGTAGGGCAGGAACGTCTGCACGAGGGGGCTAGGACGATCGTAGTGCCCCATGCCCGAGGGACACCTACTCCACCGCGACGCACGCGAGCGCGACGCTGCGCGGCGAGCGGCTCATGAGAGCCGATCGCCTGGCGATCCTGACCCTCCGCGCGCAGCGCCGAAGGCGGGCAGGTGCGACGAGATCCCTTCCTCTCCTCGCCTCCTGCTCTCCTCGTCTCCCGGCTTGACCGATCGAAGCCTCGATCCGCTGGCGCGCGCAGCGCCAGATCACGATGTCGTTCTCTCCATGTGCCACCGCCCCGCACGATCACTCTCGTGCGCGACGCGCTCGCGCTCATCCCGGCTGAACGATCAGGAATGGGGTCGGCGCCTCGCCGCGCTCGACGAGGCGCGCGAGCTCCGCGCGAACCTCGGGGAAGACCTGCTCGTAGAGGGGAGTCAGGCGAGCGCCGAGCTCGGCGAGGATCGCGTCGAACGCGGGGCGGTGCTCGTCGTCGAAGAGCGCGTCGAGGTCGGCGCGCATGCGCGCGCCGATCACCTCGAGGAGCAGCAGGTTCGGCGCGGCGTCGTGGCCGAAGTCCTCGGGCGGATCGTCGATGTACGTCGCGAGCCGCGCGCACTTGCTGGCGATCATCCGCACGGCGGCGCGGAGCTCGGACACGAGCTCCGGATCGGCATGAGCGGGAGCCTCGCGGAGGATGCGCCCGACCGCCTTCGCAAACTCCGTCGAGAGGCGGGTGAGCGCCGCCGCCTCGGCCGAGGGGGGCGGAGGCGGCCCGACGTCGTCCGGATCGATGCCCTGCTCGCGCAGGGCCTCGTCGAGCATGCGCTGGCCGTCTCGAAGGATCTCGCCGAGGTCGAGCTTCGGCGCGGTCTCGCCGAGCTCCGACACGCCGATCGGGCAGGTGGTGGCGAGCGGGCAGCGCTCACAGACGCGATCGCACCAGTTGTGGGGTGAGGAGAGCTCGATCACAGGGGTCGCTCCGCTACGTGACGGCATCCCGACACCTGCGGGACACGAGGGCGGAGCCGACGCTCGGCAGGCGTCGGCCTACCGTCACTTCGCTTCGCTCCTGATCACGCCGGGATCGATGCACGCGGGCGCCGCACCCTCAACGCGTTCGGGTGAGCTCGGGGCCGAGCGCCAGGCAATACGGGAGCGCGAGCCACAGGAGGCCCGAGAGCAGCGCGAGCGCCGCCGTCGCGCTGGCGTGCCCGCGAGCGGCACGCGTCTCGAAGGTCTCCAGCTGTCGCACGCGCGCGCTCACCTCGTCGTGGCGATAGGGATCGGCGCTCGGCAGCGCCTCGAGGTCGACGTACGCGGCGCCGAGCTCGAGCGGGAGCTCGCTCCGAGCGCGCAACGTCGCCCCCGACGATGGATCGCGCAGGAGCGCGCGGCCGCCTTCGACCTCGACGACCTCGTGCCGCCGCCAGCCGCGGCGCGAGCGTTCCTGCCAGAGCGCGCGCCCGAGGATCCAGGCCGGCCCGACGATGCGGTCCACCACGACGAACACGAGCGCCCCAACCACGAGGCCACCCCCATCGGCGTCGTGCCAGCCTCTCGCGCTCCAGAGCACGGCGACCATCACGATCCCCAGCACGACCACCCGCGCGGCCGGCGGTGCCGCGAGGCTCAGCGGCACGCGCTTGCGGCGGCGATCCACGCTCACGCCGAGGCCGATCAGCAGGCCCACGATCCCGACCAGCAGCATCCAGAGGAGCGGCGGCGCGTCGTGATCGGTCCTGGAGAGATAGGAGTACATGCGGCTCCCTCCCCAGATGAACATCGTCGCAATCACCGCCTGGAGGACGCCCTGAACGGTCCCCGTCCAAGGGAACTGATGCCGATCGGTCGTGCGCGAGCCGCCCATGAGCCGACAGCGTACTCAGCTCCGTCACGACACGCGATGTGCGGCGAGGCTCAACGCTCGAGCGCGCGCTTCACGGCCTCCCAGTCGGTCGCGAGCGGGCGCAGGGGCGCGGCCGGCAGCGCCTCGACGAGCTCCTCGACGTGGGCGATGCGCGAGCGGTGATCGGGGTGGGTGCTGAGCCAGCTCATCGCGCCGCTCAGCTCGCTGCCGGGCTGATCCTCGAGCAGCCGGAAGAAGTCGGCGAGCCCGCTCGGATCGAGGCCCGCGGCCAGCAGCATGCGCACGCCCTCGGCGTCGGCCGCGCGCTCCTGCTCGCGGCTGTAGTCGTTCGACTGCGCCAGCAGCGCCGCCTCGCCGGCCAGCTCGGCCCAGCCGCTCGCGTCGCCGAGGAGGAGCGAGAGGCCGAGCACGAGCCCCGCGCGGTGCGCCACGTTGCGCAGCCCGTGCCGCAGGGTGACGTGCGCCATCTCGTGGCCGAGCACGCCGGCGATCTCGTCGGGCCCGCCGGCCGCGCGCAGCAGCCCGGTGAAGATCACGATCTGCCCGCCCGGCAGCGCGAAGGCGTTCACGTCCTCGCTCTCCACCACGCGCACGCGAAAGTCGACGCCCTCGAGCGCGGCGTGCGGCGACAAGCGGCGCACGAGCTCTTCGACGAACGCGCGGACCACCGGCTCGGAGAGCTCGTCGCCCGCCTGCTCGAGCTGCATCGTCGCGGCGTCGCCGAGCTGTCGATCGACGCTCACCGGCAGCGCGTCGACGCTCGAGGCGAGCATCCGCGGGACCCTCGCGACGGCGAGGCCGGCGATCGCGATCGCCGCGACGACCATCCCGATCCCGATCCACTTGCCGCGCCCGTGCCGCTTCCGGTGCACGCCGATCTTCCGGAGCTCGTCGCGCAGCCGCTCGTCGGCGACCGCCTCGAGCGCCGGGACGAAGCGCGGATCGCGCACGGCGATCGTGAAGCTCGCGTCGGGCGGGCGGCAGAAGACGAAGTCGGCCTCGAAGCCGCCGGGCTCGAGCGTCAGCTCGGCGAGCGGGATCGCGAAGACGTGATCGCCCTCCTCGGCGCGCGCCTCGACGCGGTCGGTGACCCGCACCTCGACCGTCAGGGGATCGGATCGATCCGCGACGTGCACCGTCGCGCGGATCAC
Organism: Pseudomonadota bacterium; assembly: GCA_023423695.1. Lineage (GTDB taxonomy): Bacteria > Pseudomonadota > Alphaproteobacteria > Azospirillales > Azospirillaceae > Azospirillum. Next base: position 781 of record JAFAFA010000003.1, on the reverse strand, counting down.
GGTGTCGCTCATGCGCGCGGAGCTTGCCTCGCGCTTACCCGAAGCGCTGCCAGGCTCCGTCGATCAGCCGCTCGTGGGGGACGAAGCGGGCCTTGTACTTCATGTGCTCGTTCGTCGAGATGAAGAGCCCGAGGTAGAGGTGGCGCATGCCCCACTGGCGGGTGAGCTCGATCTGCTTCAGCACCGAGTAGGTGCCGACGCTCAGGTGCGAGTAGCTCGGATCCCACAGGCAGTAGACGGCCGAGAGCGAGTCGGCGCCCTGGTCGGTCACCGCCACCGCGACGAGCTTGCCCTCGAAGCGATAGCGCAGCTCGAAGCTGCGGACGCAGCGGTCGACCAGGAAGCCCTCGTAGCCCTTGAGATCGAGCGGCTCGCCGGAGCCGCTGACGAGATCGCGCTCGCGCTTGTGCTTCTCGTAGAGCGCGAGGCGCTCGTCGTCGGCCACCGGATCGCCGACCTCGACGGTCAGCGCGCGATCGCCCTTTCGCAGCACCCGCCGGTGCGAGGCCGAGAGCGCGAAGTCGCTGACGTCGATGCGGATCGCCTCGCACGCGCGGCAGCCGGGGCAGCTCGGCCGATAGAGGAAGGGGCCGTGGCGGCGATCACCCTCGTCGAGGCGCTGGTCGAGCTCCTCGGGGCTGAGCGCGCGGGTGGGGAGGCGCATCGGGAGCCGCGCCTGGCGCCCCTCCAGATACGGACAGGGATGAAGCGCGTCGTAGACGATCAGCTCCCGTGGCCTTCGCCCGGTCCACCGCGGATGCACTTCGTAAGCATGAAGCCC
>JAFAFA010000001.1 GCA_023423695.1 Pseudomonadota bacterium | reverse complement strand
TGGCCGCCGCGCTCGAGGCGCTCGCGCGTGCGGGCAGCCCGGGTGCCCACGGTCTGCGGGGAGCGGTCGAGCGAGGTGGGCCGAGCCGGCTCGCGCGGCTTCGGCTCGCGCGGCTTCGCCTCGCGCGGATTCGGCTCGCGCGGCTTCGGCTCGCGCGGCTTCGCCTCGCGCGGCTTCGGCTCGCGCGGCTTCGGCTCGCGCGGCTTCGGCTCACGCGGCTCCGGCTTCCGGAGCACGGGTCCGATCCCCAGCCGCGCGAGCGCCTGTCTCTCCGCGACGGCGACCTCGTCGATCGCGAGCCCGAGCTGGGCCGCGACCTCGCGCCGAGTGCGCGGAGGGTCCGCGAGGAGGCGCTCGCGCAGGACGCTCGCCATGCGCTCCGAGAGCGTCGGCAGCCCCTCGACGAGGCGCGCGCGAGCCTCGTCGGACAGCTCCACCGCGTACCGCTGCCGGCCCGCGTACCCCGGCGCCGGTGTGATCTCGATCCCGAGACGCGCGAGCGCGATGCGCTCGATCTCCCGCACCCGATCCCCCGAGACGCCGAGGTCCCGGGCGATCGCCGGCCGTGAGCGAGGCGGCTCCCTCAGGAAGCGCTCCTCCAGCACCTGCGCCCAGCGGGAGTTCGAGAGCGCCGTCAATCCGTCGCGCACGCGCTGGCGGAGCTCGTCGTCCACGCGCGGCGGCGCCGAAGAGGCCGGCGTCTCGAGGATCCCCAGCGCGCGGAGCGCCCGGGTCTCCATATTCTGGATCGTGGTGCACGAGACGCCGAGCTGCGCGCTGAGCTCCCGGATCCTGCGAGGGGGCTCGCGCAGGTGGCGGTCCGTCAGCACGATCCTCCAGCGCGGGTCGCGCAGCTCCTCCAACCCGTCGCGTACGCGAGCGCGCTGCTCGTCGCTCAGGGGGGAGGACCACGACCGCCGCCTCGGGAGCCCGAGCTGCGCGCAGCCGGCCAGCTCCATCTCGAGCACCTCGGCCGGGGTCCGACCGAGCTCGTTGGCGATGTCCGCGCGCGAGCGCCCCGCCACGAAGCGCTCGTGCAAGACGACGCGCGTCGGCCCCTCCTCGAGCGCCGCCAAGCCCTCACGGACTCGCTCCCGCTCGACCTGATGAGCGCGCCGTCGGCTGGCCACGATCCCGCGGGCGCCCCGCACCGCGGCGACCCGCGAGGGCGTCGTGCCCAGCTGCGCCGCGAGCACGCTGTCCGAGAGGACGCCGAGCTCCGGGCTCGCGGCGATGCGCGCGTCGACGGCCGCCACGCGGATCGGCCGGCCGAGCCACCACCGGCGCGCCGCGACCTCGCGCCGCGGGCGCCCGGTCAGGCGCATGACCATCCGATCGCTCATGAGCCCGACGAGCGCGTCGAGCGCCGCGATCGGGTCCTCGGGGAGCGAGCTGCACGCCGGGACGGCGGGTCGCTCGGCCCGGGACTCCGCGACGGCCGCCTCCCAGCCGCCGAAGCTCCGCTCGACCCGCGCGAGCAGCCCGAAGCGCCGCAGCGTCGCCTCGTCCTCGGGCAGGCCCAGGCGGATCCACTCGCGGACGTCGCGAAGGAGCTTCCCCTTCGTATCCACGTGGAGACGCTACCATGACGGGCTCGTCGAGAGGCACGCGCGCCGATTGATGCGCGGCGCGGTCGGTGGCAGCGTTCGCCATCGAATGTCGAACGATCTCAGATCCATCGCCTCGGTCGCGCACGTCGAGCGCCTCGACGGCCCGCACGCCGACCCGAGCGCGCCGCCGAGCCTGCTCGTCGAGGTCCCGCACGGCGCCGATCGGCGCGCGCACTACGACGCGCTGCGCGCTCGGCTGGTGGGCGATCTGCCCGCCGACCTCCACGTCTTCTTCCACGTCAACACCGACGTCGGCGCGTGGGACTACGGCAGGCGGGTGGCCGAGCGGGTGATCGCGCAGCACCCCGATCGCTCGGCGCTGCTGATCCGCTGCCTCGTCCCGCGCACGTTCATCGACACCAACCGCCTCGAGGACACCAAGGACGATCTGGCGAAGAGCGGCATGACCGCGGGCGTCGCGCCCTACGTGCGGCACCGTGACGACATCTCGCTCCTGCTCGGCCTGCACCGCGCGTACGTCGGGCTGATCGAGCGCGCCTACGAGCAGGTCTGCGGCAACGGGGGCTTCGCGCTGAGCCCCCACACCTACGGCCCGCGCACGATGGGCATCGCGAAGATCGACGACTCGATCGTCGAGGCGCTGAGGAAGGCGCACGAGCCCGACGCGTGGGCGAGCTGGCCGGTGCGCGCCGAGATCGATCTGATCACCCGCACCGCCGAGGGCGTCCGCCACCCGCCCGAGGACATGGTCGAGCAGGTCCTCGCCGGCTACCGCGCGCTCGGCTACGAGACGGTCGAGGGCGGCGCCTACACGCTGCACCCTGCCACCCAGGGCTACTACTTCTCGATGCGCTACCTCGGCCAGGTGCTCTGCCTCGAGGTGCGCCGCGATCTGCTCGTCGAGGAGTACACCCCCTTCGAGGAGATGCGCGTCCGCCCCGAGCTCGCGGACCGCGTCGCCGGCCCCCTCGCCAACGCCATCGGCGCCTGGCTGCGCTGATCTGGGTCGAGCACGGCGCACTTGCGCCCCGATCAATCCATCGGGCGCGGCGCGCGATCGGAGGCTTTCCTCGGCGAGCGATGACCCCACGGTCCGAGCCCACGATGAGTGAAGCCAACTCCGCCAGCGCGCCGTTGGCGACGCGCGCCTTGTTGGAGCCGCCCGGCGGGCTCCTGATGTGGATCGTCGTGACGCTCGAGCTCGTCACGTTCGGGATCATCCTCGTCTTCCTGGCCGGGTTTCGGGCGAGCGAGCCCTCGGTCTTCGCCGCCGGACAGCGCCTGCTCGATCCGAGCTTCGGGCTCGGGCTGACGCTGACGCTCCTGACGAGCGGATGGCTGGTGGCCGAGGCGGTGCACTCGGTGCGCCTCGAGCGCCTCGCGCGGGCGCGCTGGTTCTACGCCGCCGGGATCGGGCTGGGCTTGGTGTTCGTGGGCCTCAAGGCCTACGACTATGTCGGCAAGCGCGCGCTCGGGCTGGGGCTCAGCGATGACTTCGGGGCGGCGTACACGCTCGCCACCGGCTTCCACCTGGCC
>JAFAFA010000101.1 GCA_023423695.1 Pseudomonadota bacterium | reverse complement strand
GGTCGACGTACCCGCCGCCGGACTCCCCGCCGCCATCCCCTCGGCCGCCCCGGACTCAGCCGGAGCCGCACCCGCGTCGGGCGCCGCCGCGGCCACGATCTCGGCCGGCGCAGGGGCGATGAAACTGTCGCCGGGGATCTCGCCCGCCGCCTTCAGCCGCGCCATCTCGGCCTCGGCGGCGGTGCGCTCCATCGGGCCGAGGCCGATGCCGGTCCAGCCACCAGGCAGTTGAAACGCCACGACATTCGGGAACCGGCCGGCCCAGGCCGCGATCGCCGCCTCGCTCTCGACGCCGCGCTTGGCCTCGATCCTGAGCACCACCGGCTCGGCCAGCGCGGGTGCCGCGACCGACAGCGCCACGACGACGGGCAGGGTGGCGGTCATCAGTCTGGCAAGCGTGCGCATCGGGCGTCCCCATCAGGTGCGGGCAGATTGACCCGCCCCCGGCCGCATCCTATGAGCGGCCTGCATTCGCGCCAGTTATGCGAAAGGACGCCGCCATGACCAGCCCCCAGCCCGCTGCGGCCGCTTCACAACCGCGTCCCCCCTCGCCCGCCGATGCGAACCGGCCGCGCTGCTTCCAGGACGTGATCCTGCGGCTGCAGAGCTATTGGGCGGCCACCGGCTGCGCGATCCTGCAGCCCTACGACATGGAGGTCGGCGCCGGCACCTTCCACCCCGCGACCACGCTGCGCGCGCTGGGTCCCGACCCCTGGAAGGCGGCCTATGTCCAGCCGTCGCGCCGGCCGAAGGACGGCCGCTATGGCGAGAATCCGAACCGCCTGCAGCATTATTACCAGTACCAGGTCATCATGAAGCCCTCGCCGGCCAACGCGCAGGAGCTTTATCTGGAAAGCCTGCGCGCCATCGGCATCGATCCGGCGCTGCACGACATCCGCTTCGTCGAGGACGACTGGGAAAGCCCGACGCTGGGCGCCTGGGGCCTGGGCTGGGAAGTGTGGTGCGACGGCATGGAAGTGACGCAGTACACCTATTTCCAGCAGGTCGGCGGCATCGAGTGCGACCCGGTCGCGGTCGAGCTGACCTACGGCCTGGAACGCCTCGCCATGTATGTGCAGGGCGTGGAGAATGTCTACGACTTGGACTTCAACGGCCAGGGCGTGAAGTACGGCGACGTGTTCAAGCGCGCCGAGGTCGAATACTCGAAGCACAATTTCGAGTTCGCCAACACCGACATGCTGCTCCAGCATTTCAAGGACGCCGAGGCCGAGTGCCAGGCGCTGGTGGCGCAGAACCTCGCGCTGCCCGCCTATGACCAGTGCATCAAGGCGTCGCATCTGTTCAACCTGCTGGACGCCCGCGGCGTGATCAGCGTTGTCGAGCGCGCCGCCTATATCGGCCGCGTGCGCACGCTGGCCAAGGCCTGCTGTGAAGCCTGGACGGGGGCGAAGTAATCCCATGACCGAACTCCTGATCGAATTCTTCTCCGAAGAAATCCCCGCCCGCATGCAGGCGCGGGCCGCCGACGACCTGAAACGCCTCGTCACCGACAAGCTGGCGGCGAACGGCCTGACCTTCGCCAAGGCCGAAGCGCACTCCACCCCGCGCCGTCTGGCCCTGGTGGTCGACGGGCTGCCGGAGCGCACCGCCGACGTGCGCGAGGAGAAGAAGGGTCCGCGCGTCGGCTCTCCCGAACAGGCGGTCGCCGGATTCCTGAAGTCGGCTGGGCTCGACAGCCTCGACCAGTGCGAGCAGCGCGACACCGGCAAAGGCGTGTTCTATTTCGCGGTGACCGAGAAGAAGGGCCGCGAGACCGCCGCGGTGCTGGCGGAGATCATCCCCGCCGCCATGGCCGAGCTGCCCTGGCCGAAGTCGATGCGCTGGGGCACCGGCACCGTGCGCTGGGTCCGTCCGCTGCACTCGATCATCGCCCTGTTCGGCGGGCGCGTGCTCGACGGCGGCTATGACATCGGCGGCACCCAGGGCCGCGTTGTCTTCGGCAACGTCACCCGCGGCCACCGCTTCCTGGCCCCCGACGCCTTCACGGTGGAGAGCTTCGCCGACTACAAGGAGAAGCTGCGCGCCGCCAAGGTCGTGCTCGACCGCGAGGAGCGCAAGGCCAAGATCAAGGCCGACGCTGAGGCGCTGGCCAAGGCCCAGGGCCTGACCCTGTCGCCCGACGATGGGCTGCTGGAGGAGGTCGCCGGCCTCGTCGAATGGCCGGTCGTGCTGATGGGCGCCATCGACGAAAGCTTCATGGACGTGCCGTCGGAGGTTCTCATCACTTCCATGCGCACCCACCAGAAGTATTTCGCCGTGCTGGATGCCGAGGGCCGGATGGCCCCGCGCTTCATCGTCGTTGCGAACACCGAGACGCTGGACGGCGGCAAGGCCGTGGTCGCCGGCAACGAGCGCGTGCTGCGCGCCCGCCTGTCCGACGCCAAGTTCTTCTGGGACCAGGACCGCAAGACCAAGCTGGAAGCCCGCGTCCCGGCGCTGGAAAAGATCACTTTCCACGCCAAGCTGGGCACGGTGGCCGAGAAGGTCACCCGCGTGCAGCTTCTGGCCGCCGAGATCGCCCGCGCCATCGGCGCCGACAGCGACGCCGCCAGCCGTGCCGCCCTGCTGTGCAAGGCCGATCTGGTGACCGAGGTGGTCGGCGAGTTCCCCGAGGTCCAGGGGATCATGGGCCGCTACTACGCTCTGGGCCAGGGCGAGAGCGCCGACGTCGCCAACGCCATCGCCGACCATTACAAGCCGCTGGGTCCGTCGGACAGCTGCCCGACCGCACCGGTTTCGGTTTCGGTGGCGCTCGCCGACAAGATCGACACGCTGGTCGGCTTCTTCGCCATCGACGAGAAGCCGACGGGTTCGAAGGATCCCTATGCGCTGCGCCGCGCCGCGCTGGGCGTGATCCGGCTGGTGCTGGAGAACGGGCTGCGGGTGAAGCTGTCGGAGATCTTCGCCGCGGCCCATGGCGCCTACAAGGTCAGCGGCTTCGCCCCGGCCGGCGGTGTTGGCGGCGACCTGATGTCCTTCTTCGCCGACCGCCTGAAGGTGGTGCTGCGCGAGCAGGGCGTCCGCCACGATCTGGTCGATGCCGTGTTCGCGCTCGGCGGCGAGGACGATCTGGTCCGGCTGCTGGCCCGCGTGAAGGCCCTCCAGACCTTTGTCGGCTCCGACGAGGGCGCCAATCTGCTGGCGGCCTACAAGCGCGCGTCCAACATCGTCCGCATCGAGGAGAAGAAGGACGGTGCGACCTTCGACCAGCCGGTCGATGCCGCCCGTCTGGCCCAGGACGAGGAAAAGGCGCTGTTCGCCGCGCTGAACGAGGCCTCGGCCACCGCCAAGCCGCTGCTGGACACGGAGGACTTCACCGGCACCATGGCGGCGCTGGCGAAGCTGCGCGGCCCGGGTGATGCCTTCTTCGACAAGGTCACGGTGAACGCGGAGGACAAGGATCTGCGCGCCAACCGCCTGCGCCTGCTGACGCAGATTCGCACGACCCTGAACACGGTCGCCGACTTCTCGAAGATCGAGGGCTGAGTCCGGAGGGGGCGTTCGCGCCCCCTCCCCGCATCCCGATCCGCGAAACGCGTGCATAGCATGGCCGCCGAGACGGGTGGGCGGCATTTAACCTCTTCCCCGTTCCGCGTTGCCCTCCCATTTGCTAGACAGACAGGAGACCAACCGGAGAGCCTGATGACCGTTTCGCCGAACGACCAGCACCGGACGGATCCGTCCGGGGTCCTGAACCTGCTGGACGACCTGATCGCCAAGGCGCGTGCCGCCGGGGCGGATGCCGCCGACGCCGTGCTGTTCGACAGCGCTTCCGTGTCCCTCGCCCAGCGGCTGGGCAAGACTGAAAAGCTGGAGCGGTCCGAATCCGGCGATCTCGGCCTTCGGGTGTTCGTCGGCAAGCGGCAGGCCATCGTCTCTTCCACCGACCGCAGCACCAAGGTGCTGGACGAGTTGGTCGAGCGCGCCATCGCCATGGCCCGCGTCGTGCCGGAGGACGGATTTGCCGGCATCGCCGATCCCGAACAACTGGCCCGCAGCTGGCCCGACCTCGACATCTGCGATTCCGAGGAACCGTCGTCGGAAACGCTGATCGAGCGCGCTCGCGTCGCTGAAGAGGCGGCGCTGGCGGTTCAGGGCGTCACCAACTCCGAAGGCGCCGACGCCGGCTGGAGCCGCTCGACCATCGCCATCGCCGCGTCCAACGGCTTCGCCGGCACCTACGGCGTGTCGCGCCAGTCGCTGTCGGCCTCCGTCATCGTCGGGACCGGGACGGGGATGGAGCGCGACTACGACTATGACAGCAAGGTCTATGGCGCCGACCTGCGCGATGCCGCGGAGATCGGCCGCGAAGCCGGCGAGCGTGCCGTCCGCCGTCTGAACCCGCGCCGGGTCAAGAGCTGCAAGGTGCCGGTGGTGTTCGACCCGCGGGTGTCGCGCGGCCTGCTCGGCCATCTCACCGGCGCCATCAGCGGGCCCAGCATCGCCCGCGGCACCAGCTTCCTGAAGGACAAGATGGGGCAGCAAATCTTTGCCCCCTCCATCACCATCGTCGACGATCCGCATGTGAAGCGCGGCCTGCGCTCCCGCCCCTTCGATGCGGAGGGCGTCGAGGTGAAGCGCCGCACCCTGATCGAGAACGGCGTGCTGACCACCTGGCTGCTCGACCTGCGCTCCGCCCGGCAGCTCGGCCTGCAGACCACCGGCCACGCCGCGCGCGGCACTTCCGGCCCTCCCGGCCCGGCCCCGGCCAACGTCTATATGGCCGCCGGCAAGCGCAGCCGCGCCGATATCCTGGCGGAGATCAAGGACGGCTTCTACCTCACCGACCTGATGGGCATGGGCGTCAACGGCGTCACCGGCGATTACAGCCGCGGCGCCGGCGGCTTCTGGATCGAGAACGGACAGATCGCCTATCCGGTCAACGAGATCACCATCGCCGGCAACCTCAAGGACATGTTCCTGAACATGGAGGCCGCCGACGACCTGGAGCTGCGCTTCGGCATGGATGCGCCGACCGTTCGCATCGACGGCATGACCATCGCCGGCATGTAAGCATTGAGGGCGGAGGCAGCTCCGCCCGCCTCTTCATCTCTTGGCATCGTTCTTGCGCAGACAGCGGGCAACCCGTGACGGGTTCGCCCGCTTTTTGTGCTGCATTTCCGCCACTCCGCCTATCCAAACGTCAGCTACGCCCTTGCGCATATTTGCTCAATTTGATAGCAGTTTGTCGATTTTTTAGGCAAATTGCTGAAGGTTTGCGCAAATGGATGCGGCAAAAACGGGCGGTGATGTTCTTTTCGTCCTGATGGGCGCGGTGATGGTGCTGGCGATGCACTGCGGCTTCGCCCTGCTGGAGGTCGGGACGGTCCGCCGCAAGAATCAGGTCAACGCGCTGGTGAAGATCCTGTCGGATTTCGCCATGTCGACCATCGCCTATTTCTTCATCGGCTACACCGTCGCCTACGGCATCGACTTCTTCGCCGACGCCCACACGCTGGTCGGCAAGGGAAGCGGCGGTTTCGCAGCCTATGGCTATGATCTGGTCAAGTTCTTCTTCCTGGCGACCTTCGCCGCCGCGGTCCCGGCCATCGTGTCGGGCGGCATCGCCGAGCGCGCCCGCTTCTGGCCGCAGGCGGCTGCCACTCTGGCGCTCATCGCGCTGTTCTATCCGCTGATGGAAGGCACGGTGTGGGGCACCCGCTTCGGCCTGCAGAGCTGGATGGCCGCCACCTTCGGCCAGCCCTTCCACGACTTCGCCGGGTCGGTGGTGGTGCATGCCTTCGGCGGCTGGGTAGCGCTGGGCGCCGTGCTGAACCTCGGCAACCGCCGCGGCCGCTACCGCGCCAACGGCTCGCTGGTCGCCATCCCGCCGTCGAACATCCCCTTCCTGGCGCTTGGCGCCTGGGTGCTGTGCGTCGGCTGGTTCGGCTTCAACGTGATGAGCGCGCAGGTTCTGGACGGCGTGACGGGTCTGGTGGCGCTGAACTCGCTGATGGCGATGGTCGGCGGCATCGTCACCTCGCTGGTCATCAGCCGCACCGACCCCGGCTTCGTCCACAACGGCGCGCTGGCCGGTCTGGTGGCGGTCTGCGCCGGGTCGGATGTCATGCACCCGCTGGGCGCGCTGATCACCGGCGGCGTGGCGGGCCTGCTGTTCGTCTGGGCCTTCAACAAGTGCCAGATCGACTGGAAGATCGACGACGTGCTGGGCGTCTGGCCGCTGCACGGCCTGTGCGGCCTGACCGGCGGCCTCTTGGCCGGCGTGTTCGGGCAGGAGGCGCTGGGCGGCCTGGGCGGGGTGTCGATCCTCAGCCAGATCGCCGGCACACTGGGCGGCGCCGGCTTCGGATTCGCCGCCGGTCTCGCGGTCTACGGCCTGCTGCGCGTCACCGTCGGCATCCGTCTCGACCCCGAACAGGAATACAAAGGCGCCGACCTGTCGTTGCACCACATCACCGCGTACCCGGAAGAGGATGCGCCGGGTATGTAATGCGCCGCACACAACTCCGCCGCCCCTTGGCCGACTCTTGCTTTGCCGGGGCGGCGGCTTTAGTGTCCGGCGCGAACTCCTCCCCCTCACGACGCCGGATTTTGACCGCCCCATGAAGGCCGCCATCGTCGTTTTCCCCGGCTCCAACCGCGAACGCGACGCCGTCGCCGCGCTGGAGGCCGTCAGCGGGACCAAGCCGCATCTGGTCTGGCACCGCGACACCGAACTGCCCAAGGTCGACCTGATCGTCGTGCCCGGCGGCTTCTCCTATGGCGATTACCTGCGCTCCGGCGCCATGGCGGCGCATTCGCCGATCATGCGCGAGGTGAAGGCGCGGGCCGATCAGGGCGTCCGGGTCCTCGGCGTCTGCAACGGCTTCCAGATCATCACCGAGGCCGGGCTACTGCCCGGCGCGCTGATGCGCAACGGTGCGCTGAAGTTCGTCTGCCGCGTCCAGCATCTGCGGGTGGAGAACACCGATAGCCCCTTCACGAAGAAATACGCGAAGGGCCAGATCGTCCGCTTCCCCGTGGCCCATGGCGACGGCAACTACTGGACCGACGCGGAGACGGTGAAGCGGCTGGACGGCGAAGGCCAAGTCGCCTTCCGCTATGTCGGCGACGAGGCGCGTGCCGATCCGCGCGGCAACCCCAACGGCTCGGTGTCCGACATCGCCGGCATCTTCAACGCCAAGCGCACCGTGCTCGGCCTGATGCCGCACCCCGAGGACGCGGTGGAGGCCCTGCACGGCAACACCGACGGCAAGCCCATGTTCGAAGGTCTGGTGGAGGCCCTGTCGTGAGCGCTGAAGCTACCAAGGCGCAGGAGCGTCCGGTCACCGTCGAGCTCGCCAAGGAGTTCGGCCTGTCCGCCGAGGAATACCGGAACGCCCTGGACATCCTGGGCCGCACCCCGACCTTCACCGAGCTGGGCATCATCTCGGTCATGTGGTCGGAGCACTGCTCCTACAAGTCCTCCAAGGTCTGGCTGAAGACCCTGCCGACCACCGGCCCGCAGGTGATCTGCGGCCCCGGCGAGAATGCCGGCGTGGTCGACATCGGCGACGGCGACGCCGTGATCTTCAAGATGGAGAGCCACAACCACCCGTCCTACATCGAGCCCTACCAGGGCGCGGCGACGGGCGTCGGCGGCATCCTGCGCGACGTGTTCACCATGGGCGCGCGTCCCATCGCCAACATGAACGCGCTGCGCTTCGGCTCGCCCGACCACCCCAAGACCCGCCATCTGGTGTCGGGCGTGGTCGCCGGCATCGGCGGCTACGGCAACTGCGTCGGCGTGCCGACGGTCGGCGGCGAGACCAACTTCCATCCGGCCTACAACGGCAACATCCTGGTCAACGCCATGACCGTGGGTGTCGCCAAGACCGACAAGATCTTCTATTCGGCCGCCGCCGGCATCGGCAACCCGGTCGTCTATGTGGGATCCAAGACCGGCCGCGACGGCATCCACGGCGCCACCATGGCGTCGGCCGAGTTCACCGAGGATTCGGAGGAGAAGCGCCCGACCGTGCAGGTCGGCGACCCCTTCACCGAGAAGCTGCTGATCGAAGCCTGCCTGGAGCTGATGGAGACGGACGCCATCGTCGCCATCCAGGACATGGGTGCCGCCGGCCTGACCTCGTCCTCGGTCGAGATGGCCGGCAAGGGCGGCCTGGGCATCGAGCTGACGCTCGACACCCTGCCGATGCGCGAACAGGCGATGACGCCCTATGAGATCATGCTCTCCGAAAGCCAGGAGCGCATGCTGATCATCCTGAAGCCCGGCCGCGAGGAGGTGGCGAAAGCCATCTTCGACAAGTGGGAGCTGGACTTCGCCGTCATCGGCCACCTGACCGACACCGGCAACCTCGTCATCAAGATGTATGGCGAAACCTGGTGCGACATGCCGATCGCCCCGGTGTCCAACGCCGCCCCGGAATACAACCGCCCGTGGGAGCCGACGCCGAAGGCCTCGGATGTCGACGACAGCGTGCTGGCCAGCTATTCCGGCGACCTGGGCGATACGCTGACCAAGCTGTTCGGCTGCCCCGATCTGGCCTCCAAGCGCTGGATCTGGGAGCAGTATGACAGCCTCGTCGGCGGCGACACCCGCTTCATGTCGGGTCAGGCCGACGCCGCGGTCGTCCGCGTGCCGGGTCAGACCAAGGCGGTCGCCATCACCACCGACTGCACCCCGCGCTACTGCCTGGCCGACCCGGTCGAGGGCGGCAAGCAGGCCGTGGCCGAGGCGTGGCGCAACCTGTCGGCGGTGGGCGCCCTGCCGCTCGCCATCACCGACAACATGAACTTCGGCAACCCCGAGAAGCCGCGGATCATGGGTCAGTTCGTCGGCGCCGTTCAGGGCATCGGCGAGGCCTGCAAGGCGCTGGACTTCCCGGTCGTGTCGGGCAATGTCTCGCTCTACAACGAGACGAACGGCGAGGCGATCCTGCCGACCCCAGCCATCGGCGGCGTCGGCATCATGCCGGACGCGATGATCGCCGTCGGCATCGCCTTCCGCGGCGAGGGCGACGTGATCCTCGCGGTGGGTGAGACGAAAGGCCACATCGGCCAGTCGATTTTCCTGCGCGAGATCCTCGGTCGCGAGGAGGGGGCTCCGCCGCCGGTCGATCTGGCGGTGGAGCGCCGTAACGGCGATTTCGTCCGCGGTCTGATCCGCGAGGGTCTGGTGGTATCGAGCCACGACGTGGCCGACGGCGGCCTGATCGTCACCATCGCCGAGATGGCGCTGGCCGGCGGCGTCGGCGCCTATCTGACCGCCTTCGACGGCGCGTCCCCGCGCGTGCTGTTCGGCGAGGACCAGGGCCGTTACGTCCTGGCCGTCCGTCCCAACGTCGCCGCGGCGGTGCAGGAGAAGGCCAAGGCCGCCGGTGTCCCGGTCGCCGTGCTGGGCGAGACCCGAGGCACGGCGCTGTCGGGCCGCGGCGGTGACATCGTGTCGTTGAAGCGCCTGCGCGACGCCAACGAAAGCTGGCTGCCGAACTACATGGCCGCGGAGCTGTAAGAACGGAAAAGGGGCTGCTTCGGTTGAAGCAGCCCCTTTTGATTCGTGTGATGTTTTAAATTGATGGACGCCCCCTCCCAACCCTCTCCGGTTGGGCGCCTCACTCCGCCGGCCTCACTCCGCCGGATTGGTGGCGGCAAGCGCCCGGCGGCGGACCCAGAGGATGCTCTTGATGGCGAGCCACAGCCCGCCGATGGCCAGAGCGGACAGTACCAGGATCTTCGGGCCGTCCTCGCCGATGGCGGCAGCGGCTTCGCCGAACAGGTAGCCGGCGCCGGCGAAGCTCCAGGCCCAGATGCCGGCGGCGATGAAGTTCCAGAACAGGAAGCGGGACCACGGCATGCGGGAGGTGCCGATGGCGACCGACGCGATGTTCCGCACGCCGTAGAGGAAGCGGAAGACCAGAATGAAGGCGACGCCGTATTTCTCGAGCCAGCGCAGCACACGGCTGGCATGCACCTCGGCCGAGGGAAAGCGTGCGAGCGCCCTGTTGCCCCAGCGGCGGCCAAGCCAGAACCAGACCTGATCGCCCATGAAGCTGCCGATCCAGACGGTGCCGACCAGCCAGTATAGATTGATGATCCCGAGCTTTGCACCCATCCCGCCGAAGATTACAAATGTTTCACCTTCAAAAAAGGCCCAGACAAAGGCCAGCGGGTAAAAGGCGTTCCCCCATTCCTGCAACCAAGTGATCCAGTCCAAAGCCCCCTCCGGGAGACGTCGCTTGTGGGTTCGGCGGGCCCGATGACGTCAGACGGCCGCTTTATTGTGCGATGCGGCATGTAAAACGCGGGCTGAGAACGATCATGACATAAAGGCGCGTCGTTTGTCTCGGAAACTTTCTTGACTAAGGAGTGACCCCAGGAACGCCGAGCCGATCAGAAGTCGTCACCCGACAGTTCCCCAACCGCCTGCCTTGCGGCCCGCAGCAGGGCCTGGTTCGGTTCCTGCGGCATATCGCCGTCATCGCCGTCCGGATCGCTGCGGTCCGGAGCGGCACGGCGCTTCAGTTCGCGCGCCGCTTCGATCAGCAGATGGGCCAGCCGCTGGTCGGGCAACGCCTGCACCAGCGCCCGCAATTCCGGATTGGACAGCGCGGCCGGGTCGAATGCCGGGGGTGGCGGCGGAGGGACAGGAGGGGCGAGGGGCAAGGTCGCGACGCCGGCCGCGAGCGCCGCGGCCCTCGGCAGAGGGGCAGCCTCCCGCACCACGTCGACCGCCACCTGGGCGGCCATGGTTGCCGCGGCGCCGGCCGTCCGGCTGCGGCGCGGCTTGCGCGCCGGTTCCGTCTCCGGCAGGTCGTCGAACAGAAGCCGTTGGACGCTCATCGCTGCAGATGCCCCCTGCACTCCACCATCGGCGCAGCGTCACCGTCGCCGCAGCCATTCCCGTTCACTCGCAGTTTGCGATGTGTTCTCTTTTCATTCTAGGAAGAGCATGCCGTTTGTCGAGTGGATTCTGCGGAGGTGTCCGTTCAGCGCGCCGTGTCCAGGGCGGCCAGAAGCCGCTCGGGCCGCAGAACCCTGGTCTCACCGGCCCGGCGCACCGACAGGAGCTGGCGGTCGACGGTCACCAGCCAGGGCACCGACCCGCCGACGGCGGCGGCCAGGAACATGTCGTCCTCCGGGTCGCGGCACAGGCGCCCGACCGCCGCCGGCTCCACCAGAACGGTCTCCGCCCTGATCCGGTCGAGGAAGGCGCGGCGATCGGCCGCGGCGGCGTAGCGATCGAAGGTCGGGCGCATCAGCACCTCCTCCAGTTCCGCCAGCGTTTCGCTGCTGCCGGTCAGCCCGCCATCCTCCCGCACCAGCTCCACGCAACGGCGGATCGCGTCCTGGCGCCGGATTGCGGCGTCGCCGAGCAGCGCGTAGGCCACCAGGATATTGGTGTCGAGCACGGCACGGATCGGCGTGCGGATCCCTGCGGAGGGCGATGGGTGAACCGGCTCCGACACCGGGTTGTCCTGGTTGAACATTGATATATTGGAATTCTGTAAAGGTTGAAGAACTCAGCCGCCCAACGAGGCTCGTGTTGTGGGGCGGGATGGTTTGCGGTAAGAAAGCCGCAAAACATGAACGGAATCTTTAGGACGGAATCATCGGCATGACCAGCATCCTTGTCGTCGACGACAGCCGATTGGCGCGCAACATGGTTTCCAGCGTCATCGCTTCGCTGCGGCCCGACTGGACCATCGTCACCGCCGCGAGCGGCGAAGAGGCCTTGGAGATCGTCGGAGAGGTGCCGCCGGCCGCCGCCATCGTCGACTACAACATGCCGGGCATGGACGGTCTGGCGCTCGCCGAACGGCTGAAGGAGCGCTTCGACGGTCTCACCATCGGCCTGCTGACCGCCAACGTCCAGGACGCGCTGCGGCGCAAGGCCGAGGCTCTGGGCGTCCGCTTTATCGCCAAGCCGATCACCTCGGACAAAATTCGCGACTTCCTCGCCGCGGCCGGGCAGTGACGCCGATGGCAGAGCCCGCATCAGGGGATCCCCTGCACCTGGACGACGACGAGGCCGACGCCATCGCCGAACTGTTCAACATCGGCATGGGCGAACCGGCCGCCGCCCTCAGTTCCATGCTGGGGGAGGAGGTGCTTCTGTCGGTGCCGTCCTTCGCCGTATCGACCCGGGCCCGCATCACCCAGGAGGTCGGCGACGACCTGGAGGGCGACCAGCCGGTCTGCGCCGTCCGCGGCGCCTTCACCGGTCCCTTCACCGGCGAAGCGATGCTGATCTTCCCCGAACGGGGCACGCTGGCCCTCGTCGGCCGGCTGGTCCCCGTCGATCCCGCCGCCGAGGCGCCGGGTGAGATGGAGCAGGACGCGCTGACCGAGATCGGCAACATCATCCTGAACGGCTGCCTCGCCAGCCTGTCGAACCTGATCGGCGGTGAATTGTCGGGGGCGGTTCCGGGCTATGGCGCCGGGGCCCCGGCGGCGGTCATCGGCTCCGCCACCGATCCCGTGCTGTTCGTGCGCATCGACATGGCGCTGGCGGCGGGCGATGCGCGGGGGCACGCGCTGTTCCTGCTGGACATCGCATCGCTGGACGCCTTCCGCGAGGCGATCCGCCGGGCCTTGGCAGGGCTTTAACGACAAAAGGGGGAGGCGGCGCTGTGCCCCCTCCCCCGTTCCGCCCATCATCGGATGTCGTTCATGTTGGCGGATCAGGCCAGTTCGCGCCGACCGGTGGCGGCGGTGCCCAGCGCCGGAACCTTCACCGCGAAAGCGCCGTCACCCAGAAGCGACTGCACGACCAACAGGACCGTCCAGAAGGCCGGAAACTCCCAGCCGCCACCCTGCGCGCTGAACACCCAGCCATTGCCGACATGCTGCAGCGTGGCGCCGATCATGACCGGCAGCAGGGCCAGCGCGATCCAGCGGGTATAGACACCGGCGATCAGCAGGAGGCCGCCGCCGATCTCGCCCAGGATCACGAGATAGGCGAAGACGCCGGGATAACCGATGCTCTCGAAATAGCCGACGGTGCCGGGGATGGTGAAGGTCATCACCTTCAGCACCAAGCCATGGGCCAGGAACAGCAGGCCGAGGCCGACGCGCAGCAGGAAGGCGGCATAGGGAGCGGTGCGGGTGTCGATCATGGTCAGGGTCTCCTCTGTCAGGCGGTCGGTTGTGACCGCGTTTCGTCTGAAGAGGAGATTAGCCGGATCGAAAGGCGCGATAATCCGCGGAGATGACGAAGATTTGTTGCGGCTGGAGGGACAATGTGCAGGGCTCCCTCTCCCCGGAGGGAGAGAGGCTCCTCACCATCTCACCCCCGTTTCCAGGTCGTGCCCTGGGGGCCGTCCTCCAGGACGATGCCCTTGTCGGCCAGTTCCTTGCGGATGCGGTCGGCCTCGGCGAAGTTCTTCGCGGCGCGGGCCGCCTTGCGGTCGGCGATCAGCTGCTCGACATCGGCATCGCTCAGCCCCTCGGTCCCGCCGGCCGGCGCCCAGCGGAACCACGCCTCAGGGTCCTGCTGCAGCAGGCCGAGCTGCCGACCGGCCGCCAGCAGCGCGCCCTTGGCGGCGGCCTTCTCGGCATCGCTCTTCGCCTTGTTCACCGCGGTCGCCAGCTCGTGCAGATGCGCGATGGCGAGCGGGCTGTTCAAATCGTCCTCCAGCGCCGCCAGCACGTCGAAGGGCAGTTCGCCCGCCGCCGGAACCGGTTCGCCGCGCAATGCCTGATACCAGCGGTCGAGCGTGCCCTTGGCCTGCCGGATACCCTCGCGGGTGAAGTCCAGCGGCTGGCGATAATGGGCGCTCAGCAGGGTCAGACGGATCGCCTCGCCGGGGAACTCGTCCAGCAGGTCGTGGACGGTGAAGAAGTTGCCGAGCGACTTCGACATCTTCTCGCCTTCGACCGTCACGAAGCCGTTGTGGACCCAGGTGCGGGCCAGCCGTTCGGTGCCGTTGGCGCAGCAGCTCTGCGCGATCTCGTTCTCATGGTGCGGGAAGATCAGGTCCAGCCCGCCGCCATGGATGTCGAAGGTGACGCCGAGATGCTCCTTCGCCATGGCGGAGCACTCGATATGCCAGCCCGGACGGCCGCGGCCCCACGGGCTGTCCCAACCGGGCTGGTCCGGCGTGCTGGGCTTCCACAGCACGAAGTCGGAGGTATCGCGCTTGTAGGGAGCCACCTCCACCCGCGCGCCGGCGATCATGTCGTCCAGCGAGCGGCGGGACAGCTGGCCATAGCTCGGCATCGACGGCACGGAGAACAGCACATGCCCTTCCGCCGCATAGGCGTTGCCGCGTTCGATCAGCGTGGCGATCAGCGCGATCATCTGGCCGATATGCTGGGTCGCCCGCGGCTCGATGGTCGGGCGGAGCGCGTTCAGCGCGTCCATGTCGGCATGGAACAGGTCGGTGGTGCGCGCGGTCAGCGCGTCGATCGGCTCGCCGCTGTCCCGCGCGCGGTCGATGATCTTGTCGTCGACATCGGTGATGTTGCGGACATAGGTCACCGCCGGATAGAGCCGTGTCAGCAGCCGGAACAGCAGGTCGAACACCACCACCGGCCGGGCATTGCCGATATGGGCGGTGTCGTAGACCGTCGGACCACAGACATACATGCCGACATGGTCCGGGCGAAGCGGCTCGAAGCGCTCCTTGCGGCGGGTCAGCGTGTTGTAGAGGTCCAGCGGCACGATCCGAACTCCTGGTATAAGGGAGGTGTCAGGCGGTTTCGCCGGCCAGTCGCCGGAGGCTGCGCGCCCGCCCGATCAGGGGTAGCAGGTTCTTCAATTCCGGTCCATGGTCGCGCCCGGTCAGCGCCCGGCGCAGAGGAAGGAACAGCTCCTTGCCCTTGCGCCCCGTCGCCCCCTTCACCGCATTGGTCCAGGCACCCCAGGTGCCGAGATCCCACGGCTCGTCGGGCAGCAGCGCCGCCGCCTGGGCCAGGAAGCCGGCATCCTCGAACAGCGGGGTCACCGGCGCATGGGTCACCGCCCACCAGTCCCGCGCGTCGTTCAGCCGCGCCAGATTGGGCCTCACCGCCTCCCAGAAGGCGGCGTCGGCGCCGGTCAGGCCCAGCGCCTCGAGCCGGTCGGCCACCGCGTCGAACGACGTCAGGTGCAGGATGCGGGCGTTCAGCCGGCCCAGTTCCTCCGGATCGAATTTCGGGGTGCCGCGGGCGATCTTCGACAGATCGAACTCCGCCACCAGTTCGTCCAGCGTCAGCCGCGCCTCGATGGGGTCGGAGGTGCCGAGCTTGGCCAGCAGGCTGTTGACCGCCATCGGCTCGATGCCGTCCTCGTCGCGCAGGCTGCCGACCGACAGGCTGCCCAGCCGCTTCGACAGCCCCTGCCCGCCGGCATCGGTCAGCAGCGGCAGATGGGCGAAGGACGGCACCTCTGCATTCAGTGCCTCGCCCAGGGCTTCGAAGATCTGGATCTGAACCGCGGTGTTGGCGACATGGTCCTCGCCGCGGATGATGTGGGTGATGGCGAAGTCGGCGTCGTCCACCACGCTGGTCAGGGTGTAGAGCGGCCGGCCGTCCTCGCGGATCAGCACCGGGTCGCTCAGCGCCGTGCCCTCGAACCGCACCGGTCCGCGGACGAGGTCGGTCCATTCCACCGGAGTCGGGTTCAGCTTGAAGCGCCAATGGGCTTTGCGCCCCTCCCCTTCCAGCCGGGCGCGGTCCTCGTCGGTCAGGCGCAGGGCGGCGCGGTCGTAGATCGGCGGACGGCCCTGCGACACCAGACTGGCGCGCTTGAGGTTCAGCTCCTCCGGCGTCTCGTAGCAGGGATAGAGCCGGCCGGCGGCCTTCAGCGCGGATGCCGCCTCGTCATAGCGCGGATAGCGGTCGCTTTCGCGGGCGAAACGATCCCAGGTGAGGCCGAGCCAGGTCAGGTCGGCGGCGATGCCGTCGGCGAATTCCTGGGTGGAGCGCTCCTCGTCGGTGTCGTCCAGCCGGAACATGAAGCTGCCGCCGGTCTTGCGCGCGAACAGCCAGTTGACGAGCGCGAGGCGCACATTGCCGACATGGATGCGGCCGGTCGGGCTGGGGGCGAAACGGACGGCGGTGGACATGGCAGGACTCGGGTTGCAAACGGGACAGGCGGGCAGTCCTAGCACGGCCGGCGCATCTTCCGAAAGCGGTCCGCAACCGATGCATCCGCGCAACAGGTGAGGCGATGCGGCCGTTGGCGTGGTAGGCGCGGCCGTCCACCTGCGTTAGCTTGGCGGCAAATCCAAACTCGGAGACATCCTATGGCGGACAAGAGCTTGCGCATCGGCGTCGTGCTGTCGGGTTGCGGCGTGTATGACGGCGCGGAAATCCACGAGGCGGTCTGCACCCTGCTGGCCATCGCCAAGGTGGGGGCGGTCGCGGTGTGCTACGCCCCCGACATCCCGCAGGCCCATGTTGTCAACCACCTGACCGGCCAGGAGACCGGCGAGAGCCGCAACGTGCTGGTCGAATCGGCCCGCATCGCCCGCGGCAAGATCACCCCGCTCAGCGAATTCTCGGCCGGCGACGTCGATGCGCTGATCTTCCCCGGTGGCTTCGGCGCCGCCAAGAACCTCAGCGATTTCGCCTTCAAGGGCGCCGACTGTTCGGTCAACCCGCAGGTGGTCGCTGCAGTCGCCGCCATGCGCGCCGCCGGCAAGCCGATCGGCGCGCTGTGCATCGCGCCGGCCATCCTCGCCAAGATCCTGGGCCAGCAGGGGGTGGAGCTGACCATCGGCAACGACCCCGGCACCGCCGCCGCGCTGGAGACGATGGGCGCCATCCACCGCACCGCAACCCATGGCGAGATCGTTGTCGATCCGGGGCTCAAGATCGTCACCTCGCCCTGCTACATGCTGGATGCCAATCTGCTCCAGATCGCCGAGGGCGCAGAGAATACGGTCAAGGCTCTGGTCGATCTGGCGAAGTGATCAAGTGAACGGGGACGACAAAGGGGGTAGGTATACCCCCTCTGTTATCCGCAATGTCACAAAGCTGGGCAATAATTCATTAACCGCCTTCCCACACCCTTTGCCTCGGTTTCGTTTTTATCAGGCGAGGGCTGGCGATGACCTGCATTGTGGGATTGGTGGACGGCGACCGGGTGTGGATGGGCGGCGACAGCGCCGGGGTGAACGGCCTGGATATCACCGTGCGCGCCGACACCAAGGTGTTCCGCAACGGCGACTGCCTGATCGGCTTCACCAGTTCCTTCCGCATGGGCCAGCTGCTGCATTACCGGCTGGAGGTTCCGTCGCGCGACGGCGATACCGATCTCTTCCGCTACATGGTGGTGGATTTCGTCGATGCCGTCCGCAATTGCCTGAAGGATGGCGGATACGCCCACCGCTCCAACGATGTCGAGACCGGCGGCACCTTCATGGTCGGGCTGGAAGGCCGACTGTTCACCGTGCAGTCCGACTATCAGGTCGGCGAGGCGGTGCGCGGCTACCACGCCATCGGCTGCGGCTCCGACTATGCGCTGGGCTCTCTCGCCTCCACCGCCGGGCAGCCGCCGGAAGAGCGTGTGCTGAAGGCCCTGGAATGCGCCGAGCTGTTCAACGGTGGCGTCCGTGCGCCCTTCACCATCCAGTCCAGCCTGCGTCGTCCGCAACTGGCCCTTACCGAGGCTGCGTAGCCTTCGACCAAAGTCGAAAGCAACGGCCAAGGCTGGGCTCTGGTCATCCCAAACATCGTGGGGTATGAACCGACGCCTGCTGCAATGCAGGATAGGGAATAACCACAAAAACTTTGGGTGCTAGAGATGACGGACCAAGCGGTTACCGCCGATGCTTATTTCGGTGAAGACGAGAACCCGGCCGGGTTGCTGACCAACTGGGGCAACTCTCCCTATCTCGTCTTCCCGGCCATGCTGCTGATTTTCATCATGCCGCTGGCGATCATCTTCCATCCGACCTGGATCGTGCTGCCGGCCGTGCTGTGGGCCTTCGGCATGCTTGCCACGATCATCAAGCTGACCCGCGGCTGACGTCGGGCCCAGCGAAAGGAAATGCGAAGGGGAGCCGTTCGCTCCCCTCCACGCCCCACTCCCCTCAAGCCAGATCGATGACACCACCGCCGGCGGGAAGGCGCCGCAGCCGCGCGGCGGCTTGGCGCGAGACCCGCGGCCCCGGCGGTGCCCTGCGGCGGTCCGCTTCCGCCTGAACCACCATCCGCCAGACCAGATCCACCGTCTCGGCCGCATGTCCGCGCCCGACGAGATCGGCCAGCGAAAGGCCGCCGTCGAGCAGGCCGGACAGCAGATCGTCCAGCACCTCCGCCGGCGGCAATGCGGCCGGCATAGCGGCCTTCAGCCGGCGCGCCAAGACCCGCTCCGGAATCACCCGCCCGGCCGGCCCACGCGATCCCGCCGGCTGGTTGGCGTTGCGCCAGCGCGCCAGTTCCAGCACCCCGGTCTTCGGCAGGTCGCCCAGCACGCCATAGCCGCAGCCCGACTCCTCGGGCACAAGACCGAGCAGCCGGTCGGTGCGGTCGGCGGTCGACAGAAGCAGCGCCCCCATCCGCTCCGCCAGCGCCGCCAGAGTCGCGGCGCGAAGGCGGGCATGCAGCCGGTCCACCGCCCCGGCCGACTCGCGGCCGGCGAAGGCAGGCGCCAGCAGCGCGTCGGCGGCCTTCAACACCGGGGCCAGCGCGACATTGTCCAGGCGACACCCCAGCAACTCGACGATCTCGGCCGCATCGTCCAGGCTGTCCGCCAACGCATCGGCCTCGCTGCCCGGCAGAGGAGCGCGGACCGCAAGCACCCGCTCCGGCCCCAGCGCATCGGCGGCAATGGCGGCGGTCAGCGCCGAGTCGAGCCCTCCGGTCAGGCCAACCACCACGCCCGGCGCGCCGCCTTTCGCCACCGCGTCGCGCAGGCCCAGCATCAGCGCACTGTAGAGCGCCTCCGCCCCCTCGACCGGCGCAATCATTTCGGCTTCGGAACTGTCCCAGGAATCATCGTCCCCACGTTCCCAACGGGACAGCAGCAGATGCTCGGCGAACAGCGGGGCCTGGGCGACCAGCCGGCCGCCGGACGCGAGGGCGAAGCTGCCGCCGTCGAACACCCGCTCGTCCTCGCCGCCGACCGCGTTCACCGCGACCAGGGGCAGGCCGCACTCCACCACCCGCGCGACGGCGGCCTGCACCCGCTCGTCGGCGCGGCCGGGGGCGAAGGGGCTGGCCAGCAGCGCGACCAACAATTCGGCGCCGCTCTCGGCCAGCGTTTCCGTCACGTCGGCACTCGCCAGATCGCCGCCGACCAGCAGGCCGACGCGCACGCCGCGGATATTGACCGGACCGGGCATCGGACCGACATCAAAACGATCATCCTCCGGCGCGCCAATCTCGCCACCACCCATTTCGGCCTGGAAACGAACCGCTGCGATCTTGCCCGCGTCGAGCAGCAGAGCCGCATTGTACCGCTTGGCACCGTCACGCCAGGGGGCACCGACCAGCAAGGCCGGTCCTCCATCGGCGGTATCCGCCGCCAGCGCCCGGGCCGTCGCCTCCACGGCGTCGAGGAAGGCAGGCTGAGCGATCAAATCCAGCAAAGGAACGCCGGACAGCGCGCCGGCCGGACAGACGACGAGGTCGGCGCCGCGGGCCGCGGACTCCGCCCGGGCGGCGCGGATACGGTCGGCATTGGCGGCGAGACTGCCGGCAGCCGGATCGGCCTGGGCGAGCGCGATGGAAAGTCGGTCGGTCATGATGGCGGGCTCCCTTCTTGCGGGTCCTTTTGCCATCAGGGTAGCAGCGCGCCCGACCGGGCGAAAGCCGCCGCTCGTCGCAGGTCGTCACGCAGACGGAACAAGTGGTGGAAAGCTTAGATATAGAAGTTTAAAGACTTCGACGTTTAGTAAGGTAACGAAGTTATCTCTTTCATTCAAAGAAATATCCGAAATTAACAACTGGTAAAGGTTGCCGGCTTCATGCTTCCGCTTGCACACAAACTACGCGATGCGGGGGCATCCATGTATTACGCGGAGCTCAGCGGCCCGAACGGCAAACCGTCGGTGCTGTCCACGGCTGTGCAGAACGGTTCGTCAAAGACGGCCGGCACGGCGAAGGACGCGCTGGCCAAATCGGACGCGAAATCGGTCGATGGCGACAAGGCGGATAAGAAGAGCCAGTCGCCGGCCTACACCATCAGCCAGTCGATGGAATCGCTGCTGGACAGCCTGACCGGCAAGGGCGGCGCCCAGGCGGCCGGCGGGGGTGGCGCCCTGGCAGCCGGCAACAGCGGCGTCGACCGTGCCCGCCAAGCACAGTCGCTGATGCAGTCGGCGCTGGACCACGGCAACGACCTGGCCGGCATGTTCGGCAAGGGCATCGACGCGCTGAAGCAAGGGCTGGGCGACGCGCTGAGCATGCTGGGCGTTCCGAAGAACCGCATCGACGACGCGGTCAGCGGCTTCGGCGACAAGCTGAAATCCAAGCTGGACGGCATGGACTTCAGCCAAATGTCGGCGGACATGCAGGCCACCCAGTCGCAATGGTCCATCGAGTCCCACGGGATCGAGCTGGAGATCCAGGACGGCGACCGCAGCGTCCGCATCTCCTTCGCCAAATCGACTCTGGACTTCCGTCGCGACGACCAGCGGCTGCAGGCCTCGCTGGGCAAGGGCGGCGACATGGCGATGACCGCCACCGGCATGACCACCACGGCCACCGGCAAGTCCACCGGCATGATCGTGCGTTCCGAAGGCTTCAGCGAGGACGAGATCAAGGACATCCTCGGCAAGCTGAACGACATGGCCTCCAAGGCCGGCGGCGACGGGATGAAGGGGCTGGCGGTGCTGAAGCCGACCACCTCCAAGAACGGCGTCACCCACCTGACGCTCGACCTGTCCGCCCCGGTCGACGGGCTGTCCGGCGGCAAGGACGGCGCGGCGGTCAAGGAGGCGGCCGCAGCCTCGTCGTCGGGCTCGACCGCGAAGCCGCAGAGCGTCAACCTGACGGCCTGAGCCGCTTTTTCCGCATCCAACTTGTCACAGCGCCGGCCCGGAACCGACCGGACCGGCGCTTGCCCATGCCGGATGGCTTCATTAAAAGCGGACTGGCGCCGGCCGGACAGCCGTGCCTCACCCGTTCCCGGAACCATCGCCCGGACAGAAGCCTATGACCGACCGCGACACGCTGCTGGCCCTGAACCAGGCCTTCTACCGCGCCTTCACCAACCGCGACGCCGCCGCGATGGAAGCGCTGTGGGCGGAGACGCTGCCCGTGTCCTGCATCCATCCTGGCTGGACCGCGCTGTTCGGCCGCGACGCCGTGCTGACCAGCTGGCGCGACGTTCTGCGCACTCCCAGCGGCATCACCGTCGAAGCGCGGAACGAGCGCATCACCCTGCATGGCGACACCGCCCTGGTGGTCTGCGAGGAGACGCTGGGCGGTGCCGTACTGGCCGCCACCAACTTGTTCGCGCGGGAAAACGGCAGCTGGCGCCTTGCCCATCATCAGGCCGGCCCCATCGCCCATACCCGCGCCGACGTGGAGGTCCCCGCCAAGGCACCGCGCCGCCTGCATTGAGGACAACCCGTTTACGGCAGGCTCGCCACCTCCGGCCGGGCTTCCAGGTGGCGGACGAGGTCGATCACGACCCGGTCGGCGGTGACCTGATCTGGATCGCTGTTGGTCAGCGCCACCACGCCCCAGCGATGCGCCTTCGAAAAGGCGATGTAGGCGTTGAAGCCGCCAGTGGAGCCGGAATGCCAATGGATCGGCGTTCCATCCCCCGCCCAGGCGACGAACCAGCCGAGCGCCATCGCCCCCGCCCCCAGGCTTCCCGCATCGGCCAGAGCCCGGCCATCGACCTGCACCGTCTGCGCCAGCGCCAGCGTCGCCGATGCCGCGGGGGCGCAGCCCTGACCCTCCGGCCCGGTAGCGCGACCGGGGCAGTCGCCCAGGTTGGCGGACAGCCAGCGCAGCATGTCGTCGGCGGATGAATAAAGGCCGAAGGCCGGCAGCATCGCCGGCGCCTCCCAATCCGGGACGATCCGGCCGCGGGCATGGCCGGCCGCCTTGCGCGCCCGCTGCTCCGCCGTCGGCTGCAGGGTGGTGTCGCGCAGGCCGAAGCGGTCGGTCACCACCCGCTTCAGCAGGGCATCGTAGGATTGGCCGGCCGCAGCGGACAGCGCCTCCCCCAGCACCGCCATGCCGGCATTGGAATAGCTGAAACGCACGCCCGGCGGCACCGGCAGCCGATAGCCGGACAGCCACAGCCCAAGCTCGGCCCGCGACAGCGGCCTGTAGGGATTGCGCGGGTCCTCCAGCCGGTTCCAGGAAAAGCGCGGGGTCTCCGGCACGCTGGGCAGTCCGGCGGTGTGGGTGGCAAGGTCGCGCAGGCGGATGCGCAGGCCGTCATGGTCCGGCAGATGGGCGATCTGCACCGGGCCGACGCGCCGCAGATGGCGGTCCAGCGGATCGTCGGGGGACAGGCGGCCCTCCCGCACCAGTTCCGCCATGATGGTGCCGGTGAAGGGCTTGGTGAGGGAGGCGATCTGGAACAGGGTACGCCCGTCCGCCGGTCCGCCATCCGGACGCCCGGCGTCGCCACGCCCGACCACCAGCGTCCGGCCGTCGCGGATCACGCCGACGACCAGACTGCCCGCTCCGGCCGGCGGCCGGCGCTCCTCCACCGCACGGCTCACCAGCTCGACCAGCGGATCGCCGGTCCTCTCACCGGATCGGTCGAGGCCTATGGCCCCGGTCGGGCCGAGGGGAACGCTCCACAGCAGCAGACATAAAACGCCCAAGAGCAGCCTGCGCCGCATTCCCGCCTCCGCCCGGCCTCAGAATCGCAGGTTCGGAGAGTGGGGGGAGGGTCGGCGGCCGGACAGGGCCGCGAAGGGCGATCCGGCTAAAGACGGCGGCGCAGCGGGTGGGGGGTACTCCCCAACCACCCGCGCTGCCTCAACCGGTCACTTCAGTCCGTCATTCGGTAGGACAGTCATTCGGTAGGAACGTCGGCCTTGGGCGGACGGCGGTCCTTGACGATGGACAGCGGCACGTCGTCGGCCGCGATCTCCAGGATCGGGTGGCCGTCCAGCAACGACGGACAGCGTTTCACCTGGGTGAAGGCCAGGAAGAAGTTGGCCTTGCGCCAGTCCGGTTCGATCCCGTTGACCAGGCGCAGCCAGGGCGGCAACTCGAACCGGACCGCGAGCGTGTTGCCGCAGACGGTCAGGGTGTACTGCCGCGGTGGGGGACGGCCGTCGTTCTCGCGCTCGACATATTCGATCAGTTCCTGCAGCGCCTCGTGCAGGGAATTACCCCAGTAATCCAGTTCGAACTTGCCGTCGGCGCCCCGTACGCCTCCGACGAACTGGTTGTAGTACACGTACTGGTTCGGATGCATGGCGCCCAGCTGCCACGCGTACACCACCGCGACCACGGTCATCGCGGCGGCGAAGCCCTGTCCCAGAGCCCGGCCGCCGCGCTGGAACAGCGTCCACAGCCGGTCCGTGGCGATGGCCGCCATCACGACGAAGGGCGGAGCCAGGAACAGGAAATGGCGGATGCCGTTATAGACCGACGGCCGCATCAGGATGAACAGCAGGATCGGCAGGAAGCCCGCCAGCGCCAGCGGGGTGTAGCGCACCAGCGTGAAGGCTCCGGTCCGCCTCCAGCCGCCGCGGGCCAGCCAGATCCCGGCCAGCACCACCGCCGCGGCGACGCCGATCACCACCGCCTCCGGCAGCTTCACCGCCAGATAGACCGGCAGATACAGCGCGGGCGGGTCGTTGGAATGGACCAGCTCACCCATGAACAGGGTCTGGATGTCGATGGGGAAGTGCGAGACGACGCGCAGCGCCTCCAGGGGATTGCGCAACGGCCTCTGCACCACCCAGGGCCAGAACACCGCCATGATCGCATAGGCGACGGGGATCGCCGGCCACAAGGACAGGAAGGCGCGGCGCACGTCGGCGAGCGCCAACCGGTGCCCATCCTGCCGCGTCACCAGCGCGAAATGCAGAGCCATGGCGACCGCCAGATAGAAGCCGGCGAGCACCCCGCCGACGCGGATCGCCAGCGTCAGGCCCAGCACCAGTCCGAACTTCAAAACCGCGCTGCGGCTGGGCCGCGGCAGTTGCTTGAGGATGCGGGTGGCGAAGTAGAGCGTCCACACCATGCCGGCCGCGAACGGCACGTCCTTGGTGTTGTTGAACATCGCCCCGTAATAGACGCCGCTCAGCGACAGCAGCGCCGCGGCGATGAAACCGGCGCGCGGCCCGGCCAGCAGCCGGGTGTAGCGCCATGTCCCGGCAATGCCCAGCACGCCGACAAGCGCACAGAGCAGGTGCCGGGTCTCGTATTCCTCGAAGGGGGAAAAGGGCACGATGACGGCGGTGACGAGGTCGAACAGGCCGCCGTAATAGGCCAAATCCTTGAAATGGAAGGCGGAGCGGTCCTGGAAGAGGCTGGTGTAGTAGGACAGCAGCTTCTTGCCGTAGATGTGCTGCACCTCCTCATCCGTGCTGATGCCGTAACTGAGAAAGGTCAGGGCGGCGAGGATCAGCAGCCCCAGCAGCAGGGCGCGCGACAGCCCGTCCCACAGCGCCGCCTCGCCGCGCGGCAGCGCGAGGCCGGCGGCAGTGGCGCTTCCCGGGGCGGAGGATGGCGGGGCGGTTCCGGAGCGGCGTCGGGCGACAGGCACCCCGTCACCGGCGTCTTCGTCGCCGGTGCGCTGGCGGGTCTCGATGCTCATCGCTGCCGCTCCTGACCCGCCGGTTCGCCGACCGGATCGAACTCGTCCCCGTGCCGATCGTCCGCCGTGCCGAAGCCGTGGGCGGAGCGCACGATGAACAGCGGCCTGCCCTTCACCTCGGCGAAGACGCGGCCCAGATAATCGCCGATGATGCCCAGCGTGATCAGCTGGATGCCGCCCAGGAACAGCACCGCGACCAGCAGCGATTCATAGCCGGGCACGTCGATGCCGTAGAACAGCGTGCGGACCAGCCGGAGCAGGATATAGACGAAGGCCACGCCCGACACCGCCATGCCCACCAGGCTCCACACCCGCAGGGGGAAGGTGGAGAAGGCGGTCAACCCGTCGAAGGACAGGCGCAGAAGCTTGACGAAGCCCCATTTGGTGTCACCGCCGGCGCGCTCCCCCTGTTCATAGGGGATGGCGGCCTGACGGAAGCCGACCCAGGCGAAGATGCCCTTCATGAAGCGGGTGCGCTCCGGCATCCGGTTGATGACCTCGACCACGCGGCGGTCCATCAGACGGAAATCGCCGACCTCGCGCGGAAGCTTGATTTCCGACAGGTGGTCGAAAATCCAGTAGAACAGCTTGGCGAACAGCCGATGCTTCAGGCTCTGCCCGACGCGGGCGTGCCGCACAGCGACGACCACGTCGAAGCCTTCGCGCCACTTGGCGATGAAGGCCGGCAGCAGTTCCGGCGGATGCTGCAGGTCGGCATCCATCGGCACCACGGCGTCGCCTGTGGTGTGGCTGAGCCCGGCGGACAGCGCCAGCTCCTTGCCGAAATTGCGCGACAGGTCAACTACCTTCACCCGCGGGTCACGGTCATGGACGTCCAGCAGCCGGTCGACGGTGTCGTCGCGGCTGCCGTCGTTGACGCAGACCACCTCCCAATCCATGTCCAGCCCGTCCAGAACCGGGGTGAGGCGGGCGAACAGGGCGTCGATGTTGGGGCCTTCGTTATAGAAGGGGATGACGACCGACAGGCGTCCGCGCCGCGGGCGGCACAGCCGGTCGGTGCCGGGCCGATCAGCATCCGGCCGGCCGGCCGGTGACTGAACATCGCCGGGACGGCGTGCGGAAGCGGTGCGGGCATCCGAAGAGGCCGCGGAAATGGGCGCGTCGGGAATGGACATGGCCAGCCGTCGGGTCAAAGCGTCAGAGACCGGGAGGATGTTGGATCGGCGACGACCCCGGACGGCCGCTGCGCCCTTTGGCATATATCACGATACCGGAGGATGTTCAAAATGCCTCTCCTGTGACCGCCGCGGCACAAAAAATGGCCTTTCCGCCCGTGAAAGCACCCGCGGGACGGCAGCCCGCGACCCCACGCAACGGGCAAACATGCAAGGCGTCGGTTTATTCCATGCCCGCCGTCCGTTGCTTTCCCCTGCGTCACCCGGCCCCCTCCCACTGCCGGTCCCTCCGGCCCGGCCATACCAGGGCATGTGGCATGCTTCCTGAAACAGGTCGTGGGGGCTGACCTTTTCCGGTCTCCCCGACCAAGCGCTGAGCAGCGACCCTGTGCCGATGGAGGCCTCGACCATGAGCCTTTTCAATCGCTTTTCCGTGGGTTCCAAGATCACGGCGGCCAGTGCCGGCATTCTGGTGTTCCTGGTGCTGATCGGCGGCATCGGCGTGGTGGCCCTGTCCGATGCCGGCGGTGCGGTGGAAACCTACCGGCGGCTCGGCCAGCAGACCAACGAGGCCGGGCGCATCCAGGCCCTTATGCTGGAGATGCGCCAGCAATCCACCCGCTTCCTGCTGACCGGCGACCCGGAGATCGGCGCCACCGTCCGTCGCCTTGCCGGCGACGCGGCGCAGACCATCGACAAGGCCCGTAGCCTGTTCGCCGACCCGGCTCTGCTGCAGACCATCGACCACATGGCGCAGGAGATCGCCCGGTATCAGGAGGCCTTCGCTGCGACGATGGAGCTGCAGGCCCAGCGCAGCACGGCCATTGCCGAACTGGACGAGATCGGACCCCGGCTGGAGGGCGCGCTGGACAGCATCATGGACAGCGCCAGCGCCGCCGGCGACACCGACGCCGCCTATCTGGCGGGCATGGCCCTGCGCCACATGCTGTCGGCCCGCGTCTCGGCCACGCGCTACAACGTCGACGGCTCCCCGGCGCTGGCGAGCCAGACCCGCTCGCAGTTCACCGACGCCGCCAGCCGCGGCGGGGCGATGATGGCGAAGCTGACCGACCTGGACCGCCGCAAGATGGCGATGTCCTACACCGCGATGCTGCGTGTCTACACCACCGGCTTCAACGCCGTGGTGAAGGCGACGACCGAGCGGGACCGGCTGGTGACAGAAGTGCTGACCCCCGTCGGCGACTCCATCGCGACCGAGGCGGAGCAGCTGACCGTCGCCAGCGTCGACCATCAGAAGAAGCTGGGCGAGGAGACCGGTGCCTTCATCACCAAGGCGCTCACCGTGATGATCGCCGCCTCTCTGGTCGCCGTGGTTCTGGGGCTGGCAACCGCGCTGCTGATCGGCCGCGGGCTGTCGCGCCCGGTGGTGGCGATCACCGACCGGATGACCCGGCTGGCCGGCGGCGACCGCAGCGTCGACATCCCCGGCCTGGACCGTGCCGACGAGATCGGCGGCATGGCCAAGGCCCTGCAGGTCTTCAAGGACAGCCTGATCGAGAGCGACCGTCTTGCCGAGGCCCAGCGTGCCGACCACGAGGCGCGACGCGGCCGTGGCGAACGGATCGACCGGCTGACCCAGGAATTCGACCGGCTGGTCCTGGCAGCGCTGGGCCGGGTTTCGGCGGCGGCGACGCAGCTTCAGGCGACCGCGCAGACCATGTCCGCCACCGCCGAGCAGACCACCCGGCAGGCCGACGCGGTCGCCAGCGCTTCCCATGAGGCGACCGGCAATGTGGAGACGGTGGCCGCCGCGACCGAGGAGCTGACCGCTTCCATCGCCGAGATCGGCCGGCAGGTGGCGGAAAGCACCCGGATCGCCGGACAGGCGGTCGCGACCGCCGAGAAGACCGACGGCACCGTCCGCGGGCTGGTCGATGCCGCTCAGCGCATCGGCGAGGTGGTGCAGCTGATCACCGACATCGCCAGCCAGACCAATCTTCTCGCGCTGAACGCCACCATCGAGGCGGCGCGGGCCGGTGAAGCCGGCAAGGGCTTCGCGGTGGTGGCGTCGGAGGTGAAGAACCTCGCCAACCAGACCGCCAAGGCGACGGAGGAGATCGGCAGCCAGATCGCCGGCATCCAAGAGATCAGCCGGCAGGCCGCCGGCGCCATCGCCGAGATCGGCCGGGTGATCGCCGAGATCAACCACATCTCCACCACCATCGCCGCCGCGGTGGAGGAGCAGGGTGCAGCCACCAGGGAGATCAGCCGCAACGTCCAGCAGGCTGCGCGCGGCACGCAGCAGGTGTCCGGCAACATCGCCGGCGTGTCGGAAGCCGCGGCGTCCACCGGCGATGCCTCGCGCGAGGTGCTGACCGCCGCCGACGGACTGAACCACGAGGCGACCGACCTGCGCGGCTTCGTGTCGCGCTTCCTGACCGATATGCGGGCCGCGTAAGAAACGGCATCGAACTTCAGCGCGGCCGTAACAGTTATGGCGCCGGCGCGACCCGAATGGACCGGGTCTTGCCGGCGCCCTTCTACTGCCGGACAGCCCTGCTCTTCCGCCCGGTTACATTCCCCTTGCGCCGGGACGCCCCCTTGGGCACATAGGCGCCATGATCCTGACCCCCATCGCCATCGACGACATGCCGAAGGCCATCGCGGCCTTCGACGCCCTTCTAGACGGCCATGCCCAAGCGCGGGCCGCCTTCCGCCGGATCGCCGCGACCTGGCCCGTGCGGCCGGAGGACGAACCCGGCGGCGGCGTCGACACGCCGGCCCACCGGGCCGAGGCGGTGCGGCTGGCCCATGCCCACGGCATCGACACCCTGGACGAGCCGCCCAGCCGCTCCTTCATGTGGGACGGCAAGGTGATCCGCACCGATGTCGAGGCGACGGTGATCGTCCATGAGGTGGCGCATTGGCTGTGCGCGGCGCCGGAGCGGCGAACCCTGATCGATTACGGCCTGGGCCCCGGTCCGGAGACCACCGCCCGCAAGGAGGCCCGCGCCGACAAGCGCCTGTGCTTCGAGGACTGCATGCATGAGGAGCAGCAGACCTCGCTGCTCGGCGTGCTGTGGGAGGTCGAGCTGGACCAGCCGGGCATCCTGGCCTTCCTGGAACAGAACTGGATGGAGCATTGGGAGCGGCCGAGCACCGCCGCCTTCTTCATCCGCCACGCCGAGGACCTGTTCACCCGCGGCCTGATCGACGCCGACGGCCGGCCGACGACGGCACGCGAGTGGGCGGATGCGCGCAAGGGCGTGCTGGTGGGGTGATGTCCGGCGGGGTGTCGGCTGACGATGCCCCTTCCCTCCCCCGCTTCGCGGTAGAGGGTGGATTTCCAATACAGCGGCAGTCCCCTCCACCGCCAATGGCAGGGGAGGGTTAGGGAGGGGGCATGGCACGCCCCAAGACCAACAGCGTCCACATAAAAGCGCCCTCCCCTGCTTTCGGTGGACCGAAGGTCCGTCCGATCTCAGGAGAGGGCGTCGTCACCTTACCCCAGCATCACGCCGCGGTGATGCGGGTGATGAAGGCTTCGATCTCGTGGTCCAGACGGTTGAAGCTGCGCGACAGCTCTTCCGTGGTGTTCTGGACCGAGCCGGCGGAATGGCCGGTGGTCTCGGCGGCCTGCTGGACCAGACGCATCTCCTGCATCACCGCCATGGTATCCACGGCCGCGCGCTGGGACCGGGCGCTGATGTCGCGGGTGGCGGCATCCTGCTCTTCCACCGCGGCGGCGACAGTGCCGAGCGATTCGTCGACCTGACGGATGGTGCCGACGATGGCGCGGATGGCGCCCACCGCCGCGTGGGTGGCGGCCTGGACCGCCGCGATTTCCGCGCCGATCTCCTCCGTCGCCTTGGCGGTCTGGTTGGCGAGGCTCTTGACCTCCTGCGCCACCACGGCGAAGCCCTTGCCGGCTTCACCGGCCCGCGCCGCCTCGATGGTGGCGTTCAGCGCGAGAAGATTGGTCTGGCCGGCGATCGACTGGATCAGGCCGACGACCTCCTCGATCTTGCGGCTGGCCTCGCTCAGCCCCTGGACGATGCTGTCGGTGCGGCCGGCCTCCTCCACCGCGCCACGGGCGAGCTGCGCCGACTGGCTGATGGAGCGGGTGATCTCGTCGATGGAGGCGCGGAGCTGCTCGGCGCCGGCCGCCACGCTCTCGACCTCGCTGGTCGCCTCCTGCACGGAATGGGCGACGCTGTCGCTGTGGTGGCTGGTCTGCTTGGCGTTGTCGAGCATCGAATTGGCTTCGTTGCGCATCGACGTGGCGGAGCGCACCACCTCGCCCATCATCGCCTTGACCGACGCCTCCAGATCGTTGGCGAGCGCCGCCATCGCCTGACGCCGTTCCTGGTCGTTGCGGATGCGCATCGCCTCCTGCTCGCGGGACAGCTCCTGCACCCGGACGGCGTTCTCCTTGAACACCTGGACGGTGCGGGCCATCTGGCCGATCTCGTCGCCGCGCTCCGCGGCGGGAATGTCGGCCTCCAGGTTGCCGCGGGCCAGCCGTTCCATCACGTCGGTCAGGCGCACGATGGGCCGGGCGATGTTCATGCCGATGAAGAGGGCCACGCCCACCGTCACCAGCAGCGCGCCCCCCGCCACCAGCATGAAGGCCTGGGTCGTGTTGTCGACCGACGCGTTGACCTGGGTATAGGCGTCCGTGGAGACCTTGCGCTTGTAGTTCAGATAGTCGCGGCTGGTCGCATGCAGGCGGGTGTAGGCCGACTGGACCTCCTGCAGGAAGTCCAGCGGATCGACACCCATCTTCAGCAGGTCGAGGAAACTCCCCACCTTTGCCAGATAGGTCGCGGCATCGCTGCCGAACCGCTCGAAATACTTCGCTTCCTCGTCGGTTTCGGCGGTGGCGCCCTTCAAAGTTCCCGATTGGCCCTTCAGCCTGTCGAGCTGTGCGTTGAGGGCCTTCATCTCCTCTTCCACCGCCTTGGGCGAGGCGTTCGCGCTGCTGAGGATCACGGTCCGGTACATGCCGGCGTGGGCCACCGTCAAGGTGTCGGTCAGTCCCTGGATCTCCGCCTCCCGCGTGAAGGAGCGGTTGAACAGGGTGTCGAGCAGCGTCGACTGCTGGGTGATCGCCGACCAGCCGAGCAGCGCGATCACCAGCATGCCGATGATCGCCGTCGTCGCCGGAATGGCCATCTTGACGGGGATGTGGAAGTTGTTGAGGAGGGTCATGGGGCACCTGCGTCGGCCGCCGGTCCGTGGCGCGAACCATCCGGCATGGCATTGAGGCGGAGGAACGGGCGGCGGTCGCGCGACGCCGGCAGCACCATCGGCGCCGCCCTGCGTTCCGCCATCGCCGGACCGCTCTGCGATACGTGGTTGGAACGAGATCCCTGTCCGGGTCCGCATCCGGAGCGGCCGGCCCGCCGGCACGACCGCCACCGCGCCATCTCATCCCGAAAATCTTTTTCAATGATTAACAGCAGTTCTTTTGTCCGATTTTTTGATCTGTCACAATTTCTCGCCGGCGTTTCGACATATTCCCGCATGCAAGTCTCTGTCATACTATTATATGCGCCAAGAAAAGGCGGATTTCTCTTGCCCTGATCGAACCCGGACGGACATCGCAGCGCCAGCAGAAATCTCCCTCTTTCCGTGCTATTCCGGGCAACAGGACATCTTTGGCGCAGCTCGTTTGCTTAATATCTTACAAATTTAGAAGCTAACAGGATTACACTATCGCATCAATGGCGAGTGGTCCGGTCATACTGCCGCATGCGACGCGCGTACAGACCAGCCTTCCCGCCCACACTATGACGGGAGCCTTTAAGTGGATTCTCAGTATTATCAAAGATATGCCAAGTAGACGCATCGCCGATGCAGGCCGCTTCAGCCAGCGGCCGACACCATGAAGGCGATGGAGATCGATACAGGCGACAGCAGGGTGGAGATCAGCAGCGACATCGACACCACGTCCCGCCCGGCGTTGTAGCGCTCGGCGAAGACGTAGGCGTTGATGCCGATGGGCAGGGCCGCGGCGGTCACGGCCGGGGCGACCCACACCGGCGGCAGGTCGAAGACATGGGTGGCCAGCAGCCAGGTCAGCAGCGGATGCAGCCCGGTCTTCAACAGGGCCACCACAGTCGCGGGCAGCACCGCGCCCGAGGCCGGGCTGAGCGCCAGCGACGCGCCCAGCGTGAAGCAGGCGCAGGGAAGCACCGTCTGCGCCATCATGGTGAAGCTCTTCATCACCATGGGCGGAATCGGCAGATGGATCAGGTTGGCCGCCAGCCCGAAAATGACCGACATCACCAGCGGGCTGGTCAGCGTCGCCTTGGCCGCCCCCAGCGTCGCCTGCACCGGACGCCCGGTCCGGCCGCCGCGCGCCGACCGCTGCGTCTCCGCCAGCATGGTGGCGGAGGTGAACAGAAGCGGCGACTGGAAGACGATCAGCAGCATCACCGGCACCGCCACCGTCGGCCCATAGGCCTCCATGATGATGGGCGAGCCGAGAAGCGCGATGTTGGAAAAGGAACTGGCGAGGCCGATGGGTGCGATCTGCTCCCGCCGGCCCGCCATCCGCATCCACAGCCCGCCCACCAGGAATACCGCCACCGCCGCGATGTAGAAGGACCCCAGCACCGCCCATTCCAGAGGATCGGGGATGTCCGCCCGCGCCATGTTGGAGAACAGCAGCGCCGGCAGCGCATAGATGCCGAGGAAACGGGAAAGCCCCTGCACCATCGCATTGCTGAACCCGCGGTAGCGTGCCGCCCAGTAGCCGAGGGCGATCAGGCCGAACATCGGCAGGACGATCTGGAAAATCAGCGACATGGACGCGGCACCGTGTGGGCGGGGTCGGCCGGGCGGGCCGACGATGCGGGGGCTTTCCTTACACCGATCCGCTCATTCGGCGGGAACGATCTCCAGCGGCGGGACGCCCAGCACATCCACCAGGGTTGCGCCAGCCTCGATCTGCTCGGTCCACTTGCGCTCGCGCTCCAGCAAAGCGAGGCTCTGGGTCAGGGCGGCATCGGCGAAAGCCAGCGGCACGACCACCACGCCGTCCTCGTCCCCCAGGATCAGGTCGCCGGGGTTGACGGGCACGCCGCCGATGGCCGCGGTGACGTCCATCTTGCCGCCGAAATTCTTGTGCGGGCCACGGGCGACGGCGCCCTTGGCGAACACCGGCAGGCCGAGTCCGCGGATTTCGTGCAGGTCACGGACGGAGCCGTCGACCACCAGCCCGCCCAGCGCCCGGCGCTTGCAGCAGCGCACCACCCATTCGCCGGCCAGCGCCACGTCGTCCAGGCCGCCGCCGGCCACCACCACCACGTCGCCGGGTTCGGCCAGGCTGACGGCATGATGAACCATGCTGTTGTCGCCGGGCATGGTGACGACGGTGCGGGCCTGACCGCAGATGCGCATGCCCGGCACCATCGGCTTGATCCGCGAATCCATGCTCTGGCAGCGGTTCAGCGCATCTGAGGCGACGCTGCTGGGCACCGACGACCATTTGGCGAGGGCGTCTGTCGACAGCCGGCGGTAGTCGACGAGATAGCGTTGCATGGCCATGGCGGGGTCCTTTCTTCGGTCTGGTCTTCGTGTCTGGATGCGGTTCGGAGGGGGCGTGGGGCGGAGACGGTTCCTTCGTCGGTCGATCCCATAGCCGGATGACCGGAACCGCGAACGGGTCAGGCGATCTGCACGTCCTTATGCGGGAAGGCTTCGTGACTTCAACGCGCTTTTCCGCCAATTATCTGCGTAGGGCACAACCCTCCGGAACTTCAGGCGCCAATTATTTAGATTTTGAAGTGTACCCGCATAAGCCGTCATACGCAAGGAGGTTGACAATCTGTAAATACGTCATAGGAAATTTCATCCCGCATTGCTGGTTATAAATATACATCGCACGCCCGCAACGGGAAATCACGAGACAGTCACCAGCCGATCTCCGGCGCTCCACAACTGCCGGGGCAGGCAGTGAGAATTGGGTGGAGTCAGAAAAACCCGCCGTCGCACAAGGTAGGGAACACGCCTACAATTGTATGATGCCGAGAGATCGTCTTGGCACAATCTCCGGATGGGCCATTCAACCCGCGATAGGGGGCCGGCACCGCCAAGCCCCCATGTCGAAGGGAAAGGCGGAAGAACCGCGGCACGGGAGCGGATGGGCCGAAGATGACAGGCCGGCAGTTGCGAGCGCCAAAAAGCGAAAGGCCGGCACCCGAAGGTCCGGCCTTTTGAGATCGCATGCTCCAGCAGGAAGGCTGGAGGAAACTGGAGCGGGCGAAGGGATTCGAACCCTCGACCCCAACCTTGGCAAGGTTGTGCTCTACCCCTGAGCTACGCCCGCGCTCCGCACCGTCATTCAGCAGCTTGTTTCTGCCGTCCGGCGGTGTGCGGCGGACTATACTCATCGGCCGACGCAATGCAAGTGCCTTGTTTCAGTTTTTCTCACCGGCTGGACGATTTTCCGCGCGCCCGGTACAAGGGTTGTCATGGACACCGCATCGACCTCCCTTCCGGATCAGGCGGCGCCACTGCCGACCTCGCCGGACCAACTGCTGGCGCGCCTCGACGCGCTGGGCATCCAGGCAACCACGCACAGCCATCCGCCGCTGCACACGGTGGAAGAGAGCAAGGCCCTGCGCGGCGCCCTGCCCGGCGGCCATTGCAAGAACCTGTTCCTGAAGGACAAGAGGGACCAGCATTGGCTGGTGGTGGCGCTGGAGGATGCGCGGGTCGACCTGAACCGGCTGGACAAGGCGATCGGCTCGGCGCGGCTGTCCTTCGCCTCGGCCGAGCGGCTGTGGCGCGTCCTCGGCATCCGGCCTGGGTCGGTCACGCCCTTCGCCCTGGTCAACGACACCGACCGCAAGGTGCGCGTCGTCCTGCAACAGGCGATGATGGAGCATGACCTGCTGAACTATCATCCGCTGCTGAACGACCGCACCACGGCGATCCGGCGCGACGACCTGCTGCGCTTCATCCGCGCCTGCGGGCACGAGCCGGCGATCGTCGATTTCGGCCGCACGGAGGATTGACCGGCCGAACGGCGGTTTCCACGCAATGCTTGCTTGAGCCGCCTTGCGCGCTCACATATGTCGGCAACGATCAGGATCCGGGCCTGCAACGGCCGGATCGGCAACTTCCATGGCCCACCGGGATGTCCTAATGGGCCAGGCATCACCAACGGGACCGAAACACGCCATGTTCTCCATGCCCCCCGCCAACGGGTCCAAGCCCGCCGCTCCCGCCGCCGGTGCCGCCCCCGGTGCCGCTGACGTCGTCAAGGACAGCAGCGACCGCGCCTTCATGGCCGACGTGATCGAGGCCTCGCGCGACGTTCCGGTGATCGTCGATTTCTGGGCGCCCTGGTGCGGCCCCTGCAAGCAGCTGGGCCCGATCATCGAGAAGGTGGTTCGCGCCGCCAAGGGTGCGGTGCGCCTGGTGAAGATCGACACCGACGCCAACCCGATGATCGCCTCGCAGCTGCGCGTGCAGTCGATCCCGGCGGTCTACGCCTTCTTCCAGGGACGGCCGGTCGACGGCTTCATGGGCGCCCTGCCCGAATCGCAGGTGAAGGCCTTCGTCGACAAGCTGGTGGCGCTGGCCAAGCAGGCCGGCGTCGGCGGCGGCGCCGACGACATGCTGGAAGAGGCTTTCGCCCAGGCCAAGGAAATGATGGAGGGCGGCGACCTGCAGGGCGCGCTCGACCTCTACAGCCAGATCATGCAGGCGGAGCCGGAGAACGCCCAGGCCTATGCCGGCATCATCCGCTGCCTGATCGCCGCCGGCGATCTGGAAAATGCCAAGCAGATGCTGGCCCAGGCGCCGGAAGCCATCGCCAAGGACAAGGAGCTGGCCAACGTCCGCGCCTCCCTCGACGTGGCGGAGCAGGCCGCAAATGCCGGCCCGATCCCCGAGCTGATGGAGAAGGTCGCCCACGACCCGAATGACCATGCCTCGCGCTTCGACCTCGCCATGGCGCTGTTCGCCGCCGGCAAGCGCGAAGCCGCGGTGGACGAGCTGCTGGAGATCTTCAAGCGCGACCGGACCTGGAACGATGACGGCGCCCGCAAGCAGCTGGTCAAGTTCTTCGAGGCGTTCGGCCAGACCGACCCGCTGACGGTGAAGACCCGCCGCCGCCTGTCGACCATGATGTTCAGCTGACGCTTTTCCGGAGGCGGGACGGCTGTTCCACCGGCGAAGGGGTTCTATCTGATTGGCATGACCAGAAACCTCTTCGCCGAATTCGACCAGTTGCCGGGGATGATGCCCATCTTCCCGCTGGCCGGCGTTCTGCTGCTGCCGCGGGCGCGGCTGCCGCTGAACATCTTCGAGCCGCGCTACCTCGCCATGGTCGAGGACGCGCTGGGCAGCGGCCGCATGATCGGCATGATCCAACCGCTCGACCCTGCCGGGCGGGAACGTGAGCCGGCCGTCTATCCCTGCGGCTGTGCCGGCCGCATCACCAGCTTCGCCGAAACCGACGACGGCCGCTTCCTGATCACCCTCACCGGCGTCGCCCGCTTCGAGATCGGTCGGGAGGTGGAGGGTGCGCGCGGCTACCGCCGGGTCGTTCCCGACTGGCGCCCCTTCCGCGCCGATCTGGAGCCGGAGTCCTGCGGCGACATCGACCGCAGCCGGCTGCTCGGCGCGCTGAAGAGCTATTTCCGCGTCCAGGGCCTGTCGGTCGACTGGAAGTCCATCGAATCGACGCTGGACGAACGGCTGGTCAACTCTCTCGCCATGATCTGCCCCTTCACGCCCGGGGAGAAACAGGCGCTGCTGGAGGCCCCGACCCTGGCGGAGCGCGGGAAGCTCTTGATCGGGCTGGTCGAGATGGCCATTCTCGACAGCCATGACGGGGACGGTCCGCCGCCCAGGCATTGATCCTTTCCTTGAACACTGCGAGACACGACATGGCGACGCCCGAGGACAAGAACAGCGAATCGAAAACCAGCGCGCGGGTCGACCCGAAGCTGCTGGAAATCCTGGTCTGTCCGCTGACCAAGGGCCCGCTGCGCTACGACGCCGAACGCGGCGAACTGGTCAGCGAGCGCGCCGGGCTGGCCTACCCGATTCGCGACGGCATTCCGATCATGCTGATCGACGAGGCCCGCAGCCTGGACAAGGCGGGGGCGTCGCGATGAGTGGCGATGACTTCGGCACGGTCCATTGGCCGACCGAGATCCGCCTGAAGAAGGAGGAGAAGCGGCTGGAGGTCGATTTCGACGACGGCCGGACCTTCTCCTACCCGGCGGAGTTCCTGCGCGTCGTCAGCCCGTCCGCCGAGGTGCAGGGCCACAACCCCAGCCAGAAACAGACCGTCGCCGGCCGCCGCCATGTCGGCATCATGCGGCTGGAGCCGGTCGGCAACTATGCCGTCCGCATCGTCTTCGACGACCTGCACGACACCGGTATCTACAGCTGGAAATACCTCTACGAGATCGGCACCGAGCAGGAAACCCTGTGGGCCGAATATCTCGAGGAACTGCAGGCCAAGGGCCTGAGCCGCGACCCGCGGCGGTAGGTTACCGGTCCCTCTCCCGACCCGGGTCCGGAGAGGGACACCTCCCTCACTTCCAGATCGGCTTTCCGCTGCCGGGTAGGCCGTACAAGTCCCATTTCCGGCTGACCTTCTCCACGACCTCCTCGGTCATGTGGAGCTTCTCACCCCATTCGCGCTTGGTCTCCGGCGGCCATTTGTTGGTGGCGTCCAGGCCGACCTTGCCGCCCAGGCCCGATTCCGGGCTGGCGAAGTCGAGATAGTCGATCGGCGTGCCCTCGATCACCGTGATGTCGCGGGCCGGGTCCATGCGGGTGGAGATCGCCCACATCACGTCCTTCCAGTTCCGCGCATCGATGTCGTCGTCCACGACGATCACCCATTTCGTGTACATGAACTGGCGCAGGAAGGACCAGACGCCCATCATCACCCGCTTGGCGTGGCCGGGATAGGCCTTCTTCATGCTGACCACCGCGATGCGGTAGGAGCAGCCTTCCGGCGGCAGCCAGAAATCGACGATCTCCGGGAATTGCTGGACCAGCAGCGGGATGAACACCTCGTTCAGCGCCTCGCCCAGCACCGACGGCTCGTCGGGCGGACGGCCGGTGAAGGTGGACAGGTAGATCGGCTTGCGCCGCATCGTCATGGCGGTGACGGTGAAGACCGGGAAGGGCTCGACCGAATTGTAATAGCCGGTGTGGTCGCCGTAGGGCCCCTCGTCGGCGTATTCATCCAGGCTGACATGGCCCTCCAGGACGATTTCCGCCTGGGCCGGCACCTTCAGCGGCACCGTCTTGCATTCCACCAGCTCCACCTTCTTGCCGCGCAGCAGGCCGGCGAACTGGTATTCCGACAGGGTGTCCGGCACCGGCGTCACCGCCGCCAGGATGGTGCCGGGGTCGGCCCCCAGCACGACGGCGCAGGGCAGCGGCTCGCGCTTCCCACTTGCGGCCCAGCGGTGATGGTGCTGCGCTCCGCCGCGGTGCTTCAGCCAGCGCATGATGGTCTTGTTCTTGCCCAGCACCTGCATGCGGTAGATGCCGAGGTTGAAGTCGTCCTCGCGCTTGCCGGTCGGCCCCTTGGTCACAACCAGCGGCCAGGTGATCAGCGGCGCCGGCTCCCCCGGCCAGCAGCCCTGCACCGGCAGGCGGCCGAGGTCGATGTCGTCGCCGGTCAGCACCACCTCCTGGCATGGCGCCGAGCCGACGGTCTTCGGTTTCATCGACAGCACGGTCTTGGCGAGCGGGATCAGCTCCAGCGCCTCGCGGAAGCCGCCCGGCGGCTCCGGCTGCTTGAGGAAGGCCAGCGTCTCGCCGACGGCGCGCAGCTGGTGCGGCTCGCGGTCCATACCCCAGGCGACCCGCTCCACCGTGCCGAACAGGTTGACCAGCACCGGCATCTCCGAGCGCGTGCCGTCGGCCTTGATGACGTTCTCGAACAGCACCGCCGGGCCGTTCTCGGCCAGCAGGCGGGTCTGGATCTCGGTCATTTCCAGCACGGTGGACACCGGTTCCTTCACCACCACCAGCCGCCCGGTCTTCTCCAGCCGGTCGATGAAGTCACGCAACGAGGTGTAGGGCATCGCAGGGTGTCCAGTGTGTGGGTGGGGCGTCCGAAACGGACGATAACCTTCAACTCGGCGGCCGGTCCGTCAAGTGCGGTGCATATCAATCCGACCAAGAAAATCAGGCACTATCGATGCCGAAGGCGATCAACGATCTGCCGCCTGTGATCCACGCCTCCGAAGAAAACAGCAACGACCTGAACCTCGGCGCGCTCTTCATAGATGCGGAAGTAAATAATGAATTTGTTTTTCGTCACCGCGCGAAGTCCGGGACGAATCTCCGGATGCTCGGTGCCGCGATACGGAAGATCGGCCAATCCCCGCAAGTAGTCTGCGGCTTCGTCGACTCGGGCTGCAGCCCTGTCCGTCGCCCGCTGCTCGTCGTCGCCCAAAGCTTGATACGCTTCGATAAGGTGAGCTTCGATAAGGTTGAGGTCACGGGCGACAGGAGCCGCAAGGCGCACTTTATAAGGAGGTGCCGGCATTTCTCTTGCGTTCCCTCAGCGAACGGATCTCGGCTATCCCCTCTTCAAGATCGACAAAGGGACCGGCAAGGCGCTGGTCGATCAGCAGCCGAAGAGCTTCAAGCTCCAAATCACGGGCTTCCGTCTCGTGGCGCAGCACCTCAAGGCCACGCTGAATGACAGCGCTGAGGCTTGGATAATGTCCGGCTTCAACGAGGCTGCGCGCGTAGGCTTCCTGCTCGTCGGTCAGAGAGATCGAGGTTTTCACGGTCATAGGCCACCTCCCATTCCTGATGGTACTACTGAGTAGCACCAACGGCAAGACCTTGCCCTGCCCGCCCAAAACAAAACCCCTCCCCCGCCCCCGGCGGACCACAGGTCCGGCCGGGCGCGGGAAAGGGGCTTCGTCAGAACTCACGAACCGGGGTGCGAGACCCGGTCGCGGATCAATACATGTGCTGGCCGCCGTTGACCGACAGGGTCGAGCCGGTCATGAAGCCGTTGTCGTCGTCGACGAGGTACAGCACCGCCTTGGCGATTTCCGAGGCGCGGCCGAGGCGGCCGACCGGGATGCGGGCGACGATCTTCTCCAGCACGTTGGCCGGCACCGCGCGCACCATGTCGGTGTCGATGTAGCCGGGAGCGATGGCGTTGACGGTGATGCCTTTGGCGGCGCTTTCCTGCGCCAGCGCCTTGGTGAAGCCGTGGATGCCGGACTTCGCCGCGGCGTAGTTGACCTGGCCGTACTGGCCGGCCTGGCCGTTGACCGAGCCGATGTTGACGATGCGGCCGAAACCGCGCTCGCGCATGCCGTCGATCACGTTGCGGC
The DNA here is from genome assembly GCA_023423695.1 of Pseudomonadota bacterium. GTDB lineage: Bacteria > Pseudomonadota > Alphaproteobacteria > Azospirillales > Azospirillaceae > Azospirillum. The sequence continues at coordinate 33,483 of JAFAFA010000101.1, read as the reverse complement.
ACATGTTGAAGCAGGAGGACAGGTTGGTGTGGATCACCTTTTCCCACTGCTCGTAGGTCATGCGGTGCATCACGCCGTCGCGGGTGATGCCGGCGTTGTTGATGAGCACGTCGACCGGGCCGAGATCGGACTCGATCGCGGCGATTCCCTTCTTGCAGGCGTCGAAGTCCGCGACGTCGAACTTGTAGGTCGGGATGCCGGTGCGGGCGGTGAACTCCTCGGCCGCCTGATCGTTGCCAGCATAGTTGGCGGCGACCTTGTAGCCGGCATTCTTCAGGGCGACGGCAACCGCCTCGCCAATGCCGCGGGTACCACCAGTGACGACTGCAACACGAGCCATAGTTTTTCTCCCCAGATTTAGTGATGGTTGGTTGGTTTCTTTGGTTTTTTATTTTTGGGCATGGGGCTCCCTCCGCAGGTCCAGCGGATGTCCCAAGCCTTCAAGCGAAGCGGGCCGCTTCCCTGTTGGAAAGCGGCCCGTCCGGTCCTCAGTCGCGCTGAACGCAGAGGGCGATGCCCATGCCGCCGCCGATGCACAGGGTGGCGAGGCCCTTCTTGGCGTCACGCTTCTGCATTTCATACAGCAGCGTGGTCAGCACGCGGGCGCCCGAGGCGCCGACCGGGTGGCCGAGCGCGATGGCGCCGCCATTGACGTTGACCTTGCTGGTATCCCAGCCCAGGTCCTTGTTGACCGACAGGGCCTGGGCGGCGAAGGCCTCGTTCGCCTCGATCAGGTCGAGGTCGTCGACGGTCCAGCCGGCCTTCTCCAGAGCCTTGCGCGAGGCCGGGATCGGGCCGGTGCCCATGATCGCCGGATCGACGCCGGCGGTCGCCCAGGAGACGATGCGGGCCAGCGGGGTGACGCCGCGCTTGGCCGCGTTCTCCGCCGACATCAGAACCAGGGCGGCGGCGCCGTCATTGATGCCCGACGCGTTGCCGGCGGTCACCGTGCCGTCCTTCGAGAAGGCCGGACGCAGCTTGGCCAGGGATTCCGGCGTGGTGCCGTGCTTGGGATACTCGTCGTCCGACACGACGACGTCGCCCTTGCGGCCCTTGATGGTGACCGGAACGATCTCGTCCTTGAAGCGGCCGGCCTTCTGGGCGGCCTCGGCCTTCTGCTGGCTGGCGGCGGCGAAGGCGTCCTGCTCCTGGCGGGTCAGCTGCCACTTCTGGGCGACGTTCTCCGCCGTGGTGCCCATGTGATAGCCATGGAAGGCGTCGGTCAGGCCGTCGCGCAGCATGGTGTCGAGCAGCTCGGCGGTGCCCATCTTGGTGCCGTTGCGCAGGTGCATGACGTGTGGCGCCATGCTCATGCTCTCCTGGCCGCCGACGACCAGGACGTCGGCGTCGCCGTTCTTGATCGCCTGATAGCCCAACGCGACGGAACGCAGGCCGGAACCGCAGAGCTGGTTGATGCCGATGGCGGTCGCCTCCACCGGGATGCCGGCGTTGACGGCGGCCTGGCGGGCCGGGTTCTGGCCCTGACCGGCGGTCAGGATCTGGCCCAGGATGACTTCGTCCACTTCCGCCGCGTCGGTCTTGGCGCGGGCCAGCGCTTCGCGGATCGCGACCTCGCCCAGAACGTGGGCGGGAACAGTGCTGAGAGCACCGTTGAAGCTGCCGATGGGCGTACGGGCGGCACCGGCGATGACGACTTCGGTCATTGAACGCTCCTCGAAATAGGACAGTTTTATTATAGCGCTGGTGGGACGCTCGGAGTGATTGTTACCTTAAGTCGGGCAATGTGACGGGTGCAAGCTGGCCGAAGGTCGCGGCGCTAACCTGTCGCAGCAAGCCATTCGGCCAGAGGATTCCACACTCCGGTCTCGGCACCGGCGCTCACTACCATTCCGATATGGCCCAGCGGCGGGCGCAGAATGCGCGCATCGGGGATCGCCGCCGGCAGAGCGAGGGCGGAAGCGGGCGGGACGATGCGGTCGCGCTCCGGGATCAGGGCCAGGGTGGGCACGCGGATGGATGCCGGGTCGACCGGCAGACCCGCGACCATCCAGTTGCCGGCCACCGTGTCGTTGCGCCCGTACCATCCCGCCAGCGCATCGCGCGCCACCCCGGCCACCAACGGCACCCCGTCGTTCAGCCAGTCCTCAAGCGCGACGAAGGCCGCGGCGGCGCGGGACTCCGGCGCCATGCGGGCGAAGCTGCTAAACTTCTTCAACGCCAGAAGCGGGTCGAGCTGGGCGAACAGAGCCTGCAGCGCATCCGTCGGCAACTCGCCCCATCGCTCCAGCGCCGGCCCCCAGGGTTGGATGAAGGCCGCCACCCGGCGCGCCGTGGCTGCATCCTCCGCATGGAAATTCCAGGGCGTCGCCATCAGACCGAGCCCGGCGAGCGACCGCGGCCGGCGTTGCGCCAGCGCAGCGGCCAGCAGCCCGCCCATGCAGTATCCCACCACCGGGACCGGCCGCCCCACCGCCTCCACCACCACGTCCAGCGCACGTTCCAGCCGGCCGGCGATATAGTCGGTCAGGGTGAAGCGGCGCTCCAGCGGCCCCGGCCGGCCCCAGTCCAGCAGAAGCGGCCGGAAGCCGCGCGCCGCCAGCCAGCGCATCAGGCTCCTGTCCCGCGACAGGTCGAGGATATAGGCGCGGTTGACCAGCGACGGCACGAACAGCACCGGACGCCCGCCGGCACTTTCTCCGCCGATGCCTTCCCCATAATCGAGCAGGCGCGATCCGCCTTCGGTCCAAACCACCGGCGGGTCGGGAAGGTCGCGGACATAGGGGTGCCGGCGGTAGCGCTCGACCCCCGTCAGGACCGCATCGATGCGGCGCCGGACCTCGCGGTCAACCTCCCGGCTCAGACGGTCGTCGGCGCTTGGCCCCGCGCTGCCCCGCAGCCGGTCGGCCTGCGACATTTCGTCCCTCAGCGCCGCCGCCCGCTCCCTCAGCGCCGGATTCCAGGGAAGCGAGCCGTTCCTCAAGTGCGGCAATGCGGCCGAGGAGCTGAGCAAGCTGCCCAGCGCCGCCGTCAGATGCAGCCCCAGCGGACGCGGTCCCATGCGAAGCGGCGTCCCGTCCGCCCGTGTCCCCCTTTCCCCATTCCTGTCCTGTGGGCGCTCGCTCATCGGAAGGCCGTCCGTTCTGGGGAGAGACGTTGTGGGAGAAGGGTGCCGGACGAGGGTCCCAACCGCTGCCGGGCATGCCGCCCGCACCGAATCCGAACCCGGCAGGTCCGAAGGCGAACGGTGCCACGGCCGCCATCCCCTGCCCCATCATCTGGAACATCCGGGCCATCATGTCGGCCGTCTCCGGATCGGCGGCGCTCGCCGTCCACTGGTCCTGCCACAGGTCCAGGTAGCGGCGCGCCAGCGATTCATAGGATGGCGGATCAGGCGGAGGATTTGGTTGCGACGGGTCGGCCATGGCCGGATTATAAGGGCGGCGGGGCCGGATTGACCAGTGCGGCATGGCTCCCCACCTGTCCGTTCGGGTATCGGCGGAGGCTGTCCGGGCGCGTCTCGCTTCTCCATCAGTGCGGCGTTTCGGAGCGCAACCGCGGCGGTATGCCGCGGCGCAACGCTGGACAAATTGCTATCCCTTCGAGTAGTCCTAAGGACGGAACAATTTCCGCCGCAATGTCCCCGTATTCTGGAACATGATGGTTCTGGAATATGTCCCTTCTTGAAAGAGTCCGCGATGGCCGACAAGGAAGACCAGAAGTCCGCTCCGATCACGATCAAGAAGTACGCCAACCGGCGGCTCTACAACACCGCCACCAGCAGCTATGTCACGCTGGACCATCTCTGCCAGATGGTGAAGGACGGGCTGGACTTCGTGGTCTATGACGCCAAGACGGGGGAGGACATCACCCGCTCCGTCCTGACCCAGATCATCGTGGAGGAGGAGAGCAAGGGCCAGAACCTGCTGCCCATCAGCTTCCTGCGCCAGTTGATCGGTTTCTACGGCGACAACATGCAGTCCGTCGTGCCGCGCTATCTGGAATATTCGATGCAGGCCTTCTCGCGCAATCAGGAGCAGATGCGCGACTATTTCCAGAACACGCTGGGCGGCATGTTCCCGTTCGGCCGCCTGGACGAGGTCAGCAAGCAGAACATGGCGATGTTCGAACGGGCCATGCGGATGTTCACGCCCTTCGGCGTCGCCGGCGCCCCGGACGATGTCGCCGGCCAGCGTCCGGCCGGACAGCCGGGCGCCACGACTCCCCCCACCATGGCGGCCGGCGCCACCTTCGACGAGTTGCAGAAGCAGATCGACGAACTGCAGAAGCAGATCGCCAGCATCGCCAAGCCGCCCGGCAAGACGGACGCCAAGTAACCGGGCCGGCAAGGTTCCGGCGGACGGACGGCACGGAAGGCGGGGGCATACCCCGCCTTTTTCATTGCGCCGGCCGAATCGGGCGCGCAGGCTTGGGGCCGTGCATAGGGGGCACCTTCTCGTCCACGGTGCCGGTCCGGCGGCTCTGCCGCGGGGTCCGGCCCGTCCAACCGTCAGGAGGGAACCGACCATGACCACCGAACTGACCGTTTCGATCACCCTGGCCAGCGACGATCCGCGGGAGGTTTCCCGTTTCGAGGACATGCTGCGCAACTGGCTCGCCCATCAGCAGGGCGTGGCCGGGCTGGCCATCGCCGACCGCGGCAACGATCTTGCGACCGAGAACATCTGGCGCGCCGCCCGCAAGGCCACCTTCGGTCCGGCCCTGAAGAACCCCTTCGCGCCCTGACGGGCCGAAATGACAGGTCGGAACTGGGAAGCGATCAGCCCCTGAACAGGTGCGGGACCATCGCCCAATCCGGGCCGCCGCCAAGGCCAAGCCGCGGATCGGTCGATTCCCGCACCCCCATGCCCAGGCACTTGTCGCCGACGATCCAGGCATGCAGGACGGCGCGGGTATCCTCCTCGCGGAAGCAGGGCGGCGTCTCCAGCCACACCGCCCCGTGGGCGGCGACATCGCCGCCGATCTCCGGCCCATCATCCGCGATCACCGCACCGTGATCCACGACGCGGGTCGGCGCTCCGTCCAGCCCGTGGAAGGCCCGCACCGTCACCATGTCCGCCCCGGCGATGCCGCTTGGATCAAGTGCGGCGCGGCACAGGTTCGGGTGACGCGGATACAGGGACGACAGCACCGCCAGCAGACCGTGGTTCGACCACAGCCAGCACCACAGCGGCGACAGCACGCTCATGCCGCTGCTGCGCAGCCGCTGCAGGAAACCGTCGTCGGCCAGCCCGTCCCAGGGATAGAGCTTCGCCAGCCAGGAGATCGCCTGCCCCTCGTCGTCGAGGAAGCGCCGGCCATCCCAGGCGATGGAGTGCAGCGGCAGCAGGCGGGTGTCGATGCCGGCCTCCGCCGCGGTGGCGGCCAGATAGACCAGTTCGCCCTCGCGCACCGGATCGGGGGTGGCGCAGGTCGCATGCATGCGCCCGCGGCCGGGCACGCCCGCCGCCATCTCCTCCCACCGCTCGACCAGAGCCTCGTGCAGGCCGTTGAACTGGTTGGCGTCGGAGGCCATCGCCTCGCGCCAGTTGCGCTGGATGATGGAGGCGGCGAACAGCCCCTCGCCGGTGTCGTAATTGCAGCCCAGCAGCTTGATGCTGTCACGCCCGTCATAGGCCAGCGTCAGCCGCCCGGCGAGTCCGCCCGCCCGCTCGTTGCGCCGACCGCCGGCCCAGTAATCGGTCCAGGACGCCTCCAGCATCCGCGCCAGTTCGCCGCGGATGCCGAGAGCGGCGAACAGCTTGTGCTCCACCACATGGCGCACCGCGACGGCGATCATGCTGTGCAGTTCGTCCGCGACGCTTTCGATCAGGTCGATCTGCGGGGCGCTGAACTCATAGACGGTGTCCTCCCGCCAGCCGGCCCCGGCCGACATGGCGCGCACACCATAGGGATATTTGCGGAGACCCGGGCGCCAGTCGGCCCGCGGCTTCATCGTCGTCCTGCGCATGCCCGTTCCGATCCCCTGCGTATCAGAACCGGGAAGCCGGGCGCGACGCGGCGGCGAAGGTCCGGCGCATGGATGAGATGACGGGCGGCAGGCTGGTCGACTGTCCACTGGGCAACGCACTACTCCGGGGGAGACCAATCCGAGGAAGACGCGGATGCTCGCGACGCAATCGCTGCGGCGCAAGCACGGCCTTGCGTATGTAACCTGCCCCGCGGCGGCGCGCCAGCGCGCATCCGCGATAGCTCCCCCCGATCGGACGGGCAGCGGAAACGGAATGGACCGCCGCGACGCAGGGCCGCAGCGGTCCATTCCCGAAGTCTTCAAAAGCCCATCTGCAAAACGGCGGCCGGAAAAGCGCGCTCAGACCGAAAGCGCGCTCAGATCAGGCCCGCCGAGGGACGGTGGGCGAGCGAGCGCATCGCCCACAGCGCCAGACGGCCGCGCCGCGGCTTCATAACCGCCGCCGGCCGGATCGGCACCGCCGCAAGCGCGGGCACCAGGGCCGGCATGTCGTCTTTCGCGCTGCCGCCGAGGCGCCGGAGCCGGCGGGCGGCCAGAACGACGCGCAGAACCTCTTCTTCGGACACGGCACGGCGGGCCGGGCCGGTGGCGAGGCTCGCCGCCTCGCACAGGGCCGCCCGTTCGGCCAAAAGCCCGGTCAGGCCCTTGGCAGCCGCCGTCAATGCAGCTTCATCATAAAGGGCGAGGACAAGCGTCCTCACCCCGTGTTCCATCCGTGTGGACATGGCGGGCGCTCCGGAAAAAACGGAATGGCGTGCGGATCGGATGCCGGTGGATCGGCAGGCGAGATTATCCGTGAGCGGCACCCGTTCGGCCATGCGCCCCAAGGTGGTAACACCCCGACTGCGGCTCCGTGATGCTGGAAAGCCACACTCGCTGTACCGGTAAATATCTGGATATGTCGGGATCAGTCCGCCCCGACGGCGGGAAGAAATGGTGGAGCCAAGGAGGATCGAACTCCTGACCTCTACAATGCCATTGTAGCGCTCTCCCAGCTGAGCTATGGCCCCACTATACTTTTCTTCTACTTCACCAACACTTTGGGTGTTGGTGCGCTTGGAGGGAGTCGAACCCCCACGGCCTTTCAGCCACTAGGACCTGAACCTAGCGCGTCTACCAGTTCCGCCACAAGCGCGTCCGCGTTTCTTGGGGTCACGCGGGGCGCTCTATGTACCCAGGCTGACCGCTGCGCTCAAGAGGAAAAATGCAATCGCGCAAAAGTTTTTTCGGGGGTGCCGGTGGAGGCATCGTTGGCCGACACTCCCCCGCCGCCCCCTACTCCGCCGGCTTGATCGCGTAGAAGCGATAGACCCGCACGCCGGCCTCGATGGCGGCGACGCGGCGAGCCCAGAGTTCGACCTCCTCCATCACCGCCAGCTTGGTGGGGGTATCGAGCTGGAACCTTTCCAGATGGTCGACCAACCCCTGGATGGCGGACAGGATCAGGCCGCGGTGGGTGTCGGTGATGTCCTCGGCGATGCGGAGGTCGAGATTGCGCTGGGCGAAGGCGTTGGCCATGCGGTCCTTGGGCCACAGGTTGGGCGTCAGCGGCTCCTTGTCGCACCAGGTCTGGACGGCCTTGGCGCCCAACGCCTCCGGTTCCGCGATGTAGTCGGTGATCAGCAGATGGCCGCGCGGCTTCAGCGCCAGCTCCATCCCGTCGAACATCTGCTCCTTGTCGCGGACAAAGAACAGGCCTTCCTTGTAGACGATGGCGTCGACGCGCTTGGGATAGCCGAAATGCTCGGGGTTGAAGGTTTCGATCGGCGCCTTCTTCTCCAGCCCCAGCTTGAAGGAACGGACCATTCCTTCCTTCGCCAGCAGGTCCGACGCCTCCAGCCCGGTGACCCAGCAGCCGTATTTGCCGGCCATGGTGCGGCTGGTGCCGCCCAGCCCCGCGGCGAGGTCGAGCACGCTCATCGCCGGGTTCAGGCCCAGCGGTTTGACCAGATAGGGGATGTGATCGGCGCCGCCGGGCGTGTTGAAGCCCTCGCCCCACATCTTCTCCGCCACCTCGATGCGGGTGGCGGTCCACAGCGGCTTGCCCCAGCGGTTCATGCCGGGGCCGGGATTCGACGGCTGCGGCTCCGCCGAAGCCTGCTGCGACTCGTCGCCCTTCCTGGTCTTCAGGCCGGACAGGTCATAGCCTTCCCACCAAGCGTAAAGCCGCGTCTTCAGGCTCGGTCCGTGCCCGGACGATCCGTCCTTGTCCGTCATCGCCGTCGTCCACCCCATCGGCCGATCGACGCCTCCGGCGCCGCCGGCATCCCCCCGTTCGGCGCCGCGCGGCGCATTATCCTTGCGGTTGTTCCGTGACGTTGGAACACACCATCCGCAAGAATCCTTCCAGCTCCAGGTTAGACCGGCGCTAATTGCATGCAAGCGGAAAAATTTCCCTGCTGTAACGCCGCCCTCGGGGTGTGACGTCAGGGCGCCGCCTTGGCCGGTGCCGGGCTCGACTCCGGCAGGGAGGCCATGCGCGTGCCCGCCGATTTCAGCACCGGGGCACAGGCGGCGGGCATCTTGCGGACCACCCGAGGTTCCGGCTTGTAGCCCGGCGGACGCTCGATGGCGGGAGAGGCGCTGCTCAGCCAGGACATCAGTTCGTCGTCACAGCCGTCGCCGTCGGGCTGGGCCGTCTGCTGCTCGCACAGCGGGCTGCCGGACGGACAGTTCAGGCGGATGTGCATGTGGCCGTCATGGCCGTGCCAGGGCCGCAGCTTGTTCAGAAAACCACGGTCGGCCCAGCTGCGCTGGCACATCGCCAGCTTGATCGCCGGGCTGACGAAGATGCGGGCAACCCGCGCGTCGCTGGCGGCGATCTGGACCATCTTCGCCTGCCGGTCGGACCAGTCCTCGGTCACGCGCATCCGGTCGTAATCGACATACTTGATCTCCTCCAACCGCTCGCGCCCGGCGCGCCCCATCGGCGGCAGGTCGAGCCTCAGCCAGACGTCGGCGTCCAGCCCGATCTGATGGCTGGCATGGCCGGACGGCATCGGCCCGCCGCGCGCCTGCCCCATGTCGCCGATCAGCGCGGTTCCCAGTCCGGCGAGCGCCACCCGCCGGCCAAAATCGCGGAGCATGTCGACCAGCACCGGGTGGCCGTAGTTGCGCTGGCGGGACAGACGGATGACCTGATAGCCCACACCCTCCGGCGGCAGGGCGCGGGCGCCGGAGACGCATCCCGCGGCATAGCCGCCGATGGACTGCGCCGCCCCCAGCGACGGACCGGCGACCGCCCCCCAGGCGACGCTGGTGGCATAGGCCGGAATCGGCACCGGCTTCTTCTTCCGCTGCTTAGCCTCGGCCTCGCCCGCCGCCAGCAGGGCGACGGCCAGCCCGACGCACGCGACCATCCTGAAGGCACGCCTCCCGAAAGCGTGAATTCCCATATCCGTTCCCCGTATCGCCGCCAGCACCGCCACTGTTACGGCTATAGCGGAGTCGTGGTTAAGGAATGATGGAGGATGCATCCGGGCCGCACAACCGAACGGTCAGGCGCCGTTCCGGTCCATCCGGGGTGCGCCCCTTGGCCGAAGCCGCAGCTTGCAGCGCTCAGTCCAGCGTCTGGCGATAGCGTCTCAGCGCCACCACCGTCACCACCGTCAGGAACAGGAGGAGCGCCAGCACCTCCGCCGCGATCTCGGCCAGCCCGTTTCCTTTCAGCAGGATGCCGCGGACGATGCGCAGGAAATGGGTCAGCGGCAGCAGCTCCCCCACCGCCTGCGCCCATCCGGGCATGCCACGGAAGGGGAACATGAAGCCCGACAGCAGCATCGACGGCAGAAAGAAGAAGAAGGACATCTGCATCGCCTGCAGCTGGTTGCGCGCCAGCGTGGAAAAGGTGAAGCCGACGGCGAGGTTGGCGGCGATGAACAGGATCAGCACGGCGGACAGCAGGCCGAGGCTGCCGACGATGGGCACGTCGAACAGCAGCCGCGCCGCCACCACGATCAGCAGCACCTGGACATAGCCGACGGCGACGAAGGGAACGATCTTGCCCAGCATCACCTCGAACGGGCGCACAGGCATGGCCAGCAGGTTCTCCATGGTCCCGCGCTCGCGCTCGCGGGTGACGGCCAGGGCCGTCATCATCACCATGGTCATGGTCAGCACCACACCCATCAGGCCGGGCACGACATTGTATTGGGTGATGCCTTCCGGGTTGTAGCGGCGGTGGATGCGCAGCTCCACCGGATCGGGATCGGCGCGCAAGGCCGCCAGCGGTCCGGTCAGGTCGGGGTTCAGTGCCTGCCGCGCGATGGTGGACAGGGCCGACAGCGCGTTGCTGGTCGCCGCCGGGTCGGTGGCGTCGGCCTCCACCAGCAGCACCGGACGTGTGCCGCGTTGCAGGTCGCGGGCGAAGCCGGCGGGAATGGTGACGGCGAACTGCACCTCCCCCTCCGCCAGCAGGCGGTCGACCTCGGCCTCTGACGTCGCGGCACGGGTGATGGCGAAATAGCGGGAGTTTTCCATCGCCGCCACCAGCGTCCGGGCGAAGGGACTGGAATCGGCGACCAGCACGGCCGTCGGCAGCGCCTTGGGGTCGGAGTTGATGGCGAAGCCGAACAGAATCAGCTGCAGGATCGGCACCCCCACCATCATGGCGAAGGTCAGCCGGTCGCGCCGCATCTGGATGAATTCCTTCACCATCACCGCCATCAGGCGGCCCGCCGATATCCGCGCCATCGCACCGCCTCGCCGGTTGGGGAGATGCGGAGGTTAGCGCGAAAAGGGCTGAGGCGTCGATGCCCCCTCCCTTCCCATGCTACGCATGGGCCCCTCCCCTCCCCCGCCCTCGGCCGGCCAAAGGCCGGTCCGATCGCGGTAGAGGGAGTTGTTTGCAGCGCGGCGGCAGTCCCCTCTCCCTCGAAGAGGGGGAGGGTTAGGGAGGGGGCACCGAAGCCGACAGCCCCCTAAGCCACCCCGTCCGCCCGGTCGAACTGCAGCGCCGCCAGCCTTGCGTAGAGACCGCCCTGCGCCACCAGTTCGGCATGGGTGCCGGTCTCCACCACGCGGCCCTTGTCCATCACCACGATGCGGTCGGCGTTCAGCACCGTCGCCAGCCGATGGGCGACGATCAGGGTCGTGCGGCCGTTCATCAGCCGGTCGAGCGCGTCCTGCACCATCCGCTCGCTCTCGGCATCCAGCGCGCTGGTCGCCTCGTCCAGCAGCAGCACCGGCGGGTCGCGCAGGATGGCGCGGGCGATGGCGAGGCGCTGGCGCTGGCCGCCCGACAGCCGCACGCCCTTCTCGCCCAGGAAGGTGCCGAGCCCCTCCGGCAGCGCGTCGAGGAAGTCCAGCGCATGGGCGGCCTCGGCGGCGGCGCGCACCTCGGCGTCCGAGGCGTCGGGGCGGCCGTAGCGGATGTTCTCCCAGGCATTGGCGGAGAAGACCACCGGGTCCTGCGCCACGAGGCCAAGACGGCGCCGGACAGCCACCGGATCGGCGTCGCGGAGTTCGACGCCGTCGAGCCGCACCGATCCGGCCTGCGGGTCGTAATAGCGCAGCAGAAGCTGGAACACCGTCGACTTGCCGGCTCCCGACGGGCCGACCAGCGCCACCCGCTCGCCCGGCTTCACGTCCAGCGAGAAGCCCTCCAATGCCGCCCAGTCGGGGCGCGAGGGATAGTGGAAGCGGACGGCGTCGAAGGACAGCGCCCCCGCCGCCGGGCTGGGCAGCGGCTTGGGCACGGCCGGCGCGCGGATTTCCGACTCGACCGCCAGCAGGCCGAACAGCCGCTCGGTCGCGCCGGCGGCGCGCTGCAGATCGCCGATCACCTCGCTGATGGCGCCGACCGACCCGGCGACGACCACGGAATAGATGACGAAGGCCGACAGCTCGCCCGGCGTCAGCCGCCCGGCCACCACATCATGGCCGCCGATCCACAGGATGATGCCGACGGCGCCGAACACCAGAACGATGACGATCACCGTCATCAGTGCCCGCACCCGCACGCGGCGGATGGCGACGTCGAACGCCTCCTCCACCCGCTTGCCGAACAGGGCGCGGTCGATGGCTTCGTGGGTGTAGGCCTGGACCGTGCGGATGGCGGCCAGCGTCTCCTCCACGAAGGAACCCACGTCGGCGATGCGGTCCTGGCTGTCGCGCGACAGCTTGCGCACCCGCCGGCCGAAGAACACGATCGGCGCCACCACCAGAGGAACCACCAGCGCCACCAGCCCGGTCAGCTTGGGCGAGGTGACCAGCAGCATGCCGGTGCCGCCCAGGAACAGCAGAGCATTGCGCAGCGCGATGGAGGCCGACGACCCGACCACCACCTGCAAAAGCGTGGTGTCGGTGGTCAGGCGCGACAGAATCTCGCCGGTCTTGGTCGTCTCGAAGAAGCCCGGCGACAGGGTCAGCACATGGTCGTAGACGGCACGCCGGATGTCGGCGACCACCCGCTCGCCGATCCAGCTGACCAGATAGAACCGGCCATAGGTGGAGGCCGCCATCAGCGCGATCACCCCCAGCAGCACCAGCAGCGCCCGGTCGAGCAGCGAGGTGTCGCCGCCGGCGAAGCCTTGGTCGATCAGCACCCGCATCCCCTGCCCCAGCCCCAGCACGGTGCCGGCCGCCACGGTCAGCGCCACCATGGCGCCCAGGATGCGCAATTTGTAGGGAAGCAGGAACGGCACCAGCCGGCGCAACGGCCCAAGGTCGCGGCGGCGGGCATCCGCCTCGCCGCGGGTGGAGGCGGCGATCAGGTCGGGGGAGGGTTGGCGAGCCACGCTGTTCCCGCTTGTCTGTTGGGGGTATTGCTGCGGATCGCTGCCATATAGCGTGGTTGAAAGGCACCAACAAGGCGACCGACGGGTGAAACCGCCCGGAAACCGCCCGCGGATACTGGGATGGATGCCTCCAATGAGGGGCGATTCCAGGGTTGCGCCGGGGGAGGTGTTTTGGTATAGACGCCGCTCGCTTTGCAGGAACCCCGGCCATGAAGACTGACATCCATCCCGACTATCACGAGATCACCGTGGTCATGACCGACGGCAGCTCGTTCACGACCCGCTCCACCATGGGCAAGCCGGGCGACACGCTGCGCCTCGACATCGACCCGAAGTCGCACCCGGCCTGGACCGGCGTGCAGAAGCTGCTGGACACCGGCGGGCAGATCGCCAAGTTCAACAAGCGCTTCGCGAACTTCGGCCTCAAGAAGTAAGCGGTTCTCGCGCTTCTATCCTGCCGATGCGAAAAGGGCGTCCGACCGGTTCGGACGCCCTTTTCGTATGTGCATGTTTCGTATGTGCATGGCCCCACAGGGAACCGTCATCCCACCGCCGCCGCGGCCTCGCGCTCCACGTCGGCGCGGACCATGGCGTCGAGCCGGTGGACGCGCATGTACAGGCTGTGGCTGCGCTCCAGCAGGCTGCGCAGGCCGGACGGCAGATCCTCGTTGTCGGGACCGCTGGGATCGGAACAGATTTCGCCGCCGGACAGCGCGAAGTCCTCGCTCGCCGCCTGCTCCTTCGACATCTCGCCGGCATGCACGGCCTTCTGCGCCAGCAGCCAGGCCATCACCTGGGTCAGGCGGCTGGTCACCCGCATCGACTCGTAGGAGATCTGCAAACGGACCTGCGGCGGCAGCTTCCGGTGTTCGGCCACATCATGGTAGGCGATGTAATTACGCGCCTCGATCAAGAGGGCCATGGTCTCGTCATAGGGACCGTTGAAGAAGAAGGTGTGCGTCATGGTCGTCGGCCCCCTTCGCGGACTTACGGCCCTAGCGTGAGCCTTGCCGCAACTGATTAACAATTGGTGACTGGGCGGTCCCCGGCACCCCCAGGCGGGGGTTCGCCGGACTTTGTGCGGCCGCCCTCTTGAACAGGACAGAGCGTCGATTATCTCTCGCTCGTCCGGCGGATGCCCATACGGGGTCCGCCACCAACCCCGCCCTTAGAGGACCGACCAAGCCGTGGTCCTCGACGGCCGTATCGCTCTTTCGGAGGATATGTCATGCGCAGCTACGACCTTTCGCCGCTGTTCCGTTCCACCGTCGGTTTCGACCGCCTGTCGCGTCTGCTGGAGACCGCGACCACCGGTGACGAGGCGGCATCCTACCCGCCCTACAACATCGAAAAGATGAGCGAGGATTCGTATCGGATCACCATGGCCGTCGCCGGCTTTGGTCTGGACGACCTCAACATCACCGCTCACCAGAACTCGTTGACCGTCACGGGTAAAGCTAAGAAGGAGGAGGCGACCGGCCAATTCCTCTACCGGGGTATCGCCGGCCGCGCGTTCGAGCGCCGCTTTCAGCTCGCCGACTTCATCAAGGTGACCAGCGCATCTCTTCAGAATGGCCTTCTGCACATAGAGCTGGCACGCGAGGTACCCGAAGCGATGAAGCCGCGGAGCATTCCGATCGTCACCGCCGCCGGGAGCGACACGGTGCAGGTCGAAGCGCCCGCTCCGGCTCCCGCCCTGACCCGACAGGCGGCCTGACGCACTGATGCGGTCCGTCCGTGCCTGACGCGGACATGAGAACGGCGCCCCGGACCATCTCCGGGGCGCCGTTTCCTTGCCGAACAGTCGGTCTTCGCGACGCCTATTGGCCCAGCTTCGCGGTGTCCAGCACGATCATCGCCACGCCGATCTTCTGCTTGCCGGCCGGGTCCAGCACCGGAACGCTGGCTTCCGTCAGCATGGCGCCGGTCTTGCCGTCCTTCTCCGGGTCGGTCATGTAGAGATCGGAATTGCCGGTGAAGACCTTCTGCCATTTCGGCTCGTCGCCCTGCCAGAAGTCGGAGGTTCCGGCGGTCTGGGCCACATTCAGCCCGTGATCGTCCATCAGAAGGATTTCGACGATCTTGCCGCCACTGCCGGCGACGACCTGCTTCAGCTGCTTGGATACCGCGTTCGACGAGACCTCATCGAAGGCCGGATTGGCACCGCCTGCCTTGGCCGCCGCCTTCCACTGATTGTCCATCTCGTCGATCTTCGCCTGGGCGATGCCGGCATTCCTGGTGTTCTGCGATTTCACCGCCGCGACCACCGCCGGGTCGGCCAGCCAGGTCTGGGCCTGCGGACCGACCGCCTTGCGCACCGCGCCTTCCAGCGCCGGATCCGCGGCGGATGCCATGGAGAGCGTGCCCGCACACAGAAGGGAAATCGCGCAGCCGGCAATCCAGTATCGAGTCTGCGTCATGTGATGTCCTCCCAGTCGTTTGGCCCGGTCATGGGCGTGGCGATGGTCGGACTCCCGATGCCGGCGCCACAGCATCGGGCCTTGTTTTTCCGTCAAACGGAAGATCCGTAATACGGATCAAATGCCGCGCGCGGGTCGGGTCGCGGGGAAGACCCGGCAGGGCGTCATTGCCGCGGAAAGCTGTCCGGCGGCGCCAGAACCCACTCGGCATAGCCGGCGCGCAGCAGCTCGAAGGCGGCGACCAGCCCGGCGGCCCCGGCATAAGCGGTGACCAGCACCTGCTCCGGCGATACCTGTGCCCCGAAGACGATCAGCAGAGCCCCCAGGAACGGACCGCCCAACAGGAATGCCGCCAGCCACAGCGGTTCCGCCGACAGCCAGGCGCTGAGCACCGCACGCGTCCGCTGCGACAGGCGCAGCAGCCCGCCCGCCTTGGCATCGAGCGCCTCGAGGCTGCCGGCCCTCAGTTCCGCCACCCGCCGTCCATCGGCATCGATGAAGACGACCTCCACCTTCATGCCATGACGCCGAACCGAGGCACGCACCGAATCGCCGAGTCGCGTTTCCAACAGGATCCTGTTGCCGCCCAACGCGGGCAGCGCGTCACGCACCTCCTCCGGCGGCTCGCCCCACTCGCGCAAGGCCTCCAGGATGATGCGGGGGTCGTCGCAGGGGATCGCATCCATATGAATCACCCGCCCCTGCGGGGCCTTCACCGTCAGGATCAGCACCTGCTCCACCGGATCATGCGTGCCCTCCACCCGCAAACCGCCTTCGGCCACATAGGAGAAGCGCAGGCACCCATCATGGCGGCTGAGCGTGTTCATGGCGGCGGCACCCTTCCGGTCGCTGGCGTTGACATGACCAACAATCCAGCAGGGGGAAAGGCCATCGGCATCGCGCGGCGAAAAAGGGGAAGCTCGACCGGGAAAAGCCGGAACGCGGACATGAAAAAAGCGCCTAACCGGTCCGGCTGGCGCTTTCTGCTGTCTTCCCTCTCTCAGAAGAGAGAGAATGGCGGATGGGGGGAGAACAGCCATTCCGACCACCTAAGGCACTGAAAATTAACGGAAACAAAGCCCGCTGCACGAGTGCCACTGTAGCAGCCCGTTGGAGCAACGGCAACGGTCCCGAACGGCGGGTTTGATGCCTTCCAACCGATACCCCAGCCCCCAAGGGGCCAGGGAACGGAGGGGGCGAAAGTTAGGCCCGCTTTTGCTTCCAAGGACGACGGTTCCGCATCTGAGTGGACCAGTCCACCCAACGGCAGTTTTCCGGTGCGTAATCGCCATCGTTATCACGGCGATCAAGGGTGTAGCCCTCTGGACGCTCGCCCATGTCCTCCACAAACGCGCGGAAGGAATTGCGCCATCGCTCGCACACCTTGATCCCGCGGCCCCCGTAGTATTCCCAATCCGGGCTACTCGGGTTTCCGCAACGCTGCAACATAAGGTGATAAGTATAATAAAGCGGATGGCTGCTTTGACCCGCTATCTTCTCAGAACACGGACTGAAGCACCCGTATCCGGGCCGGCGAATTGATGCCGCATTCTTCACAGCAACAGTACCGCACTGGCATCTTGCTTGAACAAGACGGTTCCCATGCGCATCGGAATCAGCTTCTGCAATAACCGTGACCTTGCCATAGGTGTTCCCCACCATGGGCATCTTGGCGATGCGCTGCGAAAACGGTGTGTTCTCATTGGCAGGTTTGGCCGCAGAGTTAAGCCGCCACCCTTCGCGCTTTTCCTTGTGGCAGGCTTTGCATTTAGCGTCGAAGCGGCCATTCGACGGACGGAAATAGTAGTCACTGAACGGGAGCGCATTACCGCAATCCCGGCAAACCTTGGTGTTCATGCCCGTTAATCCTTAGGACGTTGTTAGTCTCTAAGGGTGGTTGAATTAGGCGCTGGCGGTTCGGACGGGCGCCGCGTCTCCCCCCGGTGGGGGCCGATTTACGGAACAGTGCCCCCTCTCGGGGAACCGAAGATCAAAGGGGGCCGGGGGGTGCAGGGAGTCCCTTCCGACAATCCAAGGGGCTTCCCCACCGTGAAGGGCCGGAACAACAACTAACCAACAGCCCTAAAGCCCCATTCTTTGAAGTCGGTTTTCCGAAGGGCCGGGGGAGGGCAGACAGTATCTTCCGGTCCCTTGGGACTCCTACCGCCCTGCCCTGCCCTGTGGTTCAGGTGTCGGAACCAAGGATGCGGTAGACGCTCGCACGGCCGATGCCGAGTCGCTTGGCTATCTCACTGGCACCCACGCCCTGCGCCTTCAGGGCCATCACGTCTTCCGCCTTGGCCTGTGCCGTGGGCTTGCGTCCCTTATACTTCCCCTCAGCCTTGGCCTTGGCGATACCCTCCCGCTGGCGTTCAAGCATGATATCCCGCTCAAATTCCGCCACGCCACCAAGCATAGTCAGCATCAGCTTGCCGGTGGGGGTGCTGGTGTCGATCCCCATGTTCAGGATGCGCAGGGAAGCGCCCTTGGCCTTCAGGGCGTCGAGGATCGTCATCAGGTGGGCGACGGAACGGGCCAAGCGGTCGAGCTTCGTCACCACCAGGGCATCCCCTTCCCGGATGAAGTCGAGGGCAATGGCAAGCTGTTCCCGGTTCGCCACGTCCACAGAGGACACCTGTTCCTGAAACAGCCTCTCGCACCCTACGGCCTGAAGGTCACGGACCTGTGCCTCAATGCCGGCCTTCTGGTCGAGGGTGCTAGTGCGAGCGTAGCCGATCAACATGGCCTATTCCGTCCCAAGTGTCTCAATGAACCCTTAGAGGTTATCGCTCCCCCGTCCCAAAATAACAAGAGGGATTTCATTGGGACGGCTTGGGCGTGGGCGTGAGACGACTCGCTAGACCGTGGTCTATTGGGACGGAGGCGAACACTCAAAGACCGAGAAATCTCTTAGCCGTTGCGGATGCAATGTCGCTAACCACCTTGATTGCCACGTCGTACGAGGGCTTTCCGATCTTTTGCAGCATATGCTTGAGACGGATGGCGGCAGGGCCAGTGCGCTCATTATCCCCCACCACATCCTTAATCGTTTCCGGTACGACCGCTTTGTCCTCGGCAGTTAGATTAGTTTGCAGAAGGCGAATAAGTGCGGTCATCTCTGCCTCTCGCTTGGACAACTCTTCAGTATCAGGCGGCGTATCGTGATATAGAAGGACCGCCGCCGCTAGGCGAATGAGTTCAGTGCGGGCTGCCGGATCAATGGGAGACGTTCCCACTTTGGCACAAGCGCGACGGAGGGCGTCTATTTCTTCACCATATTTGATCGGGTAGTCGGGAGCGGCATACCCATGCACGGCCACTGCTAACCGCCGTGCTGCGTCATCAACGTCGCTGAGGAATTCAGAACATGCGTCACTTAGAGCCATACGGGTTGTCCTTCAGAAGTTTGTTAATCAATCAGAGCCTGTATCAAATCGGGCGTCTGCAATGGAAGCACCATGCGAATATGAGATACCCTTGGCAAGCAGGGACCGGCTTTGCATATGCGCAATCTAGGTTAGAGAAAACACCTACTCAATGCACACTCAGACATGCAGTAGCCTTGCCGCAATAGATATCTCTAGTCTTCAGGAAGATTATTGGCGGGACGGTTCGATCCGCTGATTAGAAATGGCCGATGTTCGCTGCTTACCTCTCCGGCCACGCCAGCACCTAATTCAACCACCCTTTGAGAACCCGCAATTCCCCCACCCTGAGAGAAGAGGCAACACGCCGCCTCTCAGGACCAGGGCACCGGATAAGCCGGTAAGCGGGTCAACCCAACCTCAAAGGACAAACAGCGATATGCACATTCCGAAGATATCCACTCTCCGCCGGGAACCCCTCTGGCGGGACAAGCAAGGCGTTACGGTGGCCGCTATGGCGGAACGCTGGGGTATAGCCGACTCCACCCTCCGGGCGCTCTTGGATCACCACGGGTTCCTAGAGACGGTTCCCTATGGCGGACAACAGCGAAGGGCACTTGTGCCGGACAATGTGTTCCATGCTGAGTATGGTCACAACGTCATCCCCGGTAAGGGGTCTGGGGTGTTCCAGGGGAATAAATCGACGGTCATCTTCCCCGTCTTCTATGAAGAGGTGTTGGATAATATCTGGTGGTGTCTGGACTATGCAGGGATCACTGAAGCGGTTTCCAACATTGATAATAAGAAATGGCGATTGAATTATCTCCTTAGCGACCATGGATACCTACCGAACACCGAAATAGCTCTGTTGTCTGGGTATACGGTTAATGGTGTGTCCGTATCGAGGCTTCGGAGGCAGGGGGAGCAAAGGGAGGTGTTGGCAGCCTGAGGGCTATAATAACTTACGAACCAACTTTTCCCCTCAGTCACGTCAGCGCCAGCAGGGCGGCATCGTCCGCAGCAAGCCGCAGGGCTTCCGCGAAGGTCTGGGGAATGCAGAACTCCAGGGCGGCAGAGGCAGCCGGGACCAGATCACCGCGGCGATACGCGGCGAACACCCGGACCAAGGTAGCCCGAACCTCCTTCGCCTTGTCGGTACGGGAGAACATGGCGACTAGAAGGGCCTGTTCCTCGTTCAGATAGTAGGCGATAGGGGGACGGCCACGCTTGCCGGTATTTGCACGTTGCGAATGCAAATTCCCAAAGCCTTCAAGTTCGGCCCGGTTCGCTTCGATCACGGCGCGAATGTTGGTCAGCCGCTCCATACCAAGGGCCGCCGCAAGCTCCGTGTCCAGAACACGGGGTTCACCTTCAACGGCGGTAACGCAAATCAGGTCATTCATGGTCGCGGGTGTCTTTCAGGAAGCCCGTGGGTGACTCGCTGAAGGCCCTTGGCGCTGGCGTGGCTACATGGGTAGTGGGCAATGGTGGGGACGCTGTAGCAAGTCCCTGAGGGCGCCCATGGGCCTCCCTCCCTCACCCATGATATAGCCGCCGTCCTTGCGGATTGCGGGCAACACGTCCCGCGTCACCCAATCCTGAAACTTGCGGGCCTCGGGCTTGTCGGAACGCATCACCAGCTTGTAAAGGCCGGACTCTGCAATGATGGTCACAGCGGCAAGCTTCGGGCCGCCGATGTCAGAGAGAGTTTGGTTCTCACTGTCCGTTCCCACGCCTTGCTTGACGGCAAAACGAGTCTGCCGCTTCAAGACGCGCTTTTCATCATCACCAAGGCGCGGCATGAACGGCGAAGCGTTCGTCTTCCCGGTCGTAGGATCATAGCCAATCCCAAGGCACCGGCAAACGTCAGCGGCCACGAACCACGGAGCGCCGTCAATCTCCACAGTGCGAACGGGAACCTGCATCGTGGCGGTTCCGGCCGGCAGGGCGAACATGAAAGTCTGAACGTTGGTCATGGTCCTATATGGCCGCGCCTGACGCTAGTTTGGCTTTGCTAACGCTGATGATGATGCGGTCGGGAACGTGCCTTACCGCTCAGTGGAGCGTTGCCCCTGTTACCTCTCGCTCCTTCAGGGCCAGCTTGGCGCGGTAGTAGAGGGTGAGAACAACGGCTTCATCCGGGTTTATTTCGGTGGCAGACTCCTGCGCCTCAACGTCTTCAAGGGCTTGGAGAAATGCCGGGGTATTCGTAAGTGACCTAGGCATGGGCTAGCCTGTGTGCTTTAGGTTGATAAATCACCTTGCACTACAGCACGTCACGGAGGAAAAACCCAAGGGTGAAAACCCTAGTGTATCCCTTGTGGGGCGTTCTGCCATTTCTGTTTCCGCCTGGGAAGCTGATTCAGCGTCGGCCATGCGATAGAACTTCATGGCTTTCACGGCGGTTTGTTCGTCTAGGGCGGTAGCTTTCTTGTAGGCCCGAAGGACCGCGGTAGGCTGGTTTGTGCTGTTGGACGATCCCACAGCAGCCATTACCTTTTCCCATTCCTCGGCCAGCGTCATAGCGTCGGCACGGGTCTTCCGGTCCACAGCACCAAGGCCGTTAGACTGGCACCATTCCCCGAACCGCTTACTGTTCAGCTTCCCGGTTTTCTCTGACAGGCATTCGGCACGGCCAATCAACAGGGCCTCACCCACCAAGCGCCAATCCTCGCGCATCATCCGGCCGGTTGCCTGGATACGCTCAAAGGCTTCGCGGCCGGGAGTTGCCCGCACTAAACCACAGCGTGTTAAGCGTTTGTAACAGCGCAATCGATTTGATGCAGCAATGCGTCACAACGCGCTCTTTGCACCGTGTCCGCCCTACCCCTAAATGTGTGAGGTAGAGAATAAATCGAAGGCGTCAACGCGGCCGAGCAATGGTTTGCAATCGAACCATTGCCCTGAACCGCAGCCGAACACTGGATCGGGGAAAGAAATGGCGAGCTATCATTGGGTAAAAGGCTATTACCGTAAAGACGGTACGTATGTGAAAGGTCACTACCAAACGAACCCGAACAGCACCACAAGCGACAACTGGTCAACGGATGGTAACGTCAACCCTTTTACAGGGAAGCCGGGAACGCTCTCAAGCGACGGCGGAACCGCAACGGTTAGCACGACTATAACCACCTCCACGGGCGGCACCTCGACTTCCGTCACGTCAACCACGGGGACTACGGGAACCACGTCTACAAGCACGATCCCGACCACCCAGCTTACGACGTTCAGCAATCCCGCTTTGGACTATTCGCAGAGGATCACCAGTGTCCCAAGCACGGTGATGAACCTAGTTGCATGGCCTAACCGCAGCTACATCAGCCTTGGCGCCTCCAAATCAACGACTTATGAGAACGAGGGAACGCAGGCGTTCACGTACGATCTAGATCACTCGTTCGTTATCGCTAGCCTACGCAGCGACTCCAGTTACCGGGCCAGCCTAACCGGCGGCACGTCTTCCGCGGACATTTGGCTTTATGATGGGGCAGGCTACCAGTTAAGTGCGACGGGGGCGGGAACGACGAATGTAAGCTTCCAACCCGCTGTATCGGGACAATACATATTCTGGATTTACGACGATTTCAAAGCCCATCAGGTCAACTTCAGCCTCACTGAAGATGTTGGGAAAGATGGCCGCAATAGCGTCACCAATCCGGCACCCGTAATTTATAACCACACGGTAAGCAAGACCAATCCGCTTGTTGATGAAACATTCTACCGGGCATCGAACCCTGACATTGCGGCTACGAATGTCGATCCTGCCCAGCACTTCAAGGATTTCGGTTGGCAGGAAGCCCGCGACCCGAACCCTTGGTTTGACACTGGCTTCTACCTTGAACATAACGCCGATGTCCGTGCCTCGGGAATAAACCCGTTGGAACATTATGATCGCTACGGGTGGAGAGAAGGCCGTGACCCTAGCCTTACCTTCTCCACAAGCAGCTACCTCACGAAGAACCCCGATGTAGCGCGGGCTGGTGTCGATCCACTCGCGCATTTTGTTCAGCATGGCTACAGCGAGGGCCGGTCGTACGCAGCAAGTGTGTTGGCGACGAGCTTCTGATAGTGAGCGAGTCCCCTGCGGATGGCGCTTCTTAGTTATCGCGGCAAGGCACGGAGCGGGCCGCGGGGGACTCACTGAGTCGCCCCGGCAGCCTGTCAGCTACCAGGGTAGCGGCGCTGGGAATGGCCGCTGTATCGAGTCGCCAGCGCCTTACAGGCCTTACGCCTTGCCAGGGTATAGGTGGGAAAGGTCCAACTCTGGATAAGCGACCTTCTCAATCTCCGCCCGGAGAGTGGAAGCCTTCAGCCCCTTCCCGTAAATATCTTCCGCCCCGCCGCCGTCAGTCCAGCCACCAAGGGCGCGAACACGCTCCCGTGATATATCGGCTTCACGGAGAGCGTCCCGATAGTTATGGCGGAAGCTGTGAAAGGACACCTTGCCCTCATTGGCGCCTGTCTTATCTAGAAAGCGGCGGAACCACTTTGAGAACGGGTCAGAATAATAGCCGTTTGCCCCCGCCAGAAGGTCCGGGAATATCCGCTTCTCTTCCTTCTTCTGCATAGCGGCTACATGGGCCAGGAACCCCAACCGCTCCAACTCGGGATGGACGGGAACGAAGCGTTCACCGGCTTCAGACTTCACCCGCTTACGGTCGCCGTCATCGCCAGCGCCTTCACTGTCTTCCCGGATAAGGATGCAGGCCACGCCGTCCAGCGTCTTCACGTCCGTAACGTCAAGCTGGCAGCACTCATTCAGCCGCATCCCCGTGAACAGGGACAGCAGGGGCACCCAGAAGCGTCCACCGCGGGGCCGAACGTTTCCGGGGGTGGCATAGCCGTTGCCATCGTTCAGGCACCCCGTATAGAGCGGGGCGTTGAAGATGGCCTTCAGTTGATCCATGGTGAAGGGGTGCTTCTTGTCCTTCTTCTTGACGTTCTCCGCCACCTGAAGCCCCTTTGCGGGGTTCTTGTCCATATACTCTTCCTCAACCGCATAGTTGAAGATCGAGGATAGATTGTTCAGGTAGCTATTGACGGACCCTGCCGATATGGCAGGCAGGCCCCTAGCCTTGGCAATCTCTACGACTTCCTGAATTGTGGCGTTCGGGAACCGCTTCGTTGCGTTCGGCGGCATGGCTACCAACAGGTCACGCAAGGCGCGGCAATCTTCACGGCTGATAGACCGCACCGGCTTCTCTGGGCCGATTGCCTCCGTCAGAAGGCGGAAGATCACCTTATAGCCGTCCTTGGTCTTCTCGGAGAGCTTCGCCCTTGCCGGGTCCTGCATGTACCGCTCTATGAGCTTGGACATGGTAAGGCCCTTGGGTGCCAAGCTGGGGACCGCTGGCGTATCCACCACTTCACCATCATGGCGGGCGCGGAGAAGGTCTTTAAGCTTCACCTGCGCCTTCAGGAACGAGAAGGTTAGCCGCTCGAACTCAGGGGTTCCGGCGGAAACCGCCATTCCCTGCCGATAGGCGAAATCCTCAGCGATATGCACGACACGCTGACGGTTGCCCTGCGCTAGATCGCGGCGGGATAGCTCGTCCATCTGTTTGATGATGAAATCTTGTTCGTCGTATGCGTCGTCATCCATGCCCGAACGGCGGACATCTTCATCCAACGCCAATTCTTCAGCCAGCCACATAGCGGCTAGGCGTTCAGCTTCAGCCGCATCCAAACCGGCCACAGTGGCAACAGGCCCGGCAAGCCGCTTCCGCAGTGCTTCAAATTCCAGATCGACTTTGAGGCTTTCGACCTTCACCAGCCGCGCGGCTTCCTTCGGGTCCTTCGTGCGAAGGCTCTTCCAGACTTCCGATTTGCCGTAGGCGGGGCGTAGCTCTTCAGGGACGGCGGCCCGGAGATAGTAGGTTCCGTTACGTCGATGAAGGCGGGTGTGTCGCGGCACGTTCATACCCTGACTGTAGCATATCGCTGTAGCAGTCAGGCCGTGATACCGCTGGGATTTCAGTAACTTATTGATCTTCCAAGGTGAGGAAGATTAATGGCGGATGGGGGGAGATTCGAACTCCCGATACCCGTGAGGGTATGCCGCATTTCGAGTGCGGTGCATTCAACCGCTCTGCCACCCATCCGCTGCCCCGTTTGGCGGGGTGGGCGGAACCTATATAAACGCCTGCGGCCGTGCAAGCCTTTTTTGCGGAAAAATGCGAAGCTTTTGGGCCGCATCCCTGTTGACTCCGGGCCCCTCCTGAGTATAGATCGTCGCTCCCATGAACGGGCTTGCGCATCGAACGGTGGGCGAGAAGCCCGCCGTTTGTTTTGACATAGGCAGTGACGACAATGTTTGCAGTGATCCGCACCGGCGGCAAGCAGTACAAGGTCGCCAATGGCGACGTGATCCGTGTTGAGAAGCTCGAGGCCGATGCTGGCGCCTCCATCACGCTCGATGACGTGCTGATGGTCGGCGACGCAGGCAACACCACCATCGGCACCCCGACCGTGGCCGGCGCCTCGGTCGTCGCCGAGGTCGTCGCCCAGGATCGCGGCCCGAAGATCATCGTCTTCAAGAAGAAGCGCCGCCAGAACTACCGCCGCAAGAACGGCCACCGCCAGGACCTGACCGTCCTGCGCATCACCGGCATCAACGGCGCCGCCTGATCCGGGTCTCCCGGTCCGGCGTTCAGGCGCATCTTCAGTTTAGGAGCAACACCCCATGGCACACAAAAAGGCAGGCGGCTCGTCCCGCAACGGCCGTGACTCCGCCGGTCGCCGTCTCGGCGTGAAGCGTTTCGGTGGCGAGAACGTCGTCTCCGGCAACATCATCGTCCGTCAGCGTGGCACGAAGTTCCACCCGGGCGAGAACGTCGGTCTCGGCCGCGACCACACCCTGTTCGCGATGGCCGACGGCCAGGTTTACTTCAAGCACAGCTCGAACGGCCGCACTTTCGTGAACGTCGTTCCGGCCAACGACCAGGTTCCGGCCGTCGCTGCCGAGTAACCATTAAGGTCGTTGCGCGGCCTGTGTCGCAGGCCTGCACGCTTGTGGGATAAGATCGGGGGACCGGGCGACCGGCTCCCCGATTTTCGTTTTGAGTCCGGTACCGTCCCGCTGCCGGTTTCCCTTCCGTTTACGGGCAAGGTCCTCCGATGAAGTTTCTCGATCAAGCCAAGGTCTTCCTGAAGAGCGGTGACGGCGGTCCCGGCGCCGTGGCGTTCCGGCGCGAGAAGTTCATCGAGTTCGGCGGTCCCGACGGCGGCGACGGCGGACGGGGCGGGGACGTGATCATCGAGGCGGCGGACGGCCTGAACACGCTGATCGACTACCGCTACAAGCAGCACTTCAAGGCGCAGCGCGGCCATCACGGCATGGGCAGCAACCGCAACGGCGCGCGCGGCGAGGATGTCGTCCTGCGCGTGCCGGTCGGCACCCAGATCCTGGACGAGAACCAGGAAACGGTGCTGTGCGACCTGACCGAGGCCGGCCAGCGCCGCGTCTTCCTGCGCGGCGGCGACGGCGGGCACGGCAACGCGCACTTCAAGACGCCGACCAACCGGGCGCCGCGCAAGTTCCACCCCGGCTGGCCGGGGCAGGAGCAGTGGGTCTGGCTGCGGCTCAAGCTGATCGCCGATGCCGGCCTGCTGGGCCTGCCCAATGCCGGCAAGTCTACCTTCCTGGCGGCGACCACCGCGGCCAAGCCGAAGATCGCCGATTATCCCTTCACCACGCTGGCTCCCAACCTGGGCGTCGTCCGCGCCGGTGACGAAGAGTTCGTGATCGCCGATATCCCCGGCCTGATTGAGGGCGCGCATGAGGGGCATGGGCTGGGCGACCGTTTCCTTGGTCATGTCGAGCGCTCGCGCATCCTGCTGCACCTGATCGACGGCACGGCCGACGACGTCGTCGCCTCCTACCGCACGATCCGGAACGAGCTGGAGGCCTATGGCGGCAACCTTGCCGACAAGCTGGAAGTGATCGGGCTGAACAAGTCCGACGCCCTGCTCGACGAGGAGATCGAGGAAAAGAAGAAGGCGCTGGAGGAAGCCTCGGGCGCCGAGGTGATGGTGCTGTCCGGCGCCACCGGCGACGGCGTGAAGCAGGTGCTGTACCGGCTGCTGACGGTCATCAAGGAATCCAAGGCGGAAGAGCCCGAGGTCATTCACGCCCCCGCGACCCGGTCCATCCCGCGCCCGCCGGTCGGCCAGAAGCTGCCCGACGACGGCGAGATGCAGTGGGACGACGAAACCGGCGAATGGGTCGGCGGCGAGGACGAGGACTTCGAGGAAGGCGACCTGGAAGAGGGCGAACTCGAAGAGGGTGACGAGTTGGAAGGCGAAGAGCCGGAGAGCGACTCGGACGAAGCCCTTGACGGGGATGAGCCGGAGGGCGAAGAGGACGGCTCGGACGACGATACGGACGGAACCTCCCGCCATGGCGCTTGACGCCCCTACCCTTCTCGAATCCCGCCGGCTGGTCGTGAAGATCGGCTCGGCCCTTCTGGTCGATGGGGAAACCCGGCAAATCCGCCGGGACTGGCTCGACGCGCTGGCCGACGACGTCGCCGCCTGCCGCAAGCGCGGGCAGGAGGTGGTGATCGTCACCTCCGGCGCCGTCGCCTGCGGGCGGGAGCATCTGGGCCTCGTAGGCCGGGCGTTGAAGCTGGAGGAGAAGCAGGCGGCCGCCGCCACCGGTCAGATCCGTCTAGCCCACGCCTATCAGGAAACGCTGGCCCGCCACGACGTCACCGTCGCCCAGGTCCTGGTGACGCTGGAGGACACGGAGGAGCGTCGGCGCCACCTGAACGCCCGCAACACCATCGACACTCTGCTGAAGCTGGGCGCCGTTCCCGTCATCAACGAGAACGACACGGTCGCCACCGCCGAAATCCGCTTCGGCGACAACGACCGGCTGGCCGCCCGCGTGGCGCAGATGGTCAGCGCCGACACGCTGGTGCTGCTGTCGGACATCGACGGCCTCTACACCGCCGACCCGCGCAAGGACCCGGACGCCCACCACATCCCCACCGTGCGCGAACTGACGCCGGAGATCGAGGGCATGGCCGGCGAGCCGCCCCCCGGCTACAGCAGCGGCGGCATGGTGACCAAGATCGCCGCGGCGCGCGTCGCCCTGGCGGCCGGCTGCCGCATGGTCATCGCCAAGGGCAAGCGCATGAACCCGCTGGCGGCGCTGGAACGGCGGCCGGAGGATGGCGGCGCGCTCTGCACCTGGTTCCTGCCGTCGGCCGAGCCGACCAGCGCCCGCAAGGCCTGGATCGCCGGCCATGTCAACGCCACCGGCGTGCTGGTGGTCGATGACGGCGCCACGCGCGCCCTGTCGCACGGCGCAAGCCTGCTGCCGGCCGGCGTCACCGCCGTGCAGGGCGAGTTCGACCGCGGCGACGTCGTGATCGTCCGCACCCAGGAAGGGCGCGAGGTCGCCCGCGGCCTCGTCGCCTACAGCGCCGACGACGCCCGCAAGATCCTGCGCCACAAGAGCACCGAGATCCCGGAGATCCTGGGCTATCAGGGGCGTGACGAGATGATCCACCGCGACGATCTGGTGGTGCGATGACCAGCCCGAACCGCAGCCCGATCCGGGCCGTCCTGTGGGACATCGACGGCACGCTGATGGACAGCGAGCCCTGGCACCAGCAGATCACCGTCAATATCTGCCGCGGCTACGGCCATGAATTGAGCGACGAGGAGTGCCACGCCATGCTTGGCGCCTCCTTCCGCGAAATCTACGCCGCCCTGCACGCACGCCGTCCCTTCCCCATCGACCTGCATGCCTGGGCCGACGAGATCAACTCCCAGTATGTCGCCAGCGTCCATCAGGTCCGCCCGCGCGAGGGCGCCTTCGCCCTGGTGGAGGCCTTCGCCGCCCGCGGGCTGGCGCAGGCCTGCGTGTCGAACGGCGGGCGCATGATCGTCGACGCCAACATGCGCGCCATGTCGATCCCGCATTTCCGCTTCAGCATCGCCCGCGAGGACGTCGCCAACGGCAAGCCCCATCCGGAGCCCTACCTGCTGGCCGCGAAGATGCTGGGCCTGCCCCCGGAAGCCTGCGCGGTGATCGAGGACAGCCCCACCGGCGCCCGCAGCGCCAAGGCCGCCGGCATGCTGACCATCGCCTGGCCCCAGCACCCCGCCGTGGTGTTCGACACCGTCGACCATCTGGTGGAGGATCCGGGGTCGCTGGATTGGGATGCGCTTTGCGGGTGAGGGGGCGGCGCTGAACGCCCCTCAATCCAACGTCCACTTCGCCATCTGTGGGAACGGCGCCAGCCCGTTGTTGCCCATATAGGCGAACATCCCGGCATAGCCGGTGAAGTCGGCCTGCGCCAGATTGATCAGGCCGAAATGGGTTCCCTGCTCAATCCAGGCCTGCATCGGGTGGATGCCCTGATAGTCGGTGTATTGGTAGGAACCGGGGAAGAACAGGCAACCCTGCGGCAAGCCCAGATGGTGGACGACGGCGTAGGACCAGGCCTGCGACATGAACTCGCCCTGGCGGGCCGCCCGGGTCAGGACCGGATCGGGCGTGCCGTCCCGTTCGGTTTGTTCGGCGAGGATGCCATCGATGTCCGCTTGCAGGTCACGGCCCACCAGCGGCCAATACCGGCGCGGCAGGACGATGATGTGCCCTGCCTCATGCAGCAGGTCGCCGGGTCCCTTCAGGGTTTCCGGATCGACATGGATCGCGCCGGCATGGATGTTCACGCCGGGCAGGAAGCCGTCGCGCCCGCCCTCGCCATACTCCACCTGCATGCCGATGCCGCGCAGGAACGCGACGATGGGCTCCAGCGCTTCCGGATGAAACATCCGCCCTCTCCGCCAATTCGAAATCCGGCGGAGATATTCCCGCATTGGGCGCAGTGAAGCAAGGCACACACGCGCAAGCACCCGACGCGGGTTGTCACATCGGGTGTGCGGTCGCAACCGCTATTTCTGGATGTTGACCACTGCCGACACCGGAGCCAGAGCGATGCCGCGATCGGCCAGAGCGGTCAGCCACAGATTGAGGCGCTCGATCGTCGTCGGATAGGGGGATGCGAAGCCGACGGCGGCACCGTTGGTCTTGGCAAGCTCCTCCAGCTCCCGCAGCTGGTCGTCGATGGCGCCGCGCGACAGGTCGCGGTCGATGATGCGGTCGCCCAGCGCCCGCGGCACGCCGGCCAGATTGGCGAGGGGTCCGGCGACGCTCTTCGGGTTGGCACGGGCATCGACCAGAAGCAGGCCACGTGCCTTCAGCGCATCGATCACCGGCTGCATCGCCGCCGGGTTGGCGGTGAATTTGCTGCCGGTGGTGCTGGTGATGCCGACATAGCCCACCGCCTTGCCCAGCGACCATTCCAGCCGCTCCACATTGCGGTCGGGGCCGAGCATGGTCAGCAGCGCGTTGGGGCCGGGATCGTCGCGCGGGTAGTTCAGCGGCTCCATCGGCACCGACAGCATCACCTCGTGCCCCTTGGTGCGGGCGCGCTCGACCCAGTCGTCCAGCCGCTCGGCATAGGGCAGGAAGGCCAGGGTGATGCCGGGCGGCAGCTTCGCCAGCGCATTGCCGGTGGTGACCCCGCTGAGGCCCAGGTCCGACATGACGATGGCCACGCGCGGGCGCTTGTCGGTCGCCGGGAAGGGCCGGGCATAGACCTGCCAGGGCTTGCGCCCGTCCTGGGCGATGCGCGGCAGCGGGCCGCTGCGGCTGTCCTCCACCAGCCCCGGCACCGGAGCCGGGACCAGCGTCACCGCCGCCGCGGGGACGCCCGGCAGGGGCAGCGGGGCGGCGTCGGTCGGCAATGGCGCCGCCGGTGCCGCGACCTTCGGCTCCGGCTTCGGTGGCGGCGGCAGTGGAGCGACCGCCACCGTGGTCGAGGGTATGGACGCCTGCCACGCCTCCCGCGTCGCGTCGGCGTTCAGCGCGAGCCATCCGCCCAGCCCGGCATAGGCGACCGCCACCAGGGCGACGGCACCCAGAAGCGGCTTGGACAGCGGCTTGCGAGGTCCCGCTCCACCACGGATGCGGCGCAGCCAGCCGAGCCCGGGGCGCAAGCCCCGGACATCGAACCGCAGACGACCGAGCAGAGCGGGAGCCTTCACCGTCGTCGGCCCCGGTCAGCGCGCCGAAGCGCGCTGCTGGAACAGGGCGACGCCGCGCAGCAGATCCAGCGCGCGGGCGAGCTGGAAGTCGAAGGGCGGCTCGGCCCCTTCCGCAGCGGCGCCGTCGGTCGGCGCAGCCCCAGGCGCAGGAGCAGCCCCGGGAGCGGCCCCCGGAGCGGCCGGAGGCGCACCGGCGCCCGGAGCCGCCGGATTCGGAGCGGCCGGAGTTCCGGGTGCCGCCGGGTTGGTGGTGGCCGGACGGGGCGCCTTGTTGGCGGCGTCGGGATTGACCAGCGCGCCCTTCAGGTCGGCCTCGCGGCGGCGGACGATGTTCTTGTCCAGATCCTCCACCTTGGCGACATGCACCTCGATATCCGGGGTGATGCCCAGCTGCTGGATCGACCGGCCCGACGGCGTGTAGTAGCGCGCCGTGGTCAGCCGCATGGCGCCATGGCCGGGCAGCGGGATGATGGTCTGGACCGATCCCTTGCCGAAGGTCTGGGTGCCCATGATGATGGCGCGCTTGTGGTCCTGCAGCGCGCCGGCGACGATTTCCGAGGCCGAGGCCGAACCGCCGTTGATCAGCACCACGATGGGCAGCCCCTTGGTCAGGTCGCCCGGCTTGGCGTTGAAACGGGTGCCCTCCTCCGTGCGCCGGCCGCGGGTCGACACGATCTCGCCCTTCTCCAGGAAGGTATCGGACACCGACACCGCCTGGTCGAGCAGGCCGCCCGGATTGTTGCGCAGGTCGAGCACAAAGCCCTTCAGCTTGTCGCCCAGCTGCTGCTGGATGGAGGAGATCGCCTTCTCCAGCCCGCTCTGCGTCTGCTCGTTGAAGCTGGTGACGCGGATGTAGCCGATGTCGCCTTCCGTGCGATAGCGGACCGACTGCACCTTGATGACGGCGCGGGTCAGCGACACGGTGAAGGGTTCGCCCGCCTCGCCGCGGCGGACGGTGACCTTCAGCTCGCTGCCGATGGGGCCGCGCATCTTCTCCACCGCCTCGTTCAGGCTGAGGCCCATCACCGCCTCGCCGTTCAGCTGGACGATCAGGTCGCCTGGCTGCAGGCCGGCGCGGAAGGCCGGGGTATCGTCGATGGGCGACACGACCTTCACCAGGCCGTTCTCCATCGTCACCTCGATGCCCAGCCCGCCGAATTCGCCGCGGGTCTGCACCTGCATATCCTGGAAGCTTTTCTTGTTCAGATAGCTGGAATGCGGGTCGAGCGAGGTCAGCATCCCGTTGATCGCCGACTCGATCAGCTGTTCGTCGGTGACCGATTCGACATATTCGGCGCGGACGCGCTCGAAGACGTCGCCGAACAGGTTCAGCTGCCGGTAGGTGTCCGACGAATTGCTGGACTGAGCGGTGACGGTGGCGACGCCGGCGCCCAGAAACACCAGAGCAGCCGCCGTGGCGGCGCGCTTGATCATCCTCATCTACCCTTGTCCTTTCCCCTCCGGGGCGCCGAACCCGCGTTGCGGGTTGATCGGCTGGCCGTTTCGTCGCAGCTCGAAATAGAGATCCGGATTGCCATCCGGCGGCATGACCGCCAGCGGTTCCCCGCCGGCCACCTTACGCCCGACAGCCGTGTCGATCCGGCCCAAACCCGCAATCAAACTATGATATCCGTTGCCGTGTTCCACGATCAAGATGAGGCCATAGCCCTTGAACGGTCCGGCGAACACGATCGTACCGCCGCGCGGCGCCACCACGGCCGCCCCGGAGCGGGTCTGGACCGTCACGCCACGGCTGGTAGCGCCATAGCGGTCGGCCTCGCCGAAGCGGGTGGTCAGCTTGCCGGCGGCGGGCAGCACCATGCCGGCGACCGCCGGAGGGCCGTCCGGAGACTTCGCGGCCAGTTCGCGCTCGCGTGCCGCTTCCCGGGCGGCTTCGTCCTTCGCGCGCTTTTCCTCGGCGGCCTTCTGTTCGGCGATCTTCTGCTCGGCGGCGCGCAGTTCGGCCAGTTTGCGTTCGGCCTCCTTGCGCTCGGCTTCCTTCTGGGCGGCGAGACGCCGCTCGGCCTCGCGCTTCTCCGCCTCCCGCTTGGCGGCTTCCCTGCGCTCCGCCTCGCGCCGTTCTGCTTCCCGGCGGGCAGCGGCCTCGATGGCGGCGCGGCGCTCGGCTTCGATCCGCTCCATCAGCTGGCGCAGGTCGGTGGCCTGACCGGACAGTTCCGCCATGCGCTGGCCGACCTGGACGCGCTCCTCCTCGGTCTGGCGCGACAGCTCCTCGCGCCGGGCGATCAGGCGGTTCATCTCGCCCTGCTTCTCCGCCAGCGCCACCCGCGCCGCCAGCGCCTTGGAACGCTGGTCGACCAGCCTGCCGCGGGTGTCGGCCAGCGCGGTCAGCGCCTGGGACAGCGCATCGGCCCGTGCCTTCAGGGCCGGCACCGCGTCGCGCAGCAGCAGGGCGGAGCGCAGGGTATCGACCGGGCTTTCAGGCCGGGCCAGCGCCGCTTCCGGCGGAATGCGGGCCAACCGCTGCAGGGCGGCCAGCAGGGTGGCGATCTGCTGTCGTTCGGCGTCCAGCCCGGCGGAGCGCTCGCGTTCCTCCGCTTCCAAAGCGGTGAGCGTCTCCTCCAGCTGGTCGAGCGCCTGTTCCTGCCCACGCGCCTGGTCGGCCAGCGCGATCAGCCGGCCGCGCAGGTCGTCGAGTTCGGACTGCAGGGCTTGCGACTGGCGTTCCAGCTGCTGCTGGCGCTGCTTGCCGGTCTGAAGCTGCTGCTCGACGCGCTTCAGCGTGTCCTTTGGCGCTTCGGATTGGGCATTCGCCGGCTGGGCGAGGATCAGGCCGGCGATGACGACGAATCCAGCGAGGAAACCCTCTCCCGCCCCGGATACCCTCTTTCCAGCGGGGAGAGGGTTGGGTGAGGGGGAGGCAGTGCGGGATGTAAATCCAGGCGCCGGGATCCTCGCGACTCCACGCCACGCGCCCCCCTCACCCCGAC
>JAFAFA010000078.1 GCA_023423695.1 Pseudomonadota bacterium | reverse complement strand
ACATGGCGCCGCTGATGTTCGGCGCCCTGGTGCTTTTCCTGTTGATGGGTTTTCCGGTCGCCTTCGCGCTCGCCGCGAACGGCCTCGTCTTCGGTCTGATCGGCATCGAGCTGGGTCTGCTGACCCCAGCGCTGATGCAGGCACTGCCGGAGCGCGTGTTCGGCATCATGCGCAACGACACGCTGCTGGCCATTCCCTTCTTCACCTTCATGGGCCTGATCCTGGAGCGGTCCGGCATGGCCGAGGATCTGCTCGATACCATTGGGCAGCTGTTCGGGCCCCTGCGCGGCGGTCTGGCCTATGCGGTGATCTTCGTCGGCGCGCTGCTGGCGGCGACCACGGGCGTCGTCGCCGCGTCGGTGATCTCCATGGGCCTGATCTCGCTGCCGATCATGCTGCGCTACGGCTATGACCGCCGGATCGCGACCGGCGTCATCGCCGCGTCGGGTACGCTGGCCCAGATCATCCCGCCGTCGCTGGTGCTGATCGTCCTGGCCGACCAACTCGGCCGCTCGGTCGGCGACATGTATGCCGGCGCGCTGATCCCCGGTCTGGTCCTGACCGGCCTCTACACCGGCTATGTTCTGATCACCAGCATCATCCGCCCGTCGGCGGTTCCGGCCCTGCCGCCGGAGGCCCGCACGCTGCGTGGCGCCAAGCTGCTTCTGCGCGTCATTACCTCGCTGGTGCCGCCGCTGGTGCTGATCTTCCTGGTGCTGGGCACCATCTTCCTCGGCATCGCCACGCCGACGGAGGGCGGCGCCATGGGAGCCGCCGGCGCCATCCTTTTGGCGCTGGCCAAGCGGAAGCTCGGCTGGGGACTGATGCGTCAGGCGATGGACACGACCGCCAAGCTGTCGTCCTTCGTGATCTTCATCCTGGTCGGTTCGACGGTGTTCGGTCTGGTGTTCCGGGCCGTCAACGGCGACCTCTGGGTCGAGCATCTGCTGACCAGCCTTCCGGGCGGCCAGCTGGGCTTCCTGATCGTCGTCAACCTGTTGATCTTCGTGTTGGCCTTCTTCCTCGATTTCTTCGAGTTGGCCTTCATCATCGTTCCCCTGCTGGGGCCAGTGGCGGACAAGCTGGGCATCGACCTGATCTGGTTCGGCGTGCTGCTGGGCGTCAACATGCAGACCAGCTTCATGCACCCGCCCTTCGGCTTCGCACTGTTCTATCTGCGCAGCGTGGCGCCGCGGAACGACTACAAGGACAAGATCACCGGCAGGATCATCGAGAAGATCACCACCGGCCAGATCTACTGGGGGGCGGTGCCCTTCGTGGTCATCCAGCTGGTGATGGTGGCGCTGGTCATCGCTTTCCCCGACCTCGTCTTGTCCGGCTTGGATAACGGCCCGGTGATCGACCTCGACAAGGTGAAGATCGAGATTCCTGAAATCTCGGACAGCGTGCAGCCCTTCGATCCCGGCACCATCGGAGGAGGCGACGCTCCGCAGGGGTCAGACCCGGCGCTCGACGCCATGCGCCAGTTCCAGAAGGGCGATTGACCGGAATGCTCCCCGAATATCGGGGAGAGAGCCCCCGCTCACGACGACACCAAGACATGCAAGGGATGGTAAGAATGACGAACAGGATCAGGAAGATCGCTCTGGAGGAGCATTTCACGGCGCCCGGATTCGAACGCTATTCGAAAGTGTTCACGGCCTTGATGGACAGTGCCTCGCAGGCCCGGCTGGCAGCCAAGCTGGCGGATTTCGACGATCAGCGTCTGGAGGAGATGGATCTCGCCGGAATCGACATCGCGGTCCTGTCGCAGACCGGGCCCAGTGTGCAGGGCGAGCCGGACCCTGACTTGGCGATCCGCTATGCGCGGGAAAACAACGAATTCCTCGCCAAGCAGATCGCACGGCATCCGGACCGTCTGGCCGGCTTCGCCTCGCTTCCCATGCAGTCGCCGCGGGCTGCGGCGGACGAGCTGACCCACGCCGTGACCGCGCTGGGGTTCAAGGGCGCGCTGGTGAACGGCCACACTCACGGCGTCTATTACGACGATCCCGCCTATGACGAGTTCTGGGAGCGCATGCAGTCGCTGGACGTGCCGTTGTACCTGCACCCTACCGATCCGTCGCCGATTCCCGCCGCCTATGCCGGCCATCCCGAACTGAGCGGCGCGGTGTGGGGCTGGGGAGTCGAAACCGGGACCCATGCCCTAAGGCTGCTGTTCGGCGGCGTGTTCGACCGCTTCCCCCGCCTCAAGCTGATCCTCGGCCACATGGGCGAGGGGCTTCCCATGCTGCGCTGGCGTTTCGACAGCCGCTTCGCCGTCTATTCGCACGGCATCCGGCTCGAGCATCCTCCGTCGGAGTATTTTGGCCGCAACATCGTCATCACCACGTCCGGCGTCTGCTCTCCGGCGGCACTGCGATGCGCGATCGACGAAATGGGGGCGGAGGCCGTGATGTTCTCGGTCGACTATCCGTATGAATCGACGGCAATCGCGGCGAATTTCATCGAGAACGCTCCCATTCCGGAGGATGTCCGCGCCCTGGTGTGCCATGGCAATGCCGAGCGCCTGCTGAAGCTGTAGAAACGAGCCGGGCGCCGATGCGAGCGCAAGGTGTCGCGAGTCGAATCGACCGCCACACCTTGCGCACCTCCCGGGGGCAGCCCAGCAGTGTGTGGTAGGTCGCGCCCGCTTCGGTGTGAGACAATCCAAGACATGCAGATCTTCTGCACACCGGATCAGCTGCTGTAACAGTGCCTTCGGCTCAATGTTGTGATTATGGCATTCAGGCTTGGCTCATCCGTATGCTCAAGCGAACGCCATGGAAGAGTTTTGAGCTCGTTGGCCACCTTGGCACTTATCGCGATGCCCCGGATTGATTTGCAATATGCATTCAATTCTGCTTGGCATATCAATTTCGTAAAGTTCTCCGCAGTCTTCTTGGAAAGAAAAAGAGCGGAGTCAATGTTCCCGAGGCGAATCTCGGATACCGTTACTGGCGACAGTCGCTTGACGGGGATTGTACGGTAAACGACCAACTGTTCCACGGCATAGCCGTCACGGTGGAGGTCGGCAGCAATGTCACGCGACACGACAGCACCGGACATGTAGGTAATTCGTCCTGAATCCGGACTGACGTTTCGGCGCACGAGATCCAACAGGCTCTCGGCGGTTCCTGCAGCCGCTTGGACGTTTCGAAAGCCGAATGCGCTTGCCTCCGCCGCAGTGGCAGGCCCTACCGCAAAGACCCTGACATCGCGTGCAAGGGTCCACGCCTTCGCAAGCTGCCGCGCGGCGTTGCGTGAGGTGAGCAGCAGCGCGTGTACACCGTCGAGGAGCGCAGGATCCCAATAACACTCTGCGACGGCGAACATGGGTTCTATCCGGCAACGATAGCCGCGCCCGTCCAGAACTCGCGCCAGTTCCGTGGAATCGCCGGCAGCCCGGGTGAGCAGCACACGCACTTACGCCCCCTCTTTCGGTGTTCTCGCAAAATCCTGGCGGATCGGTGGGTTGTCAGCCGGTCTGATGTCGACGACCCCACCTGCGGAGCAGCCCGATATAGCCCCTTCCAGCACCTCCTTGACGACATGCAGCCCTTCACTCCGGAGACTTTCGTCAATGGCGGTAAGAAGAGCATCCCGGCAGTCGGCCTCCTCGGCGTAGTCCGGCACCCAGTGACGCACGGTGTATTCGATCCCTCCGAGTGTATAGGCAACAGCCCGCACGTCGGGTGCAGGACCAAATCGGCTCTGGTAGGCGCTCCGGGCGGCGGCGAGAAGGACCCGTTTCGCTTCGGTAACCGGCACGGAATGCGGCAGGCAGATCCGCAGCTGATCGCGGTATTCGCATTTGGGTGCGCTGTAGTTGATCAGCTGCCGTTGCGCGATCCGGCTGTTCGGCAGAATGACGTGCGTCTGATTCCGCGTCAGCAGCCGCGTGGTCCGCCAGTTGATCTCCACGACGACGCCGCTGACGCCGTTGTCGATCTTGAGCCAGTCGCCGATCCGGTAGGAACGCTCCAAGCCCAACGCCATCCCAAGGACGACATCCGCAATCACATTCCTCAGTGCGAAGCCGAGAACCGCTATGACCATGCCGGAGGTGGCAAGGGAGCCGACGACGGTCCCGTCCATGGTCAGGCCAAAGGTCGCGAAAAGCGCGGTCAGGAAAAACGCGAATGCTATCGCCTCCCGAAGGAGCTTGGGCAGCCGCCGCGGCTGATTTGCGTGCTCCAACGCCAGCACGGAAAGCCGCGCCGACAACCACGCGACCGAGAAGTAACTGGCGGCTTTAAGCACGACATGCGGTGCCAGGGCGGTCATGACATCCGGGGATACACCGGTGATCTGAAGAATCAGAGGATGGCCGTAGAGAAGCGACATACTGAGCAGTACAGCCGCTGCAGGCCAGCCTAGGCGTGAGAAGACCGGCGCCGGCGACGCACGTCGTGTTTGCGA
The DNA here is from genome assembly GCA_023423695.1 of Pseudomonadota bacterium. Classification (GTDB taxonomy): domain Bacteria; phylum Pseudomonadota; class Alphaproteobacteria; order Azospirillales; family Azospirillaceae; genus Azospirillum. The sequence goes on along the minus strand of JAFAFA010000078.1, from coordinate 7,918 downwards.
CATTTTCGATGTATTTCCCTCCGAAGGAATGTTGGCACGTGCGGATGCGGCATGCGCGTTCGTTTTCCGAACGGAAGCAGATGGCGCTGTCACCACTGCATGGCCCTCTGCGCGGTCATGGGAACCGCATGGAGGTGGAAGGATGCCAACGCGGTGGCCCTGGCGTGTTCGATGAACCGGACGCATCTCAAGTGCCACCCGATAGTGCCGGAAGGGAGAATGAAAACTCCGACCCGTATTCCAGCCATCCGAAGTGTCTCTGCCCGTGTGAAAGCGACGGCACACGACAGCTGAACCACGGTATGGGGTGCCGTTCACCGAAGGAGCGATGAACGGCATTCCCCTGCGATGCACTCAGCTCCCTACAGCGACAGGGGCGTCACCATGTCCTTTGCTCGGGAAGAGCGCTCACGGAGACCACCTCCTGCACATCCTGCAACAGGCGCTTCCGTGTGGCAGCTTCCGGCTGATAGGCAACGTCCTGCACAACCACGCACCTGGATTCCCCATCCTGAGATCGGTAGTGGAGGCTGCTGCCGCTCCTCAGTCCAATCAGCGCCGCGCCAAGAGGACTTGTGACAGATACACAATACCCATTCGGCGTGTAGCGTTCAGGGAAGACCAGAAATCTGGATTGAACATTCTCTGCGTTTCCAGTGTGGAAAGTCACTCTTGAGTTCATGGTGACGATATTGGAAGGAATGTCTTCAACTTGGTACACGACTGCACGCGCGACCTCCCGCTCCAGAAGATCCGAGACCGGATGGTACAAAGAAGCCGCGCATTTGACCAAACGCTTCAGCCGACGCCAATCGCGATCCGTCATGACGATGGGTGGAAGAGCCTTGTCTTCCGTACGATCCACATACATTGCCGCCTCCACTGTTGTGTCATGCAAAGATGAGCAGCACCGAACGCCGGAGCGATGCTGACCGGCCTCAGAAGAGTTTATCTAAGACTTTGATCCTGACGACACTGCAGCAGCTCAATATTGCTTACATCCTTTACCAGAAATTGCTTGGTACGGCCGTCAGAGTCCTTGATGTAAACGAAGGTGTTCTCTGCAGCCCCGATCAGCACACTGCCCAATCGCGTCAGGACGGAGATGCAGTCGATCGCCCCTCCATGTCCTGGCCAGCTGAGGATGCACCTGCGCTCCTCGCCGGTCGCGCAATCGCGCAAGATCAGGGAGGAGCCGATCCGCACCACATGATCGGGCAGGTGCTCGTCATCGACAATGACAGCATCTTCAAGCGCATCCAGGAAAGAGGAACGCACCTCGGGAGGCATTGCCGAACCGGGAGAGATCAGCAAGGTGGCAACACGAAGGTAATCGCTCTGACCGATGACGATATCGTCGGCAGACAAGGATGCTTCGACATTCTTTTGCATGACCCTCACCCAAGCCAAGAAAACGCAGGAGACATCCTCGCCCCGCATTTAGCCGCCGCCGTCCTTCTGGACATGCCGCATCCGGTCACGACTCTCGAACGGGTGCGCATCCGTCAGCATTGACGGCAATAGGCGCATGCCCGCGTCCGAAATTCGTCAAGCTATCTGGGATTGAGAATGGCTGATGGACGGCGCAGCCGAGCGTCTCTTCGACGCACGGCGCGATCACGATGTCAGCGAAAGCCCTGGATCCTGCTCAAACGGTTTGATTCCGTCCAGGATTCCAGGGCGAGCTATCCTGCGAGCAGGCCACCCGAAAAAAGCAGGAATCGTTTGGCTGATTGGCTTGTGATCATGGTGATGTAAATAATTGTGCCCCTACCCCGTTTTGTCAAGCCCTAGGCTGGGGAGTCGGGTGGCGAGTACGTTCTTCAAAATGAGATACTTTCTTGTGTCAGCAACTAAAACTGTATCACCAAGGTCATGGTGCCCAGTTCCAAGTCTGACTCGAGCACAGAAACATCGGGGCCGCCGTTCCTTCCACCCGTTGGACATACTCGATGGAACGGACGAGTCATCTGATGAGGTTCGGTGATTTGGATGGCTTGCGCTGTATCGGCGGGGACGCGCAACGCAGGACCGAGCGCCTGCCTCCATCGCCCAATCCGCTTCTCGACTCTTCTGCCTTTCGGCGATAGCCGCACTTCCGCTGCCAAGCACTCCGTCCCGTTCCGGCAATCCCCTCACTGCGGCGGTCGCGCCCTGTGCGCCGTACTCGACGCTGTGGTGAGCACGGCGCCAAAACAGCCCGGCGGCACCATGGCGGTATCCGGATGACGCCGCGGGCCGACGCGGGACGCCTGTGCAGACCTTCCAGACCAATTAGCAGACCAATCGGCGGTCAAATTAATGGCTGTCCATGGCAACAGCTCGGAAACATGACAATGACCTCACATTTTTCTTCCGTTGGTTGTTCACTTCGCGGCAACCCGCGCCACCACAGCTGTCTACGGATCTCTGCCCTCGATAAGCCCGAAGGCGCCGGCTGCCTCACCAAACCCCGGTAGCCTTTACCAAGCATGCATTGATGAAGAGAGGCAGAAAGCGGGGCCGCTTCAATGTGTTCTCATGACAAGGAACTCACTCACAAGAGCATCGATGGGAGCCTTGTGTTATTGTTGGAGAACAATGATTTTCTTCGAACGGCCATGAGGACTCTCATTGGCCGCTGGGGCTATGATGTTCTTGATGCCCCCTCCGCAAGACAAATGCTCTCCGCACTCAAGAACGCCCAGAGGATCCCCGATATCCTGATATCCGATTACCGTCCCCATGCAAGTGAAAGCGGGATCGATGCCATTCGTGCAGTCCGCGCGCTTTCGGGCAGGCGGCTTCCGGCGATCCTCCTTATCAATGAACTCATGACCCATGACGACAGCCTGATGGCCGAAGAGATCAACGTGCTCCGCAAGCCAATCGACCCGCACCAACTTCGCACACTCCTGACCACGATGACGACCTTGTGATGAGACGGACATCGGCGCGCAAATCGGCGTGAGGGCGGCTTCCCCGGTTGCTTCGCGGTGATCGCCGCCCACGCCATGCTCCTGGCCGATATCGTACCAGTCATGCGATGGGATGGGAGCCTCAAGTACGTTCAAACAGGCCGCGGATGCTGTCGAGGTGGGCCAGCATCATCCGCCGCGCGGCCTCACCATCACGGGCTTCGATCGCGTCGACAATGGCCAGATGCAGTTTGCTCTGTTCGGCAGCGTAATCATGCTTGCCCGCCTTTCGGAACAGCGCGTCGTGCTGGCGCTGCCAGGGCGCCCGTCCCCGCACCGAGGCGAGCGTGAGAAAGATCGCGATCAGCAGCGGGTTGGCGCTGGCCCGTGCGACCGCCTTGTGGAAGGCGTCGTCGAAATGCTCGTATTCGCGCCAGTCCCGTGCGGTGCCGGTGCCGCGGGCAAGGTCGCGCAGAGCCCTGATGTCGTCGGCGGTCGCGGACTGGGCGGCGGCGGCGGCCAGGGCCGGTTCATAGACGCGGCGTGCCTCAATCAGATGGGACGTCGAAGCCGTTTCGATCACGCGCTGTACCGGCCGGTCGACGCTGGCCGGGGCTGGGCCGATGAACGTCCCCTTGCCCTGATGACTCCAGACGAGTCCTTCGTTTTCGAGAGTGCGGAGCGCTCTCCGAATCGTTTCACGGCTGCAGCCGATCGTCGCGGCCAAGGCGCGTTCCGGATGGATCCGGTCCTGCGGGCCAAATCCTTCGTCTTCGAGATATGAGCGAAGACGCCTCTCGGCTTCGGCAATCCCCATGCGACCGGACATCGACAGCTCTCGTTCAGACCAATTTGCAGGCCAATCACATCCTTCTATAGCGGTTCTGATGCCGCCCGGCAATGCGCCTGCGGATTGCAACCGAATGAAACGCGATGATGAAGCTTGATCCATTCCTTGTATTGATGATCGCGGCCGTCGCAGTGGCGACCATGTTTCCAGCAACCGGCCAAGCGGCGCAGATCGTGGATTGGCTGAGCACGGCGGGAGTCATGCTGCTCTTTTTCGGGCATGGCGCGGCACTGTCGCCCAGAGCCATTATCGGTGGATTGAAGCAATGGCGGCTTCATGGGTTCATCTTCGCCACCACGTTCATTGTTTTTCCGCTCGTCGTCCAACCGCTCCGGCTGTTGCCCAACGCCCTGCTGCCCGCCGATCTGAGCCTCGGATTCATCTATCTGGCGGTCCTGCCGTCCGCGGTGTCGTCGTCCATTGCCTACACGGCGCTGGCGAAAGGCAACGTGCCGGCGGCCGTATGCAACTCGGCCGGTTCCAACGTGTTCGGGCTGTTGCTGACGCCGATGCTGATGGCGCTGTTCATCAGTTCGACGGCCGCGGGATCGGTCGTACTCGACCGCGTCCTGGGCGATGTCGTCTTCGAGCTTCTTCTGCCCTTCGCAGCCGGCCAAGCCATCCACGGCCGCGTGGGCGGCTTCCTGGCCGCCAGGAAGCACTGGCTCGACAACTACGACCAATCGGTCATCGTCCTCATCATCTACGCCGCCTTTTCCAAGTCGGTCACCGTGGGCCTGTGGACGGTGTTGCCGGTGGAGGCGCTCCTGTTCGCGACCGGGCTGTGCACCCTCCTTCTTCTCATCGTGCTGGCTTTCACCATCCACGGGTCCCGTCTGCTCGGCTTCCGGCGCGAGGACGAGATTGCGGCGGTGTTCTGCGGATCGAAAAAGAGCCTGGCTTCCGGTCTGCCGCTGGCGCAGGTGATCTTTGCCGGTTCGAGCGGCTTCGGGATGATCATTTTGCCGATCGTGCTCTACAACCAGATCCAGATCCTGATCGGCGCTGTCCTTGCCCGCCGCTATTCGGCGAAAGCCGGCTTGTCGGAGCCTGGAGACGGCGGACGGTCGTGAGGACTCCGAAGTCGGGGTCGACCCGGCCGTGGAACCATCCACGGCTGGGCCCATCCAAACGACCGGCCGTTCAGGTCGGGGATCCCCGGTGCCGTCCGGTCATCAATAGCCGGCGGCCGTGCCGTCGCCGCGCGGGTCCGTGGCGCCGTACAGCACGCTGGTGGACGGATCGATGAGGATCGCACCGGCGTGCCCCATCGCGTCCGTGAAATTCTCGATGACGTTCACGGGATGGCCTCGCCGCTTCAGGTCGTCGACGACGGCGGTGGGGATGCGGCCTTCCAGCTTCAGGTCGTTTGACCACGCGCCCCAGGTCCGGCCATGCAGCCAGCGTGGGGCGTTGACCGCGTCCTGCGGAGTCATGCCGAAGTCGACGACGCGGGTGACGATGGCCGCCTGGGTCTGAGGCTGTCCCTCCCCTCCCATCGTTCCGTACACCAGGAACGGCTTGCCGTCTTTCATCAGCATCGCCGGGTTCAGCGTATGGAACGTACGCTTGCGCGGCTCCAGCCGGTTGATGTGAGTGGGATCGAGCGCGAAGAAGCTGCCGCGGTTCTGGAGCAGGATGCCGGTTCCCTTCGCCACGATGGCGGAGCCGAAATCGTGGTAGACGCTCTGGATCATCGACACGGCGTTGCCATCCTGGTCCACCACACCGAACCAGACGGTATCGCCCTTGGGGTCCAGCGGCTTCACGTTGGTGGCCGCCTTGTCCATGGCGATCCGCGCAGCCTGATCCTTGCCGTGCTGGGCTGACAGCAGTTCATCGACGGGAATCTTCACGAAGTCTGGGTCCGACAGGTATTTGTCGCGGTCGGCAAAGGCCTGCTTGGTCGCTTCCACGATCAGGTGATAGTAGTCGGCCGATCCTTCGCCGAGTGCCTTCACGTCGTAATTGTTCAGGATGTTGAGGATGGCGAGCGACGCCATGCCCTGGGTGTTGGGTGGCAGGTTGTGGGCCGTGAAGCCACGGTAGCGCACCTGGATGGGTTGCACCCAGTCGGCCTTGTGGTCTGCAAAATCCTTCAGCGTCAGGACGCCACCGTTCGCCTGAAGGTCGGCGACGATCTTTTCCGCGATGGAGCCGCGGTAGAAGGCCTCGGCGCCACCCTCGGCAATCATCGTGAGGCTTTCGGCAAGGTCCGGCTGCTTCAGCACCTCGCCGGTCGTGAAGGGCTGTCCATCGCCGCGCAGGAAGACGCGCCGAAACTCGTCGAAGCGCTGAAGATTGTGGAACTCCTTGTCCTTGGTATCGGTGTCGACCTTCGACCAGTAGGCAAGGCTGGGCGTGACGGCGAATCCGTCTCGGGCGTAGTGGATCGCCGGCTCCAGCAGCCGCTTCCAAGGCAAGCTGCGGCCCATGGTTTCCTTGGCGTAGCGGTGGGCTTCATCCCAGCCCGAAATGGCGCCGGGTACCGTGTTGACCGCCTGATAGCCGCGGGCCGGAATCTTCTCCAACCCCTTGCTCGTGTAAAAAGCGATGTCGGCCTTCTCGCCGGCGCGTCCGCTGGCGTTCAGCGCCTTCAGTTCGCCGGACTTCGCGTTGTGGATGAGCCAAAAATTGTCGCCGCCGATGCTGGTCATCTGCGGATAGACGACGGCGAGCGTCGCCGCCACGGCGATCGCGGCGTCCACAGCATTGCCACCGTTGCGCAGCACGTCGAGACCGGCCTGGGTGGCGAGATAATTCGAACTGGTCACCATCCCGTGCCTGGTCATGGGATCGATGCAGCGTGATGGCGTGTCGCAGTACCGGCCGGTGGTGTCCAACGCCAAGGCTGGTGCTCCACCCGCGGAAAGCGTGATGCCCGCAACCAGCAGGCTCGCCATCAATGATTTTGTTTCGGCCATGTGTCCTCCCTGTCGGAACGCCGGGACGAACGTCGCCCCCGCACGAAACGGTGGACTCACTGATAATTGGTTTGCAAAATGGTTCGATGACGGTGCTTGGGTTGCGGACGGGAGAGGAACCATGGGTGCGCGATCTCACCGGGCTGCCGATCTGGAGCGGCTCCGGCGGTTCCTTCGGGAGCAGAACTGCATGCCGCATGACCGGTTGCCGCCCGAACGCTCCCTCGCCCCACTCCTTGGGATGGGCCGAACAACCCTGCGGGCTTGCCTGGAGGCGCTGGAAGCCGAGGGCCTTGTCTGGCGCCATGTCGGACAGGGCACCTTCTACGGCCCGCGCCCCGTGCATGAACCGGTGCGGATGTCCCTGCTGGTGACGATGACGTCGGCTTGGGATCTCATGAACGCCCGCCTGACCATCGAACCGGGAATTGCCGCCGCAGCGGCCCTGACGGCGACGCCCGCCCAGATCGCTGCCCTGCGTACCTGCGTCGAGGAGGGACGGAACGCCCGCGACCTTTATGCCTGCGAGCGCGCGGACAACCGGTTTCACACCACGTTGGCACGGACCACCGGGAATCCGGTCCTCATCAGCTTTCTGGAGTTCGTGTCGGGCGCCAGAAGCCGTGCGCCGTGGCAGCGGGAATGGGGCCAGACATATCGCCACATCGGCGAGGATGAGTTCCGGGAGGAGCACAGCGACCAGCATGAGGCCATCGTGGACGCCGTCGTGCGCCGAGATGCGGAGCAAGCGCGCGAGGTGATGAGCGGTCATCTGGCGACCATACAATCCGCCATGCAGTCCGCTTCCAGCAAGCGGCCAGCCAACATGAATCCCGTGCTCAGCGGTCTTTGACCACCATGGTTCATTCCGCTCCGGCGGTTTTTGCCGCAGCGTTCGCAACGCCACTCCGGCGAGCCCGCGTCAGCAGGCGGGCCATCGCCAGCACGACGGGCCGCTCAACCATCGTGCCGTCCAGCAAAAGGATGCCATCGGGATTCCCGGCGTAGGCCCTGCCGATCCGCTCCGCGCGCGCCACCTCTTCCGGAGACGGCGTGTAGGCGTCGTTGATCACCGGCACCTGGGTCGGGTGAATCGCCATCTTGGCGGAGAAGCCGAGCCGGTTCCGTCAGCCCTCGCGCCATCTTGCTCGTAACCGTGGGGCTGACGTAGAGGATCACCTCCCCTCTGGAGGAGTATGGATGCGTTGCCCGCACTGCCACTCGACCGCAACCTCGGAGCGTTCGGA
>JAFAFA010000074.1 GCA_023423695.1 Pseudomonadota bacterium | reverse complement strand
CCGAGACCGGCGCCGACGCCATCCGCATGGGCTCCGAGATCTTCCAGTCGCTGAAGAAGAAGCTGAAGGACGCCGGCCACAACACCAATGTCGGCGACGAGGGCGGCTTCGCCCCCAACATCGGCTCCACCGACGAGGCGCTCGGCTTCGTCATGAAGGCCATCGAGGCCGCCGGCTACAAGCCGGGCGACGACGTGATGCTGGCGCTCGACGCCGCCTCGACCGAGTTCTTCAAGAACGGCAAGTACGAGCTGGCCGGTGAGGGCAAGTCGCTGTCGCCGGAGCAGATGGTCGCCTATTGGTCCGATCTGGTCGGCCGCTTCCCGATCATCTCGATCGAGGACGGCATGGCCGAAGATGACTGGGAAGGCTGGAAGGCGCTGACCGACGCCATCGGCAACAAGGTGCAGCTGGTCGGCGACGACCTGTTCGTCACCAACCCGAAGCGTCTGGCCCAGGGCATCCGCCAAGGTGTCGCCAATTCGATCCTGGTGAAGGTGAACCAGATCGGCACGCTGTCGGAGACGCTGGAAGCTGTCGATATGGCGCACAAGGCCGGCTACACCGCCGTGCTGTCGCACCGCTCGGGCGAGACCGAGGACAGCACCATCGCCGATCTGGCAGTCGCCACCAACTGCGGCCAGATCAAGACCGGCTCGCTGAGCCGCTCGGACCGTCTCGCCAAGTACAACCAGCTGATTCGCATCGAGGAGCAGCTGGGCGTCGCCGCCCGCTTCGCCGGCCGCGGCATCCTGAAGGCCTGATTTACAGAAATCCGGAGGCCCCCTGCCCCGCGACCGTCTTGCCCCGTTCTCTCCCGCCCCCGGAGAGACGATAAGGACCGGAAGGGCCGCGCCCAAAGGGGCTTCCAGGACGGGCGGCGAGCGTCGTGATCGCTGAGATTGCTCGCCCTTCTGCCCCCTTCCCCCGTCTCTCCTCGGGGGAAGGGGGGTTCCCCGCCCAGCCGCACCACAGACCTGCGGCATAGTGTCAAGGGCCGAGGGATTCCGTTGGTTCTATGTTGCGATGCACATTTAATATACTAATATATCTATGGTTCCCGCGCGGCGCAGAAAGCCGGCACAAGCCGGCAGCGGAACGTCTCCGATTTTCTAGGCGCTGCCCTGTCGGACCTTAAAACGGGCCGCTCGATCGACCCGGTCAACCGGAGTGTTCAAAAAATGCGTGCCAGTGGTGAAGCGTTCGGCAACGGCATCGGCGCCGTGGTCGAGAATGTGACCTTCGACGAAATCCAGATCGGCCAGACGGCCAGCCTTTCCCGTCAGCTGACGCTGATGGATGTGGAACTGTTCGCCACCGTGTCGGGCAACATCAACCCGGCCCATCTGGACCCGAAATTCGCGGCCGACAGCCGTTTCCAGAAGGTGATCGGCCCGGGCATGTGGTCGGGCTCCCTGATCTCCGGCGTGCTCGGCACCTACCTGCCCGGCGCCGGCTCGCTCTACGCCGGCCAGAGCCTGCAGTTCCGCCGTCCGGTCGGTCTCGGCGACATCGTCACCGCCACCGTCACCGTGATCGAGAAGCGCCCGGCCAAGAACCTCGTCGTCTTCGACTGCGTCTGCACCAACCAGGATGGTGAGGTTGTCGTCCTCGGCACCGCCGAGGTGATCGCCCCCACCCAGAAGGTCATCCGCCCGGCGCATGAGCTGCCGCAGATCCAGATGATTCGCCACGACAAGCACGACGCCCTGCTCGCCAAATGCGACGAGCTGCCGCCGGTCGTCACCGCCGTGGCCTATCCCTGCGACGCCAGCTCCCTCCAGGGTGCGGTCGAGGCCGCCCAGGCCGGGCTGATCGAACCGATCCTGGTCGGGCCGGAAGCCCTCATCCGCAAGGTCGCCGCAGCCGGCGGACTAGACATCGCCCGCTACCGCATCGTCGACGTCGCCCACAGCCGCGCCGCCGCGGCAGCCGCCGTGGCGCTGGCCCGCACCGGCGAAGCCGAAGCGGTGATGAAGGGCAGCCTGCACACCGACGAGCTGATGGGCGAGGTGGTGAAGAAGGAGACCGGCCTGCGCACCGCCAGCCGCATCAGCCACGTCTTCCTGATGAATGTGCCGACCTACTCCAAGACGCTGCTGATCACCGATGCGGCGATCAACATCTACCCGACGCTGGAGGACAAGGTCCACATCGTCCAGAACGCCATCAACCTCGCCAAGGTGCTGGGCGTCGACACCCCGCGTGTCGCCATCCTGTCGGCGGTCGAGACGATCAACCCGAAGATCAACACGACGCTGGAAGCCGCTGCCCTGTGCAAAATGGCTGACCGCGGCCAGATCACCGGCGGCATCCTGGATGGCCCGCTGGCCTTCGACAACGCCATCTCCGCCGAGGCCGCCCGCACCAAGGGTATCACCTCCCCGGTCGCCGGACAGCCGGACATTCTGCTCGCTCCCGACCTGGAAGCCGGCAACATGCTGGTCAAGCAGCTGTCCTTCCTGGCCAACGCCGACCTCGCCGGCATCGTGCTGGGCGCCAAGGTTCCGGTCATCCTCACCAGCCGCGCCGACAATGTGCGGGCGCGCCTCGCCTCCTGTGCGGTCGCCTCGCTGGTCGCCGCCGCTCAACGCCAGCCCAAGCTCGCGCTTGCCGCCGAATAGGACGTTTTCGTCATGGCCGCACATTCCCATTCCGGCAGCGATGCCTGCCTCGTCATCAATGCCGGCTCCTCCAGCCTGAAGTTCTCGGTCTTCCAGGGTGGCAGCGCCGCAGAGCTGGAGCCGGTCGTCACCGGGCAGATCTCCGGCATCGGCACGGCTCCCCGCTTCGAGGCGAAGGACGCCGCCCGCCACAAGATCGCCGACCACAGCTGGGCCGCCGGTGAGAATCCGGGCCGTCCGGAGCTGCTGCACCATCTGCTCGACTGGATCGGCGATACGCTGAAGGGCGCCACGCTGGTGGCCGCCGGCCACCGCGTCGTCCATGGCGGCACCCGCTTCTCGGCACCCGTGCGCGTCACCCCGACGGTGCTCGACCAGTTGGAGGAGCTGATCCCGCTGGCCCCGCTGCACGAGCCGCACAACATCGCCGCCATGCGGGCGCTGGCGCAGGTCTACCCGTCGCTGCCGCAGGTCGCCTGTTTCGACACCGCCTTCCACCAGACCCAGCCCTGGCAGTCGCAGACCTTCGCCATCCCGCGCGAACTGACGGCGGAAGGCATCCGCCGCTACGGTTTCCACGGGCTGAGCTACGAATACATAGCCCACCGCCTGCCGCAGGTGGCGCCGGAGCTGGCCGACGCGCATGTGGTTGTCTGCCATCTCGGCAGCGGCGCCAGCCTGTGCGCCATGCGCGCCGGGCACAGCGTCGACACCACCATGGGCTTCACCGCGCTGGACGGCGTGCCGATGGGCACCCGGCCGGGCGCGATCGATCCCGGCGTGCTGATCTACCTGATGCGCGAGAAGGGCTACGGCGCCGACGAATTGGAAAAGCTGCTCTACCACAAGTCGGGCATGCTGGGCGTGTCGGGCCTCTCCAACGACATGCGCGACCTGGAGAACTCCGACCTTCCGGCGGCGGCCGAAGCGGTGGAGCTGTTCTGCCACAACGTCGCCAAGCAGGTGGCGGCGCTGGCCGGTTCGATGGGCGGCCTGGACGCGGTGGTGTTCACCGCCGGTGTCGGCGAGAACTCAACGCTGGTGCGCGCTCGGGTCGCGGAGAAGCTGGGCTGGCTCGGCGTGTCGATCGACGCGGCGGCCAACCGGGCGAAGGCGACGCGCATTTCCGCCCAGGAGAGCCGCGTGCCGGTGTTCATCATCCCGACCGACGAGGAACGGATGATTGCCCGCCACACTCTGGGCGTCATCGCCGCCGGGGCGATGAGCCGGGCGGCGTGAACTCCCTCTCCCGGGACGGGAGAGGATATCTAGCCGGCAGGAACGGTCATCATGGAACAGCTCCCCACAAGCTCCATCGCCACACCGCCGGAGAATGTCCGGCTCGGCATTCTGTCGATGCTGCTGGCGATGGTCCTGATGACCATCATGAATGCCCTTGCCAAGATCCTGGCGGAAACCTACCCGCTGGGCGAGGTCACCTTCTTCCGCAATCTGTTCGCCCTTCTGCCGGCGGTCGCCATGGTGGTCGCGGCGGGCGGGCGGAGCTGCCTGCACACCACCCATTGGCAGGGGCATCTGTGGCGAGCCGTCATCGGCCTCGCATCCATGGTCCTGCTGTTCTGGGCCTATCACCTGATGCCGCTGGCCAATGCGGTGGCGATCTCCTACTCCGCCCCGCTGTTCCTGACCGCGCTGTCGGTTCCTCTGCTGGGCGAGAAGGTCGGCGCTTTCCGCTGGGGTGCGGTGGTGGTCGGGTTCGCCGGGGTGCTGATCATGGTGCAGCCCGGTCCCGACATGATCGACCGCGGCGCCATCGTCGCGCTGACCGCAGCGGTCTGCTACGCACTGGCGATGATCGCCATGCGCCAATTGGGACGGACGGAAAAGCCGGTGACCACGGTGTTCTACTTCACCGTCATCTCCACGGCACTCAGCGCGCTCGCCCTGCCCTTCGACTGGATCACGCCGGATGCCCATGCCCTGACCTTGATGGCAGGCATGGGGATCGCCGGCGGCGGCGCCCAGTATTTCAGCACGCGGGCCTATTCGCTGGCGCGCGCCGTGGTGGTCGGCCCCTTCAGCTATGCCAGCCTGATCTATGCGACGATCCTCGGCTGGCTGGTCTGGGGCGACGTGCCGGCCGCCCATGTGATGACCGGCGCCGCCATCGTCATCGCCAGCGGCCTGCTGATCCTGTACCGCGAGACCCGCCGTGCGTCGGCTCCCGCCCCGCAGGTGGACTCAGGTCCGAAGATGCAAGCCCAAAGCGCCGGCCCGGTCCGGACCGCATGAGCAAGTCATTGTGGCAAAGTGATCTACACCCGTTTCGCGGCGGATTGTCCTTGCGTCAACCACTGATATATTAATATACTTGAATTCCAAGGAAAGGACAGGCATCATGGTTACGACCGATGTCCAGGGCAATCCGGCTCCCCGCCTGACCGGCCGGATGCAACTGATCCAGGGTGGACGGACCGATGAGGGGACGATCACCACCCGTACGGCGCCCTTTGCCACATCCGGCAGGGTCTGCGCCATCGTCGGCGGCACCTGCCTGCCGGCCAAGCTGGACCATCTGGCCCGGCTGATGACGCGGGTCGACGTGCTGGCGCTCGGCGGCGGCATCGCCAACAGCTTCCTGGCCGCGGCCGGCACCGACATGGGTGCCTCGCTGTGTGACCACGGGTTGATCGGCGAGGCGCGCAAGCTCCTGGACAAGGCGAGGGCCTGCCGGTGCGAGCTGCTGCTGCCGGTGGACGTGGTGGTGGCGACCGAGGCGCGGGAGGGTGTGGAGGACCGCGTTGTCTCCTGTGCCGCCATCGGTCCGGAGGACATGGTCCTCGACATCGGTCCGGCGACGGTGGCCCGGCTGACCAACTGCGTCGGGGCCGCCGGAACGGTCGTCTGGACCGGCCCGCTCGGCGTCTACGAGATCGCCCCTTTCGACGGCGGCACCAACGCGCTGGCCTGGTTCATCGCCCGGCGCACCCGCGACGCCGGCCTGCGCTCGGTCGCGGCCGGTGACGACACCATAGCGGCTCTGGCCGCGGCAGGGGTGGACGGCCGCTTCAGCGAGCTGACCACCCGCAATGCCCTGCCGGCTTGGCTGGACATCGCCTCTCCTCGCGCGGTCACGGCCTGACGGCAGGCCCACGCGTTAAAATTGCACCCTCGGCGGGCCGAAACCCGCCATTCCCGGTTAAATCGAGTCTCCGCCCGAATCGGCACGAGACCGCAACGGAACGACTGGAGCACATCATGGCTGTACGGGTAGCGATCAACGGTTTTGGCCGCATCGGCCGTCTGGTTCTGCGCGCCATCTACGAGAGCGGCCGCAAGGACGTGGAGGTCGTGGCGATCAACGACCTGGCCGATCTGAAGGC
>JAFAFA010000050.1 GCA_023423695.1 Pseudomonadota bacterium | reverse complement strand
TCCCTGTTCGACGGAAAATCTTCCGTTGTTGGACAAGGTGTCTCGTCTCGCATCGACGACTTGAGACTGAACGAGCTATTCGACGCTTATGAGAGGCTTCCATGGCTCACCAAAGAGGCGCCCTTCTCCGCGAAGGACGCCCGGAAGCTGCAAAAACGCCTTGATGAAGGGAAGCAGCTGCGTTATGTAACGGAGCCGTTCGGGGACGCGATGCTGTATGCAGCTCCGGTCATCGGCTATCAAAGCTGGTCGAACGGCCGTATCGATGTTGCTTTAGACATGGAAGGAACGCGCTTTATTCCACTCGACGATTTGCTCGCACAAGGTCTTTTTTATCGTTAATTCACAGAAGAATCAGCCGAACGCGCCTCATGGCGCGTTTTGTTTTTTCTCTCCGCGCGCCCTCCCCACCAGATCATCAGACCCATCGGGGCCATGCCGAACCATTTGGTTAGCCACAGTTCCTTGCTCCGCGCAGCGCGAGGCTGCTCCTTCTCTTTGGGACGCTCCATGTAGCTTACGACCCGCTCCGTCATATATTTCAAATACTCCGATCCGTCCATTTGGCTCGCCTCCTCTTCTCTAGTATGCCCGTTTCGGAAAACGCTCAATCCTTCTGCATGGGGAAGCCCAATTTGTGTCACGCTATAGAACGAATATAGCTCGCGCTTGAGATCGGAGGAGAAAATAATTGATTTTTCGCATAAGTATCGCAATCGTATTGCTTGTTTGCGGCCTGTTTACAGGTTCTGCCGACGCAGCTCCCGCGCAAGCGCAGCTTCAGCCTGCGGTTGCCCCGCCTAACGTGAAGCGCGCTCTTCCTACAGCCGATGTGTTAATCGATGCAGGACACGGCGGAATCGACGGCGGCACGCACTGGAACGATATTCTGGAAAAGGATATCAATCTTGAGATCTCCCGCAAGCTCTACCTGCTGCTGCGCGCCAGAGGACTGAAGGTGATCTTGAATCGCACCGGCGATTACGCGCTGAGCGACGACAACCGCTGGCATCTCAGCCGCTCGCGTCACCGCCGGGATCTATCCCAGCGCCGCGGCCTGTCCGAAGAAATCGGCGCCACCGTATTCGTCAGCATCCATGTCAATTGGTCGCCCAAAAAAACGAAAAAAGGACCGCTGGTCATTCATCAGGTTGAGGGACGCAGCGCTATGCTGGCCGGTTATATTCAAGACAGCCTGAACAGGCAGCAGAATACGTTCCGACTGCCTCAGGAGGCCAAACAATTTTACTTGCTTAATCGGGTTCAAGCGCCAAGCGTCATCGTGGAAACGGCATTTCTAAGCGATCCGGGAGACCGGGCGATGTTGACCTCCATTCCCGGTCAGAACCGCATCGCCGCAGCGATTGCCGGCGGCATTATGGCCTACCGGCTTTGCAGCCCCTGAGCGGTGAAAGGCCCCGGAAGCGACAGCAGAGCGGACAGCGGAACGAATTCAGCCTTTCCCTTCAGCTCGGGAATGACGGCGCGCAGCGCGTCCGAAGTCGATAAGCCCGGCGGTCCGACGTGGCCGATGGCGACGCAGCGTTCGTTCTTCTGGAGCAGCTTCTTAACTTCTTGAAGCTGCTTCAGTGCATGCTGTCGCGTATAGACGTCGTCGAGAAAGATGTCGTTGCGAACGGTTTCTATGCCGACTTCCTTGGCAACCGCTGGAACGACCGTGCGAAAAGACGTACGGCTATCCAAAAAAATGAGCCCTTTCTCTTTGCACACCTGCAGGACGATTCTCATCACCCTTTTGTCGGCGGTCGCTTTCGAGCCCATATGGTTGTTCATGCCGATTGCGTGAGGCACGTCGGCGATCGCCGCCTCCACCCGTTTGCGAATTTCCCCATCCGACAAATCGGTTGTGATCGCGCCTGGACCAAGCCAGTTTTTCTGTCCTCTAACCGGTTCCATCGGCAGATGAACGATGACATCGTGGCCAAGTCGATGGGCCTTCTCCGCATCTTCCTTGGTCGTCGGCAGGAACGGCATGATGGCGGCCGTCAGCTTGATCGGCAAATTCAGCATTTGCTCCGTGCCTTTCATGCCGTTGCCGAAATCGTCGATCACGACTGCGATTTGACGTTTGTCGACTGCATTGCCACCGGACTCGGGAATCGCTGATGGCGACGAGCCGGAAGCATTGGCATCCCGTCCCGCCGCAAGAAGGACAAGGCCAAGCGCAAGCTTGCCTAGAAATATTTTTCCTATCCTCATCCGAACTGTCTCCTTCTGCTATACAAGTGAACTACCGACTTAGTATGGGGTACTTTGGAAACGAATATAACTAAGCGAAAACCGCCTTCGATGCCTCCGGACATAGAAATCCCCGCCAGGTGGGCCCGGCAGGGATTATCCGAAATCATTACCGCACGTCTTCGCGGTTTCGGCTGCGCATGCCCGCCAAGCCGAACAGGCCAAGCAAGCCTAGCCATCCCCAGCTAAAGCCGCCGGTTCTCGCCGTCGTCGTTTCCATTCTTCTAACCGTGTTGTTCGCCCGCGTCGTCATATTTGTCGAGCTGTAAGGACGATATGCGTTCATGCGGGTCGAATCGTACGTACCGTAATTTCCGTTGACCCCATGAGTGCCGTTCATATTATAAGTGCTGTAGTTTCCGTTGCCGTACATCCCGTTGCCGTAAGTTCCGTTCCCCAGAGTTCCGTTGATCGTGCGATCGAGCATCGTACCGTCCGTTCTTCCCGCGTTCGGATAGTACGTTTTGTTCGGCACGGTTGCGCCGTTTAACGTCCTGCTGTCACCGGACATTCCCGTCGTACCCGTCGTGTGCTCGGCGAATGCCGGAGTAACGCTTGCCAACGCGATGCATGTGCCGAGAGCCAGACTGGTCGCAATTTTCTTCAAAATTGAACCCTCCTTAAGCAATTTGATTGCCCTAATAAGGTGTCCCCGGCCCAGTGAAATATGCGATGAGGATCGTCGGCTCTCCAGCCATAAGCAGGAAACTCGCGCGGCAAAACGGCCCTAAGCCCAGCCGCGATCCTGCGGCATGTGCTTACGCCCGTTTTTGCCAATATAGGTGAATGTACTGTCCGTATTCGACTACCGACATAAGCTACATACGTGACGATTGGTCATAATTAAACCGCAAGGTGGTGAAAGATATGGGATATCCTGTTGCAGGCGAAGTTTGCGGACCTAAAGGCGGAGTTGCGGGAGCCGCGGCTTTCGCTCTTGTACTCTTCGTCCTCTTGGTAATCATCTTGCGCGCCGGCTGGTGCTAACGGATGACAACAAGCTTTCCCGCCGTTTGGTCGCGCCTGCCGCGACTTGACGGCGGGCTTTGTTTTTTAATCGTCCTTCGAGCCCGTCCAGCGTAAGGAAACGGCGTAACGTTTGGGCGACAGACCTTCCGTCTTTTTGAACAGCTTGCTGAAGTAGTACATATCTCCAATCCCGACTTGGTCGGCGATCGCTTCAATCGTATAGGCGCTGTTTCTCAGCAGCCGTTTGGCTTCCTCGATGCGAATGCGCGTCAAATATTCGGAAACCGAAATCCCGGCCGCCTGCTTAAACAGCGTTCCGAAATATTTCGGCGACAGGCCGGCTCTGGCCGCCAGCTTCTTCAGATCGATCGAGGCGGAAAAATTGCTCTTCATATAATCAATGGCGTCCAGCATCATATCGGCATGTGTGTGGTTTACCCGAACGCCCTCTC
>JAFAFA010000014.1 GCA_023423695.1 Pseudomonadota bacterium | reverse complement strand
AGATACCGGCCCGCGCGACGCCGTGTTTGAGTGAGACACAGCGCCGGGCATCCGGAATCGTGCCGCGCGCACCTGACGGGCGGAAGGCGTCAAGGTCGGCGTATCGGGCCAGCTTGCGCTGAACCGCGCTGGCTGCTTCTGGCGCAAAGCAGACGATTTCACCGCTTGGTAGGAGACAAAAGCGGCCGACCGCGATGAGCATTCATCAGCGCTGTGGCTTGGGTACCCGGCGCTGGATGTGATTTCCGTGAAGGCCAAATCCCGCCCCGGACTTGAACCTGCGAACCTACCCGGGCCAGATTGCCGGTTGGTCCCTCGACCGGTCTGCTCACTAGAGCGATCTTGGAGGCCCACCTCGGGGCGCCACGTCTGGTGCGATGGGCGATCGCATCGGATGCACCGCCACCGGCCGCCTCGATACAACGGTCACGGCTCGTAGATGTCCGCGGGGTCCCACACGGCCCCTCGTTTGCGGCGTCGGGGGCGCTGATCGGCCTGCGGCGCCGCGGGTGCCCCCGATGCCGCTGGCACCTCCTTGGCCTTCCTGCGCGACCTAACCTTCTTAGCGGCGTCCTGCGGTGAAACCGCGTCCGAGACCGCCATTGCCGGCGCACCACGGTCCTGGCGCCGCCTCATCGCACGCGGCTTGGACGCCGGCGCATCTCCGCCCAGCGGTGGCAGGCTTTCCCCTCCAGCCATGTCGAGGCCAAACAGTACCGAAAGATCCTCATCCGCAAGAATGTTCGCAGCCGCAGGCTCGATGCTGGTCAAGGGTACTGCCGGGTCCACGCTGGCCAGCAGGTCCTTCTCGTCCACATCACGCAGCCGGAACAAAAGCTCGGGCGTTTCATCCAGTCGCGCCCCGACGCCATAGAGGGCCGCTGCGACGTGCTTACACATCCACGCGGCGTCAGGGCAAGTGCACGAGAACCGGATTTCCGAGGGCGTGGGGAACAGCCCAGTTTCCTGACGGCAGAGCCGCTCCATCACCGCTTTGGAAAACCGCCCCTGGAGCAATTCGACCAGTGTGTCGACCCCGCCGGCGCATCCCTGGCATAGTGACAGCCACCGGGCCTCGGGCAGTGTCGTGATGCTGATGGTGACCGTGTAGATCGCCGAGCCGCTGACCATCGCCTTCACCTGCCGTGGCGCGATCTGCAGATCAACCACCGAGCCGTTGCGCACATAGGTGCGGCCGCGAAGCAGGCGATTCTCGTAGTCGCGATAGCTCTCCAGGTTATCGCACCACGCCTTGCCCCAGAAGGTCCGGGCGATGGTGCGCCCCTCGATCCGCACCGGTGAAACCGGATGCCCCTTCTTGCGCAGTTTTGCCATCTCGCGCTCCGCCCGTCGACGGCGTTCGGCGACCGGGACATACGGCGCCCATCCTCCATACCCATATCCCATCGGCGTCACTCCCTCGTCGCGGCGTTCAGATCAAGGGCCACCAGCCGCAGCAGGTCCTCATTTGCCATCTCGGTAAGAATGATCTCGTCCGAGCCAGCGAAGAGATCATCCGACAGCCGCTTCTTCGATTCGATCAAGGCCTCGATCCGCTCCTCGACCGTGCCCTGGCAGACGAACTTGTGGACCAGCACGTTCTTCTTTTGGCCAATGCGGAAGGCCCGGTCGGTCGCCTGGTTCTCCACCGCCGGGTTCCACCAGCGGTCGAAATGCACGACGTGCGATGCCGCCGTCAGCGTTAGGCCCGAACCGCCGGCCTTAAGCGACAGGATGAAGAATGGGATCGTCTCGTCCTTCTGAAAGGTGTCGACCAGCTCCTTGCGGTTCTTCACCGCCGTATCGCCGTGCAGCACCAGTCCGGGTCGCCCGAGCACCCCGCCCAGGAACGACGCCAGCGGCGCCGTCACCTCGCGGAACTGGGTGAACACCAGCATCTTCTCCTGGCGGGCTGCCACCACCGAAGCGATCTCCCGCAGGCGGGCCCATTTGCCGCTGTCCTCCTCGGCCCAGGCGTTGTCGCCGAGCCACTGCGAGGGATGGTTGCAGATCTGCTTGAGCCGCATCAGCGTCGTCAGCACGACGCCTTTGCGCTGGATGCCCTCGGCCTCCTGCAGCGCGTCCGCCAAGTCGGACACTGTCTGAGCGTAAAGAGCAGCCTGCTTACGGCTGAGCGCGCAGTAGGCGGAAACCTCCGTCTTGTCGGGCAGGTCAGCGATGACGGAGCGGTCCGTCTTCATGCGCCGCAGAATGTAGGGGCGCACCAGCTCCCGCAGGGGGCCATAGGGATTGTGCGCCCGTTCGGCCAGGGTTTTTGTGTAGCTCTTGAACTGCTTGGCCGTTCCCAGCAGGCCCGGATTGATGACGTCGAAGATCGACCACAGATCGCCGAGATGGTTCTCGACCGGCGTGCCAGTCAGCGCGATGCGCGCCCCCGCTTTGAGAGCCTTGGCCGCCTTGGTCTGCTTGGCGGTCGGGTTCTTGATCGCCTGCGCCTCGTCCAGTACGACGAGACGCCAGTTCGTCCCGGCCAGTGCCGGCACGCGCAGCAGAGTGCCGTAGCTGGTGATTACCAAGTCAATCCCTGCAAACTCATCTGCCGTTATCTGCCTGACCTGATCCGCCGGCATTGCGGACGGGTGAACGATCTTCGCCCTCAGGCTGGGCGCGAAACGCTCGATCTCCGCGGCCCAGTTGGCGAGCAGGGACGTCGGCGCCACCAGGAGACTGGGCTGGCCCTCGGCGTGCTGTTGGCGCTGGACCAGCAGCAGGGAGAGAACCTGGATTGTCTTGCCGAGCCCCATGTCGTCGGCAAGGCAGGCGCCCAGCCCAAGCCCGGAGAGCAGGTGTAGCCACTGCACGCCGGCTCTCTGATACGGGCGCAGCTTCCCCTGCAAAGCCGGCCCAGGGTTGATGCCAGCACCGTCCGGTGTGCGCAATGCCCGCAGCGTTTCGGCCAACCAAGGGCCGGCGACCACGCGCGCCCAATCGGACGCCGCGGCATCCGGTTCTGCGCTGCTGAGCGTCGCCCCGGCGAGGAGACGCATGGCCTCGGCGAAGGTCAGCTCGTCGCGATCGGCTAGCGCCTGTGCGTCACGGAACTGCTGCATCGCACGCTGGAGGCGGTGGCGATCGATCTCCACCCATTGGCCGCGTAGCAGCACCAGCGTGTCGGTTCCGGCCAGAAGCCCGGTGATTTCCTCGTCGGTCAGAGGCTCCCCATCCAGCGTCATCTCCATGCGGAAATCGAGCAGTCCGTCGAGCCCGACTGCAGAGGGCGGGCGGGTGCCTACGGCCGCCGAGACCTGCGGGCGTGCCGGACGATTGGCCCGCCAGGAGGCCGGCATGCGCACCACCACGCCGGCGACTTCCAGGTCCGGCACGCTGGACAGGAACCGTGCGGCGTCCGCCGGGCTCCAGCGCAGCGGGTGGAAGATCTCTCCCGCATCGACCATTGCCTTCAGCCAGCGGCAGCGCTCGGCAGCGCGCTGCACGGGCAAAAGCAGCGAGAGCAACTTGTCCCGGTTTGCCGGGCCGGCGTAGTCGCGCAAGGCTTGGCCGAGCGGCACATGCTGGGTCTTGCCATGAGCCGACAGGCGTGTGGTATAAGTGGCTAGAAAGGCGAAGGGCCGCTCAGGGTCGCGCCGGTTCTCCGCCAGATTGAAATGCACCCGCCCGACTAGGTTCCAGACGGGGTTCATCTCCTTGAGGAACGTCTGGAGGTCAACCCCGCAGTCGACAACCGCGGCCGCAAATGCCGCTGCCGTCTCGTCCCAAACCGCCCGCAGCAGATCCGCATCGAGATACTCCGCGCCGGGCATCATAGGCGCGGTCAGTACGAGCGTCGCGATCTCGTGGTCTGCGGGTGGCGGCAACGCCGGTAAGACGCAAGATGATGCCTCGGCGACGCTGGAGGCGTGCAGACACAGCGCCCCCACATAGCGTGCCGCGAAGTCGCGCCACCAGACGAAGACTGGGGGCAATGGATGGCCGACTTCGCCCGCCCCGAGTTGCATGAGGCCATACCCCGTCCCCCGGCCGAAGGCGTCGGCAAGCCGGTGGGCCATGGCTTCCTCCAGAAGGGGTGCATCCTCCGCTGCTTCGAGCAGCAGGTGCCCGTGAGGCGTCAGGCGCAGACCGAGACGTGGCATGGCTGGGATAAGGTCCTTGTGTTGACTGCGGTATTATCGTTATCGCGGTGACGGAGTATGGGAGCCCCGGACCTCGCGATGCTCCGCGACACTGACGACGGTGTGGGTGGACAGCGCCGGCGGACAGGGCACCGGCCTTAGCATCAGCTGCATGTTGCCCCTACGAACGCCCCCGCTCCTCCGTCAGAACGCTGAATTCAGTGTAAGGGAGGTGGACGAGATTTGGGAGATGCCCTCACGCTAAACCTGACCAACTGTGTCATGGAGCCACGCGGCCTGTGGCTGCCTGCGGCGGGATGCTGTTGCTCTCCTTCACTTTGCACGGCATCTGGTTCTCGGCTTCAGCGGGTGGGGCGCCCGTTACCGTTGGCGAGGAAGGGCCGCAGTCGCTTTCTCCTGAGAATCTTTACTAAGATTTTCAGCGTCAAACGCCCTTGATCGCATGACCCAAAGCCTTTGGGACGTCTCCCACGTCCAATGGAATCAACGGGCCGGCAGCCAGGGAAAACATGAATTGCAAGTTGGTCAGCGCCACAGGGTCATCCACTCTGCCTGCCCATTTCGGCCGACCGCTATTCTTGCTTGTCCTTTCCCCGCCGCACCCGAGCCACTGCGCCCCGCGTCGCCGCAGGCGCTCAGTGTAGCGCGCCGGCATGATCGGCGAGGACCATCGCCCCGCCTGCATCAGCCCGGGCAGGTCGACCCCGGCGGCCAGCAGGTCCTGGGCGGCGCCGACGCGCAAGCTGTGGCCGCTGAAACCGATGGCGAGCGGGTTGGCTTCGCCGGTACGCCGGTCCACCACGCGGCGCGCCGCCGCCGGGCTCATCCGTTCGCCAATGCCACTGCGCGACAGGTGGCAGAACAGGTACGTCCCTTCTCTGGTGAGTGGCCCCTCCTCCCGGCTCGCTGGGCCACCGCGGCGCCACTGCGCGCCAAGTGGTGAGTGCCGCCACCGCCTCAGTTGACAGCCAAGCTTCAGCGCCCTGCCCCTCCTGGTCGGTTTTGGAGCGGCGGATCCGGATCGTCGCCTCGCCCGACCGCGCGTCCGGGTTCAAGGCAATTGTCGCTTTCTCCTGAGAGTTTTCATTGAAAAATTTCAGCGTCAAACATCCCTGATCACATAACAAGAGACCAGCTGAGACCCAGGCAAAATATATTGAAATCAATCAGCTAGCATCCAGAAAAGGTTTGGATTGCAAAATCCACCGATGCCACTTGCTGACACAGTGATAACCGCGCTGCGGGGCCGCCTCACAGGCCGGCGGCCCGCGTGAGATTGACGCGGAAGCGGTCACGGCGGCGCTGGTAGCGCCGGGTCATCTCGGCCGAGGCATGGCCGAGATGCCGTTGAACGAAGCGCTCCTCCGCCTCAGCGGCGGTGGCCAGCCCGGCGCGCAGCGAGTGACCGGCGAAGCGGTGGCGACGCTCGCCCTCCGGCAGATCACCGCGAATGCCGGCGGCAAGAGCCGTCGCTTGCACCAGACGGGCGACATGCTTGTCGGACAGCCGGTCGGTCAAGGTCTGCTTCCCGTTGCGGGCGATGCGGCGGAACAGCGGCCCATGGGCGATGCGGCCCAACTCCATCCAGTTCTTCAGCGCCGCCACCGGACAACTCAGCGGCGTGGTGCCCGGTCCGACCTCGACCTCGCGCCAGCCGGTCTTGCCGCGCACATGCAGCACAAGCCCACCCTCCAGCACCTCGACCCAGCC
The DNA here is from genome assembly GCA_023423695.1 of Pseudomonadota bacterium. Lineage (GTDB taxonomy): Bacteria > Pseudomonadota > Alphaproteobacteria > Azospirillales > Azospirillaceae > Azospirillum. Next base: position 22,762 of record JAFAFA010000014.1, on the reverse strand, counting down.
GCGGCCATCGGCGGTCTCCTCGGCGCCATGGTCGAGGCCGACGATCTCACTGCGCCGCAGTCCGCCGGCGAAACCGAGCAACAGGATGGCGCGATCGCGCACGCCACGCAGGTCGCCGGCCAGACAGCCGAGCATGCGCAGCAGATCGGCGGCGAGCAGTGCCTCCTTTTGGACGGGCGGTCGGCCGTGGCTGCGGCGGATGCCGGCCAGCACCTCCTTGATGTGCCGGTCGCCGCGGTCAAGGGGGCAGCCCCGTTGGCGAAAGGTCCAGGCCAGGCCGGACAAGCGGCGCTCGACCGTCGCAGCAGCCCGGGAGCGCCGGCCCGCTGCTGAGGCCTCGGAGGCGAGGTCGGCGAGGTAGAGGCCGATCGCCTGCGGGTCGGGCGGCAGCGGGGAAACGCCGCGGCGCATGCACCAGGCGCTGTAGTGGCGCCAATCGGCGGCGTAGGCGCGCTGGGTGTTCTCCGCCTTGGCGTTGCGGGCGTAGGCCCGGGCCTTGTCGGCCAGCTCGGACAGATGGTCGAGCGCTTGGTCCTGCGAGAGGGCGGGAGCGGGGACGGTGTCCGAGACCATGACGACGGGCATCCGGGGCAGGAAGACGGGTGTCGATTTTCCGGGATCGTTGGACTCAGTTTCAAGCAATTTCAGGTCGTCCATGATCCCCAGGATCGGTGGAAAATAAACCAGGATCCCCGGATTGATGTCCAGGATCTCCGGACAATGTCGATACGGAACATCGTCACGGTGGCGGTCATGCCGCAGAGCAAATCCGATCATCAGTCGGCCACTGACGAAGAATGGCACGAAGCGGAGCGCCGGGAGCGCGTCGTCCGGCCGCTGGCAGAGCGTCAGCGTTTGACACGGGCGGAGGTTGCCGATGCCTCTGCCATACTGGGACTTAAGCGGAGCCGCATCTACGCGCTCGTGGCGCTCTATCGCGAGAAGCCGGTGACGAGCACCATGATTCCGCCGAAGCCGGGTCCGGCCCGAGGGTTCCGTTGCCTGGAGCCGGAGATCGAGAGCGTCATCGAAGCGGCAATCCGCGATTATTACATGACACGCCAGCATCCCACGGTGGCCGGGTTGCGGCGGCACATCGAGCACGAGTGCAAGGCGCGGGGCCTTTCGACGCCATCGGTGAAGGCTTTGCGTGTCCGCATTGATCGGCAGGGCCGGAAAGCTCTGGTAAAGGCGCGGGAGGGACCAAAAGCGGCCCGTGACCAGTTCCGCCCCGTCTTCGGCGAGTATGTGTCGGATCACGCGCTCCAGGTCGTCCAGATCGACCACACGCGGGTCGATGTCATGGTCGTCGACGACATGTACCGACTGCCCCTTGGGCGCCCCTGGCTGACGTTGATCATCGATGTCGCAAGCCGGATGGTCGTGGGGTTCTATCTGACCCTGGAGGCTCCGTCGGCGACTTCCGTCGCCATGGCCATGCGGCACGCCGTGCTACCGAAGGCGGATTGGCTGGCGGAACGCGGGGTGGCGGCTCCCTGGCCGGTCGCGGGGCTTCCGGAAACCGTGCACATGGACAACGGTAAGGACTTCCATTCGAAGGCTCTGGAGCGCGGCTGTCAGGAATATGGCATCGAGCAGCGGTATCGGCCGCCGGCGACCCCGCATTTCGGCGGCCACATTGAGCGGTTGATCGGGACAATGATGGGCGCCGTCCATCTGCTGCCGGGAACCACCTTCTCGAACATCGACGAGAAGGGCGACTACGACCCGGAGAAGACGGCGGTTATGACGCTGCCGGAGTTGGAGACGTGGCTCGCCATTCAAATCGTGGGGGTCTACCACGCCAGCATTCACAGCGCCCTTCAGCTTCCGCCGATGACGGCGTGGGAGGACGCCGTTGCCCGGCGGCCCACCCCAGTGCGTCACCCGGCCGACCCGGAGCGGTTCCTGTTCGATTTCCTGCCGTTCAAGAAGCGGAAGGTGACGCGGGAGGGCATCCAGATCTTCAACATCCACTACTGGGACAGCATTCTGAGCGTATGGGCCGGACAAACGGACTCCCGGATGCCGGTCAAATATGACCCACGCGACTTGTCGCGGGTGTTTCTCCAGGCTCCCGATGGAAAGCACTGGCCGATCCGCTACCGCGATCTGCGCCGGCCGCGCATTACACGCTGGGAACACCTGGAGGCGATGCGGGTGCTGCGGGAACGGGGACGCCGGTCCGTCGACGAGGCGATGATCTTCGATGCGATCGAGGCCCAACGACTGCTGGTCGCCGAGGCTGCGGCACGAACCAAAGCCGCCCGACAAACGCTGCAACGGACCGCCTATGCGCTCGCCGGGTCTGAGGCGGCGAGCGTGGCGCCGGAGCCGACGGAGCCTGCGCCCCCACCCGCCGACGACGGCCAGCCGACCGATCGGCCCCTGTTGCCCTACGATGTGGAGGAATGGTCATGAGCGAGGGCTTCGAGCACCTCCATCCGGCCTATCGCGAATACGCGTGCTTGGCCGACCATGAACGCATCGAATGGATTCGGGCCGACCGCTGGATCAACCACCGGAGGGCAGAAGCGGCGCTCGGCAAGCTCGAAGACCTGCTCACCTACCCGAAGCGGGACCGCATGCCGTGCCTGCTGCTGTTCGGCGACGTCGGTATGGGCAAGACCAAGATCATCCGCAAGTTCGTGCGGGACCACCCAGCGGTCTTCAACGAGGGAACGGGGGTGACGACCATGCCGGTGGTGGCGTTTCAGATGCCGACGCAGCCGGACGAGGGGGATTTCTACGACGAACTGCTGACCGCTCTCGGCGTGCCGCAACGGCGAGCGGGAACGGTGCGTGGCGCCCGCAACCTGTGCCGCCGTCTGTTGGGCGAGATGAACGCCCGGGTGCTGGTCATCGACGAAGTGCATGCCATGCTGGCCGGCACCTACCGTCAACAGCGGATTTTCCTGAATACGCTGCGGTTCCTGACCAATGATCTACGCATCCCCTTGGTCTGCGCCGGCACCGACGAGGCTCGGATGGCGTTGCTGACCGATCAGCAGCTTGCAGACCGGTTCGACGCGCTTGAGTTGGCCCATTGGCGGGACGATCAGGCATTCCGCGACCTGCTCGCCAGCCTCGCGGCAATCCTGCCGTTGCGGCAACGGTCGTCTCTCAGCAGCGCCTCCGTCAGCCGGCGCGTGCTGTCGATGACGGATGGGATCACGGTGCGTGTCTTCCGGCTGATCGAGACCGTGGCGATCGCGGCGATCCGGAGCGGCCGGGAGATGATCGATGAAGAGAGTTTCACCGCCGAGGATCTCGTGCTTCCGCTGGTTTCCATGACCGTCAAGGCGCAACGCGGCATGGGACGGAAGACTTCGGTGGCGGTGTAGGTGATGACACTGGGATCCGCCCTGGCCCCGACGGTGCTGCCGCTCGCGCCCCGGCCGATGGAAGACGAGCTGCTATCGTCGTGGCTGTCGCGGGTCGCTTGCCGGTACGACCTCGACGGCGGCACTTTGCGAGATCTCCTGACCACGCCGGGTGACGATGCGGAAGCCATGCCGACTATGAACGGTCTGGATTACCGGCCGGCTCACCAGGAGATTTCTGCACTTGCCTCGGCAGTCCGGCTTCCCGTCGAACGTCTTTCGACCTTTGCTCTGAAGACGGTCAACCCGACTTGGCCGCGGCATTGGTACGCCTGGGACTGGGGCGTTTTCGATCCGACCAACGGAACCGAGCGTTATGCCGATGCTCTGGCTCCAGGGTGGTGCGATCTCTGCCTGAACGAAGATCACGTCACCGGCCGGCATGCATACCTGCGTCGTCATTGGGCGTATGCGGCGGTTGGTTTTTGTCACCGACATCGCTTGCCGTTGCGTCATCTCTGTCCGTTCTGTCAAACGGCCCACACCCTCCGGTTTGTGCCGTCCGATGGCGGAACCCGACTGTGTTGTGGAGACTGCGACCGCCCGCTTGATGAGCATGGGGCGGCAGGTCCCAAGGATGCTGCCAACACGGGTGCCGACAACAATTCGATCGGCCGCGCGTGGAGTGTGGTCATGGCATTTGAGACGGACCTTTGCCGGGCACTGGACCGCCGGACGCCCAACGCACGATGGATGGGGCGATCGCGCCCGACGGCGTTCATCGCAGCGACCGAGGATTTGATTGTGGCGCTGATGGCAGGCCAAGGCGCTTACCCTCGCGAACATGCGATCAATGCATTCGACAGCGCCGCCTTTCCGTCACCTGGAAAGTTCAGATCAAAAGTCGACTTGCAATACTGGGCATGCTGTGTGCCGCCGGCGCGGCGTCGAAGCCTGCTGGCCGCCGTGGTCGCCCTTCTGCTGGATGAGGAAACCAGTGCCCTGCTGTCGGAGCCCCGCTTCGGATCGTATCGGTGGGTCGCCTCCTTGGATTGGCTCTACCGCTGGCTCGGAGCATCCCAGAAGGCATGGCTGGTTGCTCGGAGCGTGGAGTGGCCAGAGCTTCCGCGGCAGCGGTTGGAAAAGATTGCTGATGAGGCGTCTGTGAGGCGGTCGGCCCGCCATGGCGGAAAAGCCTCCGCTCAGCACCAGACGGCAGGGGGGCCAGTTGCGCGAAAGCCGTTTCCTGGAAAGACGCTGGGCACCCCGCCATCCACAAAGCAGGCACTCGGGTTGCAGGATGCCGCCTATTATCGGCGTCTGGCGGAAGAGATCCTTTCGAGCCCTGAATGGCTGGCTGTGCGCCATGCCCCGCTGGCGGTGCGGAGACGCACATTGCATCGGTTGTCGGAGGCTGCCCTGGCTGCCTCCCGCACAGCCCATAGGCATGCCAGTCCCTCATAAACGGGCCGGCTTCCGGTTATGGCACGCTCGTCGGAAGAAGACGCACAGCTGCGCAACGGACGCTTCCAGATGTCGATCCAATTGACCGGCCATGGAATGCGAGGCCGGGACTGCGTCGGTGACCGGCGCGGCAGGCAGGTCATTGATCGGCTAGCGCGGGCACTCGGGCTATGAAGCACCCTTTGACGCCGGCCTGTGTCCTCATCTGTCGATCCTCCACAATTGCGCCATGCCGCAGATGCTGGCGCGCGTCACGCCGCGCCGGGAGGCCGAGGACCAGGCGGTACATCCTCTGCGGCGCGTCCGCATCACCGAGCAGGCGGCGAAAATCCCCGGCCAGCTTTCCGGGGGGCAGCAGAGGGTGGCCATCGCCCTGTGCATTGAACCGCAGGTGATGCTGTTCGACGAGCCGACCTCGGCGCTCGATCCCGAGATGGTGAAGGAGGTGCTGGAGACCATGGTGTCGCTGGCCGAGGACGGCATGACCATGGTGGTGGTGACGCATGAGATGGGCTTCGCCCGCCGGCTCGCCGACCGGGTGGTCTTCATGAACGGTGGACAGATCGTCGAATGCGCCGAGCCCGACGAATTCTTCGATGCCCCGCGCCATGAACGGACCCGCAGCTTCCTGCACCAGATCCTTCATTGAGGGGAATATGGGCGAATCGTCCGGCCACCACCGAACAGCTTGACTGAATGGGGCCGCGCGTGGTCGATGGTTTTGGCCTTCCGAAACAGGTGGCTCCCCCGTATGGCGCCTTGCCAGACTGTCCGCAGCACGTATGCCACCGCGCGGTCCGGCGCTCCCGCCGGCATGGTCGGACTGCGCCGCGTGCTGGTTGGCTGGCTAGCCGTTCTGGCCCTGCTGATCCAGGTGGCGGTTCCCGATCTGGCCATGGCGGCACGGGCACGCGCCGGGTTGCCGGCCGGGTTCCTGACCGCCGCGACGGAGACCGACCATTGCGGTACCACTCCATCCGATGCGCAGGCGGGCGGAGAGCATGATGGCCGGGCCCGTGATGGTTCTAACCATCCTGTCATGGAGCATGACGGCCTCTGCGCCTTCTGCCTTGCGCTCGGCATTCACGGCCTGGTTCCGGCCACGGTGACTGTCCGGCCACGCGCTGTTTTCCGCATGGAGGTCGCGGCACCGGCCGGCGCCGGCGTTCGGCCGGTCGACCATTTCCTGACCTGCCTCAATCCCCGCGCTCCGCCGGTGTGACGGCCGTCTCCCCGCCACCGCCGGACACTCTCCGGATCATCAATCCGTTCAGGAGCGCATCATGACCCGTTTCACGTCCCTGGCGCTTGCCGCCGGAACCCTTTGTCTTGCCCTGGCTGCCGGCAGCGCCGCAGCGCACGTCACGCTGGAAACCCGCGAAGCGCCGGCCGGCAGCTACTACAAGGCGGTGCTGAAGGTCGGCCACGGCTGCGACGGCTCGCCGACCACCGCCATCCGCGTCCGCCTGCCCGACGGTGCGGTGCTGGCCAAGCCGATGCCGAAGCCGGGCTGGACCCTGGCGACCAAGGAAGGCCTCTACGCCCAGCCCTATGAGTCGCACGGCCGCAGCATCACCCAGGGCGTTACCGAAATTGCCTGGACCGGCGGCAGCCTGCCCGATGCCTGGTATGACGAGTTCGCCTTCCAGGTCGTGCTGCCCAAACTGCCCGCCGGCACCATGCTCTACATCCCGGTGGTGCAGGAGTGCGAGAAGGGCGCTCACCGCTGGATCGAAATCCCCGAGGCCGGCAAGGCGGCGGACGACTATCGTGAGCCCGCCCCAGGCCTCAGGCTGACCGAACCGAAACAGCGCTGACCTTATCCCTTGGCATCTGCTGGGGACTTGAGCTGCATGCCGCCGCCGCGATGGCCGCGCGGCATGCAGCCTCTCGACCATGCCCATTGCGAAAGCGAGACATCCCATGCGTCTCGAACCCTGCTGCACACCCGCCGTCCCCTGGATCGTGGCACTGATCCTGCTGCTCATGCTCGCGGCCTTTCCGCGGAGCAGCTTGGCCCATGCGGTTCTCATGGAATCGGAACCGTCTGACGGCGCCAGCCTGGGCGCTGCACCGAGCGCTGTGACGCTGAGGTTCAACGAGCCCGTCACCCCCATCCGCATCCAACTGCTCGATCATGAGAGACGCGACATGGCCGACCCGCAAAGCGCGGTGGCGGAGAACGAGGCCGTTCGCCTCGCTCTGCCGCCGGGACTGGCCAACGGCCTCTATGTCGCCAGTTATCGCGTCACCTCCGCGGACGGCCATCCCGTCGCCGGCTCCTTCACTTTCGGCATCGGGGTGACGCCGCCATCGGCAACCGGCACACCGCCGGTGGGCGATCCGTCCCGTGCCGCCGCTCTGGCTGGGCTGCTGCTAAGGGCCATGCATTATGCCGCCCTGCTGGCCGGAATTGGCGGCGGCCTGTTCCTGGTTCTGGTTACGGGACGTTGGGCGCCGCTTAACGACCGCCTGAAACCCGCTCTCTGCCTGATGCTGCTCGCGGCCGGGCTGTCTGCGGCGCTGCTGGTGGGGGTGACCGGCATGACGCTGGCCGGCAGTTCCCTCTCCGACCTTCTGACGGGTGCCTCGTGGACCACCGGCGCGGCGAGCAGCGTCGGCCTCAGTGTCGGCATCGCCCTGCTGGGCTTGCTGTGCTCAGCCTGCGGCTTGGCATTGGACACGCGTGCTGTGGCCGGACCGGCCCTGCTGGTGACGGGGGCGCTGCTAGGCGCCGCCTCGCTTGCCGCCACCGGTCATGCCGCCACGGCCTCTCCCCGGTGGCTGAGCGCCCCACTCGTCGGCCTGCATGGGCTGATGGCCGCCTACTGGATCGGGGCGCTGTGGCCGCTGACCATGGTCCTGCGCCTGGAGCCGCCGGCCGAGGCAGCAAGGCTGGTCCGTCGCTTCTCGCGTCTGGCCGTCGGCGCCGTGGCCCTTCTGTTCGGGGCCGGCACTGTCCTGTCGGTGATCCAGCTTCGCTCCGTGGAGGCGATCCTTTCCACCGGCTATGGCTGGCTGTGGGCCGGCAAGATGCTGGCCGTGCTGCTTCTGCTCGGGCTGGCGGCGTGGAACAGGCAGTCCCTGACGCCGACACTCGACCGCGGGGATGGACAAGCCGGTCAGTCTCTGCGGCGCAGCATCACCCTGGAAATGGCGACGGCCGGCACCGCCCTGCTGCTGACAGCGGCCTTCGCCCTGACACCACCGCCGCGCGCGCTAAGCGCCGGCGGGGAAAAGCCGCCGGCCGGATTCTCCGCCGTCACGGTAAAAAGCGGCACCATCGCCCTCATTGACATCGTTCCGGCAATGCCGGGGCGAAACGGTGTTCGGCTCCACCTTCAGGATGAGGACGGCAAGCCGGTTTCCGCCCGCGAAGTGACGATGGATTGGGAGTTGCCGGCTGCGGGCGTCGCCCCGTTGCGGCACACCCTGACAAGTCTAGGTCCTGGCTTCTTCGGCATCGACGACATGACGCTGCCGCTGGCCGGCCAATGGTCGTTGCGTCTCGACGTGCTGATCGACGATTTCGACAAGCGGATTTTTCGAACGGAGGTTCCGGTCGGCGAAGCGCCTTCGGATGGGAAGTGAAACGGCAGCGGGTGGCAAAAACCAGTGGCACGCCTTATTGCAGGGAATACTGAACAGGAAGCGTGATGTCGATGTGGGTGCGGCCCATCCCGGCAGGAATGGGAGGAAGGGGTGAGGCGCGCCGGATCATGTCCTCCGCAGCCTGATCCAGGATATCGTGACCGGCCCCCTGGACGATCGACCAGCCCGTGATGGTGCCGTCGGAGACGATGGTGAAGCGGAGCAGAACGGTGCCCTCCTGGCGCGTGAGGCGGGCAGAACGCGGATAGATCTTGTGCCGGGCGAGCCGCGCCTGAACGACGCCGAGATAATCGGCCGCCTCCCTGTCCGAACCGCGGGATGGGCTGGAGGGTGGCGCTGCCGACTGGACCGGCTGCGCAGGTGCCGCTTGCACGATCCGGTCAACAGCTTGGTCCGGAGTGCTCGACCGCGGGCTGGCGACCGGCGGGTTTCTGGTGCGTGCCGGCTTAGGCAAGGGACGGGGGGCGGGAACTGGGCGAGCCGGCTCCGGCTTCGGCGGCTCTGCCGGGACCGGCACATCCGCGCTCGGCACCTCGGCGCTGGGAGGTGTCGGATCCTCGACCGGAACCTCGGTGACCGGGCCGGGACTGTCTGCGACAGCCTGCAGGACAGATTCCACCGTCTGCTCGACCGGTTCCTCGGCAGGAGGATCAGGCGGCACCTCCCTCCCCGTCTCCACGACGGCTTCGGATGCCGAAGGCGGTTCGACCGCGGCATCAAGAAAAGAAAAGTCCACCGAAACGACCGTCGGCGGGGTTGGTGACGGTATGTGCAGGCTCGCCACCAGCAGGACGACGACGGCATGCAGCGCGAGGGAGACCGGCAGAGTCCAGCGTGATGCACCATTCGGCGAAGCCGACAGGGCACGTGCGCCATCAGCCGCCAAGCTGACGGCAATGATCGATCGGTGCGCAGGCATGGGATGCGCCTTTGACAGAGTGTGCAGGCGAACTGTCCGCCCCCACGGCGAAGACGGTGGCGGATCCCGGTGAGTCGGCGGACGGCTTGCAAGCTTGGAAGCCCCCGGCCGACCTGGGCCGGGGGCGGACCTCAGCAGACAACGCTCACCTCACAATCCGTCTCAGAACTTCACCGTCATGCCGGCCATGAAGGAGCGTCCCGGTCCCGGCAGCGCTCCGACCGTGCCACGGCTTCCCCCCGCCCGGTAATCGGCATAGTCGACACCGCCCAGCGGCAGATAATACTGCTGGTCGAACAGGTTCTCGACGCCGGCATCGACCCGAACGTTGCCCCACTCGTACCCCGTCCGCAGGTTGACCAGAGCGTAGCTCGGCGTCTTCGGCTCGTTGCGCACCGCTTCCACCCGCTCCTTGCGGGCGGTCGCCTGCACCTCTATGGCGCTGTTCCAGCCGCCCAGCCGGTGCTCCATCGTCAACTGGGCGTTGAGCGGCATCATGTGGTACAGCGCGTCGCCGGTGTCGAGGTTGCGGCCATGCACCCAGCCGACCACCCCAGACAGGCGGAAGGCACCGATATCCTCGTCCTCATAGACCCTGGCCGCCGCCGACAGATTGGCGCCGACGAGGACCGCGTCATGGTTGGTGAAGCGCAGCTTGACGAAGCCGTTGCTCAGCGTGCCGATCCGCTCGACGTCGATGTAATTCTGCACGTAGGTGTAATAGGGGGTTAGCTTGACCTCCCACGCCTCGTGGGTGGTGTCGTGCAGCAACAGGGTGGTGCTGACGGTGTTGGCCACCTCGGGCTTGAGGTCGGGGTTGCCGACATAGCCGTTGGCGTCGCCGAACCAGCCGTTCATGCTGCTCGACATGCCGCCGGTGCCCCAGGCGTAGCGCTCATACAGGTTGGGCGAGCGGGTCTTGCGGGCGTAGCCGGCTTCGATCGCGCTGGTGTCGGAGGGGGTGTAGCGGACCAACGCCGTCACGTCGAAATTGACGTCGGTGCGGGCATGGCTGCGGGCGTTGAAGGCACGGGCGTCGGCCGCATCCGGATTGGCCATCGCCATCATGCCCATGCCAAGCCTGTTCTGCCAGGAGTAGGGCTGTACCGCGCCGGTGTCCATCCACACAACGTCGTTGCGCACGCCGAGAAGGGTCGTCCATTCCGGCGACCAGTTGGCCTCCCACTCGGCGAAGGTGCCGACCCGGTTGCGGGTACCGTCCTTGACGTTCCAGTAGGTCAGGGGCCCCATCATCATGCTGCCCGCCACCGGATCCCACCAGTCGTCCAAGCCGGTGTGGCGGAACTCGTTGCCGACGCGCAGGGTGTCGCGCGCCGACAGCGGCAGCGTCGCCTTCACGGAATAGCCGGCGTCCGTCGTCAGCGTGTCCATCGGCATGCCGCCGCCGGCGGTGCCGCCCTTGTCCTCCAGGAAGTTCATGGTGTGCCGGGTGCGGCGCCAGTTGGCGCGTGCGTCCAGCGTTCCCCAGTCGAACGACCCTTCGTAGCGGCCGTTGATGAAGACGCTGCGGTTGTCGGTCAGGTCCATGCGCTGGGTGGGGAAACCCTGGTATGGCATGGTCTGAACACCGCCCTGCAACGTGAGCTGATGCCCATCGCGCCGCGCCCCGAACGTCACGGCGTTGTCCTGTACGTTGTAGAGCGTCGAGCGGACGGTTTGGCCGTTGCCGGCCTTGTAGTTCTCGGCCCGGCTCCAGGATCCGTTGTAGCCGAGACTGAAGGTGTCGTTGGCAACGGACGCCTCGGCCGCCCCTGTCACGCTGCGACCATTGGAGCGGTAGAAGGCCGACAGCTTGCCTTCCGTATGTACCGCCTCGCCCGGTGCGGCGAAGACCGGCGGCGCGCTTTCGACCGAGATGGTGCCGGAGAGGCTGTCGCCGCCGGCGCTGACCGGTGTGATACCGGCCAGCACCTCCACCTTGGAGACGCGCGTGGGGGCGATGGCGGACAGGGCCGGGTTCATCTGGTTGGGGCAGGCGGGAGCGATGGGCGCGCCGTCGACCAGTACGTTGACGCGGTCGGCACCCAATCCGTTCAGCGCCGGCAAACTCGATATGCCGCCATTGCCGTTCAGGCTGACGCCGGCCAACCCGCGCAGCAGTGCGGCGGTGTCGGCGGTGGAGAGACGGCGGGCCGACAGCCCTGGGCCGCTCAGCCCGTCACCAGACAGGACGGCGCCGTCCTCCGGGCTGGCGGTGATGGAAATCGTAGGCAGGGACTGGACATCCTGGGCAAGGGCAGCGGTGGAGAGCAGGCCAGCCAGGGCAGCACTCGACAGCAGGGCCGCACGCAGAGCGTTGGCCGCAGCAAAACGCGACGTCATGACAATTCTCGATCTGAAGCCAGCCGACCGCAACGCCGCACAATCACGAAGGACGGCGTGCGAAGCTGGAAAGCGGAATGGGTGGCAATGGCGGTCGGGTGCGCGAACCTCGCGCGCAGCGACTCCGCGATGCTGGCCTCAGACCGGCGGACCCCGAGCCTGGAGGGTGGACAGGAACCAACCGGCGGCGATCAGTTCGCCGGGCAACAGCTCGGGACTGTGGCGGCTGGCCGTGGCGGGCACCGTCCGCACATCCGGCGGCGGCATGGCCAGCCCGCCGATCAGCGGGCACAATGGACAGGAGCCGCCGGACATGGCCGATTCGGCCTTGCCGGCCGCAGGATCGCCGCCTGTTTCGTGATCGCCCCACACCACGGTCTTGAACCCGTCGGGGGTGCAGATGACCATCCGGTTACTGTCGGCCGCATTGGCGGACGCGATGATGGCGGGCATCCAGGCCCAGGCGACGATCTGCAACAGCAACGCGATCGCGCCGGCCGCAAGGCCGACCCGTCGCGCTTGTTGCATCCTGTCCTGGGCCGCGTTCATGCCAATCCCCTTTGTGGTTGTCGATGCCTGCCGGACACGCAGCAGGCGAGGCACATTAGTCCAAGTGCCACAGTCGGAATAAGCGGCATTTTCGCGCAGGAGACACATCCGCGGCCGGGGCGGCAGACCCCGCTCATCGGTCGGGTGGTGCGGGCACCCGGGCGACGAAGCGGCCTTTGACGCCGTCCGGCCAGTCCCGATATGCGACGACACCGCTGTCGGTCTCACCATAGGTCCGCAGATAGCCGACGAGCGCCTCGACGGCCGACCGCTCGGGGGCCAAGTCGCCGAGGACGTATCCCATGCGCCCCGGCGAGCGGATGTGGACGACGCAGGGCCGGCGGCAACTCATCAGGCAACGCATGGTGCTGACTCGGACATCGTCGGCACCGGCGGATGCGAGAACACCCTCGAGCAGGGCGGCGAACATCGCTCCGGTCCACCCGCCCTCCGGGTCCGCCGCAGGTCCGGTGCTAGGCTGACGGCAGGTTTCACAGACGATCACGTCGATGGGCATGGCTGGTCAGTCTCCGGATTGGGTCATGGTTGGACATTGGGGAAGCACCACCGGGATGTCGGCGGCCCGCGTCACGGCGAAGGACACGCCATAGGCATCGCGCAGCAGGGAGGGCGTCAGAACGGCCGCCATGTCTCCCGCAATCACGCGCCGGTCCGGCATCAGCAGAACAAGCTCGTCGCAGCAGCGGGCGGCCAGCGACAGGTCGTGGAGTACGACGACGACGGCCCGTTGCCGCTCGACCGCCTCCGCCCGCAGCAGCGCCATGATGCGGAGCTGGTGGCCGGGATCGAGGGCCGCCGTCGGCTCGTCGGCCAGCAGCACCGGGGTGTCCGCCGCCAGGACCCGCGCCAGCATCACGCGCGCCCGCTCGCCGCCCGAAAGAGTAGGCACCGCGCGTGCCGCAAGCCCGGTGACGCCGGTCGCCGCCATGACCCGCTCGACCGCATCCTCATCCATCCGTCCCGGCCGGCCGAGCGGACCGAGATGCGGCAGCCGCCCGAGCGCCACCGTCCGGCGGACGCTCAGCGGCCAATGGACATGGTGGCCTTGCGGCAGATAGCCGAGCAGGCGCGCCCGCGCCCTCGGGTCGGCAGGCAGCGGCCGTCCCTCGAAGCGGACGTCGCCCTCATGGGGCAGCAGGCCGGCGACCGCCCGGAGCAAGGTGGACTTGCCGACGCCGTTCGGCCCGATCAGGCCGGTGACGGCGCCGCGCCGGGCCGTGAAGCCGGCGCCGTCCAGGATCGGCCGCCCGCCCAGGCGCAGGGTGATTGCGGAAGCGGACAGCATCGTCACCATGCCTCCCGGCGAACGCGCAGGATGAGGAGAAGGAAGAAGGGTGCGCCGACCAGAGAGGTCAGGACGCCCAGCATCACCTCCTGCGCGGTGGGGATCAGGCGGGACACCAGATCGGCCAGCGTCACCAGCACCGCCCCACCGAGCGCGCTCGGCAGCAGCAGGCGGCCGGGCTCATGCCCGACCAGGGGGCGCAGCAGATGCGGCACCACCAGCCCGACGAAGCCGATCGAGCCGGACACCGCCACCGCGGCCCCCACCGCCGCGGCGCTGCCGCCGACGACGGCCAGCCGCAGCCGGCTCAGATCGATCCCCATGCTGCGGGCGGCATCCTCTCCCAGGGCCAGGGCATCCAGCCCACGGCCGGTGGCGAGCAGCAGACCACTGCCGGCCAGGATGAAGGGAAAGGCGGTCAGCGCATCGGCCGGCGTCCGGTCTTTCAGGGATCCCATCAGCCACAGCAGCATCTCGGTGACGGCATAGGGGTTGGGCGCGAGGTTCATTGCCAAGGAGGTGAGGGCGACGGCGAGGCTGGACAGCGCGATCCCGGCCAGGATCAGGGTCAGGCTGCCGCCGTCACGGGCGGCGACCGCCAGCACGATGCCGGTCGCGACGAGGGCGCCGGCCATAGCCATGGCGGGAAGCGCAAAGGGCGACAGCGCCGCGAAGCCGAAATAGAAGGCGATGACCGCGCCCAGCCCGGCACTCGCCGAAACGCCGATCAGTCCCGGCTCGGCCAGCGGGTTGCGCAGCAATCCCTGGAGCGCCGCGCCGGCGATGCCCAGTGCCGCCCCGACCTCGATCCCGAGCAGAAGCCGCGGCAGGCGGATTTCCCGGACGACGGCGACCGTCAGGGGATCCCCGTTGCCGAAGACGCCGGCGATCACGCCGCTCAGCGGAAGTGGCGCGTAGCCGATCGCGAGACCGGCTGCGGATACCGCCAGCAGAGCGACGGCCAGTCCGGACAGCAGAGGCAGAGTGCGCATCGATCAAGGCCCCCGGTTGGTTGAAGAGGACGGTGGGAGCCGACGCAGCCCGCCGGCCAGGGCCTCGGCCGCCTCGACGAGGAACCAGCCGCTGCACACCCATGTCTTGCCGGGCACCGCAACCGCTGGGGCGATCGAGGCTCGGCGGACGAAGGCAGGATGCTCTCCGAAGGCGCGCCGCAGCGACCAGTCGGGACTCTCGAAGAAGCTGGTCACCAGCATCTCGGGCGGGTTGAGGACGAAGCGTTCCAGGTCGTAGCCGGTCCAGCCCGACCGCCCGTCGGCGGTCGCCTGGTTGGTGAGACCGGTCGCCGACATCACCTCGTCGACGAAAGTCCCGGCAGCGGCACTGCCACCGCCGGGATGCAGGTAGAGCGCCGGGCGGCCGGCACCGGCATGCTCCGCCCGCACCGCGGCCATCCGCCGACGAACCGCCTCGTTCAGGACCACGCCGCGCTCGCGATGGCCGAGAGCCTCGGCGACCGTCGCCGTCACACTCTCGATGTCCTCGAACCGCTCGACCAGCGGGATGCGCACCACTCGCACGCCGAAACGCTCCAGCAACTCCACGGTCTTGTGGTCGCTCCAGGCGTTGGCCAGGACCACCTCGACGCCGAGCGACAGGTAGGTCTCGGCACTCGGCCGGACCTGCCGGTAGGGGACAGCCTCGGCCGCCATGAGCGACAGCCAGGGGTCGGCGGCCTGCGGCGACAGGGCGGCGATCTGGTCGGGATCGGCAAGCGCCAGAAGATACTGGTCGCCACACACGGTGGCCGACGCCGCCCGCGGACCGGCGGCATCGGCCACCCCCATCGGGACGGCCGCGGTCAGAAGGCAGGCCGCCATCAGGCGGAGGATCAGCCGCTGCACCGGAATCCCCTCCCGGTGCGGTCGAGGGGATCGGATTCCAGCCCTAGATAGCGCTGGCGGAAGCCGTCCCACATCGACAGCCGGCTCCAGTCCGGCTCCTTCAGGATGCGGTCGTTCTCGCCGAGGAAGGGGTTGGGAAAGAACAGCGTCATCTGCTGTTCGCCCTTGCCGTTGAACAGCCGCAGGCCCCAACTCCGCGGTGCGCCGTCGGTCCCCAAAACTCGGTACATCTCGGCCCGCGCGGTCCGGCGGATACGGGCAAGCTCCGGATCGACCGGGTTGCGCGGCGTGCCCCGGTGGGGGCCGATGCAGACATGGAAATGCCACGCTCCGAAATCGACGGTCAGGTAGCCGTCGAACAGCGACACCTTGCGCGGGGCGTTGGGCGCACGGATCTCGAAGACGGCGCCCTGGACCAGCGTGCCGAACACGATGTCCCGCCACCAGACCTCGAAGGCATCCTTCAGCAGGGCCAGCAGCAGATCCTGATCGGTGGGCAGCGGGAAGATCTCGACCCGGCCCATGCCGGGCTCCTCGACGATTTGCGGGGCCACGGGAGACGCGGTGCTCATGGAATGGAACCTCCTGGGAAGGACGGGGTCAGAAGCGCGCCGACAGGCCGGCATAGGCCGAGCGGCCCGCTGCGGCATGGCCGAAGACCTCCTCGTAGCGGCGGCTGAACAGGTTCTCGACACGGCCGTGCAGCGTCACCGCATCGGTCAGGTCGTAGGACAACCGGAGATCGGCGGTGAGGAAGGCGCTGCCGGTGCCGTAATTCTCGATCATGTCGCGATAGCGCAGGCCGAGATTGGCGTAGGCCTCGGGCAGGAAGCGCCAGCCGACCGACGCGCTCCCCTGGTGGAGCGGCAGGTTGCGCAGCCGCTGCCCGGTGTTGGCGTTGAGCACGCTCTGCCAGGAATAGGCGGCGCGCAGGTCGGTGGTCGCGGTCGGGCGGGCGGCCAGTTCCACCTCCACGCCCTGCGCCTTGGTGCGGTCGACGTTGACATAGCCGCCGCCCGAACAGGCCGGGCTGGCCGCCGGACCGTACAGCCAGTTGATCTGGTCGCGGGTGCTGGCCTGGAAATAGGTCGCCCCGGCGGTCAGCCGCCCGCCCAGCAGCGATTGCTCGACGCCGGCATCCCAGCCACGGCTGCGTTCGGGCCGCAGGTCGGCCCGGCCATAGCAGGGATCGAACCGTTCGTAGAGTGACGGCGGTTGCCACGCCGTGCCGTAGCTGGAGCGCAGCGTCGTACCGGTCGCTTCGATCCGGTAGGCGGCGCCGAGCCTCCAGGTTCCCTTGCCGCCATAGTCCGTGTGGCGGTCGCCGCGGATCGTCGCCGACAGATCGAGCGGCGCCACCGGGGTCACGCCAATGGTGGCGAAGCCCCCGCCGCGCCAGTTGTGCGACCGCATGTCCGGCACGAGCGGCGCGAAGCCCGGCGTGTGCTGTTCCATGCTCTCGCGGGTCGCATCGGCGCCGTAGCCCAGCGTCACCCGGTCGGACAGCTTGGCGTTCGCCGCATAGTCGAGACGGGTCTTGTGACCGTCATAGGTGTCGCCCTTGGTTCCTTCACCCCAGTACTGTCGGGTGTTGGTGGTGTTGGCGACACCGAAGCTGTGGACCAGCCTGCCGCCCAGGCTGTCGAGCGACCCGCCCAGGCGCAGGAACCGCTCGGTCTCGTCGCGCGACCAGTCATTGTCGCGGGTGGCCGGGTCGTAGCTCAGGCTCTTGCGCTGGTAACGCGCCGTCGCCTCGAAGCGCAGATCCTCGGTCGCCTGCACGCCGATACGGCCGGCGGCGGCCCATTGCCGGAACGGATCCTTCTCCTGTCCGCCACGCCAGCGGCTGAAGTCCGAATAGCCGCCGGAGTGGGTCCCGGACAGGGAGGCGCGGTAATCCACCTTGTCCTGCGCCCCGGACACCGAGGCGTTCGCCCGCTTGGTGTCGAAGCTGCCGTATTCGGCGCCGACCTGGCCGCTGAGCGGACCGGCCGGACGGCGGGTGACGATGTTCACCACGCCGCCGCCGGCATCCGGGCCGAAGCGGCCGGGCTGCGGCCCGCGCAGGACCTCGATGCGCTCGATGTCGGCGGTGTCCATCTCGCCGGCCGGATATTGCGACTGCGACTGGCTGGTGTCGCTCATCTCGACGCCGTCGATGAAGAAACGAGTGTTGCGCGGCCCCAATCCACGCAGCCTCACGGTCTGGGCGCCGCCCGGCGCCTGCCGGCCCGACAGGCTGACGCCGGGGATCAGCCGCAGCGCATCATCGAGACGGCGGATCTGCTGACGCTCGATCTCCTCGCCGCCGATCACGCTTGAGGCGGTGGTCGCCTGCTCCTGCGGCACCGCCACGTCCTTCGGCGCCATGACCTCCAACGGAGCGAGCCGGAGGTCGTCCGCCGATGCTGCGGCCGCGCCGGCCGCAACCCCGAGACCGGCCCCCAAACCGGCCAGGGCGAACCGAAGGTGGAAACACTTGATGGAACGGCTTGTCTGCATGCTCTGCCACGTCCTGCTGCAGGCATGGAGGCGCGTTCGGACAAGCGGTGCGGCCGCAAAGCCGCCCGTCCGGGGCCACACATCCATGCCGGCTCCGGAGACCGGAACCGTTGAACGGGCGTTGCCGAACGGACGCCACGACGCGAGGCCCCGCGTCTGGAGAACCATTCACCTGCGACAGGCTTCAGGGAGGATGAACCGTCCCGGAATCCGGCCGCGGCAACGCCAATGGACGCGTCACCACGACGGGTTTCCGCACCTTCGACACACCCCGATCGAAGGCAGAGTGACGCTGTCGGAGGCAGGTCTCCTGGCTCGCGGGTCGTCATCCGGCACCGCCTTCCCGACCGGGATCCGTGGACCTCCGATCAGTGGCTTTTTGGCGCCGACTCGCCGCTCACAGTTGCGGGGACAGCCACGGCTCGCATCAGGCTTGGACGCCTGTCGCTTCCGTCGTTCCCTTTTAATCTCCCGGCTTGCGCCTGGGAGAACCACCGACAATGCCTGTGGTGATAGAGGGAGGCTGTACGTCTGTCAACGCTGGAACCGTTTGCCGGATGCGGATCAGTCAGTTCAGCGAAAAGCGGACCGGCACCGACATGTCCAATCGACCGTTCAGTCCGGCATCGGCTGGCGGCCGCAATGGAGAGGCTAGATACACCAGGGCACGGGCTTCCGCATAGAGCAGGTCGTGGCCGAAATCCTTGATCATGACCGCTCTTTGCCATCGGTCGCTGAGGCTCGCCGGAAGAGCTTTTCGGTGACGTTGTTGCGCCAGCGGTCGCGTGAGCGCAGGTAGCGCCGGGCCACCTCGGTGGACTTGTGGCGGGTCTGGCGCATGATGTCGTGCAGTTGAGCCTCTTCCGCGGCCGCCGCGGTGGCAAGGCCGGCGCGCAGGCTGTGGCCGGAGAAGCGCGCCGGCTCAGGCAAGCCGGCCTTGACCGCGCCTTCCTTTACCAGCCGCGCCACCGCCTTGTCGGACAGCGGCTTGCCGGTGACCCGGCCGTTCTTGAGCACGCCGCAGAACAGCGGGTCCTCGGGGCGCAGTGCGCCGCGCACCGCCAGCCAGGCGTCGAGGGTGCGCAGCACGCAGAGATCCGGGTCGGCGGCGGTCCAGATCGCGACGCCATCGCCGCGGCCGTGCTGGTCGGTCTTGGAGCGGCGCACCGTCACCTCGATGCCGCGGTCGGGAAAGCGGGCGACGTCGGCCAATCGTAGCGCCACCAGCTCGCTGCGGCGGAGGGCGGCGCCGTAACCGACCAGCAGCATGGCACGGTTCCGCAGCCCGAGTGGCCCATCCGGTTGAACGGCGAGCAGGCGCGGCAGGGTGTCGAGCAGGATGGGAGCGGCTTGACGCACCGTGCGGTCGGCCTGGCCGCGGGCAAGGCCGTCGAGCACCAGGGCGATGCGCGGGTGCTTGAGGTCGACCGGCACGCCGGCGAGGCGGTGGGCGGTGGCGATGGCGGCGAGGTGGACGCGCAGCGTCGGCACGGTGAGGCGCTCGGCGGCCTTGACCAGGTAGAGGCCGATGACCTCGGCCTCGCCGGTCAGCGGGGCGAAGCCGAGGCGCTCGCACCAGGCGGTGTATTGGGGCCAGGCGGAGCGGTAGGCGCGCAGTGTGCCCTCGCCCCGCGCCCGCGTCGCCCAGGCGGCGGCCTGCCCGGCCAGTTCGCGGATTTCGGCGGCGCGCGCTGGGTCGGCGGGGACGACGAGCCGGCCGAACAGCCCGGTTTCGACGGCGACGCCGGCGTCCGGATCCGGCCAGGCGGCGCCCTCCCCGTCCAGGCGGACGTCGGTCATGGGATCGTCGGACATCGGGGCTCCAGGGCGGCATCGAGGGTGGTTCGCGCGGAGGATGCAGGATCGATGTACTGCAATCAACAGTTCCGTCCGGAAATGAGTCTTGTCGGACGGAAGCATATTGGCCGCGATCTGCCTCGGCCACCACGGGCCGCCAACCAGCGTGCGGCGACGAATATGTGGTCAGACGGGGAGGTCAGGAAGGTCTGATGAGCGAAACGTGTCCACCGATCCCCGTTCGAGTCCGGTGATCTCGGTACGCTCTGTCCAGCGGTCCTGGGCCTATATCCGACCGTGCATATTCCAGCTCCGCTGACACCTCACTTTTCCAGAACGCAAGAGGCCTCGTTGACGGGGCTGATCAACGGACCCGTGCGATAGAACGATTTCTTTTGATGCTGTACATCATCTGATCTGCAGCGTGGATCAGCACATCGATCTCAGTGCCGTCGTCTGGGAACATGGCAGTCCCCGCGCTGACACTCAGCGACAATGCTGCCGCTTCAAAGCAGAAGGGCATGCTCACCTCACCAGAGATCCTTTCAGCGACGAGCGATATGCGCGTGCGGTCGCCAGCCTCAGGCACCACGATCCCAAACTCATCACCACCCAAGCGGGCAACCGTGTCGGTGGGACGCACAGCCCTGCAAATACGTTCCGCGGTCTCACAAAGCGCGGCGTCGCCCACCCGGTGACCGTAGGTATCGTTGATCAGCTTCAAGCCATCCATGTCCAGGATGATAAGGCCGGCTTGGCTCAGCTGGTGCTCCGGCGCGCCCAGGCACTGACGCAGGCGGTCACAGAAGAGTGCACGATTGGCCAGCCCCGTCAAAGGATCATGTGTTGCACGGTGATAGAGCTCATCTGTCTCGTGCTTGACCGCTTGATACATGGCACTGCCGACCATGTCCGACATCAACTCCAGCACCCGGACATCAGACGCTGTAAAGCCATTCGGGACGGCGGAGGCGACCTTGAGGACGCCGACAACAACCTCATTATGACGAAGGGGCGCAACCACCATGGAGCGAAGTCCGACCCTGCGGCAGGCCTCACGATCAACACGGGGGTCCGTTTCGGAGTCGTCACAGCGCAGGATCTGATTGCTGGCGACACACAAGCCCGACAAGCTGCCCTTCCGTTGCAGGCGCAATCCCAGCTGCGCTCCCGCCATACCGGAAGCGGCGCGGTAAACCATATCATTACCTTCCGCCAGCTCGACGATCGCGCCGCTGGCGTTGGTCAGGTGCTGGACCTGTGCCGCCACACAGGTGATGACGCCGCCGAGGTCCGGTCCAAGCTTGGCGATTTCCGTTTGCGCTTTGATGATCCCAAGAAGGATGGCCGGGGCAAGCTCAGCAGGCTGGCTGATCAACGACGACACCGGTCCCTCCCACTTCCATCATCCAAGCGATCCTGTCAATGCGCGGTTCGAGGTTTACTCCAAGCGAATGGCTCTTTCTATGCGGACTTTCCAGTATGCGCGCCAAGCTGTGACCCGTTGCGGAATGGGGAAGAAAGTAAGCAGCCTTTCTCCGGATATGGAACCTGATTTCACATAACAATACACTTTCGGCGTTATGATAGGATTATCATATCGGCATTTCTCTGGACAGACCACAGTTATCATTAAAACATTAGTGTCTGCATATCTTCTCCGACGGAGATATTTATGACACAGAGCACTTTGCTTTATGGAAGTCACCAGTGTGAAGTCGATTGGCTCAACCGATACACTCCACCGAAGTCCGGTATGATTCTGCTTGAGCAACGCTGCACAGCGGACAGCAAGCGCATGATGTATGTGTGGGGATGGCGGACGCCACAGTCCTCCACCGCCCTTGAGATCGTATGTTGGTCCGAACCGAACGAGCCAGCGGCTCGGGACAAGGTCGGTCGAGGTGCTGTTGTCAGCAGGCAGCGGAGTGCTGCTGGGCTGAAGCAAGTTACTTCAACATCGCATTAAATCAGCTTCCTGTTGGGTTGGGTGTGAACGATGACGCACGGGATGCACATCCTGGTCGCTGAGGACGAGGATCTTGTGGCAATGACATTGGCAGAGATCTTAGAAGCCGAAGGCTATCGGGTCACTGTTACCCATACCGGGCAGGATGCTATTGACGTTGATACAGGCGACCCTGCGGACCTGCTGATAACCGACATGCGAATGCCCACTGTCGGTGGCGAAGTCGTTATTCGAACGCTGAGGGATAAGCGCCCTAACCTTCCAATCATCGTCATGACCGGGTACAGCGAGCAAATTCCCAGCGAGGAACCGGGCCGACTGGTTGTTTTACGCAAGCCATTCTCTATGTCTATTATAGCCCGACAAGTTCAGGCGTTACTTCGCTAGCATGCAGTCTGGCGCACCTGATGCTGTCTTTTTCTCGGCAGAGTAACGGAGCTTTCGTCACTACCTCTCCTGCTGGTTAGCGTCGGAGCCCAACGACCAAGCACAACCGCGATCCTCTCACGCCTCGCGGCTGTCTGGTGCCATCAGCAGAATACGTTGGGCAAGGGGGTATCGGGATGGCTCAGCATCGCCGCTGCATTGCCGCTGTTCCAGCAGCGAAGCCCCTGGAGTTTCTCCACACAGGCGGCCGCCGCTTCCCACGTCAGGAATTCGCGGGGCAGACGTTGTCCAGTCAACAGATGCGTGATCACCCAAACCGCAGCCTTATCATCGGCCACACGTTGGTCGATCCCGAAGGCGCCGCACACCTCACCGGAAAGCACGATGGTCATTATACCGTTACCCCCAGCGGGATAGACGGCGACTGCCTAGTAAGTCGCTGGTGTCCACTGGCTGTTGCCAACAAGATCAGCGTTGCGCCCAGCTACTTTCGGAGGTTCGATCATCGTGGTTTCAGGGGCGGTCGGCTCCGGACGTGCGGTCGCTCGAGGGCTTGGCGGGTCCGACTTACGGCGGGTGTTGCGGTTGGACAATGACGCTGATGGGGAGTGTCGGGAATTTCGTGCTCGGCGGGGCGGGTTGAGTGTCAGGCGTTCATCGCCTTAGCGAACCGCTCGCCGAAGATGACGGCCATCTGTGCCTTGGCGGCCGTCCATTCGCGCGGTGGCA
>JAFAFA010000061.1 GCA_023423695.1 Pseudomonadota bacterium | reverse complement strand
CTAGTTCAGGAGACGGCGGCAGTTCCTCCCCCGCACAGCCCTCGCACAAAGCTCCGCTTTGTGCTGACGCGGCAGGCGGACCATAGGTCCGCTGAGAGCGGGGGAGGGATAGGGTGGGGGCAATGCTTGGACCTCAGCCCCCCAGTTCACCCTTCGACTTCTTCGTCACCGCCTCCAGGAACCGGTAGTCGATGTTCTTCACCGCGGCGTCCGACACGTCTTTGCTGATGTATTTCAGCTCCCGCATCATCGTGGCGATGGCGACCGTGCTGTCCTTGTGGATGGCGTAGTCGGGGAAGGCGTTCTCCAGCGACGCGGCGGCGATGTCCTTGTTGAGCCCGGTGTATTTGTTGATGGTGTCGACCCACACGGTGCGGTCGGTCTTCAGCTTGTCAACCAGCGCCACGACGGAGGCGACGGTGGCCTCCACCGCCTTCGGATGCTCCTTGATCACGTCGGACCGCGTGACGATCAGGTTGGTCAGGTTGCCGGCCGCCTGGTCATAGGGCAGCGCGAAATGCACGCCGACGCCGGTGCCGCGGATCTGCGAGGCGAAGGGCTCCACCGTGCAGATCACGTCGACCTCGCCGCGCTGCAGGGCGGCGGCATGGTCGGACGGGTTGGGGATGTTGATGAACTGGACATCCTTGTTGGCGTCGATGCCGTGCTTCTGCAGGGCGCCGCGCATGTGGATGTCCTGCGCGTTCCCGCGCGATGCCGCGACGCGCAGCGGCTCGCCCTTCGCCTTGCGGGATGCCGCCAGCGCCTTCAGCCCGGCCCAGTCGCCGGCCTTCAGGTCGATGCCCTTGGCGGTCACGATCTCCGACCCGCCATTGACCTGACCGGAGATGGCGACGACGTCGAAGCCCTTGTCCAGCGCGGTGACGTAATGGAGGTAGGTGACCTGCGCCACGTCGATGCTCTTGGACACCAGCGCGGTCAGCACGTCGTTGCCCGAGTTGAAGTTGATCGCCTCGATCGACACGCCCTTGGCCAGATCGGGCGTCAGCGCCATCGGCAGACAGTGGGCGCATTTGGCGAAGCCGAGCTTCACCGCTTCCGCATCGACGGCCTGCGCGGCCGGAGCGGCCGCCACCAGGGCGGAAAGGGCCAGCGTCGTGGCGGCGACGGCGTTGAGGGTGAGGGTGAGGGACCGGATCGACATGAGGCTTCGGCTCCAGATGCGGTTGCGTTTCCACCTCTGTCGCAAGCACCGTGCCAGATTGTATACAAAATCTCTATTATGAATTTATCGATATAAAACAATGTTTTATGTCAGTTTAGAGAGCGATGATCATCAACGAGGTTGCTTGCCTTGTTTTTGAGCGCATGGCATCGTTTGAGCAAGAATGCCCAAGTATGCAGCAAAACAGACCCGCCGGATCGATCATGGATAGCCCTGCAAAGACCGCCACCGGCCCCCTGCGCCGCGAGACGCTGCATCACTCCGCGGTGGCGGAGCTGCGGGCGATGATCCTGGAGGGAGAACTGCCACCCGGCCGCCGCGTGCCGGAAATGGAGCTGTGCGAACAGCTCGGCGTCTCGCGCACGCCGTTGCGCGAGGCGCTGCGCGTGCTGGCGGCCGAAGGGCTGGTGGAACTGCGCCCGCACCGCGGCGCCGTGGTGACGCCCATCGATCCCAAGGAGATCGCCGCGATCTTCGAGGTGATGGAGGCGCTGGAGAGTCTCGCCGGCCGGCTCGCCTGCGGCAACGGTTCGGCCGAAGCCTTCGCGGAGTTGGAGCGCCTGCACGACGACCTCGTCGCCCAGTTCCAGGCGGGGGAACGCGCCGCCTATTCCGCCACCAACCGCCGCATCCATGGCTGGATCGTCGCCATGGCCGGAAATCCGGTGCTGGAGGCGACCTACAAGGGCTTCGCCGCCCAGCTCAACCGGGCGCGCTCGCTGGCGAATTACGATGCCGACCGCTGGCAGCATTCGCTGGCGGAGCATGAGGCCGTCATGGACGCCCTGCGCCGCCGCGATGCCACCGCCGCGGCCGCGCTGCTGGCCGACCACAGCCGCCGCACCGCCGATGCGGTCCTGCGGACCCTGCGGCAGGGCAATGAGGCATGAAGGGCGGGTACGGCCGGCCCGGATTGCGTTGCCGACCACGGCGTAGGTGTTGTGATGGTCCACCACGACGGGGCCGTATTTGGCGTTCAGAGGCGGGCTCAAGGTTGTCGCCCGCGAGACTGGAAGCAGAATTTCAGTATCCGTTCTCGTCGCGAAACCGGCTTCGCCTGCCGAAGCCGGTCAGACCGTTTCCCGCGCTTCACTCCAGCACGGCACCCCGGCCGTCGTCGGCCTCGCCGGATTCGGGCTGTCGACCCTGGTTCTGCAATTCCACAATGTCGGCTGGATCGACATCGGCCCGGCGGTCTGGCTCGGCCTGATCTTCGGCGGGGTGGCGCAGATGATTGCCGTCCATTCCTCGCCGATGCTTGCACGATCCTCTTGGGGACCTGTGAGCATCGGCATCCGGACGCTAGGATGACTGGCTGCGGACCGATCCGGAATGGGAGCTGCCATCCATGTTCCTGCCATCCAATTTTAAGGAGACCGAATTCTCGCTGATCCTGGACCGCGTGACCTCCGATCTGGGGGACGGCGTCCATGAAACGCAAATTCCCCGGCTGGCAGTGATCCGCGCCGGCAGCCCGACCGAACAGCTCCACACCGTCTATGAACCGTCCGTGTGCATCGTCGCGCGTGGGGCGAAGCGCACCATCGCCGGCGACCGGATCCTGGATTACCGGGCCGGCCAGTATCTCGCGGTGTCGTTGGACCTGCCGGTGATCGGACAGGTGACGCAGGCGACGGCGGACAGCCCTTACCTGTGCCTGCGCCTGACGCTGGACCCGGCGCTGCTGAGCGGCCTGATCCTGGAGGCCGGGTTGAAGGCGCCGCCGCAAGCCGACCAGGGGCTCGGCCTGACGACCAGCCTCGCCACGCCGGAGATGACCGACGCGGCGGCCCGGATGGCGCGGCTGCTGGAAATGCCGGACGCCATCCCGGTGCTGGCGCCGCTGGTGGAACGCGAACTGCTCTACCGGCTGCTGACCGCCGACCAGGGCGCGCTGCTGCACCGGATCGCGCTGGGCGAGAGCCGCATCGCCCAGATCGGCCGCGCCGTGAAGTGGATCAAGGACAATTTCCGCGAACCGCTGCGCATCGAGGCAGTCGCGGCAAAGGCCAACATGAGCCCGTCGGCCTTCCACCAGCATTTCAAGGAGGTCACGGCGCTCAGCCCTCTGCAATACCAGAAGCAAATGCGGCTGCAGGAGGCGCGGCGGCTGATCCTGGCCAATCTGGCCGATGCCGCCAGCGCCGGCTTCGCCGTCGGCTACGGCAGCCCGTCCCAGTTCAGCCGCGAATATGCCCGCCTGTTCGGACTGCCGCCGATCCGCGACGCTGCGCGCCTGCGCGCCTCCATGGCCGGCGAGGATGCCGGCGCCCGGCAGGCGGCACGAGCCTGAAGGCTCCCTCGGTTCCGGAGGATCAGGCAATCCTGCCGGACCTCTGGTCTACCGGGTGCGGACCGTCCGCCCCCATCCTCTCTTCATCGGGACCGCAGCGGACAGCAGGTCCTCCAGAAGATGGGAGACGGACATGAGCAAGGTTTGGTTCATCACCGGCAGCGCGCGCGGCATCGGGGCGCAGATTGCAAAGGCGGCGCTGGCCGCCGGCGACCGGGTGGTCGCCACCGGCCGCAAGCTCGACCAGCTGCAGGCAGTCTATGCCGGCCATGGCGACCGTGTGCTGACGGTGGCGCTCGACGTCGCCGACGAGGCGCAGGCGGTTGCGGCGGTGCAGGCGGCGGTCGACCGCTTCGGGCGCATCGACGTTCTGGTCAACAATGCGGGCTTCGGTCAGCTCGGCCGCTTCGAGGAGATCGAGGCGGCGGACATCGAGCGGCAGTTCACCACCAACGTGTTCGGCCTGTTCCACGTCACCCGCGCCGTCCTGCCGGTGATGCGCGGGCAGCGGTCGGGCCGCATCCTGAACCTGTCCTCCATCGGCGGGGTCCTGGGCTTCGCCGGCGCGTCGGTCTATTGCTCGACGAAATTCGCGGTGGAGGGCTTCTCCGACTCGCTGGCGCTGGAGGTGGCGCCCTTCGGCATCCATGTAACCGTGGTCGAGCCCGGCTTCTTCCGCACCGACTTCCTCGACGGCAGCTCGGTTCGCTACGGCACCAGGGAGATCGCCGATTACGCCGCCCACTCCGCCGAGCAGCGGTCGAGCTATGACAGCTACAGCCACAAGCAGCCGGGCGACCCGGTGAAGCTGGCCGCCGCCATGGTCGAACTGGCCGACACGCCGGAACCGCCCCGCCACTTCCTGGCCGGCTCCGATGCGCTCGCGATGGCCGACGGCGTGATCGAGCAGCGCCGCGCCGAGATCGCTGCTTGGCGGGACCGCTCGGCGGCAACCGATTTCGCCGCCTGACAATGTGGAGACCGGGGGCGGCCACTCCGCCCTCGGCCACCCCTTGCCTGGAGGATCAGGCAATAAACACCGTCACGACAGGAGATGCCGCCATGCTCTGCATCGGGATCGTCGCCGCGTCGCTCGGCCTGCTTCTGCTGGTCGGCAGCGACCGCAGCTTTCAGATTCATACACGCCGGGAGCCGCACCGCCCCACCACCGACCTCCACCGCCCGCGAGGGGAGGAATTGCTGGGATGAGGATCGGCCGATCACCGCCTCAAGACCCAAGCAAAGCCGCCAGCAGATCAGACTTCGCATCGGTAAGATCGTCGATGACGTCGAAGTGATGGAGCCCACCTGCCAGCCGCAGTTCGGTCGCCGCCCCCAGCCCACGCCAGATATTGGCGAGCAGTTCGGTCTGCCGGATGAACTCCGGCCGTTCGGCGGCCCCCGCCCAGCAGGTGATGCGGGTGCCCGGCCGCGGGCGCAGCAGGGCCGGACTTTCCGCCGCGGCCTCCGCCTCGTCCAAGTTCAGCGTGGTGTTCATGCCGGTGTTCAGCAGCGGTCGCAGATCGTGCAGGCCGCTGATGGAGACGACATGCTCCACCCGCTCCCGCACTTCGGGCGGCAATGGTGCGTCGGCACAGGCGAGGCGGCTGACCAGATGGCCGCCGGCGGAATGACCGGTCAGGCGCAACGGTCCCGGCTGGATTTGCGCAATGGTTTCCACCGCGCGCGCGACCTGCAGGGTGATGCCGGCGATGCGGCTTTCGGGACAGAGCGTATAGCTGGGCATCGCGACCGCCCAGCCACGGGCAAGCGCGCCGGCCGCCAGATGGGACCAGCGCCCCTTGTCGAAGGCCATCCAATAGCCGCCATGGACGAACACGACGGTTCCCCTTGCGGCACCGTCAGGGCGGAACAGGTCGTAGCGGTCCCGTTCGCCCTCGCCATAGGGCAGGTCCAACTCCGCCCGGCCGGCAGCCGAAAGCTCTGCCCGGAAAGCTGCGGCCCGCTCCGCCCAGCGCGCCGGATAAGCATCGCCGCCGGGAATATAGGCACTGTTGCTGTAGGCGTCGTCCCAATCGGTGATCGCCTGCAATCCGCTCACAGCACCGTCCTCACGCGCCAGAGCTCCGGGAAGAGTTCGACCGCCAGCATGTTGCGCAGATAGGACACGCCGCCGGTACCGCCGGTGCCGCGCTTGAAGCCGATCACCCGCTCCACCGTCGTCACATGGTTGAAGCGCCAGCGGCGGAAGTAATCCTCGAAATCCACCAGCTTCTCGGCAAGCTCATAGAGCGGCCAGTGCGCTTCGGGGGACTGGTAGATGACCCGCCAAGCCTCCGTCACGCCGTCATGGGGCTGGTGGGTCTGCGACACGTCGCGTTCCAGAACCTCCGCCGGAACCGGGATGCCGTTGCGGGACAGCAGGCGCAACGCCTCGTCATACAGGCTGGGGCGGGACAGTTCCTGCCCCAGCATGGCGTGGATTTCCGGCCGGTGCGCGTGGGGGCGCAGCATCGCCGGGTTGCGGTTGCCCAGAAGGAACTCGATCTCCCGATATTGATAGGACTGGAAACCGGAGGACTGGCCCAGATCGTCGCGGAAGCGGGTGTATTCGCTGGGCGTCATCGTGCGCAGCACGTCCCAGGCGGAGTTCAGCTGTTCGAAGATGCGGGCGACACGGGCCAGCATCTTGAAGGCGGGTGACAGCCGGTCCTCTCGGATCGCCTCTCGCGCGGCGCGGATCTCGTAGACCGCCAGCCGCATCCACAGCTCCGACGTCTGGTGCTGGATGATGAACAGCATCTCGTCATGGGCAGTGGACCGCGGGATCTGCGCGCCCAGAATGCGGTCGAGCTGCAGATAGTCGCCATAGGACATCCGCCCGTCGAAGGCCATCTGGGCGCCCTCGTCCGCCGGATCGTAAGGCTTGCTCATGTCACGCCCACTCATGTTACGGCTGCCCTCCTGTGATAGTCGGGCCGGTCCCAAAGCCCGCCGTCCATTACCTGTTTCAACACGGCGACGGCGCCACGCACCTCCGCCTCGCCGATATAGAGCGGGGTGAAGCCGAAACGCAGGATGTCGGGCGCGCGGAAATCGCCGATCACGCCGCGGTCGATCAGCGCCTGCATGATGGCGTAGCCCTGGGAATGGCGGAAGGACACCTGGCTGCCGCGCCGCCTGCCGTCGCGTGGCGACGCCAGTTCCAGCGCTGGGCATTGCGCCTCCACCAGTTCGATGAACAGGTCGCAGAGCGCAATGGAGGTGCGGCGGACGTCGGCCATGTCCACCCCCTCCCAAACGTCCAATGCGGCGTCGAGCGCGGCCAGCGCGATCACCGGCGGGGTGCCGACGCGCATCCGCTCCACCCCTTCGCCGGGGCGATAGGACCGGTCGAAGGCGAAGGGCGCCTCATGCCCCATCCAGCCGGACAGGGCCGGCCGTGCCGTCTGCGCATGGCGCGGCGCGACATAGATGAAGGCCGGCGCGCCCGGCCCACCATTCAAATACTTGTAGGTGCAGCCGACCGCGAAGTCCGCTCCCGAACCGGCCAGATCGACCGGCAGCGCGCCGGCGGAATGGGCGAGGTCCCACACCGTCACCACGCCCGCGGCATGGGCCCTGGCGGTCAGCGCCGCCATGTCGTGCAGACGGCCGGTCCGGTAATCGACCTCCGTCAGCATCAGCACGGCGACATCCTCGCCGATCGCAGCCTCCACCTCCTCCGGCGCCACCACCTTCAGGACATGGCCGCGGCCGAGCGTTTCGATCAGCCCCTCCGCCATGTAGAGGTCGGTCGGGAAGTTGCCGCTGTCGGACAGGATGACGCGGCGATCCGGCCGCATCGCCAGGGCCGCGGCCAGCGCCTGATAGACCTTGATCGACAGGGTGTCGCCCACCACCACGCTGCCGGCCGGCGCGCCGATCAGCCGGGCGATGCGGTCGCCGACGACGCGCGGCTGCGCCATCCAGCCGGCGCTGTTCCAGCCGCGGATCAATTGTCCGCCCCATTCCGCTGTCACGGTGCGGGCCACCCGCACCTCCGCGGCGACGGGCAGCGGTCCCAGCGAGTTGCCGTCCAGATAGATCACGCCGTCGGGAATGCGGAAGCGGGCGCGGGTCGCTTGGAAATCCGTCATCGCTCTGCCTGCTCCTTCAGGCCGGAAGGCGGCAGCGCCGGCCAAAAATTGTTAGTTGGCTCAATCACCTATGGTTCTGGATATCTCCGCCACCCCGAGACTGTCCAGCGGAAAATGGGCGGTGGCGGGCCTCCACCACCCTATTGACCCGGACGCGATGATCTGAAAGAACGTGGTACACTAAACAATTTGCGGGTTTCCTTCGTGGCCGCGCAGACCGTTCCGTTCCGGCGCTTTTCCACCGGCTTTCTTCCGGAACGCGAGCGTTTCGGCGCATGGCGGGATGCCATGACGTCGGTCTACGAGATCGCCCCGCTCGAAGAGGACGCGTGCCGGCGGTTCAGCGGCACGGCCACCAGTGCCCATCTGGGGCCGCTGATCGTCGGCACCATGGATGTCGATGCGCTGGCCTATCACCGGTCGCCGGCGAAGATCCGGTCGGACCACATGGACCATTTCATCATCCGCCTCGACCGGTCCGGCGCTGCCGGAAACGCATCGGATGAAGTCCTGGTCAAGGACATGGGCCAGCCGCTGGCATTGCCGCCGATGCGGCTGGACGGCGCCTGCATCATCGTTCCCCGCGATATCATGACCGCCATGCTTCCGCGGGCGGACGCGCTGCACGGGACCCGCCTGGGCGGCATCATGGGGCGGCTGCTGGCCGACCACATGCGGTCGCTGGCCCAGACGGTGCCGGCGGCGACGGTGGAGGAGGCGCCGCAGATCGTGCGCGTCATCCGCGACATGGTCACAGCCTGCCTGGCGCCCAGCCACGACGCGCTGGTGCAGGCAAGACCGCAGGTCGCCGCCACCCTGATCATGCAGGCGCGGCGCTACATCGACGCCAATCTGACGAATCCGGACCTGTCGCCGGATCGGCTGTGCATGGCGCTCGGGCTGTCGCGCTCGGCACTCTACACGCTTTTCGAGCCCCACCATGGCGTCAACCGCTACATCCAGGAGCGCCGGCTGCTGCGCGTGCGCGAGCATCTGTGCGACCCCGGCGAGCGGCGGCGCATCGGAGAAATCGCCTTCGCCTACGGCTTCATCAGCGAGGCGCATTTCAGCCGAGCCTTCCGCCGCGCCTTCGGCTGCTCGCCGTCGGAAATGCGTGCCGGGGCCACGGCCGGTCCGGTGAAGGATGCCGCCTCGATCGGTGCGGAGGGCGGCATCGGCGGCGAGTTTCCGGACTGGCTTCGCCGGCTTCGCGCCTGAGGGCAGGACGCATGGTCAAGGAAAATTGGACGCCCGGTCATGGCCCGCCCTTCATTGCCACGCTAGCGTATTGCTCAAATCCACCAGCCGATGCGGACAGCCGCAGCGGCCGGGATCCCCACGCACCGCTACGCGGTCAACATCCGTCGAAACCCAGAGAGTGATCATGGATCCTGCGATTGCAGCCTTGCCGATGGCTCGGTTCAGAATGGCATCGAAGAGTTTGAATGATCGCCCTGTCTTCCTGATGTGGGCCGTGCAGGCAGCTGTTTCCGCGGAAGCCGTCTTCATCACCTGTCTCGAACAATTCCAGGATGCGCCGTCCAAGGCGAAGTCTCAGGTGATGTACGAGTGGCTGCTCGACCAGGACACCCAGAAAGCGAAAAGATACAGCTGGGGAGCAATCGGGCTGCAAGCGGATGGCATTCAAGACAATGCGGATAGTATTGCTAACCTCGATCGAATGCGCAGCGAAGCGCAATATTTCATGGCGCGAAAGACATGGATTGGAAAGCTGAGGAATCAGCTCGACGGCTCCCTCGGCAACATACCCAGAAGGGACATGTATGATTTCGTGATGGAATTTTCCATCCGCAATGCCCAGTCCTCGTCCATGGGCTCGAATTCATTCAGCTCTTTCAAGCTGGCAACGCTCAACTTGAAGTCCATCGATGGAATGGTCGAGCGGCTGAAAGGAATGGAGCTGCTGGAAAGGGATTTCCGGAAAGCCGGGTTCAACACCGCAAAAATGGGCTTCCGTCTGCCCTTCAGGTTCCGGTGACGGGGCGCAGGCGCGGCCCGTCACCATGACGGTCAGGCGTAGGGACGATCAGGCGTAGGTCAGTTCGAACGGGCAGTCGGCATCTGCGGGGGCGGCGTGCCGGTCCCAGTAGGCCTGTGCGACCGCGGCGGGAGCGAAGCGGCCTTCCTCGGCCAGATAGCCGCAGATCGTGACGATGGCGACATCGATTTTCTTCGGCGCCAAGTCCTGGGCGAGCGTCGCCGTGAGGTTGCGCAGGGCCGCCTTGCCGGCGCTGAGCGCCGCCATCTCCGGATAGGGATAGAGGGCGAAACCGCCACCGGTGAACAGCACGCTGCCGCCGCCGTTGGTCTCCAGGGCCGGCGCGGCAGCCTGTGCCGCGGCCAGCGGAGCGGCGACGTCGACGACCAGCTCGGCAGCCAGGGTCTTCGGGTCCAGAGCCATGGGCCGCGCCGGCTGGATGGCGGCGGCGTTGTAGATCAGCGCCTTCAGCGGAGACATGTCCGCCACCGCCCGTTCGATGGTGCCGCGCAGCCCGTCGAGGTCCGCGGCGTCGGCCGTGAGGGCGTGCGCGGTGATGCCCAGTTCCTGCAATTCGCGGACGAGGGGGGCGAGCCGTTCAGCCGAACGGGCGATCAGCGCCACCTCCCCGAGTTCACGTCCGAACTGCCGGGCAAGCGCGAGGCCGAGGCCAGGGCCGGCGCCGACGACGATGGCGGAATGCTTGGTGCTGTGAGCCGTGCTCATGGATGGGTCCTCCTGTAAGGTCGGCGTCGTGCCGAACACGGTGGACAGTGCGGCCGGGCACAGCTATCTGTCCAAGCGGTAGTTGGTATGTCGAGTATCCATGCCATGAATATAAGGTCGGTCGACCTGAACCTCGTGATGGCGCTGGCGGCGCTGCTGGAGGAGCGCAGCGTTTCGCGGGCGGCACTTCGCATCGGACGCAGCCAGCCGGCGACGAGCAGCGCGCTTGCGCGGCTCCGCGAGATTTTCGGCGACCCGCTGCTGGTGCGGGAGGGGAGGGGATACCGTCTCAGCCCGCGGGCGGAGGAAATCCGGGTGCATGCCGCGCAGGCGCTGGCGGCGCTGAGCGCAACCTTCCAGGACTCCATCGCCTTCGACCCGGCGGGTGCCGAAATGGAGATCCGCGTCGCCGCCAGCGACTATCTGGCGGCGGTCCTGTTGCCGCCGCTGATGGCGGCGCTGTCCCGCTCGGCACCGGGCATCGATCTGCGGGTGATCGCCGCGGACCGGCGATCCGCCATCTCGCTGCTCAAGGACGGCGCGGTCGACCTGTCGCTGGCCGTCGCGGGAGAGGGAGCGCCGGATGTGCTGCACCGCCCCCTCTTCGACGAGGGTTTCGTCATGGTGACCCGCCCCGGCCACCCCTATCACGACGGGCCGCCGACGGCGGAGCGGTTCGCCGGTTTTCCCGCGCTGCTGGTTTCACAGACGGGCGACGGTGCGGGCGTCGTCGACGACTGCCTGTCGCGGATGGGGCTCAAGCGGCGGGTAGCCCTGACCGTCGCGCATTTCCTGCTGGCGCCGCAACTCGTCGCCGACAGCGACCTCGTGCTGGTCATCGGCCGCCGGGTTGCGGAGGCCGCGAAAGCCCAACTGGGCCTGACGGTCACCGCCCTGCCCTTTCCGATGCCGAGCTTCACGGCACGGATGTACTGGCATGGCTCGACCGCCAGCTATCCCCCGCTGGTCTGGTTCCGGCAGATCGTCGCAGGACTGGACGTCGGGTTTCCGGAGCCGCCGGCTTCGCCCTGATCGTCAGCCCGCCATCGCCGACATGGGGTTTCCCAGGAAGAACCGCATCATCTCCGCCGTGGCGTCCGGTCCCTGCGGGTCGGTGTAGGAACCGGCAGGACTTCCGCCCGCCCAGGCATGACCGGCGCCATGGATGGTCCACTGTTCGCACAGCGCCCGGCCGGAGGGATCGGTGTGGAGGGTCCGGCTGTAGGCACGCTGGCCGGGCGCTTCGCCGTTCTGCGTTTCGCTGCGCAGGCCGGTGACGGCGGCGGTCGCCTGGACCGCGACCTGATCGCCGTTCTGCGGATTCACCACCGTATCACGGTCGCCGTGGAAGATGATGGTGGGCACCTTGCGTCCGGTCCGCACGGCAGTCGGCGCCGCCCGGCCACCCTGGCGCATGGCGGCGAGGGCGGAAGGGAGATCGCCGGCAGCACCGGCCGGCAGACCGGAATGCACACCGACCGCGGCATAGAGATCGGGATAGGCCGCGGCCATGATCGCCGCCGCGGCGCCACCGGCGGACAGGCCGGCGATGTAGACGCGGGTTGCATCGATGGGATGCTCGCGCATGATCCGGCGGGTGATGCCGGCCAGCAGGTCGGGCTCCCCGCGGTCTCGGCGCTGGTCCTCCGGCTTGAACCAGTTCCAGCAACGCTGGGGGTTGGCCGAGGCCGGCTGCTCCGGATAGGCGACGAACACGCCATGCCGCTCGGCAAAGGCGTTCATCCGGGTTCCGGCGGCGAAATCGTCGGGCGACTGTGTGCAGCCATGCAGCATCACCACCAGCGGACGCGGCCCCTCGCCGCGGTTGGCCGGCACATAGAGCTTGTAGGCACGGGTCCCCGATGTCCCGCTGTAGGAGGCCGTCACGAAGGACGCGCCGTCGGGCAGCGGGTCGGCGGGCGGGCGCGGCGTACCCATCCCCGCACCATGCAGGCCGGTCGGCCGCAGGCGGGCGGCAAGGCCGCGCAGGGTCTCTCCCAAACCGGTTCTCGCCGTATGTCCGGCCTTGCTTCCCGGCCCCTTGGCGGCAGGAGATGCGGGATCGAGCCGCGTGAACTCGCCCTCGATGACTGAAGGATCGGGCGCGGCCGTGGGGCCGGGTTCGCCCGACCCCCGCAGCAGGCGCTGGACGAGGCCGGTCGCCTCGGCAAGCCGGCCGGCACGGGTCAGGCGGGCGACCTCGTCCATGCCGGGCAGGAAGCCGGTGGGGCGTGAGTTGGGCATGAGGGGTTCTTTCAAGGTTCGGGCCAGGTTCGGGCCAAGTTCGGGCCAAGTTCGGGAATGATGCCGGGCGCGTCAGCGGATGCGGTCGGCGAGCGCCGCCTTGACGGCGGCCGGCGCGTGCAGCGCCCCCAGCACGGTCAGCGAGGCGATGGTGGCGCGGGCGAGGTCGGCGGAAACGTCCTGGGCGATGGTGGCGAGCCCGAGGACGCGGATGTCCAGCATCCGCCCTTCGGCCAGCGCGGCTTCCAGGTCGGCACGGCTGAAATGGCGCAGGCCAAGGTCGACGCTCTTGCGCGTGACCGACTGGCGGACGACCTCGGCGTGCCGGTCGACCTGATTGCGGATGGCCGTGCGGATGAAGTCGGTGCGGTTGGAATAGAACCCTTCCTCGACCAGCAGGTCGATATGGCCCAGGTCGACATAGCCGAGATTGATCGTGATCTTCTCGCTGTCGCCTGCCTTGGACCGCAGGTCACGCGCCGTGTCGCTCATAGCTGAACCATCCTTACACCATCCAGGTGGATGGTATGTGGATGTCGCGCTATTCCCGTTCAAGGCCGGCGTGCGCGTTTTCCCGAACCTGTACGATCGATCGGCTTTCTTTCTGGCTGGGATCGGAACATTGAATTTTCGATTCCGCAGCGGGATGCGGTTTAATCCCGACCGGAACACAGACACGGGCGGCGACCGCACCGGTCCCGGCCAACTCCGTCCAGAAGGAAAACGTCAGAATGACCGTTCCGCCCAGCGATCAGGTGCAGCTCGTCGCCTATCTCGTCGCCAAGCCCGGACAGGAGCAGGCGCTGGCCGATGCCATCACCGCCATCGTCCCGACCGTCCTGAAGGAGCCGGGCTGCCTCGCCTACTCCGCCCATGTCAGCCGCGAGCGGCCCGGCACCATCGTGATGTACGAGGTGTGGCAGGATCAGGCGGCGCTGGATGCCCATGCGGCGGGCGCCGCCTTCACCGGCCTCGCCGCACGGTTCGACACGTTGCTGGGCGAGCCGCTGCGGATCGACCTGCTGCGCCGCATCGCCTGACCGCCCCCGGCTTCAGCGTGCCTTGGCCGGGTCGCCGTACTGGATGGCCTGCCCCTCGGCCGGGGCGCTGATCCCGAACCGGCCGGCCATCTGCCGCAGGGCGTCGCGGTTCTTCTGGATCGACACCAGATGGGTGATGGCGAAGGTGGCGAGTTCGCGGTCGGGCGTGTGCGACGCTTCGGTCTGGTACAGGTCGACGATGCGGTCGTGGATGCGCAGCTGCGCCTCCAGATAGCCCTTGGCGAAGCCCTCCCCGCTCGCCGCCGACAGGGACTTCGCCGCCTCCTGCGCCATCCCCTCCTGCGTGTTCGCCGGGTTGGTCACCGCCCCTGCCGCTCCGAACTGGTCGGCGCGCTGCGGCTTCACCTGATCGGCCGGCGGCAGGGTCCGGGCGGAGGACAGGCGTTTCAGACCCTCGTCGAGTTTCGCGTGGGTTTGAGCGATTTCCCTGGCCATGGTCTTGAACGCGTCGTCCGGTCCCTTCTCGGCCGCGAGCCGCCCGAGTTCGGCCTGCCCCTGGCTTGCCGCCGCGGCCTGCCTGAGAAACAGCGCATCCTCGAGCGGCAGCGATTGGCCCGGCTGCGGCGGCAGGCGCGGCGTCGGGTCGGGCCGGAGGTTGGCCTGTGCCCAGGCCGAACCGGACACCAGGATGGTTCCCGGGATGGTTCCCAAGACGGTTCCAAGAATGGCGGCGCGGAGGATCCTAAGCATGATGGCTCCTGTTCCCGTGAACACTCAGCAGGTCAATTGGCGGTAGATGGCTGGCAATGCCGCCGGCAGGCGCGCGACATGGGGGAAGATGGCGTAGGCGCCGGTGCCGAAGATGTAAGGGAGATAGTCTCGCCCCTGCTCGTCCACCGTGATGCCAAACAGCCGCAAGCCGGCGCGGCGCGCCTCCTGCACCGCCACGCGGGTGTCCTCGATGGCATGGCGCCCCTCGTAATGGTCGGTGTCGTTGGGCTTGCCGTCGGTCAGCAGCAGCAGCAGCCTGTGCGTGTGCGGACGGTCCTTGAGGCGGAAGGTGGCGTGGCGCAGAGCGGCCCCCATCCGGGTATAGCTGCCGGGCCTGAGCGCCTGTATCCGGCGCAAGACGCGGGCGTCCAGCCGCTCCTCGAAATCCTTCACCGTGCGTACGTCCACGCGGTGCCGGCGATGCGAGGTGAAGGTGAGGATGGCGTGCTCGTCGCCGCAGGCGGCCAGCCCATGCGTCAGCGCCAGCAGCGCCTCCTTCTCGACGTCCAGCACGCGCCGCTCGTCGACATAGCTGTCGGTGGACAGGGAGACGTCGACCAGCACGCAGACCGAAAGGTCGCGGGCGACGGTGCGCACCGCGCTGTAGACCCTCTCCGAGCCGTATCCGCCCGCCCGCCGGTCGGCGACGGAGCGCACCAGCGCCGAAAGGTCGAGGTCGTCGCCGTCGGGCTGGCCGGTCATCAGCTGGCGGCGCGGCCGCATGGCCTCGAACTGGCGGCGCACCAGACGGATGCGGCGGATCGCATCGTCGTCGGGACGCCACTCCTCGCCTTCCAGCGCGGCGGGTTCGGCGATCACGCGGCAATGGTCGGGAAGATAGCGCCGCCGCTTCCAATCCCATTCGGGATAGGTGATCTCGGCCCGAAGCGGGGCCGGATCGGCCTCCTCGGCGGCGAGATCGAGGTCCAGCTTCAGCTTGGTGGAGGCCTTGCGCTCGTGCTGGCCCACCGCGATCTCGTCCATGTCCTCGGCCGCCTTGCGCGCGTTCTCCTCGTCGTCGTCCTCGACCTTGCGGTTGAGGTTGACCATCTCCGCCAGCCCGAGGATCTTCTCGAAGCGATTCAGCATCAGCGGGTCGTCGCGGCGGGTCTGGTCGTTCTCGCGGCGCTTGGCCTTGCGGCGCTTGCCGTCCCCCTCCGCACCGCCGCCGCCCTCCTCGTCGCCGTCCGCCGCCACGCCCGCTCCGACGGCGTCGGACACCTCGCCCCACAGCGGCACGGGCAGGAACGGCCGATAGCCGGGATCCGCCTCGAACGCGTCGAACGGCATGGCCCCATCGGTCACCGCGGCGAGCATGGCGGCAAAGCTGGCGTCGGCAGGCCGCCGCTCCGCGCCGAGGAGGGCGAGGACCACGCTCTCCACCGCCGACTCCTGCGCAGGCAGGCGCCGCCGCGGTCTTGCGGCGCGCATCGCCGGGCAAAGCCGCTCATGCAGGACCCGCAGTCCCGGCCATGCCGCAAGCGCGCTGTCGGTCGCGGCCCTGGCTGCGCGCAGGCGGGCCAGATCGGCCTGCAACAGGTCGGCGGGAAGCATCGGCGGCGGTTCGGAATGGGCGAAGAAGGCGGCCAGCCACTCGTAGAGGCCCGCATTGTCCTCGCGCGCCGGAAAGACGTCCAGACGGTCGGGCAACTGAAGGGTGGCACCGTCGTAGCGGGCGCGGTCGAGCTTTTCGGTTCCCAGCCCGAGACGCTGCTTTAGGCCCAGGCGGTGGCCGGAGGATTCCGCGGCGGTCGCGGCGATGCGGACGGCGCCCGGCCCGCCCAGCGCCCGGAACAGCACTCCCAGCCGCATCCGCATGTCGTCCAGGCCGACCGCCGCCTCCGGGTGGCGCGGGTACGACACGGCATTGCCGACAAGGCGGTGCCACAGCGCGCCGACGAACTCCTCGGGTTCCCAGATGGACGCCATGCGATCACCCCAGCGTCAGTTCGGCGACCCGCAGCAGCGCCTTCTTGACCTCCGGGTCGTCGGTAAGCGGCTCGATCATGGAGGCCAGCACCGCCTCGTCCCGCGCCATCCCGTCCCGGATCAGGCTGGCGCAATAGACCAGCAGCCGCGTCGAGACGCCTTCCTCCAGATCCTGTCCCTTCAATGCGCGCAGGGCGTTGCCCAGCCGGACCAGCGGCGCCACCCGGTCGGCGGCAAGCCCGCTCTCACTGGCGACGATGGCGATCTCCGCCTCCGGAGCGGGAAAGCCGAACTCGATGGCGACGAAGCGCTGGCGGGTGCTGGGTTTCAGGGACTTCAGGATGTTCTGGTAGCCGGGGTTGTAGGACACGACCAGCATGAAGTCCGGCGGGGCCTCCAGAAGCTCGCCGGTGCGTTCCAGCGGCAGCAGACGGCGGTCGTCGGTCAGCGGGTGCAGGACCACGGTCACGTCCTTGCGCGCCTCCACCACCTCGTCGAGATAGCAGATGGCGCCCTCGCGCACCGCTCGGGTCAGCGGCCCGTCGGTCCAGACGGTATCGCCGCCCTTCAGCAGATAGCGGCCGGTCAGGTCGGCGGCGGTCAGGTCGTCGTGGCAGGACACGGTGTGGAGCGGACGCCCCAGCCGCGCCGCCATGTGCGCGACGAAGCGGGTCTTGCCGCAGCCGGTCGGCCCCTTCAACAGCAGCGGCAGCCGGTTGCGGTGGGCATGCCCGAACAGCGCCACCTCGTTGCCGGTCGGAGCGTAGAAGGGGATGGCGGAGCCCGCCATCCCGTCCGTGGGTATGACCCCGCCCATCATTCCGCCGGAGCGACGCTGGGCCGGCTGCGCGCGGGCAGCTGCTCGCGGGCCGGTCCGAAGACGGAATAGACAAACAGCAGGACCGACAGCACCA
The DNA here is from genome assembly GCA_023423695.1 of Pseudomonadota bacterium. Taxonomy (GTDB): domain Bacteria; phylum Pseudomonadota; class Alphaproteobacteria; order Azospirillales; family Azospirillaceae; genus Azospirillum. The sequence goes on along the minus strand of JAFAFA010000061.1, from coordinate 145,928 downwards.
CGAAGACGCCGGACCCGAGACGCATCCAGTAGAACAGGGCCAACTGCTCCTGCACCTCCATGTAGGTCATGCCCAGCACGCGCTGCAGGTGGATCTGCACGACGCCGCCGAAGGTCAGGGTGAAGGTCATGAAGGCCATGGCCGAGGTCATGATCCAGAAGCTCCACATGTTGAGCACCTGGTTGTAGGGCGCGCGGCCGCGCAAGGTCGGCATGGCATAGGTGATGATGGCGAGGTTCAGCATCACATAGGCCCCGAAGAAGGCGAGATGCCCGTGCGCCGCGGTGACCTGGGTGCCGTGGCTGTAGTAGTTCACGAAGGACAGCGTGTGCAGGAAGCCCCAGACGCCCGCACCGAAGAAGGCGAAGACCGGCGTGCCGAGCGTCCACAGGAAGGCCGCCCTGTTCGGGTGGTCGCGCCGTCCCTTCCAGGCCATGGTGAAGGCGAAGAGAACCATGACGAAGAAGGGGGCCACCTCCAGCGTGGAGAACAGCGAGCCGATCCACTGCCAATAGCCCGGCGCGCCGATCCAGTAGTAATGGTGGCCGGTGCCGAGCAGGCCGGAGAACAGCGCGAGGCCGACGATGGCGTAGAGCCACTTCTCCACCACCTCGCGGTCGACGCCGGTCATCTTGATGACCAGGAAGGCCAGGATCGACGCCATCACCAGTTCCCACACGCCCTCCACCCACAGATGGACGACGTACCACCAGTACATCTTGTCCAGCGCCAGGTTGGCCGGGTTGTAGAAGGCGAACAGGAAGAAGATGGCGACACCCCACAGCCCCAGCAGCAGGACGTTGGTGATCGCCGTCTTCCGCCCCCGGAACACCGTCAGCGAGACGTTGTAGAGGAAAATCAAGGCGGCGATGACGATGCCGACCTTCACCCACAGCGGCTGTTCGAGGAACTCGCGCCCCTCATGGATGCCCATGGTGTAGCCGGCGACCGCGGCGAGAGCGCCGATCATCAGGATCGCAAGCTGGACATAGGCCAGCATCGGACTCTCGATGTCCCGCTCCGCCTCCTCCGGGATCAGGTAATAGGCCGAGCCGAAGAAACCGAGCAGCAGCCACACGATCAGCGCGTTGGTGTGGATCATGCGCAGGATGTTGAAGGGCAGCGTCTCGGACAGGAAGTTGGGCAGGACATAGACGGTGCCGGCAAGCGTGCCGACCAGAACCTGGACGACGAACAGGACCATCGCACAGACGAAGTACCAGTAGGCGATGCGCTGGGTTTCGTATTTCATGCCGCGACCCTCCCCTTCAGCCCGCGTTGTTCGGCGGCCAGCCTTGCGTGTCGATGCGGCTGGTCCATTCGAGGAAATCGACGAGGTCGTTGAGCTCCTGGTCGGTGAGATTGAACTGCGGCATCTGCCGGCGTCCCTCGACCCCGCTGGGCTGCGACTGCATCCAGGCGATCAGCGCCGCGCGCGCGCTTTCGGCGTCGTCGCGCCCGCCGTAGCGGACCCAGACATTGCCGAGTTCCGGCGCGAAATAGGCGCCTTCGCCGAGGATCGAATGGCAGTTGATGCAGGCGTTCTTTTCCCAGACGTGCTTGCCGCGAGCCACGCTGTCGGACAGCGTCGCCTCGTCCGTACTGGACGTGCGTATGTAGTAGTGGCTGTGGATCGTCAGGGCGACGAAGGTGACCAGGAAGAAGAGCGATCCGCCATAGAATATGTTGCGTGCCGCTGATTTCGTGAACCGCTCGGCCATCACCTCCCCCTCGTTGCCATTTCGCGACAGAATTGCCCACCCGCCTCTAATGAAACCTGTGATGGTTGGCCAGTGCCACAGCGCAAAAGGAGAAAGTGCGATTACTGAACTCGTGGAGTAGCTTTCGGCGTTCCGGAGCAGAGTCAGATGGGCCGCCCGTGATTACCCACTATCGCGCCATGTCATTCAAAGGAGAAGAAACACCTCCTTCGAACAGACATTGTTGCTTGATTGTATGACCAATTGCATGGTCCGGAAGTCATGGCGGTTCGGAAAGGGGATTTCACCAGCTCCCCCGCGCCGAATACCGCAGTGCACTGGTGAGCGACTCGACGTCGCGAAACCCAGCCCGGCATGTTCAGCCGTTCGTCGCCGCCCCGGATATTTCGCCTATCCCCTCGAAGGCTGACAGGTTCACGACAGGTTCGTCTGGTAAATAATCACCAACACGAATGATCGCTCTGGGAGAAACGTCATGGCGGACCAGCCTGCGCGGCCACTGGAAGAAGACCGCAAGCCCGCCTTCCATGGCGCCGCGCACGGCGCAGGCGCCGGCGGATCGATCCTGCTCCCGGACATGCCGCTTCCGGAGCGGCGGCCCGGACAGCCCGGCGGAGGGATGGCGCCCCTGTCCCGCCCAGATGTTCAGCAAAGCAACAAACGATAAGTCCCAACGGGACCGGAATCAGTCGGGAGGGTTCATCTTGAAATTCGGCATTTCCGCCAAGCTGGCATTCGCCGCAGCCCTGGCGTTCGGCACCGCGTCCTTCACCACTTCCGCTTCGGCCGAACTGAAGTCGGTGGAGATCATCGCCCCGGCCAATCCCGGCGGCGGTTACGACCAGCATGCCCGCGCGATGCAGCAGGTGATGCAGAACCACAAGCTGGCATCCGGCGTCCAGGTGGTCAACATCCCCGGCGCCGGCGGCACCATCGGGCTCAGCCAGTTCGTCACGTCGAAAAAGCGCAATCCCGGCATGATGATCAGCGGCCTCGGCATGATCGGCGCCATCCTGATTAACAAGTCGCCGGTGACGCTGGATCAGGTGACGCCGCTGGGCCGTCTGACCGGCGAATACCAGCCGATCGTCGTCGCGGCGGATTCGCCGATCAAGACGCTCGACGACCTGATCCGGAAATTCAAGGCCGATCCCGGTTCGGTCTCCTGGGGCGGCTTCGCCGTCGGCAGCCCCGACCACATCCTCTATGCCCTGATCGTCAAGGCGGTGGGCGGCGATGTCGGCAAGATGAACTACATCGCGGCCGGGGCCGGCGGCGAGATGATGGCGTCGATCCTGGGCGGCCACATCACGGTCGCCACCGGCGGCTACAACGAGATGGCCTCGCAGCTTCAGGCAGGGAAGCTCCGGGCGCTCGCCATCTCCGCGCCGCAGCGCGTGCCCGGCATCGACATCCCCACCTTCAAGGAACAGGGCGTCGACGTGGAACTGGTGAACTGGCGCGCCGTGATGGCGCCGGGGAACCTCAAGGCGGACGAGCTGAAGGCGATGGACGAGGCCGTCGGCGCGATGGTCCGGACCGACGAATGGAAGCAGATCGCCAAGGAGCGCGGCTGGATCGACCTCTACCTGCCGGCCGACCGCTTCGCCGCCTTCCTCAAGGACGAGCGCAGCCGGATCGGGGGCGTCCTGACCGACCTCGGCCTCGTCAAGTAAAGCTGTCGAGCAACGCGCCTCATCAACAAGAAACACCAGGAGGAACCCCATGGGCACCCGTCGCGCCACCCTCTTCAAGGGCCTGTTCACCGCCGCCGCCCTGATCGCCGGCACCGTCACCGCCACCCCGTCGCTGGCCGAGTTGAAGGGGCTGGAGATCATCGCCCCCGCCAGCCCCGGCGGCGGCTGGGACCAGCATGCGCGCACGCTCCAGCAGGTGCTGCAGAACCAGAAGCTGGCGTCGGGCGTCCAGGTCGCCAACATCCCCGGCGCCGGCGGCACCATCGGACTGGCGCAGTTCGTCACCGCCAAGAAGCGCAACCCCGCCATTCTCGTCGGCGGCCAAATCATGCTGGGCGCCATCGTCACCAACAAGTCGGCGGTCACGCTGGATCAGGTGGCGCCGCTGGCCCGGCTGACCGGCGAATACACCGCCATCGTCGTGCCGTCGGACTCGCCCATCAAATCCTTCGGCGACCTGCTGCAGAAATTCAAGGCCGATCCCGGTTCGGTGTCTTGGGGCGGCGGATCGGCCGGCGGCAGCGACCAGATCCTCGCCGGACTGATCGCCAAGGCGGTCGGCGTCGACCCGGCCAAGGTCAATTACGTCGCCACCGCCGGCGGCGGCGAGCTGCTGGCCTCGGCGCTGGGCGGCCATGTGACGCTGGGAATGGGCGGCTACAACGAGTTCGCGCCGCAGTTCCAGGCCGGAAAGCTGCGCGCCATCGCCGTCTCCGCGCCGCAGCGTCTCCCCAACACCGAGACCCCGACCCTGAAGGAGCAGGGAGTCGACCTGGAATTCGTCAACTGGCGCGGCATCTTCGCCCAGGCCAACGCCAAGCCGGCCGAGATGAAGGAGCTTCAGGAGGCGGTGGCGAAAGTGGTCGCCAGCCCCGAATGGCAGGAGATCCTGAAGCAGCGCGGCTGGATCGACCAGTACCAGCCGTCCGACCAGTTCGCCGCCTTCCTGAAGGAAGACCGCGCCCGCATCGAAGGGACGCTGAAGGACATCGGCGTTACCAAGTAACGACGGCTCCGGCGGGCGTCCCAGGGGTGTCCGCCGGCCACTGAATGGAAGCTGGGAGGATGCGATGACCACTGGCCGCAGTTTGCGGATCGGCGAAGCCTTGCTCGGCGGCGGCCTGTTCGCCCTGGGCGCGCTGATCGCCGTCGAGACCATGCTGACCCCGTCCGCCGGCCGCAGCGTCGTCGGCCCCGCCCTGTTCCCCTACCTGATCTCGGCCGGCCTGATGCTGGTCGCCCTGTCGCTGCTGCGCGAAGCCTTCGCCGGGCACATCGCGCATGACGGCGGGCTGGAACTGGACCTGCGGGCGGTGGTGCTGGTCGCGGCCGGACTGGCCGCCCAGTTCCTGCTGATCGAATATCTCGGCTGGATCCCATCGGCCGCCCTGCTGTTCGTCGCGGTGGCGCGCGCCTTCGGCAACCGCCGCTACCTGCTGAACGCCGTGTTCGGGCTCGTGCTCGCCGGCGGGACCTTCGCGGTCTTCAACTACGGCCTCGACCTGAACCTGCCGATCGGCACCGTCGGCGAGTGGTTCCTGCCGACCGAATAAGCGTCCTTTCGGGAAGGAAACGCATCAATGGACACCCTCGCCGCGCTCGGCCACGGCTTCCTCGTGGCGTTGACGCCCTACAATCTGTTGTGGTCGGCCATCGGGGTCACCGTGGGCACGGCGGTCGGCGTCCTGCCCGGCATCGGCCCGGCGCTCACCGTGGCGCTGCTGCTGCCGGTCACCTATCATCTGGAGCCGACCTCCGCCTTCATCATGTTCGCCGGCATCTATTACGGCGCCATGTATGGCGGCTCCACCACCTCGATCCTGCTGAACGCGCCGGGTGAATCGGGCAGCATCGTCACCGCCATCGACGGCCACGCCATGGCCCGGCAGGGCCGCGGCGCCCAGGCGCTCGCCACCGCCGCCATCGGCTCCTTCGTCGCCGGCACCATCGCCACCGCGGCGCTGACCTTCGTGGCGCCGCTGATGGTGAAGATGGCGCTGCTGTTCGGTCCGGCCGAGTATTTCGCCCTGATGGTGCTGGCGCTGACCACCGTCACCGCGGTGCTGGGCAACTCGCTGGCCCGCGGGCTGGGGAGCCTGTTCCTCGGGCTGGCTTTGGGGCTGGTCGGCATCGACATGCAGACCGGCCAGGCGCGGCTGGCCTTCGGCGTGCCGGAGTTGCTGGACGGCATCGACACCGTCGTGGTGGCGGTCGGCCTGTTCGCGGTGGGCGAGACGCTCTACGTCGCCTCGCGCTTCCGCTTCGAGCGGGAAGAGGTCTATGCGCTGAAGGGCTCCAAATGGATGAGCCGGGAGGACTGGTCGCGCTCCTGGAAGCCCTGGCTGCGCGGCACCCTGCTGGGCTTCCCCATCGGTGCGCTTCCGGCCGGCGGCAGCGAAATCCCGACCTTCCTGTCCTACCTCGTCGAAAAGCGTCTGGCGAAGAAGCCGGAGGAGTTCGGCCATGGCGCCATCGAGGCGGTGGCCGGGCCGGAGGCCGCCAACAACGCGTCGGCCGCCGGCGTGCTGGCGCCGCTGCTGTCGCTCGGCCTGCCGACCTCGGCCACCGCGGCGATCATGCTGGCCGCCTTCCAGCAATATGGCCTGCAGCCCGGCCCGACGCTGTTCGACACCAACCCGGAACTGGTCTGGGGCATGATCGCCAGCCTCTATGTCGGCAACGTTCTGCTGCTTCTGCTGAACCTGCCGCTGGTGGGAATGTGGGTGAAGCTGCTGGTCATTCCTCGGCCCTGGCTCTATGCCGGCATCCTGGTGTTCTCCACGCTGGGCGCCTACACGCTGAACAACAATGTGGTCGATCTGGTCATCCTGTGGGTGATCGGACTGGTCGGCTTCGGCATGCGGGTGCTGAACGTGCCGGTGGCGCCCTGCGTCGTCGGGCTGATCCTTGGACCGCTGGCCGAACAGCAGTTCCGCCGCGCGCTCGCCATCAGCCAGGGCGACGCCACCGTCTTCATCACCCATCCGATCTCCGCCGCGCTGCTCGCCATCGCCGTGCTGCTGGTGGTCGGGCCGCTGGTGATGCGCCGCCGCAGCCGCGCCGCAGCCGCGCCGGATCATCCCGGCAAGACCTCGGCGGTTTGATCGGCGGCGATCCGATCGGCGGCGGTCTGTTCGCCCTTTCCAGCCTGAAATCCGGAAACCGCCTGGATTCCGTAAGCCGGTCCCTGTACGGAGAACACGCCATGAAGAAGGTTCTCGTCCCCCTCACCGGCCGTCCGCTGGACCGCCGCGCCGTCGCCTCCGCTTTTCTGGTCGCCGACCGCTTCGACGCGCATGTGGAGGGGCTCAGCGTCATGCCGCAGGTGGAAATCCGCACCTCCATCGAAAGCGCCGCCATCCCCAAGGCGCTGGTGGAGCAATTGATCCGCATCGGGCAGGCCGAACAGGCGGAGGTGGTGGACGCCGCCCACCAGCTGTTCGACGAATTCCGCGGCCGTCATGGCGCCGTCACCGCCTCCTGGCAGCAGGCGACCGGACCGCTGGCGGAAACCGTGTCGGAGGAGGCGCGGCTGGCCGACCTCACCGTGATCGCCCAGGCGTCCGACGGCACCAACGCCATGGGCCCGGTGATCGAGGCGGCGCTGTTCGGGTCCGGCCGGCCGCTCCTGCTGGCGCCGAAGTCGGAGCCGGCGGCGCTCGGCGACACGGTCGCGGTCGCCTGGGACGGCGGTGCCGCGGCAGCCCGTGCGGTCGCCACCGCCATCCCCTTCCTGCACCGCGCCGGCAAGGTCGTCGTGCTGTCCACCGACACGCCGCAGGAGAGCCGCTCGGCCGATCCTGACCGTTTGACCCAGTATCTTGCCCTGCACGGCATCGTCGCCACCGTCCAGCGCATCGCCGTATCCTCCGGCGTCAGCCGGGCGCTGCTGGAGAACGCCCAGACGCTGGGATGCGACCTGCTGGTGATGGGCGGCTACGGGCACAGCCGCGTCCGCGAACGGGTGTGGGGCGGCGTGACGCTCGACATCCTGCGCGAGCCGCCCACACTGCCGATCCTGATGGCCCATTGAGGCGTCGGACAGGTCCTGACCGGAGGGGCAGCCCATGCGCATTCTCGTCGTCGAAGACACCGAGGATCTGGCCGACGCCATCGTCCACCGCCTGCGCAAGCTGGGCTATGCGGTAGACTGGGTGGCCGACGGCCATGAGGCGGAGGAGCTGCTGCGCCGCGAGCCCTACCAGCTTGTCCTTCTCGACATCATGCTGCCGGGCATCGATGGGCAGGCCTTGCTGGGCCAGCTGCGCCGGCGCCGCAACGCCACCCCGGTGCTGATGATGACCGCGCGGTCGCAGGTGGACGTGAAGATCGACCTGCTCGACCTCGGCGCCGACGATTTCATCGTCAAGCCCTTCGACCTGCGCGAGTTGGAGGCACGCTGCCGGGCGCTGCTGCGCCGCTCCCACGGCATGGCGTCGTCGCGCACGCAGTTCGGCAACATCCTGTTCGACGCCGCGGCCAAACTGGTGCAGGTCGATGGCCGGCCGGTCGAACTGGGCGGGCGCGAGTTCCGGCTGCTGGAGCTGTTCCTCGGTCATCTCGGCGCGGTGATGTCGAAGGAGGATCTGATGGACCGCCTGTTCAGCCTGGACCAGCCCACCGCGCTGAACGCCATCGAGTTGTACGTCTCGCGGCTGCGGCGCAAGATGCAGGGATCGTCGATGGAGATCCGCACGGTTCGGGGGCTGGGATATGTGGCGGAAATCCGCAACGGGGAATGAGGGGACCTATTCGCTGCGCCGCCGCCTGTTCATCCGGCTGCTCGGCGTGCTGGCGGTGCTGACCGGCTGCCTGTTCCTGTTCGTCGACGCCTATGCCCGGCGCGCCGCCGACGCCGCCTTCGACCGCCTGCTGGCGGCGTCCGCCCTGTCCATCGCCGACACAGTGCGCGTGCAGGACGGACGGTTCCTGGTCGATCTGCCCTATTCCTCGCTCAGCATCCTGGCGCAAGGCGGAGAGGAGCAGGGCGGCGGGCGCGACCGGCTGTTCTACCGCATCGTCGCGCCGGACGGATCGCCGGTCACGGGATACGACGACCTGCCGGTGACCGCCAAGTCCGGCGCCAGCGTCCACCCGCAATTCGCCGATGCCACCTACCGCGACGCGCGGGTGCGCGTCGCCACGCTGGACCGCTTCGTGGCGCAGCCGGGCCTTGCCGGCTGGGTGACCATCGCCGTCGCCCAGACGCGGGAGGAGCGGCAGGCACTGGCGCGCGACATCCTCGCCAACGCATTCCTGCCCATCGTCTTCGCCATGCTGGCCGTGGCAGGGCTGGTGTGGTTCGGCATCCGGCAGGCGCTGGCCCCGCTCGGCTCGCTGGAGCGCGTGCTGCGCGACCGGCACGCCCGCGACCTCTCCCCCATCGCCATGCCGCCGCCCCAAGAGGTGTCGCAGCTGGTCCACGCGATCAACCAGCTGATGGAGCGGTTGAAGTCGAATCTGGACACCATGCAGACCTTCCTGGCGGACGCCGCCCACCAGATCCGCACGCCGCTCGCCAGTCTGCGCCTGCAGGCCGAACTCGCGGCTGACGAGGACGACCCCGCCGCCCTGCGCCGCATCGCCCAGCGTGTCCACCGCAACGCGGTGGAGGCCAGCCAGCTCACCAGCCAGCTTCTCAACCACGCCATGGTGATGCACCGCAGCGAGGCCTTGAACCCGGAAGACGTGGACATCGGCGCGCTGCTGGAACAGGTGATCCAGCGGGCGCGGCCCGTCGCCGGAGAGACGCCGATCCGGCTGGAGGTCGATCCCGCGGCCGAACCGGGTCTGGTCCCGGGCGACGCCATCAGCCTGCGCGAGGCGCTGACCAACCTCGTCGACAACGCTGTGAAATATGCCGGGTCCGCCGGCGCCATCGACGTGTCCCTGACCCGCCGGCCCGGCGACCGCGGCCTGCGCATCGAGGTGGCCGACCGCGGCCCCGGCATTCCGGACGCGGAAAAGACGAAGGTGCTGACCCGCTTCGGACGCGGCAGTTCGGCGGCAGGGGTCGCCGGCAGCGGGCTGGGGCTGGCCATCGTCCATTCCGTGGCCGAGGCGCATGGCGCCGCCCTGTCGCTGCTCGACCGGCCGGGCAGCGGGCTGGTGGCGCGGATCGACTTCCCCGGGGCGCTCGCCGGCACCGCCGCCGCCACCGGGTCCGATCCCATCGCCGGCCCGTCTGGCGGCCGGGCGGCATTGCTGGCCGTGGCCTTCGCGGCATTGACCGGCTTCTGGTCGCCCCAGCAGTCGGCGGCGCAAACGGCGCCCCCGGCGGCGACACAGACCATCACCTATCCGGCCCCCGGCACGGCGCGGGACCGGCTGCGCATCCACGCGGCGACCGACCGGCAGGCGATGGAGCCGCTGGTCCTCGACTTCCAGCGCGCGCATCCGGATGTCACGGTGGAGTATGTCGACGTCGGCACGTCCGAGCTCTACGCCCGCGCGGTCAAGGATGCCGAGACGGACAAGCCGGACCTGCTGATCAGCTCCGCCGCCGACCTTCAGGTCAAGCTGGTGAATGACGGCCACACCCAGCCCCACATCCCGGCCGACAGCCAATTCCTGCCGGGCTGGGCCAACTGGCGGAACGAGGCCTTCGGCTTCACCTTCGAACCGGCGGTGATCGCCTACGACCGCAACCGCCTGGCCGAAGACCGGGTGCCGCGCACCCGCGACGCGCTGATCCGGCTGCTGCGCGAGGATCGCGCCCATTACGGCCGGCTGGTCGCCACCTATGACGTCACCAGCAGCGGCATCGGCTATCTTCTGGCCTCGCACGACGCGCTGCTGTTCAGCCAGTACTGGCAACTGGTGGCGCTGATGGGCAATGCCCAGGTGCGGACGGCCTGCTGCACTGCCGACCTTCTCGACATGGTGGAGCGGGGCGAGGCGCTGATCGCCTACAATGTCCTGGGGTCCTACGCGCGGGCGCGGGTGGCGGCGGGCGCGCCCATCGGCATCGTGATGCCGGAGGACTACACGCTGGTCATCTCGCGCGTGGCGGTCATCCCGAAATCGGCCCCCCGCCCCCGTCTGGCCGGCCTGTTCATCGATTACCTGCTGTCCACCCGCGGGCAGGAGGTGGTCGCCGACCGCTCCGCCCTTTACGCGCTGTCCTCCTCGGTGACACGCGAGGCCTCGGCCGCCGGCCTGCGCTCCAGCACCATGGCGCCCCTGCAGCCCATAGCGCTCAGCGCGGCGCTGCTGGTCTTCCTCGACCCTCTCAAGCGCGGGACTTTCCTGCGGCAATGGCGGTCTGCGGTCCAGCTGCCCTGAATACTCCAAACTCTGAGGCTTCGCCGTCACAGGATCCCGAGTCGCTCCTTGATCTGCGGAAAGAAGCGCCGGCTCACGGGAATCACATGCCCGCGCTTCGTGCTGATCTCGGCAAGTCCGTTTTCAAGGAAATTGATCTTCTCGATGCAGTCGGTGTTGACCAGATATTGCCGGTGGCAGCGCAGCAGCGGCGTGCGGTCCTGAAGGATATGGAGGGGAAGCTCCGTCGGCCGCTCGGTGCCGTCGGTGGAGACCACATAGACGCCGCTGAGCCCAGACGCCACATGCTCGACATCCTCCATGCGCACCAGCTGCACATGGTGTTGGCCGAAGCAGGGGATCTGGCGCAGCTGGTTGGCCCCCGGAAGCTGGTCGATCTTCTGCGGCTCGCGGTCGCGGCGAAGGCGCTGCAGCGTCTTGTCGAGCCGGGCCTGATTGACCGGCTTCAGCAGGTAATCGAAGGCATGCTGTTCGAACGCCTGCACCGCATACTCGTCGTAGGCCGTCAGGAAGACGATGTGCGGCATCTTTTCGTGATCGAGCATGCTCAGCATCTCGATGCCGCTCACCCGCGGCATCTGGATGTCCAGGAACACAACGTCCGGCTTCTCCCGGTTGATCACGCCGATGGCCTCGATGGCGTTGCTGCATTCCCCGATGACGTTGATGTCGTCGGCCTTCGAGAGAACGCGGCGAAGCTCCTTGCGGGCCAGCGGTTCGTCATCGACAATGAGCACGTTGATCATTTGGAAGCGGCCTCCAAAGGAACCCGGATCGTGATGCGGGTGAAGACGTCCCGCTCGAATGCGACGGTAACACCGTATGAAGGACCGAAACAGTTCTTGATACGGCGGTCGACCAGGCTCATGCCGAGCCCCTGACCTGTCGGTTTCGGTTCGTACAGGCCGGCATTGTCTTCGACATCGACGACGAGAACCTCACCCTCCTGACGGGCCTTTATGGAAACATGACCAGGGCGGAGCAGCTGTGACGTGCCGTGCTTGATCGAATTCTCCACCACCGGTTGGAGCGTGAAGGCCGGCAGCCGCACTCGGCCCAGGCTGTCGGGTATGTCGATGTCCACCGACAGGCTGTCGGAAAAGCGCGCGAGTTCGATCTGCAGATAGGCGTTCACATGCTCGATCTCCTCGGCCAGCGGGGCGATCTGGCTCGGGCGCTTCAGGTTCATGCGGAAGAAGGTGGACAGGTCGCCGATCAGGTCGCGGGCCTTTTCCGGATCGTCGCAGGTGACGGCGGCGATGGTGTTCAGCGCATTGAACAGGAAATGCGGATTCACCTGGGCGTGCAGAAGCTTGATCTCCGCCTGCGCCAGCATCGCCTTCTGCTGTTCGTAGCGGCCGGCGAGGATCTGGCTCGACAGCAGCTTGGCAATGCCCTCGCCGAGCGTGCGGTTGATGGTGGAGAACAGCTTGGTCTTGGGCTCGTACAGCTTGATCGTGCCGATGACGTGGCTGTCCTCGCCGACCAGCGGGATGACCAGCGACGCCCCCAGCGGACAGGTCGGACTGATCGAACACTGGTAGGCCACCTCGTTGCCGTCGGCATAGATGACCTCGTTGTTGGCGATGGCGTCCAGCGTGCTCGCCGAGGAAATCCGCGTGCCGGGCAGATGATGGTCGTCGCCGATGCCGATGAAGGCGAGGATCTTCTCGCGGTCGGTGATGGCGACGGCACCAACCCCGGTCTCCTCGTAGATGATCCGGGCGACGGTCATGCTGTTTTCCTGATTGAAGCCCCGGCGCAGCACGCCGTCGGCCCGCGCGGCAATCGCCAGCGCCTTGGCGGAAAACAGGCTGGATTGCCGTTCGATCAGGGCGCGGCGGTCGAGCAGGATGCCGATGAACATCGCCGCCCCCAGCGTGTTGGCGATCAGTTCCGGCACCGCGATCAGCAGCACGATCTCCAGCGTCTGGCCGAAGGGCCTCGCCACCGCAAGATCGATCAGCAGTTCGAGCACCACCCCGACGAAGGTCAGGGCGCCTGCCTTGACCGGATCGAACAGGGTGCGGACCTTGCCTTTTTTGATGAGGTGCCGGTGCATCAGGCCGCCCAGCAGGCCCTGCGCGACGATGCCGAGGGCGGCTGCGAGCGCGAAGGACCCGCCCAGCGAATAACGGTACAACCCGCCGGTGATCCCCACCGCGACGCCGACCACCGGCCCGCCGAGCAGACCGCCGAGCACCGCGCCGATCGCCGGCGTGTTGGCGATGGCATGGACCACCGGCATGCCGAGGATGGCCCCCATCATGCAGAACAGAGAGAAGATGACGTAGCAGGCCAGCTTGTGCGGCGGCCGGATCGTCACATGCGTCAGCGGAATGAAGAACTTCGTCCTGCTGAGAAGGTAGGCCACCACCAGATAGACGCACATCTGCTGGAGAAGGACCAGAGAGAGGCCCACGGGATCAATCTGCATCGGTTGAGGCTCCCTGCACCCGCGCGTCCGGACCGTCCGATCCGCGCAGATGGGCAACGGCATGTGCCGGGTCGAGGCGCATGGTGTGAATGATCCCCGGCGGAAAGGCCAGTGCGAAGCGGCGAAACGCGCCGCTCGCCCCCACAGGCCGCCGCTCGCCGCCAGCCGTCTCCGCTCATTTCCCCATTCCGCCGCTCATTTCGCTATTCCACCGCTCCTGAGTTGGGTCAGGCATTGCCGCCGGGGTGTTGATAGGCTTTCTCCAGGTCAACAAAGCGCAGCCTTTCCGTGATGGCCTGAACATCAACGACCTAAGGCATGCTGGAGATATAAAAATGGTCAGCATCTCAACGGAAACCACGAGGCTTGGCAATCCACCACTGCCTTGGACCAAGCACGACACCATGTGGATGCTTGGGTTGTTCGGAACGGCTATTGGCGCAGGCACCCTTTTTCTTCCCATCAACGCCGGTCTCGGCGGTTTCTGGCCGCTGGTGGTGATGGCGGTCATCGCCTTCCCGATGACCTATCTGGCCCATCGCGGCCTCTGCCGCTTCATCCTGTCCTCGTCCAAACCCGGCAGCGACATCACCGAAGTGGTGGCCGAGCATTTCGGCAGCACCGCGGGCAAGCTCATCACCCTGCTGTACTTCTTCACCATCCTGCCGATCCTGCTGATCTACGGCGTCGGCCTGACCAACACAGTCGAAAGCTTCATGGTGCATCAGCTGGGCATGGTGCCGCCGCCGCGCATCCTGCTGTCGCTGGGCCTGATCCTCGGCCTGATGGGCGTGATAAAGCTGGGCGAGCAGATGGTCGTGCGGGTCATGGGCTGGCTCGTCTATCCCTTCGTCTTCGTCCTGATGGGCATCGGCCTGTATCTCGCCCCCGACTGGAACGGCGCGGTCCTCGAGCAGACCCCGACCGTCGGCCAGTTCAGCCTGACCCTGTGGCTCAGCATCCCGGCCCTGGTGTTCTCCTTCAACCACTCCCCGGCCATCTCCCGCTTCGTCGTCGCCCAGCAGAACCAGTATGGTGCGGAAGCCGAAGCCCAGACCAACCGCATCGAGAAGTATGCGGTCGTCATGATGGTCCTGGTCGTCATGTTCTTCGTCTTCAGCTCCGTCTTCAGCCTGACCCCGCAGGAACTGGCCGACGCGAAGGCCCAGAACATCTCGATCCTGTCCTATCTCGGCAACAAGTTCGACAACCCGCTGATGGCCCTCCTGACCCCGGCCGTGGCGTTCGTGGCGATCACCAAATCCTTCTTCGGCCACTATCTCGGCGCCCGTGAAGGTCTGAACGGCCTGATCTCCCAGCAGCTGCGCAGCCAGGGCAAACCGGTCAACGAAAAGTCCATCAACCGCTTCAGCGCCCTGTTCATGGTCGCCGCCGTCTGGATCGCCGCCACCCTGAACCCCAGCATCCTGGGCATGATCGAAACCCTCTGCGGTCCCATCATCGCCGCCCTGCTCTTCATCATGCCGATGTACGCGATCCGTAAGGTGCCGGCCATGCGCAAATACGCCGGTCAGCCGGGCAACGTGGTGGTCTTGTTCATCGGCAGCGTCGCGATGTCCGCCATCCTCTACTCCCTGCTCAGCCTCTGACGATCCCCCTCCCCTGCCCACCGTTTCCGCTCAAGGCGGCCCCGTCCACCGCGACGGGTGCCGCCTGAAGCGGCGAAGAGAAGAACCGGCCAGGCATCTCCCCAACGATCTCCGGGGCCGTCCACAGGAAGGAAGCAAGCCATGATCAGCATGTTCGACCTCTACAAGGTCGGTATCGGCCCCTCCAGTTCACACACGGTGGGACCGATGAGGGCAGCCAAGCAGTTCGTGGACGCCCTGCGCTCCTGCGGCGGGTTCGATGCCACCACCCGCGTCGCGGTCGACATCTACGGCTCGCTGGCGCTCACCGGCAAGGGCCACCACACCGACGTCGCCCTCATGCTTGGCCTCGCCGGGAACCTGCCGGACACCGTCGCCATCGACACGATCCCCGCCTTCCTGCAGCAGGTGCGCAATTCGCACAGCCTGCCGCTGGGACAGGAGGGCAAGCCGATCGACTTCCCGCCGGCCGCCATCACCTTCCACCGGTCGAATCTGCCCCGGCACGAGAACGGCATGACGATCCAGGCCTTCGACGGCGACCGGCTGCTGCTGGGCAAGACCTACTATTCGATCGGCGGCGGCTTCGTCGTCGAGGACGAGAATTTCGGCAAGCAGAGCGGCGAGGAGGTGGAGCTTCCCTATCCCTACGCTTCGGCCGCCGACCTGCTGGACCATTGCCGGAAGACCGGCCTGTCCTTCTCGGGCCTGATCCTCCAGAACGAGCTGCGCCTGCACAGCCATCAGGAGATCCGGGACTATTTCGCCAACATCTGGCAGACGATGCGCGCCTGCATGGACCGCGGCATGACGACGGAGGGCGTGCTGCCCGGTCCGATGCGGGTTCCCCGCCGCGCCGCCATCCTGCGCCGCCAGCTGGCCTCGTCGGAAGCGCTGTCGCGCGACCCGATGAACGTGGTCGACTGGGTCAACATGTTCGCCTTCGCGGTGAACGAGGAGAACGCGGCGGGCGGCCGCGTCGTCACCGCGCCGACCAACGGGGCGTGCGGCATCGTCCCGGCGGTGCTCGCCTACTACCACAATTTCATCAAGCCGGTGGACGAGGACGCCTGCGTCCGCTTTTTCCTGGCGTCGGCCGCCATCGGCGCGCTCTACAAACGCAACGCTTCCATCTCCGGCGCCGAGGTCGGCTGTCAGGGCGAGGTCGGCGTCGCCTGCTCGATGGCCGCCGGCGGTCTTGCCGACCTGATGGGCGGCAGCCCCGAACAGGTGTGCATCGCCGCCGAGATCGCGATGGAACACAATCTCGGCCTGACCTGCGACCCGGTCGGCGGGCAGGTTCAGATCCCCTGCATCGAACGCAACGCCATGGGCGCCATGAAGGCGATCAACGCGACCCGCATGGCCCTGCACCGGACCAGCGAACCGCTGGTGTCGCTCGACAAGGTCATCGAGACGATGTTCGAGACCGGCAAGGACATGGATCCGAAATACCGCGAAACCTCCTGCGGCGGTCTGGCGGTCAAGGTGGTCGCGCAGACCTCCCCGCAGACGCAGGACGCCGACGGCGTCAACTGGGCGGCCTGAGGCCGTCCAGCTTCCTCAGAACATGGCCTCTCCGTACAGGGCGCCCGCGTCACCCGACGCGTGCGCCCTGCCGCGTCAGGGTGACCGGCGACGCGTTCGGCGGCCACAGCAGTGCGGACTCCACGCCCAGCCATCGGCAGAGCACCGGCCAGGTGCCGGCATGCGCGACGATCAGGGGCGGGCGGCCGTCCGCGGGTACCGGCAGGCCTTCGAGCGCCGCGGTGACGCGGGCGCCGAATGCGGCCAGGCTTTCCCCATTCGGCACCTCCTCGCGCAACAGGTCGGCGGGAATCGCCCCGCCCTCCAGATCGCCCCAGCGGCGCTCCTCCAGCCCGGCGACCGGGACGACCGGAACCGCCAGGGCTTCGGCCAGGATGGCCGCCGTTTCCAGCGCCCGGCGTTGCGGACTGCTGTAGACGACCGGGACCTGCTGCCGCCCGGTGACCAGGGCCGCGGCGGCCTCCTGCGCTTGTGCCCGGCCCCGCTCGGTCAGCGACACATCACGCGAACCCGCAAGCCAGCCTCCGAGATTGCTCTCCGTCTCGCCATGGCGGCAGAAGATCACGGCGTTCAGCATGACAGCCGCTTGGCCAGATCGGCGAAGCCGGCAAGGACGCCGTCGTGCGGCAGGCCGGCGAGCGGCACCCGGGCATAGCCGTAGGGCACCACCAGCACCCGTGCGACGCCCGCCGCACGGGCAGCGGCCACATCGTGCTCGTTGTCGCCGACGAAGGCGGTTTCCTCCGGGCGGACGCCCAGCCGGTCCAGCAGGCCCAGTACCGGTTCCGGCGACGGCTTGCGGGTCGGGTAGCTGTCACCGCCGACCACCGCGGCGAAGCGGCCGGCGATGCCCAGATCGTCGAGCAGCCGCAGGGTAGCCGCCATCGGCTTGTTGGTGCAGACGCCGAGCCGCAGGCCGGCCGCCGCCAAAGCCTCCAGCGTATCGGCGACGCCGGGATAGAGCGCGCTGTGGGCGCTGGGGTCGGCCTCGTAGATTTCCAGGAAGCGTTTGAGGCAGCGGGCGGTCTCGTCCGGGGCCGGAACCCCCCCGGTGGCGGCGAGCACGCGCTCCACCAGCTTGGGCGCTCCGTCGCCGACGAAGGAGCGCACCGACGGCAGATCGACCGGCGGGCGTCCCAGCTCGGCGAGCAGGGCGTTGGAGGCATGCATCAGGTCGGCGACGCTGTCCACCAGCGTGCCGTCGAGGTCGAAGGCGACCGCACGGATGGGGCGGCGGTTCAGGCTATCGGCTGGGGTGTCGGCGGGGTTGGTCACGGTCACGGCACCTTACTGGCGGAGGAAGCGGGCCTTGTCGGCCGCAAGGTCGAGGATGATCGGGGCATCCGGGGCGAGCAGAGCATCGCCCGCCTGATGCGGCGCGTCCACCTGTACCAGCTGCCCGCCGACATCAACCGCATAGCGGATGGAGGCGCCGAGGAATTCCCGGTGCCGGATGACGCCGGTCAGCCGGGCGTGGCCGGGTGCCGGCGGTCCGCCGTCGGCCCGGATGACGAGATTCTGCGGACGGAACATCAGCTTGCCCGCCGCACCCGCCTCGACCGACGTCGGCAGCGCCACCGGCGTGACGCCGTTGCCGACGAAGACGCTGCCCGCGGCGCCGTCGCTCCGCACCGCGCCGTCCAACACGTTGGCCGTGCCGAGGAAGCCGGCGACGAACAGGTTGGCTGGATGGTCGTAGAGATCCTGCGGGGTGCCGACCTGTTGCACCTTGCCGTCCTCCATCACCGCGATGCGGTCGCAGATGGTGTTGGCCTCCTCCTGGTCGTGGGTGACGAAGATGGTGGTCAGGCCCAGCTTGCGCTGCAGGCTCAGCAGTTCCTGGCGCATCTGCACCCGCAGCTTGGCGTCGAGGTTCGACAGCGGCTCGTCGAGCAGCAGGATCTTCGGCTCGATCACGACGGTGCGGGCCAGCGCCACGCGCTGCTGCTGGCCGCCCGACAGCTGCGAGGGCCGGCGGTCGGCCAGATGCTTCAGCCCGACCAGATCGAGGGCGGCGTCCACCCGCCGCTCGATCTCGGCGCGGGGCACGCGCCGCTCCTCCAGCCCGAAGGCGACGTTGCGGCGCACGGTCATGTGCGGCCACAGGGCGTAGCTCTGGAACACCATGCCGACGTCGCGGCGGTGCGGCGGCAGGGTGGAGATGTCGCGCCCGCCGATGCGCACCTCGCCGCGCTGTGCCGTGTTGAAGCCGGCGATCAGCCGCAGCAGCGTGGTCTTGCCGCAGCCCGACGGACCGAGGAAGGCGAAGAACTCGCCCGGCTTGATGGCGAGGTTCACGTCCTTCAGCACGTGGTTGGTGCCGTAGGACAGGTTCACGCCTTCGATGTCGACGCCGACGCTCTCGATCTGGGCAGCGAGCGCGGCCGGGGAAAACTGATGGTTCATGATGGGGATCCCCTCAAGGACTCTCTTAGTGGTCCTGGCCGCGGTCGCGGCGGCCGCGCTCGATGACGACGTGCGACAGGTAGGTGCCCAGGCCCACGATGATGACGGCGAAGATGCCCAGCGCCGCCCCCGGACCGCGCCCGGCCGCCGACTGCATGTAGACATAGAGGCCGTAGGCCAGCGGTGCGTCGCTTTGCGAATGGACCAGCATGATGGTCGCCGACAGCTCGACCGCCGCGGTGGCGAAGCTGGTGACGAAGCCGGCCAGGATGCCGCCCGACATCAGCGGCACGACGATGCGGCTGACCGTGCGCAGCTTGGTGGCGCCGAGATTCTCGGCCGCCTCCTCCAGCGAGGAGCTGACCTGCTGCAGGGCCGCGGTGCAGGCACGCAAAGCGTAGGGCAGCCGGCGGATTGCCAGCGCGAAGACCAGGATCAGCCAGAAGTTCGACAGCGGCTGGCCGGTGAACGGCATCGGCACGTCGTAGAAGCTGCGCAGATAGCCGATGCCCAGCACGACGCCCGGCACCGCCAGCGCCGCCATCGCGATGTAGTCCAGCCATTGCCGGCCCGGCAGCTTGGTGCGCAGGACCAGATAGGCGATGGCGGTGCCGATCACCACGTCCAGCAGCGCCGCCAGCGAGGCGTAGAGCAGCGTGTTGGTGATGTACTGCCCGCTCTCGGTGAAGACGGTCTGGTAGTGCTTCAGGGTGAAGGCGTCGGGGACCGGGCTGAACGACCAGATGGTGGCGAAGGACAGCAGGCCGAGCCCGACATGCGGCGCCAGCACCAGCACCAGGATCAGCAGCACGATGCCATAGGCCGCCACCATCTCCAGCGGCTTCAGGCGCCGCTTGGCCAGACCGCCGCCGCCGCGCTGCACCGTGGCGTAATCCTTGCCGCGCATCGCCAGCGCCGACACCCACAGCGCCAGCAGAGAGCAGGCGATCAGCACGACGGAGATGACGTAGCCCATCGGATCGGCGATGCCGATCGAGGAGATGCGCAGATAGGCCTGCGGCGCCAGCATGTCGTTGACGTTCAGCAGCAGCGGCGTGCCGAGGTCGTCGAACACCTTGATGAAGACCAGCGAGGCGCCGGCAACGTACCCCGGCATCGCCAGCGGGAAGACGATGCGGCGGAACAGACGGAAGCCGTGGCAGCCGAGATTCTGCGCCGATTCCTCCATCGCCCGGTCGATGTTCTTCAGGCTGGCCGACAGGTTGATCAGGATGAAGGGGAAATAATGGATGCTCTGGACGAAGATGACGCCGTTCAGTCCCTCCATGAAGGGGATCGAGAAGCCGAAATTGTCGCGCAGAAGCAGGTTCACGGACCCGTTGCGCCCGAACAGCAGCTGCATCGCCACGGCGCCGATGAAGGGCGGCATGATCAGCGGAATGATGCCGAGGCTCTGGATCAGCACGGAGCCGCGGAATTCGAAGCGCGTGGTCAGGTAGGCGAGCGGCAGGGCCAGCAGGCTCGCCACCACCACCGACATCGCCGAGACGTAGAAGGAGTTGGCGAAGGACCGCATGAACAGGTCGTTGCTGAAGAAATCAGCGAAATTCACCAGGGTGAAGGCACCCGTCGTCTTGTCCTGGAAGGCGACGAAGATGACCTGGACCACCGGGACGACCAGGAACAGCAGCAGGAAGGCGGCGATCAGCAGCGCGGCCAGCGCCGGCCCCGGCCGCACGCGCGCGATGCGGTCGCGCGTGAGCGCAAGTGACGTCATGGAAAGGCCCGTGAACTGGGGAGGTCAGGAGGGGACGCGACCGGCGCGTCCCCCATGCACGAAGCGCTGGCGCGTCAGCGCGCCAGAGCCAGCGCCTCGTCGGCCTTCTTGCGGGCGGCGGCGTAGTTTTCCTTGGCGAAGGCGGACCACTTCTGTTCGACCTGCGCCTGGCGTTCCGGCACCGTGTCCTTGGCCGACTTGCGTTCCACCGTGAAGGCGCCGGCCAGTTGCGGGTCGGCGGCCTGCTCCGCCGTCACCGGCATGGCGGCGACGAGGTCGCGCGCCTCGGCCAGCAGGGCCTTGGCCTTGTCGTTCGGCTTCTTGGCGATGGCCGCCTCGGCCTTGTGGATGGCCTGGGTCGCGGCCTTGAGGTCGTCGAGCTGGAAGGTGATGAGCTGGTCGAACAGCGCGTCCACCACGTTGTAGCGGGCCTGCGAGACGTTGACGTCGAAGTTCACCTGGGCGCCCAGCGAGGTGTCCTTGAACGGGTTGGGATAGCCGGCGGGTGCCTTCTCGTAGGTGACCGGGTTGACCGGCAGGCGGCGGATCGCCGGCTCAAGCAGAACCTCCTGTCCCTTCGGCGACAGCAGGAAATCGACGAAGCCCTCGGCGGCGGCCTTGTTGGGCGCGTTCTTCACGACGCCGACATTGGCCGGGACGATGGTGGTGATGGTGGGATAGGCGAACTCCACCGGGAAGCCCGACGCCTGCGACGACAGCGCGAAGAAATCGATGACGATGCCGATGCCGAAGGCTCCCGAATTCACCCCGTCCGGCACGCCGAAGCTGCGCTCGGTGATGGTGCGGTAGTTGCCGGCCATCTCCTTGTTGGTGCGCCAGCCCTTCTCCCAGCCCTCGCCCTGGAGGATCGTCTCGATGGTCAGGTGCGTCGTGCCGGAGCGCGACGGGGCCGAGATCGCGACGTGATCGAAATAGACCGGCTTGGTCAGGTCGGCCCATTCCTTGGGAACCGGCAGGTCGTTGGCCTTCATGTAGCGGCTGTTCCACATGATGCCGTAGCCGGACGCGGCGAAGCCGGCGTACATCCCCTCCGGATCGTTGACCGGATAGGCGCCGACCTTGGTCGGGATGCCCTCCACCTTGGGCTTGTAGGGCTGCAGCAACCCGGCGCCCTTCAGCACCTCGAAGGCGTCGGGGGCCGAGGCCCAGAACAGGTCGACGCCGTTGTTGGACGCGGTTTCCTGGAGATACTTCACGCCCGCATTGGTGTTGCGGTTCAGGATCTCGACCGTGACCTTGGGGTTGGCCTTCTGGTAGGCCTGCTGGAAGGCGGTCGTCATGTCCTTGGGAAAGGATGTGACGATGACCAGCTTGCCGCTGGCATCCTGCGCGAAGGCGGTGGTGCCGGACAGAAGCAGGACGGCCAGGGCGGCGGCGGCGTTGCGCAGGGTGCGCGTTGTGCGAAGCATGGGTGGAGTCCCTCCCTCGATGTTTTATGCTGGCTATATCAGCAATCGGCGTGCCAGACGGCGGGCCCTTGTACCGTCCGGCTTTGCGCGACATCGATGGGTCAGGACGGGAACATCGCCCGGCATATGCGGGTAACGCAGGGAACATCGCCTCCACTTACGGTGCTCGGTCCCTTAAAGGCAGTGGCCTGAAGGCATGGAAAGCCCTTCTCCCCTTGCGGGAGAAGGGCTCATCGGTAGCCGAAAAGCGCTTCGTCACTCCTCCGTGAAATCGTCCCGGTTCAGCCCGTGGTGGCGCATCTTCAGGTACAGGGTCTTGCGGGTGATCCCCAGCCGCTCCGCCGTCTCGCCGACGCGGCCGCCGCAGCGGGCCAGCGCGTCCTCGATCAGCTGCTTCTCGACGCGGTCGAGCTGGTCGGCCAGCGGCTCGATCTCCGCCGTTGCCGCGACCACACCGCCGACGGGGGCGAGGCCGTCGCCCAGACCCAGCGCCACCCGTTCGGCGACGTTGCGCAGTTCGCGGACGTTGCCGGGCCAGCCATGGGCGGTCAGCCGGGCCAGCATGGCGGGGTCGAGCGGCGGCACCGTCCGGCGCGACCTGGCAGCGGCGGCATCCAGGAAATGGCGGAACAGCAGGGGCACGTCCTCGCGCCGTTCCCGCAAGGGAGGCAGCGGCACGGTGACGACGTTGAGGCGGTAATAGAGATCCTCGCGGAATTTCCCCTCCGCCGCCAGCCGCAGCAGGTCTACCTTGGTCGCCGCCACCACCCGCAGGTCGAGCGGGATCGTCCGGTTGGCGCCGATGCGCTCGATCACCCGTTCCTGCAGCACGCGCAGCAGCTTGACCTGCAGATGCATCGGCATGCTTTCGATCTCGTCGAGGAACAGGGTGCCGCCGGCCGCGTGCTCCAGCTTGCCGATGCGCCGGGCTTGCGCCCCGGTGAAGGCGCCCGGCTCGTGGCCGAACAGTTCGCTCTCGATGATGCTGTCGGGCATGGCCCCGCAGTTCAGCGCCACGAAGTTGCCGGCGCGCCGCCGGCCGCCCTCGTGCAGGCTGCGGGCAACCAGTTCCTTGCCCGTGCCGGTCTCGCCGAACAGCAGCACGTCCACCTCGGCGTCGGCGAGGTTCGCGACGGTGGCGCACAGGCGCTCGACCGCCGGGGAGCGGCCGATGATCCGCCCCTCCACACCGCCCTCGGCCAACTGCGCCCGCAGGCGCCGGTTTTCCAGAACCAGCCCGCGATGGTCCAGCGCGCGCCGCACCACCTCGACCAGATGGTCGGGTTCGGCCGGCTTCTCGATGAAGTCGTAGGCGCCTTCGCGGACCGCCCGCATCGCCATGGCGATGTCGCCATGCCCGGTGACCAGCACCACCGGCACCTCCGCGTCGGCGGCGCGCACCATCTCCAGCAGGGCGAAACCGTCCATCCCCGGCATGCGCACGTCGGTCACCACCACGCCGGGCCAGGAGGATCCGAGCCGGGCCAGGGCCGCCGCCGGATCCGTCACCGCCTGGACCGCGAAGCCCTCCAGTTCCAGCGTCTGGCGGCTGGAGTCGAGCACTTCGGGGTCGTCGTCGATCAGCAGGACGGTCATGGGCAGGCCTTCATTCGCCGTTCAAGGGAGGCGGGTCAGTGTGAGGACGAAGGCGGTTCCGCCGGGGCCGCTCTCGGCCACCGACAGCACGCCGCCAAAGTCGCGGACGATGTTGTACGAGATCGACAGGCCGAGCCCCAGCCCCGTTCCCACCGGTTTGGTGGTGAAGAAGGGATCGAAGATCTGCTCGACCGGATCGGCGACGATGCCGGGGCCGCTGTCACGCACCTCGATGCGGACGGCACCGCCCTCTTCCCCGTCGCCTTTCTCCACGGCTTCGGCCCGGATCAGGATGCGGCGGGCCTGCCTGCCGGCCACGGCGTCCAGCGCGTTGCTCAGCAGGTTGACCAGCACCTGCTCCAGCCGCACCTCCTCGGCACGGACCCGCAGCGGCGCGGCGGTGTCGGGCATTTGCAGTTCCACCGCGACCGCCTCCTCGCGCAGGCGGTTGCCGAACAAGGACAGCGCGCCCTGGATGACCGGCTCCAGTTCCACCGCGCCCAGACGGGCGTCCGGACGCCGGGCGAAGCGTTTCAGGTGGTTGGTGATGTTCGCCATGCGGGCCGTCAGGTCGGCGATCTTGCCCAGATTAGCTCCCGCCTCCTCCACCCGGCCCAGCCCGATCAGCTTGCGGCCGTTGTGCGCGTAGGAGCGGATGGCGGCCAGCGGCTGGTTCAGCTCATGCCCGACGCCGGCCGCCAGCTGGCCGAGCGCCGCCAGCTTGCCGGCCTGCACCAGCTCGGCCTGGGCCTCGCGCAGCTCCCGCTCGGTGCGCTGGTGCTCGGCGATGGCGCGCTCCAGCCGGTCGTTGGTGGTCTGCAGGTCGGTGGTGCGCTCCCGCACCGTGCGCTCCAGAAGGTGCTGGGCCTCCAATCGTTCGGTCATGTCGGTCAGGGTGACGATGAAGCGCTGCTGCTGGCGCCGCCAGAAGGGTCGGACGCCGACCTGCACCGGAACCGCTCCGCCATCAGGACGTCGCCCGGTGGCAAGGGTGGACAGGGTGGGCGCGACGCCCTCGGCCCCGGCGGACACCTGGGCGAAGAACGCCGCGACGCGGTCGGCACCGGCGGCATCCAGGCGGTCGGCAAGGCGCGCGGCGTCGCCGCCCTCCCCATCGCCGCCCTCACCGGGCGGCGGTGCGATCAGCGCGGCGGCCAGCGGGTTGACGAACTCGATCACGCCCTGCGCGTCGGTGATCGCCAGCCCGGCCTGGGCGTTGTCGATGATCGCCTGCGCGTTCGCCTCCTCCACCGCGATGGCGGTGTCGCGGAAGACCAGCAGCGCCGCCGCCATGTCCGACAGCTCGTCGCGGCCGCCCAGCGGGATGTCGGCCTTCAGATCCCCGGCGGCGATGGCGCGGGCCGCGTCGCCCAGCCGGGTCAGGCGGGAGATCAGGTTGCGGTTGACGTAGAGCCACGCCACCAGCACTGCCACCAGCAGGCTGACCACCGCGCTCGCCAGCAGGGCGGAGCGGCCGAACGCGACCGCCTGGGCGGAGCGCGCGGCGGCGGCGCGGGAATCATGCTCCACCGCCTGGACCTGCCGGGCGATCAGCCCGTTCAGCCGGGCCACGATGTCGCGGTTCTCGGCCAGCAGGGCCTGTCCGCGCGCGGCGGTTTCCAGCTCCTCCCGGCGCAGCGCCGGTACACTGCCGTCCGCTCCGCGTGCGAGCCCGAGAAGCTGGGCCACCACCTGCCCGAGCGACACGCCGTCCGGCCAATCGGCCAGCGCCGCGAGGTCGCGCTGCAGACGGTCGGCGGTCTCGTCGAGGAAGCCGGCGTTGTCGTCGAGCATCTCGGGCGTGGCGAGCGTCGCCGCCCGCGCGATCAGCCCGACCGCGAGGTTGCCGTTGGCGCCGATCTGCAGCACCGCCTCGCTCCGCCGGTTCTCCTCCCGCAGGATGCGGACCGCATCGGCAGACGCCTTGCCGCTCTCGACGGAGGACAGTGCGCTTTGGATGTTGAAGCGGGCGTCGGCGACCAGCGGGTCGATCTCGTCGAGGAAATCGGCGTGCAGCCAGCGCAGCCGCTCGATGGCCTCCTGGTTGCGGCGGGCCAGCGCCAGCCGCTGGCGCACCGTGCCGTCCAATTCCTCCAGGTTGCGGCCGAGCGCGTCCACCACCGGGCGCAGGCCGGGGACGCCGCCCTCGATGGCGCCGGTCAGCGCCCGCAGCGCGGTCAGACGACGGCCCAGCGTGTCGCGGATCGCGTCCATCTCGGCCTCGGTCCGGCTGCCGGCCAGGATGGGGGCGGTGGCGATGATGGCGCCGCCCTCCTCCGCCAGCTTGGCGGCGAAACCCAGGGCAGGCAGGTGGCTTTCCGCGAACTCGTCCAGCGTGCCGCCCAGCCGGTCGTAGGACAGCCAGCCGAGCGCGCAAGCCGCCACCGACAGGATGGCCACCGCGACGAAGGCCAGAAACAGCCGGGCGCGGATGCCGAAGCGCAACGGCCCCCGCCTGCTCCCCGGACTGCGGCCGGATACGGACGGTTGCGCCAGCGCGCTCATGGCCAGCCCCCTTCGCCGGCCGCCACCCGCAGGATCACCAGCGCCCGTTCGGCCGCCGACAGTGCCGCATCGAGCCGGGTCTTGGAAAAGCTCCGCCATTCCGCCGCCAGCTCCTCCTGCCGGGCAGAAACCCGCATGCCACGGGCAGGCCGCCTCAACGCCGCGGAAAAGGCGGGATCGACGGCCTCGGCGGCGTCGACGGGAACCGCGGTTGCCGCCGCGCGGGCCGCGCGCAACAGGTCGCGGGCCACCGGGTCCGGAGCGGCGGCCAGACGGTTCTCGCCCTCGTGGATCAACTGCCAGACCCGGTTGAGCGTCTTCACCCGGAAGGTGATCAATTCGTCGAACAGCAGGTTGACCAACTCGTAGCGGCGGCTGGACAAGGCCCGGTCGAAGAGGAAGAGGTCGTCTCCGGTCTCGCGGGCATAGGGGTTGGGATAGCCGGCGGGCGCGGCGGCGTAGGTGTCGGGACGGACCGGGAGCCGCCCGATGTCCGGACGCAGCATCAGCGCCTGTCCGGGGGGCGACAGCAGGAAATCGATGAAGACGCCCGCTCCCGCCGGATTGGGCGCGCTGCGCAGCACCGCCACGCTGGCCGGCAGGAACACGCTGTCGGCGGGATAGGCGAAGCGCAAGGCCTCTCCGTCCGATGCCTGGCCGGCTCCCTGGCCCAGGAAGTCGATCGCCAGCCCGATGCCGAAACGCTCCTTGCCTACGCCCTCCACCACGCCGTAGCTTCGCGCCGTCACCGTCGCGATGTTGCCGGCGATTTCCAGCCACATGGCCCAGCCGCGCTCCCAGCCATGGAGTTGCAGAACGGTCTCCACCATCAGATGCATGGTGCCGGAGCGCGATGGCGCGGTGATGCCGAGATGGCGGACATAGGCGGGTTTGCGCAGATCCTCCCAGCTTCGCGGGGCGGCGATCCCGTGCCGGTCGAGATAGGACTGGTCCCAGACCAGCCCATAGCCCGACAGCGCGAAACCGAGATAGGTGCCGTCCGGATCGTCGATCGGCTGGTTGCCGACGGTCGCCGGGGCGCCGGTCGGGCGCGCGGCGACCGGAGCCAGCAACCCGGCGGCTTTCAGCACCTCGAAGGCGTCGGGGGCGGACGCCCAGAAGATGTCGACGTCCTCCACGCGGTCCTGCAGCTGGGTGATGGCCGCCGTTGTCTTGGCGTTGATCACCCGGAGGCGCCGGTCGGGATGGGCCTGTTCGAACGCCTCCCGCACCGGCTCGTAGAAGCCGGCGGGAAAGGACGTCATGACGGTGACCGTTTCCACCGGTTGCGGCAGCTTGCCCGCCCCTGCTGCTGCCGGGCCCGGCAGCAGCAGCCAGACGGCCATCAGCGCCGGCACCCACCGCCCACCGCTGCGCGAATTCCGTTTCATGCCGCTTCCACCATCACCCGCCTTCACGCCACCCGATCCCCCGCTCCGGCGACCGGTCGGTTTCCGATCCGGCGGACAGCTTGCACGGGACCGTTCCCTTTTGATAGCCGCCACGGCATCGGTCCTCCCAGCCTCGGCGTGCTGCGCGCCACGCACAGCCCTGACCCGTGAAAACGTCGATCAAACTTGACGTTGTCCGCAATTCATTCGTACACGTCGCATCACAAGACTGTGAGAGGGAAGAAATGTCGGGTAAAGGGAAAATTTCGCTCAAGCAGGTGCTTATTCTCGGCGCCTGCATGATCTTGCCGATGCAGGCCGGCGCGGCCACGCCGTCCACGGATACGCTCGCGGCGAAGCACTCGTCTGCGAATTACAAGGAATTCGTCGAGCTTCTGGCGCTTCCCAACGACGCTGTTGTTGCCGCTGACATTCAGAAGAACGTCGCTTGGCTGGAGCAGGCGTTCCAGAAGCGGGGCTTCCAGACGCGGCAGCTGCCGAACGACGGCAAGCCGATGCTGTATGCGGAACTGCCCGGCGCCGATCCCGCCAAGAAGACCATCCTGTTCTACGCACATCTGGACGGCCAGTCGGTCACGCCGCAGCAATGGAAGCAGAAGAGCCCCTGGGACGCGGCGCTGAAGCAGAAGACCGACAAGGGCGAATGGGAAACGATCCCGCTGGAGAAGCTCTACGGCGAGCAGGTCGATCCGGACTGGCGTCTGTTCGCGCGGTCGTCGTCGGACGACAAGGGTCCGATCATGATGCTGCTGACGGCCATCGACGCCCTGAAGGGAACGGGCCAGACGCCCAGCGTCAACGTCAAGGTCATCCTGGATTCCGAAGAGGAGAAGGGATCGCCGACGCTGGGCGAGGTCATCCGTCAGAATTCCGACCTGCTGAAGAGCGATGCGCTGCTGGTGCTGGACGGTCCCATGCATCAGAGCAACAGGCCGACGCTGGTCTTCGGCAACCGGGGCATCGCCCAGGCGACCCTGACCGTCTTCGGTGCCAAGCAGGGCCTGCACAGCGGCCACTTCGGCAACTACGCCGCCAACCCGGCGATGCGGCTGGCGCAGCTGCTGGCGTCCATGAAGGACGAGACCGGGCGCGTGACCATTCCCGGCTACTATGAGTCCGTGAAGATCGACGCCGCGGCGGAAAAGATCATGGCCGCCGTCCCCGACGACGAGACCGCGCTGCGCAAGCGCCTGGGCATCGCCGAGGCCGAGAAGGTCGGCAAGAACTACCAGGAGGCGCTGCAGTACCCGTCGTTGAACGTCCGCGGCATCGCCGCCGCCGACGTGGGCGCCAAGGCCCGCACGATCATCCCGGAAATCGCCGTGGCCGAACTGGACCTGCGCACGGTTCCAGAAACGCCGCCGGAACAGCTGATCGGCATGCTGAAGAAGCACATCGAGGCGCAGGGCTATCATCTGGTCCAGGGCACCCCGACGGACGAGGAGCGGGCGAAGTACGACAAGCTCGCCTCCCTCGATTCGGAGAAGGTCTCCGCCTCCAGCTCGGCGGCGCGCACCGACATGCAATCCCCGGTCGGCGAGTGGCTGTACCGCTCCTACAAGGCGACCTACGGCGAGGAGCCGGTGCGCATCCGCATGATGGGCGGCACGGTGCCCACCGGCGCGGCGGTCGAGGCGCTGAAGGTGCCCTTCGTGATCGTGCCCCTGGTGAATGCCGACAACAACCAGCATAGCTTCGACGAAAACCTGCGCATCGGTAATTTCGTGTCGGGCGTGAAGGGGCTGATCGGATTGCTTCAACAGCCGTTCTGAGGCTGGCGCCGGTTCCAGTGAAGGCGGGCGGGTGTGGGGTTCAGGTAGCGCCCATCACCAGCCCGCCATCCACCGTCAGCGTCTGGCCGGTCATGAAGCGGCTCCAGTCGGAGGCGAGGAACAGCACCGGACCGGCAACATCCTCCGGCGCCGCGATGCGGCCGAGCGGCGTCAGGGCGGTGATGCGGTCCTTGACCGGCTCCGGGGTCGACCGGCTGGCATCGGTGGGGTAGACCAGCCCCGGCGCCACGCAGTTGACGCGGATGCCGAACGGCCCAAGTTCCGCCGCCAGGGTGCGGCTGAAGCCGATCAGCGCCGCCTTGGCGGTGGTGTAGTCGTGGTAGGGCACGGTCGGCCGCGCCACGAGGTCGGTTGCCATGTTGACGATGCTGCCCCCGCCCCGCCGACGCAGCGCGGGCAGAACCGCCCGGCAGACGGCATGGGTGCTTTTCAGCGCCCCGTCGATCTGGGTCTGGTAGTCGTCCCACTCGGTTTCCCAGAACAGCCGCCGCCGGTCGGGATCGAAGACATAGGGCGCGAAGGCGTTGTTGACGACCACGTCCAGCCCGCCGAACTCCGCCACCGCCATTTCCACCATCCCGGCGACCGCCGCGGCGTCGGTCACGTCGGCGCGCAGCGGCAGCCCGTCGCCGCCCAGCGTCCGGCACTCCGCCGCCACCGCTTCCGCCGCTGAATCGTTGCGCAGGTAATTGACCGCCACCATGGCCCCTTCCGCGGCGAAGGCGCGGGCGATGGCGGCGCCGATGCCGCGGCCGGCACCGGTGACGAGGATGGCCTTGCCCTGGAAATCCATGACGGTCCCGTTATTGCTTGGGTGGGATCAGGTCGGTGCGCACCACCGCGCCCATGTCGAGCGGGCGGGCGATCAGCCCCAGCTGGTGAAAGGTGTCGGCGCCCTTCTGCATCACGCCGGGATCGAAGGCGCCCAGCCCCTCGCGCTCCGTCGTCTCCGACACGGTGGAGGCGTTGCGCAGCTTGATGATGCCTAGGTTGACCGCCTCGTCCGACCCATTGATGGCGCGGGTGACGGCGATGCGGGCCGCCTCCTCCGGGTTGGCGATCATCCAGGCGGCGCTGTCGCGATAGGCGGCGAGGAAGCGGGCGAGCAGCGGCTTCTTGGTGAGGTAGGTCTCCTCCGTCACCACGAAGATGTCGCTCGGCAGGTTCAGGCTGTCGCGCACCTCGATCACAGTCACTTCGGGCAGCCCCTTCAGCCGCGCGACGTAGAGGCCGGTGTCGGTCGCCGCCGTGGCATCCACCTGCCCCTGGATCACCGGGGCAAAGTTCAGCAGGCCGGTCACCTCGATGGTCACGTCCTTCTCGCTCAAGCCGACCTGATGCAGCAGCACGGCCAGATTCTGGCGGGTGCCGCTCGACAGGCTGTAGACGCCGACGCGTTTGCCTTTCAGATCGGCCGGCCTGGTGATGCCGCTGGCCTTGGGCGACACCACGTTGAAGACGTTCTGCGGATAGATGTTGTAGATGGCGACCAGCTTCTCGCCCTTGTCCAGCGCCAGATAGAGGGCGGCGGGATCGGTGAAGGCGATGTCGGCCTTGCCGGTCAGCATGGTCTGAATCGCCGACCCGCCGCCGGTGCCGGGCACATAGTCCAGCGCGATGCCCTTGGCCTTGAAGAAGCCCTTGTCGGGCTCGGCCAGCAGATTGGTGATCTCGCTGATCGGCTGGCTCCAGCCCGCCACCGTCACCTTGTCCAATGCCTGCGCAAGCGCGCCCGATACGCCGCCCAGCAGCAGCGCCCCGACGAGGGCGGACATCCCCGCCGCACGAGAAAACAGCCCCATTCCCCGCCCCATCGCCCGTTATCCTTTCGCCTGTCGAGACAGCAGCCACCGCTCGACCAGCAGAGTGGCCTGATACACCAGCATGCCCAGCGCGGTGATGACCGCGAACAGGGCGAACATCAGCGGGGTGTCCATCATCCCCTGCGCGGCGATGATCGAGGCGCCGAGCCCCTGGCGCCCGCCGATGAACTCCCCCACCACGGCGCCGACCAGCGCCAGCACCACAGCCACCCGCAGCCCGGCGAGGATCACCGGCAGGCCGGACGGAATTTTCAGCCGCGTCAGGGTGCGCCAGCGCCCGGCGCGCAGCATGCGGAACAGCTCCCGCTTGGCCGGATCGACGCGGTCGAGGCCCGTCAGCGTGTTTTCCAGCAGCGGGAAGAAGCAGATCAGCGCCGTGATGGCGACGGTGGAGGTCATGCCGAAGCCGAACCACAGGATGAACAGCGGCGCCAGCGCCAGTTTCGGCACCACCTGGCTGGCGATGACATAGGAATAGAGCAGGCGGCGCAGCCCCGCGACCTCCGCCAGCGCCACCCCGGCGACGAAGCCGACGAGGCAGCCGATGCCGAGCCCCAGCGCCATCTCCGCCGCCGTCACCGCCAGATGCGGCAGCAGCCGTCCGCTCGCCAGACCGCTCCACAGCGCCGCGCCCACGGCGGAGGGCGGCGGCAGCACCAGCGCCGGAATGCCCGACCAGCGGCAGTAGCCCTCCCACCCCGCCAGAAGCAGCAGCGGCAGCAGGATCGCGGCGATGCGGACCGTCATTCCGCCGCCTCCGCCCGCCGCAGCCCGGACGCGCCGTCCATCGCATGGCGCAGTTCGCGGCACAGCGCGTTGAAGCGCGGGCCGTAGCGCAGGTCGCATGGTCGCGGGCGCGGCAGGTCGATGGAGACGCTGTGGCGCAGCCGCCCGTCCGCCATCACCGCCACCCGGTCGCCCAGATAGACCGCCTCGGCGATGTCATGGGTGACGAACAGCGCGGTGGTGCCGCGCTGCGCGCACAGCCGCAGCAGATCCTCCTGCAACTCCTCGCGCGTCAGGGCGTCGAGCGCGGCGAAGGGTTCGTCGAGCAGCAGCAATGCCGGATCGGCGATCAGCGCCCGGGCCAGCGCCACCCGGCTCTGCTGCCCGCCCGACAGCGCGCGCGGCCCGCGCTCCGAAAGCCCCGCCAACCCGACCAGTTCCAGCAGGTCCAGCGCGCGGGCGCGGTCGTCGGGCGTAGCGCGACGGTGCAGCGTCACCGGCAGCAGCACATTGTCGAGCACCGTCAGCCATTCCAGCAGCGTCGGCGCCTGGAAGACGAAGCCCACCGCATCGCCCGGCCCGCGCACCGCCGCCCCGTCCAGCCGCACCTGTCCGGCGGCGGGGGCGAGAAGGCCGGCGGCCAGCTTCAGCAGCGTGGTCTTGCCGCAGCCGCTACGCCCCAGCAGGCAGTGGACCGCGCCCCGGCCGACCGACCAGTCGACGCCGTCGACGATGGCCGCACCACCGT
Source organism: Pseudomonadota bacterium (assembly GCA_023423695.1). Classification (GTDB taxonomy): domain Bacteria; phylum Pseudomonadota; class Alphaproteobacteria; order Azospirillales; family Azospirillaceae; genus Azospirillum. The sequence goes on along the minus strand of JAFAFA010000061.1, from coordinate 113,454 downwards.
AATCGAAGCGCACGCCCTCGAAGCTCAGGAAGGCTGTGGGGTCAGTCGGCATAGCGGGCCAACCCCTCGGCCAGCGCTTCCGCCGACCGTTCGATCTCCGTCACCGTCACCAGATCCAGCAGGTTGAACCGGCCGTCATGGTGCCAGCCCGCCTCCGGCGCGGTCATGCCGCCCAGCGCGCAGAGCCGCGTCACCCCCGCCGCCCCCAGCGGCCCGGCCAGCCGGAACAGCTCCTCCGGCGGCGCCGCGATGCCGGCGGTCTGCAGCACGGCACGGTGCGGAGCGACGCGGCTCGCCACCTCAGCCAGATCGTCCACCGCGACCACGGCAATCGTCCGATTCAGCGCGGTCGGGGCCAGCCCGTCCGGCGCGTCGGTGCAGGAGACGCACCAGCCGCCCGCCGGATCGGACAGCAGCAGATGGCCGGGATCGTCCAGGCTGCCCATCGCCTGCCCGTCGCGCCAGCCGGCGACCTCCCCGGCCTCCGCCATCGACAGGGCGCGGCGCGGGTGCTTGCGCGCCTGCGCCGCCAGTTCATGGGCGAGCATGGCGGCGAAATCCTGCGGCGACAGCCGGCCGCCGCGCTCGACGAACAGGGTCTGCGGCGAATAGCAGCCCTGCTGGTCGTAGCGGGCGATGTCATGGGCGGACAGCCGCGCCGTCTCCCCCGCCCGCCGGGGGTCCAGCGCGGCGCGCGACACCAGCGCGAAGCTGATCTTGTGGCCGTAGGGCAGGAAGCGGGTGGTCACCGGCACCCGGTCGCGGATCGCCGCCAGCGCCGCAGTGCCGCCATAGGCGACCACCGTGTCGGCCTGGGCCAGCCACGCCCGCTCCGCCGCCGCGTCGCCGCCCTTCCACCACACCACGGCCAGACACTCGCCCAACCGGGGGTCGATTTCCGCCAGCAATTGCGCGAACCAGCCCGCGAACAGCGGCTCGGCGCTGGGCAGCTTGCCGACCGTGCCGGATTTCACCAGCAGGCCCGAGATCAGGCTCCACAGCGGCAGTCCCGGCACATTGCCTGCCCAGACATGCAGCAGCAGGTCGGAGCCGAAGGCGCGGGTGAAGCCGCCCTTCGGCGCCGGCTGGAACTCGTCCAGAACCAGCGGGTTGGCGAAATCCTCCGCCAGGAAACGGCGCAGCTCATGAGCGCGGAAGGTCTTCAGATAGCCGGTCAGCCCCAGCCTGACCATCTCGGGATCATAGCCGGTGACGACGGGCAGCAGCCGTTCCGCCCGGCGACGCCACGGATCCTCGCGGTCGAGCAGCCGTTGGATCGCCGCATCTATCACCCCCACGATGTGCGTCGTCGGCAGCGTCTTGAGATAGCCGCGCGCCGCAGCCCGGACCGTGGCGGCAACCCGCTCCACCTGTCCGGCGTCCAGCACCGGCACCGCCACGCGCAACGCCGCAGCACCCGACCCGAAGGTCAGCACGCGCCGCTCCACCGCCTCCGGCGGCAGGCCGGGCAGATGGCCAGCCAGTTCAATGACGGATGGATCGTCGCCGAAGGCCAAGGCCGCGCTCCCGCTCAACCGCGCGCGGCGGCGAGGAAATCCTCCACCGCCAGCGAGCAGCCCTTGGCCTGCGCCCCGGCAACGCGGCCCAGCAGGCGGAATCCGCCCTCCTCCAGGATGCCTGCGTCCTCGGTCAGGATGGCGGCGACGGAGTTGACGTGGGCCAGATCATGGTGGACCAGCACGCCCATGCTGCCGGGCGGCATGTCCCGGCCGGACAACGGATCGACGACGCGGCTGCGGATCCAGTGCGGGCCGGATTTCAGCGACGGGCAGACCGCGTTGCCGTCGTCGTAGAACTGGGTGCTCAGCTCCGTCATGCCGTACATGTTGATGCAGCGCTGGCGCGGCACGCCGAAGAAGTCGGCAAGCTGGCCGTAGAACTCGTCCGGTTCCAGCTCGCGCGACTGGCCCTTGAAGCCGCCGGTGTCGAGGATGCGGCTCCCCTCCGGCAGGGCGAAGCGGCGGCCGTCGCGCGCCATGGCGTCCATCAGATGCACGAAGCCATAGCTGGCGCCCAGCAGGGCGAAGGGCTCCCCCGACCGTTCGGCGGCATCCAGCCGGTCGTAGAGCCCGGCGATGTCGATGCCAGCCTCGCCGATCCAATGAAGGCTGTCGGGCGTGCCGCACTCCGCCCGCGCCAGTTCCAGATAATGGGCGAGCGAGGAGTTCGGCATCGCCGTCTCGGTCGGGAACAGGATGCCCATCGCCATTCGCTCGACTCCTGCCCCGGCGCCCTGCATGAAGCGGCGGCGGAAGTTGAGCAGCATGGAGCGGTCGTAAACCGTCAGGGTCGTGTGGTGGATCTGGCCCCGGATGCCGCCCTTGGTCGTGCCGCTGGTCATGAAGATGCGGGCGGACTCCTCCGCCGGGCGGCAGCTGAGCGTCAGATCCTTGAAGGCGTTGATCGGCACCGCCGGGATATCGCGCCAGCTCCTGACCCCGCGCGGGGTCCGGCCGCGCTGCATGGCGAAGCGGCGATAGGGCTGGTTGTGCTCGAACTGGTGGGCGAAGACCGCCAGCGCCAGGGCATTGAAGGCCTCGTCGGCCGCCGCCCCGGTTCCGATGTCGGCCTCCATGAAGGCCAGGACCCTGTCGTAGATCGCGCTCACGCCAACCCTCCCCGCCCCGTTTCCTCCAAGCGGCACCGACCGATGGAGCAACAAACGAATCCGGGACAAGCCTGTGGGAGTATGGATCTGCGCGTCGGCCAAGAAGGCCTTCTCGTCCCGCATCCCTACGCCGGCATGACCCGGATCAGGTTCGAAGGGTTGCCGCGTCGCCCGGACGCGAAGGACCGGGCCGGCGGGTGTCTCAGCCTCCTGAACGAGGCTCCCCTGGGAACGGGACGGAGCCTAGAAGACCATCGCGCCGTCTGTCAACGGCGGGGATGCCGGCTTTGCGGACGGCGGAAAAGGCGGCCGCTCAACAACGCACCGCAGCGGAGGGCGGGCATGACGGCGACGTCACGCCGCCGCGCCGGTTCTCGCAGGATCGGAGATCGCCGTTTCCTCCTCCTGCCGGCGTGCATACACCGTCGGCGGAACACCGACATGACGGGCGAAGGCGACGCTGAATGTGCTGGCGGAACTGTAGCCGACCCGCTCCGCGATGTCGGCGATGCCGCCATCCCGCCGGCGAAGCATGTCCTTCGCCAACGCCATCCGCCATTGGAGCAGATACTCCATCGGCGCGACGCCCACCGCCTGCCGAAACCGCTCGAAGAAGGTGGATCGTGACAGCGCGGCGTCCTTCGCCAGCTGCGCGACCGTCCAGGGCAGGGCGGGGTGCTCGTGGATACGCCGCAGGGCCACCGCAAGGCGGTCGTCGCCAAGCCCGCGCAGCAGACCCAGCGATCCCGCGGACAGCATCGTGGAGCGCAGCGCCTCGATCAGCAGAACCTCGAGAAGGCGGGCCAGGATGACATCGCGCGCCGGCCGCAGCGCGCGCGACTCCTCGTTCACCAACTGCACCAGCGTGCTCAGCCGCTTCCCTCCACGGACATGAACCAGTTGCGGAAGCAGCGACACCAGCAGGGCCGCATCCGGCGAACCGAATGCGCAGTAGCCGACAAGAGTGCGCACCTCCGGCGGGCGGTCGGCACTGCCGAGCAGGAATTCTCCCGGCCGCACTTCGACCGGAACGGTGTCGGCCGCTCCCGGAGGCATCGGTTCGATGCTCGACACGGTGAACGCGCAGGCGGCGGGAATCAGCACGAAATCGTCCGCCTCGAGGACGATGGGATCGTCCTTCCCGACGCTCAGGCGGCACGAGCCGTCGAGGACCACGCAGTAGAACGGGCGTCGGGCCTCCGTCCGCCGGACCCGCCATGAACCGGCTCCGAAGGTGAGCTTGGAAAATGAGGCGCTCGGCCGAAGCAGGCCGACCACCTGCGCCAGGGGATCGCTCAAATTCGGACTCCTGCAAACGATTTCTGGATTTCGGATTGTAGATCGTCCAGCCCTTGCCGTCTATCCTCCGCTTCGCATTCAGCGACAGGAGCCATCCCATGAAGACCATTCTCATCACCGGCTGCTCATCCGGCTTCGGCCTGGAAACCGCCCGCCATTTTCTCGACCGTGACTGGACGGTGATCGCCACCATGCGCACGCCGGCCGGGGATGTCCTTCCCAACTCGGAGCGTCTGCGCATCCTCCGCCTCGACGTCTCCGATGCGGACAGCATCCGGCGGGCGGTGGAGGAAGCCGGTCCGGTCGACGTGCTGGTCAACAACGCCGGCATCGGCTTGCTGAGCGCCCTGGAAGGGGTGACGATGGATGCCGTACGCGAAATCTTCGCCACGAACACCTTCGGCACCATGGCGATGACGCAGGCCATGCTGCCCCAGTTCAGGGCGCGGAGGTCGGGCGTCATCGTCAATGTCACCTCCAGCGTGACCCTGAAGCCGCTGCATCTGCTCTCGGTCTACACGGCGAGCAAAGCGGCGGTGAACGCCTTCACGGAGTCCCTGGCCCTGGAGCTGGAGCCGTTCAACATACGGACGCATCTGGTGCTTCCGGGCCGGGCGCCGGACACGTCCTTCAGCGCCAGTGCACGGGCCCGCATGCAGGGCGGCATTCCGGAAGCCTATGCACCGCTGGCCGAGAGCGTTTTCGCCGCTTGGCAGCAACCCGGCCCGGTCACCCATGCGTCCGATGTGGCGGAGGCGGTCTGGCGCGCGGCGAACGATCCGTCCTGCCCGATGCGGGTTGCTGCCGGTGCCGATGCGGTGGCGCTCGCATCGTCCCGATGACCGGAGCGGCCTCGACCCTCCGCACGGACAGAAGGCGCAGGCCGGAGGGCGGGATCGACAAAAGCAGGAAGACTGTGGAGCGGCTCACATCCCGGAATCCGGGGCTTGGGTAGGGTCTGTCCATCGGCAACACGCCGCATCCCGCGGCCCCGAAACAGGAGACCAGATCATGATCCGCACCTCCCTGCTGACCGGCTTCGCTTCGCTCGCCCTGTTCGCCGCCCCGGCGATGGCCCAGAACATCTCCGACATCTCCAACACCGCGGCCGGGATCGGCAACACCGCCAACCAGAGCGCGCTGGTCATGCAGAAGTCCAAGGGTCCTTTCGCCGGTCCGAACGTCGCCACCGTCTCCAACCTGGCCGCCGGCATCGGCAACACCGCCAACCAGGACGCCTTCGTGAAGCAGCGGAGCGGCGGCGTGTTCAGCGGCGGGTCGATGGCGACGGTCGGCAACACCGCGGCGGGCATCGGCAACTTCGCCGGCCAGAATGCGACGGTGATGCAGAAGAGCGGCGGCCTGCTGAGCGGCGGTTCGGTCGCCAATATCGGCAACACGGCGGCCGGCATCGGCAACACCGCCCTGCAGCACGGCACGGTGCTCCAGCGTTCGGGCGGGCTGGTCGGTCCGTTCAACCACAGCTCCATGCAGAACATGTCCGCCGGCACCGGCAACTGGGCGGGTCAGAGCGCCCTCGTCAAGCAGCGCTGACCGCCTTCCCTCCTCCCGGCTTCCTCCCCTGACCTCGCTCCGGCCGTTTTCCGGCCGGAGTTTTCTTTTGTCCACCCTCTCCCGCCGGACTCTTTCAGGAAAAGCACCCGCATCTGTGGGGCACCTCACAGAGGCCCGTCCGGCGCCTCGCTAAGCTCTCTTCAAGAACGCCGGGCAAGAACGCCGGGACGCGGAAGCCCGAAGCCTCATCCCCCACCGAAGGAACCTCCGCCATGCTCCGTAAAATCGCTCTCGGCACCCTCGCCGCCGTCCTGCTCGCGACCCCCGCCCTGGCGCAGCCCAAGACCGGTGCAGGCACCGGCATGCCGTCGATGATGGCGGTGCCCGGACTGGTCAGCACCAACGTCGCCAATGCCACCAATGTCGGCGCCGGCATCGGCAACTCGGCGCAGCAGCAGGGCACCGTCCTGCAGGGCGGCGGCGCTCCAATCCGCGGCGTCGGCCCGCTGGTCAGCACCAATGTCGGCACCGCCACCAACGTCGCGGCCGGGATCGGCAATACGGCCGGGCAGAAGCTGCTCGGCTTTCAGGGCAACGGCGTCCAGGTCGGGCTCAACTTCAGCGGCCGCGGCCCGCTGGTCAGCACCAATGTCGGGATCGGCACCAACGTCACCGCCGGCCTCGGCAACAGCGCCGGCCAGTCGCTGACCGGTCTTCGTCGCTGAGCCCTCCTTATCCGCACCCCGCACCCCTTTGCCACCTTCTTTTATCCGGGAGGCCACAGATGGCGAAATTCCCGATGATCCTGACCCTCGTCGCGCCAGCCCTGCTGTTCACCGCCGCAACAACCCCGGCGCAGGCGCTCTCCCTCGCCTGCCAGACGGTCAACGGCAAGACCGTCTGCATGCGGGGCTCAGGCACGCTGAGCTGCGTGACGCAGGACGGCCGGACCCGCTGTTCCGCCACGCCGTCCGACCCGCAGTCGGAAATCGTTCCCGACGCGGACATCCAACTGCTCCCCCGCCCCGTCTCGCCCGACCTGCGTGGCTTCCTCGATCGCCGTGACTTCCCCTTCGGCCATCAGGCCCGCTCATTGGATTTGGACGACGACGAAGACTCCGACCTCTGATCCCAACCGAACCGGAGACATTGTCATGACCCGCCTTCTGACCCTGTCGCTGACGCTCGCCTCCATCGCCGCGGCGCCGGCCTTCGCCGCGACGCCGACCATGTCCTACACGCGGGCCACCACGGTCGGTCCGACCATCCTCCAGCCGTCGCCCGGCATTCCGAAGCCGCCGCCCTGCCTGACCTGCGGCACGAGATTCCTGCCGGGGATCACGCCGGGTCCCACATACGGCGGCGACCGCGCCCTGAACCCGCAGCCGCTGCCGCCCAAGGAGATCTTCCGCTGAGGGGGCATCCGCCCTCCCATCATCACGAAAAGGGCGACCGGCCAGCGCCGGCCGCCTTTTTTGTGTTCGGGCCGCACACGAACGGAGCAGAAGCGCCAAGGACGGCGTACCGCCCTTGACGGTGGGGAACGGAGCGGTTGCCGGCGTACCATGCCCTGGTTAGAGGACCGGCCCGCGATGTCAGCCAGGGGGCAGCCATGACCGCGATACGGATCAACTTCGACAAGGATCTCGTCCTCGCCGGGCATTTCCTGCTCAAGCATCTGGAGCGCGAGGAACGGCACCGGCTGGCGACCGCCGCACGGCTCTCCCACCACCCGCGCGGCGCCATGATCTTCCAGAAAGGCGACCCCGGCGACAGCATGATGGCGGTCATCCGCGGCCGGGTGAAGATCTGCTGCCATTCCATGGACGGCAAGGAGCTGGTGCTGAGCATCATCAACAAGGGCGGCTTGTTCGGCGAGATCGCCCTGCTGGACGGCGAGCCACGCACCGCCGACGCGGTGGCGCTGGAGGAAACCGATCTGCTGGTGCTCGACCGGTCGCAACTGATGCCGGTGCTGACGGCAAGGCCGGATTTGGCGCTCCGCATCATCGGCGTGCTGTGCAAGCGGCTGCGCCAGACCAGCGAGCATCTGGAGGACACGCTGTTCCTGGAAGCGCCCTCCCGCTTCGCCCGCGCGCTGAAACGGCTGGGCGAGGCCTTCGGGCGGCTGGGGCCGGAGGGATTGCGGCTGGACATCAAGCTGTCGCAGCAGCAGTTGGGCTGTCTCGTCGGCGTGTCGCGGGAGAGCGTCAACAAGCTGCTGAACGAATGGCAGCGCGCCGGCGTGATCGGGATGGATGCCGGCTGCATCGTCATCCGCGATGTCCAGGCGCTGGACGAGATCGCCCAATCCTGCGACTGAACATGCCCTTCAACGCCAGCCTGTGAGCCGCGCCACAGCATCCGCTTCCGGGCGGCATTACCCTGCTCCCCATGCCCTGCATCGTCCCGGCCAACAGTTTTGAGGGAGCCCCCATGCCGTCGCCCCGCATCATCCTGCTGTCCACCGCCCTGCTGCTGACCGCCGGGACGGCCGCCGCACAGGTGACCGGCGGCATCGCCTTTCCGCCCGGCCCGATCCCCGGCGCTGCGATGGCGCAGGCCTTCGCCCAGACGCCGCGCCTGCCGGTATCGGTGGACCCGACCCGCCGCGGCGCTCCTCCCAGCGCGATGGTGACCAACCCGTCGGTCAGCCGATCGTCCATGCACCAGCAGTCGATCACCCGAATCCGCGGGGACGCCGGCTATCTCGCAGGCTTCAGCAAGGGGCAGCCGCTGGCCGCCAGCCGCCAGCCGCCGGTGCAGACGGTCGACCCAAGCTTCACCTTCATCGACGCGCCCTTCATCGTGAACAATTTCAACAGCGCGCTGAACTTCGCCTTCGGCGACGGCAACATCAGCCAGCAGCAGCTGTCCGACGGCAGCACCGGACCGGTGGAAACCGCCGCTCCCGCACCGGCACCCGAACCGGAACCAGCACCCGCTCCGCCCGCCAAGCCGCAAGGTCCGTCGACGCTGGACCTGCTGATGAGCACCGCCGGGCCGCTGCCGCATCTGCCTGCGGCACTGGCCCACGGCGGCGTGCAGTTCAACAATGTGAACACCACGACCAACACCGCCGTCGGCAGGCACAACCGCGCGACCCAGACGACCGTCACAGTCCAGCGCTGAACCCGGTCAGTTCACCTCCCGCGCGACGCGGAAGCCGTTGGTGAGATAGCGCACGTCGACATCGTAGCTGTTGCGCACGGTGCCGTTGATCACCTCCAGCCGGTCGCGCCAGGAACCGCCGCGCAGCACCCGCTTGCGGCAGTTGCCCTGGGTCCAGGCGCTGCCGTCGGCGGGCGCGCCCTGGTAATTGCGGTTCCAGCAATCGGCCACCCACTCCGCGACCCCGCCGTTCATGTCGTGCAGGCCGAAGGGGTTAGGCTTGTAGCTGCCGACCGCGGCGGGCGTCAGGTGTTCGTGCGGGCCGCCGCAATCGTCGCAGTCGGCCTGAACTTCCGCGCCCGCTCCCCACCAATAGGGCGTGGTGGTCCCGGCCCGTGCGGCGAACTCCCATTCCGCCTCGCTCGGCAGGCGATAACGCTGCCCGGTCTTGCGGCTGAGCCAAGCCACATAGGCCTGGGCATCCTGCCAATGCAGATTGTGAACGGGCGACATGTCGGTGACCTTGACCATGCGCGGCATGTCGGTGCAGCCACCCTCCTGCATGCAGGCGCGCCATTCGCCGACCGTCACCTCATACATGCCGAGCGCGAAGGGTTTGGCGATGGTGACACGGTGGACCGGCCGCTCCGACGGGTCGCCCTTGTCGTTCCCCATCATGAAGCTGCCGGCCGGCACCCGCACCAGCACCGGGCAGGTCGGGCAGTCCTGGAAGCTGTTGCCGGCCCCATGGTTGCGCGCCGCCCCGTTGGCCGGGGCCGCCGGAACCGGAGCTGGAGCCGCAGCCGCCACCTGGGGTTCGGCCGGCTGGGGCGCGGGCTGTGGTGCGGTGGCCTGCGGAACGGGCAGCGGCTCGTGCTTCAACAGGGCGGCGGCGACGAAGCCCTGCGTGCCGTCCTCCAGCGCGATGCGGTACCATCCGCCCTCCGGCACACGGCCGAGCACCTGGACGGTCGCCCCACGAGCCACCCGGCCGACCCGTGCGCCGCCGTTTGCCGGCGTCGCACGCAGGACGCCGTCGGCGGTGACGGTGTAGCGTCCGGGATCGGCCGGTTCCAGTCCGGGACCCAGCGCGACCTCCGCCCTGGGCTCTGTTTTCGGTTGTTCTGTTTTCGGTTGGGACGCTGTCTCCGCCGGCTTGCCGGCGAGCTTCAGATTCTCCAGTTGGCGGCGGGCGATCGGGGCATAGCCGCTGCCACCGAACAGCTGCAGGAAGGCCTGATAGTCGCCGGGCTCCCTGCTGGCCTGGACGCGTTTCCAGACGCTGTCCTCCAGGTCCGCCACCGGCGTGGTCCCCGGCGGCGCGATCTCCACGCCCACGCTGGCCGTGGCGACGCCGCCGCGCCCGTCATCGACGCTGTAGCGCAAGCTGCCGGCCGGCCCCGGTGCCGCGGCTTCCGGGTCGAAGGTCAGGGCGGTCAGCGCCTCCACGCTCAGCCGGTCGCCGGGCTTCACTACGGCGGTGCCGTTGCGGACGCTGCCGCGGTCCGGCACGGCGGTGACGGTGACGGACAGCGTATCCCCGTCCGGGTCGGCCGGGGCATCGATCCCCATCGGGTTGCCGGCGACGCGCAGCTTGCGGTCCGCCACCACGACCGGCGGCTGGTTGCTCGGCCGGATGGTGACGGGGATGGTGCCGGTGACCGTGCCGCCGCGGCCGTCGGACACCAGGAACTCGAAGGCGCCGGCCTCCCCGCGGAAGCTGCCGTCTGGTTTGAAGCTGGTGGCGGCCAGCTGCTCCACCGTCAGGTAATCGCCGATCAGAACGCTGCGCTCCCCGACGCGGACGGTGCCGCCGCGCGGCAGACCGGTGACGCGGGCATACATCTGATCGTCGTCGGGGTCGGTCGGCTTGCCGGGCGCCAGCGGTTCCGGGCTGGCGCGGTCGAGCAGTGTCAGCGCCCGAAGCTCGCCCAGCACCGGCGGCCGGTTGGGCGGGCGCGGGTTGAAATAGAAGGGCGTGGCGCCGAGCGATCCGTAGACGAAGGGCTCCTGCCGGCCGTTGGTGGCCTGCTTCACCGTATCGCGCACATTGCGGAAGAACAGGCTCAGCTCAAGACCCGGCGTCTGGAGATGCTGGAGCAGCGCCGCGCTGAAGGGGCTGTGGTCGCCGGTGCCGTCCTCCGCCAACTGGTCGGCGCGGGTCGCCATCGCCACCAGCGTGTCGCTGGGCGTGTCGTCCACGCTGCCGAGGCCCGGATGCGCCTGGTTGCGGTTCGACCCGCTGCGGGTCAGGCGGTCGACGAAGGGATTGTTGCGGCAGGCGTCGAGGATGAGGATGCCGAGCTTGCGCGCGCCCGCCAGTTCGCCCATCGGCAGGTTCAGCGGGATCGCCTCATAGACCAGATCGCGCTCCCGCTCCAGCTGGGCGTCGGCGGGCAGCAGATAGTTGACGCCGTTCACCTGGATGCCGTGCCCGGCGTAGAAGATCACCGCCACGTCGGCCTGCGAGGCCTTCAGGCCGAACTGGCGCAGGGCGGTGGCGAAGCCGCGGGCGTCCAGGTCGTACTGTTCGTCCACCGTGAAGTTCAAGGCGCGCAGCGCTTCGCCGATGGCGCGTGCATCGTTGCGCGGGTTCAGCAGTTCCGGCGCGTTGCGGTAATTGCTGACGCCGATGACCAAGGCGAGACGGCTTTCCGGCGCGGCGCCGCCGGACGGCTGGCCAGAGGTCGCTCCAGAAGCTGCAGGTCCGGCGGCGCGCGCAAACCCCACCGGTCCCGCGACCAACAGCAGGAGCACAAGCACCGCGAAAACCTTTCGGCAGGGTCCGACCGGTCCCACCATCCCCGCCTCCGTACCTGAGCAAAGAGGCGCCGCACTCCATCGACTTGATCCATCGACGGGTCAGCCGGCCAGGCTTACGGCGCACAGCGATGGGCTGTTCAGAATATTTCCGGAAATTGCCGGCAATCCGTCATGGATGGAAGAAGGATACCCACGACCGAAACCGATGCCAAGACGCCTCTTCCGCCTAACTCCAGCAAAAGAGGAGGTGAGGAACCGAATGGATTACTGCGCGCATCGCAAACGAGTTCTGAAAATCCTCATCCGCAAAGATCGACTCCACCGTCGTCGACCAACAGCCAGATGCGTACCGTCCGGGTCTTGCCCTTCAGCGCCACTTCTCCCACCGGCAGCGCCGCGTAGCGGCCTCGCACCGCCTGCCGCACTGCCTGCCAAGTCGGATCGCCGATGATGATGCGGCAATGACGGGACGTCCGGGCCTCGACCAGCTTGCCGTAGGCCTCCAGCCGGGCGGCGGTGTTGGCGGTGTCCCCCAGCAGCGAATATTCGCTGTGGCGCAGCCCGCCCAGGCTGCCGGCCACCAGGGGGCCGGTGTGCAGGCCGACGCGGATGCCGACCGGAGGCAGCCCCTCCGCCTGCCACTGGCGGTTCAGCGCGACCAGTTCCCGCCCCATCTGCAGGGCGCAGCGGACGGCGCGGGCGGCATCGGCGTCGATCTGCGCCTGCGTGGTGCGGGCGACCGGCGCGCCGAAGACCGCCAGGACCGCATCGCCGACGAAGCGCAGCACCACCCCGTCATTGGCGGTGACGATGCGCACCATGGCATCGAGATAGCCCTCCAGCCAGCGGATCAGCGGCTCCGGCTCCAGCGCTTCGCAGATGGTGGTGAAGCCTTCGATGTCTGAAAACAGCACGGTGGCGGTCAGCTGCTGCGGGCGTGGGCGGTTGCCGGCCATGAAGGTCGCCCGTTCCCGCCAGATCTCCTCCGCCACCGGCTGGGAGACGTGGTTGGCGAACAGCTGCATCATGACGCGCCGGTCGGCCCGCTCCCGCAGCGACAGCTGCACGGTCATGGCGGCGATGCCGGCGACCCAGGCCAGCGAGGGCGCCACCAGCGGCACCAGCGGTCCGCCCGCCGCGAACAGCGCCGCAACGCCGGCCCAGCCCGCCGCCGGCAGAAGCAGACCCACCGAGGCCAGCAGCCACAATGGCAACCCGGCCAGCGCCACCGCCACCCCGGCCGCCGCCATCAGCAGCGCCAGCGCCGCTTCCCCCGCGACGGGCAGGCGCGGGCTGCTCCGCCCGTCGAGCAGCTGGGCCAGCACATGCGCCTCGATCTCCACCCCCGCCGTCGAGGATCCGGCGGGGGACAGCGGCGTGCGGTGCTGGTCGATTCCCGCCAGCGCCGTCCCGACCAGCACCATCCGCCCGACCAGCCAGTCCTTGGGCAGCAGGGCGACCGCCTCCGCGGGATAGACCGGGAAGGGAGCGGTGGCGCCGTCCGGCCGGCCATGCCAGTCGATGCGGAAGGGCTCAGCCGGCACGCCGGACACGCCGCCGACGCGGGCGAGCTGCACCGGCAGGCTGGGGGTGCCGTCGCCGCCGAAGGGGACATGCCAGCGCACGGCGGCGTCCAGACGGTCCTTCGCCAGATTGGCATGGCCGCGCGGCAACCCTTCGGTGAATCCGTTCAGAAAGTATCGTTGCCGTTCGGTCAGCGGCGTCTGATCCAGGGCCGTGATCGCCACCACCGGAACCGATGCGCCGAGCATGGCGCGGCGCAGCCGCTCGTCAAGCGCCGGCAGGGTCGGCTGGTCGAACAGCACGTCGATGCCGATGGCGCGCACCCGGGCCGCCTCCAATACGCCGATCATGTCGGCCAGCATGCCGCGATCCACCGGCGACCGGCAGGCCAGCCCGGCGAAACTGTCCTCGCCGAACAGCACCAGCGCGATGCCCGGATGCTGCGGCCGGGCCGGTGCCGAGGTTGCGATCAGCCGGTCGCCCAGGCTCTCGTCGGCGGTGCGCAGCGGCGGCACCAGCCTTGCGGCGGCAAGCGCCATCAGCGTGCTTCCCAGAACGACGGCCACGGCCAGCCGCATCCCCGGCCAGCGGCGCCGGCCGGGCTCCGGCGGCTCCGGCTTTACGGCGGGGGAGGCCGGCTGTCTCTCCCTGGGGGTCGCGGGTGCACCGTCCATGCGGCTCCTCAGCGAACCTTCAGGACGAGCTGTGCGGATGCCACTTCGGTCTCTCGCAGGCGGGACACCGCGCGGTCGAGCTGGACGGCGGCCTCCTCCGCCAGCGGGCGGAAGGCGTCGGCGCGTCCGGGCATCTCGCCGTCCAGATTGCGGCTGGCGGCGATGCAGCGCACCTCCAGATCGGCGGGACCGTCGCCGGCCCGCAGGGGCATGCGGTCACCGGACAGGCTGACCGGCGCATTGCCCGCCACATGGGCGCTCATGGTGGCGCCGGCCGGAAAAATGGGGATCAGTTGGGCGCGCGCATTGCGCAGATAGCAGTAAAGATGGGCGTCGCGGTCGGTCTGGACCAGAAGCCGGATGTCCTCGCCCGGCCGGTAGGCGGCTCCGGAAGCCGGATCAGCGGTGAGAAAGAGGGCAAGGGGCACCGTCGCGTCGCGCAAGGCCGCCATCGCCGCGCCGATCTGCCCGGCGCAGCCGGCCGAGGCCATGCCCACCGCCAGCGCCGCCCCGGCCGTCGCATCCACAAGGCGGACATGCAAGGTGCCGATCGGCGTTCCATCCGGCCGCAGGGCCGCAATGTCCGCTCCGTCCGTCAGTGGCAGCCCCTGAGGCCAGGGTGCCGAGCCGGTGCCGGTCCAACTGACCGTCGCGCGTTTTCCGGCGGCCGTATCCTGCAGCAGCATGCCATCCAGCCCGGCATCTGCCGGACGGCGCAGCGTGGGCGGACTTCCCGCCCTGACACACTGGACACCGGGAACGGAGGGGTCGATCGCCAGCGCACGCTCCAGCGCCGCCTCCAGCGGGTTTCCCAAGGCGCGGGCCGCGCCCAGGTCGCTCTGCATGAAGCGCTCATCGACCGGGCCGGCACGGGCCGAAACGGCGCTGTCGGCCATCTCGCCGGGGATCCCGTCATAGGGGCCGCGCAGGCGCAGCAGCCGGCCGTTGGCGAACAGCAGCGTCGCGTTGGCTCCATCGGGAAGCCGGACCGCCTGACCGTCGGCGACGAGCTGGCCCTGGACATAGCCGGGCGCGCTGGACGCCACCACCACGGCCTCCGCCCTCGCCCCGGAGGCGAGGCCGCAGCCCAGGGCCGCGACGGCGGCGGCACCCAGCAGATGGGAGAGAGTTCTCTTGGACATGATGGTCACCTTGTGGCTTGGGAGGGGATCAGTCGCGGCTGCGGCCTTTTCCGTCATCGGGGGCGAGCAGGCAGGCGGTGCGGGACTGCGTCATCACCGACACCGTTCCATCCGTCCCGCCGCTGCGGCGGAAGCGAAGCCCGTTGATCTGGCTGGCGATGCTGAGAGAGACGACGGCAAGGTCCGCCTCGTCGATGATCTTGTGGCCGTCCTGCCAGCACTGGACGCGGACCCGCGTGCCGGCCGGGGCGACATCCACCCCGCCCTGGGCACCGCCGCTGGCGGCACCGGAATTCTCCGGACTCTTCTTGCGGACCAGCGTGGCGTCGGCGGCACCGGTGACGGCCAGGCCGAGGCAGGCGGCGAGGAGCAAGGCGTGTTTCATGACATCTCCTCCGTTCCGGCCGCCGCTCAATGGGTCGGCTTGAATTCGACGCGCCGGTTGCGGCCGTCATAGGGATTGGCGGCGAGCGGCGCGGTCGGCCCCTTGCCGTCCACGGTGATGCGCTTGGGATCGATCTGATGGACACGGACAAGATACTCGCCGACCGACACCGCGCGCCGCTGCGACAGCAGCATGTTGTAGGGAAGGCTGCCGCTGGCGTCCGTGTGCCCCTCCACCGTCAGTCCCAGATTCGGATCCTCCTTCATCAGCGCACCGACGGCGTCGATGTAGGAGGCTGAGTCCGCCGGGATCTCGGCCGAATTGAGGGCGAAGTTGATGCGGAACCCGAAGCCTTGCGGCGCTTCGCCCGCCTGCACGGCGGTGTCGGCGGACGGTTCGGCGGCCGGCGCCTCCATCCGCGCCTCCTGCCGGCGCTGCTTATGGGCAGGGCGGCTCGGCGCGGGTTGGGCGGCAGGCTGGGCGGTGGGCTGGACATCGGATTGGGGGGCCGGCTGCGCCGCGGGCGGGGTTGGCGCGGTGCCGTAGTTGATCTCGTCGATGGGGCGCGGGCGCTTGGCGGCGGCACCGGCCGCTCCGCCGATGATCTCGATGCTGCGGGTGCGGATCTTCGGTTCCGGCGTCACAACCTCCCGCAGTTCCTCCACGCTGGGCGGCCGGTCGAACATCATCACCTTCGACGGGCCGGTTCCTTCCACGGTCTGGGCGGATGCCGGTCCGGCGCAAACTGCGGCCAGCATCGGCAGGGTGGCGGCCAGGGCACGAGTCAGGATGGGGGACAGGATGGACTTCGTCATCTGAGGCTCCATGGGCAGGAGAAGGAACGGCGTTGCCCCTGGTTCTATCGCTCCCCCCTCCCCCGCGCTGTGAGCCGGCCAACAGTCGGCTGCGGTTTTCAAGAATCGGCCCGCCTTACCCGCCTTGCGCCAGCGTGCCCGGCAGCACCTTCACCGTCAGCTGCTTGGCGCGGGCGTCGCTCCCCTTGGCCGCCGCGAAGGCGTTGATCACATCATCCAGCGCGGTGCCGGGAATGGGCTGCAGATCCTCGCTCTTGAGCGCCTCCGGAATGCGGACACCGATCTCGTCATGCGACAGGATGCAGGCCACCGTCTCTTCCGCGCCCGCACGGTCCATCCGCAGGTTGAACGGCTTCTGCACGCCGGGCGGGATTTCCACCTGCCGGCCGGCCTCGACGAAGGCGTCGGGCTGGAAGCGGTTGGGGAAGATGCGGGAGACCGTGCCGGCGGCATCGCGGTAATAGCAGTAGACGAAGCCGTCCGCCGTCGGCTGCATCCGCACCACCAGCGCCTCCCCGGCGCGATAGCGCGGTGCCGGGCCGCGGTCCGACGACAGCAGCAGGTCGAGTTTGGCCGGCGACGGCTGGGGACGCGGCAGCCCTTCGCCGCCGGCGTTGCTGACGCTCTGCAGCCGGGCCGGCGGCGCCCCGCCCTGGCCGGGTGGCTTGGCGAGCAGGCGCTGGTAGAGGTCGAAATCGATGCGCCCCGTGGCGATCAGGTCGTTGTCCGCCTGGAAGCGGCCGACGGCCTCGGCGGTCCGCTGGTCGAGCTGCCCGTTGACCGGCCCGTCGTAATAGCCCTGCGCCGACAGCGCCCGCTGGGTGAAGGTGACGCGCTCCGCCGGCGCCATGCCGTCGAACCAGCCGCGCGCCTCCGCCATGAAGGCCGGGTTGGTCTGGTCGATGCCCAGGCATTGCCAGTAGGGCACGCGGGTCAGCTTGCCCAGCACCTCGATGGTGCTGAGTTCGACCAGCGTGCGCACGCCCTGGTGCAGCCCCTCCGACCGGTTCAGCGAGATGTTGAAGGACAGCCCGGCCTTGCCGATCACCCCGCCGGCATCCGCCCCGCGCCCCGACGACACCACCGCCAGCGTGTTGGATGCCGACATGCCGGGGATGATCTGGCGGGTCACCAGTTCCCCGACATTGAGGTCGACCGAGACCATCGACACCACCTGATCGGCCGATACGCCGAGGTCCAGCTTCGGCAGCGACAGACCGGCCCCCGCCGCCTCGCTAACGACATTGTCGTCCAGCTGGGTGATGGCGCCGCGGATGTAATAGGAGGGCGCGCGGAAGTTCGGCTGCACACCGATCATCCAGTACAGCGCGTTCACGTCGTCCAGCGCCGGTTCGAAATCCACGAAGCGGAAGGCGTTGGACGTCTCCGACATGCGGGAGACGGCGGTGATCAGCATCTCCTTCGTGCCGCCGGCCACCCGGCCGGTGGCGTCGGGCAGGCCGTTGGCGGTGATGTAGATATCGCGCTTGCCGTGGGTCCACAGCAGCGTGTCCATGCAGCGCAGCGCCTCGCTGAAGCTGCTGATGGTGCGGACGGCGGGTGTCTTCGGCTGCTGCACCACGCGGGCCATCTCGCCGGAGGTGAAGCAGCCGCCCAGCGCCAGCGTCAGGCCGGCGGAAACCCCGAGCGAACCAAGGAACCGGACCATGCTCATCGGCGCTGTCTCCTCTGGGTTGGGCGTCCGGGTCCGGGTCTCGGGCTTCAGGCCGTCACCGCGCCGACATTTGCTGGCCGCGGTCGGCACGGACGGTGATGGTGATCTTCTTCGACATGATCGGCGGGTCGTGCGGCACATGATCGGCATCGGCCAGGACCAGTTGCAGCGTGTGCCGCCCCGGCGGCAACTCCAGGATCGTTTCGGTCTGGCCTTTTCCGAAATGCAGGTGCTGCTTGTCGTTGGGGATCGGCTCGTCGAGGGTCTTCAGGTCGGTGTCGATCAGCAGATGGTGGTGCCCGGTGCCGTCCTTGCGCACGCCGGCCGGAGCGACGCCGAAATTCCGCAACCCGAACCACACCTTGAACCGTGTTCCCACCACTTGGCCGTTGTTGGGCCAGCCGATGTAAAGCCATGCCTCCTTGCGGCCGGGCGTCCGCGGCGCGGCCGGCGACGCCTGCTCCGCGGCGGCGGGCTTCGGCGCGGCCTTCTGGTCGGCAGACGCCTCGGCCGCAGCCGCGGGGGCCGCCGGCACGAACAATGGCGCGACCGACAGCACCCCCCATAGCATGACCTTCAAAGCGGCGTGCGGAGCGGGGCCGGCCGCAAGCACGGACAATCCAGTCTTCATGGCGCCCTCCCTGACGAACGTAAGCCGACAGACATCAGCCGATCGCGGCCGGTCAGCGGACGGTGATGGTCACCTTCTCCGACATCACCGGCGGGTTGTGCGGAATGTGGTCGGCGTCGCCCAGCACCATCTGAAGCGTATGGGTTCCCGGCGGCAGCTCCAGCCGCGCTTCGGTCTGGCCGGCGCCGAAATGCAGGTGCTGCTTGTCGTTGGGGATCGGTTCGTCCGGGTTCGACAGGTCGGTGTCGACCAGCAGGTGGTGGTGCCCGGTGTCGGCATGGCTGATGCCGGCCGGCGCCACCCCCATGTTCTGGAGCCCCATGCGCACCCAGAATTTACCGCCATTGATGACCGTACCGTTGGACGGCCACAGGATGTAGGCACGCGCGTCGTCGGGCGCTTTCGCCCGGTCGGCCATTCCCTGCCCAGCCAGAAACAGCGGCAGAAGCAGCAGGGCGCCGACTGCGATGACGGCAGTCCGCAGCATGATTTCCCCCTGTGTTCTTCATTGCCCTTTGTCTGATGACCTGCATCTTAGTCTTCGACCGGGAAGCAGGGTCCCCCCGAATTCTTGGGTAATCCCATCCCGTTGAAAGCGCACCGGTTCAGCCACGCCTGATTCCGAATTGGCCGAGAAACGCGGCCGGCTTCCCCATACTTGCGGAAACTCCGGAAGCCGGAAGTGCGAGGCGCGCAATGTGTGGGGCCGGCACCGGTCAGCGCCTGATACCGAACAGCTGTTCGTTCATCGCCGCGCGATCAGGAGCACCCGCCCCCGTTGCCCGCCCCTGCGGCGGCACTCCGGCGCCCCTCATCCCCGGCAGGCCGGCGGCCAGGGCGTCCGCCCCCGTCCGGCCGCCGCCCATCCAGGGTGGAAAGACGGCGCCGGCAGTCGACTGCGCGGTGCCGGCGCGGTGCGCCAGCATCGAGGCCGCTGCGGCCGACAGCGGGATGCCGCCGGACTGCACCTCGAATGCCGAGGCCGACCGGACGGCGGCCGGGAATGCCGCGACGAGGGTCAGGAACAGGGTGGTCAGGAACAGGGGGATGGCGGCAAGTCTGCACATCGGGCATTTCCTTCACGCAAGGACCAAGGCCGGCGAGACCCTCATCCTGCCGCGACCGGCCCGGCGGCCGCTGTGGTCCGGGCCACACTGTCGCCTTGAAAGGCTCCACCTCGCCCGATCTCGATCAGGAGCGCCTCACGCTGTCGGCCATTTTCTTGGCGACCACGAGAAGGTCGCCGTCCGACCGGCTGCCTGCGAGGGTGTAGGCGGTGGCGCCGTTGCGCCAATAGACCAGCTGAAGCCCGCGCTCTTCGACGGCGTGCAGGCCTTTGTCGTCGATCGGATCCTCCGCGACGACCAGAAGCGTCAGCATCTCGCCATCCCTCTCGCGGTAGACGAACTGCAGGCCGACGCCGCTGCTCAACGGCACCAGGGTCGCCCGCACCAGCGTCAGCAGGGCCGGATCCAGAGCCGGCAGGTTGACCGTGATCGCACCGAGACGGTGCGGAAGCCCCTCGGCCATCGCCTTCAGATCCGCCGGGGACAGGTCCGAGAACGCCAGGCTTTGGCTGACGGCCGTCGCGTGCATCTCGGCGGCTGCTTCCGCAAAGCCCGGCACGGCATAAGAGGCCGTCTTCTGCTGGTGATGGAGCAGGGCCGCGATGTTGGCGCCCCCCACCAGCAGCAGGATCGCCGCCGCGAGCGGACCGAAGCGCCGGACCACGCGCTCCATGCGCAAGCGGCCGTACAGGCGCCCGGTCAGGCTTTCCGTGCGTCGGGGAGGATCGCCGGCCATCCGCGCAAAGCCATGCCGCAGGATCTCCCTCTGATGCAGATAGTCGTGCAGCCGGGCGGCGACCGCCGGATTGGAGGCGAGGAACGCCTCGAACGCCAACCGGCGCTCGGGATCAAGCTCGCCATCGATGTAGGCGTGCAGATCGGCCTGCCACTCACCGTTCATCCCGTCCCCCATCATGGCTTACTTCACCACCCGCAAAGGGGCCGGCCTGCCGTCATCCCCACGGCCTCCATCCCCGCGCAAGTCACCGCGCACGTCGGCGCGCAGGGCCTCCCGCCCGCGCGCAAGGCGCGACATCAGCGTTCCAAGCGGAATGCCGAGAATCCCGGCGGCCTCCTGGTAGCTCATCCCGTCGACCGCGACCAGCATGAGCGCCCGCCGCTGATCCTCGGGAAGCCGGGCGAAGGCCTCCATGGTGCGGGCAAGCTCGACCTGATCGGGTTGATTGGGGGCGATCTCGCTACGGGCGAGCGGTTCGATGGACGCTGCCGCGCGGGTCCGCACCTGATCGCGGCGCCGGTCGCTGACATGGACGTTGTGCAGGATCCCGAACAGCCAGGAGCGCAGATTGGCCTCAGACCGGTAGGTCCTGGCGCCGGCGATGGCCCGCACCAGCGTCTCCTGCACGAGATCCTCCGCATCGTCCCGGTTGCGCACCAGGGTCATCGCGTAGCGGCGCAACGTGCGGACGTGATCCGACAACTGGCTTCGCAGGCTGAACGTCACATTGTCGCTCCGTGGATGGGGCTGCTTCTATGTGTTCGCGCGGCGGGCCAATTTAATCCCCGGCCTTTTAATCCCCCGGCATTCTAATCCAGTGGCCGATGCGGGATCGGCCTCACTGCGCGAAGGGCACGAGGAGCAGAGCGGTGCCCGACACCAGCAGCGCCGCAAGGCTCCGCCGCGCGATGGCGACCGCGGCCGGTCCGGGCTCCATCTCGTCCAGCCGCATCGCCAGCAGGCCGCCGAAGAAGCCGGATACGGAGGCCACCACATGCACCAGCGCCAGCGCGTTCAGGACCGGCAGGCCCAGCAGCAGCGCGACGACCACCAGGGTGGTTCCATAGAGAAGCGCCTGGGTGAGGATCGGCGCCCAATGCTCGCGCGCGACATAGGTTTCGAAGCCCTCGGCGAAGAGGCCGGTGCGCTCCTCGGGATCGGTGTGCAGGCTCATGATGTCCCTCCGCGTTCAAAGATTCCCACTGTCGCGGCGCCGTGATGCACTGGTCGCGGCCGCCCGGGGCATGGCGCCGAACGACAGAAGCATCAGCAGGATCAGCGCGACTCCGATGGAATAGGGTGCCCAGGCCCCGAGCCGCTCGTCGGTGATCCAGTCCAGCGCCAGCAGGACGCCGATGGCGGCGATCACGGTGATGGCAAGGCCGGTGGCCCAGCGGGGATAGGTCATGGTGGCCTCCGCGGTTCGGATGGCTCGATACGGTCACCTCGCGCCACCGAAGGCTGGCGCCCGTTTCGATGGGTCCTTTCCTTGATTACGCGCGGGCGCCCGGAATAATCCGCCGAAGCCGCCGAAAATCCTGGGCGTCGGGAGCGGCGGCCGGCATCGGGACCGCTAAAGCGAATTTGCATTCGCTTTAAATGCACATGACCTCATTCGCCGGTCGGGCTTCGGCCGCATGAGCGGCCGGGACCGCCGTCGCGGTCCAAAGCGGATTGCAATCCGCTTTAACGGCCGATCATCGGTTTGAGCCAGGGCGAGTTGGCGAAGACCTCGGTGAAATAGCCCTGCCGGATCACCGCCCGCCCGGCCTTGTGGATGCCTTCGGGCAACGTGCCCAATTCGCCCTTCCGGGTCACCAGATGGATGGACCGGCGGAATCCCGAGGTGGGCAGCGGCAGCACGCGGATATGGCCGAGGTGCTGACGGCTCTTCACCAGGGCGGTGGGCGGAAGCAGGCTCCATCCCATTTCCTCCGCCACCATGGCCATCACCGTATCGGTGGCGTCGAAGGCGAAGCTGCGCGGCACCTCCATGCCCAGCCGCCGCAGATGCTGGTCCACCAGCCGGCCCAGCGCACTGTCCGTCGTGCTGCGGATCAGCGGCAGCGTCCGCGACAGGGTTCGCAGGGCGGCCTCGTCGGCGACGTCGGGCCAGTTGCGCGGCAGCAGCAGCACGAACGGTTCGACCAGCAGGCGCAGGCTGTCGACCTGGTCCATGTCGTCGAAGCTGTCGATGGTGAACAGCACGTCCAGCCGGCGGGCGAGAAACTGTTCGCGCAATTGTCCGCACAGGCCGGATGCGATGCTGAAGGACGGCACGCTGTCGCGCAGCCGTTGCAGCAGCCGCGGGATGAAGGGGGCCGCCAGCGTATCGATGCAGCCGATGCGCAGTTCCGGCATGAAGGAGGCGTCGGCCCCGCCGATGACGGCCGGCAACTGCCGCGCATCGGTCAGGATGCGATTGCTCCAATGCCAAAGCCGCTGCCCGGCCGCGGTCAAGGCCATCGGCCGGATGCTGCGGTCGAGCAGTTGGCTGGCGAAGGCGGTTTCCAGTTGACGCACGACATGCGAAACGGCCGACTGGGTCAGCCCAAGCCTGCGGGCGGCGCCCGTCATGCTCCCCAATTCGGCCACGGCGACGAACACCTCAAGGGAGCCAAGGTCGAAGTCTCGGTGATGCATAGGGCTTCGATCAGGCTCCCGGTGGCCGGCAGGTCGGATAGAGATCTGCATACTATCTTATGATTCGCACCCCATGAACGGCATTCATGACGATCATGAAATAAATCTCTTCCTCTGACTGTTATGACGCCTTCCACGGCAGCCTCGCAGGGACATCGATCCCCTGCCGGAGCTTCCCCATGACGACGCCACCCGACACGCCCGCCCTTTCCACCCCGGCGGCACGTCGCATCGGCGATTGGGTGGCCGGCCTGCGGCAGGCCGATATCCCGGAGCCGGTCGCCGCCGTCGCACTGTCCTGCATCGTCGATACGCTGGGCGTGGCGCTGGCCGGCGCGGGTACGGAGGCTGCGGTGCTGGCCGCCGATGTCGCGCGCGACACCTACACCCCTGGTCCGGCGCCGTTTCTGGCGGGCGGACGCCTGTGCATGGAAGGGGCCGCGTTCGCGAATGTCGCCGCCGCCCATGCGCTGGATTTCGACGACAACAGCTACGCCGGCTTTGTCCATGGCTCCGCCGTCGTGGTGCCGACGGCACTGGCGGCAACCGGGATGGCCGGCGGCACGGGGAGCGACCTGCTCACCGCCGTGGTGGCCGGAGCCGAGGCGCAATATGCCCTGGCGGAAGCGGTCGGCAATGGCGTCTATCATGCCGGCTGGTGGACCACCGCCCTGTTCGGCACGGTCGGCGCCGCGGCGGCCACGGCCAAGGCTCTGGGACTGGACGGACGTTCGGCCGCCGATGCCGTCGCTTTCGCGCTCTGCGGGACCGGCGGCCTGCGCGCCTGTTTCGGCACCGGGGCCAAGCCGCTGCTTGCCGCTCAGGCGGCGGCGAACGGGGTGCGTGCCGCCCGCCTTGCCGCGCGCGGCCTGACCGTTCCGCATGAGGTCGTGGAGGATCCGCGCGGCTTCGCCCGGCTGGTGGCGGAGGACCGGTTCGATCCGGCGGCGCTGGAGTCGCTGGGACGGCACTGGCGTCTTCTCGATCCCGGCATCGACACCAAGCTCTATCCGGTCTGCCTGTCCGCCCATGCCGCCATGGACGCGCTGCGCGACCTGATGGCGGAGCGGCGGCTCGGCGCCGCCGACATCGCGTCCGTCCACTGCCGCGTTCCGCCGGTGGTGGCGGCCAACCTGACCTATGAGCGCCCGGCGACGGCGGGAGAGGCCCGCTTCAGCCTGCATTTCGCCGTTGCCTGCGTGATGCTGCACGGCACCCTGACGCTGGAGCATCTGAGCCGTACCATGCTGACGGATCCGGCGATCGGTGCGGCGATCGGGCGTGTCTCCATGACGGCCGATCCGGACTGGAACGCCGACGCCGACCGGACGCGGCTTGCGCCCGAGGGTGCGGAGGTAACCGTCGAAACGGTGGCGGGGGAGCGGATCACCCGCTTCTGCCCGTCGGCGCGCGGCACGGTGGCCCGCCCGCTGTCGGCAGCGGAGCATGCGGCCAAGTTCAAAAGCTGCGCCGCCCGTGCGGTCGGGGCGGAGGGAGCGGAGCAGCTCCACTTGAAATTGCAGAGCCTTGAGTTGGAAGCGGACCTCTCGAGCCTGCTTCAGCTCTGCACCATGCCGACGATTCATGATCCCGATGAAAAACGATCATGATGCGCCGCAGGAGCATCCGTGACCGCCTGTTTTCCGACCAAGCTGCAATGCCGAACAATCGCCAAAAAAGGCATGGTTTTCAGCAACTTTCCAGCGCGTGCGCTGCACAAAAACCATGCGCGGGCTTCGATTGCGCAACAATTGGGCAGAAATTTGCCTGATCGGCCGTCCTTCCGCCGCCCTTTCCTCCTGCCGCTGCCTTGTGACACCGTTTGGTTCGAGCGGAAACCAAGGTCCACCGCAAGGACCGGAAAACAGAGGGGCTTTCATGATGATGCGACGTTTGGTGGCACGGGCCGTGCTCTCGGCGATCCTCCTGTCCGGAACGGCGATGTCGGTCCAGGCTGCGGGCACGCTCAAGGTCTCGGTCGACTCCAACCTGAACACGCTCGATCCCGCCAAGATGAAGGGCGGGCAGGAGTATGTCGCCGCCTACCTGATCTTCAACGGCCTAACCATCATCGGCCATGACATGAAGGTGAAGCCCGATCTGGCCGAACGCTGGGAACACAGCGACGATCTGAAGACCTGGACCTTCCATCTCCGTAAGGGCGTGAAGTTCCATAACGGCCGCGACCTGGAAGCCGAGGACGTCGTCGCCAGCATCGCCCGCATCCAGGACAAGGCGACCGGTTCCACCGCCCGCGTCAATTTCGAGATCGTGGAGTCGATGAAGGCGCTGGACCCGGCAACCGTCCAGTTCCAGCTGAAGAGCCCCTATGCAGGCTTTGCCGAACTGTTCGGCGAGCGGCAGGCGCGCATCGTTCCGCGCGACGCCGTCGACACCCTGGCCACCAAGCCGGTCGGCACCGGTCCTTTCGAATTCGTGTCCTTCGCCCCCGGCGACCGCATCGTCCTGAAGCGCAACGCCAACTACTTCGAACCGGGCCTGCCGAAGCTGGACGAGGTGGTGGTGCGGATCCTGCCGGAATCGGCGGCCCAGGTGGCGGCGCTGACCACCGGCGAACTGGATCTGGTGTGGAACCTGCCGCTGGAGGCCATCGAGAAGGTCAAGGCCGACACGAAGCTGAAGGTCGATTCCGTCCCGACATCCACCTGGGACGGCGTCATCATGAACAACACGGTGAAGCCTTTCGACGACCCCCGCGTGCGCAAGGCGGTGTCGATGGCGCTGGACAAGCAGACCATCACCCAGATCGCGCTGTTCGGCAACGGCACGCCGACCCATTCGCCGATCCCGCCCAGCCATCCCTTCTTCAACAAGGACCTGAAGATCGCCAAGGGCGATCCGGCGGGCGCGAAGAAGCTGCTGGCCGAAGCGGGATATCCCAATGGGTTCGAGGTCACTCTGCACACGCCCGCCGGCCGTGCCACCCGCGAGCGGCTCGGCCTTGCCGTGCGTGAACTGCTGAAGCCGGCCGGCATCACCGTCAACGTGCAGCGCGTGCCGTTCGACGTCTTCCTGAAGGACATCGAGGGGAAGGCCGGCTTCTACATCGACGGCTTCTTCAGCCGCCCGACCATCGATACGTCGGTCTACCCCTGGTACCATTCGCGCGGGTCGTGGAACACCGCGCTGTGGAGCTATTCCAACCCGAAGATGGACACGCTGCTGGACGGCGCCCGCCAGGCCAAGAGCGAGGATGAGGCGAAGTCGCTCTACACCCAGGTCCAGGCTCTGGCGGTGGAGGATTCGCCGGGCGTCATTCCCTACGTCATCAACCACATCAACGGGTTGAACGCCAAGGTCAAGGGGTTCCAGTCGCATCCGATGATGTTCCTCGACCTGCGCAACGTGTCGGTCGATTGAGGCCGAACCGGGGACCGGCCGCGCCCGCCGCCGGCGGTCCCCTCCTCCTTCCGACAGGGATGCCGCCATGTTTGCCTACTTCCTGACCCGGCTCGCCTCCCTGGCGCTGATCCTGGTCGTCATGTCGGTCCTGATCTTCCTGGTGACCCAGGCGATGCCGGGCGACGTCGCTTCGATGATCGCCGGCCAGTTCGCCTCCAAGGAAGTCGTGGACGCCATCGCGGTCAAGCTTGGCCTCGACCAGCCGCTGATCGTCCAGTATGGCCGCTGGGCCTCCGGCATCCTGCAGGGCGACCTCGGCCGCTCGCTGGTGCTGGAACAGCCGATCGGCCCCATCCTGATGGAGGCGCTGGCCCGGTCGCTGGTGCTGGCCGTCGTGGCGCTGGTGGTGGTGGCGGTGGTCGGCATCGCGCTCGGCGTGCTGGCGGCGGTGCGGCGCGGCAAGCTGACCGACCAGATGGTCTCCGGAATTTCCTATCTCGGCATCGCGGTTCCCGACTTCTTCTGGGCCATCGTGCTGGTCCTGATCTTCGGCAGCTACCTGAAACTGCTGCCCACCGGCGGCTATACCCCGATCGCCGAGGGCTTCCTGCCCTGGGCCGCCCATCTGGTGCTGCCGGTCGTCACGCTGGTGCTGATGCTGCTGGCCCGCATCGCCCGGCTGACCCGCTCCAGCATGATCGACGTTCTCCAGACCAACTACGTGAAGTTCGCCCGCGCCAAGGGCATGCCGGAATCGGTGGTCATCCTGCGCCATGCGCTGAAAAACGCGCTTTTGCCGACCATCACGGTGCTGGCCATCGATTTCGGCCTGATCCTGGGCGGCGTGGTGGTGATCGAGACGATCTTCTCCTATCCCGGCATGGGACGGCTGCTGCTGTTCGCCATCCAGCGTCACGACCTGCCGCTGATCCAGGCGACCATCCTGATCGTGTCCGCCGCCTACTGTCTCGCCAACCTGACCGCCGACCTGCTCTACGCCTTCGTGAACCCGAAGATCCGCCACGGCATGAGGGCCTCCTGACATGACCGACGCGACTTCCGTCCGCTCCACCCCGCGGCGCCTGCATATGTCCTCGCTGCCCGGCTCGCTGATCATCGGCATCGTCCTGCTGGCCCCGCTGGTGGTCGCGGCCGTCGCCGGCTCCTGGCTCGCGCCCTACCCTTACGACGAGATGAACATCCTGAGCCGGCTGCAGCCGCCGGGGGCCGATTTCTGGTTCGGCACCGACGAGTTCGGCCGCGACGTGTTCAGCCGCACCCTGGTCGGCACCGGCAGCTCGCTGCTGATGGGTGTCGCCGCCACGGCGCTGAGCCTGCTCGCCGGCGTTCCGCTGGGGCTGGTCGCCGGCTACAAGGGCGGGCGCGTCGGCGAGGCGATCATGCGCGCCATGGACGTGCTGATGTCCTTCCCGCCGATCCTGCTGGGCATCCTGGTCCTGGCCGTCACCCCGCCGGCGCAGTGGAAGGCCATCGCCGCCATCGGCATCGTCTATGTGCCGCAGGTGGTGCGCCTGACCCGCGCCATCACCCTGGAACTGATGCAGGAGGAGTTCATCACCGCCGCCCGCCTGCGCGGAGAGAGCGCGACCTACATCCTGTTCAAGGAAATCCTGCCGAACATCTGGCCGCCGCTGGCGGTTGAGGCCAGCCTGCGCGTGGTCTTCGCCATCCTGCTCGGCGCCTCGCTCAGCTTCATCGGCATGGGGGCGCAGCCGCCCTCCTCCGACTGGGGCCTGATGATCAGCGAGGCGCGGCCCTTCGTGGAACAGGCGCCGTGGATCGCGCTGTGCCCCGGTTTCGCCCTGGCCATCGCGGTGATCGGCATCAACCTGCTGGGCGACGGGCTGCGTGCCCTGCTCGACCCCCGCAACACGGGAGCGCACTGAGATGATGACCGCTCCGCAAGCGCGTCCGACCCTGCCGCCGGCCACCGCTCCGGACATGACGCCTGCACCGGCGCCGTTGCTGGACATCCGCGGCCTGACCATCAGCTACGGCAATGCCCGCGGCACGCTGCGCGCGGCCAGCGACGTCAGCTTCGCCATCCGCCCCGGCGAGGTGATGGGACTGGTCGGCGAATCCGGATCGGGCAAGAGCACGGTCGCCATGGCGATCCTCGATCTGCTGGGCGGCGGGGGACGGGTGGATGCCGGCGAGATCCTGTTCGACGGCGTCGACCTCCGCCGGCTGCCGGCGGCCGAGCGTCGGGCGCTGCGCGGGGACAGGATCGCCGCTGTCTTCCAGGATCCCTTCACCTCGCTGAACCCGGCGCTGACCGTCGGCCGCCAGATCGCCGAACCGCTGATCCAGCACAAGGGCCTCTCCCCCCGGCAGGCCGCAGTCCGGGTGGAGGAACTGCTGGCCGAGGTCGGCATCCGCGAACCCCGCCGGGTGGCAGCATCCTATCCGCACGAGCTGTCGGGCGGCATGCAGCAGCGGGCGCTGATCGCCACCGCGCTCGGCTGCGAACCGAAGCTGCTGATCCTGGACGAGCCGACCACCGCACTGGACGTGACGGTGGAGGCCCGCATCATCGATCTGCTGGCGAAGCTGTGCGACAGCCACCGGCTGAGCGCGCTGTTCGTTTCCCACAATCTGGGCATCGTCAACCGGATCTGCGAAACCGTCACCGTGCTCTATGGCGGGGTGGTGGTGGAGACGGGGCGGACCGGCCGCATCCTGTCCCGCCCGGCCCATCCCTATGCCAAGGGGCTGGTCGCGGCCCTGCCGCGCATCACCGCGGGCCGCCGCCACCGCCTGCCCTCCATCCCCGGC
Source organism: Pseudomonadota bacterium (assembly GCA_023423695.1). GTDB lineage: Bacteria > Pseudomonadota > Alphaproteobacteria > Azospirillales > Azospirillaceae > Azospirillum. Next base: position 84,683 of record JAFAFA010000061.1, on the reverse strand, counting down.
ACGGTCGCCAAGCTGAGCGGTGAGGCCGCCGGCTGCGTCTTCGCCCCCCGCTGCCCCTTCGCCGAGGAGACCTGCCGCAGCCTGCCGCAGACGATGCGGATGGACGAGGCCGGGGACGGCGTGCGCTGCTGGAAGGCCGACGCCTTGGCCGGCACGCCATGGCCGGACGAGGATGCCGCCGCCCGCCCGCCCAGGGCGCTGCCGGCGCGGTCGACTCCGCTGGTCGAGGTGGAGAATCTGCGCAAGGTCTACGGCGCGAACCGCTCCATCCTGCCCTGGCTGCGCCGCAGCGGCACCGTGGCGGTGGACGACGTGTCCTTCACCGTCGGCCGCGGCGAGGTGGTGGGCGTGGTCGGCGAAAGCGGCAGCGGCAAGAGCACCATCGGCCGTGCCCTGCTGGCGCTGACCGAACCCAGCGCCGGCACCGTGCTGTTCGACGGCACCGACCTGACGGAGCGGGTCAGGCGCGGCGACCAGGATCTGCGCCGCCGGGCCCAGCTCGTCTTCCAGAACTCCGCCGCCTCGCTGAACCCGCGCAAGACCATCGGGGCGGCAATGGACCGGCCGCTGGTGCTGGCCGGCCACGGCGACGCGGAGGAGCGGGGTAAGACCATCGCCGGCCTGCTGACCCGCGTCGGGCTGCCGGCCGCCTATGCCGACCGCTATCCGCACGAGTTGAGCGGCGGCGAGCGCCAGCGCGTGAACATCGCCCGCGCGCTCGCCACCAATCCGGACTTCGTGGTCTGCGACGAGGCGGTGTCGGCGCTCGACGTCTCCGTGCAGGCCAACATCCTGAACCTGCTGGCCGAGCTGCGCGACGAGATGGGGTTGTCCTATCTCTTCATCACCCACGACATCGCCGTGGTGTCGCACATCGCCGACCGTGTCCTGGTCGTCTATGGCGGCACCATCTGCGAGGAAGGCCCGATCGCCAGCGTGCTTCGCCCGCCCTACCATCCCTATACCGAGGCGCTGCTGTCCGCCGTGCCCCGGCTGGCGGAGGACGGGCAGGAAGCGCCGCGGATCCTTCTGGAGGACGCCAACGCCGCCCCCGGCGCCAAGGGCTGCGCCTTCGCCGCCCGCTGCCCCCGCAAGCTGGGGAGCGTCTGCGACGAACAGGCCCCGCCGGTCCATGCCACGGCCGACGGCCACCGGATCGCCTGCCACATCCCGCTGGCGACGCTGGCCGAACGCGCGTCGGTCTTTCCGGAACTCATGGGGGGCGACGCCCGGCACTGACCCGCCGCTCCGGCGCGCCCGTCACCGGCACACCCGCGGGGGCGCCGGACGCCCTCCCCTTACCTTTTCGAACCGATTCCGACCATCCGAATCAGGGAATCCGCCATGACCGTCCACACCCGCATCCGTCAGTTCAACACCAAGAAGACCTATCCCGAACAGGCGCTGGACAACGACCTGTGCCAGACCGTCGTCGCGCGCGGCACCATGGTCTTCGTCCGCGGCCAGATCGGCCAGAACCTCGACACCAGCGAGAGCGTCGCGGTGGGCGATGCCGCCGGCCAGACCGAACAGGCGATGGCAAACATCAAGATGCTGCTGGAAGAGGCCGGCTCGTCGCTGGAGCACATCTGCAAGATCACCGTCTACATCACCGACCCGCGCTATCGCGAGCCGGTCTACCGCACCATCGGCAAATGGCTGAAGGGGGTCTATCCGGTGTCGACCGGCATCGTGGTCAGCGCGCTCGCCCGGCCGGAATGGGTGGTGGAGGTCGACGCGACCGCCGTGATCCCTGACGCCGCCTGAGGCGCGACGCCCCTTCGCCCATCAATCATAAACCGACAAGAAGAACCGCCACCATGAGCACCAGCCTGACCAACCCGCCGCGCCGCGAACTGCAGAGCTTCCTCGACTTCCCGATCTGCACCGACATCGACCAGCTCGACGGCCATATCGGCATCCTCGGCATTCCCTACGGCGATCCCTATTCGATCGACGAGGTGACGAACGACCAGACCAATGCGCCGACCTGGGTGCGCCGCTACACCGAGCGGGCGCTGCGCAAGCTGGAGCGCTGGGATTTCGACATCGGCGGTCCGCTGCTGGGCGGCAAGGACATCAAGGTGGTGGATTGCGGCGACGTGAAGGCCGATCCGCGCGACCTCGACCTGCATTACCGCAATGCAGAGGCGGTGGTGCGCCGGATGCTGGCCAGGGGCATGCTGCCCATCGTCATCGGCGGCGACCACGGCATCCCGATTCCGGTGCTGCGCGCCTATGACGACCAGGGGCCGATCACGCTGGTCCACATCGACGCCCATCTGGATTGGCGCGACGACGTGAACGGCGCCCGCAACGGCTATTCCAGCCCGATCCGCCGCGCCGCGGAAATGGACCACATCGGCCAGATCTTCCAGATCGGCCTGCGCTCGGCCGGCAGTGCCCGCCCGGAAGAGGTGGAGGCGGCGCTGTCCTACGGCGCGGTTCTGGTCCCCGACGTGGAGTTGCAGGACATCGGGATGAAGGCCGTTCTGGACCGCATCCCCGACGGCGGCCGCTATTACCTGACCATCGACGCCGACGGCATGGACCCGACCATCATGCCGGCGGTCAACGGCCCGGCGCCCGGCGGCGTCACCTATCCGCAGATCCGCACCCTGATCCACGGGCTGGTGGCCAAGGGCCGCGTCGTCGGCATGGACATCGTGGAGATCACGCCCAAGAAGGATCTCAACGGCATCACCGCCATCACCGCCGGCCGCATCATCTGCAACCTGATCGGCAAGACCATCCAGGCCGGCTATTTCGACGCCAAGTGACGGCGGCAAGGTGAGTGCGATGGGGAGGATCGGACGATGACTGCCGCGCGCCGGCTGGACCGGCTGTTCTGCGAGCGGGCGCTGCTGGCCGGCGGCTGGGCATCGGGGGTGCTGCTGCGCTTCGACGCGCAGGGGATGATCGCCGGGCTGGAGGCGGGGCTTGACGCTCCGCCCGCCGGCACCGAGCGGGCTGCCGGCCCGGTCGTCCCCGGCATGCCGAACCTGCACAGCCACGCCTTCCAGCGGGCGATGGCCGGGCTGACCGAGCGGGCCGGGCCGGCGGAGGACAGCTTCTGGACCTGGCGGGAGGTGATGTACGGCTTCGTCGGCCGCATCGATCCCGACAGCATCCAGGCGGTTGCGGCGATGGCCTATGCCGAGATGCTGGAGCGGGGCTATACCTCGGTGGCGGAGTTCCATTACCTCCACCACGATGCCGGCGGCCGGCCCTATGCCGATGTGGCCGAGACGTCGAAACGCATCCTCGCCGCGGCGGACGCCGCCGGCATCGGGCTGACCCACCTGCCGGTGCTCTATGCCCAGGGCGGCTTCGGCGGCCAGCCGGCGGGCGAGGGGCAGCGCCGCTTCCTGAACGATCCCGACAGGCTGCTGAGGATCGTCGAGGCCTGCCGCGCCGTACCCGGCGGCCACCGCACCGGCCTCGCACTGCATTCCCTGCGGGCGGTGTCGCCCGACGCGATGGCGGCGGCGCTGGACGGGCTGTCGTCGCTCGATCCGGCGGCACCGATCCACATCCATGTCGCCGAACAGACGGCGGAGGTGGATGCCTGCCTTGCTTGGTCGGGCCGGCGGCCGGTGGAATGGCTGCTCGACCGCGGCTGGCTGGGACCGTCCTGGTGCCTCGTCCATGCGACCCACGTCACGCCGGACGAGGTTGCGGGGATCGCGGCGTCGGGCGCTGTCGCCGGCCTCTGCCCGACGACGGAGGCGGATTTGGGCGACGGGCTGTTCCCGGCCCGCGATTTCCTGTCCCAAGGCGGACGGTTCGGCGTCGGGTCCGACAGTCAGGTCATCATCGACGCCGCGGAGGAATTGCGGCTGCTGGAGTTCGGGCAGCGTCTGGCCGCGAGGCGGCGCAACCTGCTGGCGCCGGAAGCCGGCGCCTCGACCGGGGCGGCGCTCTACCGGGCAGCGGTGGCCGGAGGCGCGCAGGCGCTGGGCCTGCCGGGGCCGGCGGGCGGTCTCGCAACGGGCCAGCGCGCCGATCTGGTCGTGCTGAACCCGGACGACCCGCGGCTGTACGGCCGGACCGGCGACATGCTGCTGGACTCCTACGTCTTCGCCGGCGCCCGCGACGCGGTGCGCGACGTGGTGGCGGGGGGACGGCTGGTGGTGCGGGACGGCCGGCATGTCGATGCCGATACGATCCGCAACGGCTGGCGTCGCGCCGTCGACCGGCTGAATGCCGCCTGAGACGCTCATCGAAGACGCGAGGAAATTTCCATGACGGCGACCATCGACATTCTGGAACGGCTGGTTGCCTTCCGCACCGTCAGCCGCGACAGCAACCTGGAGCTGATCCGCTGGGTGCAGGAGCGGCTGGAGGCCGCCGGTGCCGCCACATGGCTGGTGCCGAGCGAGGATGGCCGCAAGGCCAACCTGTTCGCGACCCTCGGCCCCGCCGATCGTCCCGGCGTCATGCTGTCGGGGCACAGCGACGTGGTGCCGGTCGAAGGACAGGCCTGGACCGGCGACCCCTTCCGGCTGATCCGCCGCGACGGCAAGCTGTTCGGCCGGGGCACCGCCGACATGAAGGGTTTCATCGCCGCAAGCCTCGCCCTGTTCGACCGCGCCGCCGGACGGACCCTGTCCCAGCCGCTGCATCTGGCCCTGTCCTATGACGAGGAGGTCGGCTGTCTCGGCGTCCGCCGCCTGATCGAGATGATGGCGGCCCTGCCCGTCCGTCCGCGCTTCTGCATCGTCGGCGAGCCGACAAGCATGCAGGTGGTCACCGCCCACAAGGGCAAGACGGCGCTCAGCGCCGAGTGCCACGGCGTCGAATGCCATTCGAGCCTCGCGCCGCAGGGTTTGAACGCGATCCACATCGCGAGCGACCTGCTGACGGGATTGCGCCGCATCCAGGACCGGCTGCGCGACGAAGGCGCGCATGACGACGCCTACGACGTGCCGTGGACCACGATCCATGCCGGGGTCATCCAGGGCGGCGAAGCGCTGAATATCGTGCCGAACCGCTGCCGTCTCGACTTCGAAATCCGCCATCTGCCGCAGGATCCGGTGGAACCGCTTCTGGATAGCATCCGGGAGGAGGCCGACGGCATCGTCCGGCGGCTGCGTGCCGACTTCCCCACCGCCGGACTGTCGATCGGCGAACTGTCCAGCTATCCGGCGCTCGACACCGACGGCAGCGCGGAGGTGGTGGCGTTCGTCAAGGCGCTGACCGGCGGCAACAGCACCGGCAAGATCTCCTTCGGAACGGAAGGCGGATTGTTCCAGCGCCGGCTGTCCATGCCCACCGTGGTGTGCGGCCCCGGCAGCATCGGCGAAGCCCACAAGCCGGACGAGTTCATCACCGAGGAACAGCTGTCCGCCTGCGACCGCATGCTGGAGGCCCTGCTCGTCAACCTGACGTGACGGTGGCGGCAAGCGACGTTTTTGCTCACCGCGGCGAAGTCCCGCCCATGCCGATCTTCCCCTTGCAGGTCGCGCACCGATCAAATATGTAACGTTATAACGTTATGTTTTGGTGTGTAACGCGACCGTGCAATGACCGGACCGGTGTGACGATGACCCATTTGCGGATCGACTTGCGGACGCCCTCTCCTACTCCCCTCCGCTTCCCACCCGCGGGGAGACGCCCCATGACCGGACCGACCTAAGCAGGGCCGAAATCGGCGCCCAGGTCAGGGTCATGCCGCACAGAAATTTCCCGCGGCCATCTTGTTTCGAACCTTGACCTCTGCGGCCGGGTCGCTCATGAATGGCCCTGGTACTGGTTCTTCCGGCGGCCGCCGCCGGAAGCTAAGAGGGAATCCGGTGGGCCGCGTCGCGCGGCGAAACCGGAGCTGTCCCCGCAACTGTAAGCGGTGAGCTGTTCCGTCATTTCCTGCCACTGGCGCCCGTCGGCGCTGGGAAGGCCGGACGGACCGGTGATGACCCGCAAGCCAGGAGACCTGCCAGCGCCAAAACGAAACGTCCTCGGGCGGGGTGTCCCGGTGGAACGCTTGCCACCGCATGTCCGGACTCCGCGCCGGATTTCCCGCGTGTTCCGCAATGCGTCCGCCTCGACCTTCCCGCCCGCAACGGCAGGATGCATGGATGACGCCAGCGCCTTCCCCCACACGGGCACCCCACTTCCGCCAGACCTCCGCCGTCGTGGTGGAGGGGCTGAGCTGCCTGTTGGCCGGCCGCAAAGTCCTGTCGGACATCGGCTTCACCGTTCCGCACGGGGCGATCCTCGGCATTCTCGGGCCGAACGGCTCCGGCAAGACCACGCTGCTGCGCTGCCTTGCCGGCCTGCAGGCGCCCTCGACCGGGCAAATCCGCATCGACGGGGCCGATCCGCGCGCCCTGCGCCCGGCCGAGCTTGCCCGCCGACTGGCACTCCAGGCGCAGGATTCTGCCGCGGCGCTCGGCTTCACCGTGCGCGACGTGGTCGGCATGGGGCGGCTGGCCCACCGACGCTCGGTCTTCTCGGCAAGCGGGGCGGAGGATCGCGCCATCGTCGAGGATGCTCTGGCCCGGCTGGAGCTGGAGGGGCTGGCCGAGCGGCCGGTCGAACAGCTGTCCGGCGGCGAGCGGCAGCGGGTGATGATCGCCCGCGCCCTGGCGCAGCGCCCACGCATCCTGCTGCTGGACGAGCCGACCAACCATCTGGACATCCAGCACCGCTTCGCCGTCCTCGAACTGGTCCGCTCGCTGGGAATTACCGTGGTGATGACGCTTCACGACATCGAACTGGCGGCGCGCTGGTGCGACCGCCTGCTGCTGCTGAAGGATGGCCGCCTGCAGGCCGACGCTGTGCCGGAAGAGGCGCTGACGGCGGAACGGCTCACCGCCGTCTACCGGGTCGCCGCCGCCGTGGACCGCCGCCCGTGTGACGGCCGGCTGCGCATCGACCTGTCGCCGCTGGCGCCTCGCCGGATGGACCTCGCATGAGCCCGGTCCGGTTCCGCCACATTGCCCGCAGCGCCCTACTTGCCGCCGTGCTTGCGCTGCCTTTCGCTTCCGCCCGGGCGCAGAGCCATCCGGTCGAGGTGCCGAACTGCTTCGAGACCGCCCGGTTCGACGCCCCTCCCAAGCGGCCGATGGTGCATGACGTCAACATGACGCAGACCATGCTGGATCTCGGGCTGGCCGACCGGCTGGTTGCCGTCTCCGGCATCGCCGGGGCCGAACGCCACCTGATCGCACCACCCAGTGCGGTCGCCGCCCTGCCCCAGTTGCCGGACCGTGCCCCGACGCTGGAAGCGGTGCTGGCCGCCGACCCGGATTTCCTGTTCGCCGGCTGGAGCTATGGCTTCAACGAGGCGCGCGGCCTCACCCCCGCCCGCCTCGCGGAGATGGGCGTCGCCACCTACACGCTGCGGGAAAGCTGCATCCGCATCGGCCCGCGCGAGCCGATCAGCATGGAGACGCTCTACACCGACCTGTTGGCGCTGGGCCGGATCTTCGGCGTCGCCGACCATGCGGAGGGTATGGTCACCGACTTCCGCCGCCGCGTCGCCGCGGTGACCCGGCTGACCGGAACCGCGGCACAGCGGCCGCGAGTAATGTATTGCGACGATTGCCACACCGACGCCGCCCCGCTGTCGGTCGGGCGGGAGGGCATGACCAGCCTGCTGATGGAGTTAGCCGGTGGCCGCAACATCTTCGACGACATCGCCAACAGCTATGTCAGGGTCAGCTGGGAGGAAATGGTGCGGCGCGACCCGCAATGGATCATCGTCAGCGACCATCGCGTCCCGGCCGAGGTCGCCATCCGCTTCCTGCTGTCCGCCCCGCAGTTGGCCGATGTCGAGGCGGTGCGCAAGCGACGGTTCATCGTCCTGACCTATGCCGAACAGACCCCGTCGACACGCAATATCGATGCTTTGGAACGGATGGTCCGGACGCTGCACCCGGAGCTGTTCACGCCATGAGCCGTCCCCGCGCGCTGCGTCTGTGCCTTGTGCTGTCCGCCACCCTGATCCTGTCGCTGGTCGCCGCGGTCGGCTTCGGCGCCGCCCGCATTCCCACGACCACCGTCTGGTCGGTCGTCTCGCACGAGCTTTGGCCGGCGGCCTACCCGGCGGACGGCATCGGCCGGGCGGAGCGCAACATCGTCTGGGAATTGCGGCTGCCGCGCGTTCTGCTCGGCGCGCTGGCCGGCGCCGGGCTGGCAACGGTGGGTGCGGTGCTGCAGGTGGTGACGCGCAATCCGCTGGCCGACCCCTATCTGTTCGGCGTGTCGGCCGGTGCCTCGGTCGGGGCGGTGACCGTCATCCTGTTCGCCGGCGTGGTGGCGGGAACGCTGAGCCTGCCGGCCGCCGCCTTCCTCGGCGCGCTCGCCGCCATGCTGGCCGTCTTCGCCGCGGCGCGCGGGCGCGACGGCAGCGTGACCAGCGAGCGGCTGGTCCTGACCGGCGTCGCGGTCGCCTTCATCCTGCACGCCGTCACCAACACGCTGATCGTTGCGGCGGCCGACCGCGGCGCCGACGCGGCCCTGTTCTGGATGATGGGCGGCTTCGGCACCGCACGCTGGAGCGTTCTGCCGGCGCCCGCCCTGCTGACGCTGTGCGGGATCGGTTGGCTGTGGCTGCGGGCCGAGAGCGTCAACACGCTGGCGCTCGGCGACGATGCCGCCCGCTCGCTCGGCACCGATCCGGGGCGGCTGCGGCTGGAACTGTTCGTCGTCACCGCGCTGATGACCGGCGCGCTGGTGTCGGCCTGCGGCGGCATCGGCTTCGTCGGGCTGGTGCTGCCCCACATCGCGCGCATGCTGGTGGGCGGGCATCTGCGGACGCTGCTGCCTGTGGCGGCGCTCGGCGGGGCCTTACTGCTGCTGTGGGTGGATGTCGCTGCACGGACGTTGTTCGCGCCGCGCGAGATCCCTGTCGGCATAGTCACCGCGCTGGTCGGCGGCGCCTTCTTCCTGTGGCTGATGCGCCGCCGCCCAGCCCCGTAAAGTCCGAAGCGCCCTCTTAGGAAAAACCCGAACCGCCCTCGAAGGACCGCCTTCGCGGATCGCCTTTCCATGCCCTTTTCCAAGTCAAGCTGGAGGATCATCGATGTCATCTGCCCGCTCCCGTCAACGCCGCCCCGCTCACCTGGCGACGGTGTTCCTGGTCGCGGCCTCTGTGGTGCCCACGGCCGCAAGTGCCGAGGACGGGCACGCGCCGCTCACGCTTTCTCCAGTCACGGTGACCGGCCGTTCGACGGACACGGCACCTGCCGGGCTGGCGCTCGACCGGCCGAACAGCGGCGGCAGCCGGCTGGACCTCACTCCCTTGGAAACCCCGGCCAGCATCGAGGTGATCTCCGGCCGGACCATCCGCGACCGCGGTCAGACCAGCGTGACGGACGCCGTCACCCAGAACGCCACCGGCATCACCTCGCTGGCGGCACCCGGCAATGGCGGCTCCTCCCTGGCGACGCGCGGCTTCGCCGGCCACGGCTCGGTGATGCAGCTCTATGACGGGACGCGGCTCTATGTCGGGTCGGGGACCGTCACCTTCCCCTTCGATACATGGTCGACGGAGCGGATCGAGGTGCTGCGCGGCCCGGCTTCCGTCCTCCATGGCGAGGGCGCCATCGGCGGCGTCGTCAATGTGGTGCCCAAGCGGCCGAGCATGGATTTCCGCAACGAGGCGATGGTCGCCATCGGCACCGGCGGCACCCGGCGCGCCGCCGTCGGCAGCGGGAGTCCGGTCAGCGAGAGGCTGTCCTACCGGCTGGACGTCAGCGGCAGCCGGTCCGACGGCTGGGTCGACCGCGGCGATTCGAAGAACCTTGCCGTCTCCGGCGCGGTGAAGCTGCAGGCGACGCCGGACTTCTCCGTGACCCTGTCCAACGACTACGGCGACCAGCAGCCGCAGGAGTATTTCGGGACGCCGCTGATCGCCGGCCGGCTGGACAGCGCGCTGCGGCACCGCAACTTCAACGTCGCCGACAGCGAAATCCGCTATCGCGACAACTGGACCCAGCTGAAGGCCGAATGGACGGTGTCCGACGCGCTGACCCTGCGCAACTCCGCCTATCACCTGACCAGCCACCGCCATTGGAAGGACGTGGAAAGCTATGCCTGGAACGCCGCCAGCCGGCAGGTGCTGCGCGACAGCTACATCGAGATTTACCACAACCAGCGGCAGGTGGGCGACCGCTTCGACGCGACTTGGCGCGGCACTCTCTTCGGCATGAAGAACGAATTGGTCACCGGCTTCGACCTGAACCGGATCGAGTTCAAGCACGCCAACAATTCGCCCTATGGCGGCTCCAGCACGGTCGATCCGTTCGACCCGGTGCCCGGCCTGTTCCTCAACAGCGCCGGAACCACTCCGCGCAGCCGGTCGCGCACCCGCCAGTATTCGCTGTTCGCCGAGAACCGGCTGTCGGTGACGCCGCAGCTCTCGCTGGTCGGCGGCATCCGGTACGACGCTCCGACGGTGGAGCGTTGGGATCTGGTGACCGGGACCGCCTACACCAAGGACTTCCACGCCACCAGCTGGCGGACCGGCGCCGTGTACGAGGTGACGCCCGGTCTGGCCGTCTACGGCCAGTACGCCACCGCCGTCGATCCGGTCGGCAACCTGATCTCGCTGTCGCCGACGCAGAAGGACTTCGACCTGTCCACCGGCCGGCAGGTGGAGGTCGGCGTCAAGCACTCCTTCCTGGAGGGGCGCGGCGAGTGGACGCTGGCCGCCTATCGCATCGTCAAGGACAAGCTGCTCACCACCGATCCCAACCGGCCCGGCGTGACGATGCAGGTCGGCCGGCAATCGTCGCGGGGGCTGGAGGCCTCCCTGTCGCTCGGCCTGTGGGAGGGGGTGCGGGTGGACGTCAACGGCGCGCTGTTGCGGGCCAGGTACGACGATTTCGCCCAGTCCGTCTCCGGCCGCGCGGTGTCCTATGCCGGCAACGTGCCGACCGGTGTGCCCGAGCGCACCGCCAATGTCTGGGCCAACTGGGCCTTCCTGCCGGACTGGGAGGCGCGCGCCGGCCTGCAATATGTCGGCAGGACCTACGCCAACGCCGCCAACACCAGCGTCCGGCCGGCCTACACCGTCGTCAATGCCGGGCTCGACTACCGGCCGACCGACAACACCAAGCTGAGCCTGCGCGCCTTCAACCTGTTCGACGAGGTCTATGCCATGGCCGGCGGCACGACGAGCTGGGTGCTCGGCCGCCCACGCTCGGCCGAACTGGCCTTCTCGATGACCTTCTGATCTCCGGCGCCTGCCGTCACTCCGTCCGGGCGGCCCGCCGGCAGTTCATGGGGGGCGTCGTTGACGTTGATGGTGACACAGCGCCACGTTGGCCCGCACCAGCAGCGCCCGGGGCTCATGGTCCCACCTCGACACACTGCCTTGACCGCGCACCCCCTCAGGCGTTTGACGCCCCCGCCATCAGGCAGAGTGCGGGGGCTTCCGGCATCGCGTCGGCGGCCGCATTGCGGTTCCGCCAGGCGCGGGGGGAGATGCCGACGATGCGGCTGAAGGTGCGGGTGAAATGGCTCTGGTCGGCGAAGCCGCAGGCCAGCGCCACGTCGGCCAGCGTCCGCGACCCGTCGCGCATCAGCGTCTTGGCATGCTCGATCCGCCGCTGCAGCAGCCACTGGTAGGGAGTGGTGTTGGCGGTGCGCCGGAAGGCGCGGACGAAATGGCCGACCGACAGCCGGCATTCGGCGGCGAGGTCGGCCAGCCGGATTTCTCCGTCCAGGTTGGCGGCGATCATCTCCTTCACCCGCTTTTCCTGCCAGGGCGCCAGCGTGCCGCCGCACCTGACCTCGTTGGTCCGGCCATAGGCGGTGACCAGATGGGTCGCCAGCGCCGAGCAGAGATGGTCATGGAACAGCAGGCTGATCCGCTCCGGAAAGGCCAGCGCCGGCAGCATGGCGGATGCCAGCGCCGTGACCGTCGGGTCCTTCACCGGGCGGCTGGGCTCGATCGCCAGATCCTCCAGCCGGCTGCCGCGGACATCCGGACAAACGCTTTCCAGCAGCGACAGGGGAAGATGGAAGGTCAGCGTGTCGAAGGCCGAATGCATGTGGCAGTCGATGCTGCGGCGGTAATCGTGGATGGTGGTCAGCCCCGCGATGTTGGCGGGCTTTTCCACCGGCACGCCGTCAACGCGGATATCGGACTGGAAGTTCGACAGGTGATGGCTCACCAGGAACGCATCCTCGGGTTCGGGACTGCTGAAGCGGCCGATGCCGGCGCTCTGGCAACGGACACGCGCGACTCCCACCGTTCCACGGGGCGACCGAAGGACCAGCACGTCGGGCTTTTCCGGTATCGGGACGTAGCGCAGGTGGAGATTGCTGTGAAAGGCCGTGGCCATGGGTGTCTCCGTGGGCTTGCGTGCAGGCTGCTGCTTCCGTCATCCGGAAGACCGGCGGGCGAGCCATGTCGGAACGCCCGGCATGGCCCCCCGACTTGCCTGCACACAGGGTAGGCGCGGCCACATGCCGCACACCACTAGACACAGATAAACCGCGGCAGTGTTTAGGTAGAACGACCCTAGACCTTGGTTTAGGTTCTCACCTGTCGGCGTAAACCGTCCGCTGAGACGACACTAAATTAGCAAAAATCGCGCAAGCTTCGTCAAGCGCCCGCCCATGGCGCGCCGCTGCCGGCGGACGCTGCGGCCTGCGTACCTTACGTCAGGTGGCGGTTCAGCGCGTCGATCACCGTTCCGGGGGCCGACATGTGGGGCAGATGCCCTGACGCGTCGAGCACCTCGAGGACGCTGCCGGCCAGATGGTCGCGCAGATACTCTGCCGCTTCCCGGCTGACCGCCGGATCGTCACGGGCCTGGAGGACGACCGTCGGCACCGTCACCTCGGGCAGGCGGCTGCGAAGATCGCTCTGCATGATGGTCAGCAGCAGCGACAGGGCGGTGTCCGGACGCATCGCCCTCAAGGTGGCGACGAATTCCCGCACGGTCGGATTCTCCGCCGGGGCGGACACGACCATCTGTCCGAACTGTGCGGTCCAGCGCAGGTAATCGTGGGTTGCGCCGTCGATCATGGCATCGATGTCCGCACGCTCGAACCCACCGCGATACGTGCCGATGTTCCGGTAGCAGGCCGACGCCCCCAGCAGGACCAGCTTGCGGAACAGGTAGGGGGCCCTGACCGAGGCGAGCGCCACCACCATGCCCGCGGCCGAATGGCCGACGCAGACGCAGCGCTCCACCTTGAGGGCGCCGAGTACCGCGACGACATCACGGGCATAGGCGTCCAGCGTGCCGTAGCGGGCATGATCGAAATGGATCTGGTTGGCCGGCCCGACCCCGGCCAGATCGAACGACAGGATGCGGTAGCGGTCCTTGAAGGCATCCACGACGTGGCGCCAGGCGGACTTTTCGGTTCCGAAGCCGGGAATGAGGACGAGTGTCTCATCCCCCGACCCGACGAGGGTGGCGTTATGCCGCTCCAGAATGACGCTGGCGCTTTCGATCATCTTCCGGGAAGCCTGCTCAAAACAAAGGCAGATGCAATCATAATGTGCATCACCCGCGCAAGCAGGAAGGTCCGGTCCGGTGGGATTCACATCATTTCGGCGTCTTCGCAGCAGCCCCTTCATCCTGCGCCGGCTTGGCCGGATGCCGCTTCAGCCAATCCTGCAGTTGCGCGATTTCCCTGGTCTGGTCATTGACGATCTTCTGGGCTAAGGCCCGGAGTTCCGGATCCTTGCCGTATTGCAACTGGACCTTCGCCATGTCGACGGCCCCCCGGTGGTGGGACAGCATCATGCGCGCGAAATCCTGGTCGGCATCGCCGGTCATCGGCTTGCGCATGTCGCGGTTCATCTTGCGCATGCCATCCATGTAGGCCTGCGAGGCCGGATCCCTGGTCAGCTGGTCCTGCGGCAGGTGATCGGAGGGCATGGCATGACCCTGGGCGTTGTCCTGGGCATGGCCCTGCATCCGGTCATGTCCCGGCATCGCGGCGGAGCCCGGCTGGTTGGTGGACGGATTGGCGGACGGATTTGAGGGTTGGGCCAGGGCGGTGCCTGCGATGAGGGCCAGCGCCGCGGCGCAAGGTGCGAGGATGCGGCGGCATCGGGTGGTCGTCATGGTCTGCTCTCCCTTGGCATCGACGCCCCCCTGTGTGCGGGCGCCTGGAACAGACAACAGCCCACCCGATGGGTGGTTCACCGCAGCAGGTGGCGGCGAAGCTCCCCGGCGGCCAGGACCACCGCCGCTTCCGCCGTCCGGACATGGCGGGTCATGCCGGCGAAGGAATGGGGAAGCGTGTCGTGCACCACCAGACGGTGCGGACTCCGCGCCATCTCCAGCCGTTGGGCGAGGCGCAGGCTGTCATCGCGCAGACAGTCCAGCCCGGCCGCCGCGACATGCAGCGGCGGCAGCCCCTGCAGGTCGGCAAGCAGCGGGGCGGCGGACGGATCACGGGTGATTCCGCCATGGCCGAGATACTGTCGCCAATACCAGCGCATCCGCTCCGTCGTCAGGCCATAGCGCCCGCCGCCGAACAGCCGGTGCGATTCGGTGTCGAAATCGTGCGAGAACATGCCGTAGAGCAGCATGCCGAAGGACAGCGGCGGTCCGGGCTCGTTCCGCGCATCGAGCGCCAGACCGAGCGCCAGGTTGGCCCCCGCCGAGTCGCCGCCGACGGCGATCCGTTCCGGGTCCAGCCCATGGCCGGCACCATGCCTCACCACCCAGTGCAGAGCCGCCAGCGCCTCCCCCCGCTGATGGGGAAAGCGCCGTTCCGGGGCAAGGCTGTAGGCGACTGCACAAACCGCCGCACCGCTGTGCCGGGCCAGCAGCCGGTCGTGGGTGTCGATGGAATTGAGAACGAAGCCGCCGCCATGGAAGTAGATCAGCACCGGCAGGGAATCGCCGTCACCGGACGGAGGCCGGATCAGGCGCAGGCGCAGCGGACCGGCTGGGCCGGCAGCCTCGACCTCCCGCACATCGGCCGGCAGTGCCGGGCCGTTGAGGAAGAGGTGGTAGCGCTCCGCCGCGTCGCGCGCCTCGGCCAGCGGCAGGCGCAGCGGATCGGCCGGCACCAGCCCGGCGCGGGCGGCCAGTTCGCCCAATTCGGCGACCTGGGGGTCGAGAAGGTCGCGGTGAAGCGGCAGGAAGCTATCCGGCATCGCAGCTCTCCCCGGGCTCAGAGGATGTAGGACATCACGAGATACAGCACCGCTTCGCCGTCGCCGTCGTTGCGGTAGCGATGGGGAACGTCGGCCTCGAACAGGATCGAGTCGCCTTCCTCCAGCCTATGCTCGCCGTCGGCGGTGGTGACCTCGACCCGGCCGCAGCCGACCAGGATGTTCTCGACCGTGCCGGGCGAATGGCCGTCGGAGGACTCGTCGGCACCGGGCGACAGGCGAAGCTCATAGAACTCCACCTGCCGCTCTCCCTTGAGCGGGAACAGCGCGCGCGAGGTGAAACGGCCGTCCCGAGAGGTCAGGCTGCGTTGCTCGGCCCGCCGGATCACCGTGGTTCCGGCATCGCCGCCGGTGCTGAGCAGGCTGGAAAAGGACAGATCCAGCGCCTTGGCAACCGTCCACAACGTGCCGATGTCGGGGCGGTGGCGACCTTCCTCGATAGCCGACAGCAGCGCCGGGTCCGTTCCGGACAGCTGCGCCAGCCCTTCCACCGACAAACCCTGGCGTCGGCGGAACCCGCGCAGATTCTCGCCGATCACGCCGACCAATTGATCGACCGAGGCCCGGGTGGAAGCGGGGGCGGTGCCGATCGTCATGGATCCATGCTCCTGCAACAGGAATGACCCGGGCGACGCGGACCGTGCCCGACGGGAGTCGGAAGGATTGAACACCAGCGATGCCTACTCATCAAGTAGGAAAATATCTTCCATTTTTGTTATTTTCCAGTTATGACGGATCTACTAACATTTTCTTTTTGTGAAAATGGTCCGGAAAGCAAAAACGCCACGCCCGTCCGGGATGGTCGGACGGGCGTGGCGCTGGGCGATTAGACGCAGATATGCCGGACAGGGCGCTTACGACAGGGTAGCGTCGGGCGCCGGAGTGTGGGACTTCACCTCGTGCCGGTGCCGCTCGGCGAAGCGTTCCAGGACACGGCGGGCGGCGTCGAAGGCATCGCGGATGGCCGCGTCGGCGGTTTCGTGACCATGGCCGCCGGATTTGTCGCTGTGGACGACCAATTCCTCTCCGGGGACGGTCAGGGCGATCTGGACGGTGAACTGCTTGCCCTGATGCTGGTGGCGGTGGGGAACCTCGAAGACCACACGCTTGGCCAGGATGCGGCCGAAGAAACGGTCGAGCTTTTCGGCATTCTCGCGAATTTGATGCTCCAGGGCGGGAGACGGGTCGATGTTGCGGAAGGCGATCTGCAACGGTTGACGCATATCCATACTCCTTGTTCAGCGCGCGGGACCGGCTTGTATGGCCTCTCTCCCGCGGGGCCCGGCGCCATTCCCGCTGCCGCTTCAAGGCGTCGGGGGTGGCGGGGACTTGATGAGGTCAGGATCGCACACCGGCAAAATCACGCATTAATCTGGGTCAATGCGCCCGTCGGACGCCGGCTGTAGACTCCCGCCCGTTTTCAGGCCAGGCCGACCGCATGGATCAGGCCCAGGCTGATCGCGCCCAGCGTGAGGAGGGAGAGGACGACCGCCGCGGTCACCCGCCCGCCCGCCCGCGCCACCGTCCGCACATCGACCCCCAGCCCGAGCGCCGCCATCGACACCACGGTCAGCAGGGTCGCCGCATGCCCCATCGGCACCAGGGCTGCCTGCGGAATGAGATCAAAGGACCGCAGGGCGATCATCGCCAGGAAGCCCTGGATGAACCACGGCACCAGATGATGGACCGGCGGTGCGGCCGGACGCGAAGCGCCGGGCGCATCCCTGTTCAGCCTCGGCGCCAGCAGCGACAGCAGCAGGCAGACCGGCCCCAGCATCAGCACGCGCACCAGCTTCACCAGCGTGCCGACCTGCACTGCCGTGGTGCCCAGCGGGGCGGCGGCGGCGATCACCTGCGGCACGGCATAGACGGTCAGCCCCGCCAGCGCGCCATACTGCACGCCGCTCAGCTGCAGCCCCAGGCCGACCAGCGGCAGGCCCAGCACGACCGCCACCCCGAGCACGGCGGTGAAGGCGATGGCGGCGGCGACGTCCTCGCCGTCCGCATCGATCACCGGCGCCACAGCGGCGATGGCCGAATTGCCGCAGATGGCATTGCCGCAGGCGACCAGCAGCGCCATGCGCGGCGGCAGGCCGAGCAGCCGTCCGATCCCGAACCCCGCCGCCACCGCGACCAGCACCACGGCGGCAATGCCCAGCAGAAGCGCCGGTCCCGCCGACAGGATGGTGGCGGCACTGACCGTGGCGCCGAGAAGCACGACCGCCACCTCCAACAGGATCTTGGCCGAAAATGCGATGCCCGGCTGCCAGAGGGCGGACGGCGTCCACATCGTGCGCAGCACGGTGCCGAGCAGGATCGCCAGGACCAGCGCCTCGATCCAGGACTCGCCGAACAGCCGAGCTTCCCCCAAGGCGGTGGCGAAGGCCAGCGCCGTGACCGCGGCGCACAGGGCGATGCCGGGCAGAGCGGTGCGGATATGGGCAAGGACGACGGTAAGGATGGGGCGTCCCGGCACCGGCCTTGCGGGTGCCATGGCGTCAGGGGGCATGGAAGGGGTCTCCAAAAGCGGTGCGGCGGGAGGCGGTGCCGCTCCGATGCAGAGACTATGGAGACCGTGATCGATCACATCCAACGCAAAGACCTGATGCGTTCGATCACTTCAATTTATCGAGCGATCGCTCGGTCCGGCAGGCAGTCATCGAAATCCGGCAATTGCCACGATCCGCCGAGTGCGGCGTTGCGCAGCAGAAGCACCAGTTCGTCGCGCGACCGGGTGACGGCGGTGTAGAGCCAGCGCCAGCGGTGTTCCCGGAAGGCGGCGGAATCGTCCACCACTGTGACCGACGGGAACTCCGACCCCTGGGCGGCATGGCAGGTGATCAGCCATGCCCAATCATAAAGCTGGATGTCCTTGCCCACCCGCGGCTGGACCATGCCCTCGGCATAATGGGCCTGGAACATCCAGGGATGGACCATCAGCTTGCCGCGGGACCGCGCCTCGTCCTCCATCTGCACGCCCAGCGACCACAGCCCGGCGTCGCGACCCTGGGCCTCGGCTGCCGGGCGGGTGAGCGAACCGATCATGCCGTTGTAGAGCCCCTCGTCCTTCTGGTTGCGCCGGCAGATGACGCGCTCCCCCGTCTGCGGCATCACCGACTCATGTCCGAGCAGCGAGCGCATCCGCTTGGTGTAGGTGGTGCGGACGCGGTGGGTGCCGCAGATCGCCTGCGACGAGGGACGCATCACCAGGGACTGGGTGCTGCGCTCCAAAGGCAGGACATGGACATTGCCGACGGCGCCGAAGCGGCGCGGCATCTCCTGCCGGCGCAGCAGGTGGGCGAGCCGGATGACCGGGCTTTCCCGTGCCGTCCGGTGCGGCTCGGTCAGGCGGAAGTCGGGCTCGCCGCTGGTGAACTGGCCCTGGCCGGAGACCGGCGGCAGCTGATAATCGTCGGCGATCACCAGGATTTTCTTTTCCGTCCGCAGAAGGTCCCGGGCCACGTCGTCGCCGATCATCGACCCCTCGTCGCAGACGATCAGGTCGGCATCGGCAATCGGGCCGTCGCTGCGGCGGGCGAAGAACAGCTCGCCGGTGTCGCCGTCCTTGCGCGGGGCGTAGAGCAGCGAGTGCAGGGTCGCCGCCCCTTCGATCCCCTTCTGGCGCAGGACCTGCGCGGCCTTGCCGGTCGGCGCGCCGACCACATAATCCCTCAGCCGACGGCGTTCCTGCAGATGCTCCAGCACGAAGGCGGTGGTCTTGCTCTTTCCCGTTCCCGCCTCTCCGGCAAGCCAGAAGACCTGCGGTGCCTGGTCGTCCATGTACCATGCATCGATCGCCTGGATCGCGCGGTGCTGCTCGTCGGTCGGCGTATCGGAGGTCATCGGGTCCAAACCAGGATCAAACCATGAATCAAGGCGGCACAGTAGCCCGCTCACCCGCCCGCGGTCCAGCGGCGATCCGCCTTGATGCCGATATGCAGCCCCCCTTTCAAGCGTGAACCCGACTGCGCACATGCTGTATCCCCCACGCCGCCACCCAAAAGGATCCGTCCCGCATGCGCAACCCCTACTGGCAAGGACCCGTCTCCTCGAACTTCGACGGGTTGCGCTTCTTCAATCCGGGAGAGCCGGACACCGACCGCTCTCTGCGCCAGTTGCTGCGGTGGCAGTTCGGCCGCCGGAAGGTCAGATGGCCGGGAGAGGTGCCGGTCACCCCGGCCGCGCCGGAACCGGATGTCGACGCGCTGCGCGTGACGGTGGTGGGGCATGCGACGGCACTGATCCAGGCGCCGGGTCTGAACATCCTGACCGATCCGATCTGGTCGGAGCGGGCGAGCCCGGTGCGGTTCGCCGGGCCGAAGCGGGCGACGGCGCCGGGGATCCGCTTTGACGACCTGCCGAGGATCGACACCGTTCTGCTGTCGCACAACCACTACGACCATCTGGACATCGATACCCTGCGGCGGCTGCATGAGCGCGACCGGCCGCTGGTCGTCACGCCGCTCGGCAACGACACCATCCTGCGCAAGCATATGCCCGGAATCAGGACTGCGGCGGGCGACTGGTGGAGCCGGTTCGAGCTTGCCGCAGGAACGGAGGTCCACATCGTGCCGGCCAACCACTGGTCGTCGCGGACGATGCGCGACCGCCGGATGGCACTGTGGGGCGGCTTCCACCTGCGCATGCCGGCCGGCACGCTCTATTTCGCCGGCGACACCGGCTATGGCACCGGGGCGGCCTTCAAGGCGATCCACCGGCGGCTGGGCGGCTGCGACCTCGCGCTGATCCCCATCGGCGCCTACGACCCGCGCTGGTTCATGTCCGCCCAGCATTGCAACCCGGAGGAGGCGGTGCGGATCATGCTGGACGTCGGGGCGCGGAAGGCCGTCGGCATCCATTGGGGCACCTTCGCCCTGACCGACGAGGCGCGCGACGAGCCGCCCGAACGGCTGCGCGCGACGCTGGCCGGCCATGGCATCGAGCCCGGCCGGTTCGAAGCGGCCTTCCCCGGAATGGTGGTGAGCGCCTGACCGGCCGGCGCTCACCCGCCCCCATCAAGCCGCCATCAAGCCGGCGTCGGCGCCTGCTCCGGCAGGACACCCGACGCCTTCAACTCCCGCCAGAAGTCGGCGGGGACTGGTTGGGCCATGAGTTGGACGTTCTCATGCACCCGCGCCGGGTTCTTGGTGCCGGGAATGACCGAGGCGACGACCGGATGGGCGGCGCAGAACTGCAAGGCCGCCGCGCGCAGGTCGACGCCATGGCGGCCGGCGATCTCCGCCAGACGGTCGCGGGCGGCGACCTTGTCGGATGATGCCTCCTGATATTCGAAGGTCCTGCCGCCGGCGATGAGGCCGGAATTGTAGGGGCCGCCGACGACCACATGCACGCCGCGCTCCCCGCAACGCGGGAACAGTTCGTCGAGCGCCGGCTGGTTCAGCAGGCTGTAGCGGCCGGCCAGCAGGAAGACGTCCGGATCCGCGCGCTCCAGCGCCATGACGCAGGGCTCCACCCGGTTGACGCCCAGGCCCCAGGCGCGGATCACCCCCTCCTCGCGCAGTCGGGTGAGCGCCACGGCGGCCCCCTTCATGGCGGTGTCGAACACCTCCAGCCAGCGGTCGCCATGGGCATCCTCGGCGCAGTCGTGGATATAGGCGATGTCGATGCGCGCCATGCCCAGCCGCTGCAGACTGTCCTCGATCGACCGGCGGACGCCGTCGGCGGTGTAGTCGTAATCGACGCGGAACGGCAGCCCCTTCACGAAGGGGCCATGGCGCCCGCCCTTGCTCTGGTCCGCGCGGAGCAGCCGCCCGACCTTGGTGGACAGCACGAACTGGTCGCGCGGGCGGTTGCGCAGCGCATGGCCGAACCGGTGTTCCGAAATGCCGGGACCATATTCGGGAGCCGTGTCGAAATAGCGGATGCCGGCGTCCCAGGCGGCGTCGAGCGTGGCTTCGGCGATGTCGTCCGCCACCTTCTCGAACATGTTGCCCAGGGGAGCGCCGCCGAAGCCGAGCGGGCCGGGCGGAGCGAAATGCGCGCTGTCTGGCATGGGAAACCTCATCATGTCCGGCGCCCTTGCCGCTGGGCGGGGCGCCGATGCCCTTGGATGCCCATCGTCAACAGCGCCGTTCGCAAGGCCGTTCCGCCTGCGCTTGAAGACCGTTTTGGCGACGACCAGCTTGGTAGGGTGATGCGGCATCGGACCAGGGCGGACATGGCGGCGAAGGGCCAGAACGGACACAGGGCGGGCAAACCGGAGGAAAGCGCGGCGATTCTTGCCGAGGCCCGCCGCATCCTTGCCGCCGGTGACCGAAGCGCCCTGGCGCCCACCGCATCGCTGGCCGAACTGGCCGAAGCCGTCGCCGATACCTTCGACGAGAGCTATACCGCCGAGCGGGTGCTCTCCCTGCTCGCCCCCATCCACCGCCGCAGCCTGACCAACCGCTTCGCCGTGCCGGACGAGTCCGGCGGTGCGGAGGTCTGGCTGCCGGCGGATGTGCTGGACAGGCTGCGGGGCGTCGCCGACAACCCGCTCGACGCGATCCGCAGCCTGCTGGACAGCGGGCGCGGCCTGCCGGATCCGGGCAGCGAGGAGCATTGCCGCAACCGCCGCTGCGCGCCGCGCATTCTCCTGTCCGATCCCGGCGGCTGGCAATGCAGCACCTGCGGGCTGAGCGGGCGCACCGACTTGGCCCCCAATCCGATCGTCGCGCAGCGGCTGGCCGACCAGCGCAGCCGCATCGCCGACCTCCACGCGCTGGCCGCCGAACTCTACGAAGGCTGGGGGGCCGGCGAGCGTTTCACCGCCGCGGATGCCGCGGCACAGCGGCCGCTCGGCAACCGGACC
Source organism: Pseudomonadota bacterium (assembly GCA_023423695.1). Classification (GTDB taxonomy): domain Bacteria; phylum Pseudomonadota; class Alphaproteobacteria; order Azospirillales; family Azospirillaceae; genus Azospirillum. Next base: position 62,775 of record JAFAFA010000061.1, on the reverse strand, counting down.
GACCGCGACCGGCTGAAGGGCATGCTTGCCGACCTTGTGCAGGAGGGGCTGATCGAGGAGGCGCCGGGCCCGCGCGGCGGTGCCGGCTACCGCGTGCTGGAGGAAGCGCCCGATTGGATCGACGAGGCCAAGGCGGAGCGCCGCCGCCAGCGCGAGGCCGAGGCCCGCCTCCGCGACGAGCGCGCCGGCCTGCTGCGCCGGGTGCTGGAGAATGGGCTGACCCACACGACGCTGTCCGGGGAACTGGTGGAGATCGCCCAGAACGACCGTGGGCTTGAACTCCGCTTCTCCTCGATTCCGTCCTGGGAGTTGCGGGAGGAGATGAAGCGGCAGGGCCTGTGCCGGTGGGACGGGCGCCGCCGGCGCTGGTGCCGGCTGTCCCCCGTCACCAGCGTGGAGCCCTGGCTGGCCGCGGCGCTGGACGCCGGCGCAACTGTGGCGCCGCTCGGCACCGCCGACCCGGACGCCGAGGATTGGGGCTATGAGGACTGGGACGACTGACCGTCCCGCTCAGACGTCCACCTCCAGCGTGACCTTCACCGGGTCGAGCACCACCAGGGTCTGGAAGGACTGCACCAGTTCGTTGTCGGCGAACAGGCGGCGCGACAGCAGCTCGTATCTCGCCATGTCCGGGACCAGCAGGATCAGGATGAAGCTGGCCTTGCCGGTGACCAGATAGCATTGCTGCACCTCCGGCGCCTCGCGGAACAGACGCTTGGCGGCGGCGATCACGGGGGAGCGGTCGTTGACCGTCTGGACCTCCACCACCACGGTCACGCCCTGGCCGACGCTGGCAGGGTCTATCACCGCGACGTTGCGGCGGATGATGCCGGCCGCCTCCATCCGGGCGATGCGACGCTGCACCGCCGGGGCGGAGAGATGGACCGCCTCCCCGATGGCCCGTTGCGAGGTCTTGTTGTCGCGCTGGAGGATGCGCAGGATCGCGCGGTCCTGGTCGTCGAGCTGGTCCGGCGGACGAGCGGTTGTTGAGCGCATGGGGGCTCTCACGAAACAACGATGCGTCGGTAGGGCAAAACTTAAGCGCTCAGTACCGCAACGTCACAGTATCTTTTCGTCAGGACCCAGCCCTAATCCGGAGCCCCCGCGTGGCGAACGCCTCCACCGATCCGACGACCGCCGGCAGGACGGAGCCTGCGGCGCTTCCCCTGCTTCTCCTGCTGGCTTCGCTGCTGTCGCAATATGTCGGCGCCGCATCGGCCAAGTCGCTGTTCCCGCTGGTGGGGGCGGAGGGCGTCACGGCGCTGCGGGTCGGGTTGTCGGCGCTGATGCTGGCGGCGATCCTGCGGCCCTGGCGCAGCCGACCCGGCCGCGGGGATTTGCGCAACCTGCTGGTCTACGGCACCACGCTGGGGGCGATGAACCTGTCGATCTACCGGGCGATGGAGCTGATCCCCATCGGCATCGCCATCGCCATCGAGGTGACCGGGCCGCTGGCCGTGGCGTTGCTCGGCTCCCGCCGGCTGAAGGATTTCCTATGGATCGCCTGCGCCGCAGCCGGGCTCGCCCTGCTGCTGCCCCTGCAACAGGCGGCGACCGCGCTCGATCCGGTCGGCGTCGCCTATGCGGCGGTGGCGGCGCTGTGCTGGGCGCTCTACATCGTGTTCGGCAAGCGAGCGTCTTCCCTGCCCGGCGGACAGGCGGTGGCCTGGGGCATGTTGGTCGCCGCCAGCTTCACGGTGCCGCTGGGAATCGCCCATGCCGGCGGCGGATTGCTGGTCCCGTCCGTTCTGGCGGTCGGCTTCGCGGTAGCGGCCCTGTCCAGCATGCTGCCCTATACGCTGGAAATGATGGCGCTCCGCCGCCTGCCCGGCCCCGTGTTCGGCCTCGCCGTCAGCGCGTCGCCGGCCGTGGCGGCGCTGATCGGTTTCCTGATGCTGGGCGAACGGCTGAGCTGGGTGCAGTGGGCGGCCATCGCCTGCATCATGTGCGCGTCCGCCGGCAGCGCGCTGGGCAAGTCGGCTGGCGACGCCAAATCGGGCTGATCGGCGTCCCGCTGCTCAGGCCGGAACGATGCGGACGCCCGCCGCGGCGAGCCGCCCTGCCCGCTCGTCGTCGAGGCCGCGGTCGCAGCACAGGATGTCGAAGCTGTCGAGCTTGGCGAAGAAGGCCGGCTTCACCTGATCGAACTTGCTGCTGTCGATCACCAGCGCCTTGGTCACGGCGTTGGCGATGGCGGTCTGCTTGATCTCCACCTCGTGGAAGTTGGAGCAGCTGATCCCCAGCGATTCGTGCACGCCGCCGGCCGAGATGAAGGCGGTGTTGATGCCGATGCCGCGCAGCATCTCCAGCGACTCAGGGCTGGAGAAGGACGCCGACGAGGCATGGTAGAGGCCGCCCAGCATGACCACCCGCACGCCGGGCTTGCGGCAGACGATCTCCGCGATGTTCATGGCATAGCAGACCACCGTGATCTGGCTGTCGGCCGGGATGCGGCTGGCCAGATGGGTGGTTGTCGTGCCGCAGTCGATGAACACCGTCTCCCCCGGCTTCAGCAGGGTCGCCGCCGCCTCGCAGGCCGCCCGCTTCATCTCGATATGGGCATCGCGCTCGCGGTCCAGCATGTAGCCCATGCCGCCGCTGCTCTCCAGACCGCCGGCGATGTAGCCGCCGAGATAGGCGAAGCGCCCGCCGCAGGATGCTATGTCGCGGCGCACCGTCATCTCGGAAACGCCCAGCAGCCGGGCTGCGTCCTTCAGCCGAAGATATCCGCCGGCATCCAGCGCGGTCTGTAGCCGGTCAAGGCGATCGGCCCTTCTCATCGACATATCCGCATCCCGTAGCGCTTCCATCTGGCCAGTTCCGCCCTGCCCGGGCACGGCCGCAGCCTACAATCCAAACGGGTTAGTCCCAAAGGCGCGATGCCAGGAACAGCATGGCCGTAGCCAAACTCACAATGGCATGTATTGATCTTGACACACTGCGCGGCAGCGTGAAACTATCCTTTCAGAAAAATGTTAGGATGTTAACATCAATATGCGAGATGTTGGCATCCCGGCGACAATCGAGGAGAGGCCCGGCGAAAAGGGTCTCCCCGGGAGGACGAAGATGCCCGTACCCAGCGTCCCGACGGAGTCGGCCGGTCTGGCTCCGTTCATCGACCACACCATCCTGCGCCCGGATGCCCAGCCCGCCGATGTCGAGCGGCTGTGCGACGAGGCTCGCGCCCATGGCTTCAAGGCGGTCTGCGTCAACCCGGTCTTCATCCCGCTGGTGACGGAGCGGCTGGCCGGAACCCCGGTGGCGCCCTGCGCCGTGATCTGCTTCCCCTTCGGCGCCGACCCGACGGCGATCAAGGCCGACGAGGCCGAATGGGTGGTCCGCCACGGCGCACGCGAGGTCGACATGGTGATCCCCATCGGCCTGCTGAAGGCCGGCCGGACTTCGGAAGTCCGCGACGACATCGCCGCGGTCAAGCGGGCCTGCGGCGACGCCCTGCTGAAGGTCATCGTCGAAACCTGCCTGCTCACCGACGACGAGAAGGTTCTGGCCTGCCGCCTGTCGCAGGAAGCCGGGGCCGATTTCGTCAAGACCTCCACCGGCTTCGCCGGGGGCGGCGCCACCGTCGAGGATGTGGCGCTGATGCGCCGGACCGTCGGCGAGGACATGGGCGTCAAGGCGTCGGGCGGCGTGCGGACCACCGAGGATGCCCGCCGCATGATCGCGGCCGGCGCCTCGCGCATCGGCGCCAGCGCCAGCGTGGCGATCGTCGGCGGCTGACGCCGCCGGCCCTCGCCCCACAGCGTGCCGGCCGGGCGGGTGTTCCGTCCGTCCCAGCCGGCACGGCATCACGAAAAACGGAACGCGGAAGGGGGTGGCAAACACCCCGGCACCGCCGGTGGGCCGAGATTTCCCCTCCCCCATCGTGCGGCGCACATCGCCTGCCATGGGAGTCACGCCAACATGAAGAAGTTGCTGTCTTCGCTCATCGTCGCCGCGTCGCTGGTCGCAGGGCCGGCGATGGCCGCCGATCCGGTTCCGACCCCGGATGCCGTCAAGACGCTGAAGTCCGACGCCACCAAGAAGAAATACTCCATCGCCACCGTGGTGAAGGTCGACGGCATCGCCTGGTTCGACCGCATGCGCGACGGCGTGAAGCAGTTCGCCGGCGACACCGGCCACGACACCTGGATGGTGGGGCCGAGCCAGGCCGACGCCGCGGCGCAGGTCCAGCTGGTCGAGAACCTGATCGCCCAGGGTGTGGACGCCATCGCCATCGTCCCTTTCTCCGTCGAGGCGGTGGAGCCGGTGCTGAAGAAGGCGCGCGACCGCGGCATCGTGGTGATCGCGCATGAGGCGTCGAACATCCAGAACGCCGACTATGTGCTGGAGGCCTTCGACAACTTCGCTTACGGCGCCAAGCTGATGGAAGTGCTGGGCAAGGCGATGGGCGGCGAGGGCAAATATGTCTGCACCGTCGGCAGCCTGACCTCGAAGTCGCAGAACGAGTGGATCGACGGCGCCATCGCCTACCAGAAGCAGAATTTCCCCAAGATGCAGATGGTGACCAACCGTCTGGAGACCTATGACGACGCCAACACCGACTACAACAAGCTGAAGGAAGTCCTGACCACCTATCCGGACCTGAAAGGCATCATCGGCGGCCCGATGCCGACCTCGGCCGGCGCCGGGCGTCTGGTGGCCGAACGCGGGCTGAAGAACAAGCTGTTCTTCTCCGGCACGGGCCTTGTTTCGGTTGCCGGTCAGTACCTGGCCCAGGGCGACATCCAGTACATCCAGTTCTGGGATCCCGCGGTGGCCGGCTATGCCATGAACATGATGGCGGTGATGGCCCTGGATGGGAAGAAGGACCAGATCAAGGCCGGCCTGAACCTGGGCCTGCCCGGCTACACCGGCCTGACCACGCCGCAGGGCGCCAAGGCCAACCTGCTGTACGGCCAGGGCTGGGTCGGCGTGACCAAGGAAAACATGGACGCCTACGACTTCTGATGACCTGAAGGGCGGGTGCCGATGGCCGCAGGACGGCTGCCGGCGCCCGCGTCCTCATCCTTTCCTCGAACCGCCGGGCGGAAGACATGTCAGACGGTTTCATCGAACTCCGCGGCATCCGGAAGGTGTTTTCCGGCGTCGTCGCGCTCGACGCCATGTCGCTGGTCATCAAACCCGGCGAGATCCATTGCCTGGCTGGAGAGAACGGGTCGGGCAAATCCACCGTCATCAAGATCATGTCCGGCGTCTACCAGCCGGACGGCGGCGAAATCCTGATCGACGGCAAGCCGGTGCCGGCCATGACGCCGATCGAGGCCATCGCCCACGGCGTCCAGGTCATCTACCAGGACTTCTCCCTGTTCGGGAATCTGACGGTCGCCGAAAATCTGGCGATGAACGTCCATCTCGGCGAGAAGCGGCGCCTGATGAACTGGCGGCGCACCCGCGCCATCGCCCGCGAGGCGGTGGACCGGCTGGGCGTGGAGCTTGATCTGGATGCGGAGGTCGCCTCGCTGCCGACCGCCGGCAAGCAGCTGGTCGCCATCGCCCGCGCCCTGATGTCCGACGCCCGCCTGATCATCATGGACGAGCCGACCACCGCCTTGACCCGCAAGGAGGTCGAGACGCTGTTCCGCATCGTCCGCGACATCCAGGCGCGCGGCATCGCCATCCTGTTCGTCAGCCACAAGATGCGCGAGATGCTGGAGATCAGCGAGCGCATCACCGTGATCCGCAACGGCCGCAAGGTGGCGGAGGGACCGACCGGCGACTTCGACGAGGCGCTGATCACCCGCCACATGACCGGCGGCGACATCCTCAACCAACCCTATGTCTGGACCCCGCCGCCCGGACCGCCGCCGGTGCCGCGGTTGGAGATCCGCGGCCTGACGGTGCCCGGCAAATGCGAGGATCTGAGCCTCGCCATCCGGCCGGGCGAGATCGTCGGGCTGTCGGGCCTGCTGGGCTCCGGCCGCACCGATCTGGCGCTGGCGCTGTTCGGCATGGTCCCCCGCCACGAGGGCGAAATCCTGATCGACGGCGCGCCGGTGCGGCTGCGCTCGACCCAGGAGGCCATCGACGCCGGCATCGCCTATGTGCCCGAGGACCGGCTGACCGAAGGGCTGTTCCTGCCGCAGAGCATCAAGCGCAACATGCTCGCCACCTCCTACGAGCGGTTGGCGCCCCGGCTGGTTATCGACCGCGACCGGGCGGAGGAAATGACGCAGGACATGGTCCGCGCCATGCAGATCGCCACCCCCACCGCCGAGAAGCCGGTGATGCAGCTGTCGGGCGGCAACCAGCAGCGCGTGGTGCTGGCCCGCTGGCTGCTGACCGACGCACGCGTGCTGATCCTCAACGGCCCGACCGTCGGCGTCGATGTCGGATCGAAGGCGGAAATCCACGCCAAGATCCGGGAGCTGGCGCAGCATCACGGCCTTGCCGTCCTGATGATATCCGACGACGTGCCGGAGCTGGTGCAGAACTGCAACCGCATCGTGCTGATGCATCGCGGGCGCTTCATCGAGGATCTGCCCGCCGCCGACGTCACCGAAGAGACGGTCGGCGACCGGCTCAAGACCTTTACCTGAGGGAGGAACCGATGGCCCTGCTCCGCCGGTCGGAAACGGTCATCGCGGGCATCCTGCTGCTCGCCATGGTCCTCATCGGCACGATCAACCCTGCTTTCTGGCAGCTCGACAACCTGTTCAGCCTGATGCGCAGCAACGTCATCATCGGCATCATGGCCTTGGGCGTTCTGCTGGTGCTGATCTCCGGCGGCATCGACGTGTCCTTCCCGGCCTTCGCCGTCGCCGCCATGTATCTGACGATCAAGGGCATGCTGGCGCTCGGGTACAACGGCGTCGTGCTTCCCCTGTTGGCCGCCACGATCATGGGGCTGCTGTTCGGCGCGGTGAACGGCTTCTTCGTCTACAAATTCCGCATGATCCCGCTGATCGTGACGCTGGGCACCAGCGCCATGGTGCGCGGCTTCCTGCTGGGCGTCGTCGGCACCAGCATGATCAACATCAACAAGATGCCGACCGCGCTGATCGACTTCGCCCGCACCGATGTGATCAGCGTGACCAAGGCCGACGGCACCACCTACGGCCTGACGGCGATGGTGCTGATCTATCTGGGGCTGGCGGTCGCCATGCATCTGGTGCTGCGCTACACCATGATCGGCCGCAGCGCCTATGCGCTGGGCGGCGATCCCGAGGCGGCGCGGCGCGCCGGCTTCGACCTGCGCAAGACCATCTTCTTCATCTATTGCGTCGCCGGTGCTTTGGCCGGCTTCGCCGGGCTTCTGCACAGCGGCATGATCTGGCTCGCCAACCCGCGCGACTTCGTCGGGCTGGAGCTGGACGTCATCGCCGCGGTGGTGCTGGGCGGGGCGTCGATCTTCGGCGGGCGGGGCAGCGTTCTCGGCACCATGCTCGGCGTCTTCATGCTGGTGATGGTCAAGAACAGCCTGATCATCATGAAAGTGGACACCACCTGGCAGCTCGTCGCCGTGGGTCTGATCGTCATCGTCGCGACCGCCCTGTCGGCGTGGCGCGACCGTCGCCGGCTGGCGTGAGGAGGCGGACCGTGAAGGCACAGATGAACATCCGCAGTCTGGTCAACCGCGACAACAACATCGTCCAGTTGCTGGTGATGACGGTGCTGATCTTCGCCGTGATGACGGCGCTCAGCCCCGACAAGTTCCTGCGCTACTACAATTTCGAATCCATCACCTACATCTCTCCCGAACTGGGGTTGCTCTCCATCGCCATGATGATCGCCATGCTGACCGGCGGCATCGATTTGTCGGTGGTGGGAGTCGCCAATTTGTCGGGCATCCTGGCCGGCGTGCTGTTCCACAAGCTGGCGGGAGCCGCCGGCATCGCCGACACCGGCATCCTGACCGTCCTGCTGGGCGGGGTCATCGCGCTCGGCACCGGGCTGGTGGCGGGGACGGTCAACGGGCTGCTGATCACCCGGATGGGCATCACCCCGATCCTGGCGACGCTGGGGACCGGACAGGTCTTCACCGGGCTTGCCATCGTGCTGACCGGCGGGCCGGCCATCGTCGGCTTTCCAACCGCCTGGGCCTTCCTCGGCAACGGCAAGATCCTGGGGCTGGCGACGCCCTTCGTGCTGTTCGCGGTCATCGCCGCCCTGATCGCCTTCATGCTGACCCGCACCGCCTTCGGCATCAACCTGATGCTGATCGGCACCAATCCGAAGGCGGCGCTGTTCGCCGGACTGAAGCGGGAGCGGATGGTGCTCTACAGCTACATGCTGACCGGCGTTCTGGCCTCTGTCGCCGGGATCATCCTGTCGGGGCGGACCAACGCAGCGAAGTCGGACTACGGCACCTCCTACCTGCTGCAGGCGGTGCTGATCGCCGTGCTGGGCGGCACGAACCCGGCCGGCGGGCGCGGCACGGTGCTGGGCATCACCATCGCCGTGGTCGCGCTGATGCTGCTGTCGAGCGGCTTCCAGATCCTGCGCTTCTCCAACCACCTGATCGATTTCATCTGGGGCGCGTTCCTGCTGCTGGTCATCGTGATCAACGCCTACAAGAACCGCACCCGCTAGCCCGCATCCCCGAGAGGACCAGCCATGAACGTCCGGACCGCGATCCATTTCCGCAAGAGCTTCTTCGGCGAGGCGGAGCGGCCGATCGCCGAGGCGCACGGCATGACCGCCAGCCTGTTCCGCTACGACAGCGGCATTGAGGCGGTGCGGCTGTCCAACCGCCGCGGCCATCTGGTGGTGCTGCCCTATTACGGGCAGATGGTGTGGGATGCCGTGTTCGACGGCGTCGACCTGACCATGGCGAACATGTTCGACATGCCGCGTCCGGCGACGGAGATCGTCGGCACCTACGGCTGCTTCGCCTTCCATTCCGGGCTGCTGCGCAACGGCTGCCCCGGCCCGCAGGACAGCCATCCTCTGCATGGCGAGATGCCCTGCGCACCGATGGACGCCGCCGGGCTGGAGGTGGGGGAGGACGACGAAGGCCCCTACATGGCGGTGACCGGCCGTCGCGAATATGTGATGGGCTTCGGCGCCCATTACGTCGCCCGCCCGCGCGTGGTGCTGCGCCCCGGCTCCACCCTGTTCGACATCATCATGGAGGTGGAGAATCTGTCGGGTGCGGCCATGGACCTGATGTACATGTGCCACGTCAACTTCGCCTTCGCCGAGGGCGCGCGCATCGTCCAGCCGGCTCCCTTCACGCCGGAGGCGACGGCGGTCCGCACGGTGGTGCCGGCTCATGTGCCGCGCAGCCCCGCCTATGACGCGCTGCTGTCCGACCTCGCCCGCGATCCCGCGGTGATGGAGGTGCTCGACGAGCCCGAGCGCTACGACCCGGAGCAGGTCTTCTACATCCGCGGCCTGCGCACCGACGAGGAGGGCGGCACCGCCGTGATGATGCGGCGGCGCGAAGGCGACGCCTTCCACATCGCCTACAGCACGCGGGAATTCCCCAAGACGGTGCGCTGGGTGCTGGTCAACAGCGACCAGAAGGTCTGCGCCTTCGCCCTGCCCTCCACCTGCGAACCGGAGGGCTACGCCGCGGAGGCGATGAAGGGCAATGTCCAGAAACTGGCGGGCGGCGAGACGCGGCGGTTTTCCGTGCGGCTGGGCTATTTGACCGCCGACGAGGCCGAAGCCGAGGAATGCGCCATCCGGGCGCTGTGATTTAGGGCACTGTGAGAGGAGATACGAAGATGGGCAAGATCGCCGTGGTCGGCAGCAACATGGTCGACCTGATCACCTACACCGCCCGCATGCCCGGCCCCGGCGAGACCATCGAGGCGCCGCGCTTCGAAATGGGCTGCGGCGGCAAGGGCGCCAACCAGGCCATCGCCGCCGCCCGGCTTGGCGCCGAGGTGATGATGGTCACCAAGGTCGGCGACGACATCTTCGCCGACAACACCATCCGCAACTTCGCGGATTCCGGCATCGACACCCGCTATGTCGAGCGGGTGCCCGGCACCTCCAGCGGCGTTGCCCCGATCTTCGTCGAGCCGTCGGGCGAGAACAGCATCCTGATCATCAAGGGCGCCAACGCCCTGCTGTCGCCGGCCGACGTCGACCGCGCGGCGGAGGATCTGAAGGGCTGCGACCTGATCGTCATGCAGTTGGAGGTCCCACTGGAGACGATCTACCACACCATCGAGTTCGGCGCGCGGCACGGCATCGAAACCCTGCTGAATCCGGCCCCGGCACCCGCCGACCTCGATCCCGGACGGATCGGGCAGGTGACCTTCCTGGTGCCGAACCAGACCGAGCTGGCGACCATCTCCGGCTTGGCCGTGAATTCGGAGGCGGAGGCCGAGACGGCGGCGCGCTCCCTGATCGACCGCGGCATCCGCACCGTCATCGTCACGCTGGGCGCCCGCGGTGCCCTGCTGGTGACGAAGGGGGAGGACACGCGGCGGATCGAGCCGGTGCGGGTCACGCCGGTGGACACCACCGGGGCCGGCGACGCCTTCATCGGCAGCTTCGCGCGTTATTATGTGGAGAACCGCGACCTCGACGCCGCGCTGCACATGGCGGTGCGCTATGCCGCCGACAGCATCACCCGGCCGGGCACCCAGAAATCCTATGCCAGCCGCGAGGCGTTCGAGGCCTTCTGCGCCAGCCTGTAGCGTTTTGATTTTCCGTGCGATTCACGCTTCAGGCGATTCCGTTTGAAGCGATCGCACTCCAAGCGTCGGACGGAGGACATGCCATGACGCGCGCCGTGATCGGGGTGGATGTGGGGACCGGCAGCGCCCGCGCCGGCATCTTCGACCTTGCCGGCCGCCGGCTGGCCACCGCATCGCGCCCGATCCGGATGTGGAAGCCGGAAGCCGAATGGGCGGAGCAGTCCTCCGACGACATCTGGACCGCGGTCTGCGCTGCCGTGCGCGAGGCTATGGAGGCTTGCGCCGAAAGGCCGGAGGTGGTCGGCATCGGCTTCGATGCCACCTGTTCGCTGGTGGTGCTCGACGCCGCCGGGCGGCCGGTGACCGTCGATCCGGAGGGCGACGACGCCCGCAACGTCATCGTCTGGATGGACCACCGCGCCATCGACCAGACCGACCGCATCAATGCCGGCGGGTACGAGGTGTTGCGCTATGTTGGCGGCCGGCTGTCGCCGGAGATGCAGACGCCGAAGCTGCTGTGGCTGAAGGAACAGCTTCCGCAAAGCTGGGGCCGTGCGGCGCATTTCTTCGATCTGCCGGATTTCCTGACGTGGCGGGCCACCGGAGCAACGCGGCGGTCGCTGTGCTCGCTGGTGTGCAAATGGACCTATCTCGGCCATGAGGGGCGGTGGGACGATGCCTATCTCAGCGCCATCGGCCTCGGCGATCTGGTGGAGGAGGGGTATGCGCGCATCGGCAGCGATGTCGGCGCGGTCGGCAGCGCCATCGGCGGCGGCCTGACCGTGGAAGCGGCGCGCCAGCTTGGCCTGACGCCGGGCATCGCCGTCGGCACCTCCATGATCGACGCCCATGCCGGCGGAATCGGCGTCATCGGCGTGCCGCTCGCTGCATCGGCCACTGTCGATTACGACCGGCGGCTGGCGCTGATCGGCGGCACGTCGAGCTGCCACATGGTGATGAGCCTGGCCGCCCCGCGCTTCATTCCCGGCGTCTGGGGACCCTATCATTCCGCCATGCTGCCGGGACTTTGGCTGAACGAGGGCGGACAGTCGGCGACCGGTGCGCTGATCGACCATGTGGTGCAGGGCCATCCCCGCCATGCCGACCTCACCGCGGAGGCCACCCGGCGCGGCACGACCGTCTACCAGTTGCTGAACGACGAACTTGCCGTTCTGGCCGGGCGCAGCGGCGGGCCGGTGGCGATGCTGACCCGCGACCTGCATGTGCTGCCCGATTTCCATGGCAACCGCTCGCCGCGCGCCGATGCCAGCCTGCGCGGTGCCGTCAGCGGGCTTCGCCTGTCCGACGGGCTGGAGGATCTGGCGCTGCTCTATCTGGCGACGGTGCAGGCGGTGGCCTACGGCACCCGTCACATCGTTGCGGCAATGAACGATACCGGCTACGCCATCGACACCATCCTCGCCTGCGGCGGCGGCACCAAGAATCCGGTGTTCCTGGAGGCACATGCCGACGCCACCGGCTGCACCCTGGTCCTGCCGGAGGAACCGGAGGCGGTGCTGCTGGGGTCCGCCGTTCTGGGGGCGGTGGCGGCGGGCGCCTTCCCCGACATCGCAGCCGGCATGGCCGGCATGACCCACGCCGGCCGCAGCATCGAGCCGGCCGACGGGCGTTTGCGCGCCTACCACGACGCCAAATACAGCGTCTTTCTGCGCCTTCACGACGACCAGATGGCTTATCGCGCCCTGATGGCCGCAGCCGGCTGACCGCTCCGCCGCGTCACCGTACGTTCGACCTGCAGCCGCCCAAGGTTTGGGCGGACTGCATGGAATGCAGGTTCATGCGCGGATTTTGGGCACTGCAGCACACCCAAATTTTCGCATGATCCTCGAACGGGCTGCGGAATCCGCCGCGCTCCGCCATCTCCCCACTCTGGCCCGTGTTTTGCGATGCAGCGTGAAATCGTCCGATCCGGTCGGCAAGCAGGCCAAGAATCAGGATTGACAGCCGGTGCCAGCCGTCGTTAACGTTGGGACAAGAATTAATTGGGCGAATAATAAAATCGCCTAACCGTATGGAATACGGTGCATAAGCACCCCGAATGGGGGCAATCCCTGCGTGCGCCTTCGGGCTGGCCCGGTACCCGCGCAGGCGTGGGATCACGACCAATTCCACAAATTTCCAAAGGGACAGGAGGGTTTGAGATGTACCGCTATGTTCTGGGATGCGCACTTGCGGCCGGGGTCGCCGCATCGGGTTCGGCCAACGCGCAGGACAGCGTGAAGATCGGCCTCGTCGAGCCGCTGACGGGCTCCGTCGCCTATAACGGGAAATCGGTGGTCGAGGGCGCCAAGCTGGCGGTCGAGCAGATCAACGCCAAGGGCGGCGTGCTCGGCAAGCCGGTGGAACTGGTGATCGAGGACGGGCAATGCGCCCCCGCCAACTCGGTCAACGCCGTCGAGAAGCTGGTGCAGAAGGACAAGGTGGCCGTGCTGGTCGGCGCCTTCTGCAGCTCCGCCACCGCGGCGATCATGCCGGTGGCGGCGAAGTACAAGATTCCGCTGGTGACCGGCGTGTCGTCGAGCGCCGCCCTGACCGAGCAGAACAATCCCTGGTTCTTCCGCGCCGCCGAAACCGATGCGCTGATGGCCAAGGCCTTCGCCAAGATCCTCGCCAACGATCTGAAGCTGAAGTCGGTCGCCTATGTCGGCGTCAACGACGACTGGGGCCGCGGCGGGGTGGAGGAATTCTCCCGCGATCTGTCGGCGCTGGGCGTAAAGACGGCCCTGACCGAGTATTTCGACCACGGTTCCACCGATTTCTTCACCCTGCTGACCAAGCTGCGCGCCGCCAAGCCCGACGGCATCTTCGTCGCGGCGGAAACGCAGGACGGCTCGATCCTGGTCAAGCAGCTTCAGGAAATGGGGGTGCAGAGCAAGGTGTTCGGCGTCGGCTCCTGGGCGACCGCCGACTTCATCAACCTGACCGGCGACGCGGCCGAGGGCATCTATGCCGCCGTTCCCTACGTCTCCAGCGTCGACACCCCGCGCAACCAGGACTTCGTGAAGGCCTATGAGGCCAAGTACAAGGTGAAGCCCGGCAAGTACGGCGCAGCCGGCTACAACGCGCTGAACATTACGGCGCAGGCCATCGCGCAGGCTGGCAGCACCGATCCCGAGGCCATCCGCACGGCGCTGGGCAAGACCGACTACAAGGCGCCGAACGGCGAATACCGCTTCACCGCCAAGGGTCAGGCCTACGGCTTCGACGCCGTGCTGGTGCGCATCGAAGGCGGGACGCCCAAGGTCGTCGCCTCCTCCCCCGTCGAAGCGCCGCAGTGAGGCGGCACGGCACACGCCCCACGCCACAGCGAGGCTGAGACTGCAATGGATCTGTTCCTGCAATTCCTGACCAACGGGCTGGTGGTCGGCGTCTTCTACGCGCTGTCGGCGCTGGGGCTGACGCTGATCTTCGGCCTGATGCGGGTGGTCAACTTCGCCCATGGCGAATTCTACATGCTGGGCGGCGTGGTCGGGTGGTTCGTCACCACCTACCTCGGGCTCGATTTCTTCTCGGGTCTGGTGCTGGTGGCGCTGGCGATGGGCAGCTTCGGCTGGCTGGTGGACCGCTTCCTGATTGAGCGCGTCCGCGGCCAGGGCGAGGAGCCGGGCATCCTGCTGACCATCGGATTGTCGATCTTCCTGGTCAACATCACCCTGCTCGCCATCGGCCCGGCGCCGCTGAAGGTCGCCCGCGCCATCACCGAAGGGCCGATCTTCCTCGGCCCCGTCACCATCACCAAGATGCGGCTGCTCGCGATGGTGATCGGTGTCGCCCTGATCTTCGGGGCGCACGCCATCATCCACCGCACCCGGTTGGGCAGCGCCATGCGCGCCACCTTCCAGGACCCGATGGCCGCCAGCCTCGCCGGCATCCGCACCAAGCAGGTCTATGCCGCGACCTTCGCGCTGGGCTGCACCCTGTCGGCGCTGTCGGGCATGCTGCTGGCCAGCATCTATTCGGCGCAGGCGTCGGTCGGCGGGCTGGTCAGCCTGAAGAGCTTCGTCGTGGTGATCCTGGGCGGCATGGGCAGCTTCCCCGGCGCCATCGCCGGCGGCCTGCTGCTGGGCGTCGCGGAAGCCCTGTGGGGCGGCTATGTCGCCACCGGCATGGTCGACATCATCGGCTTCCTGCTGGTCATCCTGATCCTGGTGCTGCGGCCGCAGGGTCTGTTCTCGATCCGGGCGGAGAGGGCCTGACATGACGCTCGAACGCAACATCCTCCTCGGCCTCGGGGTCCTGGCGGCGCTGCTGCCCTTCGCGATCACCGACCAGTACATCCTGCATCTCGCCATCATGGCGATCTTCTACGCCATCCTCGCCAACAGCCTTAACCTGGTGGTGGGCTATGTCGGCGAATTCTCGCTCGGCCACACCGCCTTCCTCGGCACCGGCGCCTACACCGCGGCGCTGCTGTCGGTGAATGCCGGCTGGCCGATGTGGGCGGCGATACCGGCGGCGGGCGTGGTGGCCGCGCTGTTCGGGCTTGCCATCGGCGCCATCACGCTGCGCCTGCAGGGACCCTACTTCGTCATCGTCACCCTGTCCTTCGCCGAGGTGCTGCGCATCGTCGCCAACAACTGGATCGCCGTGACCAACGGCCCGATGGGCTTGGCCGGCGTCGGCCAGGGCGGCATCGCCGACAAGAGCGCCTTCCTCGCCATCGCGCTGGGGCTGGCGGCGCTGACCTTCTACCTGTCCTACCGCTTCGTCTATTCCAACGCCGGCCGCGCCGCGGTGGCGGTGCGCGAGAACCGGTACGTCGCGCAATCCATCGGCGTGAACCCCTTCGGCACCGCCATGCAGGCCTTCGTGCTGGGCGCCTTCATGGCGGGATTGGCCGGCGGCTTCTATGCCTTCTACATCTCCTTCGTCGGGCCGGAGGTGTTCCGCTTCGCCTTCATGGCGACGATCATCATCATGGTGCTGATGGGCGGCAAGGGCACGCTGCTGGGCCCGGTGGTGGGAGCGGTCATCGTCACCCTGCTGGAGGAATATCTGCGTGAACTGCAGGAGCTGCGCCTGTCGCTGTTCGGGCTGATCGTGATGGCGATCGTGCTGTTCCTGCCCAACGGCCTGATGGGCTTCATCGCCCGGCGCCGCGAACAGCGCGGCGACACCCCGTCCCTCTCCCCCGCCATCGAGGAGCGCACCGTATGACCGCCCTCCCCATGACCGAGCCGCTTCTGCGGGCCGAGAACCTGACGATGCGCTTCGGCGGCATCACCGCGGTGAAGCAGGTGGGATTCGCGGTCGGTCCCGGCGAGATCGTCGGGCTGATCGGCCCGAATGGCGCCGGCAAGACCACCTGCTTCAACATGCTGACCGGCTTCTACACGCCGACCGAGGGCCGGGTCTTCTTCAAGGGCACCGACATCACCAGCCACAAGCCGCACGCCATCGCGCGGCTGGGCCTGATCCGCAGCTTCCAGAAGACCAATGTGATGAAGCGGCTGACGGTGTTCGAGAATGTGCTGACCGGCCATTACATGGAAGGCCGTCAGTCGCTGCTCGCCACCTTCTTCCCCGGCGAGAAGGTCCGCCGCGCCGAACGCGAGGCGCGGGAGAGTGCCGCCGCCATCGTCGAGACGATGGGCCTGTCCCGCCGCATGAACGCGCCGGCGCATCTGCTGTCCTGCGGCGAGCTTCGCCTGCTGGAGGTCGCCGTGGCGCTGGCGGCCAAGCCGACCCTGCTGATGCTGGACGAACCCGCCGCCGGGCTGAACAGCCACGAGGCGATGCAGTTCGGCGACACGCTGAAGACGCTGGTCGGCAAGGCGGTGCAGTCGCTGCTGATCGTCGAACACAACATGGAGCTGGTCATGGGGGTGTGCGACCGCATCGTCGTGCTGAACTTCGGCCAGATGTTGGCGGAAGGCGAACCGCGCGCGATCCTGGACAACCCGGAGGTCGCCGAGGCCTATCTCGGCAAGGCGGCGGCATGAGCACGATCACGATGGATGCCCCGGACGCAGCCGCGGGCGCGGCGGAACCGGTGTTGCGGGTGCGGGACCTGCATGTCTCCTACGGCAGCACCGCGGCGCTGCACGGCATCTCGCTCGACGTCCATGCCGGGGAGACGGTGGCGCTGATCGGCGCCAACGGCGCCGGCAAAAGCACGACGCTGCGCGCCATCTCCGGCCTGCTGAAGGCGCGGTCGGGAAGCATCGCCTGGAACGGCAAGCCGATCGCCAACCGCCCGGCGGAGGAGATCGTCGCCGCCGGCATCGCCCATTGCCCGGAGGAACGCCATGTCTGGCCCGGCATGACGGTGGAGGAGAACATCGCGCTCGGCGCCTATCTCTGCCGGTCTAAGGATGAGGTCAAGACCCGCATGGGCATGGCCTTCCACCGCTTCCCGCGGCTGCGCGAACGGGCCCGGCAGATGGCGGGCACGCTCAGCGGTGGCGAACAGCAGATGCTGGCCATCGCCCGCGCGCTGATGTCGGAACCCCGCCTGCTGATGCTGGACGAGCCCAGCCTGGGCCTCAGCCCACGCATGGCCGAGGAGGTGTTCGAGGTGGTGCGCTCCATCAACGCCCATGGCGTCACGGTGCTGCTGGTCGAACAGAACATCCACAACGCGCTGGCCGTCGCCAGCCGTGCCTATGTGGTGAAGACCGGCCGCATCGCCGCCGCCCGTCCGGCAGCGGAGTTGCGCGGCGATCCGGAACTGCTGAAGGCCTATCTGGGCGGCTGAGCGGCGGACGCGGCACGCCGCCAAACCGCTGGCGCCTAACGCAGATGGTAATTAAACAGCCGGCCGATTAATTGTCGGCGACTCCCTGAAGGAGGGATAGAGTGAGAAGCAAACCGCGGATTGGAATCGTCGGCGGCGGTATCGGCGGCGTGGCGCTGGCCGGCTGCCTGCTGCAACGGGGCTTCGAGGTGCGCCTGTTCGAGCGCGCCGGTGGCTTCGGCGAGATCGGCGCCGGCATCCAGATGACGCCGAACGCCGTCAAGGTCATCAAGACCCTGGGCCTGCTGGACAAGATGCTGGAGGCGGGCTTCCTGCCGCAGGCGCTGGTCGGGCGCAACTGGCGCACGGCGCGGGAGAATTTCCGCACGCCGCTGACCGACTGCCCGACGCTGTACGACGCGCCCTTCATCCACATCCACCGCGCCGACCTGCATGCCATCCTCGCCTCGGTGGTGCCGGAGTCCATCGCGACCTTCGGCGTCGGCTGCACCGGTGTCCGGCAGGAGCCGAACGGCGCCGTCGCCACCTTCGACGACGGTAGCGAGTTCGAGGCCGACCTGATCGTCGGCGCCGACGGCGTGCGCTCCGCCGTGCGCACCGCCCTGTTCGGTCAGGAGGCGCCGCGCTTCACCGGCCACATGTGCTACCGCGCCGTGGTGCCGGTCGGCGGCCCGGTGGATTTCGTGGCGCCGGAGGCGTCCTTCTGGTTCGGCCCGAAGAGCCACGTCGTCACCTACTATGTCCGCGGCGGCAAGGCGGTGAACATCGTTGCGGTGGCCGAGACCAGCGAATGGGTCGAGGAGAACTGGAACGCGCCCAGCAGCCGCAGCGAATTGCTGAACGCCTTCCAGGGCTGGCACCGCAATGTGGAGACGCTCTTCCAGCGGGTGGACACCGTCTACAAATGGGGCCTGTTCGACCGCGATCCGATGACGAGCTGGTCGAAGGGCCGGGTGACGCTGATGGGCGACGCCGCCCACCCGATGCTGCCCTTCCTGTCGCAGGGTGCCGCCATGGCGATCGAGGACGCCTATGTGCTGGCCGCCTCGCTGGAGGGCCATGGCCGCGACGTGCCCGCCGCCCTGCGCGACTATGAGCGCGAGCGGTTGCCCCGCACCAGCCGGGTCCAGCTTGAAGCGCGGGAGCGTGGGCGGACCTACCACCTGCCCTCCCCCCTCGCCCAGGCCAAGCGCGACTTCGTCTACTGGCTGCGCGGCCTGATCAACCCGCAGGCCACCGGCATCCAGGCCAACTGGGTCTACGAATACGACGCCCGCAAGTTCCGCCCCGGCGTCGCCGCCGCTTCCGAACTCGCCGCCTGAGGGACGCCCGCAATGACCACCCGCACCTATCGCATCGGCCAGATCGTTCCCAGCTCCAACACCACGATGGAGACGGAGATCCCGGCGATGCTGACCGCCCACGCGCTGGCGCACGGCACCCGCTTCACCTTCCACTCCAGCCGCATGCGGATGAAGACGGTCGCCAAGGAGGAGTTGGCGGCGATGGACGGCGAGTCCGACCGCTGCGCGCTGGAACTCACCGACGCCCGGGTCGACGTGCTGGGCTATGCCTGCCTCGTCGCGATCATGAGCATGGGCCGCGGCTATCACCGTGTCTCGCAGGAACGGCTCCAGGGCCGCACGGTGGAGAACGGCGCCCCGGCTCCGGTCATCACCAGTGCCGGCGCCCTGGTCGATGCGCTCCCCGTCATCGGCGCCAAGCGCATCGCGCTGGTCGCCCCCTACATGAAGCCGCTGACAAAGCTGGTCATCGACTACATCGAGCATGAGGGGGTGGAGGTCGCCGACTGGCGGGCATTGGAGATCCCGGACAACATCGCCGTCGGCCGCCACGACCCCGAACGCCTGCCGGAGATCGTCGCCGGCATGGACACCCGCGACGTCGACGCCATCGTGTTGTCGGCCTGCGTGCAGATGCCGTCGCTGCCGGTGATCGCGAAGGTCGAGGCGATGACCGGCAAGCCGGTGATCACCGCCGCCGTCGCCACCACCTACGCCATGCTGAAGGCGCTGGACCTGAAGACGGCGGTTCCCGGCGCCGGTGCGCTGCTGTCCGGCGCCTATTGAGGGGGGCGGCATGAGCAGCACTTTCCAATACGGCGCCAACATCCGCGCCAACGGCATCCGCCAGCATTACCTGCGCTATGGCGGCAGTGGTCGTCCGGTGGTGATCGTGCCGGGCATCACCAGCCCGGCCCCGACCTGGGGCTTCGTCGCCGAGCGGTTCGGCCGCAACTTCGACACCTATGTGCTGGACGTGCGGGGCCGCGGACTGTCGGAAGCCTCGGACACGCTCGACTACGGGCTGGACGCGATGGCCGCCGACGTTGCGGCCTTCGCGGCGGAGCTGGGGCTGGCGGACTATGCGCTGGTCGGCCATTCCATGGGCGCCCGCATCGGGTTGCGCGCGGTCGGCCGTCATGGCGCAGAGCCCGGTTGCCTTGTCATGGTCGATCCGCCGGTGTCGGGACCGGGCCGCCGCCCCTACCCGGCGCAGCTTCCCTGGTATGTCGATTCCATCCGCCTGATGGCGCGGGGCGCCGATCTGGAGGCGATGCGCCCCTTCTGCCCGACCTGGAGCGACGAGCAGCTGCGCCTGCGCGCCGAATGGCTGCACACCTGCGACGAGCGCGCCATCGTCACCGCCTATGAAGGCTTCCGGACCGACGACATTCACGTCGATCTGCCGCGCGTGCGCTGCCCGGCCCTGCTGATCGCCGCCGGCCGCGGAGACGTGATCCTGCCCGACGAGGAGGCGGAGATCCGCGACCTGAACCCGGCCATCGGCGTCGTCCGCGTGGAGAACGCGGGGCACATGATCCCCTGGGACGACGAGGACGGCTTCTACCGCGCGTTCGGCGATTTCCTCGGCAAGCCGGTCTGAACCCTACAAAAGAAAGGATCCCCGCGATGTCCGTCAGCGATGCCGACATGGTCCGCGCCTGGACCCATGTCCTCACCCTGTCCAACCTGAAGGCCGGTGACACGGTCACCCTTCTGACCAGCGCCAACACCCACCCACAGACCCTGCAGACCGCGTGGATCGCCGCCGGGATGATGGGGGCGGTGGTGAACCGGCTCGACCTGCCGCCGATGAACGCCGAGTTCGCGCACAGCCGCGACAGCCTGGCCTATCTCGGCACCACGCCGCTGACCGGGAACCGCGCCGCCATCGCGGCGCTGAAGGAAAGCGACATCGTTCTCGACCTGATGACGCTGCTGTTCTCGCCCGAGCAGGCGGAAATCCTGGAGAGCGGCACCCGCATCCTGCTGGCCGTCGAACCGCCGGAGGTGCTGGTCCGCCTGCTGCCCAGCCTGGAGGACAAGGCCCGCGTCGGCGAGGCCGCCGCCCTGATGGCGGGGGCGAAGGAGATGACCGTCACCTCGGCCGCCGGCACCGACCTGCGGCTGCCGCTGGGCGAGTTCCCGGCGATCCAGGAATACGGCTTCGTCGACGAGCCCGGCCGCTGGGACCATTGGCCGAGCGGCTTCGGCCTGACCTTCCCCAACGAGGGCAAGGCGGAGGGCCGCGTCGTGCTGGAGCGCGGCGACATCCTGCTGCCGATGAAGTCCTACGTCATGGACCGCATCGAGATGACGGTCGAGAAGGGCTATGTCACCTCGATCACCGGCGGGATGGATGCCGATCTGCTGAACGACTACATGGAGGTCTTCGACGACCCGGAAGCCTATGCCGTCTCCCATGTCGGCTGGGGCCTGCAGAAGCGGGCGCGCTGGTCGACGCTGGGCCTGTACGACCGCGAGGGCACCATCGGCATGGATGCCCGCGCCTTCGCCGGCAACTTCCTGTTCTCCATGGGACCGAACAACGAAGCCGGCGGGTCGCGCACCACCGCCTGCCACATCGACATTCCCATGCGCAATTGCAGCGTCCGGCTGGACGGCCGCGAGGTGGTCCGCGCCGGCCGCCTTCTGGAAGAGGAGCCGGTGGCATGAGCGAGCCGACGCAAGAGGTCTACGAGCGTCAGGGCTTCGGCCAATCGCTGGGCATCCAGGGGCGGATCGGCCTGCTGATCGTCGATTTCGTCAACGGCTTCGCCGACCCGGCGGTGTTCGGCGGCGGAAACATCCCACCCGCCATCGCCCGCACGGTGACGGTGCTGGAGGAGGCGCGCAAACGCGGCTGGCCAGTCGCCCACAGCCGGATCGTCTATGCCGACGACGGAGCGGACGCCACGGTCTTCTCGATCAAGGTTCCGGGCATGCTGACGCTGACCGAGGACGCCCCGGCCAGCGCCATCGTCCCGGAGCTGACGCCGGCCGCGGGCGAGCTGGTGGTGCGCAAGACCAACCCGTCGGCCTTCTTCGGCACCGGCCTCGCCCCCTGGCTGACACAGAAGGGAGTGGAGACGCTGCTGGTCGCCGGCTGCACCACGTCGGGATGCGTGCGGGCTAGCGTGGTGGACGCCATGTGCCACGGCTTCCGGCCGGTGGTGCTGTCCGATTGTGTCGGCGACCGGGCCATCGCGCCGCACGAGGCCAACCTGTTCGACATCGCCCAGAAATACGGCGACGTCGTACCCGCAGAGCGTGTGCTGGCGCTGTGACGGGGTGAAAGGAGTGGATGCGCCCTTGCCCAAGGATGATATACGTGTCCGCGACAGGGACGTTTCCTCCGCGGATGCCATGAAATCAGTGAGTTCACAGTCCAAGGCGGCCCCGGAACCGGAGGCGGCACCGCCGGAATCGGCAGGCAAAAGGGGACGCCCGGCGCAACGCCGCCGGGCCGGCCCCGGCCGGCCGGAGGGCGTCAGCAACGTGCGCGACGAGATCCTCGACGCGGCGGAGATCGAGTTCGCCAACCTCGGCTATGCCGGCACCAGCCTGCGCAATGTCGCCGAGGCCGCCCAGGTGACGCAGGCGCTGATCAACTATTACTTCGGCTCCAAATACGGCCTGTTCGAAGAGGTCTTCCTGCGCCGCGGCCGGCAGATCGCGGACGACCGCATGCAGCGGCTGGAGGAGCTGCGCCGCAGCGGCAAGCCCCCGGCGGTGGATGACATCGTCCGCGCCTTCCTGATGCCGGCCCTGTCGATGCGCTCCACCGCGGCCGGCCGCACCTTCATGCGGCTGCAGGCCCGGCTGCACACCGAACCGCCGGAGATTTCGTACAAGCTGCGCAACGAGGCCTACGAGACCTCCACCCGCCTGTTCACCGAGACGCTGCGCGACGCCCTGCCGCATCTTTCGGAAAAGGACGTCTACTGGCGGATGACGCTGATGATCGGCGCCTATCTCTACGCCTTCTCCGACACCCACCGGCTGGAAGAGATGGCGCCCGGCATCGTCAACCTGGACGATCCGGAGGAGATCCTGAAGGCGATCACCAGCTTCGTCACCGCCGGCATGCTGGCACCGGCACCCTGAGGGGGCTCCGGCCCCCTCGCCTGCTCCGTCAAACGCAAAACTGATCTGCATCAAGGCATCTCCACCCCCTGCTGCGGCCTTATTAATCGGTCGATCAATTAGAGGGTGCCGATCATGCCGAACTCCCTTCACACATCCGCCGCCGCTCCCGCCCGTTTCACCGCCCGCGGCGGCTGGTGCGCGTCGCTTCTGGCGCGCTGGCGCAGCGGGCGCCAGATGCAGGCGCTGGCGGCGCTGGAACCGCTCGACCGCAAGGCGGTGCTGCAGGACGCCGGGCTGACCGAGAGCGACCTGCCCGCCCTTGCCCGCGGCGGCCATGTGCAAAGCCTGCTGCCGGCCGCACTGGCCCTGCACGGCCTCGACGGCGCCACGCTGGAGGCCGAGCAGGGTGACGTCATGCACGACCTTGCGCGGGTGTGCATGCATTGCCGCAAGGCCCGTGCCTGCGCCCGGCTGCTGGCCGGCGGCACCCGCGAGGACCATGGCCGCATCTGTCCGAACGCGACCACCATGGAGTCGCTGGAGTAGTACCCGGACACAATTCGCCGGTGCCGGCCACACGGCCGGCAAGAAAAACCGTTTGTTCGGACACGAACTATTGTCTATCATATTTCGGTCAAAGCAATCGTATAGCAATTATTCGGGCCGGGGATTTCCTGCTCCCGCTGCCGCCGGTTGCCTTGGGCAGAAAGCCCCCACTCGGCACACTCATTATCCTCGGAAAGAGATACGTCATGGCCCTGCACCGCTGGTTTTCCGACCGGAAACTGGTCCATAAGCTGTTGATCCCGGCGGTCCTGCTGCTTGCCGTCATGGGAAGCGTGGTCTGGACCGCCCGGTCGGCGCTGATCGACCTGACCGCCTCCACCAGCCGGGTGACCGACGTGGTGGCCGGCCGGCTGTCGGCGGCGCTGGCGATCCAGTCGGCCATGAGCGATGCGATGGACGCGGAATCCAACGCGCTGGTCGCCGGCACGCGCGAGCGCATCGACGCCGCCTTCGCGACCTACAAGGAGAACATCGGCAAGGCGACGGCCGCCATCGACCGGCTGGCCGCGGCCTATGACGCCCCGACCGACCGCGAGGCGATCGGCGGCATCAAGGCCATCGTCGGCGAGTATGAACGGGTATCGCAGAAAGCGGTCGATCTGGCGCGGGCCTACGACACCGACAGCGCGATCCGCGTGTCGATCGACGTCGGCCGCCCGGTCCGGCAGAAGCTGACCATGGCGCTGGCCGAACGGGTGGACCACAGCCTGGAAGATACAAAGCGCGCCGAGGAACGGGCGCTGGCCCTGTCCTCCAGCGTCATGACCCGCCTTTACGTGGTCGCCGGCGCCGGCCTGCTGGTCGCCTTCGGCCTGTTCGGCTCCATCATCGTGGCCTTCGTCGTCCGGCCGCTGCACCGGCTGGTCGCCGACATGACGGCCATCGCCGACGGCAATCTCGCGGTCGACATCCAGGGCGCCGGGCGCAAGGACGAGGTCGGATTGCTCGCCCGCGCGCTGCAGGTGTTCAAGAGCAACGGCCTTGCGATGCGCAGCCTGCAGGAGGAGCGCGAAGCGCAGAAGCTGCAGGCCGAGCGCGACCGGCAGGCCGCCATGCGGGCGCTGGCCGACCGCTTCGACGCCGACGTGCAGGACATGGTGCAGGCGGTGGCGTCGGCCGCGCGCCATCTGCGCGGCAATGCCGAGACCATGACCGCCATCGCTTCGCAGACAACGGAGCAGGCGTCGACCGTCGCCGCCACCACGGCGCAATCCTCCGCCAACGTCGCCACCGTCGCCGCGGCGTCGGAACAGCTGGGCAGCTCCATCGGCGAGATCGGCCGACAGGTCAACGCCGCCGCCGGCATCGCCCGCAACGCGGTCGAGGAAGGCGAGCGGACCAATGCCCTGGTCGCACGGCTGGTCCAGGCGGCACAGAAGATCGGCGACGTGGTCAGCCTGATCCAGAACATCGCCAGCCAGACCAACCTGCTGGCGCTGAACGCCACCATCGAGGCGGCGCGCGCGGGCGAGGCCGGCAAGGGCTTCGCCGTCGTGGCGCAGGAGGTGAAGGCGCTCGCCACCCAGACCGCCCAGGCGACCGAGGAGATCGGCAGCCAGATCGCCGAGATCCAGACGGTGACCGACGGCACGGTGACCGCGATCCAGACCATCGGCCGCACCATCAACGACGTCGACACCATCGCCGGCGCCATCGCCGCGGCGGTGGAACAGCAGACCGCCGCCACCCAGGAGATCGGCCGCAACATCCAGCAGGCCGCACAGGGAACCCAGCTGGTGACCGGCAACATCGCCGAAGTCAGCAGCTCCGCCGGGCAGGTCGGTCAGGCAGCCGGGGAAGTGCTGGACGCCGCCGACAGCCTGTCCCGCGACTCCGACCGCCTGCGCGAGCGGATCCAGGCCTTCATCGGCGAGGTCCGCGCGGCCTGACGCGGGGATCCGGACTGGCCCCGGATGGAACGTTTGAAACGCCGTGGAACGGTTTTTCGGGCCTGTTTCATTGTTCCATTCACCGGCCGCATGGATGCGCAACATCGGGTTCAGGCCGCGAAAACGGCGGTTTCGCTCGATTGTTTCGGAAGAAGGACGAGTGGACCGCCGCCACCGCGCCATGCCTTCCCTCCGGCGGATGAAACACAGGGGGTCACCGGGTTCTACCACCGCCGGCGGCCACCGGTAAGCACGGGATGAAAAACGCCGCTTTGCCGCGCCGAACGCCGTCCGCTGCATGGCCGTTGCAGCCAAACCGCAATTGTCATGCGTGGACCGTTCGTCTAAAGGTCGGCCCTCCCAGGCCGGGCCCCTCTGACAGTTCGTCGAACTGTGATGTCGGACTGGAAAGACGTTCAGAGTGGCCCCGACCCGTGCCTGCCGGCAGCGTTCCTTTCGTATGTCCGGATCGGCCCCGTGGGTGCCACTCTCTTGCCCGATGTAAGAGGAAAGCACCTTATGACCGATCTGTTCACGGCCGACGCCCTCGCCGCATTGCTTCAGGTGATCGCCATCGACCTCGTGCTGGCGGGCGACAACGCCATCGTCGTCGGCATGGCCGCCGCAGCGGTGCCGTTGGCCCAGCGCCGCAAAGTCATCTTCTGGGGAATCGCCGCGGCCATCGTGCTGCGCATCTTCTTCGCCCTCATCACCACACAGCTGCTGGCGATCATCGGCCTGACGCTGGCCGGCGGCGTGCTGCTGCTGTGGGTGTGCTGGAAGATGTTCCGCGAACTGCGCAACCACGGCGCGGACGAGATCGCTCCCGACGAAGCCATGAGCATGCCGGACCCCGCGGGCGTCGCGACCGCCGGTTCGGCCGGCAACGCTGCCGTCGCGGCGGCGGGAGCCACCACGGTCGGGGCGGCCATCTGGCAGATCGTCGTCGCCGACGTGTCGATGTCGCTGGACAATGTGCTGGCGGTCGCCGGTGCCGCCAAGGAGCATCCGACCATCCTGGTGATCGGGCTGGTGCTGTCGGTCGTGCTGATGGGTGCCGCCGCCAACATGATCGCCCACGCCCTGCACAAGCACCGCTGGATCGGCTGGGTCGGCCTGCTCATCATCACCTACGTCGCCCTCGACATGATCTGGCGCGGCAGCAACGAGGTTCTGCGGCAGATGGCATGAGGCTGAGCGCAGCTATCCGCACCCGCCGACGAGAAGCACCAGCCGATTCAAAGTTGTTGCAATAAAGTAGTATAGGTGCAGACCTGTGAGGCTGTTCACAGTGCGTTAATCTGTAGCACCTTATGGTCTCTCCAGGTTCATCGTTTCCTCCCGAACCTGAACTAAAGGCCGCGCCATCCTGGCAGCGGCCTTTTTCTTTTCCGGACTTTCCCATCCAACCGGAAGGAGTCGGAACAGCCGATAACTTCCCCAACTCTAATTGTTGAAGATGAGCCGGTTGCAGCATTTTTTCTGCAAAATCATACAGACGCCGCAGCATTGGTCATTTCAAATTAGGAAGAAATCAAGCAGATTAATGTGACGTCTTTAGCTTTACATAATCCGTTCCGGGCTGTCCCGAAATTATCACAGCATGACTTCATCTGCTCCGGGCAATGCTTCATCCGATTGGAGGGGGCATGGCACAGGCAAAGATCGCTGTTTTCACGGCCACGATGCAAAGCACGGGGACCGAGCCCTGGATCACCGACGGCACGCCATCGGGGACCCGCCTGCTCGCCGACATCAGGGCGGGCGAGCAGGGAAGCGCCCCCAGCGATTCCGTTGTCGCCGGCGGCAAGCTGTTCTTCACCGCGGATGACGGCGTGCATGGCCGCGAGCTTTGGGTCACCGACGGCACTGGCGGCGGAACCCGGCTGTTCGATGCCGCGGCCGGTGCCGCATCCAGCACCCCGGACGACCTGACGGTGGTCGGCGATCGGCTGTTCTTCACCGCCGACGACGGCGTTCATGGCCGCGAGCTTTGGGTGAGCGATGGGACCGCGGCCGGCACGCGGATGGTGGCGGACCTCATGCCGGGGGCCCAGGGGGCTTCGCCGTCGGCGCTGACGGCCGCCCATGGCCGGCTCTACCTGCATGCGGATGGCGGGGCGCAGGATGGGATCTGGAGCTCCGACGGCACCGCCGCCGGAACCCGTCTTTTCCACGAGATGGCGCCGCTCGCCCCATGGTCCCAGGGCATCACGCTGATCGGCATGCCCGACGGAGGGCTGGCCTTCCACGAGGGATCGGCATCCTGGCCGTCCAAGCTCACCTTCGTCGGCGCCGACGGCACAGCGACGGCCTTCACGGAGCTCGTTCCCGACGCCGGGGCCGTCCGTTATGCCGCCACGCCCGACGGTCTGGTGGCCTCGGTCACGGCCGTGACCGAGTGGACCGGCAGCATGGAGTGGCCGACCGCCGTCCGTCATTCGACCTTCTGGGCCACCGACGGCACGCAGCAGGGCACCCGGTACCTCGGCGACCTGACGATGCAGGGTTGGGATCTCGGCGCCGTGGTCGGATCGCGCGACGGCCAGGTGATGTTCATGAGCAATATGGACACCTACCGGATCGAACAGGGCGCCGCCTCGAGGATTGGCGTGCTGGACACCGCCACTGGCGCGGTGGGCTACCTGCCGGGACAGGACCTCGCCCAGCCGCTCGGCTGGTTCGATCAGGGAAGCGCCGGCGGGGACGGCGACCGCCTGCTTTTCCTCGACGAGAACTATTGGTCGGGGGCCCAACGCCTGCTGGTCACCGACGGCACGCCCGAGGGGACCTCCCAGCTCCATCAGACCGATTGGATGTATGGGGATATCGAGCTCGCCGGCGACCGCGCCTTCTTCCTGACGGATCACGGCGAAGCCGGTCCCGCCGGCCTGTGGGTGACCGACGGAACATCCGAAGACACCCGCCAGCTGTGGCAGACGGCGGGGGGAGCCTACGGCGACACGCTACTCGGGGAGTTCGCTGGCGGCGTCCTGGGGTTCGACCGCGATTATTCGGCCCAGATCGACCGCTTCTTCCTGTCAGACGGCACGGCGGACGGCACCATCGTGCTGGCGGAGCTTCCCCCCGGAAGCGGGTCCGATTACTGGGACCACACGGCCAAGCTGATGGGCGTCATCCCGGCGCCGGGTGGCGCGGCACCGGACGACATCCGCAAGGGGACCGAAGGCGACGACACGCTGTTGGGGCAGGATGGCGCGGACAGAATTCACGGCCTGGGCGGCAACGACCGGATCCTGGCCGGCGCCGGGGACGACCGGCTGAACGGCGGCGCCGGCGCGGACTACATCGACGGGGCGGATGGCGCCGACCGCCTGTACGGCATGTCCGGACGGGACGTCCTGGTTCCGGGGGCGGGACGCGACATCGTCGACGGCGGCACCGGCGACGATGTGCTGCTGGCCGAACGGGACGGCGAGAGCGACCAGTTCTTCTTCGCCCCGGGCAGCGGCGCCGACGTGCTGACCGCCTTCGACCCGTCGTTGGACGTCATCATCCTGAAAGGGTTCGAGGCGGCCATCGGCACGGCGGCATGGCGGGCGGAGCATGTCGTCGCGCAGGGAGACGGTGTGCGGATCGATTTCGGCGGTGGAGACAGCCTCCTCG
Source organism: Pseudomonadota bacterium (assembly GCA_023423695.1). Lineage (GTDB taxonomy): Bacteria > Pseudomonadota > Alphaproteobacteria > Azospirillales > Azospirillaceae > Azospirillum. The sequence goes on along the minus strand of JAFAFA010000061.1, from coordinate 33,968 downwards.
TCCTCGACACGATGGTGCAGAACCTGCGCTTCACGGTCATCGACCCGATCTTCTAAAGCGGATTGCAATCCGCTTTGGACCGCAACGGCGGTCCCGGCCGCTCATGCGGCCGAAGCCCGACCGGCGAATGAGGTCATGTGAATCTAAAACAAATGCAAATTCACTTTAGCATGTGATCGGTTCAAGCGGAATCGCTTGAAGCGTGAATACGCGAGAAAGCCAGAAGCTTAGGGTCCGGCGCGGCTCACCTGCCGTCAGCTGCGCCGCCCGCCGCCGGAGGCCGCGATCATGGCGAAGAACTGCGCCTCGTCGATGGTGTCCGGCTTGCCGTATCTGGCGCGCCGGGCGGCGGCGGTGTCCAGCTTGGTGGCGCCGGGGGCGTGGCCGACGACGAGATAGTCGGTGTCCTTGCGGACGCTGTGATGCCAGCGTCCGCCCAGCGCCAGGATGCGGGCCATCACGGCTTCGCGCGACAGGCCGGTCAACTCGCCGGTGACGGCAAAGGCATATCCATCGATGCCGTGCGTGATCGGGGTGGCCGGTTGCCGGACCACCGGCGGCGGGTCGATCTGGTTGGTCGGCGCCAGATGGGGAACCGCCAGCATGTCGGCGCTGCCGAGGATCATCTTCTGGAACAGGCGGCTGGTGATCTCGGCATCGACGAAGGCGCCGTGGAAGCGCGCCCGGATGCCGACATCGATGCCGAACAGCGTCGCCACCGCGTCGAGCGACGCACGCCCCGCCACCTGCGCCCTGGCATGCTGCATGGTGCAGAGCGACTGACCCGGCGCCCAGGGAAGGCCGCAGAGCCGGAACTCATGCCGCAGGAAGTCGATGTCGAAGCCGACATTGTGGCCGACCAGCACCGCACCGTCCAGGAAGCCGCGGATATCCTGGGCGACGCTGTGGAACGGATCCTGGTGGCGCAGCAGGTGATCCGGCAGCCCGTGCACCTTCAGCGCATGCGGGTTCGATTTGCGCCCCGGATTGAAGATGAGACTGAGACAGCGGCCGGTCGGTGTCGCCTCCGCCAGTTCGATCGCGGCGAAACTGACCATCCGGTCGCCGCCGGCCGGCGACAGCCCGGTGGTTTCGCAGTCGATGACGACGTAACGGCGGGCGGATGATTGTGTCCGGACGGGTTTCGCCACCGCCGACGGGCGGGCACGCACTGCATCGATCAAACGGCTCATGAACTCTCGCCCCGGGGCCAGGACGGCACTGCCACGTCACACAGTGCCGGACTATAGGCCCGGGACTATAGGCAGATCCGCCACCGCTGGTCGAGTGTCCGTGCCGTCGCAGTGCCGGCGGTTCGTGCGATGTCCGATCCGGCGCCCCATCACTCCCGGCCCTGATATTTCGGAGCCTAACCAAAAAATCGGTCTCTATGCAAAAAGTGGATTGTTGGCGTACCAATCACGCGGTATCATATTTCAGTTGAAGTAGTCGAATAGCGATTACAAAGACAGACACCATGCAGATCAAGGAGATCGCGTGTGGACGTGATCGCTGAGCTGTCGGGCCTGATCGGCGCCGACGCCGTCCTGACATCCAAAATCGACCTCGAGGGCGCGACGGAGGACTGGCGCGGCCGCTACCGCGGGCCGGCGCTCTGCCTCGTCCGGCCGGCGAACGCCGAGCAGGTGGCGGCGGTGGTGCGCTGCTGCGCCCGTCACGGGATTCCGCTGCTGCCGCAGGGCGGCAACACCAGCCTGTGCGGCGGCGCGGTTCCTTCGGAAGCCGGCCCGGCCCCGGTCATCCTCAATCTGACGCGCATGCGCGCGGTCCGCAGCATCGACCCGGTCAACAGCACGATGGAGGTCGAGGCCGGCTGCGTGCTCGCCACCGTGCAGGAAGCGGCGGCCGCCGTGGGACGGCTCTATCCGGTCAGCCTGGGCGCCGAGGGCTCCTGCCAGATCGGCGGGACCATCGCGACCAACGCCGGCGGCACCTCGGTCCTGCGCTACGGCAACACGCGCGACAACGTGCTGGGGCTGGAGGTGGTGCTGGCCGACGGCACGATCTGGTCCGGCCTGTACGGGCTGCGCAAGAACAACACCGGTTACGACTTGAAGCATCTGTTCATCGGGTCGGAGGGCACGCTCGGCATCATCACCGCGGCGACGCTGAAGCTGCATCCGCTGCCGACGCGCCATGCAGTCGCCTGGGTCGGGATGGCGTCGCCGGCCGATGCGCTGACCCTGCTGACCCGCGTGCAGGAACGCTGCGGCGCGCGGCTGTCGGCCTTCGAGATGATCAACCGCCTCCAGCTCGATCTGGTGGTCGAGCAGGTTCCGGGACGCCGCAGCCCGATCGGGACGCCGGCCGACTGGCATGTGCTGATCGAGCTGTCGGACAACAGCGACGGCGACGCGCTCGACGCCGAGCTTCAGCTGATCCTGGAGGACGCCTTCGGCGACGGGCTGCTGACCGACGCGGCGCTGGCCGCCAGCGATGCCCAGCGCCACGCCATGTGGGAGGTGCGCCACAGCGTGTCGGAGGCCAACAAGAAGGCCGGCGTCGGGCTGACCACCGATTGCGCCGTGCCGCTCTCGGCCGTCCCCGCCTTCATCGACGCCGCGACCGCCGCGGTGCGGGCGCTGGTGCCGGGCCTGCCGGTGATCGTCGTCGCCCATCTCGGCGACGGCAACGTCCATTTCATCCCCTTCTTCACCTTCGACGCCTGGAATGCGGTCGCCGACCGCGAGGCGCTGGCCGCCGCCATCCGTCATGCGGTGAACGACGAGGCCGCCCGGCTGAACGGCACCTTCAGCGCCGAACACGGCGTCGGCCGCGTCCAGCTGGGCGAGATGGCGCGCTACAAGCCCGCCGCCGAACTGGCGCTGATGCGCGCGGTGAAGCAGGCGCTCGACCCGCAGAACCTCTTCAATCCCGGCCGGCTGCTGCCGCCGGGCTGAGTCCCCCTTTTCCGTCCAGTCTTCCGCCGTTCCGGCCCACCCAATAGGAGATCCGACATGAGCATCCGCCAATCCGGCTGGTCCCGCCGCACCCTGCTGAAAGCCGGCGCCGTCGGCGCCGTCGGCGCGTCCACGCTCGCCATGCCGGCGATCTGGAGCCCGGCCCGCGCGCAGAACAAGCGGATCGTGGTGCGCGACGACGGCGGCATCTACACCAAGGCCTATGGCGAGGTGTTCTACAAGCCCTTCACCGCCGCGACCGGCATCGAGGTGGTCGGCGTCCAGGCCAATGCCGAGCCGACCGCGCAGATCCGCTCGATGGTGGAAGCCAAGTCCTACACCTGGGACATGGCCAAGATCAGCCAGCCGGCGATCCTGATGCTGACCGGCGGCGACAAGCCGCTGCTGGAGAAGCACGGGCTTGAGGCCGACCCGGCCGTCGCCTCGATCCCCAAGCAGTACATGTCGGAGTACGGCGTCGGCACCAACGTCTACACCACGGTACTGGCCTACCGCACCGATGCTTTCAAGGGCCGCAAGGCGCCGGCCTCGTGGAAGGACTTCTACGACGTCGCCAACTTCCCCGGCCGCCGCGCCCTGCGCAAGCACCCGTTCGACACCATCGAGCAGGCGCTGATGGCCGACGGCGTGCCGACCGGCGAGGTCTATCCCTGCGATCTCGACCGTGCCTTCAAGGCGCTGGACCGCATCAAGAAGGACATCTCGGTGTTCTGGACCAGCGGCGCGCAGGTCGAACAGATGCTGCTGTCGGGTGAAGTCGACATGGTTCCGACCTGGGTGTCGCGTCCGCAGGCCGCCATCGCCGCCGGCGCACCGGTCGGCATCGTCTGGGACCAGAACATCTGGGGCCTCGACAGCTGGGCGATCCTGGCCGGCACGCCGAACGCCGACGCCTGCCGCCAGTTCATCAAGTTCGCCTCCGATCCCAAGCGGCAGGCCGAGCTGGTGAAGTACTTCCCGGCCGGCGTCACCCAGCCGGACGCCTTCAAGCACATCGACGCGAAGCTCGCCGCCGACTGCCCCACCTTCCCGGCCAACATCGAGCGCGGCGTGCAGATCAACGCCGACTATTGGCTGAAGAACCAGCAGAAGGGCCTCGAGCGCTACAACGCCTGGCTGCTGAGCTGAGGCAAGGCGGGGTTGGGGGACGCCGCCGCGGCGCCCCCTCCCCGGCCCTCGCCATACACATCCCCTTCGGCCCCACCCCCTTCGCGAGGAGGCGCGCATGTCTTCTTCCAGCCTTTCCGTCCAGGGCCTTGCCAAGCGCTACGGCGACTTCGTGGCGCTCGCCCCGACGGATCTCGTCGTCGCCGACGGCGAATTCCTGACGCTGCTCGGCCCGTCGGGCTCCGGCAAGACGACGCTGCTCAGCCTGCTGGCCGGGCTGGTGCCGCCCGACGAGGGAAGCGTGCGCATCGGGTCGCAGGACGTCACCTACGCCCCGCCCTATGAGCGGGACATCGGCGTGGTGTTCCAGAACTACGCGCTGTTCCCGCACATGACCATCGAGGAGAACATCGCCTTCCCGCTGAAGATGCGGAAGGTGGCGGCGGCCGAGGCCAAGCGGCGGGCGCGCGAGGCGCTGGAGATGGTGCATCTGCCGCACATCGCCGGCCGCTACCCGCGCGAGCTGTCGGGCGGCCAGCAGCAGCGCGTCGCCCTTGCCCGCTGCATGGTCTACAAGCCGTCGATCATCCTGATGGACGAGCCGCTGGGCGCGCTCGACAAGAAGCTGCGCGAGCACATGCAGCTGGAGATCAAGCGCCTGCACCGCGAGATGGGAACGACGGTCGTCTACGTCACCCACGACCAGGAAGAGGCGATGACGATGTCCGACCGCATCTGCCTGATGAATGCCGGGCGGATCGAGCAACTGGGCACGCCGGCCGATCTGTATTTCCGGCCGCGCTCGCTGTTCGTCGCCGACTTCCTCGGCGAATCCAACATCCTGCCCGCCGCCCTGCGCGGCCGCAGCGGCGACGAGGTGGAGATCGGCGTGGGCAGCGGCGGCATCTCCGGCCGGGCGCTGGCCAATGGCAACGACCTGCCGCCGGGCAGCGAGGTGCGCGTGATGGTGCGGCCGCAGAACCTGACCGTCGCGCGCGGGGCCGGAAACCCCGTCGGCCTGCAGGGCCGGGTGTCGGAGGTGATGGTCACCGGCAGCCTGACCAAGGTCTACATGGAGCCGCTCGACGGCAAGCTGCCGCCGCTGGTCGCCGCCTTCCCCACCCGCAACGAGGCCGACGCTGTGCGCATCGACGACGTTCTGACGCTGTCCTGGAGCGGGCGGGACGCCGTGGTGATCGCCGATGCGATCGCCGACGCCGGCCGCGCGGCGGGGACGGCGTGAGATGAGCGGACAGTCCATGACCATGACCCGCGCCACCGGCGCCAAACGCCATTCGCCCCCGCCAGCCTGGCGCAAACCGGTGCTGATGGGCGCGCCGCTCGTCCTGCTGCTGACCGCCTTCCTGGTCTTCCCGGTCGGGCAGCTGCTGATGCTCAGCGTCCACAACGGGCAGGGCTTCACGCTGGCGCCCTATGCGCAGCTGTTCGCCTCCAGCCTCTACGTCACCGTCCTGTGGATCACGCTGAAGATCTCGCTGGCGACGACGCTGGTCTCGGTGGTGGCCGCCTATCCCATCGCCTACCTGATCTCCGTCGCCAAGGGACCGGCGAAGAGCCGGCTCATCTTCTGGGTCCTGCTGTCCTTCTGGACCAGCTTCCTGGTGCGCGCCTTCGCCTGGGTGGTCATCCTCGGCCGCAACGGCGTGATCAACAGCACGCTGATGTCGCTGGGCATCATCGACCGTCCGGTCGATCTGCTCTACGGCTTCGGCGCCGTGCTGGTCGGCATGGTGCACGCCATGCTGCCGCTGGCGGTGATGACCATGCTGGCGGTGATGGAGAACATCGACCGCACCCTGCCGCGCGCCGCTGGCACGCTGGGCGCCCGTCCCGGCACCGCCTTCTGGACAGTCTATTTCCCGCTGTCGCTGCCGGGCGTCGCCGCAGCGGCGATCATGGTCTTCGTGTCGGCCATCGGCTTCTTCATCGTGCCGGCCCTGCTGGGCGGCCGGATGGAGACGATGATCACCCAGCTGATCATCGACCAGGTGCAGCAGACGCTGAACTGGGGTCTGGCCGGCGCCATCTCGGTGCTGCTGCTGACGGTCGTGCTGGTGGTGTTCGTGCTGTACGACCGCGTCTTCGGCTTCGCCTCGCTGACCGGGGAGAGCGCCGTGGTGCGCAACCGCGACACCGCGATGCGTCGGCTGGGCGGGCGCGTGCTGGCGGCGCTGGGATCGGCAAGCGATGCGCTGATCGGCCTGGTGCCGCGCCGCCACCCGATCCGCGGCCGTGCCGAGAATCCGCGGGCGCTGACCGCCTTCGTCTGGACGCTGCTGGTGCTGATCAGCCTGCCCGCCTTCCTGATGATCCCGCTGTCCTTCGGCAAAGGCGGGCTGGCATGGCCGCCGGCGGGCTTCACGCTGCAATGGTACGAACAGCTGCTGGATTCGCCGATCTGGATGCAGGCGCTGTGGCGGTCCATCGTGGTGGCCTTCGGCACCGGCCTCCTGTCGATGGCGATCGGCGTTCCCGCCGCCTTCCTGATGGTGCGCAGCCAGATGCGGGGCAAGGGCGCGATGCTGGCCTTCATCCTGTCGCCCATCGTCGTGCCGCGCATGATCATCGCCGTCGGCATGTTCTACGTCTTCGCCCAGATGGGTCTGGTCGGCACCGTCCTGGGGCTGGTCATCGGCCACACCGTCGTCGCCGTGCCCTATGTGGTGATGACGATGATGGCGGTGCTGCGCAACTACGACACCCGCCTGGACCTCGCGGCGCAGAGCCTGGGCGCGCGGCCGATGGCGGCGCTGCGGCACGTCACCTTCCCGATCCTGGGGGCCGGCATGCTGTCCTCCTTCCTGTTCGCCTTCGCCACCTCCTTTGACGAGCTGACCATCTCCCTGTTCTCCTCGGGCGGGCTGAGCGCCACGCTGCCCAAGCAGTTCTGGGACGAGGTGACGCTGCAGGTCTCCCCCGTCATCGCGGCGGTGTCGACCGGGCTGCTGCTGTTCGTCGCCACCCTGATCTATGTCGCGGACCGGCTGAGGCGGCGTAGTCTCGCCAGCTGATCCCGTCTTCCAACCGCTTTCACCCTCCGCTTCTTCCAAGGACTAGACATGCTTGACGCCACGAAGCTTCGCGGCATTCTGCCCGCCACCCCGACGCCGGTGACAGCCGACGGCACCATCGACGTGGCCGCCTCCAAGGCGCTGTTCTCCTGGCTGTTCCGCCAGGGGATCGACGGGCTGGTCCCGCTCGGCGGCACCGGCGAGTACGGCGCGCTGGCGAAGGACCAGCGCATCCGCTTCGCCGAGCTGTCGGTCGAGGCGATGGCGGAAGCCGGCGAGAAGCGCGGCCCGGTGATCGCCGGGGTGCTCGACACCGGCTATTACGACGCGCTGGCCGCCGGCCGCGACTTCGCGGCGGCGGGCGTGGACGGGCTGCTGGTGCTGACCCCCTACTACACCAACCCGACGCAGGCCGGCATCCGCGACTATTTCCTGCGCTACGCCGACGAATCGCCGGTGCCGATCCTGATCTACGAGATCCCCTACCGCACCCGCATCGCCATCGATCCGGAGATCCTGCACGAGCTGTCCCGGCACGAGCGGATCGTCGGCATGAAGGCCTGCAACACCGACATGTACCATTTCCTGCGCACGGTGGCGGGGGTGGACCCGTCCTTCGCGGTGCTGAGCGGCGAGGACACGCTGTTCCCGCTGCACGTCGCGGCGGGGGCCAGGGGCGGCATCGTGGTGACGGCCAACCTGCTGCCGCGGGCATGGCGGCTGATCCACGACCTCGCCTCGACGGGCAAGCTGGACAAGGCGCTGGAGATCCACCGCACGCTGATCCCGATGATGAACATGGCCTTCGCCGAGACCAACCCCGGCCCGATGAAGGCGGTGATGGACCTGATCGGCGTGGAGGCCCCAGCGATGCTGGCGCCGCTGCGCGAACCGGCCGAGCCGCTGAAGCGGTCGCTGCGGCGCGAACTGTCGCGCCTCCTCGTCACCTACGAGGGAATGACGGTCTCCCAACCGGCATGATCGGTTGCACCGCACCGCGCGTGGCATTCGGTTCGCCGAATGCTATGCGTTGGTGCGGAGGCGCCGGACGAAAGTCCGGCCGGATGAAGATTTCCTGGGGGGGAATGGCGATGGCGCGGACAGCAGGACGGACGAAGGCGGAAGGAGCCGGGACGGACACGGGTGCGGGCTCGGGTGCGGCGGCGCCGGACACGAAGAAGGCCGACCCGCGCGAGTCCTCGCTGTTCGTCGGCTCGACCGAGAAGACCTTCCAGATCCTCCACGCCTTCGACGGGCCGCACCGGCAGATGCCGCTGTCGGAGATCGCCAAGGCCGCCAACCTGGACCGCAGCGCCGCGCAGCGGCTGGTCTACACGCTTGAGGTCCTCGGCTACCTGCGCCGCGTCCACGGCACGCGCAACTATGCGCTGACGCCGAAGCTTCTGCAGTTCTCCTACAACTACCTGCGGGCCAACGAACTGATCGAGAAGGCCTATCCCTACCTTCTGGACATCAGCCGCAGCGTCGGCGAGACCGCCAACCTGCAGGAGCTGGACGGCGCGGAGATCGTCTTCGTCGCCCGTTTCCCCGGCAAGCATCTGGTCAACATCGAGTTCATGGTCGGCAGCCGCCTGCCCGCCTATTACACGGCGTCCGGCACCGCCATCCTGTCGCGTCTGTCGGATGAGGAGCAGGAGGAGATCCTGGCCCGCACCGACCTGCGCCCGCTGACCCCCTTCACCGTCTGCGACCCCGACCGGCTGCGCGCCCGCGTGCGCGAGGCGGGGCAGAAGGGCTATGCCCTGCTGGTCAACGAGACGGTGATGGGCGACATCTCCGTCGGCGCCGCCATCACCGACGAGCATGGCCGCGCGGTGGCCGGCATCAGCATCTCCGTGCCGGCCACGCGCTGGACGCCCGAGCAGGTCGAACAGGAACTCGCCCGCCATGTGCAGGTGGCCGCGGCTTCCATCTCCGTCCACCCATTCGGCAGCTATTCCCGATAGCGCCACCCCGCCGGAGGCGGTTGAAACCATGGCGGCCCATCAGGCATGCCTGAACATCGACGAGTTGCGCCAGCGTGCCCGCCGCTTCCTGCCGTGCGGGCTGTTCGAGTACATCGACCGCGGCACCGAGGATGAATCGGCCCTGCGCCGGCTGCGCGACAGCTTCGAACAGGCCGAGCTGACGCCGCGGGTGCTGGTCGATTGCAGCGGCCGCCACACCGGCGTGACGCTGTTTGGCCGCGAACGCCCGCTGCCCTTCGTCATCGCGCCCACCGCCGCCGCCGGTCTGGTCCGCTATGACGGGGAGGTGCTGCTGGCGCGGGCGGCACGGGCCGCCGGCATCCCCTTCTGCGTCTCGACCCAGTCGATCACCAGCATCGAAGCCATCGCGGAGGCCGGGGCCGAGCTGTGGTTCCAGCTCTATGTCTGGCGCGACCGCAGCCTGACCCATGCCCTGCTCGACCGCGTCGCCGCCTGCGGCGTCGATACGCTGATCCTGACGGTGGACACCGCCGTTTCACCGAAACGCGAGTATAACCGACACAACGGCTTCAATGTGCCGGTCACTCCGTCCCTGCGCGGCGCGCTGGACGTGGCGCGCCATCCGGCCTGGGCGGGCGGGGTTCTGCTGCGCCTGCTGGCCGACGGCGGCTGGCCGGGATACGCCCATTACCCGCCCCAGTTCCGCACCCGCATCACCGACGCCGCGGCGCATGACCCGATCCGGCTGTGCGACCGGGTGAGCTGGGACGACGTGGCGGACCTGCGCCGCCGCTGGCGCGGGAGGATCATCATAAAGGGCCTGCTGGCGCCGGAGGATGCGGTGCGCGCGGCGGATGCGGGGGTCGAAGCCATCGTGGTGTCGAACCATGGCGGGCGCAACCTGGACTGCGCCCCCTCGCCGCTTGCGGTCCTGCCGCGGATCGTGGAGGCGGTCGGCGGCCGGATGACGGTGCTGGCCGACAGCGGGGTGCGGCGCGGCAGCGACGCCGCGAAGCTGCTGGCCGCCGGTGCCGCGGCGGTGCTGCTCGGCCGGGCGCCGCTGTTCGGGCTGGCGGCCGGCGGACAGGCGGGAGCCGAGCACGCGCTGGCGACCCTGCAAGACGAACTCGACCGGACCATGGCCCTGCTCGGTTGCCGGACGGTCGCGGAGTTGCGGTTGATCCCCTCTACCGTCACGGGTGAGAGTTAGGGGGAAGAGGCGGATCTTTCCGAAGCTATGATAGGGTGGCGCATCTGCCGGAGCCCGCTGCTGCGGCGGGCCTGGACCGCCAACGTCATGAGGAAAGACCGAACAATGTCGAACATCGCCCCGAACTCCGCCCCGGCCGGAACGGCCATCGTCACCGGCGCGACGTCCGGTTTCGGCGATGCCATCGCCCGGCGGCTGGTGGCGGAGGGCTGGCGGATCGTCGCCACCGGCCGGCGGCAGGACCGGCTGGACGCGCTGGTCGAGGCGCTGGGCGGGCCGGATGTCGTTCATCCGCTCTGCTTCGACATCCGCGACGAGGAGGCGACGCGCGCCGCCCTGGCGTCGCTGCCAACTGAGTTCGCCGACATCTCGGTGCTGGTCAACAATGCCGGGCTGGCGCTGGGCACCGGGGCTGCGCAGGACTGCGACCTGGAGCAGTGGCGCACCATGATCGACACCAACGTCACCGGGCTGGTGACGATCACCCGGCTGCTGCTGGACCGGCTGATCGCCCGGCGCGGGCTGATCGTCAACCTCGCCTCCGCCGCCTCCAACTGGCCCTATCCCGGCAGCAACGTCTATGGCGGCACCAAGGCTTTCGTGAAGCAGTTCTCGCTCGGCCTGCGCAGCGACCTGTCGGCGCAGGGCGTGCGCGTCACCTCCATCGAGCCGGGGCTGGCGGAAAGCGAATTCACCCTGGTCCGCACCGGCGGCAACAAGGCGGCCTACGACGCGCTCTATGGCGGGGCCAACCCGCTGCAGCCGGAGGACATCGCCGAGACGGTGCGCTGGGTGGTGTCGCTGCCGAGCCACGTCAACATCAACAGCGTGGAGATCATGCCGGTCAGCCAGTCCTGGGCGCCGTTCAAGATCCACCGCGAAACCCCGGCCTGACGCGCCGGCCTATTGCGCGACGGCCGGCAGCGCCGTCGCCTTCCGGCAGCGAACATCCAGAATTAAGGGCATCTGCGTCATCCCCGCCGAGGCGGGGATGACGGCCGAAAGAAGCCCCCTTCCCTCCCACGCTTCGCACCTTTCAAACTGCAGGCAGTCCCTCTCCCGCGAAGGTGGAGGGGCCGCGACGGCGCTCGTCCTGTAAAGCTCCACATGCGGGATTCCTAAAATATCCGGCGAAGCCAAACATCTGTTGCACCGGCCAAAATTCGGCGCTTATAGTGCGAACGATTCGCATTATCGATGCGAGTGATCCGCATTCGCTAATTTAGCATCGACATCCGACCGGCCTGGGGGGAACCGCGCCGCTCGCCGGTGTCGTGCCGAAGGCATCGTTTGGCAGGGGAACCGACAGCATGAAACGAGTTCGCGGCAGGGCCGCCCTCCGTCACACCGCCCATCCGTGTGGCGCGCGATCAGCCGCTCCGGACATCCGCAGCTCCGGCCTGCGCCCCGCCGCCGTCGCGGCCGGGCTCGCCGCCGCCGTCCTGGCGGGCGGAGCGGTCTTCGCGCCGGTGGCCCATGCCCAGGCGACGGCGGCCACCGTCAACGCCGACATTCCCGCCGGTCCGCTGGACGAGGCGCTGAGCCGCTTCGCCGCACAGGCAGGCGTCACGGTCCAGGCGGACCCGGCAATGGTCCGGGGCAAGAGCTCGCCCGGCCTGAAGGGCGCCACCTCGGTAGAGGACGGCTTCCGCCGGCTGCTGGCGGGCAGCGGCTATGGGATCGCCCGCACCGGATCGGGCTATGCCCTGGTCGCGCGGAGCGCGGCAGCGCCGGCCGCCACCACGGCCGCAGCCGCGGACAGCACGACCCTGCCGGCCCTGCAGGTGACGGCCAACGGGATGATGCCCGGCGGGCTGGCGCAGCCCTATGCCGGCGGGCAGGTGGCGCGCGGCGGATCGGTGGGCCTGCTGGGCAGCCGCGACGTCATGGACACGCCCTTCAGCACGGTCAACTACACCTCCGAGCTGATCGAGAACCAGCAGGCGCGCACCGCGGCCGACACGCTGATCAACGATGCTTCGGTGCGGCTGACCACCGGCAGCAACGGCTTCGACGACACCTTCCAGATCCGCGGCTATGCGGTGGGAGCCGGCGATGTCGGCTTCAACGGCATGTTCGGGCTGGTGTCGTCCAACCGCGTCCCGGCGCAGATCGTCGAGCGCATTGAGCTGCTGAAGGGTCCGGGCGCCCTGATCAACGGCATCGCCCCCGGCGGCAGCACCGGCGGCGGCATCAACATCCTTGCCAAGCGGGCCGGCGACGAGCCGCTCACCCGCGTCACCACCACCTACACCAGCGACGCCAATCTCGCCGCGCATGTGGATGTCGGCCGCCGGTTCGGCGAGAACCGGGAATGGGGCGTCCGCTTCAACGGCCTGATGCGCAACGGCGAGGCGTCGATCGACGGCGGCAATTTGCGGTCCGGCCTGGGCGCCCTGGCGGTCGATTACCGCGGCGAGCGGCTGCGCTGGTCGCTGGACGCCATCACCCAGCGCGACGACACCGACAATTTCCGTCCGCAGATCAGCATCCTGCCGACCACCACCGCCATCCCCTCCCCGCCCGACGCCCGCAGCAACTGGTATCCCGGCACCGTGCTGGTGCAGAAGGACGTCACCGTCGCCTCGAACATCGAGGTGGACGTGACCGACAGCCTGACCGCCTATGCCGGCATCGGCTACCGCAAGGGCGAGAACGACCAGACCTTCCCCAGCTCGACCACCGCGGTGAACGCGCTCGGCAACTTCACGGTCCGCAACGCCTATTACGATTCCTATTCCCGCACGGTCAGCGGCACCGCGGGCGTCCGCTGGCGCTTCGAGACCGGTCCGGTCCATCACTCGCTGAATGTCGGCTACAGCGGCTTCAAGCGTGACGAGGGCAACGCCTACATCCAGTCGGCCGGCTCCGCCCTGTCCAACATCTACAACCCGGTGCCGCTGCCCGCCGTCACCGCGGCCCGCACCTCGGCGCGCAAGTCGGCGGAAACCTCGCTGACCAGCTTCGCGGTGGCCGACACCCTGTCGGTGCTGGACGACCGGGTGATGCTGACGTTGGGCGCCCGCCGGCAGAAGGTGCATGTCGACAGCTTCAGCACCGCGACCGGTCTGCAGACCGGCACCTACGATGCCAGCGCGACCTCGCCGCTGGCGGGATTGGTGGTCAAGCCGCTCTCCAACGTCTCGCTCTATGCCAACTATGCCGAGGGCCTGACGCGCGGCACGGTGGTCGGCGCCGGCTATGCCAACACCGGCGCGGTTCTGGCCCCCTTCAAGTCGAAGCAGTACGAGGCCGGCGTCAAGGTCGACTGGGGTTCGGTCACCACCACGGCGGCGGTGTTCCAGCTGACCCGGCCGAACTCGATCCGCAACGCCGCCAACGAGCTGGCCTATGACGGCGAACAGCGCAACCGCGGCCTGGAGCTGTCGGTCTACGGCGAGATCCTCCCCGGCCTGCGCGGCATGGCCAGCGCCGCCTTCATGGACCCGCAGCTGACGCGCACCGCCAACCCTGCGGTGCAGGGCAACGACGCCGCCGGCGTGCCGGACAAGACCTTCTCGGCCGGGCTGGATTGGGAAACCCCGTGGGTCCAGGGCCTCGGCCTCAACGGGCGGGTGATCTACACCTCCGGCTCCTACCTGACCGACGCCAACACCCTGCGCTTCGACGGCTGGACCCGCTTCGACATCGGTGCGCGCTATGCCACCACCATCGTCGGCACGCCGGTCACCTTCCGCGCCAATGTCGAGAACCTGTTCGACAAGGACTACTGGCTGACCACCGGCACCTACGTGACCGTCGGGGCGCCGCGCACGGTGCTGCTGTCCGCCTCCGCCGATTTCTGATCCCCCTCTCCCCGATCCAGTGGATTTAGCCATGAACAGACTGTCCATCGCCCTCGTCGCCCTGCTGGGTCTCGCGGCACCCGCCAACGCCCACCAGATCTGGATCGAACAGGCCGACGGCCAGAACGCGGTGATCCGCTTCGGCGAATTCGGCGAGAACCTGCGCGAGGCGTCGCCCGGCCTGCTCGACAAGTTCGTCAAGCCGGCCGGCACGCTGGTCTCCGCCAAGGGGGAACGGGTGTCGGAAGCGGCCAAGACCGCCACCGGCTTCACCCTGCCCTTCAAGGCCGGCGAGGGCGAGAGCATCGTCGCCGACGACCCGCTCTATCCGCTCTATCCCGGCAAGGAAAACGGGAAGGACACGACCAACTGGTACCACCCGTCGGCGCGCCTGATCACCGGCTTCAAGGAGCAGCAGCCGAAGCTGGCCTTGGATCTGGTGCCCGCCGGCCAGCCTGGCAGCTTCAAGCTGTTCTTCAAGGGCCAGCCCAAGGCGAAGACCAAGGTGTCGCTGGTCACCCAGTCGGGCTGGGCCAAGGAGGGCTACACCGACGAGCAGGGCGTCGTCAGCTTCGACCTGCCGTGGAAGGGCACCTATGTCGCCGAGGCCAGCCTGACCGACCGCACCCCGGGCGAGCGTCCGGGCACCGGCGGAACCGAGCGCTATGACGCCGTGAGCTACGCCACCACGGTGACCTACGTCCATGGCGACGGTCTGGCGCCGCTTCCCGCCGGTCCGGCGGCAGCGCCGCACCAATGACCCCGCTGATCGACCGCGCCCGCCGCGTCGGGCCGCTCTGCTCGCGCATCGTCGCCGCGCTGTTCGGCGGCTATGCGCTGGCGGCGCTCGGCAGCGTGGCGGCGCTGGCCCTGCCGATGAGCAAGCCGCAGGCCGTGCTCACCGGCATGCTGGCGAGCTTCGCGATCTATGCCGGCGCCGTGGTCTGGGTCTTCGCGGCGCGCAGCGCGCCGCGGGCCTGGGCCGGGCTGCTGGCGGCGGCGGTGCCATTGGCGGCGGCGGCGTGGTCGGTCTGGTGAGGGGGAGAGGGGCCGTGAAGACGGAGAAAAAACAGAGTCCCGCCGGCCGCGGCATCCGCCAGAGCATGTCGGGCCTGCACATCTGGGCCGGCCTGCTGATGGGCTGGATCCTGTACGCCATGTTCCTGACCGGAACGGTGTCCTACTTCAAGGACGAGCTGTCGCAATGGATGCGGCCTGAGCTGGCCCATCAGGCGGAGCTGCCCGACCCGGCCCTGGTGGCCCAGCGCATCGCCGACGAGCTGGGCGCCAGCGTGCCCGGCAGCCCGCAATGGAGCATGCGCCTGCCGGACGCGCGCACCAACAGCGTCTACGCCTTCTGGCGCACGGCGCCCGGAAGCGCCGAGGGGGGCCGGCGGGCCTTCGGGGAGGCGTCGTTCGATCCCGCCACCGGCGGCAAGGTCACGGCGCGCGACACGCTGGGCGGCGACTTCTTCTACCGCTTCCATTTCCAGTTCCACTACATGCCGGCGCTGTGGGGACGGTGGATCGCCGGGGCGGCGGCGATGTTCATGCTGGTCGCCATCGTCAGCGGCGTCATCACCCACAAGAAGATCTTCGTCGATTTCTTCACCTTCCGCGGCGGCAAGGGACAGCGGTCGTGGCTGGACGCCCACAACGCGCTGTCGGTGTTCGGCCTGCCCTTCCACTTCATGATCACCTACACCGGGCTGGTCACGCTGATGGCGCTCTACATGCCCTGGGGCGAGCAGATGGCGATCAAGACGCAGGCCGAGCGCCAGCAGATGACCGCCGAGCTGAACGCCTTCATCCAGCCGGGCAAGCCCAGCGGACAGGCGGTGCCGCTCGCGTCGGTCGCTGAGATGGTGAGGCAGGCGCAGGAGCGCTGGGGCCATGACAATGTCGGCCGCGTCACCGCCACCAACCCCGGCGATTCCACCGCCCGCGTGGCGGTGGCACGCGGCGAGTCCGGCCGCGTCTCCATGAGCCCGGAATACATGCTGTTCGAGGGGACGACCGGCCGGCTGCTGGAAACCCACGAGAGCGTCGGCGCGGCGGCGGAGACGCGCGGCGTGCTCTATGCCCTGCATCTGGGGCGGTTCAGCGACGGGGTGACGCGCTGGCTGTATTTCCTCGTCAGCCTGATGGGCACGGCAATGGTCGGCACCGGGCTGGTGATGTGGACGGTGAAGCGCCGGCAGAAGCTGGCCGATCCCGAACGGCCCCATATCGGCTTCCGCATCGTCGAGCGGCTGAACATCGCCAGCATCGCCGGGCTGTCGGTGGCCATGACCGCCTTCCTATGGGGCAACCGCCTGCTGCCGGCGGGGCTGGCGGAGCGCGCGGCTTGGGAAATCCACCTGTTCTTCGCGGTCTGGGCGCTGACGCTGGCCCATGCGGTGCTGCGCCCGGCTAAGGCGGCCTGGATCGAGCAGTTGTGGGCGGCGACTGCGCTGCTGGCCCTTCTACCGGTGCTGAACGCCGTCACGACGGACCGGCCGCTGTGGCACAGCCTGGCTCAGGGCGATTGGGTGTTCATCGGCACGGATCTGATGTGCTGGGCGCTGGCCGCACTTCACGCCGTTCTGGCGCTGCGCACCGTCCGCCATCGGCCGAAGCTGCGCGCCGCCCCCGCGAAGGAGCGGGCCGGGCTTATCGGCGGCGCGCAGGAGGTGGGACGATGATGATGCACCTGCTGTCTTTCGCGCTGAGCCTTGCCGGCTTCGCGGCGCTGGCCCTGGCGATGGAGCGCAAGCAGCACGACCTGTTCGGACGCCGGCTGGACCCCGCCGTGACGCGCGCCCTGCGCGTCGCTGGAACCAGCGCCCTGCTGCTGGCGCTGGGGGTGCTGGTGAATTGGCAGGGTTGGGGACTGGGCCTCGTCATGCTCAGCGGCCACACCAGCTTGGCCGCGGGCGTCGTGTTCTGCACGATCATCCGCCTCGCGGATGGCGGCGGCCGGAACGGCGCGCCGCCGCGCGCGGCTCAGTCGCGGCCCTTGCCGACCAGCAGCCGTTCCAGCCCATAGACGCGGTCGAGCACCAGCATGGCGGCGACCGTCAGGAAGATCAGCACCGCCGACACCGCGGCGACCAGCGGATCGATGTTGTCCTGGATGTAGAGGAACAGGCGCACCGGCAGGGTGGTGGTTTCCGGCGAGGCGATGAAGACGGTCATCGTCACCTCGTCGAAGCTGTTGATGAAGGCCAGCACCCAGCCGCTCGCCACGCCCGGCAGGATCAGCGGCAGGGTCACCCGGCGGAAGCAGGTCCAGGAGGAAGCGCCGAGCGACGATGCCGCATTCTCCACCGCGCGGTCCATCCCGGTGGATGCCGCCAGGATCAGGCGCAGCGCGAAGGGCAGGATGATGATGACGTGGCTCAGAACCAGCCCGAGGAAAGTGCCGCCCAGCCCGATCAAGGTGAAGAAGCGCAGGAAGGCGATGCCGAGCACGATGTGCGGCACCATCAGCGGCGACAGGAACAGCGCCTGGATCGCCTCGCGCCCGAAGAACTGATAGCGCGCGATGGCGAGCGCCGCCGGCACCGCGACCAGGATCGCCAGGGTGGAGGAAA
This sequence comes from Pseudomonadota bacterium, assembly GCA_023423695.1. Lineage (GTDB taxonomy): Bacteria > Pseudomonadota > Alphaproteobacteria > Azospirillales > Azospirillaceae > Azospirillum. The sequence goes on along the minus strand of JAFAFA010000061.1, from coordinate 16,347 downwards.
CCGCCCCCAGCAGCAGGCTGTCCTTGAAGGCGCGGATGAATTCCGGATTGTCGCCGATGGCGCGGAACCAGCGCAGCGACAGCCCCTCGGTCGGCAGCGACAGGTAGCCCTGCGAGGTGAAGGCAACCGCGCAGACGATCAGGATCGGCGCCAGCAGGAAGCCCAGGAACAGGACGTGGAAGATCAGCGCGATCGGGCCGTTGCGGTTCATTCGAACACCTGTTTGTAGCGACGTTCGACCAGCCGGTTGCAGCCGACGATGATGACGATGTTGGCGATCAGCAGCAGCACCGCCACGGTGGCGCCCAAGGGCCAGTTCAGTGTGTTCAGGAACTCGTCATAGGCGAGCGTCGCCGCCACCTTCAGCCGCCGCCCGCCGATGATCGCCGGGGTGGCGAAGGCGCTGGCCGCCAGCGCGAAGACGATGATGGAGCCCGACAGGATGCCCGGCACGATCTGCGGCAGCACCACCCGGCGCATCACCGTCAGCGGCCCGGCGCCCAGCGACAGTGCCGCATTCTCCACCTGCGGGTCGAGCCGCTGCAGAGACGCCCATACCGACAGCACCATGAAGGGCACCAGCACATGGGTCAGGGCGATGATGACGCCGGTTTCCGTATACATGAACTCGATCGGCGTCGCGATCAGGCCCATCGCCATCAGCCCCTGGTTGACCAGACCGGTGGAGCCGAACAGCAGCGCCCAGCCCAATGTGCGCGACACCACCGAGATCAGCAGCGGCCCCAGCACGATCAGCAGGCAAAGCCCGCGCCAGGGCGATTTCATCCGGCGCAGGATGTAGGCCTCCGGCGCGCCGAACACCGCGCAGAGGATCGTCACCGCCGCGGCGATGCGGAAGGTGCGCAGGAAGACCTCGTGGAAATAGCTGTCGGCAATGATGTCGGCGTAGTTGCCGAGCTGCCAGACATTCTCGATGCCGCCGTAGAAGCTGAAGCTGTTCAGCGACAACAGGAAGGTCATCGCCAATGGCACCAGCAGCAGCACCGCGCACAGGGCCAGACCCGGCGCGCTCAGCAGATAGGGCGTCCAGGGCCAGCGGCGAGGCCGGCGGGGCGGCGGGGCGTGGGCGGAGGGGGGAGCGGCGGATGCCTGCATCTGGGTGTCGGTGGAGGCCGCCATGCTCATGCCGCCTCCCGGGCGGACGCGGCCGCCTCCGGGTCGGCGGGCATCACCGCCATGTCCTGGGCACGCCAGCCGACCATCACCCGCTCGCGCTCGGCAGGCAGGGGCGAACCGTCATGCTGGCGGATCACCATCAGGCGCCCGGCGGCGGTTTCGATTTCGAACAGCCATTGGGTGCCCTGGAAGACGCGGGCCAGCACGGTGCCGCTGAGGCCGCCGGCATCGACGAAACCGATCTTCTCCGGCCGGACGGCCAGCGCGCCCGGTCCCGGCGGCACCGGCTGGGATACCGGCCAGACGCTGTCGGCGACGGAGATGACGGTCCCGGCCGCGCCGTTGCCGACCATGCCCGGCAACAGGTTGGTGCGGCCGAGGAAGTTGGCGACGAAGGCGTTGGCCGGGTGGTCGTAGGCCTCCTGCGGGGTGGCGACCTGCTGGATGCGGCCCTTGTTCATCACCACCACGCGGTCGGACAGCGCCATCGCCTCCGACTGGTCATGGGTGACGAGGATCATGGTGGTGCCGACGGTGCGCTGGATGCGGCGAAGCTCGATCTGCATCTCCTCGCGCATCTTGGCGTCCAGGTTCGACAGCGGCTCGTCGAGAAGCAGAAGGCTCGGCTTGATGACCAGTGCACGGGCCAGCGCCACGCGCTGCTGCTGGCCGCCGGACATGCGGCGGGGGTGGCGGTCGCCATACTGCTCCAGCCCGACCAGCTTCAGCGCCTCGGCCACCATGCGGTCGCGGTCGGCGCGGTTGACCTTGCGCATCTCCAGCCCGAAGGCGACGTTCTCCGCTGCGGTCATGTGGGGGAACAGGGCGTAGCTCTGGAAGACGATGCCCAGCCCGCGCTCGTTCGGCTTCTTCGCCAGCAGATCCTGGCCGTCCAGCATCACCCGCCCGCCGTCGGCGTCGAGGAAGCCGGCGATCATCTGCAAGGTGGTGGTCTTGCCGCAGCCCGACGGCCCCAGCAGCGAAATCAGCTCGCCCTTCTCGACAGTCAGCGAGACGTGATCGACCGCCGTCCAGTTGGCGAAGCGCTTGGTCAGTTGGTCGAGAACCAGATAAGTCATGCCGTCGTCTCCCTCTCCCCTTCATCCCCCTCTCCCCCGGGGAGAGGGTCGGGGTGAGGGGGACGCACCGCGTGGATTCTCGAGAATTCTCGCCGCGCTTCCCCCTCACCCTAACCCTCTCCCCAGGGGGGAGAGGAGATTAGCCCCTCGCCTCAGCGCTCGATCTCGCGGGTCCAGCGCTTGTTCCACTGCTCGCGGTTCTTGTTGATGGTGTCCCAGTCCACCACCAGCAGCTTGTTGACCTGCTCCGGGCCATAGGGGATGCCGACCTGCTTGTCGGCGGGCAGTTCCACCGTCTTGTTCACCGGGCCGAAACCGGCGCTGACGGCGAGCGCGGTCTGCGCCTCGACGCCCAGCATATGCTGGATGAACTTCTGCGCTTCCGCGGCATTCTTGCTGCCGGCGACCTGACAGGCGGCGGAGCCGAGAACGATGCCGCCTTCCTTCGGATAGGTGAAGGTGGCGGGGAAGCCGGTGTCGGCCAGCGCCTTGGCCCGGCCCGAGCCCCAGACGGCGATGACGGCCTGGTTGCTCTGGAACAGCTCGGTCATCTTGCCCGGCGACGGCTCGTAGGCCAGCACGTTCGGGTTGACCTTGTCCTTGAACTCCTTGAAGCCCGGCTCGATGTTGGTCTCGCCGCCGCCGTTCAGGCGGGCCATCATCACCAGCGCGTGCAGGCCGTAGCTGTTGTTGATCGGCGGAACGACCAGCTTCTTCTTGTAGCGCGGATCCTCGATGTCCTTCCACGAGGTCGGGGCCGGGATCTTGTTCTCGTCGAAATAGGCCTTGTTGTAGACGATGCCGGTGCCGACCGCGCCGAAATTGACGGCCTTGCCCGACGGCATCTTCGCCAGATCATAGAGCTGGTCGTAGACCGGCGCCTTCTCCAGGTCGGCGCAGAAGTTCAGCGCCACCGCCTGGTACATCGGGCCGTCGTCGAGGATGACGACGTCGATCTGCTGGTTGCCCTTCTGGGCCTGCAGCTTGGCTAGGTTGTCGGTGGAGTTGCCGGCCACGTATTCGACCTTCACGCCCGTCGCCTTCTCGAAGGCCGGGATGATGTCCTTGCGCATGGTCTGCTCGAAGGACCCGCCATAGGCGGCGACAAAGAGCGTCTTGTCCTGGGCCTGGGCCGTCTGCACCGCGGCAATGCCGCACCACAGGGCCGCCGTCGCCATCAATCCGCACATCACCGAGCGCATCGTCATTCTCCTCTTGAGCCTTGGTCCCTGTTTACGGTCGCTGTCCGCAGTTCCGGGGGCATTCGGGCCTGATCTTCGGACCCGCATCGGAACACGGATCGAGATCGCGGTTTTACCGTCCCTCACCTTGCCGCCGCCGTTGTCGCGGGCTGTTTTTCGGGAAGGTCGCGGTCAGGACGCGGACCAAGGGTGCTGGTGCGGTCACATAACCGTCAAATCGAATAACCGCCATCATTCATCCGGAAATGTTATAATTCCGTGTTACGAACGAGTTGAAGGCCGTAGCCGATGCCGCCCGGTCCGAGGAAGCCGTCACGAAAGCGCGTCGCCTCCTCCAGGAAACCGGCGAGGAAATCCTCCGCGATCATCGACAGGGGCACCTGGGCGGAACGCAGGATGGCGATGTCGAAGCCGATGACGGGATCGAACGGACGAATGATCAGACCGTGCGCGACATAGTCCTGGGCGGTGAAGGGATCGACGATCGATACCCCATAGCCGGCCGCCACCATGGCGCAGGCGTTCATGGTCAGCTGGGTTTCCACCCGCATCGCCCGCGACACGTCATGGTCGGCGAACACCGTGTCGATGCGGGAGCGCAGCAAGGCCGGCGGGCTGGTGGAGATGAAGCTCTCCCCCTCGAAATCCTTCGGCGTCAGGACATCCTTGTCGGCCAGCGGATGGCCGGGCGGCACGATGGCGACGGCGGGAATCCCGTGGATCTTCTCGGTCAGCACCGCCGCGTGGTCGATAGGGGTGTGTGCGAAACCCAGCTCGCACTGACCGGTCGCCACCCAGTCCAGGATGATGGGAGAGGTGCTGCCGCGCAGAGCGATGTCCACCCGCGGCCGTTCGCTGAGGAAGCGCGCGACGTAGCGCGGCAGGAAGCCGACGCCCAGCGCCGGCATCGCCGCCACCCGCAGCGCCCCGCTGCGCCGGGCGGTCAGGTCGCGCGCGGTCTGCTCGATCAGCTCCAGCCCGACGAAGGCACGGTCGACCACCTGATACAGCGAGATGGCCTCGCTGGTCGGGGTAATGCGGGGGCCGCGCCGTTCGAACAGGGTCAGCTTCAGCGCATATTGCAGGTCGCTGATCAGGCGGCTGACCGCGGGCTGGGAGATGTTCAGCAATTCCGCCGCCGCGGTGATGCCGCCGGTCAGCATCACGGCGCGGAAGGCTTCGATCTGGCGCGGATTGATCATGGCGCCCGCTCTCTCCCGCAAACCGGATCATAACATTCATTCATGAAACACCCCTTCGATCTGATTTGACAGTTATAAGTTGGCTGCCGATGCTATCGCAAGGATCGAGGAGCGGCCACGCGTCACCGGGAAGCATCCCGCGGCGCCTTGCCAAAGAAAACCCTGCAGTTCGCAATCCAACCATGTGAAACGACACCACCTTCGGTGCTTTCACAAGGATACGCGCTTCAATGCGAAGTATTCAGCACCGTATGCGGGTGCCGGGTGCCGCGTTGCGCGCCAAACGATAACGGCGGCGGCCGGTGCGCACGGAAAAACGGTGCGGCAGCGGCGGCGGGAGTGGAGACGATGACGCAGCCCAGTCGGGGCGGAGAGTACGACGTCGCCGTGATCGGCGGCGGGCTGGTCGGATCGGCGCTGGCCTGGGGCCTCGCGCGGTCGGGCCAGAAGGTCGCCATGCTGGATGAGGGCGACGTCGCCGTGCGCCCGTCGCGCGGCAACTTCGCCCTGGTCTGGGTGCAGGGCAAGGGTCTGGGGATGCCGGAATATGCCGGCTGGACCAAGCAGTCCTCCGACGACTGGAGCGGCTTCGCCGACCTGCTGCGCGAACAGACCGGGCTGGACGTCGCCTACCGGCGCCCCGGCGGCTTCATGCCGATGCTGTCGGAAGAGGATTTGCAGGACCGCGCCAACACCATGATGCGGCTGCACAACCAGCCCGACATGATCCGTTACCCCTACGAGGTGATGGACCGCGAGACGCTGCGCAAGGAACTGCCCTTCATCGGGCCGGACGTGGTGGGCGGCACCTATTGCCCCTTGGACGGCCACTGCAACTCGCTGCGGCTGCTGCGCACGCTGCACAAGGGCATCGGCATGCTGGGCGTCGATTACCGGCCCAACCACCGGGTGGAGCGGATCGAGCATCGCGACGGCGGCTTCCGCATGACCACCGCCAGCGGTGAAATCCGCGCGGGCAAGATCGTCCTGGCCGCCGGACACGACAGCGCGCGGCTGGCGCCGATGGTCGGCCTGTCCGCCCCCGTCCGCCCGCAGCGCGGCCATGTCATCGTCACCGAAAAGACCGCCCCCTTCCTGCATCACCCCACCGTCTATGTCCGCCAGACCGATGAGGGCGGGGTGATGATCGGCGACAGCTTCGAGGAAACCGGCTTCGACACCACGCTGCAGCCGGGCATCTCGTCGGCCATCGCCGAGCGCGCCATCCGCTTCTTCCCGCTGCTGGGCAAGCTGAACGTGGTGCGGAGCTGGGCGGCGCTGCGCGTGCTGACGCCGGACGGCTTCCCGATCTACGAGGAGTCGAAGACGGCCCCCGGCGCCTTCGTCGCCACCTGCCACAGCGGCGTGACCCTTGCCGCCAACCATGCGCTGACGCTGGCGCCGCTGATCGCGGCCGGCGGCCTCGGCGACCGTTTTGCGCCCTTCAGCGCCCGGAGGTTCCATGTTCCGCAGGCTGCCTGAGATCGAGACCGCCGCCAAGACCGCCGGCCAGACGGTCGCCTTCACCATCGACGGCCGTCCGGCCAGCGCGCGGGCGGGCGACAGCGTCGCCGCCGCTCTGCTGGCCAACGGCGTCACCGCCTGCCGCAACACGCCGGTCAGCGGCGCGGCGCGCGGTCCCTACTGCATGATGGGCGTCTGCTTCGACTGCCTCGTCACCATCGACGGGACGGGCAACCGCCAGGGCTGTCAGGTGCGCGTGGCGCCGGGCATGGCGGTGGAAACCCAGAACGGCAAGCGCGAGGTCGAGCGATGAGCGCCCAGGGAACAAGGTTCGATTTCGACATCGCCATCGTCGGCGCCGGCCCGGCCGGCCTCGCCGCGGCGGCGCTCGCCGCGTCCAAGGGCGCGTCGGTCGTCCTGCTCGACGAACAGGCGGAACCGGGCGGCCAGATCTACCGCGCCGTCACCGAGACGCCGGTGCGCGACCGCAAGGTGCTCGGCCCCGACTATTGGCATGGCGCCGAGCTGCTGGGTCCGTTGCGCGACAGCGGCGCCGTCCATTGGCCGGGCAGCACGGTGTGGAGCGTCGCCCGCCCGCGCGAGGATGGTCCGGACGGGCATCGCCGCATCCAGATCGGGCTGTCGCGCGACGGCGCCGCGGCGATGCTGACCGTCCGTCATGTCATCCTGGCGACCGGCGCGCTGGAACGTCCCTTCCCGATCCCCGGCTGGACCCTGCCGGGCGTGCTGGGCGCCGGTGCGGCGCAGGTGCTGCTGAAGACCTCCGGCCTCGTGCCGTCGGGCGCCACGGTGATGGCGGGCAGCGGGCCGCTGCTGTGGCTGCTGGCCTGGCAGTATCTGCGGGCCGGCGCCCGCATCGACGCGATCCTCGACACCACGCCGAAGGAGAACTGGCGCGCCGCCCTGCCGCTGCTGCCGGGCTTCCTGCGCTCCCCCTATCTCGGCAAGGGCATGAAGCTGATGCTGGAGGTCAGGCGCAAGCTGACCGTCATCGGCAACGTGACGGCCTTGCGCGCCGAAGGTGGTCTTGCCGGTGAAGGCGTGCTGAAGAGCGTCGTCTATACCCGCAACGGCACGGAGCACCGGCTGCCGGCCGACACGCTTCTGCTGCACCACGGTGTCGTTCCCAACCTGAACCTCGCCAACGCCACCGGCTGCGCCCAGCGCTGGGACGAGCAGCAGCGCTGCTGGCGTCCGACCACCGACGAATGGGGCGCCACCTCGGTCGAAGGCGTGTCGCTGGCCGGCGACGGCGCCGGCATCGGCGGCGCCCGCGCGGCGGAGGAAGCGGGACGGCTGGCGGCGCTCGACGCGCTGCACCGGCTGGGCCGCATCGGGCGGGAGCAGCGCGACCAGTCCGCCGCCCCATTCCGCGCCGCGCTGGACCGCGCGCTGACGGGACGCGCCTTCCTCGACACGCTCTACACCCCGGCGGAAGCCTTCCGCGTGCCGGCCGACGACACCATCGTCTGCCGCTGCGAGGAGATCACCGCCGGCGCGGTGCGCGAGGCGGTGCGGCTGGGCTGTTCCGGCCCCAACCAGGCCAAGAGCTTCCTGCGCTGCGGCATGGGGCCGTGCCAGGGCCGGCTGTGCGGCCCGACGGTGACGGAGGTCATCGCGGCGGAGCGCGGCATCTCCCCGGCGGAGGTTGGCTATTACCGCCTGCGCCCGCCGGTGAAGCCGATCACGCTGGCGGAACTGGCCGCCCTGCCGAAGACCGACGCCGACATCGACGCCGTCTTCAAGCACTGACACGGGAGGCGCCCGATGACCGCGACCGCCTTATCCCAACCCGATGTGATCGTCATCGGCGGCGGCCTGCACGGCTGCTCCGCCGCGCTGAACCTGTCGATGCGCGGCGTGCGGGTGCTGGTGCTGGAGAAGGACCATGTTGCCCGCCACGCCTCCGGCGTCAATGCGGGCGGCGTGCGCCAACTCGGCCGCCATGTCGCGGAGGTGCCGCTGACTGTCGCCTCCATGGCGCTGTGGCACGGCATCCGGGATCTGGTGGACGACGATTGCGGCTTCGAAAGCCACGGCCAGATCAAGGTGGCGGAGACCGAAGCGGAACTGGCGACGTTGAACGCCCGCGTCGCCGAGCTGAACGCGCTGGGCTTCACCCATGAGGAGATGATCGGCCGGGACGAGCTGAGGTCGCTGGTGCCGGCCATCGCCGATCATTGCATTGGTGCCCTGGTGTCCCGCGGCGACGGGGCGGCGATCCCCTTCCGCACCACCTTCGCCTTCCGCCGCAAGGCCATCGCGCTCGGCGCCCGCTTCCAGGAGGGCGGCGCCGTGACGCGGCTGGCCCGCAAGGGCGGGCTGTGGAGCGTCGAGACGGCGGACGGCGGACGATACGAGGCGCCGGTGGTGGTGAACGCCGCCGGGGCCTGGGCCGACCGCATCGCGGCGCAGGTCGGAGAGCCGGTGCCGCTGGAGCCCATCGCGCCGATGCTGATGATCACCGCGCGCGTGGCGCCCTTCATCAAGCCGGTGGTCGGCGCCACCGGCCGCACGCTGTCCTTCAAGCAGTTCCCCAACGGGACCGTGCTGATCGGCGGCGGGCTGCTGGGCCGGGCGGTGCGCGACGAGAACCGGACGGAACTGGACTTCTCCCAGGTGTCGGTGAATGCACGCACGGTGTGGGATCTGTTCCCGTCCATGCGCGGCGCCACCATCGTCCGCTCCTGGGCGGGGATCGAGGCGCGGATGCCGGACGACATCCCGGTCATCGGCCCCAGCGGGACCGAACCGGACCTCTACCATTCCTTCGGCTTCTCGGCGCACGGATTCCAGCTCGGCCCCATCGTCGGGCGGATCACCGCCGACCTGATCACCGACGGCGCCACCGACCTCCCCATAGCCCCCTTCCGCATCGGCCGCTTCGCCGCCTGAACCATTGGAGCATCCATCCCGTGACGATCCAGCGCTTCCACCCGACCCCGCGGCTCTGCGACATGGTCATCCACAAGGACACCGTCTATCTCGCCGGCCAGATCGTCGACGACGGCTCCACGACGGTGGAGGCGCAGACCCGCGACGTGCTGCGCCAGATCGACGCCCTGCTGGCCGAGGCCGGGACGAGCAAGAGCAGCATCCTGACCGCCACCGTCTATCTGGCTGACATCGCCACCTTCCCCGAGATGAACGCCGCCTGGGACGCCTGGGTCGACAAGGCCAACCCGCCGGCCCGCGCGACGGTGGAGGCCAAGCTGGCCGACCCGTCGATCCTGGTCGAGATCGTCGTCGTCGCGGCGCGCTGATCCCATCCCTCCTGCCATTCTGGAGCCTGCCATGAAGCGCCTCGTCACCGGCGTCGCCGCCCTCCTTCTGCTTGCGTCCGGCAGCGTCGCCGCGGCGCAGGAGATCCGCATCGCGACCGAGGGCGCCTACCCGCCCTTCAACTTCACCCAGCCCGACGGCAAGGTGGCCGGGCTGGAGGTCGATCTCGCCAACGCGCTGTGCGAGCGGATGAAGCGCCCCTGCACCGTCGTGGCGCAGGAATGGGACGGCATCATTCCGGGTCTGCTGGCGAAGAAGTACGACGCCATCATGGCGACGATGAACATCACGCCGGAACGGGCCAAGGCCATCGGCTTCTCCACCCCCTATATGGTGGTGCCGGCCTATTTCGTGGCGCCGGCCAAGTCCGCCATCGACGGCTCGCCGGCCAGCCTGCGCGGCAAGACCATCGGCGCCCAGGTGTCCACCACCCATTCCCGCTATGTTGAGAAGCATCTCGGCAGCGAGGCGACGCTGAAGACCTACGACACCGCCTCCAACCTGCTGGCCGACCTGAAGGCCGGGCGGATCGACGCCGCCATCACCACCGGCGCCACCGCGTCGGACTGGGTGAAGGGCGACGGCGGCAAGTCGGTCAAGCTGGTCGGCCAGCCGGTGATCGACGCCGAGGTGTTCGGCCCCGGCATCGGCGTCGGCCTGCGCAAGGAGGACGCCGCGCTGAAGCAATCCTTCGACGAGGCGATCCGCGCGGTCGTGCAGGACGGCACGCTGTCCCGCATCGCCGCCCGCTACGTCGATTTCTCCATCACCCCCTGAGTTCTTTCAAAAAGCCAAGGAGCAGTTCCCAGTGATCAAGCGCATCGAGAAGACCAAGATCATGCACCGCGTCGTCGTCAACAACGGCACGGCCTATCTCGGCGGCATCATCGCCGACGACGTCAGCGTCGGCATGGGCGGCCAGGTCACGCAGATCTGCGGCAAGCTCGACCAGGTGCTGGCGATGGCCGGCAGCGACAAGACCAAGCTGCTGTCCGCCCAGCTGTTCATCACCGACATGAGCCTGAAGAACGAGATGAACGAGGCGTGGCTCGCCTGGCTCGACGGCAACGACCTGCCGGCCCGCGCCACCATCGGCGTCGCCGACCTGGGCGCGCCGGAGATCAAGATCGAGGTGGTGGTCACCGCCGCCGTCTGATCTGCCGATCGTTCCGATGTGACGCCCCGTGCCCGACGCGCGGGGCGTCGCTGCTTTTGGGCCTACTGTTTCGGTGTCGGGCGCAGCAGGGCGATCAGCAGCAGCCCGCCGACGATGAACCAGCCGATGACGATGAAGCCGTCGATGTAGGCCAGCACATAGGCCTGCTTGCGCACCGCCGACGATAGCAGCGCGAGCGCGCGCAGCGTCGCCTCCTCGCTGCCGGCGGAGCGGGCGGCGATGCCGGCGGCGGTGCCCGCCACCCGGCGCACGGTGTCGGGATCTCCCGCCACCACGTCGGAGACGAGGCGGAAGCTGTGGAACTGCTCGCGCACGCGGACGAAGGTCTGCATGAAGGCGGCCCCCAGTTCGCCGCCCAGCAGGCGCGAGGTCTGCAGCAGCGCGCCCAGCGCCAGGATATGGGCCTGCGACAGGTTCCTGATGTTGAAATAGATCAGCGAGGTCATGGCGAAGGATTGGCCGAAGGCCTGCAGCATCTGCGACGGCAGGAAATTGGCGCCGATCCAGTCGGCCGTCAGGTGCGACGCCAGCCAGCAGGCCATGCCCACCGCGGCGAAGCCGGCCGCCATCAGCACGCGCGGATCGGCATGGCGCAACAACGTGCCGACCAGCGGCGCCAGCAGGAACTGCGGCAACGCGATCAGCAGCAGCGTGTCCCCCACCTCCAGCGCCCGATAATTGCTCACCGTGATCAGAAATTGCGGGACGAGGAAGGCGGTCGAAAGCATCACCAGCCGCAGCAGCACCAGCAGCAGGCACAAGAGCGGGATATTGCCGCGGAACAGCACGCTGAAGGTGATCCAAGGCTTGGGACAGGTCAGCTCCTGCACGACGAAGGCGACGATCAGCAGGCCGCCGCCCAGGAACAGCCCGGTGACGAGGCCGGAGTTGAACCAGTCCAGCCGGTTGCCCTGGTCGAGCCCGGCATAGAGCAGGGCGAAGCCGAGGCTGGCATAGACGATGCCCCACCAGTCCGCGCCCTTCAGCAGGTCGCGGCGCACCGGTTCGGCCGGCATGCCGAAATGGACGCAGAGCGCCATCAGCGGCGCCAGCAGCGCCGTGTCCCAGAACAGCCAGCGCCAGTCCAGGTTCTCGATCACCCAGCCTTCGATGGAGGCGGAGAAGTTCAGCGACAGCTCGACATTCATCGCGTAGACGGCGATGCCGTAGACCAGATAGCGCGGCGGCAGGTTGCGGACGATGAAGCCGATGGTCAGCGGGATGAAGGTCCCCGACGACAGGCCGGCCAGCACCTGGAAGGTCAGCACCCCGGTCAGCGTGCCGGTCAGCGGCAGGGCCAGCGTCGCCAGCCCGTAGGTGACGGAGGAGACCAGCAGAACCCGGCGCGGCCCGAACACCACCCCCAGGAACGCGGCGGCCGGCGCCACCAGCATCTGCGCCACCGTATAGGCGGTTGGGATCCACGAACCCTCGTCGAAGCCTGCACCGATGGCGCCGCGGATGTCGGCCAACCCGAAGGCGGTGATGCGCGCGGTCAGGGTGGAGATCAGCGCGCCCAGCAGCACGCCGAGCAGCCCGATGACGGGATGGTGGGTGATGGCCGGCGCCACCTCCCGCTGCAGGCGCGGCTGCGGAAAGCGGCCCGGCGGCCGTGCTCCGGCGAGGTCGGCGCTCACTTCGCCGGATCCCCTGCGGTGTCCCCGGCCGTGTCGACGGTCACCACAACCGACATGCCGGGCCGCAGCCGGTCGCGCAGCGGGTTGGGGTCGTCCAGGACAATCTTCACCGGGATGCGCTGGACGATCTTGGTGAAGTTGCCGGTGGCGTTGTCGGGCGGCAGCAGGGCGAACTGGCTGCCGCTGGCCGGGGACTCGCCGGCCACCCGTCCGGTCAGCGGCGTATCGGGAAAGCTGTCGACCCGCAGCGTCGCCGGCTGGCCGGACCGGATGCGGGTCATCTGGGTTTCCTTGTAATTGGCGATCACCCACACCGAGGGCAGCGGCACCAGGGTGATGATCTGGCTGCCCTGCCCGACATACTGGCCTGGACGCGCCTGCCGCTGGCCGACCATGCCGTCGGCCGGCGCGCGGATCGTCGTGCGGTCCAGCGTGATGCGGGCGAGATCGAGGTCCGCCTGCCGCTGCAGCCGGGTGGCCTGGGCCTGACGGACCTGAACGTCGATGCCGTCGAGCGTTGCCTTATGCTGGTCGACCAGCGCTTGGCCCGCCTCCAGCGCCGCCTGGGCCCGGCGGGAGGTCGCCTGGGCCTGCTGCAACGCCTGCAGCGTACCGGCCACCCCCTGTTCCGTCAGGGAATGTTGGCGCGACTCCTCCAGCCGCGCCCGCCAGGCCTCGGCCTCCAGCCCATGGACGTTGGCCTCGGCCTGATCGACCAGGGCGCGCTGGGTGCGTTTCTGGATGTCGAACTGGGCGATGGCCGCGTCGGCCGCCGCCAGCGCCGCCTCCGCCTGCTCCACCCGCGCGCGGTAGTCGTCGTCGGCGATGAACGCAACCGGGTCGCCGGCCCGCACCCGCTGGAAATCGCCCACCGGCATGTCGCGGACGATGCCCGACACCTGGGCCGACAGCGGGGTGATGTCGGACTGGATGTAGGCGTCGTTGGTGGTCTGGCGCGCCGACGATCCGATCCAGCTGTCCCATCGGGTGGCGAAGACCGCCACCAGCAGGACCGCCAGCCCCAGCACCGCCAGCCGCACCACCCACGGGCTCCAGGCCACCGGCGGCGGGGCCGCCGGGGGCGGTGGGGGTGGGGACGGCTGCTGGTCCGATCCCCGGGTCGGCGTGGCGGCATCGGTCATCCGGGACGCTCCATGGAAGGTTCCTTCGGAGCGACCCTACGCGATGATCGGTGACAAGGCGCACTGAACCAAGGTGTAGCCCCGCTTGGACCAACCATCCTGTTCCGCCCTGCCGCCGGCCGGGCGATGGCGACAGGAGGCGATTTCCCAAGCCGATCCATTTGCGGTACGCACAAAGCACAGTTGATATGTGCTAAATAGGTATTGGATTCCCTTGTTAGCGAATATTCTTTCCTGTAGCGTGACGGTAACCGTCCAGCGCAAAATGCGCCCAAGGTGGCGGACCAACCCAAGATCCAATCCCTAAACACCGGGCACCAACCGATGAATTGGCTGAAATCGCTTCTCGTCGCCGGCCTTCTGCAGGTCGCCGCCGTCTCCGCCGCCCAGGCCCAGAGCGACCTCGACCGCATCAAGGCGGATGGCGTGATGAAGATCGGCACCGAGGGCACCTATGCCCCCTTCACCTACCACGACGCCTCCGGCGCGCTGGTCGGCTTCGACGTCGAGATCGGGCGCGAGGTCGCCAAGCGCATCGGCGTGAAGGCGGAATTCCTGGAAGGCAAGTGGGACGGCCTGATCGCCGGCCTCGACGCCCGCCGCTACGACGCCGTGATCAATCAGGTCGGCATCACCGAGGCGCGCAAGGCCAAGTACGACTTCTCCGACCCCTACATCACCAGCCGCGCCGTGCTGATCGTGCGCGGCGACAACGACGCCATCAAGAGCTTCAACGACCTGAAGGGCAAGAAGTCGGCGCAGTCGCTGACCAGCAACTTCGGCAAGCTGGCCGAGGCGTCGGGCGCGCAGTTGGTCGGCACCGACGGCTTCGACCAGTCGATCCAGCTCGTCCTGAACGGCCGGGCCGACGCGACGGTCAACGACAGCCTGTCCTTCCTCGACTTCAAGAAGCAGAAGCCCAACGCGAACGTGAAGATCGCCGCGACCCAGGACAATGCCGAACAGTCGGGCATCATCGTCCGCAAGGGCGAGGCCAAGCTGGTCGCCGCCATCAACGAGGCGCTTGCCGCCATGAAGGCCGACGGCACCTACACCACTATCTCGCAGAAGTATTTCGGCGCCGACGTTTCCAAGTAACCGCCGGATCGAGCGGCAGACCGTCCCCAATGCCCCCTGCCCCGTCCGGGCCGGGGGCATTGTCGTTCCTTCACCACGAGAGGCACCTTCCCCCTTGCTGCACTGGCTTACCCTGATGGCGGACTCGCTTCCGTCGCTGCTGTGGGCGGCACTGGTCTTCACCGTGCCGCTGACGCTGGCATCCTTCGCGCTGGGCCTGACGGTCGGGCTGGTGGCGGCGGTGATCCGGCTGTTCGGGCCGGCGCCGCTGGCCGCCATCGTCCGCTTCTATGTCTGGATCATCCGCGGCACGCCGCTGCTGGTGCAGCTGTTCCTGATCTTCTACGGCCTGCCCAGCGCCGGCATCGTGCTGGACGCCTTCCCGGCGGCGCTGATCGGCTTCACGCTGAATGTCGGCGCCTACACCTCCGAGATCATCCGCGCCGTCATCGGATCGGTGCCGAAGGGCCAGTGGGAGGCCGCCTATTCCATCGGCATGAGCTGGTCGCAGGCGATGCGGCGCACCATCCTGCCGCAGGCCGCTCGCGTCGCGGTGCCGCCCCTGTCCAACACCTTCATCTCGCTGGTCAAGGACACCTCGCTGGCCGCCGCCATCACGGTGCCGGAGCTGTTCCAGGCCGCCCAGCGCATCGTCGCCACCAGCTACGAGCCGCTGATCCTGTATGTGGAGGCGGCGCTCATCTATCTGGCGCTGAGTTCCATACTGTCGGCGCTGCAGGTCCGGCTGGAACGCCGGTTCGGGCAGTATGGCGGTTTTCTGGAGGCGAAGTCGTGATCCGGCTGTCGAACATCGAAAAGTGCTTCGGCGAACTGACCGTGCTGAAGGGCGTGTCCGTGACGGTGGCGGAAGGGCGCGTCACCGCCTTGATCGGCCCGTCCGGCGGCGGCAAGAGCACGCTTCTGCGCTGCATCAACCTGCTGGAAATCCCGACTTCCGGCAGCGTGCGCATCGGCGAGGAGGAGCTGGCCTTCCAGCCCGGCGGCAAGCCCGCCTGGAAGGACATCCAACGCCTGCGCGGCCAGACCGGCATGGTGTTCCAGAACTTTCAGCTCTTCCCTCACCGCACGGCGGTGGAGAATGTGATGGAAGGGCTGGTGACCGTGCAGAAATGGCCGGCGGAGAAGGCGCGGGAGCGCGCCATGGCCCTGCTGCACAAGGTCGGCATGGCCCACAAGGCCGATGCGTGGCCGGCGACCCTGTCGGGCGGCCAGCAGCAGCGTGTTGCCATCGCCCGTGCACTGGCGCCGTCGCCCCGCGTGCTGCTGTGCGACGAGCCGACCTCCGCCCTCGACCCCGAACTGTCGGGCGAGGTGGTGGAGGTGCTGGGCACGCTGGCGGCGGAAGGCACCACCATGGTGATGGCGACCCACGACCTGCGCCTCGCCTCGCGCATCGCCCATGAGGTGGTGTTCCTCGACGGCGGCGAGGTGGTGGAGACCGGCCCTTCGCGCGAGCTGTTCACCCACCCGAAGCGCGAGCGCACCCAGCGCTTCATCGCCACCCTGACCCAGCAGGGGCAGCAGGGCGAAGGGGTCTGACCGATTACCGGCGCCGCTTCGCCGGCTTGTCAGGCGTGCGGATGACGCCGCCGCTTTCGACATCGCCGCCGGCATGCCCGGCACCGGTGTTGCCAGCGTCGGCGCCGCTACTCGATCCGTTGTCGGCAGGTGGCGCCGTGGGCCGCCGGGCGGACGCGCCCGGAATGCCTCCCTTCCCCGACGCACCGGGAATGTCGGCCCCTTCGTTGATCTCGTGGCTCGGCGGGAAATAGCGTTTGGTCATGGCGGCTCCTGCTCGATGGAGTTGGGCATGGTCCTCCTCCATCAACGGACCGGGACGGCATCGCGTTGCGTCCGGCGCCCGGCCAGAACACAGTCGGGGGCCGCCGGGTGCGGGGTTGTCACC
>JAFAFA010000056.1 GCA_023423695.1 Pseudomonadota bacterium | reverse complement strand
CTCGCGGTTCGGGTAGAGCACGCCGGATCGGTGCGATCCCGGTAGCACCCAGAGGCAGCCGTTCTCGATGGTGGCGTCGTCGAGCGCGAGCCAGGCCGCCGTGAGCGAGCGGTCCCGGGTCGGGATGAACATCTCATCCTGGTGCCAGGCCTGCCCCGGCTCTCCCTCGGACTTGATGAACAGCATTGACTGCATGGCTTTTACGTTCGGACCGATAACCGACGTGAGCGCCGTGACGATCCCCGGGTGGCTCATCGTGGCGAGCATCAGGCCGGAGAGCTTGTGCGGGTAGTGCACGCACAGGAACCTGCGCAGCACGTCCTCGTCGGTGTCGGCGGGGTCGGCGGGGAGCGCGCCGCGGACGGCGCCCAGCTCGCCGCGGCAGATGCGTACGGCCTCTTCGACCAGCTTGTCGACCTCGCCCGGGCCGAAGGCGCGATCGAGGACGACGTAGCCGTCGCGCTCGTACTGGATCTTCAGATCAGCGTTCCTCACGGCTCCATCATCGACGTCGCGGCCTCGTTCCCGCCATGGTGCGAGCGCGCATCGGGATGGCTGATCGAGTCATCTATTGACGTGCCCGATCTTGAGAATTAGCCTTTTGCTCACTTCCTAATACGTATTACTAAGGATTCGCATGGCTCCTCCCCGGCGGCAACGCCGACCCCCCAGGTGGACATCGCCGAATCGACCCGGCAGGCGGTCCTCGCGGCCGCGGCCGAGCTGGGTTACTCGGTCGACATCGCCGCGCGCAGCCTCAAGGGCGGGCGCAACCACCTGCTGGGCCTGGTAGCACCCCCTATTAGGAGGATCGAGATGTTACGTCCGCCCGGTGAGCGGCCCGGAGTGCTGGTCGCGATGCTGCGTTTGACGCTGGTGTCGTGCATTGTGGCCATGGGGACTCTGTTCTCTCCGGCGTCTGCCGCGGTCGCGATGCCGTCGAGTGCCGGCTCGTTCAGCGAGACCGAGCTGTGGGACGCGACTGATACCAATGACCCGTACGTACGCATGCATGTGCAGGCGTTCGCCGTGGTTCCGGCGGGAACACCCCTGCCCGCCTCTGGCGGCCAGGAGGCCCTGGCCGGCGATGTCGTGCTCGCCGTCACCGAGGGGCGTAAGTCCGACTGCGACTGCGCCAAGAAGGACCTGCTGCTGCGGCGCAGTCTGGACGGGGCGCGTACCTGGTCCGCCAGTGTCGTGGTGGTCACCGACGATGCGCCCGAGGGTGACAGCATCGGCAGCCCGTCGTTGCTGGTGGACGGGCAGATGGGTGCGGTGTTCCTGTTCTACCGCGGCGCGAACGCGTCGACGTTCGTCAAGCGGAGCGACGACGCCGGCGCGACCTGGGGTGCACGGGTGAACCTGAGTTCGCTGTACGCCACCAACCCGAACGGCTGGACGAGCCAGGCCCCCACCCCGGGACACGGGATCCAGCTCGTCAACGGCCGGCTGCTGATGCCCGTCAGCCACAAGGCCTCCGGCTCCGAACCCCGCTATGGGGTCGATCTGCTGCTCAGCGACGACCATGGGGTCAGCTGGCGGCGCAGCGCGCCAATCCCGTTCTCCACGAGCTATCCGATCGGCGAGAGCCGGGTCTTTCAGCGCAGCGACGGTGCGGTTGTGATCAACGGCCGGTGGGGCGCGGGCGGGACCCATTACCGCATCACGTCGACCAGCACTGACGGCGGGGCGACCTGGTCTGCGCCGGTGGTCGACGACTCGGTCGAGCAATTCGTCGCCGTCGACGCCGGTCTGATCCGGTACACCCGCGGACCGGTCAACCGAATCTTGTACAGCCGGCCGGATTCCGCGGCGCGGGAGAACATGACCGTCTCGGTCTCCTACGACGAGGGCGCCAGCTACCGCTACAGCCGGGTGGTCAATCCTGGCCCGTCCTACTACTCCGACCTCGCGTCGCTGTCTGACGGCACGATCCTGCTGATCTATGGACGCGACGGCGACTCACGCGCTTTCCCGGAACGCATCGCGGTGGCTCGGTTCGACCTTGAGTGGCTGACGAACGGGCGCGACAGCCTGGCCAGTGGGCCGGGGTTCGTTCAGCGCGAATACGAACTCGCCATCCCGCAGGCCCGGACCAACACCGGTGGCGCGCCGCAGCTGGTCTCGGACGCCAATGCCGGAGGCGGCAAGGTCATCCGGCACGGAGCGAACGGTCTCGGTGACTACGTCGAGGTCCCGTTCGACGTCACGATCGCGGGCAGCTATGAGATGTCCGTACGCCAGCACCGTCGCAGCGACCGGGGCCGGATCCGCACGAGCGTCGACGGGACGGATGTGCCGTACAGCCGGGTCGATCCGACGATGACGACGGGTGAGGGCTTCCGGCTCTATCCCCTGGGCGTGGTCACGCTGGCCGCGGGCATGCACTGGATCCGGTTCACCCTTGTCGACGCGGGCCGTGGTGGCGGGAAGGTGATCGCTCCCGATCAGCTCATGCTGATCTCGGGCGGGCCTGCCGCTGATCCGCTGCGAACCGTCGCGGACAACAACGCGCCGGCCGGCTTCGAAATCGTGTCCGGCACGTGGGACACCGATGCGACCGGGGTGGCGGGGTATTACGGGCAGTTCTACGCGACCCATCCGGCGGGTACCGGCGGCGCGGTGGCGCGGTTCCGGCCCGACGTGCGGATGACCGGGACGTACGAGGTGGCCGTCTGGTATCCGGCGCACTCGAACCGGGCCTCGAACGCGCCCTACGTGGTCAAACATGCGGACGGGCAGGCGACATTCCGGGTCGACCAGCGCACCGAGGGCGGACGGTGGGTGGTGCTGGGCGCCTTCTCCTTCGTCGCCGGCGACACGGCCACCGTCGAGTTGTCCGACGACGCGGACGGGTACGTCGTCGCCGACGCGGTGCGCCTTGTCCGGCTCGGAGGCGTCGCGGACAACAGCGCGACCGGCTTCGAGATGGTGTCCGGCCCCTGGAATCCGGCGACCGGCGTGTCCGGGTACTACGGGCAGGATTACCGGACCGCTCCGGCGGGCACCGGCGCGTCGAAGGTCCGCTGGCGGCCGGACGTACCGGCGAGCGGGGTGTACCAGGTTGCGGTCTGGTACACCGCGGACGGGAACCGGGCGTCGAACGCGCCGTACGTGGTGAACCACGCGGGCGGGTCGACGACGATCCGCATCGACCAGCGGACTCGGGGTTCCCAGTGGGTGTCACTGGGCTACTTCCTGTTCGCTGTCGGCACGGGCACGGTCGAGTTGTCCGACGACGCGGACGGGTACGTCGTCGCCGACGCGGTGCG
>JAFAFA010000024.1 GCA_023423695.1 Pseudomonadota bacterium | reverse complement strand
ACGAGATCGTGCGGCGCGGCATCGCGCAGTCTCCCGAAGGCCGTCGCATCTTCCCGCGGATGACGGTGCTGGAGAACCTGCAGATGGGCTCCATCGTCGCCCAGCCCGGCAGCTTCGAGCGCGAGCTTGAACGGGTGCTGACGCTGTTCCCGCGGCTGAAGGAGCGCATCAACCAGCGCGCCGGCACGATGTCGGGCGGCGAGCAGCAGATGCTGGCGATCGGGCGCGCGCTGATGAGCCAGCCGCGGCTGCTGCTTCTGGACGAGCCGAGCCTGGGTCTGGCGCCGCTGATCGTGAAGCAGATCTTCCAGGTGATCGCGGAGATCAACCGGGAACAGAAGATGACGGTGTTCATGGTCGAGCAGAACGCCTTCCACGCGCTGAAGCTGGCGCACCGGGCGTACGTGATGGTGACGGGGAAGATCACGATGACGGGAACCGGGGCGCAGCTCCTGGCCGACCCGGAGGTCCGCGCGGCTTATCTGGAAGGGGGCCACTGAGATGGAAACGCTGCTGGGCTTTTGACGATCGGGCCCGCTGGTCTTGCCCAAAGATCAGCGGGTTTTCGTCGTCCGTGCCGGCCAGTCGGGTTCCTCCAGCAGGGACAGGGGCAAGGCGGTGGTGTGCTTGATCTCCGACAGAGCGATGGCCGAGTTGGTCTCACGCACCGCCGGAAGCTGGGACAGCTTCTCGCGGAAGAAGTGTTCATAGGTTTCGACGTCCCGGGCGACCACCTTGATGATGTAATCGGTGGCTCCCATCAGCGTGTAGCATTCCAGCACCTCCGGCAGCTGGCGCACGGTCTCCTCGAATTCGGGCAAGGTCGCGCGGCCATGGGCGGCGAGCTTCACCTGCGCGAACACCAGCACGTTCAGACCGAGTTTCTTCCGGTCGAGCAGGGTCGCACGCAGGCGGATGATGCCGTTCTCCTCCATCCGCTTGATGCGGCGCCAGCACGGCGCTTGCGACAACCCCACCCGCTCGGCGATCTCGGCGCTCGACAGCTGGGCGTCGGATTGCAGCAGGGCCAGAATGCGGCGGTCGATGGCGTCAAGTTCGATCCGCATGAAATGCGTCTCCAGATCGGTGACAAGCGAATTGAATGATGCGCAGTTTCTGCATAACGGGCATCAGAACGCAAAGAAAATTCGCTGCTCCAACGGTATAATCGGAGCCACGACCCGACACCCCCGACATGCCGCTGCGGTTGCGGTCGTTTCCTGCCCCGCTTTTCCATCACCGATGCCTCTCGGACAGACGTCCGATGCCAGCACCTGCCTTTGGGAGGAATGCCATGGATGCCCCCGTGCCTGTTCGGGCGCCATTGAGTCTGCATGTGCCGGAGCCTCCGCAGCGGCCCGGCAGCGAGATCGATTTCCGCACCCTTGCCGTGCCGCCGGCCGGCACCGCCCGCCGTCCCGACACCGATTGTCCGGCGGCCGACATGACCGACCTCGCTTATGATCTGGTCCGCGTGCTCGATGATCAGGGGCATGCCGTCGGTCCCTGGGACCCGGCGCTCAGCCCCGACATGCTGATGCGCGGGCTGCGGTCGATGATGACGGTGCGCGCCTATGACGAGCGCATGCAGCGTGCCCAGCGGCAGGGCAAGACCTCCTTCTACATGAAATGCACCGGCGAGGAGGCCATCGCCGTCGCGCAGGCGATGGCGGTCGACCGCGCCGACATGCTGTTTCCGACCTACCGGCAACAGGGGCTGCTGATCGCCCGCGACTGGCCGCTGGTCGACATGATGTGCCAGGTCTTCTCCAATGCCGGCGACCGGTTGAAGGGCCGGCAGATGCCGGTCTTCTATTCCAGCAAGGAAGCCGGCTTCTTCTCCATCTCCGGCAATCTGGGGACGCAATACAGCCAAGCTGTGGGCTGGGCGATGGCCTCGGCGATCAAGGGCGACACCCGCATCGCCGCAGCCTGGATCGGCGAGGGCGCCACCGCGGAGGGCGACTTCCATCACGCCCTGACCTTCGCGTCGGTCTACCGCGCCCCGGTGATCCTCAATCTGGTCAACAATCACTGGGCCATCTCCTCCTTCCACGGCATCGCCGGCGGGGAGCGCACGACCTTCGCGGCGCGTGGCCTCGGCTATGGCATCCCCAGCCTGCGCGTGGACGGCAATGACTTCCTGGCGGTCTTCGCGGCGACGCGCTGGGCGGCGGCGCGGGCGCGCGCCAATCTCGGCCCGACCCTGATCGAACTGTTCACCTACCGCGCCGCCGCCCATTCCACCAGCGACGACCCCGCCAAATACCGGCCGGAGAATGCTGGCGCCCACTGGCCGCTGGGGGACCCGATCGACCGGCTGCGCCAGCACCTGATCGCCCTCGGCGTCTGGTCGGAGGCCCGACAAGAGGATCTGGCCCGGGAGGTTGCGGAGGCAGTCCAGGCCGCCGGCAAAGAAGCCGAATCCCTCGGCACCCTCGACAAGGGGCCGTTCCAGTCGGCCCGCACGATGTTCGAGGACGTCTACAAAACAATGCCCTGGCACCTGGAGCGCCAGCGCCAGCAGGCGGGGGTCTGAACGATGGCGACCATGACCATGGTCCAGGCGCTGAACGCGGCGATGGACGTGATGCTGACGCGGAGCGGCGACGTCGTCGTTCTGGGCGAGGATGTCGGCTATTTCGGCGGGGTGTTCCGCTGCACCGACGGGCTGCAACGCAAGCATGGGCGCAGCCGGGTCTTCGACACCCCGATCACCGAAGCCGGCATCATGGGGATCGCGGTCGGCATGGCCGCCTACGGCCTGCGTCCAGTCGCCGAGATGCAGTTCGCCGATTACATCTACCCGGCCTGCGACCAGCTGATCTCCGAAGCGGCGCGGCTGCGCTACCGGTCCGGCGGAGAGTTCACGGCACCGGTCACCGTGCGCGCGCCCTATGGCGGCGGCATCTTCGGCGGCCAGACCCACAGCCAGAGTCCGGAGGCCATCTTCACCCACGTCGCCGGGCTGAAGACGGTGATCCCCTCGACCCCATACGATGCCAAGGGTCTGCTGATCAGCGCCATCGAGGACGACGATCCCGTGATGTTCTTCGAGCCGAAGCGTCTCTACAACGGTCCTTTCGAGGGCTACCACGACCGCCCGGTGGTGCCCTGGGCCAAGCATCCCGCCAGCGAGGTGCCCGACGGCCATTACGCCATCCCGCTGGGCAAGGCGGCAACGGTGCGCAGCGGCACTGCCGTCACCATCCTCGCCTACGGCACCATGGTGCATGTGGCGCTGGCCGCCGCCCGCGATGCGCAGATCGATGCCGACATCCTCGATCTGCGCACCCTGGTGCCGGTCGACATCGAGGCGATCGAAGCATCGGTGCGCAAGACCGGCCGCTGCGTCATCGTGCATGAGGCCACCCGGACCGGCGGCTTCGGCGCCGAACTGTCCGCCCTGGTGCAGGAACACTGCTTCCACCATCTGGAGGCGCCGATCGAGCGGGTCACCGGCTGGGACACGCCCTACCCGCACGCCTTCGAGTGGGAGTATTTCCCCGGCCCGGCCCGGATCGCCGAGGCGCTGCGCCGCGTGATGGAGGAGTGAGCATGGCGCGCTATGTCTTCAAGCTGCCCGACGTCGGCGAGGGCACGGCCGAGGCCGAGATCGTCGCCTGGCATGTCTCACCCGGCGATCGCGTCGCCGAGGATCAGACGCTGGTCGACGTTATGACGGACAAGGCGACGGTCGAGATCCCCTCGCCGGTCGCCGGCACGGTGCTGTCGCTCAACGGCCCCCCCGGCGCGATGCTGGCGGTCGGTTCCGAGCTGGTCGTGCTGGAAGTCGAGGGAGCGGACGATCAGGTTCCCGATGACGCGCCCGATATCGTCCCTGCGGCGGCGCTGCCGACAGCCGCCGTTGCAATGCCTGCCGCCGCTGCCCCCGCACCGGATGTCGCGCCTGCCCGGCCGGCCGGAACGACGCCCGCCCTGCTGGTCCGCCGGCCGCCCGGTGTCAAGCCGACCGCCTCACCCGCGGTGCGGCGCCGTGCCTGGGACCATGGCATCCCTTTGCAGTTCGTTGCCGGCTCCGGCCCCGGCGGCCGGATCCTGCATCGCGACCTCGACCGCCATCTTGCCGGCGGAGGGGTTGAGGCCGGCGGTGTCGCCTTGGCCGAGCGGCCGTCCTCCCCGGCCAGAACCGGGGTGTCGGAGGTGCCGGTACGCGGCCTGCGCCGCAGGATTGCCGAGAGCATGCAGGAGGCCAAGCGTCACATCCCGCATTTCTCCTACATCGAGGAGATCGACGTCACCGCCCTGGAGGAACTGCGTCTCCACCTCAACGCCGAGGGTGGCGCGGCGCGGCCGAAGCTGACCCTGCTGCCCTTCCTGATCCGCGCCCTGGTCCGGGCGCTCCCGGAGTTCCCGCAGATCAATGCCCGCTATGACGATGCGGCGAATGTGGTCCACCAATTCGAAGCGGTGCATGCCGGCATCGCAACGCAAACGCCGGGTGGGCTGGTGGTGCCGGTCGTCCGCCATGCCGAGACGCTCGACCTCTGGCAGGCCGCCGACACGATCCGCGAACTGGCTGCCGCCGCACGAGACGGGAAGGCCGGGCGGGAGCAGCTCAGCGGCTCCACCATCACCATCACCAGCCTGGGCGCGCTGGGCGGCCTCGCCACCACGCCGATCATCAACCGGCCGGAGGTCGCCATCGTCGGCGTCAACAAGATCGCCGAGCGGCCGGTGGTGCGCAAGGGCGCCGTCGTTATCCGGTCGATGATGAACCTGTCCTGCTCCTTCGACCACCGGGTCGTCGACGGCTGGGACGCCGCCTCCTTCGTCCAGCGGCTAAAGGCCTCGCTGGAGCAGCCCGCCACCCTGTTCATGGATCCGCCGCGATGAGCGCACCCAGCATGAAGACCGTCACCGCCAAGGTCCTGGTAGTCGGCGGCGGACCGGGCGGCTATGTCGCCGCCATCCGTGCCGGCCAGCTCGGGCTCGACACCGTGCTGGTCGAGGCCGACCGGCTGGGCGGTACTTGCCTGATCCGCGGCTGCATCCCGTCCAAGGCGCTGATCCATGTCGCCGGCCGCTTCGAGGCGATGGCGCAGTCGCTGGGCGACGGCCGCTTCGGCATCGCACTCGACACGCCGCCGCGCCTCGACCTAGCCGGCGCCGTGCGCTGGAAGGACGGCCTCGTCGACCGCCTCAGCGGCGGGGTGGCGGCCCTGCTGCGCAAGGCCAAGGTGCGTGTGCTGCGCGGCTGGGCGGTCTTCTCCGACGCCAAGACCTGCACCGTCCGGGGCGACGACGGCCCGCTGACCGTGACGGCGGAGCATGTCATCCTCGCCACCGGTTCGGAGCCGGTGCCGCTGCTCGCCCTGCCCTTCGGCGGGCCGGTGCTGTCCTCGACCGAGGCGCTGTCGTTGGACCGGCTGCCCCGCCGGCTCGTGGTGGTCGGCGGCGGCTATATCGGGCTGGAGCTGGGCAGCGCCTTTGCAAAAATGGGCTCGACAGTGACGGTGGTCGAGGCACAGCCCCGCATCCTGCCGCTGTACGACGCGGGTCTGACCGATCCGGTGCGGCGCTGGCTGAAGCGGGCCGGGGTGACCGTTCATCTCGGGGCCCGTGCGCTGGGGATGGAAGCCGAGGGGAACGAGCATGCGCTGATCGTACAGACGGCGGATGGTGGGACGATCCGCCTGCCGGCCGACACCGTGCTGTCGACCGTGGGTCGGCGCCCCCGGCTGGAGGGTTGGGGATTCGAGACGATGGGTGTCGATCGCCGGGAAGGCTTCGTCGCGGTGGACGACCAGTGCCGGACCTCGATGCGCAATGTCTGGGCGATCGGCGATCTGGTCGGCGAGCCGATGCTGGCGCACAAGGCGTCAGCGCAGGGTGAGATGGTGGCGGAGATCATCGCCGGCCACCGTCGCCGCTTCGCCCCGGCAGCCATCCCGGCAGTCTGCTTCACGGAACCGGAGATCGTCAGCGTCGGCCTGTCGCCGGACGAAGCGTCGGCACAGGGGATCGATGCGATCGTCGATCAATTTCCCTTCGCCGCGAACGGCCGTGCGCTGACCCTGAACGCCGGCGAGAGCGGCTTCGTTCGGCTGGTGGCGCGCCGGGACGATCAGCGGGTGATTGGCATCCAGGCGGTGGGCGCCCACGTCTCCGAACTGTCGGGGGAATTCGCGCTGGCACTGGAAATGGGGGCAGAGCTTGATGATGTCGCGGGAACTATCCATGTCCACCCGACCCTGGGCGAGGTTTTCCATGAAGCGGCACTCAAGTTGCTTGGGCGACCGCTCCATCTCGGATCTTGACCTTTGTGAAAGTGAGGTCGATTGGAAGCGTGACGATGATGTTGACAGATCGGGAGCCCCCCGATGAAGGGGCCGTTGAACAGCCTGACGAGACACTTGTAAGGACGACCTCGTCCAAATGCCATTCGTCGCCTTGACGTGGCGCCCGGCGGCGCGAATCGGTGGAGATCCCCCGACCGAACTTCAGGCCCCATTGCCGCACCGCTTCGTAGTTCACCGTGATATTCCGGGTAGCCAGCGTAGCCGCAATCGGGGCGTGTCGTCATACCCGCACCATACCGCCGCCAGCAACTGCGCCGCCGTCAACTTGACGGTGCCCTCCAGCACCCGGTCAACGTGCCCGTCACCCGCTGTGGCGTTCGGCGGGCGCTTGACGCATTTCGTTTAACTTGGCAAATGTGCCGTTGCGCTCCGCCATACGGCGGAGAAGGTCCGGCACCTGCCAAAAGCCGCTGTCCTCCACCGCATAACGCTCGATACGGTTGAGGATTTCAGTCGGGCCAAGCGTGTCGGCGTAATGAAGCAGCCCCCCACGGAAGCGGGGGAAGCCGTACCCGAAGAGTAAGATGGCGTCGACGTCGATTGGACGCAACGCGATCCCATTCTCCACCACGCGTGCCGCCTCTGAAATCATTGCAGTCATGTAACGGCTGACGATCTCCTCATCCGTGAAGGAGTGCGGAGAAATTCTCGCTTTTGCGCCCTCCTCCTCGATGATCTGCAGCGCGGGCTTGTGGGGCACGATCGGATCCTGCGAAGGATCGTAAAATCCCTGACCAGTCTTCCGTTCACGCCCGGCCTGATCGGGGTTGTGTCCGGAAAGATCAAGGCTGCGGAAAGGTCCCATGGCAAAGCCGAACCGTTCAAGCGCTTGGTCGATCTGCGACGGCGTCGCACCGTCTATCATCATGCGCTCGGCCGCCCTCAAGCTTTGGCGGACGATGCGACTGCCAATGAAGCCGTCGCCCATGCCGGCGCGCACTCCGACCTTCCCCAAGCGCTTGGCCAGGGCGAAGGCTGTCGCCACGACCTCCGGCGCGGTTCGCGCACCGACGCCGATTTCAAGCAACCGCGTCAACTCGGCTGGTGGAAGGAAGTGCGCTCCGATGACGTCCGTCGCGCGGGCTGTGACGGCAGCGATGTCGTCGATGTTTAGCAACGACGTGCTCGAAGCCATTATTGCACCGGGTTTGGCGATGGCGTCGAGTGCCGCGAAAATCGATTTCTTGACGTCGAGGTTCTCGAATGCCGCCTCCACGATGAAATCCGCCCGATCAAGGTCGGCAAGGTCGGTCGACAGCGATAGCATCCCGAGTGTCCGATCCCGCAGGCCTGCCGCGAGCTGGCCGCGCCGGACCGCACCGTCGAGATTGGCTGAGATGGTTTCGAAGCCTCGCCTCAACGCCTCGTCGCTAAGCTCGACAAGGGCGACCGGAAATCCGGCGAGCAAGGTGGACGTGGCGATACCGGCCCCCATGGTTCCGGCTCCGATGACGCCGATGGCCGCGACCGGCCGAGGAATTGCGGCTTTCTCGGGAATGTCGGTGACGGCACGTTCCGCGAAGAAGGCATGCACCAAGCCGGCTCGCTGTGTCGTGTTCATGCAGTCGAGAAAAGCCTTGCGCTCCGCTATGAGACCCTCGCTCAACGGACGGGTGGAGGCTGCGATGGCCTCGATGCATCGAAGTGGCGAGACGAGGTTCGGCTGTCTGCGCTTCACCTCTTCGGCAGCCTGCTCGATCAGCGCATTCTCCGGCTTGATGTGCAGATCCTTCACCCGGCGGGCCGGCAGGCTCCCGTCCAGGACGGATTTGGCCATCGCGATCGCCGCATCGCGCGGCGCGTCCCGCACCAAGCGGTCGATGATCCCGAGCGAAAGCGCCTCCCGGTCCGAAACCTTGCGACCGGACAGAATGATGTCGAGCGCCGCGGCGACGCCGGCCACTCGGGGCAGCCGCTGCGTTCCGCCAGCTCCCGGCAGCAGTCCGAGGAGAACCTCAGGCAATCCGACCTGCACCCCTTCGACGCCGACGCGGGCGTGGGTCCCCAACGCCAATTCGAGACCACCGCCGAGCACCGTGCCGTGCAGGATCGAAACGACCGGCACAGCAAAGTTTTCAATGCGCCCGATCAGGTCGTTCGGATCGGGAGGAGCCAAGGGCTTGCCGAATTCGCGGATGTCCGCGCCGGCAACGAAGGTGCGACCCGCACCGTAAAGCGCCAGGGCTCGAACAGACGGGTCCGCGGCCAGCGCAATGAGCGCCGCCTCCAGCCCCTGGCGCACCCGCTCGCTCATTGCGTTCACCGGCGGGTTGTCGATGCGTATCAGCGCGATGTCGCCCACACGCTCTATTTCCACCTTCGGGGCATTGGCGTTCATGGCCATGATGTCTGCCTTCCTTGGCTTACCGTTTTGAGACCTTTTGTGACCAGCCGGCGCGGTTGGTCGGGCCGTGCCTTGCGCGGCCGCCTCGGCAGGGCCGGACGCAAGGGAACAGCTCGGCCTCGGGTAAGGAGTGCGTATACCCTCCGCCGTATTAACAGTCAATAATGTCAGACATTATAGATTGACAAAAAGAGTGGGAGAATGATGATCGCTCGCATGACAGCCCTGACAAGCGAGGACACGAAATGACCAATTCAGGCAATGCCGCCGTCGGAGGGCTTTTCGACCTGACCGGCCAAGTCGCCGTGATCACCGGTTCCAGCCGAGGCATCGGTCGCGCGATTGCCCAGCGCATGGCGCAGCATGGTGCCAAGGTCGTGATTTCATCGCGCAAGCAGGCGGCGTGCGACGCGGCGGCGCAGGACATCAACGATCTCTACGGAGACGGCCGGGCTGTCGCGATCGCCGCCAGTCTGTCGGACAAGGCGAGCCTGCTGGGACTGGCCGAGCGCGTCCAGGACATGTGGGGAAGGATCGACATATTGGTTTGTTGCGCCGCGACCAACCCCTATTACGGCCCGATGTCGGCCATCAGTGACGAGGCCTTTCGGAAGGTGATGGACAACAACGTCATCGCGAACCATTGGCTGATACAAGCGGTTGCACCGGGCATGCGCGCCCGCCGCGACGGTTCGATCATCGTGATTTCCTCTATCGGAGGCTACGTGGGTTCGCCGGTGATCGGCGCCTACAACATCTCCAAAGCCGCGGACATGCAGTTAGCCCGCAATCTAGCGACGGAATTCGGCGGTGATAACGTCCGGGTTAACTGCATCGCTCCCGGTCTGGTCCGCACCGATCTGTCACGCGCAATCGTCGACGATCCGAAAAGTCTGCAATTCTACCTCGACACCACGCCACTGAAACGCATCGCGGAGCCCGATGACATCGCGGGGGCTGCCGTCTTCCTCGCTTCGCCAGCCTCCGCCTTCGTAACCGGCCAGACGATGGTGGTGGATGGCGGCGTCACCATTCGCGGTGTGTAATACCAAGACTCGTGGATCATGACCGATGAGCCCAGTCGCGCAGTCCGACAGACATGATGGTCCAGGGCTGCTCGACGAGGGCATTCCAGGCAAAGCAGCAGTGGTCGAGAATGTCCTGGTAGGA
>JAFAFA010000005.1 GCA_023423695.1 Pseudomonadota bacterium | reverse complement strand
CGATGGCGTCCTTCCACTCCTCGGTCGACATCTCCTCCCGATGCTGATGCGGGATGTCGCAGTATTCACAGCGGAAGTTGCAGCGATTGGTGAGCGAGAGCGTGACCTGGAACGGGCTCTTGCGGCGAGTGGCGCGGCGGACACCGAGCTGGAGCAAGGGCAGGACCGTGCGGCGGAGGTTCAGCGCTCGGTCGTCGCGGCGTCTGGCCATGGCGTGCGAGAGTACCCCATCGGGCGGGCACTTCCACCTCCGGCGCTCGGCGCGGACGTCATCGGCGATCCAGCCTCGACATGCGCAAGAGGTGGCTGACCGAGAGGAGCGCCTCGGAGCGCTCGCGGATGCGAGCCAACGGGTGCACCACGTTGTGAACGCTGACGTTGTGCGGCCGGAAATAGCAGCGGTCGCAGTCCGCAGTCTCCAGCGCCGCGCTCGCCTCCGGGAGCCTGCGAGCGGCGCGGCGAAACTCGCGATAGGCGCTGCTGTTCCACACCTCGGCGAACCCACCCTCGCGCAGCGAGCCGACCGGACGCTCGGTCTGGCAGCACGGCATGACGTTGCCGTTGCCCAGCACCACCGCGAAGTAGGATCCGACGTAGCATGGGACGGGCTCATGCCCGGTCGTGCCCGCGGGCTGCGATGCCGCGAACGCGCGCAGGTTCGTTGCGACGCCCAGCACGCCCGCCCGCGCCGCAGCGGCGGGGACGAGCTCGTGCAGCAGCTCCTCGTGGGCCGGGCCGCTGAGGACGGTCGCGCTCCCTTCCGTCGTCAGCGGGAGCACGTGCTGAAAGTGCGCAGCGTCGGCGCCCGCCTCTCCGACGACCTCGATCATCTCGACGAGCTCGCGGTAATTGAGCGCGCCGATGGTGAACGAGGCGCTGACGTGGAGGGCGCTGCGCCCGGCGCGCGCGCGCACCATGCTCGCCAGCCCGGCGACGATCCGAGCGTACGACTCGACCGTCTCGCTCACGTGAATCTTCGGGTAGGTGCTCGCCCTCCCGGCATCGAGGCTGAGGCGAAACCGGGCGAGACCGGCGGCGACGAGGTCCGCCGCACTTTCCGCGAGCCGCGAGCCGTTGCTGATCATCGTGACCGTCATGCCCCGCGCCGTCGCGCGCCGGATCATCTCCAGCACGTGGGGGTTGAGCAGCGGCTCCCCACGCCCCACGAGATCGATCTGCCGTGTGCCTCCCTCGTAGAGGTCCGTCACCAGACGATCGAATGTCTCGAGCGACATGACACCGGGCCGTACACCGCCGAACTGCTCGAGCAATGGTCGCTCTTCCGAGGGCGGATGGTAACAACACATCACGCAGCGCTGATCACACGGATCGCAGATGCTCACCTGTGCATAGAGAGGGCCACTCAAGGCGTGGTCGTTCGTCAAGCCGCGGGCTGTCGCCGCGATCCGAGCGAGCTGGGCGGCCCGCTGCGCAGCGGCTCGGAGGCTCTCGAGCGTCCTCGACATCCAGGCGAGGGTATCAGGAGCTTGCTCGCCGTTCTACCACCGGATACGGTGCCAGCCGATGAAGCGCCTTCTCGAGCGGCTCCCCGAGCTGTCGCTCGTCGCCTCCGTGGCCGCGTTTCTCCTGCTGGGCTCTCTCTACGCGAAGCGCCTCCCCGTCTGGCACGAGATCGTCTCTTCCCTGCCGAGCTCGGGATATCGTGTGATCGACTCCGATCACGCCCGGCGATCCGAGGCCGCGATTCCCCTCGAGCCATCCTGCACCGGCGCATCGCCGCCGCGCTTTGCCGTCTCGGCGGTACGGCCGAACATGGGCGCATGCGTGGGAGGGCAGACCCTGCCGCTCATGATCACATCGTACGCGTCGGGGATCGGGACCTGGCCGTTCGCGCTCGGGTACGCGATCCACGGCAACGACACGTTCGTCCTCCGGGCTTGGTGGCTCGCCGTAGCGGCGGTCGCGCTCGTCTTGATGTTCCGCCTCGTCAGCCGGGCCGCGGATCGCACCACGGCGGCGGTCGCGTGCGCGCTCACCGCCGTGAGCACGCCCTTCGTGATGATCAACGCGCTGCTGGTTCCCTACGAGACCCTCCCGTCCATCTTCATCGTCGCCGCGCTCGCGATCTGGATGGGGCGACGGACCGAGGGGGCTCAGCACACCACGCCCGGCACCGTCAGGATCGCGCTCGGGGCTCTCTTTGTTGGTCTCGCGCTTGCCACCAATCTGAAAACGCTGTTCTTCATCACGCCGCTCGCCGTGCTGTTCTGGCGAAGCGGCGGTCGCTGGCGCCTGGACTCACGCCAGCGTACCGCTCTCGCGACGGGGATCATTCTTCCACTGCTTCCGTTGATAGTCTTCGCGTTGACGGATCCGCATGGCGGCTTCGAGACGCAGCTGGAGTTCCGATCACGAGCTCTGCTGGAGAACCTGAGGCTCGGCCGCTTGGTGACTGAGCCGCTCATGCTCTGGAACTTCGCGGCTGACGTTACGTCGTATCTCGTCTTGATCACTGAGCGCGACGCGATCCGTCCATCCTGGGTGCACTTCGCGGTTGCGCTTCCGATCACCTACTGCATGGTGGCGAGCATCACCCACCTCGCTGGGCGCCCGCGGGGCTCCCTCCTGGCCGCGGCGAGTGGCGCCATCATCACGACCTACTTCTTCGTCTCTTTCTTGCTGTATCGGCAGTATCCAGGTGGCAACTATGCGCCACTCCATGATGTCCTCGGGGTGGCCATGGGTGCAGGGTGCGTGGACGGAGCACGCTACGTGCACAAGATCGCGTCGAGGCGACGCATGCGCGTGCCTCCGGCCGGAGCCCTCGCTGTCGCCTTCGCGGCAGTGCTGATGCTCGGCAGCACACACAACCTGCTCGCGCGCGTCGACGCGCTGGAGTCGGTACCGGTGACGTTCAACGCGCGCGTGATGCGCGACCTGGTCACCCACCTGCGATCAGTGCCTGACCGGTCCACGCTCGTGATGACGACGACCTACAACGACGCGGGCGTGATCGATGCCGTTGGCAGAGGAGAGATACGGGCGCTGCAAGCGCAAGACCTGCTCAAGCTCTGCCACTACGACTCGCGTGGCGTCGAGCGCTGCCTGCGCGACGATCTGCGATGGCTGCTCACCCGGGCGGATGCGCTCCCCATGCG
>JAFAFA010000134.1 GCA_023423695.1 Pseudomonadota bacterium | reverse complement strand
AAGATCGAACCGCTAAGCTGCTGTTCTTGCTTCCGTTTCTGCCGCCAGCGCCGCGCTTCGTTCAGCGCCCCGCCGTCGGTGGACCGGGTTATAGGCGCCCTCCCCCAAACCACGCAAGCGCTTTTTTCGCCGCCTTGTCATTTTTTCGTAAGCGCGGCCGATGGCACGATCCGTAGAGTGGCGCATCGTTTCGTTGCGAGCGCAGGACCATGCCGAGCTTCCGTCTTCTCCACACCGCCGACTGGCATCTCGGCCAGACGCTGCACGGCATTCCCCGCGATGCCGAGCATGAGCGTTTCCTCGACTGGCTGCTCGACCGCATCGGCGACCATGATGTGGATGCCCTGGTCATCGCCGGCGATGTGTTCGACGGGCAGAACCCGCCGATCCCCGCGCTTGCCCTGTTCTACCGTTTCGTCGCGCGGGCAAAGGCGCTGCATCCGCGGCTGGACATCGTGGTGGTCGCCGGAAACCATGACAGTGCAAGCCGGCTGGAGGCTCCGTCACCCCTGATGACGGAGATGGGCGTGCGGGTGATCGGCACCCTCCCCTCCTCCGTCGCCGGCATGTTCGATCCATCCCCGCTGATAGTCCCGCTTCGCGGTGCCGATGGGGCCGTCGCGGCCCGTTGCGTCGCCATGCCCTACCTGCGCCCGTCCGACCTTCCTGCGATCGAGGAGCAGGAGGACATGGATCCGCTGATCGAGGGCGTGCGCCGCCTTTATGCACAGGCCTGGAGCGGCGGCCGCGACCGTTGCCGCGCGGGGGAAGCGCTGATCCTCACCGGCCACTGCTATATGCGCGGAGGCGCCCTGTCCGAGTTGAGCGAGCGCAAGATCCTGGGCGGCAACCTGCACGCCCTGCCGGTCGACATCTTTCCGGAAGACGTCGCTTATGTCGCGTTGGGTCACCTGCATCGGGCGCAGGCGGTGGGCGGGCGCGAGGCCGTGCGTTACAGCGGCTCGCCCATACCGCTCGCGCTGGACGAGGAGCCCTATCCCCACCAAGTGGTGCTGGCCGAGTTCGCAGGCGGCCGGCTGGTCGGACATGAAGCCTTGCGCGTGCCGCGCCATGTGGCGATCCACCGCGTCACGGAGGCGAGCCCGGAAGCGGCGCTGGAACGGCTGAAACGGTTGGATTTGGACGGCGGCTTGCCCCGCGACGCCTGGCCCTTCCTGGAGGTGACGGTCACCCTGCCGGAGCCGCGCCCTGCGTTGCGCGACGAGGTGGAAGCGGTGCTGGCCGGCCGGCCGGTGCGTCTGCTGAAGCTGGGGGTGCGGCTGACCGGCAGCGGGCAGACGCTGGCGGATACTGCGCCTCCGGTCGATCTGGCTTCCCTGGAGCCTGAGGAGGTGTTCCGGCGGCTCTACCGCCGCAGCCATGAAGGTGACCCCGACCCGGACCTGATGGCGGCCTTCCATGAGTTGCTGACTGGCGTTCAGGAGACGATGTGATGCGGATTCTCGCGGTTCGCGGCGCCAACCTGACCAGCCTCGACGGTCCCTTCGCCATCGATTTCGACCGGGAGCCGCTGCGGCGGGCCGGGCTGTTCGCCATCACCGGACCGACCGGTGCCGGCAAGAGCACGATCCTGGATGCCCTGTGCCTTGCCCTGTTCGACAGCATGCCGAGGCTGCCGGAAGGGCGCGGCGAGATGCTGGGACCGGAGGGCGATCCCAACAGCATCCGTACCACCGACGTGCGCACGATCCTGCGGCGGGGTGCCGGCTTCGGCTGGGCCGAGGTGGATTTCGTCGGAATCGACGGCGGGGCCTATCGCGCCCGCTGGGAAGTGAGGCGAGCCCGGCAGAAGGCACAGGGCGCCTTGCAGCAGCAGAGCATGTCGCTGAGCAGCCTGGACGGCGAGCGGCGCTTCGGCGACGGCAAGAAGAGCGTGCTGGAGGAGATCGAACGGCGGCTCGGCCTAACATTCGAGCAGTTCCGGCGCGCCGTATTGCTGGCCCAGGGCGATTTCGCCACCTTCCTGAAGGCACCACCGCGCGAGCGATCCGCCCTGCTGGAGTTGTTGACGGGGACGGAGATCTATTCCCGCCTGTCGATCGCCGCGCATGAGCGGGCAAATGCGGAGAGGCAAACGCTCGACAGGTTGGTGGCACAGGGCGGCGGCATCGGGGTGCTGAGCGATGACGACCGCATGACCCTGCAGGCGGAGGTCGGCGAAGCGGCGGACGCGGTGCGGAGTGGCGAACAGGCGTTGACGCTCGCCCAAGCGGCGTCGGCTTGGCACGAACGCGATGGGCAGCTCGCGGCGGCGGAGAACAAGGCGGTCGAAGCGGCGGAAGCGGCGGACCGTGCCTGGACGGAGGCCGGAGACCGGCGCGATGCGGCCATTCGGCTGCGCGGGCTGCAACCGGTGCGTCCGGTGCTGGCCGATGCCGACCGGGCAAGCGGCGAAGCCCAGGAAGCCGCAGCAGCGGTGGAGCGGGCGGAGACAGCCTTGGCCGCGGCACGGATGGCGGTGAATGAGGCGACCGGCCGTCATGGCGAGGCCCGGCGGCGGTTCGAAGTGGCTTGCGCGGAGCAGGCCAAGGCGGAACCCGATCTTGAGCGCGCGGCCGACCTGGATGGCCGGATCGCCACATTGACCGGCGAGCAGGGGACCGCCGCGGCGGCGGCAAAGGCGTCGGTCCAGCGCAGCGGCATGCTGCGGAAAGCGGTGCAGGACATCGACACCACCCTGTCCGCGGCCCGCAACGAGGCGGCGCGGCTGGAGGTTTGGCTGCGGGAGCAGTCGGGCTTCGCTGTGGTCGCCGGGCAGTGGGAGCGCTGGGATCGGCTGCTGGCGCGCATTGTCGCCGATGGGCGCGCCGGGAAGACTGCCGCACAGGAACGTGGTCGGCTGGAGCGGGAGCTTG
This sequence comes from Pseudomonadota bacterium, assembly GCA_023423695.1. Lineage (GTDB taxonomy): Bacteria > Pseudomonadota > Alphaproteobacteria > Azospirillales > Azospirillaceae > Azospirillum. The sequence continues at coordinate 12,071 of JAFAFA010000134.1, read as the reverse complement.
CGGGGACGGAAGCCGCGGCACAGGCTATCGAAGGCCGACTGGCCGACGCACGGGAACGCTGTCGCTCCGCCGAACGGGCGCTGGAAGAGTTGCGCGGCGCGGCGGTGCCGTCGCTGGACGAAACTCGGCAGGCGCGGACGGACGCCGGACGCCGGCGCGACGGGATGCTGGCTCTGCTCGCCATCGGAGAGGCGCGGCACCGCCTGGAGGCGGAACGTGCTGCGGCAGAGGGCGAGCGGCTGCGGCTGCTGGCGGAGGCGGAGCGGGACGGAACGGCGGCGCGGGAACTTGCCGAAAGCCGGGCCGGACAACGCGCCGCAGTCGATGAGGCGGAACGCACCCTGCAACGGCTGCTGCTGGCCCAGCGCGAGGATGTGGAAAGCCTGCGCGGAAAGCTGGTCGAACGAGAACCCTGCCCGGTTTGCGGATCGGCCGAGCATCCTTGGGCCGGAACCGGAGCGACACCGCTAGGCCGGGTGACTCAGGATCAGGAAAAGCACCTTGCCGAATTGCGCGAAGCGCTGGCCAGGACGGTCGCCCGCCATGCCGCACTTGAGGCGGCGGAGCAGGCGGCCCATAGGGGCGTCGAGGGGCTGACGGCCCGGCTGGCGGCAATGGCGCAGGAGGCCAACGGGCTCGAGGCGCGCTGGACCATGCAAGCGGCGACCGTCGGTTGGGAGGCCGAGGATGGAACGTTCGCCGACATCCGCAAGGAGGTCGAAGCGGTCGACCGGCAGCTCGCGGCCATCGCGCGGGATGAGGAACGGGCGCTCGACCATCGCCGGCAGGTCGATGCGGCGCAGCAGGAGCATCGACGGCTGGAAACCGCGGCGGCCGCTCTGGCGAGCGAGTGCGAGGCCACCCGACAGCGGCTGGCGGACGGGCGGCAGGCACTGGCGCTGGCTGTGGCGGCGCTGGAGCGGGCCGATGCCGACCGGGAGGCCGCGCTGGCGGAATTGGCCGAAGGTTTGGCGGGAGAGGCCGGGTGGCAGTCGCGGCTGGAGCGGGAGCCGGAGGTGTACCGGGCGGGGTTGGCGGCACGGGTGACCGAATACCGGGAGAAGAGCGAGGCGCTGGCCCGTGCCACCCGCGAGGTTGAGCGGGGGACCGCCGAACGGGCGGTGCAGAGTGCCGAACTGGAGGCGGCGTTGCGGGCGGAGGACGAGGCGCGGGCGCGGGCGGCCGATCTGGCCGGGAGGTTGGCGGAGGCGCGGATGGCGCGCGGTGCGCTGCTAGGTGGGCGGCCGGTGTCGGAAGTGCGCAAGGCGCTGGCTGGGGAGCGGCACGAAGCCGAGGCTCTGGTGGAGAAGGCCACCTTCGCGAGGCAGGACGCCATAGCCCGGCTGTCGGCGGTGGAACAGGAGCGGGAAACCCGTGGTGAGGCGGCGAGGCGATGCGCCGACAAGGCCAAAACGGCTGTCGAGCGGCTGGAGCGGTCGGTGGCCGAGCGCGGGCTTGCGCTGGAGGAAGCCCGTCGGCTGCTGGCTGTACCCGAAACCAGATTGGAGGCGGAGGAACTGGCGCTGGCGGTGCTGGAGCGGGCGCATGGCGACGCCGCTCTGGTGGTCGCCGAACGGCGGCGGCAGCGCGCCGACCATCACGCCGCGGGCGGCCGGCCGGCGCAGAGCGTCGAGGAGGCCGCAGCCGCGGCCGAGAGCATTCGCGCTGTGCTGGAGCGGGAGCGCGACCGGCTGGGCTCGGCACGCGGGCGGCTGGAGGCCGACGACGGCAACCGGCAGCGGTTGGCCGGGCTGACCGCGGCGATCGAAGCGCAGCAGGCGTGTTGTGCCCTGTGGGGGAAGATGGCGCAGCTGATCGGCTCCGCCAACGGGCAGAAGATGCGCAATTTCGCCCAAAGCCTGAGCCTGGATCTGCTGCTGACCCATGCCAACCGGCATCTGGAGGATCTCGCCCGCCGCTACCGGCTGGAGCGGGTGGCGGGTGCGGATCTGGAAATCCAGGTGGTCGACCGCGAGATGGGCGACGAGCGGCGCGGCGTGCACAGCCTGTCGGGCGGCGAGCTGTTCCTGGTGTCGCTGGCGCTGGCGCTCGGGCTGTCGGCGATGGCGGCGGGGACCTCCGGCGGGATCGGCACGCTGTTCATCGACGAGGGGTTCGGCACGCTCGACCCCGACAGCCTGGATGTGGCGCTGTCCTGCCTGGAAGCGCTGCAGGCCGGCGGCCGTCAGGTCGGCGTCATCAGCCACGTTCCGGCGATGGTCGAGCGCATCGGCACGCAGATCCGCGTGATGCCGCTGGGCGGCGGGCGAAGCCGCGTGACGGTGCAGTCGGTGGCGGGGACGGCGCTGGGAGTGGCGATGGAGGAGGTGGAGGGGGTTTGAGGGGAACCGCCTCTCGAACTCCCCTCACCGCCCCCGCTTCGCCAGAAATGCCAGCCGTTCCAGCGTGTGCACGTCCTGCTCGTTCTTCAGCAGCGCGCCGCACAGCGGCGGGATCAGCGTGCGGGCGTCCTTGGCGCGCAAGGTCTCAGGGTCCACGTCCTCGACCATCAGCAGCTTAATCCAGTCCAGCAGTTCGGAGGTGGAGGGCTTCTTCTTCAGGCCCGGAACCTCGCGCAGGTCGTAGAACAGGTTCAGCGCCTCGCGCAGCAGCGCGGCTTTCAGGCCGGGGTAATGGACATCGACGATGCGTTCCATCGTCTCGCGGTCGGGGAAGCGGATGTAATGGAAGAAGCAGCGGCGCAGGAAAGCGTCCGGCAGCTCCTTCTCGTTGTTGGAGGTGATGATGACGATGGGGCGCTTGGCCGCCGTGATCGTCTGGCGGGTCTCGTACACATGAAATTCCATGCGATCGAGTTCCAACAGCAGGTCGTTGGGGAACTCGATGTCGGCCTTGTCGATCTCGTCGATCAGCAGGACCGGAGACTCCGGCGCCTCGAAGGCTTCCCACAGCTTGCCGCGGACGATGTAGTTGGCGATGTCGTGGACCTTCGCCTCGCCCAACTGGCTGTCGCGCAGACGGCTGACCGCATCGTATTCATACAGGCCCTGCTGCGCCTTGGTGGTCGACTTCACATGCCAGGACAGCAGCGGCTTGTTCAGAGCGCGGGCGATTTCCACCGCCAGCACGGTCTTGCCGGTGCCGGGTTCCCCCTTCACCAGAAGCGGCCGTTCCAGCGTGATCGCGGCGTTGACCGCCACCATCAGGTCGTCGGTGGCGACATAGCGGTCGGTGCCGGTGAAGCGCATAGGCCTGTTCCCTCAAGCGACGATGTTTCAGTCCACGATAAACAGGGTGGCGCCGATTTCGGTCGAGGACCGATGCGGGTGATCGCCGAAATCGGACACCTGATAGCTCATGCCGGCGGTCAGGACGAAGCGGCGACCGTCCTTCAACTCGGTCATCAGCTCACCGCTGACCACGAACAGCACATGGCCGCGGTCGCACCAATGATCGGCCAGATAGCCTGGTGTGTATTCGACCATCCGCACCCGCAGTTCCCCAGCCTGGAAGCTGCGCCACAACGCCTTGCCGGTTTCGCCCGGATGTTCGGTGACCGGGACGGCGGCCCAGTCGGTCACGGTGAAGGGAAGAGTCGGGAGTTCCATCGCCGGACCTCGACAAAAAACGGCATGAACAGAAAAACGGCCCCCGGAGCGAACCGGGGGCCGGGTTTCAGTACGATCAGGAGGCCTTCTTGGCCGCGATCACCTTTTCGATGGCCTCGATCGCCGCCGGTGCCAGGGAGGCATCGGGGCCACCGGCCTGGGCCATGTCCGGCCGGCCGCCACCACCCTTGCCGCCCAGCGCCTCGGCGCCGACGCGGACCAGATCGACCGCGCTCAAGCTGCCGGTCAGGTCTTCGGTCACGCCGATGACGATGGAAGCCTTGCCCTCGTTCGACGCGATCAGCACCACGACGCCGGAGCCGACCTGCTTCTTCAGCTCGTCGGCCATCGGCTTCAGGTCCTTGGCCGGCAGGCCTTCGACCACGCGGGCGGCAAACTTCACGCCGGCGACGTCCTTGGCCTCGTTGCCGCCGTCGGCCTTGGCTCCACCGCCCATGGCGACCTGCCGGCGCAGTTCCGCCAGTTCGCGTTCCATCTTGCGGCGCTCCTCGACCAGGACCGCCACACGGGCCGGAACCTCGTCGGGCTTCACCTTCAGGACGCTCGCCGCCTCGGTCAGCAGGTGGTCGCGCTCGGACAGCCACGCCTTGGCACCGGTGCCGGTCAGCGCCTCGATGCGGCGGACGCCTGCGGCGACGGCGCCTTCGGAGACGATCTTGAAGACGCCGATGTCGCCGGTGCGGCGGACATGGGTGCCGCCGCACAGCTCGATGGAGTAGTCGCGATCCGCCTCGCCATGCGGACCGCCCATGGAGACCACGCGGACCTCGTCGCCGTACTTCTCGCCGAACAGGGCCATGGCGCCCTGGGCGCGGGCCTCGTCCGGGGACATCAGGCGGGTGATGACCTCGCTGTTGGCGAGCACGCGGCGGTTCACCTCGTCCTCGATGGCGGCGATGTCGGCGGCGGACAGGCCGGTCGGCTGGCTGATGTCGAAGCGCAGACGCTCCGGCGCCACCAGCGAGCCCTTCTGGGTGACATGGTCGCCCAGCCGGTGGCGCAGCGCCTCGTGCAGCAGGTGGGTGGCGGAGTGGTTGGCGCGGATGGCGGAGCGGCGCTCGCCGTCGACGCGCAGTTCGACCACGTCACCGACCTTGAGCGTGCCCTTGGTGACGGTGCCGACATGGGCCCACACCGCACCCAGCTTCTTCAGCGTGTCGGAAACAGCGACCTCGGCCCCACCGGCGGAGAAGATCACGCCCGCATCGCCGACCTGACCGCCCGATTCGCCGTAGAAGGGCGTCTGGTTGACGACGACCAGCACCTGATCGCCGATGGTGGCGGCATCGACGCGGGCATCGCCCTTGACGATGGCCGTCACCTTGCCCTCGGCGACTTCGGTGTCGTAGCCGAAGAACTCGGTGGCGCCCAGCTCGTCCTTGATCTCGTACCACAGCTTCTCGGTGCCGACCTCGCCCGAGCCGGCCCAGGATTCGCGGGCCTTGCGGCGCTGCTCGTCCATCGCAGCCTTGAAGCCGGCCTCGTCGACGCCGCGACCCTGGCCGCGCAGAACGTCCTGCGTCAGGTCGAGCGGGAAGCCATAGGTGTCGTACAGCTTGAAGGCGACGTCGCCGGCCAGCGGCTGGCCTTCGCCCAGATGGCCGACTTCGTCCTCCAGCAGGCGCAGGCCGCGCTCCAGCGTCTGCTTGAAGCGGGTCTCTTCCAGCTTCAGCGTCTCGACGATCAGGGCGCGGGCGCGGTTCAGCTCCGGATAGGCGTCGCCCATCTGCTGGATCAGCGCCGGGACCAGACGGTGCATCAGCGGCTCGCGCGCGCCGATCATGTGGGCGTGGCGCATGGCGCGGCGCATGATGCGGCGCAGCACATAACCGCGGCCCTCGTTCGACGGCAGCACGCCGTCGGCGATCAGGAAGGAGGTGGAGCGCAGATGATCGGCGATGACACGGTGCGACACGGCATGCGCGCCGTCCGGCGCGGTCTTGGTCGCCTCGGCCGAGGCCACGATCAGCGCCCGCATCAGATCGATGTCGTAATTGTCGTGCTTGCCCTGCAGGACGGCGGCCAGACGCTCCAGCCCCATGCCGGTGTCGATGGACGGCTTGGGCAGCGGCACCAGATTGTCCGGACCCAGCTGTTCATACTGCATGAACACGAGGTTCCAGATCTCGATGAAGCGGTCGCCATCCTGATCGGCGCTGCCCGGCGGGCCGCCGGCGATGGACGGCCCGTGGTCGTAGAAGATCTCCGAGCACGGACCGCAGGGGCCGGTGTCGCCCATGCGCCAGAAATTGTCGTCGGTCGGGATGCGGATGATGCGGTCGTCCGACAGGCCTGCGACCTTGCGCCAGATCGCCGCCGCGTCCTCGTCGGAGGTGTGGACCGTCACCAGCAGCTTGTCGGCCGGCAGCCCGTATTCCTTGGTGATCAGGTTCCAGGCGAACGCGATGGCGTCGTCCTTGAAGTAATCGCCGAAGGAGAAGTTCCCCAGCATCTCGAAGAAGGTGTGATGCCGCGCGGTGTAGCCGACATTGTCCAGATCGTTGTGCTTGCCGCCGGCGCGCACGCATTTCTGCGAGGTGGTGGCGCGCCGGTAAGGCCGCGTCTCGGCACCGGTGAAGACGTTCTTGAACTGGACCATGCCGGCGTTGGTGAACATCAGCGTCGGGTCGTTGCGCGGCACGAGCGGCGACGATTCGACGATCTGATGGCCCTGCTTGGCGAAGAAATCCAGGAACGTGCGACGGATGTCGTTGGCGGTCTGCATACGGTCAAGGCTCCGGGTGCGCGGCTAAGGCCTTCCATTGGCCGAACCGTGCTTTTAGCGCGAGAATGGCGGCATGTCCACGACGGACGGATTATTACCCTGCGTCACAGCAGACAAGAGTCGGCGGCTTACTCGGTCTCCGCCGTGGCGCGTGCCTTTTCGATGCGACGGCCGATGATGATGGCGATCTCGTACAGCCCGATCAGCGGAACCGCCAGGCTGACCTGGCTGATGACGTCCGGCGGGGTCAGGATCGCCGCGGCGACGAAGGCGCCGACGATGGCATAGCGCCGCTTCGACGCCAGAGCGTCGGTGCTGATAATGCCGACGCGCACCAGCAGGGTCAGCAGGACCGGCAACTGGAAGGCGATGCCGAAGGCGAAGATCAGCGACATCACCAGATGCAGGTATTCGCCGACGCGTGCCTCGAACTCGATGGGCAGGGCGTTGCCGTCGCCGCCGGGGTGGAACTCGAAGCCCAGGAAGAAGCGCCAGGCCATCGGGAAGATGAAGTAATAGACGATGGCCGCACCGGTCAGGAACATCACCGGGGTCGCCACCAGGAAGGGCAGGAACGCCTTGCGCTCGTGCTTGTACAGGCCCGGCGCCACGAACATCCAGATCTGGCTGGCGATGATCGGGAAGGAGATGAAGCAGCCGGCCCAGAACGCCACCTTCACATAGGTGAAGAAGGCTTCCGTCAGGCCGGTGTAGATCATCCGGCGCCCCTGCCCCGCCAGCAGGTCGGCAAGCGGCTGGACCAGGAAATTATAGATCCGGTCCGACACGGCGTAGCACAGCAGAAAGGCGATCAGGATGGCGCCGACCGACCACATCAGCCGGTTCCGCAGCTCGATCAGATGATCGATCAGCGGCATCTTGCTGTCTTCGAGTTCGTCCTGATGCGTTTCGCCGGTCATGGTCCGTCTTCGACTTTAGGTCTGCTTATCGGTGGACTGGGCGGAGGCCACTTCGGCCGGCTGGGCTGCCGGTTGAGTTGCCGGCTGCACCGGGGCGGATTGCACCGGGCCCGGCTGCACGGCGGCCGGCTGCGGCGGCTGGGTGGTGATCGGCGACGGGGCGGCGGACGGCGGCGTACTGTCGGCCACCGCAGGAGTCGCCGGTACCGGCGCCTGGGGCAGGTCCGGTTCCGGGGTGCTGCCGGCATGGCCGTTCAGCCCCACGTCGAAGCCCTTGGGATCGAAGGCCTTCCCCACCTCCCCCTTCGGGTCGATGGTGTCCTCCATCATCTTCTTGATGTTCAGGTCACGGGTCTTCAGGGCTTCCTTGCGAAGCTCGTCCAACTCGGTCTCCCGCATCATGTCGTCGATGTGGGTCTGGAATTCGCGCGCGACGCCTCTCGCCTTACGCACCCATTTGCCGAGCGTGAAGATCGCCTTGGGCAGATCCTTGGGCCCGATGACCACAAGGGCGATGACGGCGATCACCATCAGTTCGGACCAAGCGATGTCGAACATGTTCTTCCGGCTTCACGAATGCGGTGGGCAGGATGGCGCGCGAACGGGACCCACGAAGGCCCCCGCGCGCCCGCCGGTCAGTTGCGGACCGCCTCGTCCTTTTTGGCCGCGGATTCGGCCGTGTTGGCCGGCTGGTTCGGGATGACCTTGGCATTGGCGCCGGACGCGGCGTCATCACTGTCGTCCTGCAGGCCCGCCTTGAAGGACTTCACGCCCTTGGCGAGATCGCCCATCACCTTCGGCAACTTTCCAGCGCCAAACAGGAGAAGAACGATCAGTAGAACGATGATCCAGTGCCAGATGCTGAAAGAACCCATGGCGCGCCTATCACGTTTGAACGGCCTTTGCGGCGGGCCGGCACTATGGCAGAAAGGCCATTGGGCCGCAACGTTCGCCCCACCATCCTTAACCGGTTGTCATTGAGGTTTCACGGGAATTCGCGAGGGGCCCGCCCGAAAATCGCTGCTCAGCTCACGTCTCCCCCTCGCCATCGTCTCCCGCAGCGGCAAAGCCGCCGTCGTCCCCGGCGGTCCCGAGCCCCAGAAGCACCGGGCGGCTGTCCAGCAGGCCGGTGGCGCGAAGCTCATCGACGCTGGGCAGGTCACGCAGGCTTTCCAGCCCGAAATGGTCGAGGAAATGGTCGGTGGTGATCCAGGTCAGCGGCCGGCCCGGCGTCTCCCGCCGCTTGCCCGGCCGGATCCAGCCATGCTCCATCAACAGGTCGAGCGTGCCCTTGCTGGTCGCCACGCCGCGGATGGATTCGATCTCTCCCCTGGTCACCGGCTGGTGATAGGCGATGATCGCCAGGGTTTCGATGGCCGCGCGCGACAGCTTGCGCGACACCTCCTCCTCCCGGCGCAACTCGGGCGCCAGATCGACCGCCGTGCGGAAGGCCCAGCCGCCGCCGGTACGCACCAGATTGACGCCGCGCGGGGCGTAATGGGCGCGCAGTTCCTCCAGCAGCAGGCCGACCTCCGGCCCGACCCGGCCGGCCAGCGTCTCCTCGTCCAGCGGTTCCGCCGAGGCGAACAGCAGCGCTTCCAGCAGGCGCAGCCGGCCGATGCGGGCCTCCGCCTCCTGGGCGTCGGTGACTTCCTTGATCATGGTCCTCAAGAATCCGATGGGTCCGCGGGTGTATCGCCGGCCCGGCGTCCGCGGACATAGAGCGGGGCGAAGGCGCCCTCCTGGCGCAGTTCCACCCGGCCGGCCTTCGCCAGTTCCAGCGTCGCGGCGAAATGGGCGGCCAAGGCGGAGCGGCTCAGCAGCCCGCCGCCCTCGCCGCCCGGCAGGAAGCTGGCCAGCGTCGCCCAATCCGGCATGTGACCGAGCAGCGAAGACAGGCGCTGCACCGCCTCCTCCATGGAATAGAGCCGGACCGGGGCGATATGCAGGACGCCGGCCTCCTTGCGGGCACGTTGCTGACCATAGGCGCGCAGCAGGTCGAACAGCGTGACCTCATAGACCGACTTGCGGCGCAGATCCAAATCCTCCGGCGCACCGCGGGGGTGGACGTCGATGCCCAGCCGCGGGCGGGCGAACAGCGTCTCGGCAACCCCCTTCATCGCTTCCAGCCGCTGGAGCTGGAAGGCCAGCGCCGCAGCCATGTCCTCGCCGGACGGCTCCTCCCCCTCCGGTTCGGGCAGCAGCAGGCGCGACTTGAGGTAGGCCAGCCACGCCGCCATCACCAGATAGTCGGCCGCCAGTTCCAGCCGCACCTTCCGCGCCTCCGCAACGAAGGCAAGATACTGGTCGGCCAGTTCCAGGATGGAGATGCGCGTCAGGTCGACCTTCTGGTCGCGGCCCAGCGCCAGCAGCATGTCGAGCGGCCCCTCGAACCCGTCCAGAACCAGCAACAGCTGTTCGGACGGCGACGACGCCGCATTCGCGGCGTCGGCCGTCATCTCGGCCAGCAATTCGGCCATTGGAAAACCTTCAGTCGTTGCCGGTCAGGATGCGGATGAAGTCGATCACCGCGTCCACCGGCGGCCCCAGGACCCAATGCATGACGCTGAGATCCATGCCGATCTGGCGCCCCAGCATCGGCAGCAGGAAGAAGGCCGCCATCAGGATCAGCAGGCCGAAGCGTTCCAGCCGGGCCAGCGGCACCGCCAGGAAATCCGGCAGGATGCCGACCGCCACCCGCCCGCCGTCCAGCGGCGGAAGCGGGATCAGGTTGAAGACCATCAGGATGACGTTGACCAGCACCGACACCTCGGCGGCGGAGCGGATCCACAACTCGACCAAACTGTTCTCCGGATTGACCAGCCGCCAGATCACCGCCGACGCCACCGCCAGCAGGAAGTTGGTCCCCGGACCGGCCAGCGCCACCCACACCATGTCGCGGCGCGGATGGTCCAGCCGGGCGAAGTTCACCGGCACCGGCTTGGCCCAGCCGAAGACGAAGCCGGTGGTGAAATACATCAGCGCCGGCAGCAGGACTGTGCCGAACGGATCGATGTGCCGGATCGGGTTGAAGGTGACCCGCCCCAGCCGATAGGCGGTGTCGTCGCCCAGCCGCCACGCGACGAAGCCGTGCGCCGCCTCGTGCAGGGTGATGGCGATGATGGCCGGCAGGGCCACGGCCGTCACCTGGAAGATCCATTCCTCCATCGTCCGCTCCCGTCCGTCAGATCTGGGCCGTACCGAGAAGCTCGGCCAGCCGATTCGTCAATGCCGCGATGTCCGCGGGTTCCGGCGCATGGCGCATCGCCTCGGCCCGCGCCCAACGTTCCGCCGCGGCGCCGCTCAACACCGGAACGGCGCCGAGCAGCGACCGCATCTCGTCCAGATCGCCGTTGCAGTGGAGCACGACATCCATGCCCGCCGCCAGCACCGCTTCGGCCCTGGCGCGGGGATCGCCCTGCAGCGCGTTCATCGACAGGTCGTCGCTGAACAGCAGCCCGCCGAAACCGATGGACGGCCCCCGCACCACCTCGCGCACCACGATGGGAGAGGTGCTGGCCGGGGCGGTCGGGTCGATCGCCTTCAGCACCACATGCGCGACCATCGCCAGCGGCAAATCGGCCAGCGTACGGAAGGGTGCGAAGTCGGTGGCCTCCAGTGACGCGCGGTCGGCCTCCACCACCGGCAGCTCGGCATGGCTGTCGGCGAAGGCGCGGCCATGGCCGGGGATGTGCTTGATCACCGGCAGCACGCCGCCGGCCAGCAGGCCGTCTGCGGTGGCGCGGGCCAGCGCGATCACCACGGCGGGGTCGCGCGAGAAGGCGCGGTCGCCGATGATATCGTGCGCGCCCTCCACCGGAACGTCGCACACCGGCGCGCAATCCACCGTGATGCCGACCTCCGCCAGCATGTGGGCGAGCAGCCGACCGTTGATCCAGGCGGCCTCGCGCCCGGCGTCCGCATCGCGCCCGGCCAGCGCGCCGATGACGCCCATCGGCGGATGGGCCGGCCAATGCGGCGGGCGCATGCGCGCGACGCGGCCGCCCTCCTGATCGATCAGGACGGGGGCATCCGGCCGGCCGACACTGGCGCGCAGATCGTCGACCAGCCGGCGCATCTGGTCGCGGCTGTCGCAGTTGCGGCGGAACAGGATGAAGCCGAGCGGATCGGCAGCGCGGAAGAAGGCGGCCTCGTCGGGCGTCACCTCCAGCCCGGCGCAGCCGAAAACGACCGCGCGCGGGTGGGCAACCGGTGTGGAACTCACCGAACTGAGGCCCACGGAATCGGAGCCCGAGAAACTAGGGACGGACAACCACACACCCCACATTTTGCGCGCGCAGCTGGGCGCAGACCGACTTCGCCCGCGCCTCGTCGGCGCCGGTGCCCTGCACCCGATAGAACACGCCCTTGTCGCCCAGATCGACCCTGGCGACCTGCATCGACAGGCCACCCAATGCATCCGGGTGGCGCCCGGCGATCCGGCGCCATTCAGCCGCGGCCTCGCCCTCGCTGCGCACCGAGGCGAGCTGGATGCGCCAGCTTCCGCTGCCGCCGCTCACGGCCGGGACGGCCTTCGCCGGCTGGGGCGCCGCCTTGGCCGGGGCGGCGGGCAACGATGCCGCCTCCAGCTTGGCGATCAGCTGACCGACCGAGGGTGCCGCGTTCTGCTGCTGCGCCGGGGGCGGCAGAGCGGCCGGCGGCTTCACCGCGGCGACCTGCTGCTGCGGAGCCGCGGCGGGCTTTGCCGGAACGGCGGCCGGCTGCTGCGGCTTGGTCGCGGCCCCGGCGGCAGGCGGCAACTGGGTGGTCGGCGTCTGCGCCTGCGGGGTGCCGGGCGGCAGGACGGGCAACCCAGGCGCCGGCTCGGGCGCAGCC
>JAFAFA010000121.1 GCA_023423695.1 Pseudomonadota bacterium | reverse complement strand
GGGGCGGGGGCGCCGGGCGGGACCGGCCCCGCGGCCGCGTACGGCTGGCCGTAGCCGGGCTGGGCATAGGCCTGCTGGCCGTACTGCTGGGCCCCGTAGCCCTGCTGCTGGCCGTAGCCGGGCTGGGCGGCCTGCTGGCCGTACCCCGGCTGACCGTACTGCTGGCCCTGCTGCAGGGCCTGCTGGGCGTAACCCTGCTGGGGATACGCCTGCTGGCCGTACTGCTGCTGCTGGCCATAGCCCTGCTGACCGTACTGCTGGGCCAGCTGCTGGGCCTGCTGGGCGTCATAGCCCTGCTGCTGGCCGTACTGCTGGGACCCATAGCCCTGCTGCTGGCCGTAACCCTGCTGGGGGTACGCTTGCTGGCCGTACTGCTGCTGCTGGCCGTATCCGGCCTGCTGGCCATAGCCCTGCTGGCCGTACTGCTGCTGGGCCTCCTGGGCGCCGTAGCCCTGCAGCTGCCCGTAGCCGCCCTGGGCGGTGTCGTAGCCGGGCGGCTGCTGCGGGCCGGTGTTCTGGCCCGTGTGGCGGTAGTTGACGACCGTGACGTCAGGGTCGTAGTCCTGGGCCTGTCTGTCCTGGCCATACCCGGGGCTCGATGACGGCGGTGGCGTTCCGTCCGACTCGTCCTGGGGGTACGGCGGCTGTCCGGTGCTCACCGTGTCACCTCGTTTTCGAAGACGCATGCGCCGTTCGTCTCTGGCACACGCTGATATTGCAAAAGTAGCGACACGGGTAACAACAGTCACCTTTGCGGAGACTGACAATTCACGTCAAGATCATTATTCGAGGTGCCGTGGGCGGCGGTCAACGACGGTCGAGGTGCAGCAACATCCGGGTGTTCCCCAGGGTGTTCGGCTTGACGTGCTCCAGGTCGAGGAACTCGGCGACGCCCTCGTCGTACGACGCGAGCAGTTCCGCGTAGACCTCCGGGGAGACCGGTGTGCCCTGAATAGGCCGGAAGCCGTGCCGGCCGAAGAACTCGACCGCGAACGTGAGGCAGAACACCCTCCGCACGCCGAGATCCCTGGCGGTCTCGATGAGCGCGGCGACGATCCGGTGGCCGATGCCCCCGCCGCGCTCGGCGGGGTCCACGGCGACGGTCCTGATCTCGGCGAGGTCCTCCCACAGCACGTGCAGCGCGCCGCAGCCGACGACCCGCCCGCCGGTCTCCGCGACCCAGAACTCCTGCACGTCCTCGTACAGCGTCACCGTACTCTTTTCGAGCAGACGGGGACCGGCGCCCGAGTACGCGTCCACGAGACGCCGGATGGCCCGGACGTCCGGCGTCCTGGCCCGGCGCACGGTCACGGCCGTGGCTCCCGAACCGCCGGATGTCTGCGCGGCGACCTGCTCCATGAGCGGCCAGCCTAGTGCCCTCTCCCGCCGATCCCCATCACCACGCGGCCGGAGCACGCGGACGCGCGCGCGGGCGGCCCGTGCACGGATAACGGTCGTCCGCAAACACCACAGCCGACCTGAAGCCTGACCATCCGCAGACGCGGGGGCGCGAAGCGGTTCCCAGCCAGCCCTGTCGATCATGTGGCGGTTCGTCCCAATTTTTTCGGCAGCCCACCTGGCACGCCCAAAGCCGCAGATCACTATTAACCCAGGTGAACGCGGACGTACCACTATGCAACCCGTGACCCATCTGTGATCGTTTGGTTGTCAAACGTAGACGGGTTTCGGAGTTCTGGTTGAGCAAGAACTCGCCGTGCACTATCGTCCAGCGACGATGCCGGTCATCGTGAGCGCTCACGGCGGCCGTACGCCGAGTCTTCGAAGCACCGAGTGCGGAGGGGAGCCGGGGACCCAACTGCAGGATCAGGATCGGTTCGGTCTCAGATCGTCGAGGGGTGAATCCGCCAAGGTAGGGCTACTCCGGCCCGAACCCGTCAGCTAACCCGGTAGGCGCTCAGCAGTGCCCCGTCACATGGCCACGTTCCAGGACGCGGCCTGCCCCGGGGGCACCTAGGGAGAGGAGCTCGGTTGCGCACGCGTGGAGGACGGCCGGCGGGCAGGCACGCCCGTCGCCGAAAGTCCGGATCCGGCACGGCCGGTCCGGGTGTCATCCGCCGCATGGCGTTCGTCGGCATCGCGATCACCGCGATCACGTTCGGCGCCCCGGTGGTCCGCGCCACCGCCGACCCCAAGCCGAGCCTCAAAGAGCTCACGGAACAGGCCGAGAGCCTCTACACCGAGATCGAGAGCCTCACCGAGCAGTACAACGGCGAACGCGTGCGCCTGAAGGCCGCCGAGCGGTCCGCCGAACTCGCCAAGAAGAACCTCGCCAAGAGCGAGGCCGAGCTGGAGATCCGCCGGCAGAAGGCCAGCGCCCTCGCGCAGCACTCCTACATGACCAACGGACTCGGCAACGCGCTCGTGCTGATCGACAGCGGCGTCGACCCTAGGCGATACCTGAGCCAGGCCTCCACGACGTACGCGCTGGAGCTGCAGGAGAGCCAGGAGGTGGCCGAGGTCACCAAGGCCATGGACGCCGCCGCGCGGGCCAGGGAGAGCGCCTCCGCCCGGCAGGCCGAGGTCAAGAAGCTGCTCACCGGCCTCGACGCGCGCCGCGACAAGATCACCAAGCTGATCAAGAAGACCGAGAGCAGCCTCTATCGGCAGGTCTCCCGCACGGTCGGCAGCGAGACGCGCAGCAGGATGTCGGTCCCCATCGTGGGCGACGGCAAGGCCGCGCAGGCGGCGCGCTGGGCCCTCGGCCAGCAGCTCAAACCGTACGTGTGGGGCGCGGAGGGCCCGAACTCCTTCGACTGCTCGGGCCTGGTCATGGCGGCGTACCAGTCCGTCGGCATCAGCCTGCCCCACTACACGGGCAATCAGTGGACCGCCGGCACGCATATCTCCCGCGATGAGATGCGCCCCGGCGACCTGGTGTTCTTCTACTCCGACCTGCACCACGTGGGCATCTACATCGGCGGTGGCTACATGATCCACGCCCCCCGCACGGGAGACGTCATCCACATCGCGAAGATCGGCGGACGGCCGTTCGCGGGCGCGGTTCGCGTCGCCGACTGAACCGCACCACTCACGGA
>JAFAFA010000100.1 GCA_023423695.1 Pseudomonadota bacterium | reverse complement strand
GGAACGGGGAGCCCGGAGCGCGCCGTGCTCCAGGAGGAGCACGCGATGCGCCGTACGTAGTCGGCGCCGCTGCGCCGGGACGGGCTCGAAGCGACCGGCTGGAAGTGCGCGGGCCCGAGGCGGATCTCCCCGCCGGGAGCTCGGTCCGAGTCGATCAACCTGGCTCGCGGCGGGCGCAACGCGTCGCGATCCGTCGCTGTCTCACGGTCGCGGCGCACGACGGCGCGCCCGCGCCATCGCCGCGACGCCGACGACGAGCGGCGTCGCGCCCTCCTCGGCGAGGTGGCGTGGCACCGCTCGGCGGCCGAGCCGTGCCCAGCGGAGCATCGCCCAGACCGCAAGCTCGAGGTGCGCCTCGGCGATCCGTGCTCGCGACGCGTGGAAGTTGAAGACGAGCTCGTCGAGCATGTGGGCGGCGAGACGCTCCGGCCCCCACGCGGCCAGCAGGTCTCGCGATCTCGGAGCGCCGCGCGTCAACGCCTCCCGGCCACCGCCGCCGGTCAGCCCCGATGATCCGGTGACGCGCGCTTTCTTCGGGCCGCTGGCCGGGCTGGGCTTCATCGCGGCGAGCACGGCGCTCGGAGCGATGCTCGGCGCGTTCATCGGAGGCAGCTGCGATCCGAGCGGGTTCTGCTTCACCGGGGTCATGGCGGCGATCGGCGCGTCGATCGGCGCCGGAGTGGGGCTGCCGGTCTTCTATCCGCTGGGTGTCGCGCTCGGTGCCGACGCGGGCGGGGGCCGCCGCGGGGTGGGCTGGAGCTACCTCGGCGGGCTCATCGGGGTCGCCGCCGGCCTCCCCATCTAACTCGGCGCATGGGGGATCCAGAGCGCGACGAACGCCCCGTTTGCCGAGGTGATGGTGCCCGCCATCGTCTCGGCGCCGGCGCCGCCCTCGTCGGTCCCGTGATCGGCTACGAGCTGAGCGACCACTCGGCGCGGCCGGCGCACGACGAGGTCACCTGGATCCCGACGCTCAACATCGACCCGCACGGAGCCCGCGCCGGCGTGGCCGGCTCGTTCTGATAGCGCGCCTGAAAGAGCCGACCGACACCTCCCTCGATGACGCCCACTGCCAGCTGCCGCGGTCGCGACCTCGGGGCGATCGGCGACGTGTCTATTCGAGGGGGAGACCGACCACCCAGGATCGATCCACATAGAAGGTCAGCGGGAGGCCGATCGCCAGCGCGAGAAGCATGAGGACGCCGGAGCCAACGGTGACGCCGAGGCCGACCAAGCCCTCAGTCGTCTCGAGGACGTTTTGCGAGCTGATCATCATCGCCATCCCCCCGAGCACTCCGCCGAGGCCGGCGAGGCCACCGATCGCGAGGAACAGTGGGCCTCCGAGGCGCTCTCCAGCATGGTCGACCGCGTAGCCATTGATCCGCATCGGCGCGCCACGTTGGAAACTGAGAGGAGGGAGCGCGACCCAGACGTCCCCACTGGGGCGGCGCAAGCCGAATGTGTGAATGCCTATGGGGAGCTCGCCGCGGCAAGGGCTGGTGCACAGGGTGCGATAGGCGCGCCGTGGGACACGCCGGACGCCACCTCCCTCTGCGGGACCCAAGCCTTGCGCCACGGTCGTATGCGTCCTGAAGATCGGATCAGTTACGAGGACCAGCGCCGTCCCCGCCGGCTGAGCCTCGAACTGAAACAACACACCTCCGCCCGCATCGCCCCGGCGCGACGAGCTCGACGTGAGATCCCGATCCCCTTGTGGAGCTCTCGACTCGTCGTCGGGTGAGGAGGAGGCGCTGTCATCAGGCAGCTCGATGCTCGGCGCATCCGCATTCGGCACATCAGGGTTCGGCACGTCAGGGCTCGGCTCGGAGGTACCCAAGTCGGGCGCCGCCCTGGCGTCGTCAGTCGCATCGTCTTGTGCGAGCGCCGGGCTGATCACTCCGAGCCCGCCGAGCACGCTCGCCACGAAGAGAGATCGGGTGAGCTCACAGGCCGCCCTCGCCCCGTCACGACAAGGTCGGCCCCGCTGCGCGTCTCGGCGCATCGTCAAAATTCGATCCTTCCGCCATCCTCGCGGAGGCCGAGACCGAGGCCAATCGCGAACGTCAGCGCGAAGACTGCGAGACCGCCCACGAGTAAGCCGTTCCCGAGGTCACGGTTGACCGAATCATCCAACGGCGTGTTGCTGAGAATCGTTGCCGAGGGGCCGATGATGGCACCCGAAGCCAGTACGCCGAGAACCATCGTGGTCACGCCGGCGGCACGCAGGCCGGAGTTGTCCACGTACACACCCGCAAGTCGGACATCGCGATCGAGATCAAGTGGCGGGAGGACGGAAACGGGCGATCCTCCAGGTCTCGAGAGCGCGAAGGTGTAGACGCCCGACCTCAGCGAGACCTCGCACGGTGTCTGACACAGCGCTTCGAACTCGCGGATCTCCGTGCGCGCCGCGCCGAGGCGACCTCCGAAGCGGAAGGCTACGTGCGACACTATCGACGAGCGCAGGAGATGGAACGCGATGCCCGGCTCTGGGGACTCGAGACGGAGGATGTGCCTTTCCGCCGGCGGTGGTGATCCGGCTGGCACAACGGACTGTGCGCGCGCGCCGCTCACGGCGAGTGAGCCAGTAGCCAGCGCCAGTAGCCAGAGTGCTCGTCGCACGAAGACGAGGATAGGTGAGCTCGCGTTTGGAGCACAAGGTTAACGAAGTCGAGCGCGGTCACGGGAGGAGCACGGCCTTGCCCATCACGCGGCGCTCGGCGAGGTCGCGGAGCGCGCGCGGCGCGTCTTCGAGCGGGTAGGTCGCGTGCACG
>JAFAFA010000097.1 GCA_023423695.1 Pseudomonadota bacterium | reverse complement strand
GAGATCAGGACCACGTCGGCGTGCGCCTTCGACACCCCGGTCGCGACCGTTCCCACACCGACCGCGCTGACGAGCTTCACGTGGATGCGCGCCTGCGAGTTCGCGTTCTTCAGGTCGTGGATCAGTTGTGCGAGATCCTCGATCGAGTAGATGTCGTGGTGCGGCGGCGGGCTGATGAGCATGACGCCCGGCGTCGAGTGACGCAGCCGCGCGATCATCTCCGTCACCTTGAAGCCGGGCAGCTGCCCGCCTTCGCCGGGCTTGGCGCCCTGGGCGACCTTGATCTCCAGCTCACGGCACTGGTTCAGGTACTCGGCGGTGACGCCGAAGCGGCCCGAGGCCACCTGCTTGATGGCGGAGTTCCAGTTGTCGCCGTTCTTGTCGGGACGGAAGCGCGCCGGATCCTCACCGCCCTCGCCCGAGTCGGACTTGGCGCCGATGCGGTTCATGGCGACGTTCAGCGTGCCGTGCGCCTCGGGCGACAGGGCGCCCATCGACATGCCCGGCGTGATGAAGCGCTTGCGGATGGAGGTGATGCTCTCCACCTCGTCCACCGGAACGGCGGCCTTGGTGGTGCGGAACTCCAGCAGGTCGCGCAGCTGCATCGGCGGCCGCTTGTTCACCTGCTCCGAATACTTCTTGAAGGTGGTGTAGCTGTCGTTGGTGACGGCCTGCTGCAGGGTGTGGATGATCCCACCCTCCCAGCCGTGACGGTCGCCCGACTTGCGGAAGCGGTAGAAGCCGCCGACCGGCAGGGGCAGGGCCTCGCCGGCATAGGCCAGCGCATGCTGCTCCAGAACCTTCTTCTGGATGCCGTTCAGGCCGATGCCGGAGATGCGGCTGACCATCGCCGGGAAATGCTCGGCGACCAGGGCGCGGCTGAGGCCGATGGCCTCGAAGTTGCCGCCGCCGCGGTAGCTGCTGATGACCGAGATGCCCATCTTGGACATGATCTTCAGCAGGCCGTCGTCGATGGCCTTCTTGTAGTTCGTCATCGCCTTTTCCAGCGACAGCGAGCCGAGCAGGCCGCGGCGCTGGCGCTCGGCCACCGCCTCCTGCGCCAGATAGGCGTTGACGGTGGTGGCGCCGACGCCGATCAGCACCGCGAAGTAGTGGGTGTCCAGGCATTCCGCCGTGCGCAGGTTCAGCGAGGTGAAGGTGCGCAGGTTGGAGCGGATCAGGTGGGTGTGGACCGCACCGGTCGCCAGGATGGCCGGGATGGCGGCGCGGGCCGGGCCCATCGCCTCGTCGGTCAGGATGACGTGGTTGGCACCGCCGCGCACGGCGTCCTCCGCCTCCTGGCGGATGCGGCGCAGCGCGTCGCGCAGCGCGTCCGGGCCGGCATCGACCGGGAAGGTCGCGTCGATCACCGCCGCGGTGTCGCCCATATACTCCCGCATGGCGTGGAATTCGGCGGTGGTCAGCACCGGGCTGTCGAGTTGCAGCAACCGGGTCTGGCTCTCATCCTCGTCCAGGATGTTGCCGAGGTTGCCCAGGCGCGTCTTCAGGCTCATCACCCGGCGCTCGCGAAGCGAGTCGATGGGCGGATTGGTGACCTGGGAGAAGTTCTGGCGGAAGAAGTGGTGCAGGCCGCGGTACTTGTCCGACAGCACCGCGATGGGGCTGTCGTCGCCCATCGAGCCGACGGCCTCCTTGCCGTCCTCCGCCATCGGGTGGAGGATCAACTCCATGTCCTCCATGGCGAGGCCGAAGGCCATCTGGCGGCGGCGCAGCTCCTCCTTCTCCATCTCCGACGGCTCGCCCTTCAGCGCGGCGGACTTCACCAGCTCGTCCAGATGCGTGGTGTTCTTGACCCACTGGCCCCACGGCTTCTGGGCGGCCAGATGGTCCTTCAGCTCACGGTCGTTGAACAGCTTGCCGGCCTGCAGATCGACGGCGATCATCTCGCCCGGGCCGAGGCGGCCCTTCTCGACCACCTGGTTCTCCTCGATCTTGACCATGCCGGTCTCGGACCCGCCGATGATCAGGCCGTCGGTGGTGATGGTGTAGCGCATCGGGCGCAGGCCGTTGCGGTCCATGCCGCCGACGACCCAGCGGCCGTCGGTCATGGCGAGCGCGGCCGGGCCGTCCCACGGCTCCATCACCGAGTTGCAGTAGGCGATCAGCGCCTTGTGGTTGTCCGGCGTGGTCTGCGAGCTGGTCAGCGCCTGCGGCACCAGCATCATCTTGACCATCGGCGCGCTGCGGCCGGCGCGGACCATCACCTCGAACACCGTGTCCAGCGCGCCCGAGTCCGACAGGCCGACGCCGATCACCGGCTTCAGGTCCGCCATGTGGGTGCCGAACACCGGATGCTCCATCCGGGTCTCGTGCGCCTTCATCCAGTTGACGTTGCCCTTCAGCGTGTTGATCTCGCCGTTGTGGGCGAGCATGCGGAAGGGCTGGGCCAGCGGCCAGGTCGGGAAGGTGTTGGTCGAATAGCGCTGGTGGTAGATGGCGAAGGACGACTCGAAGCGGTCGTCGGTCAGGTCCGGGTAGAAGGTGGACAGCTGTTCGGCGAGGAACATGCCCTTGTAGATGATCGAGCGCGCCGACAGCGAGCAGATGTAGAAGTCGTTGATCTGCTCGCCATGCACCGCCTTCTCGATCCGGCGGCGGATGATGTAGAGGTCGAGTTCGA
The DNA here is from genome assembly GCA_023423695.1 of Pseudomonadota bacterium. Lineage (GTDB taxonomy): Bacteria > Pseudomonadota > Alphaproteobacteria > Azospirillales > Azospirillaceae > Azospirillum. Next base: position 21,271 of record JAFAFA010000097.1, on the reverse strand, counting down.
ACTGCTCGTCCGACACGCCCTTCGAATTGCCGATGATGATCTGCTCGATCTCGGGCCGGGTGGCGTTGGCCTTCTCGCCGATGATGTCGACGTTGATCGGCACCTGACGCCAGCCGTAGATGTAGTAGCCGAAGGCCAGGATCTCGGTCTCGACGATGCAGCGGCAGGCTTCCTGCGCGTCCAGGCTGATGCGCGGCAGGAAGACCTGACCGACCGCCAGATTGTTCTCCGGCGGGGTGTGGCCGATGACCTTGACGTGGTCCTTGAAGAACTTCTGCGGCACCTGGACATGGATGCCGGCGCCGTCGCCGGTCTTGCCGTCGGCGTCCACCGCGCCGCGGTGCCAGACCGCCTTCAGGGCCTCGATGCCTTTCTCGACCACCGAACGGCGGGGCTTGCCGTCGATCGCGGCGATGAAGCCGACGCCGCAGGCGTCGTGCTCGTCGGCCGGATTGTAGGCGTGCGCAGTGGTCAGCGCCGCGGCGTTGGCGCGGAAATCGGCGACGAACTGCTCACCCTGGTTCAACTCGGTGGTCATGGAACGACCCTTTCACAGTCTGGACGTTGACCTGGGGGGCGGAAGGGATGGCCCCCTGGGGTAGACAAGGTCGTGGAGGCGGTGCCCCCACCCTAACCCTCCCCCGCTCGGCGGGGGAGGGGACTGCCGCTGCTTCGCCCCAAACTCCCTCCCCCGCCCAGCGGGGGAGGGTCGGGGTGGGGGCACGGGGGAAGTGGCCTTACTCGGCGGCCACGGCCAGCTTCGGCGCGCCGACGGTCTGGGCGTAGGCGTGCATCGCCTCGGCGGCGTCGCGGCCGTCGCGGATGGCCCACACCACCAGCGAGGCGCCGCGGACGATGTCGCCGGCGGCGAAGACGCCGTCCAGGCTGGTCATCTTGGTGCGGTGGTCGACCAGCAGCGTGCCCCAGCGGGTGACGGTCAGGTCCGGCGCGCCGAACATGCCCGGCAGGTCCTCCGGCTCGAAGCCGAGAGCCTTGATGACGAGGTCGGCCGGCTCGGTGAACTCGGAGCCCTCGATCACCTGCGGGGTCTGGCGGCCGGTGGCGTCGGCGACGCCCAGATGGATGCGGACGGCGCGGACACCGGTCACCACGTCGTCGCCGGTGAAGGCCTCGGGCGCGGCCTGCCAGACGAACTCGACGCCTTCCTCCTCGGCGTGCGCGACTTCACGCTGCGAGCCCGGCATGTTCTTGCGGTCGCGGCGGTACAGGCACTTGACGGAGGTCGCGCCCTGGCGGATCGCCGTGCGCACGCAGTCCATCGCGGTGTCGCCGCCGCCGAGCACCACCACCTTCTTGCCGGCGGCGTTCAGCGAACCGTCCTCGTACGCCCCGACGGAGTCGCCCAGGCCGACGCGGTTGGAGGTGGTCAGGTATTCCAGCGCCGGAACGATGTTCTTCAGGCCGGCGCCGGGGGCCTCGATGTCGCGGGCCTTGTAGACGCCGGTGGCGATCAGGATGGTGACGTGGCGCTCGCGCAGCTCGGCCAGCGAGGCGTCGCGGCCGACCTCGAAGTTGGAATGGAAGATGACGCCGGCATCGGCCAGACGCTGGACGCGGCGGGCGACCACATCCTTCTCCAGCTTGAAGCCGGGGATGCCGTAGACCAGCAGGCCGCCCATGCGGTCGTAGCGGTCATAGACATGGACCTCGTAGCCCTTGGCGCGCAGTTCCTCGGCGGCGGCGAGGCCGGCCGGGCCGGCGCCGATCACGCCGGCCGACAGGCCCAGCTCGCGGGCCGGCTTGCGCGGCTTGACCCAGCCGTTCTCCCAGGCGGTGTCGTTGATGTACTTCTCGACCGAGCCGATGGTGACGGCGCCGTGGGTCGACTGCTCGATGACGCAGTTGCCCTCGCACAGACGGTCCTGCGGGCAGATGCGGCCGCAGATTTCGGGGAAGTTGTTGGTGGCCTGCGAGACCTCGTAGGCCTCTTCCAGCCGCCCCTCGGCGGTCAACTTCAGCCAGTCCGGGATGTTGTTGGAGACCGGGCAATGCACCTGGCAGAAGGGAACGCCGCACTGCGAGCAGCGGTTGGCCTGCTCGCCGGCGCGCTCGTCGCTGAAGCGGGCGTAGATCTCGGCGAAGTCCTGGCGACGGTCGGCGGCGGACCGCTTGTCGGGCATCTTCTGCGCGGTGTGCACGAAGCCCAACATTTTCTGGTTCGCCATGACGTCTGCTCCTTCGCTTCGCGGCCCCGTCGTCTGCTGCGGGGACATCGCCTTGCTGGGCCTGACCGGAGGCTGTGGCGTTGGCCTACACCGACCGGCTGGGTTGAAATCGAACGTCCGCAAAGTGGCGGACGCTCGTCATATAACGCATGCGCAGGACTGGCGGAAGCACAAAAGAACCGATAGGTCCGCTTTGTTGACCTTTTTTACCGCAAGGCTGAAATGCGTGAGCGGTACGGCATAGCGTCACAAAAGCGAGACAGAAAATTAGTCAACAAACGAGACTATCTCGCAAATAGGGGTACCGACCCCTCGCCGTCGCCAAGCACCTTCAGCGCCTGCTATAAGCACCGCAACATCCAACCGTGCCGAAGGCTCCGTGCCGCGATGATGATCGATCAATATCTGGACGCCACCCTGATGGGGCTGGTGGAGGGCCTGACCGAGTTCCTGCCGGTGTCCTCGACCGGGCACCTCATCATGCTGGACGAGTTGCTGGGCTTCCAGGGCCCGCCCGGCAAGGTGTTCGAGGTGGTGATCCAGCTCGGCGCCATTCTCGCGATCTGCGTGGTCTATTTCCAGCGGCTGTGGCATGTCGCCACGGGGCTGAAGGACGATCCCGGCGCGCGGCGCTTCGTGCGCGCGGTGCTGATCGGCTTCCTGCCGGCGATGGTGCTGGGCGCCGCCCTGCACGGCGTCATCAAGACGCTGCTGTTCAACCCGACGGTGGTCAGCATCGCGCTGATCGTCGGCGGCATCGCCATCCTGCTGGTGGAGCGCCTGATCCCGGTCGCCCGCTATCACCAGATCGAGAATTTCTCCGCTCCGCTGGCGCTGAAGATCGGCTTCTGCCAGTGCCTGGCGCTGGTGCCGGGCGTGTCGCGGTCAGGGGCCAGCATCCTGGGCGCCCTGCTGATGGGCGTCGACCGCAAGGCGGCGGCCGAGTTCTCCTTCTTCCTGGCGGTGCCGACCATGGCCGGCGCCACCGTCTACGACCTCTACAAGAACTGGTCGATCATGAACCTGGACAGCGGTCTGCTGATCCTGGTCGGATTCGTCACCGCCTTCATCGCCGCCGCCTTGGTGGTGAAGACGCTGGTCGACTTCGTCGGCCGCTACGGCTTCACCCCCTTCGGCTGGTACCGCATCGCCATCGGCACCGGCATGCTGGCCTTCCTGTACCTGTAACCCTCAAGCGGCCTGCCGCGGCACCGCCCGGGCCGCGGCGACCGCCACGAACAGGGCGAGCACCGCGATCATGGCGAAGGCGGTGGCGAGGCTGGTCGCCTGGGCGATGAAGCCGACCAGCGGCGGGCCGGCCAGCACGCCGGTGTAGCCCATGGTGGACACGGCGGCGACCGCATGGTCGGCCCGGCCGCTCTCCACCGCGCCGGCCGTGCTGAACAGCACCGGAACGATGTTCGACAGGCCGATCCCGGTCAGCCCGAATCCGGCCATCGCCAGCAACGGCGATCCATCCGCCACCACACCGGCCGCCAGCACGAGGCCCAGTCCGGCCGCGGCCAGCAGGCTGCCGATGCTCATCAGCGTCGCCCCGCCGAAGCGGTGGCGCAGCCGGTCGCCGCTGAAGCGTCCGGCCGCCATGGCGGCGCAGAACACGCCGAACCCCATGCCGGCGAGCGAGGCCGGGGCCCCCAGATCGTCGCGCAGGTGGATGGCGCTCCAATCCAGGATGGCACCCTCGCTCATGAAGGACAAGGCGGCGAGCAGGCCGAGAAACAGCGTCTTGCGGTCGGGCAGGACCAGACCGCCGGTCGAGGCGTTGCGGTCGGGCAGGAAACGGCCCTGCAGCGCCAGGAACAGTGCGACCAGCCCGACCGACACCAGCGCGGCCTGCGCCGCCGGCGCCATCAGCGGCAGCAGCAGCCCGCCCAGGCCGGCGCCGGCCAGCCCGCCGAGACTCCACATCCCGTGCAGCGAGGACATGACCGGCCGGCCCAGCCGCCGCTCCACCAGCGCGGCCTGCGCGTTCATGGCGACGTCCATGGTGCCCCCCGACGCGCCGAACAGCGCCAACACGATGCACAGGGTCACCACGTCCGGCACCAGCGCCGGCAGGGGCAGGAATGCGGCGAACAGCAGGGCGGTCACCCGCGTCACCGGGGCGCTGCCCAGCCGCGCGAGCAGCGGGCCGCTGGTGATCATCGCGGTCAGCGCGCCGACGGCGAGGCAGAGCAGCGCCACCCCCAGCACGGCGGGGCTGAGGTCGAGCCGGTTCTTCAGCAGCGGGATCTGGGTCGCCCAAACGCCGAAGACGGTGCCGTTCAGAAAAAAGGCGGTGACGGTCGCCCAGCGCGCGGCGGTGGCCTGTTCCACCACCCGCTCCGCGCCGCCGCGGATATCCTCTGCCCCTGTCATCGCCCGTCCCGTCGCTGTTGAACTGCCGACATGACGGCGGCCGAAGGGGAAATCAAGCAGGGAAGGGGCAGGCGTGCCATGCCCGAAGCGGGCAGGAACCATGCTCGGGCCGGGCGGAACTCCGCCGGCCCCGTCAGTGGCGCCACATCTTGGCGGCGGACAGCAGCAGGATCGCCGACAGGACCGGCAGCAGGACTGACTCCGGCACGATGCCCAGCAGCCGGCCGCCGATGAAGGCGCCGGCCAGCGATCCCGCCGCCATCAGCAGCACGAATCCCCGGTTCCGACCCAGCACGGACAGGCTGCGGTCGCGGGCGTAGCGGGAGAAGCCGGCGATCATGGTCGGCAGGCTGATCGCCAGCGACAGGCTGCCCGCCAGCTTGACGTCGACGCCGAACAGCAGGACCAGCGTCGGGATCAGCAACTCGCCGCCGGCCACGCCCAGGATGGAGGCGATCACACCGATGGCGAGGCCGGCGACGGTCCCGGCGGCGACCAGCGCCAGCCCGTCCACCGGCGGCCCGCCGCCGCCAGCCGCGCCGCCCGCAACGCCATGACCGAGCAGCAGGGCGCCGGCGATCAGCACCAGCAGCAGGGCGATCACCCGGTGCAGCCGGGCGGCGTCCATCCGCATCGCCCAGCCCGCCCCGATCCAGGCGCCCAGCAGGCTGCCCGCCAGCAGGTTGAGGATCACCGTCCCGTTGGCGGCGACGAGGTCGAGCGGGACCGCTCCGGCGCGGAAGGGAAGGGCGGCGGCGACGACGACGAGGCTCAGCGCCTTGTTCAGGATGACGGCGTCGAGCACCGCGAAGCGGAAGGCGCCGATCAGCAGGGGAAGCCGGAACTCGGCCCCGCCCAGCCCGATCAGGCCGCCCAGCGTGCCGATGACGGCGCCGCCGATGAAGGAGGCAAGCGCGCGCAGCCTCGTCACCGCGAAGGCTCCAATGCGAAAGCCCCGGCGCGGGGGCCGGGGCTTTTGGGACTCATGGACCCGGACCCGACGCTCAGTGCGCGTTGCCGGTCAGGCTGTTGTACTTGCCGCCGACGATGAAGCGCGACAGGTAGGTCGGCAGGATCACCTCGCAGGTGGCGAGCTCGGTGATGCCCAGATCCTTGAAGCCGAGCGCATCCGGGGAAGCCACGTTGTCGCGCCGCAGCAAGGCAACCTGATCGCGGGTCAGCGCCGGGGCGAGAACCGGGATCTTTTCCAGGATGCCGCCCAGCGATTCGGCGATGTTCCAGGGGATGGTCACCAGCGGGCGGCGGCGCTGGATGTCCTTCTGCGTCAGCTCCAGCAATTCGCGGAAGCTGTAGACGCGCGGACCGCCCAATTCGTAGGTCTTGCCGCGGCTGGCGTCGGTCTCCAGCGAGGCGACGACGGCATCGGCCAGATTGCCGACATAGACCGGCTGGAAGCGGGTCTTGCCGCCGCCGATCAGCGGCAGGGCGGGGGCCTTCTGCGCCATCGCGGCGAACTTGTTGAAGAAGTTGTCCTCCGGCCCGAAGACGATGCTGGGGCGCAGGATCGTCGCCGCCGGGAAGGCGGAGAGCACCGCCTGCTCGCCGGCCGCCTTGGAGCGGGCGTAGGAGGAGGGGGAGTTGGCATCGGCGCCGATGGCGGACACATGAACCAACCGGTTGACGCCGCTGGCGGCCGCCAGGCGGGCGATGCGGGACGCCGCGTCCACATGCACGCCCTGGAAGCTCTGGCTCCCGCGCTCGTACAGCACGCCCAGCAGGTTGATGGCGATGTCCGCCCCCTGAAGGGCGCGGGCGACCGAATCGTCCCTCGTGCAGTCGGTGGCGAAGGGCACGATCTGGCCGACGGCGCCGGCCGTCTTCAGGAAAGCCGCCTTGCCCGGATTGCGGGTGGCGATGCGGATTTGGGCGCCGGACTTGGCGAGGCGCCGGATCAGGTGGCGGCCGATGAAGCCCGAACCGCCGAACACCGTGATAACCTGAGTGCGATAGGACATCGACCGTCTCCCGTGCCGTTGCGCGCCGTAACCGGGGCTTTCACGCGGCGGTTCTCCCGCTGCTGCGCGCCCCCGCGCGTCGTCCGACTGTGTGTCGCCATGAGGACTGCTGGAACTGCGGGCATGCTTATAGCGAATGGACCGCCGCCAATCTAGGGACTGCATGCCGCGCCGGCCGGCGATGGGGTGAAAACCCGCGATGCGGCAAAAAAATGAAGGGGTCGGAAAAAAGCTGTTGACGCCCCCCGGCCGGATCATTAAACAACCGCCCACACACCGAGCACCGAGCCCAGGTGGCGGAATTGGTAGACGCGCAGGTTTCAGGTACCTGTGGCAGAAATGTCGTGGAAGTTCGAGTCTTCTCCTGGGCACCATTTCTTTCTACCCGGCTGCGCCGCATGCACAGCTCCTTCGATCGAGAGGGAGGCAGTGCAGAGCGGCGTTCGTCGTTTCTAGGGTCCGTGGCCGGGGGCCTGACCACCGGGAAACGACCATGCCCATCGACCTTCATGACGGCGACCTCCCCGACGGCCTCGACCTCGCCGCCGGCGCCCGCGACAACTGCGTTGCCATCGACACCGAGACGATGGGGCTGAACCCCCACCGCGACCGCCTCTGCCTCGTGCAGCTGTCGGCCGGCGACGGTGCGGTTCATCTGGTGCAGTTCCGTCCCGGCCAGTACGAGGCGCCGAACCTGAAGCGTCTGCTGACCGATCCCGGCGTGACCAAGCTGTTCCACTTCGCCCGCTTCGACGTGGCGGTGATGAAGGCCTATCTGGGTGTCGGCTGCCAGCCGGTCTATTGCACCAAGGTCGCCTCCAAGCTGGTCCGCACCTTCACCGACCGCCATGGCCTGAAGGATCTGTGCAAGGATCTGCTGGGCGTCGAGATCTCCAAGCAGCAGCAGTCCTCCGACTGGGGCGCGCCTGAGCTGACCACCGACCAGATGAAGTATGCGGCATCCGACGTGCTGCACCTGCATGACCTGAAGGCGAAGCTGGACGTCATGCTGGCGCGCGAGGGCCGCACCCATCTGGCCCAGGCCTGCTTCGACTTCCTGCCCGCCCGCGGCGAGCTGGACCTCGGCGGCTGGGAAACCCCGGACATTTTGGCGCACTGAGCCGCGCGACGGCGCGACAGTTCCCTCTCCCCCTGGGGAGAGGGAGAGCGCCTCCCCTGACCGGGCGTGGATTTGACCCGGCGTCCCCCGGCGGGCATACTGCGCGTCGCGCCTGCCGGGAGCCATCCGGGCGGGCGCGTGTTTGTGAACGGCCTGCCTATCGGGCCTTTGAACGGAAGGCATGACCGCCTTGACCAGCGCTATCACGTCCGGCCTGACCGCCGCTTCGACCGAATCGAGCGCCGTGGAGAACCGCGACCTCGCCTGCGCCACCCGCGTGTTGCGGACGGAGGCCGATGCGCTGGTGGCGCTGGCGGACAGCCTCGACGGCGCCTTCCTGCGGGCGCTCGACCTGCTGAACGGCATCGAAGGCCGCGTGGTCGTCACCGGCATGGGCAAGTCGGGCCATGTCGCCCGCAAGATCGCCGCGACCATGGCCTCGACCGGCACGCCGGCCTTCTTCGTCCATCCGGGCGAGGCCAGCCACGGCGACCTCGGCATGATCGCCAGGAACGACGCCGTGGTGGCGCTGTCCAATTCGGGCGAAACGCACGAGCTGGCCGACATCATCGCCTTCACCCGCCGCTTCGGCATCCCGCTGATCGGCATGACCCGCCGGGCCGCCTCGTCGCTGGCCGAGCAGTCGGACGTGGCGCTGATCCTGCCGCCGGTGCCGGAGGCCTGCCCGCTGGGGCTGGCGCCCACCACCTCCACCACCATGATGCTGGCGCTGGGCGACGCGATCGCGGTGGCGCTGCTGGAACGCCGCGGCTTCTCGGCTGCCGATTTCCGCGAGTTCCACCCCGGCGGACAGCTGGGCCGCGCATTGCTGAAGGTGACGGACATCATGCACAAGGGGACCGATTTGCCCCTGTGCCGCCTTGACTCGCCGCTGTCCGACGTCATCTTCGAGATGACGGCCAAGCGGCTCGGCTGCGTCGGGGTGACCGACGAAGCGGGCGCGCTGGTCGGGATCATCACCGACGGCGACGTGCGCCGTCATCTGACGCCGGAGCTTCTGGCAGAGCGCGCCGACAGCATCATGTCGCCGCGGCCAAAGACCATCCGCCCGAAGGCGTTGATCGTCGAGGCACTGCGGGAGATGAACGAGAAGAAGATCACCACCCTGTTCGTGATCGAGGACGACCGGCCGCTGGGCATCGTGCACATCCACGATTGCCTGCGCGCCGGTGCCGCCTGACCGCGTTCTCGTCCATTATGGAAGCCAAGCGCCGAGCCGGAGGGACAGAGAGTTGAGCCTGGACGACCTGCGCAGCCCCGACCGCACCGGAACCGCCCGGTCCGCATCCCCGGCGGCAACTCCGTCCGCGGGCGGACAGGACCGCCGCGCGCCCGCTTCGGCCCGTGTCCCGGCGGAGCCGCCGGCGGTGCTGCGCGCGCACCGGCGGCGCGACACCCGCCCGGTCAGCCGGTTCCATAGCCGCTTCGTCTCTGCCCTGAAGTTCGCGCTTCCGGCGGCGGCGCTGGCGATGATGGCGCTGCTGGCCGCCTGGCCGTCGCTGAACAGTCCGCCGGCCCCGCGCATCTCCGCCGATGCCGGGCAGAGCGAGATGCTGAAGCCGCGCTACTTCAGCCTGGACGAACACAACCAGCCCTTCTCGCTGGTGGCGGCCAAGGCCGACAAGTCGACCGACCAGCCCGACATCGTCCTGCTGGACGACCCGCAGGCGGAGATGACCGAGAGCACCGGCACCTGGGTGACCATGCGGTCCGACAAGGGCTGGTACAATCAGGTCACCGGCATCCTGCTGATGCGCGGCAACGTCCATGTCCTGCGCGACGACGGCAACGAGTTCACCACCAGCGAGGCCGAGGCCGACATCCGCAAGGGCAACGCCTGGGGCGACCAGGCGGTGGCCGGCCAGGGTCCGCAGGGCGAGATCAACGCCAAGGGCTTCCGCATGACAGACCGCGGCAAGAATGTCGTCTTCCTCAACCAGTCGAAGGCCGAGGTCCAGGCCGCCGAACGCCCCGGGAGCAAGAAGCCGTGACGTCCAGACGGTCGCCGTTCAGAACCGTTTTCTCCCTGTCGGCGATCCCGGCCGTGGCGGCGCTGGCCGCCGGGCTGCTGCTCGCCGCTCCCGCCATGGCCCAGGGCCTGCCCGGCATGGGCGGCAAGCAGCCGGTCGAGATCAATGCCGACCAGGCGATCGAATGGCACCAGGACGTCCGCGCCTATGTGGCGCGCGGCAACGCCTCGGCCAAGCGCAACGACTCGACCGTCTTCGCCGACGTGCTGACCGCCTATTACCGCGAGGTCCCCGGCAAGGGGAACGAGGTGTTCCAGCTGGTGGCCGACGGCAATGTCCGCATCGTCAGCCCGACCCAGCAGGTGTTCGGCGACCATGGCGTATATGACGTCGACAAGCAGGTCGCCGTCGTCACCGGCAAGGATCTGAAGCTGGTCACCACCAAGGACGTGATCACCGCCCGCGACAGCCTGGAATATTACGAGGCGCGCGAGCTGACGGTGGCGCGCGGCGACGCGGTGGCGGTGCGCGGCACCGACCGGCTGCGCGCCGACGTGCTGATCGGCCGGCTGAAGAAGCTGCCGGACGGCACCACCCAGATGGAGCGGATCGACGGGTCCGGAAGCGTCGTCGTCACGACGCCCACCGATGTGGCGCTGTCGGACAAGCTGGTCTATTCGGTGGCCGACAATGTCGCGGTGCTGATCGGCAATGTCAGGATCACCCGCGGCGACAACCAGCTGAACGGCGAAGCCGCCGAGATGAACATGAACACCAAGATCAACCGCGTCATCGCCGGCCGGGATGCCGGCGGCCGGGTCAGCGGCCTGCTGATTCCCGCTGAAAAGGCTGGCGGCCAGCCCGGCGCTGCCGCAGGCAAGAAGCCGTGACCGTGCTGACCGCCAACGGACCCGGCGCCGCCCCCGCCCCTTCCGGTTCGCACGCCGCAGCATCCGCCCCGGTCGAGGGGCTGGTGGCCCAGCATCTCGGCAAGTCCTTCAAGAAGCGGCCGGTGGTGCGCGACGTCTCGATCAGCGTCCAGCGCGGCGAGGCGGTGGGGCTGCTCGGCCCCAACGGCGCCGGCAAGACCACCTGCTTCTACATGATCACCGGCCTGATCGCCGCCGATGCCGGCACGATCACGCTGGACGGCCAGGACATCACCGCCCTGCCGATGTACCGCCGCGCCCGGCTCGGCATCGGCTATCTGCCGCAGGAAGCCTCGATCTTCCGCGGCATGACGGTGGAGAACAACATCCGCTCCGTGCTGGAGGTGGTGGAGAGCGACCGCGACGCGCGAGAGGCGATGCTGGACGAGCTGCTGGCCGAATTCTCGGTCACGCATCTGCGCCGCTCCCCCGCCCTGGCGCTGTCGGGCGGCGAGCGCCGCCGCGTGGAGATCGCCCGCGCGCTGGCCGGCCAGCCGCACTTCATCCTGCTGGACGAACCGCTGGCCGGCATCGATCCCATCGCGGTGAACGACATCCGCGAACTGGTCGGCCACCTGCGCGACCGCGGCATCGGCGTGCTGATCACCGACCACAACGTGCGTGAAACGCTCGACCTCGTCGATCGGGCATACATTTTGCACGATGGTGTGGTACTAATGGAGGGACAACCGGACGAGATCGTGGCGCACGAGGGCGTGCGTCGGGTCTATCTCGGCGACCGGTTCAGTCTGTAGCCCTCCGTTCCCACTGGTCCCGGTTCCACAGCCATGGCGCTTGCTCAACGTCTCGACCTTCGACAAGCCCAGACCCTGGTGATGACGCCGCAGCTGCAGCAGGCTATCAAGCTGCTGCAGCTGTCGAACATCGAACTGTCGGACTTCGTCGACCGCGAGATCGAGCAGAACCCGCTGCTTGAGCGCGACAGCGGTCCCAGTGACGGCGGCAGCGATCCGGTGGGCGACGGGGCCGGCGGCGAGGCGCCGGGCGGGCTGGACGGTCCCGGCGGCATGGAGGCGAACGGCCTCAGCGCCGACGGGCTGAACGGCCGCGACGACGGGCCTGGCCTGGCCCCATCCGACGGGCGCACCCGCGATACGGTGGAGATGACCTCGTCGGACACGCTAGCCTCGTCGTCGGAGGCCCCGCTCGACACCGATTTCGAGAATGTCTACGGCGACGACCGCTTTTCCGACGGTTCGGATGGCGGCAGCGAGGTCTACGGCTCCTACGGCGAGCGTGGCGGCCGCAGCGGCTTCGAGGATGACGACAGCAACCTCGAAGCGATGCTGACCAGCGAAAAGAACCTGCGCGACCACCTGACCGAACAGCTGAAGATCGATCTGCCGGACCTGGGCGACCAGCTGATCGGGCTGGCCCTGATCGACATGCTGGACGAGTCCGGCTGGCTGGTCGGCTTCGACGCCCAGGCGATTGCCGAACAGCTGGGCTGCGGGGTGGACCGGGTGGAGCGGGTTCTGGCCGCCTGCCAGCGCTTCGACCCGCCCGGCATCTTCGCGCGGTCGCTGAAGGAATGCCTCGCCATCCAGCTGCGCGAGAAGAACCGGCTGGACCCGGCGATGGCGGCGCTGCTCGACAATCTGGAGCTTCTGGCCGCCCGCAACCTGCCGGCCATCATGAAGGTCTGCGGCGTCGATGCCGAGGATGTCGCCGACATGGTCGCCGACATCCGCAAGCTGAACCCGAAGCCGGCACTGGCCTTCGACCACACCCCGGCCCAGCTGGTCACCCCCGACATCCTGATGCGCGCCAATCCCGGCGGCGGCTGGCTGATCGACCTGAATCCGGACACGCTGCCGCGGGTGCTGGTCAACCACCGCTATTTCGCCCGCATCTCCGACAGCGCCAAGTCGAAGGCCGACAAGGAGTATCTCTCCGAGCGGTTCCAGTCGGCGAACTGGCTGGTGAAGTCGCTGCACCAGCGCGCCACCACCATCCTGAAGGTGGCGAGCGAGATCATCCGCCAGCAGGACGCCTTCTTCATCCATGGCGTCTCGCACCTGCGGCCGCTGATCCTGCGCGACATCGCCGAGGCCATCGGCATGCATGAGAGCACCGTCAGCCGGGTCACCACCAACAAGTTCATGGCGACCCCGCGCGGCGTCTTCGAGCTGAAATACTTCTTCACCTCCGCCATCCAGAGTGCGGACGGCCAGGCCGCCCATTCCGCGGAAGCGGTTCGGCACCGCATCAAGACGATGATCGATGCCGAGAAGCCGGACGACGTGCTGTCGGACGACAAACTGGTGGAGATTCTCCGTGCCGAAGGGATCGACATTGCACGAAGGACTGTCGCGAAGTATCGTGAAGCGATGAAAATACCGTCATCGGTGCAGCGACGCCGTGCCAAGATGTCACGCATGTAGGCAGGTCGGGCGGGGGAGGGCTCGATTGACAGTCTGATAGCCCTTGCCTATCGTCCCGGCCCGCACACGGTGGACCGCATCTCCACACGTCGTCTCTACACCGTCCCCAGCGGACCAATTTTTGGAAACGTTCCACCATGCAACTCACCGTCAAAGGCAAGCAGCTCGACGTGGGCGACGCTCTGCGCACCCATGTGGCCGATAGCCTGAACGCCGTCGTCGGCAAGTACTTCGACAAGCCGATCGAAGCGACCGTGATCCTGACCAAGGACGCCCACCTCTACAAGGCCGACATCCAGGCCCATGTGGGCCGCGGCATCATGCTGCAGAGCGCCGGCGACGCCACCGAGCCGTATCCGGCCTTCGACATCGCCTGCGAAAAGCTGGCCAAGCGCCTGCGCCGCTACAAGCGCCGCCTGCGCGACCACCACGCGGCCGAGAACGGCGCCGCCCTGCCCGCGAACTACCGCGTGCTGGAGGCCGACGCCGACGAGCAGCATGACGAGGTCGAGACGGTTGCCGACGGCGCCCACCAGCCGATGGTCGTGGCGGAGATGGAGACGAGCATCGCCACCCTGTCGGTCAGCGAGGCGGTGATGCGCCTGGAGCTGGCGCAGGCCCCCGCCCTGATGTTCCACAACGGTGCGCATGGCCGTCTGAACATGGTCTATCGCCGCGCCGACGGGAACATCGGCTGGGTCGATCCGGCGGAGAAGGCCGGCGCCTGACGGCGCCGACCCGTCCCCCTGGTCTAGAAGCGTCATGCTCGACCTCATCTCTCCGCACGCCATCCTCCCGAACCTGAAGGCCAGCAACAAGAAGCAGGCCCTGCAGGAGATGGCGCGCAAAGCGTCCGAGCTGACCGGTCAGCACGAGCGGGCGATCTTCGACGTGCTTCTGGAGCGCGAAAGGCTGGGCACGACCGGCGTGGGCCATGGCATCGCCATCCCGCACGGCAAGCTGTCCAGCCTGGACCGTGTCCATGGCGTCTTCGCCCGCCTGGAGCGGCCCATCGATTTCGACGCGATCGATGAGCAGCCGGTCGATCTGATCTTTCTCCTCCTCGCCCCGGAACAGGCGGGAGCCGACCATCTGAAGGCTCTGGCCCGCGTCTCGCGCCTTCTGCGGGACCAGTCCATGTGTGAGAAGCTGCGCGGAGCCCAGTCCGGCGACGCGATGTACGCGCTTCTGACCCAGCACGAGCCGAGCCCGTCCAACTGACCGGCCGCCAGTGCGGGAACAGGATGCCGAAAGGGCCGCTGCACGGGCTGTGCGCGGCCCTTTTTCTTTCGGGCCGGATGCACCAAGTGGTGTGGGGCCGGACGGGCTGGTACCATACCGGCAAGCCGACACGACCGACCGGGGCCAAGGCCATGGCGGGCATCCAGAGCGAGCGTCTGGTCGAGGTGTGCCGCCGCGACGGCGCCGGTTGGACCGTCGACATGGTGCGCGACGGTCCGGTCATGCTGGCCGCGCTGGACCTGACCATCCCCCTGGAGGCGGTGTACGAGGACTGATGACGAGACCGCGCTTTATGAAGCCCCACCGTCTTCGGCCGTCATCCCCGCGAAGGCGGGGATCCAGGCATCCGGCTCCAGCGCTTGGAACAGCTGGATTCCCGCCTTCGCGGGAATGACGGTCGACGTGGTGAAGCTTCTGCTCTGGCTGAACGGCGCCCCCCTCACCCCCGCTCCATCCAGCCCATGTAGTTCACGTCCAGGTCCCGCGCGTTCAGCCGGAACTCGTCGCTCAGCGGGTTGTACGTGATACCGGTCAGGTCGCGTACGCTCAGCCCGTACGGGCGTACGGCGGCGTTCAGTTCGGACGGGCGCAGGAACTGGCGCCAGTTGTGGGTGCCGCGCGGCAGCCAGCGCAGGATGTACTCCGCCCCGACGATGGCGAGAGCGAAGGATTTCGGCGTGCGGTTCAGCGTCGCCAGGAACAGCACGCCGCCGGGCGCCAGCAGCTCGGACAGCGACTTCACGAACAGGTTCACGTCGGCGACATGCTCGATCACCTCCATCGCCAGCACCACGTCGAACTTTTCGCCGCTGGCCGCCAGAGCCTCGGCGGTGGTGGCACGGTAGTCGACGGGGGTGCCGGTCTCGGCGGCATGGGTGGCGGCGGTCTTGATGTTCTTCTCCGACGCGTCGACGCCGACCACCGTGGCGCCCATCCGCGCGATGGGTTCGGCCAGCAGGCCGCCGCCGCAGCCGATGTCGACCACGCGCAGACCCGCCAGCGGGCTGGGCGCCAGCGGGTCGCGGCCAAGCCGCTTGCACACGCTGTCGCGGATATAGGTGAGGCGGAGCGGGTTCAGCCGGTGCAGCGGCTTGAACTTGCCGGTCGGATCCCACCACTCGGCCGCGATGGCGGAGAAGCGGGCGACATCCTCCGGGTCCACGGTTCCGCCCCCAATCCCACCGGCCATTCCACCGGCAGGAGCGGTTGCGGACGCATGCGGGAAGGCGGAGGAGGACGCGGTCATGGTGAAAATCCGTAAACAGGGTGGCGGGAGGGGTGCGGGCAACTTGCCTCGCTTCCACCGACGGAGTATGGATACGCCGCCCCGCGCCGGCAACGGTGGAGCGGGGGTGCGCTCAGCCGACCCGTATGATCCAGAGGACATGACCGGGCGGCCAGACATGGTGTGAGGTATGGCGCGGATCGTCCTGAAGTTCGGAGGCACGTCGGTCGGCGACATCGACCGCATCAAGAACGTGGCCCGGAAGGTCGAGCAAGAGGTTAAGGCGGGGCATCAGGTCGCCGTCGTCGTGTCGGCGATGTCCGGCGTGACCAACCAGCTCGTCAAATATTGCAATGAGATCGACAAGCTGCACGACGCGCGCGAATACGACGCGGTCGTCGCCAGCGGCGAGCAGGTGACCTCCGGTCTCCTGGCCGTTGCCCTGCAGTCGCTCGGCATTCCCGCCCGCTCCTGGGCCGGCTGGCAGGTTCCGATCCGCACCGACGACACGCACGGCAAGGCGCGCATCGTCTCCATCGACACCAGCGAGATGGAAAAGTCCCTGCAGACCGGCGAAGTCGCCGTGGTCGCGGGCTTCCAGGGCGTGTCGAACGAGGGCCGCATCACCACGCTGGGCCGTGGCGGTTCCGACACCTCGGCGGTGGCGCTGGCGGCGGCGGTGAAGGCCGACCGTTGCGACATCTACACCGACGTGGACGGTGTCTACACCACCGACCCGCGCATCGTCACCAAAGCGCGCAAGCTCGACAAGATCACCTACGAGGAAATGCTGGAGATGGCCTCGCAGGGGGCCAAGGTGCTTCAGACCCGCTCGGTCGAGATGGCGATGAACCACCGCGTGCGCGTGCAGGTGCTGTCGAGCTTCGAAGCCGCTGCGGGCAGTTCGCTTCCCGGAACCCTGGTTGTTGACGAGGACGAGATCGTGGAAAAGGAAGTTGTTAGCGGCATCGCCTACAGCCGCGACGAGGCGAAGATCACCTTGGTGGGCGTCGCCGACCAGCCGGGCGTCGCCGCCGCCATCTTCGGTCCGCTGACCGACAACGCCGTCAACGTCGACATGATCGTCCAGAACGTGTCGGAAGACGGCAAGTCCACCGACATGACCTTCACCGTCGGCAAGGCCGATCTGGCCCGCGGCGTGAAGGTGCTGGAGGAGGCGCAGTCCACCCTGAACTACAAGCGCATCGTGTCCGATGCCAATGTGGTCAAGGTGTCGGTCATCGGCGTCGGCATGCGCAGCCACGCCGGCGTCGCCCAGCGCATGTTCAAGGCGCTGGCCGACAAGGGCATCAACATCCAGGTCATCTCGACCTCGGAGATCAAGATTTCGGTCCTGATCGCCGAGGAGTATGCGGAGCTGGCGCTGCGCGCCCTGCACACCGCCTACGGCCTGGACGCCGCCTGAGCGCAGGTGGGGGGACCCGGGTGCCGGGGACCGCAACAGCAGGAGAGGGCCGGCCATGACCGACGCCACATCGCACGCGGCGGAAGCATCGGCCCAATCCCGCCTTTACCGGTCCCGTCTTGACCGGCTGTGGCAACGGGGCCGGGACTTCCTCGGCACCCGCACCGCCGTGATGGGCGGTGCCATGAGCTGGGTGTCCGAACGGCACCTCGTCTCCGCCATCTCCAACGCCGGGGGCTTCGGCGTGCTGGCCTGCGGTTCCATGGCCCCGGACCAGCTGGCGGTCGAGATCGCCGGCACCCGGGCGCTTACGACCAAGCCGTTCGGCGTCAACCTCATCAACATGCATCCGGCGCTGGACCAGCTGATCGACGTCTGCCGCGAGCAGGGCGTCGGCCATGTGGTCGTCGCCGGCGGCTTGCCGTCCGGCGCCACCCTGCGCCGGATCAAGGACGGCGGGGCCAAGGCGATGGCCTTCGCGCCCACGCTGACCGCCGGCCGGCGGCTGGTGAAGCACGGCGCCGACGCGCTGGTAATCGAAGGGACGGAGGCCGGCGGCCATATCGGCCCGGTCTCCACCACCGTGCTGGCCCAGGAAATCCTGCCCGACCTGCAGGAGGTGCCGGTGTTCGTCGCCGGCGGCATCGGCCGGGGCGAGGCCATCCTCTCCTATCTGGAGCTGGGGGCGGCGGGCGTGCAGGTCGGCACCCGCTTCGTCTGTGCCACGGAATGCGTTGCACATCCCAATTTCAAGCAGGCCTTCATCCGCGCATCCGCCCGCGACGCCCAGTCGTCGGTGCAGATCGACCCGCGCTTTCCGGTGATTCCGGTGCGTGCGCTGGCGAACGATGCCTCCAAGCGCTTCATGGAGTTCCAGCGCGACATCATCGCCAGGGTCGATTCCGGCGTCATGAGCCGCGACGAAGGCATGCTGGAGATCGAGCATTTCTGGGCCGGTGCGCTGCGCCGCGCGGTGGTCGAGGGCGACGTGGAGAACGGCTCCCTGATGGCTGGGCAGAGTGTCGGCATGGTCACCCGCGAACAACCGGTGGCCGACATCCTCGCCGAATTGATCGCCCAGGCCGAATCGGCGCTGGCACGGCGGGCGAGTGATGAGGCATCGTTGGGAACAATGGCGGGAGTGATGGCGGAGCCGCCCGTGGGAGCGCTGTAGCGACATGACCGACACCCTCGACACGGCAGCCGGCGATGGTGGGATGGGCGGGGGCATGCATCCCCGGTTCGACGGCACCTCGTCGCGTCGCCTGCTCGCCCGGCTGCGCGACATCATGGCCGGGTCGGGGACGGGTCAGGACCGGCTGGACAAGATCGTCACGCTGATCGCGGCCGAGATGAAGGCCGACGTCTGTTCCTGCTACATCATGCGGGCCGGCGAGGTGCTGGAGCTGTTCTCCACCGAAGGCCTGAACAAGACCGCCGTCCACAACACCCGGCTCAGGGTGGGCGAGGGCATCGTCGGCTACATCGCCGGCCACGCCCGTCCGGTGGCGCTGGACAACGCGCCTTCCCACCCCAGCTTCGCGTACCGCCCGGAAACGGGCGAGGACCCGTTCCAGTCGCTGGCCGGCGTGCCGATCCTGCGCGGCAGCAAGGTGCGCGGCGTGCTGGTGATCCAGCACAAGGACCGTCGCCGCTATGTCGAGGAGGAGGTGGAAACCCTCCAGACCATCGCCATGGTCGTCGCCGAGCTGGTTGCGCAGAGCGAGCTGGTCAACCCGGTGGAGGTCACCACCACCGGCGACCCCGTGCTGCTGCCCGCCCGCCTGTCCGGCACGGCGATGAGCGCCGGGCTGGCCATGGGCCTTGCCGTCATTCACCGGCCGCAGCTGACCGTCCGCCAGATGGTGGCGGAGGATGCCGACGCCGAGCTGGAGCGCTTCAACACCGCGCTGCAGACCATGCACAGCGCCATCGACGACCTGCTGGAAGCGGCGTCGCTGGCGGGCTTGAGCGAACCGCGCGACATCCTGGAGACCTACCGGATGTTCGCCGAGGACCGCGGCTGGCTGTCGCGCATCCGCGAGGCGATCCGCGTCGGCCTGACCGCCGAGGCGGCGGTGCAGCAGGTGCAGAACGACACCCGCGCCCGCATGAGCCACCTCACCGATCCCTATATCCGGGAACGGTTGATGGATTTCGAGGATCTGACCAACAGGTTGCTGCAACATCTGGCCGGCAAGACCAGCGGCACCGACGGGGCGACCCTGCCGGACGACATGATCCTGGTCGCCCGCTCCATGGGGCCGGCGGAACTGCTGGATTACGACCGCACCCGCCTGCGCGGCCTGCTGCTGGAGGAAGGGTCGCCGGCCAGCCATGTCTGCATCGTCGCCCGCGCCCTCAACATCCCGGTGGTGCAGGCGGCCGACGCGCTGAACCGGATCGAGCCGCTGGACCAGCTGATCGTCGACGGCGACCACGGGCAGGTCTTCATCCGCCCGGCCGAAGACATCCAGATGGCCTTCGCCGAGTCGGTCGCGTTGCAGCACCGCAAGGAGCAGATGTATGCGGAGATCCGCAACCTGCCCTCGGTCACGCGCGACGGCGTGCCGATCTCCATCCAGCTGAACTGCGGCCTGTTGATTGACCTGCCGCACCTGACCGCCAGCGGCGCCGAGGGGGTCGGGCTCTACCGCACCGAAATCCCCTTCATGGTCCGTGCGTCGTATCCCGACGTGAAGGCGCAGACCGATCTCTATTCCCGCATCCTGGACGAGGTCGGCCACAAGCCGATCGTCTTCCGCACGCTGGATGTCGGCGGCGACAAGATGCTGCCCTACATGACCGGCGGCGAGGAGGAGAACCCGGCGCTGGGCTGGCGCGCGGTGCGCATCGGGCTGGACCACCCGTCGCTGCTGCGCCAGCAGTTGCGGGCCCTGCTGCTGGCCGCCGCCGGCCGGCCGCTGTCGGTGATGTTCCCGATGATCGCCGAGGTGGCGGAGTTCGACGGCGCCCGCCGGCTGCTGGACCTGGAGCTGAAGCGGCTGGCCGCCCAGGGCATCGACCCGCCCGGCAGCCTGCGCGTCGGCACGATGATCGAGGTGCCGTCGCTGTTGTGGCAACTTCCGGCACTGTTGCCGCGGCTGGACTTCCTGTCGGTCGGCTCCAACGACCTGACCCAGTATCTGTTCGCCGCCGACCGCGGCAACCCGCGCACCTCCACCCGCTACGACCCGCTGTCGCCGTCGATGCTATGCGTGCTGCGGCGTCTGGTGGACGAATGCGCCAGGCACAAGGTATCGCTGAGCATCTGCGGCGAGATGGCCGGCCGGCCGCTGGACGCCATGGCGCTGATCGGCGTCGGCTTCCGCACCCTGTCGATGTCGCCGCCGTCGGTGGGGCCGGTGAAGACCATGCTGCGCTCGATGGACGTTGGGGCGCTGCGGCAGTACATGAGCGGGCTCTACACCGGGGCCGACCACAGCCTGCGCGACAAGCTGAAGACCTTCGCCAAGGATCACGGGGTTCTGATCTGAGGGGCCAACTTCGCCCCCAGGCCACTCCCCAGGCCACTTGTCACGACCCGCAGTCCCTGACCCGCGGTCATTGCGGTTGCGCCGCGGGGGCGGCATGTCGTACCCATTCCGCTTGTTGCATCCGCACGGATGCCCCGTTTGCGCATGACTTTCGGCGTGCGCGCTAGTTGCGAGCAGATGGCGAGCCCATGGCCAAGCGCAAGGTTTTCGACGATTTCGACCCGGCTCTGCCCGGCCCTTCCGTCTCCGAGACCCTGCGCTCCACGCGCATGGCGCACGGCTATGACCTGCGCGACGTCGCGGCGATGCTGCGCATCCGTTACCCGTATCTGCTGGCCATCGAGGAAGGGCGGTTCGACGAACTGCCGGGCAGCACCTACGCCATCGGCTTCCTGCGGTCCTACGCCGAGTGCCTGGGGCTGGACCCCGACACCGTCGTCACCCGCTACAAGGACGAGGCGGCCGGCACCGTCCGCCGGCAGGAGCTGTACCTGCCGACCCCGGCGGCCGAAGGAGGGCGCGCCTCGGGCGGGACGCTGCTGCTGGGCACGCTGGTGCTTGCCGGCATCGTCTATGGCGGCTGGTATTATCTGTCGGCGACCGACCGCACGGTGACCGATCTCGTGCCGACCCTGCCGGACCGTCTGGTCTCGCTGCTGGACGGCGTGCCGTCCAAGCCCGCCGCCCCGGCGCCCGAGCAGCCCGGCACCGTGGCGCAACCGGGAGCGGAGCCGTCGGTTCCGGCGCCGGCAATCGCCTCCGCCCCGACCGCGCCTGCGTCTCCACCGCCCGCCGCGGCTCCGGCTCCGACGACGCCCGCTCCCGCGGCGGGCGCCCCTGCTCCGGGTGCCCCTGCTCCGGGTGCCGCCGCGAAACCGCCGCAGGGGACCGCCCC
>JAFAFA010000096.1 GCA_023423695.1 Pseudomonadota bacterium | reverse complement strand
CAGATCGATGCCCGCGACCATCGGCAGCTTGCGGGCGATACGCCCCTTGCCGCTGACCGCGAGCCCATCCTTGTAGTTGACGGTGGAATAGGCGACCTCGACGAGCACGTCGTTGTCCGGCAGGTCGGCGAGGGTAAGCTGCTTGAAGCCGCCCTTCGGCTTGCCGCCCGCTTCTTCGATCACGAAGGCTTTGAAGTTCTCGGCCATGGTTGGTCTTTCCCTGCAATAAGGATCTACCGCCGGAGCGTATCGTTACTTGCCGCCGCGGAACACGGGAGCGCGCTTTTCCAGGAAGGCGCTGACGCCTTCACGGGCATCGGCTTCCTTCTCCAGTTGACGGGCGACAGTCGCTTCATAGGCGGCTGCGGGCTCAACCCCCTCAACTTCTCCCAGGATCACCCCCGCCTTGATCGCGGCGACCACGGACGGGGAGTTGTTAGCGATGACACGCGCCAGGACGAGGGCCTCGTTCAAAGCCTCACCTTGTTCAGTCAGCCGGTTGATGAAGCCGGCCCGGTAGGCCTCGTCGGCTGGCAGCGGGCTGGCCGTCAGCATCAGCTCCAGCGCGCGGGCCGGGGTCATCAGTCGCGGCAGACGGCCGAGCTGGCCACCTTCCGGCAGCATGCCAAGACGCGCGCCCGGCGAACCGAAGGCCGCGTTCCTGCTCGCCACCCGCAAGTCACAGTTCAGTGCTAAGATCAGTGCCGCGGCGTAGCAATGGCCGTTGATCGCCGCGATCACCGGCTTGCGCATGCTGCGCGGGCGCAGGAAGGGCTCTTCACCCAAGTTGTCGGCCTGCTCACCGGACGCGAACTGGTTCAGATCATGGCCGCTGGAGAAGGCGATGTCCCCGGCGCCCGTGACCACGATCACGCGCACCGCGTCATCGCTTTCCGCTTCGTTCAGGAACCGGAGGAAGTCCGCCGCCATCGTCCCTTCGAACGCATTCCGCTTGCGTTCGTTGGAGATGGTCAGGATGCGGATCGCGCCCTCGGTCCGCGTGGAAATTTCGGGCATGGCAAATGTCCTTATTCAAGGCCGGCTGGCCTTTTCGGATTGAATCGATGGGGATGGCGTCAGCGCCAGATTTTGTCCTGCCGGTCATAGGCACCGACGCGCAGGTCGGGCTTCTCGGCGATCAGGTGCTTCTTCTGGACCCGCTGGGAGTCGGTCAGCGGGAAGCTGTCGCGGAACTCGTAGTAGCGGGGGACCTTGAACCCGGCGAGATGACGGGAACAATGATCGGCAATGAATTCCGGCGTGCAGGAGTCCGGGGACACACCGGGGGCCAGCAGGATGTAGGCCTTGATCTCCTCGCCACGGTAATCGTCGGGCACAGGCACGATGGCGGCGTCCTGGATTTGGTCGAGCGTGCGCAGCACCACTTCAACCTCACGCGCGGCGATGTTCTCGCCCATGCGGCGGACCATGTCCTTGGTGCGGCCAAGGATGTAGTGATAGCCCTCGGCATCCGCGCGGCAAAGGTCGCCTGTGCGGAACCATCCGTTGGTGAAGGCGTCCGCCGTCGCTTCCTCGTTGCCGAAATAGCCCTTGAGGATGCCACGGCCACGAACCCACAGCTCGCCCGTCTCGCCGGTCGGAACCGGCCTGCCGTCCTCGCCCGCGACCATCAGCTCACGGAAGGGAGCGGCCACACCGCAGCTTCCCGAGCCGGTCATCTCCGGCAGACGATGGGCGGGGACATAACTGCCGCCGCCGATTTCGGTCATGCCGTAATATTCCTGGCCATAGACGTTGAAGCGGCGCTGGAAGTCGGCGTGGCTCTCAGGGCCGAAGGCGAAGATCGTGGCGATCTTCAGCTTATTGTCCGCATCGTCTGGTCGCGGCGGCTGCTTGTAGACCATCTCGAACAGGGCGCAGTAATCGCATTCCAGTGCCGACACGTCGGGCATGAAGCGCTTGGCACCCGGCTTGCGCGGGAAGAAGGCGCAGCCACCGCTGACCATGGCGTTCAGCAGGATGCGCTGCCCCACCATGTAGAAGAAGCTGGAGCCGACATAGAAGCGGCGCAGGTCGGTGGCAAAGAACTCGGTCGAGCTGATGCCGAGGCACAGCCAATACTCGTTGCTGAGCATGCAGGCCTTGGAGAAGCCCGTCGTGCCGGAGGTGTATTGGAGGTTCAGCGTGGCGTCCATGGAACGCGGGATCGCCGGAGCCTGATGGCCACGGGCCTTGTCCATCAGGACCCGCCAGTTGCGGTGATGGTCCGACACCGCATCACCGATCACGATGACGTGGGAGGGATCGAGCGTCACCGCTTCCAGCCTGTCCAGATGCGGCAGGAACTCCGCCTCCAGCACCATGTAGGTGGCAAGCGAGGTCTTCAGGACATACTCGACCTCACGCGCGGTGTAGGTCGCGTTGACCGGCACCATCACCGCCTGAAGACGCGACAGTGCCAACCAGGTGATCGGAAATTCCTCGCGGTTCCACGACATCACCGCGACGTGAACACCCGGGCCGATACCAACCGCGGAGAGGGCGGCGGCGGCGGTATCGACCTTGGCCAGGACCTCGCCCCAGTTCCGCTCCACCCCATCGTCGAGGAAGCGCCAGGCGGGCGCCGTCGGGACGCGGGTGGCGGTATTCAGCAGCAGGTCATACACTGAGTCGGGAAGCGTCATCGCCTCCACTCGTCGGGCGAGAGCATCGGGCTCTTCCCTGCGGAAATCTGAGAACATCACGCTTTCCCCGGGTGATAGGGCCCCTGAGTGATAGGGCCGTCGAGTGCGGTGGCTGTAATTGAAATGCGCCGTCGGCGTGCGGCGTCGGGCGACCCATTACCCCGCGCGCCGTTGGGCGCGGCGTTGGATCAGATCGCTGACGAAGACGGCGGCGAAGGTGACGCCGATCAGAAGCGTGGCGACGGCGGCCACGACCGGCGTCAGGTCGTGACGCATGTCCGCCCAGATGCGCATGGGCAGGGTTTCGTTCTGACCCATGACGAATAGGGCGATGACCAACTCATCGAAGGAGATAAAGAAGGCGAACACGCCGGCCGAGATCACCGCCGGACGGATCGTCGGCAAGGTGACGTACCAGAAGGCCTCAAGCGGCTTGGCTCCAAGCACGCGGGCCGCGCGGGCCAGCGTGTCGCCGGTCTGACGCAACGCCCCCGACACCGTGGTGGTGACGAAGGGTAAGGCCAGAACGGCGTGGACCAGAACCACACCCCACAGCGAGCCGTAAAGACCGAAGCGGCTGAAGACCAGCAGGGTGCCCAGCGCCAGAATGATGACCGGAACCACCTGCGGACCAAGGAAAACCGGCCCGACCGCCCGCACGGCCTTGCTGCCCTCTCTGCTCAGCACGAGGGCGGCTGCGGTGCCGATGGCGGTGGCCAGCACGGCACTCGCCGCTGCGATAAGTAGACTGCGCAGGGTGGCGTCGATCCAACCGGCGGACGCGAAGAACTCGTCATACCAGCGGAGCGTGAAGCCCTGAGGCGGGAATTTCAGATAGCGCGTTTCGCTGATCGACATCGGGATGACCAGCAGCAACGGCAGCAGCAGGTAAAGCAGAACGCCGACGAAATAGACCGGCAGGAGATAGCGCCCGGTCTTTTCCCAGAGTGATCGTTTCATCGCGAGCCTCCATGGCCGCTCAGCCTCGTCACACGCCGGAAGAGCAGAGCGACGGCACCCACCACGACGAAGCCCGCGATCAGCAACACCACGCCCAGCGCCGAACCCAGCCCCCAATCGAGGGTCAGCGTGATCTGCGTCGCGATCAGGTTCGCGATCATCGTCTCCTTCGGACCGCCGACTAGAGCCGGGGTGATGAAGAAGCCGAGAGCCAACACGAAGGTGAGCATCCAGGCGTTGATCGCTCCCCCCACGCTCAGCGGAAGGAAGATGTGGACGAAGCCACGCCACGGCGACGCACCAAGAATTCGGGAGGCCATCAACAAGGAGCGGTTGATGGCGGTCATGGTCGAGAACATGACCAGAATGGCGACCGGCAGCAGAACCTGAACCATCGCGATGTAGACGGCTCCGCGCGTGTACAGCATCTGGAGGGGCCCATCGACGGCACCGATACCGATCAGCATGGAGTTCACCAGCCCTTCACGGCCGAGAACGACGATCCAGCCGAATGTGCGCACCAGCACGCTGACCCATAGCGGGGTCAGGATGAGCAGGAGCAGCAGAGTGCGGTTGCGCGGCCGACAGGATGAGAGGAAATAGGCGGCCGGATAGCCGATCAGGATGCAGGCGAAAGCCACACCAAAGGAAAGCTGCAACGTCCCGAACAGGATCGTGCGGTATGGCCCCTCGCCGAGCGCGGCCTCGTAATGCTCCGCCGACAGCCCGGCTTCACCCTGCACGCTCCACAACGCGACCTCGCCCACCGGGAGGATGAACACGAAGAGGAACAGCACGGCCGCCGGGGCAAGCAGCCAGAGGGAGGAGAGAGGCGCGCGCCTGCTGCGCGTCACCCTCATCCCATCACGCGGCATGGGAATGCCGTCGCTCATTGCAGACGCCAAGCTTCCCACCGCTTCTGGATGCGCGGCAGGTTTTCGGCCCAGTATTCGGAATCCAGCGCGAACTGAACGTCCAAGTTCGCCGGGCTGGTCGGCAGTTCCTTGGCTTCGTCCGCAGAGAGGATCTTATAGATGTCGGGGTTGAAGGAGGAGTACGGCATGGCGCGGGCGATCTCGGCCAGACGCGACGGCGTGTTCCAGCAATACTGCATGAACTTCTGGGCGCCGGCCGCGTTGCGGGCGCCCTTCACGATCGAGTAATAGCTGACGTCCAGCGACCCGCCGTCCCAGATGATCTTGACCGGCAGCTTGTCCTTCTGGAGCTGCTGAATGCGGCCGTTGAAGGCGGTCGCATAGAAGACTTCGCCGCTGGCGAGGAGCTGAACCGGCTGCTGGCCGCTGGTCCACCAGACGGTGATCGCCGGCTTGATCTCGTCCAGCTTCTTGAACGCGCGGTCCACGCCTTCCGGCGACCGCAGCACGTCATAGACCTCGGACGGCTTCACGCCATCGGCGATCAGAGCGAATTCGAGGTTTTCCGCCGGGGAGTTGCGCAGCGTGCGCGGACCGGGGAAGGTCTTGACGTCCCAGAAGTCCTTCCAGCCGCCGAAGGTCTTGCCTTCCGGCAGCTTGTCGGTGCGCACGCCGATCGTGGTGGAGTAGGCGATAGCGCCGATGGCGTACTGCTTGCGAGCAACCGGCGGAAGCTTGTTTTCCGGGTCGACGACCGACCAGTCGATCGGCTCCAGCCAACCATTCTTGGACGAGACCGGCAGACCGGAACGTTCGGTGGGCGCAATGTCCCACAGGATGTTCTTGGTGGCCTGCTGGACGCGGATCTGAGCCAGGGAGTCCTCCGTCGCCGCCTGGGTGACGGTGATGCCGGTTTCCTTGGTGAACGGATCGATGCAGATGCGGTTCAGGGTTTCCGCCCACGCACCGCCGTAATTGGCGATCGTGATCGACTTGTTGCCGGACTGGGCCAGGGTTGCGTCGCTGGCACCACCGACAATCGCCGCTCCAACGGAGAGGCTCCACAGCAGCTTTTTCATAACGGCACTCCCAATCAGTTCTTTAGCGACCGGCTTTGGAGAGATCCGGAACGAGGACAACATCGGAGGGGCGCAGGACGAGACCGATCGCCTCCCCCCGTTCCGGGATCCGATCCCTGTCGCGTCTCTGTTCTCGGAAGTGGATGAGTGCACCATGGATGGTGCGGGCGCTGTACTCGATCACGTCGCCGAGGAACACAGCCTCTTGAACAGTCACATCCACTGCGATGTCCGACCCTTCGGCAGGGCGACGCTGGAGCTTTTCGGGACGAATACTGGCGTACCAGGAGCCCGAACGGCCCTGGGACCCGGCATCCCGATAAACGGCACCAAGTTCGGGAATGGACACTGAGCCGGCTTTCGACAGATCCGCAGCCAGGAGATTGGTCTGCCCGATGAAATCAGCAACGAAGCGGCTTGTCGGCGCGTCGTACATCTCGGACGGGGTGCCGACCTGCTCGATCCGGCCATCGCGCAACACAACGATGCGCGACGACATAGCCAGAGCTTCACGCTGGTCGTGGGTCACATAGACCACGGTACAGCCAAGCTGATGCTGGATTTCCTTGATCTCGAACTGCAACGCTTCGCGCAGCTTCAGGTCAAGCGCGCCGAGCGGCTCGTCCATCAGCAGAACGGGCGGCTCGAACACAATGGCGCGGGCGAAGGCCACACGCTGTTGCTGTCCGCCGGAAAGGTCACGGGGCATCCGCTTGGCCAGTGCGCCAAGCCGGACAATCTCCAGAACCCGCTCCACCCGTTCATTGATCTCGCGGCGTGCGGCGCGACGCATCCGCAGGGGGAAGGCAATGTTGTCGAACACCGTCATGTGCGGGAACAGGGAGTAGTTCTGGAACACCATCCCCAGATTCCGCCGCTCCGGCGGTTCATCGATCACCGACTTGCCGTCGATGAGAATGTCGCCCGAGTCGGCCCCGGAGAAGCCCGCAAGCGCGTTCAGGGCCGTCGTTTTCCCGGATCCGCTCGACCCAAGGATCGTCAGAAACTCACCCGGATGAATAGTCAAAGAAAAATCGTGTAGCGCTGTTACCGACCCGTAAGCCTTTCTGACGGATTGGAACTCGATCGTCGCACCAGTAGCCTTCGCTTTTGAAGAGGCTTCCCTGTTCAAGTTGCCACTGGATGGTCTATTGACGTCCACCATCGTAGGTTCCATCGGTATGCCCCGTGATGACGCGTTGTCTAAATATGACGCTACGTGCAAAAATGACCTGCGTCAAGCCGTGAAAGTCAGTTCACGAAACATTTCCGTCGGCGCCATAGTGGTTGGGGAGTGAGGGCACAAAGATGCGGCATGATGAGGAAATCCAAGGCAACCAGCCTGAGCGGGGTGAATCCGTTCCCCCGCTCTTCTTCGAAGAGGTTCTGGCGTTTAAAAGCCGCGAACGGACGCGCCCGAAGCGGGAGAGGACGCGCTACATGCTGCTCTCCATTGTCGCCCGCCACCTGCGCACGACGCCGGGAAAGCTGATGACGGTGGAGGCGTTGCTGGACGAAGCCGGGCTATCGCGCGGAACGTTCTACAATCATTTCAAGGATATGGACGAGTGTGCCGCCGTCCTGGTCAATCTGTTTTTTGAACATGTCACCTACCGTCGCACCGTGACGAAGGGGCCAAGAAGCAGCTACGAGGCGATCCTGATCGCCAACACCGACTACTGCCGTGCTTATGAGGCGAACGCGGGCGTCTACAGCCTGTTCTCGGAGTTGGCCACGCGCAACCCGGAGGTGCTGCGCATGCGCGAACGCATGAACTCGGAGTGGGTCGACCGCATCATCGCTGCTGTCGCCCGCCGTCGCGGTCAGCCCTTCGACGAGGAGGAGCGCGGCAAGTTCGAGGGCGTGTTGCGCCTGTTGATCGCAATGACGATTGAGAGCCTGCGCGAGCGGTTCGTCCACGGCGATGCGCTGCTGTGCCGGTCCTTCCCCACCGCCGACAGCCTCGCCAAAGCCCTTTCGGATCAATGGCACTATGCAATGGCGGAGTTCGAGAGATCGTCGCAAACCCGCGGGGAGGATGGTACGGCACGTTCATCTGGCAGCAAACCGGGTGTGCGCTGACGGGCTCTGATGGGATGGACGCCTCCTGTTTCTGGTGAGTGACACCACCTGAAGGGGATCGACCCTCTGGAAACGGAGATGCTTCCCATGCAGCCCATGATCATCGGCCTCGATCTGGCCAAGTCAGTGTTCCAGGTTCATGGTGTTGACGAGCGCGGCGAGGTCGTTCTCACCAAGCGCCTGCGCCGGTATGGTGTGCTGAGCTTCTTCGCCAACCTGCCGGCCTGTGTGGTCGGCATGGAAGCGTGCGCCAGCGGGCATTTCTGGGCCCGTGAAATCAGCAAGCTGGGGCATACGGTGCGCCTGATGCCGCCGCAGTACGTGAAGCCCTACGTCAAGCGTCACAAGAACGACCAGGCCGACGCCGAGGCAATCTGCGAGGCCGTCGAGCGCCCCAGCATGCGCTTCGTGCCGATCAAGAGCGAGGACCAGCAGAGCACACTGGTCATCCATTCCTGGTGGAACTCGTCCAGCGTCGCGTGACGGACCGCGTCGGGCGACTCGATCATCTGGTGGTGCTGGGTGGCGGCCAGCCGGTAGCTTTCTCCGGTCTTGCGCAGTTCCACCCCAGGCAACTGCCAGAGATGGTCGAGCGGCCGCAGCCGGAAGGCGTCGAACCCGATATCGCGCCCGACCCGGCCCACCACCTTGCGGCCGAAGCCGAAGGGCAGGGTGACGCAGTCGGCGGCATGGCCGGGAACCCGCCAGACCGGTGCGCGGACTTGGCCGATGGCGGTGCGCACCTCCACCACGTCCTCGTTCTGCAGTCCCAGCCGTTCCGCGGTGGCCGGCGCGATCAGCAGGGCGTTGTCCCAGGTCAGGGTGGTGAAGGGACGCGGCAGCTCCTGCAACCAGCCGAGATTGGCATAGCGCCCGTCACGCAGCCACGGGTCCGGCCGGAACAGGGCGGTCAGTGTGCCGTCATCCGGCCGCGCCGGCGTCGGCGGCAGCCGGCTCGCCAGATCGGACGCCGGCGAAACGGATGCCGGTGCGGCGGCGCTGTCCGGCACCACGCCGGTGCGCAGGGCATCGGTCCACTGCCTCTCCGCATCGCCCTTGCCCTGGAAGCTCTCCATCCAGGCGGCGCGCAGGATGGCGTAGCCGTCGGGCCGCGTCTCCCCGCTGAAGATGGCCAGCAGTTCATGCGGCGACCAGCCGCCCCACAGCGGCTGCGTCTGCGGCTGCTGGATGGTGACGCTGCCGTCGAAGGCCCGCGCGTCGCCCCAGCGTTCCAGCTCGTGTGCCTCCGGCAC
This sequence comes from Pseudomonadota bacterium, assembly GCA_023423695.1. Taxonomy (GTDB): domain Bacteria; phylum Pseudomonadota; class Alphaproteobacteria; order Azospirillales; family Azospirillaceae; genus Azospirillum. The sequence continues at coordinate 18,901 of JAFAFA010000096.1, read as the reverse complement.
ATGCCAGGTGCAGAGCATCGCGGTCTCGTCCACCGCCGTGCCGAGATGGATCGAGACCGGTACCTTCCCCAGCGCCGTGGCGAAATCGAGGTCGGCGGGCGCGGTGAAAACCGGGTTGACGCCCAGGATCAGCAGCGTGTCGACCGCTTCCGGCGGCCATGTCGGCGGCCAGTCCCTTGATGGACTCCCGATGGTCGACCGGGTCGGCCTCCACCGGCTCGATGTGGCTGAGCGTCTGTCCGGGCGCATCGAGCGCATCGTTGATGGCATGGACCAGCGCATGGACGGCCGGCGGCTGCGCCGGCCCGGCATGGACCAGCGCCGCGCCGCGGTTGGCGGACAGGTCGCGGGCGACGGCGGTCAGCCAGCCGGGGGCATCCTGCCGCCACTCCGGCGGCCCGGCGCCGAGCTCGGCAGCGAGCGCGCGGACCACCGCCTCCACCTCATCCGGCCGGGCGGCGAAGCGGTGGTCGGCGCGGGCGCCGGCCAGGGTGGGGGAGCTTTCCACCGCATAGAGGCGGCTCATCTCGTCCGGCCGACCCTCCTCCGCTGCGCGGCGGCGTCGGGCGAAGTCGCGGGCGTAGCGCAGATGGCCGGGCGCGCCGTCGAGGACGTCGCTCTCCACCGCCAGGATCGTCCTGGCCCTGTCGAGGTGCAGCACTGTGTCGACCGGCCGCCCGAAGGCCAGCACCGCCCCGGCCCGCACCGCGTCGCGCCCGTCGGCTTCCCACCGATGCCATCGCATCGCCGGAAAGCGCTGCTTCAGCGCAGCGATCTGCCGGGCGAGTGTGGGGGAGGTAACGGTGCCGGTCAGCAGCCGCAGCCCCTCCCCACCGCGCGCGGCCAGGGCGGGCAGGCGGTCCGCCAGCGCCTTGACCATGCCATTGGCGCTGGCGATCTGGCCAGCTTTCAGCACGGTGCGCGAGCGGTCGGGATCGTAGAGGTCGAGGATGCTCGCCTGGATGATCGGATCGAGCGCGCCCAAGCTGGCGGGATGGTCGGGGTTGCCCTCCAGCTGCACCGGGCGCCCCATCTGGTTGATCGCGAGGACGCCGTCGGCATAGCCTCCACGGGTGACCGCCGTGGCGAAATGTCGGGCGACACCGGGAACCAGACCGGGCGGCATGGTGACATAGGGGATCGCCTGGTCCGGGACGTCTCCCGCCTCTCCCCCCGGCCCGCAGCCCGACAGGCCGGCCAGCGCGATGGAGGCGCCCATCAGCTCCAGCAGCCGGCGCCGGCCGACGCGCGCTTCCGCCAGGTCCGGCAGGCCGGGGAATTCGGCACGCAGCATCTCCAGCACGGCCGGCTCCCGAGACAACTCGTCCAGGCTGCGCCACAGCGCGCGGCCGTTCTTGCCGGCCGGTCGGCCTTCGATCCGCCGGGCCAGCTCCCCCCGCCCCAAACCCTTCCGGCTCAACCCCTTCCGGCCCGTCATCGGTGGCACACCGAGCAGTCGGACAGGGTTTCGGGATGGATGTGGTAGTGAGCCATCAGCTGCTCGCCGGACGGGGTCGCCGCGGTTCGCTTCCAGCCGGTGTCGAACACCGCCTCCTTCGGGCGCAGGTTGGGGGCGGGATCGCGATGGCAGTCGAGGCACCAGCTCATCCGCAGGCTCGCTCCCTTCCAGGTCAGGGGCATGCTGTCCACCGGGCCATGGCAGGTGGTGCAGGCCACCCCCTTGGCGACATGGATGCTGTGGTTGAAGAAGACGTAGTCGGGCAGTGCATTGACCCGGTTCCAGCGGATCGGCGTCCCGGTGGCCAAGCTCTGGCGAACCGGGGCCAGCAACCCAGCATTAGTCCAGATCTGCGAATGGCAGGTCATGCAGGTGTGAGTCGGCGGCAGTCCGGCATTGGCCGACACCTCCACCGATGTGTGGCAATAGCGGCAGTCCAGCCCCAGCCCGGCGACGTGGTGTTCGTGGCTGAAGGGGACCGGTTGCGGCTGTACAATGCCGACCCGTGTCGCATAGGTGGTTCTGGGAAAGACCCACGCGCCGCCGACCAGCGTGACCAGTCCCGCCAGCAGGGTGTAGAGCACCAGTTTGGTCAGGATGTTGGCGGTGGGGCTGAAAACTCCCGGCACGGCTCACTCCCTTCTCATGCCGGCAGTTCCCCGGCGGTGATGCCGTAGCGGACGGTCGCCGGATCAAGACAGTCCGGCTTGAATCCGGCCGTGGACGCATAGGGATACAACAGGAAATCCATCGAACGTGGCGCATCGGACTGCTGGAAGTCGCGCCCGCTGTTGTCGCCGATCCAGTTCATCTCCAAGCTTCTGAACTGCCGCTCGCGTAGCGCGGCGACGCACAAATCGCTGAAGATCAGCCCCTCTTCCAGCATCACCTTGCGCACATCAGCAGGATCGACCACGAACCAGCCGCGGCCATCCAGATGAACCGCTGCCGGACAATGCTGGACCTTGGAGATGCCACCGGAATGCCTCAGGCTCCTCGCCAACCTGGAATCGGCAACCCGGATCCCGTAGACCTCGCGGGCAGGGAACCCCGTGGCACGGGCCAGATCTACGATGAGTCCGTTGATGTGCGCGCATTTGCCGACGAGATAACCTGTCTTCAGCATGGTGGCGATGTTGCCCACACCGCGGCCGCCGACCGCGGCGTCGTGGGAGCTGGTGTTCACCACCCAATTATTGATCGCTCGCAGCCGTGCCTCCGCCGCGCCGATGCCGGCGACGATGCGCATTGCGCCTTCCTGGACGATCCCGTCGGTCGGCATGCTGGGCGTCGCCTGCCGGTAAAGCCGCAGCTCTGCCGGAATGGCGGGCCGTTCCGTCCGGTCATTGGGCAGCCGGTCGCGGGTCTCGACGATCTGCACCAGCTCGACCGCCTGTGGACCCGCACCGTTCCAGTCGGTGCGCAGCATCCCGGCACCATAGACAGGATCATGAACCAGGGCTGCCCGGGCCACGGTGGAGGAACAGGGGGGAGCGTGCGCCCGTTGGTAATAGCTGGCCGTCTGCGCCACCGGTACCTAGAGCGGCGTTGGCCTTTTGGTCCCGCTCGCTCGGGCGAGTTCAATGGTGTAGGGGATCCCAAAGCGCCGCCAGCGGCAGTCGGCCGCTGGATTGCCGCCACTGATGGCGGCTTGCGGGAGGCGCGTCGGCCCTGCGGTAGCCGTCAATCCGGCAGCTGCAGCCGCTATGTGGAGGCGGCGTCGATCCATGGCAGCGTCTCCCAAAATTTCCAGACCGGCGGTGTGTAAACTTGGTGGAGCGTCGACGTCACCAGGGCGAGGGACGACGGCGAGGAAACGGCATCGGGGTGGCGTTCATCCGCTACAAGCCACCTATTCGCAATCCGGTTCCATGGCTTCGGTTGGGCTAGCCCAACTGCTTCGGGCATGCGGCGCTATGCGGCTAAGCCGCTGGAACACCTCTTCATCGGGAGGCCATCTGCGGCGATCCCGCTCCAGTGGGGTGATCTTGTCCCTTGGACGTGCGGGGGGCAACAGGATTACCCAACACTGTCTGCAAAGCCCGCCGGGCCGCTGCCCTGCTTGCTGTGGTGATCAGGCTGGGAATCCGGCTGGTCACCTCAACAGCCGATTGGGAGAAGGCTTCGGCGGCCGACTGGTCGCGGGTAGCTCCGAGGAACACATCAACCAAGTTGCCCTTGCTGTCGATAGCGCGGTACAGGGAGTGCCATCGCCAACTGACCCTCTGGTACGTCTCGTCGGCGTACCACTCCGTCCGATCTTGCCCTTCCGGCGCTACCGCAGGGCATCGGTGAGCAAGGGCGCCAGTTTGGCCTCCCAGTCGCGCACCGCCTCGTGGGAAAAGACCAGTCCGCGCAGCAACAGGATTTCGGTCAGATCGCGGAGGCTGAGCTTGAACCGGAACCGCCACAGCACGATCAGGACAACAACGTCGGAGGGCAGCTCCAGGCGGTTCAGCACCGAGCCGGTGCGCTCGTTGAAGCGCCGGCTTTCGCGGTAACGGAAGCGGCGATAGCCATGCGCCGTTCGGTCTGAGCGCTCCGAGGTTGCTGTCGAGTGGCAATGCGGGCAGCGCATCGGTCACCTCCAAAGGAGAGGTGATTCTCTACGTCAGCCCTGCGCCGCCGGACAAGCTGGCGCAAAGGCTGACAGAAGCCTAATTTACCCCTGCGGTGGTTCGGACTGGAACGTCGAGCATCGCCTTTTCAGCCGGCGTGAGGTGCCGGACCGCGCCCCTCGGAAGGTCGCCCAAGCACACTCCGCCCACATTGATGCGCACGAGGCGGAGCACGTCCGCCCCGACCGCGCCAAGCAGGCGCCGGATTTGGCGGTTCTTGCCTTCGCTGAGGACGAATTCAAGCCATGCGTTGCGTTCGCCGGTACGGAGAGTGCTTACCGACTTTGCGACGAGACGTTCGCCATCGAGCACCATGCCCGCCTGCAGGCGTTCCAGCATGCTCCTGTCCGGCAGACGGTCGATCTGGACGTGATAGACCTTCTCAACATTCGATGCGGGATCCAACACGCGCTGCGCCCAACGAGTGTCGTTGGTCAGGAGCAGCAGGCCCTCGCTCGCCTTGTCGAGACGTCCCACAGGCGCAACGAAGGGAAGGGCGAGCCCCTTCAGGCAGTCGTAGACCGTCGCGCGCTCTTGCGGGTCATCCCGGGTCGTGACAAGGCCTCGCGGCTTGTTAAGCACCAAATAGATCTTGCACTTGGCCACCACCGGTTCGCCATCGACAGCGATGCGGGCACGGTCGGGATCGACGCGAACCGTTGCGGCGCGGACAACCCGGCCGTCGACACGCACACGTCCCTCGGCGATCAGGGCCTCGGCTTGCGTGCGAGAGCAGAATCCGAGTTTTGATAGGGCGCGTGACAGGCTGACGACGGCGCCATCTGGACGCCTCGCCCTATCCACTCCCCACGATGGGGGTGGCTTTTTCATGATGATGTCGCCCCTGCTTTAATCATGAAGAACAACGTGAGTCTGCAGGCTCCGGCAGAGCAATGCCGGGCCGCGGATGATTGGCGGGATCAGGGAAGCCGATTTTCTGGTGCTTCTGTCTCGTCGAGCCGGGAAACTGCCTCACCCCTGAGGCGACCCAAGTCCCTAAGCAGCTCGCCCAACCGAGACCTTGGCCGGTGCGAAGTCAGATCAGGGCTGCGCCCACCGGAGTTGCGACGGACAGCCGAGGGTGCGATGCATCCGTCTTCAAAGGCCACACCGGTCTAACCTTGCGCTGTTGCTCGGTGTCGCAGTCCATGAACATGGTATGTGAGCCAACGGTGCCGGTTGACGGCGGCAAAGCACCATCCGACACCACACGTGCACGATTTGGTTCGCGTCCCAGATACTCCGCCACCTCCGGCAGCCGGTTCCAGGCGGCACATGCAAGTTCAGACAGCCGCTCATAAACGCTGTTGGTCAAAGTGATGAGCGGCAGCCGGCAGGGCCGCGCCGGTGTGGTCATAATTCGATCCTGCAAGGTGGAAGAGGACGCAACTCAAGCCGGTAGAACGCGCTCGACCGACAGCCAACGTGTGTGGCCGGCCGCGTCGCTGTAGGACATGCGTGTTCCCTCTCGAAGGCCGAGCAAAGCCACTCCCAGAGGTGATGCGATGGTAATTTGGCCTTCTTTGGATAACTGTTCCGGGAACACCAGTTTACCCCACTCGGACGCCACGCCGTTGTCGCAGCGAAACAGCACGCGACTGCCCATGCGTACGATCGTCGGCGGCAAATCGCCTTCCGGACGGACAATTGCGCGGTTCAGCTCGCGGGAAAGGAACGCCGACACATCTGGAGCCTGTTCGACCAGCCGATCCATAGTCCGCAGCAGACGGCCGTAATCGCTACGTCCGATCCAGATCAGCGGCTGGTCAGTTCCCTCCGTCATCAATGCGTCCTCGAATGCGCTGTGACTACGATGCAGCCCAGAGCGTATTTTCACCCACCTGCATCGTCGGCCGCCATCCGTATGATTACGGAACGGATGCAGCACGCGGGCCCTAAAAAATTTATGCAATAATTTCAATTGTTTAGCGGAATTCGGTATTATTACGGATATTTCGATCTGGGTTTTCCCTGAGTAGAAACGGGTGGCATAGGCCTAGGAGCAGAAAGCGGAACCTTCCACGAAGGACGTACGCCCACCTTCGGCGCTCCGGACCGACACCATAGGGACGACACGATGGACGATTTGCTTTCGGGGGCGCTGAGCCGCCTGGATGAAGCCGCGAAGTACGTTGAGGTGGACTCCGAGGTACTTGAGAAGCTGAAGTATCCGAAGGAGACGCTGAGCGTCCGCCTGTCGGTGCGCATGGACGACGGATCGCGCCGCTCATTCCCGGCTTGGCGTTGCCGCTACGACGACACTCGCGGCCCGACCAAGGGCGGTATCCGCTTCCATCCGAATTCTAACGTGGAGGAGGTGACCACGCTGGCGTTCTGGATGACCTTCAAATGCGCGGTGATGAACCTGCCTTACGGTGGTGGCAAGGGCGCGGTGAAAGTGGATCCGCATTGCCTGTCCAAATCGGAACTTGAGCGCCTGTCGCGGGCTTACGTGCAGGCCTTCGCTGGCATGATCGGACCCGATCGCGACATTCCGGCCCCGGACGTCTACACCAACTCGATGATCATGGGGTGGATGGCCGACGAGTACAGTTCCATCGTCCGCCAGCCGAGCCCCGCCGTCATCACCGGCAAACCGTTGCCCTTGGGAGGGTCACTGGGACGCGATGACGCCACGGCCCGGGGCGGCTACTACCTGCTGAAGCACCTCGAAGCGGATCTCGGCCTTGCCGGCACGGACAAGCGCGTTGTCGTCCAAGGGTTCGGCAATGCCGGTTTCCACATTGCCCGCCTGCTGCAGGCCGACGGCTACCGGATTGTCGGCCTGTCCGACTCCCGCGGCGCCATCGTCTGCGAGGACGGGCTGGACCCCCTTGCAGTCCAGGCTGCGAAAGAGCGTGGCGGTTCTGTGACGGCCTACACCGCGGGTGGCGCCCGCGTCGCCAGCGAGACCGAACTGCTCAGCATGAATTGCGAAGTCCTGGTCCCTGCAGCCTTGGAGGACCAAATCCACAAGGGCAATGCCGGCAACATCAAGGCCCGCATCGTGCTGGAGCTCGCCAACGGCCCGATCACACCGGAGGCCGACCGCATCCTGGAAGAGATGGGCGTCATTGTCCTGCCCGACATCCTGGCGAACGCCGGCGGCGTGACGGTATCCTACTTTGAATGGGTGCAGAACCGCCAAGGATACTATTGGAATCTGAATGAGATCCATGAGCGCCTCCGTGCGATAATGGAAACCGAGGGGCGTCGGGTGTGGGATATGCGCTCGGCCAAGGGCATCTCCATGCGCACGGCAGCTTATGCCCACGCACTGGAGAGGCTGTCGAGTGCCATTGCCGCACATGGTACGCAGCCATTTTTCATCGGCTGATCTATGCGGTTCCTCGAGGGGAGCCCACCAGGGCTCCCTTCCTTAGAATAGGCGAATGCGTCGGGTGGTAGTATATTCTGGGCCTTGTCCACACGTGTCGCCCAAAAGAATGCCCTAAAATGCCTTTTCTGTCCGCCGGCCGTACAACGGAAGCACCTTTCCCCGTCATCCCGACAGGCCGAGACATGCTGGTGCTGTCCCTTGCCTTCCTGGCGGCTTACCTGCCCATCGACTGGCTGACCTTCATCCATCCGCGTCCAAGCCTCAATATCACGCCGTGGAACCCGCCGGCCGGGCTCTACATGGCTCTGCTGCTGTGGACCGGAATACGCGGCGTACCGATGGCATATGCCACGCTGGTCATGGCTGACCTTGTGGTGCGTGGGCACCCGGCCTCAATACCCTCGCTGCTGCTCTCGAACTTTATCATTGTCGCCGGGTATGGCATTGCCGCTCATGTCCTGCGGCGGCGAGCGGCGATCAATCTGGCTCTGGACAAGGTAAGCGACGTTGGCTGGCTGGTCGGCATCACCTTCCTGAGTGCCGCTCTCGTGGCCCCCGCCTTCGTCGGCGTGTTCGTTCTGGACGGCGTCCTTGCGGCCGCTGACCTGCCGATCTTGGCCTTTCAATACTGGCTGGGGGATACAATCGCCATCGCTGTGATTACCCCGTTCCTGCTTCTCCTGTATCGACCCGAAAAGAAACCTACCTGGAACTTGCCGAGAACGCCCTCGCCGGCCCAGACGGTTGCCATTGCGGCAGCTCTGGTCATCGTCTTCCTGCCTATCGGCGATGGTCAGTTCAACCTGTTCTACGTCCTGTTCCTCCCCCTGGTGTGGGTGGCGGTTTCGCACGGGCTGTCAGGGGCGGTGCTGGCCGCTTTGGCCATACAGAGCGGTTTGATCGCCGGTTTGCAGGCCATCGGGTTTCCCATGCATGCCGTAATCTATCACCAGACACTGATGCTGGCGCTGGCCATCACCGCCTTGTTCCTTGGCGCTCTCGTCAGCGAACGTCGCGAGATCGAGGTCCGGCTGCGCGAACAGCAGGCCGAGTTGGCTCACATTGCCCGGCTCGCGACGACTGGAGAGATGGCGTCTGCCCTGGCCCATGAGCTGAATCAGCCCTTACTGGCCACCATCGGCTATGCGCGTGCCGCCCAGCGGATTTTGGAAAGCAACAATACTCCGTTGCGTGCCCAGGAACTGATCGATAAGGCGGTTATCCAAGCAGAGCGGGCCGGCGAGGTCATCCGAGGGTTGCGCACCTTCCTGAGCAAGGGCTCGCCTCACCTGGCACCGGCATCGGCTACCGAAATCGTGAGTGAAACGCTGACGCTGGTGCAGGGGGACGCTGCCTACAACAGGGTCAACCTGGGGGTGAACATGACGACCCCCCTTCCCCTCGTGCTGTGCGACCGCATTCAGATCGAGCAGGTCCTCGTTAACCTTATCCACAACAGCATCGAAGCCATTGCCGCGGCTGGTGGCTCCGTGCGTGAGGTCGTGCTCCGCGTTCAGGCCTCGGCTCCTGATGGGCTTACCTTCGAAGTCGAGGACACAGGACCCGGTGTGGCGGCGGACATGATCGACAACCTGTATTCACCGTTTGCGACTACGAAGCCGACGGGTATGGGGCTCGGGCTGCCGATCTGCCGCTCAATCGTCGAGAGCCATGGCGGTAAGCTGTCGCTGGGCCGCACCAGTGCAACGGGGTCCGTTTTCCGGGTGTTTTTGCCCGCAGCACGTTCAGATGTCTGTACCTCCCATGAATGAAGCCAATACGCTTGCCATTGCGGAGCCGACCGTCTTCATCGTCGACGATGACGAGGCCGTTCGTGACGCGCTTGCGGCTTTGGTCGAAGTGGCCCGTCTGTCCGTGCGGACGTTCGTCAACGGATTGGAGTTCCTGCACCGCTGCAGCCCGGAGCAGCCGGGTTGTGTGGTGGCCGACCTTCGTATGCCGTTCATGGATGGCCTTGAGCTTCAGGAAGAGATGTCCCGGCGCGGCTTTGTCCTTCCAATCATCATCATCACCGCTCATGGCGACGTAAGTTCGGCCGTCACCGCCTTTCGGTCGGGAGTCGTTGATTTTCTGGAGAAGCCATTCGACGAGGGAGTTTTCCTGCGTCGCATCCATGAGGCCTTGCAGCGCGATGCTCACCAGCGCCGTGACCGCTCCGCAGCGGCGTCTGCCCTGGCAAAGCTGGCCCTTCTAAGTCCGCGTGAACGAGGTGTCGCCGAACTCATGGTCGAGGGCTGCGCCAACAAGACCATTGCAATCCGCCTTGGGATCAGCGTCCGTACGGTGGAGACGCACCGTGCGAACATTCTGAACAAACTCGATATTCGCACGATTCCAGAGCTCATGCGTCTCTGGATGCACACACAGTGAGAACCCGCCCGACTGATGTTGGCGCACAAATCGGCGGTAGGTTGGCTGCGGCAGGGGGTAGGAAGGCGACCTCGCTGAAGCCGAGGCGGCGATGCCGTATAAAGTGAACAAGAGCCGCCCTCACAAGATCCCGCGTGCCCGCCACCACATCGAGAATCGAGCGACGTACGATGCGGCGCTGCGCCGGCGCGGGTGGCCAGCGCGCAACTCGGACGTGGCGATCGAAACCGGGCTGATGCTGCGTTTGGCGTTCGGCCGGCCATGGCGGCAGAGCGAAGGTTTGCTGGGCTCGCTCATGCGCCTGCTCGGTCTGGACCTGCCGGGGATCACGTGACCTTCCCCCGGCACAGCGCCAATCTGGAGGTCGCGTCAGCGCTGTACAGGACGGACGGGCCGGTGACGGAGGTTATTGATCCACCCGGCTGACGGTGTTGGGGAAAGGCGAGGGGCACCTGGAAAAGCATGGAGGCCAAGCGCGCCGGAGCTGGAGAAAGCTCCACTTGGCGGTCGATCCCGATACCGGCGAGATCCTCGTCTCGGGGCTGACGGCCACGCAGTACGGCGATGCCTCGCCGGTCGGCCCGCTGCTCGACCTCGGACGCCCGGAGTTCGTCCGCATCGCGTAAAGCCTACACGCTGCAAAGAGCGACAGCTCGCCTCATCGGCTGGATGCAACAGCGTCATCGGGAGGCTTCCGACAAAGAAATGCATGCTAAGGTTGGTCGCCGTACAGCCGGTTGCTCGGGTAGCCCTGCACGGGGCCGGCGGCCAGCCCGCGGCACAGGAGAGACGCCGACGCTTCCGCGATCTCGCCGATGGTCCAGGCCCCTCCGGGCCGATGCCATTTCGTCACCCAGTTCGCAGCACCCAGAACGGAGAAGACGGCGAATTTTGGATCGCAGCGCAGGATACTGCCATCCGTCACCCCGGTGCGCACGATGTCCTGCAAGCGGCGCTCGAAGGCATCGCGCTTCTCGATCACCACCCGCAATTGGTCGTCGCTGAGCGACCGCTCTTCCAGAATGACGACGCTGAAGCTGTCCTCGCCGATGATTGAGACGATGTAGGCGGCAAGGCTGAGTCGCAATTGCTCGAGACCTTTCAGAGACGGGTCGGTGCAAATTGTCTCCAGCGCCTGATCGGCCGCCGCCAGATGGCATTGAAACAGAAGGTCTTGCTTGTTCTTGACGTAATAATAGAGCGTGGCCTTGGACACTCCCAGAGTCTCGGCGATGTCGATCAGAGACGTTCCGTGATAGCCGTTGCGGCGAAAAGCGGCAGCGGCGACCTTATAAAGAACCTCGCGCTTGAGGCTCCTCTGCTGCTCCGGGTTGAGGACAGATTTGTTCCAGCGTGCCATGTCGTCCGTTGCCTCAGCCATTGCGATGTGTCGCAACCCGCTCCACCAGCTTTCTTCCCTTGGAGCACAACCGGCCGTATCGATCAAGTCCCGACCGACCCCCAGGGAGCAATTTCGACTCCAGGGTCGAAATTGCGTCTTGGAAGTTGACACATCGATCAGTGGGTCTGATTATTCGCCCAACAATCGTGAACCGGGATTGAGGGGAGACCATGGACAACGCGACGAACGGGCCGCCGCGCGCCGGAGGGGCGCGCTGGGCGCCGCCGGGATTCGAATACCCGCCGCGCAACGCCGTCCATTCCGCGGCCTATCAGGCCGAACGCCTGACCGCGGCCGACGTCGATCCGGCCCTTTACGGCGACCGGCACGAAGCCGGGCTGTTCGGGCTGGATTGCTTCGACTCGATGGTCGCCAGCGGCCTCGACATCGACGGCTACGTCTTCTTCTCGCAGATCTACCGCCAGCTCCGGCCGTCCAGGGTCGGCGAGCCGCTGACCGTGACCGGCCGGGTCCGCGACCTGCACAGAGTGAGAAAAGGCCACAGCGTCACGGAACTCTACCGCCTGACCGACGGCGAGGGCCGCGTCTGCATCGAGACCGAACTGACCGGGCTCCTCGCCGACCCGCCGGGACGGACGGTGCCGGATGCCGGCGACGCGCCGCCGATGCCGCGACGGACCGAGCTTCCGGCCGATGGCTGGACCCTGCTGCGCGAGAAGCAGGTGACGCCCGACAAGGTCCGCGTCTTCTCCCAGGACGTCGGCAACGAGATCCACTTCGACGAGGAGTTCGCGCGCCGCCACGGCTTCCGCGCCCCGCTGGCCCAAGGGATCATGTCGGCGGTCTGGCTGCTGTCCGTCCTGGCGGACGACCGCCCGCCGACCGCTTTCGACGTCGAGGTGCGCTATCTGCGCCCTGTCTTCTGGGACTCCCGCGCCAGCCTGTGGGTCCGCCGCTCCGCCGGCGGTGCCCTGGAGATGGCGCAGAGCCGCAATGACGAGGGCAAGGTCACGGCGGACATGCGGGTGAAGTCGGTGTCATACGACCCCCTTCAGTCCCAAGCTACGGCAGGGGGATGACGTCATGTCGGCCATCATCGTCCAGCTTGTGGTGTCCGGCCTCCTGCTCGGCGGCATCTATGCGCTGATCTCGATCGGGCTGACGCTGATCTTCGGCGTGTCCCGCATCAAGAACTTCGCCCATGGCGACTTCGTTATGGTCGGCATGTACCTGACCTATGTGCTGAACAGCTGGAGCGGTCTGGATTCCTACCTCGTCCTGCTGATCGTGACGCCGCTGATGTTCCTGTTCGGCCTGTTCCTGTCCTGGGCGATCATCCGGCCGATCCAGGGCGCGCCGCAGGTGGCGCAGATCTTCGCCACGGTCGGGCTGGGGCTGGTCCTGCAGAACGTCACTCTGATGATCTTCGGCGGCGATTTCCGCACCACCGCATCGGTGTTCGCCGGCAAGGTGCTGCGCATCGGCGGGATCGCCCTGCCGGCGCCGCTGCTGATCGCCTTCGCGGTCGCGATGGCGGTGGTCGCCGTCATCTATCTGTTCCTGAAGACCTCCTACACCGGCAAGGCGATGCGCGCGGTCGCGCAGGACCGGCGGTCGGCATCGCTGATGAGCATCGACGTGAAGGGGATCGATCTGTTCACCTTCGGTCTCGGCACTGCCTGCGCCGGGCTGACCGGCGCCCTGCTGGCGCCGATGTTCCCGGTCTATCCGACGGTCGGCATCAACCTCGTGCTGATCGCCTTCGTCGTGGTCGTGCTCGGCGGTCTGGGCAGCATCGCGGGCGCCCTGATCGGCGGTCTGGCGATCGGCCTAATCGAGACGTTGAGCGGCTTCTTCATCGGCTCCGAAATGCGCCAGATGGCTTATTTTCTCGTCTTCCTGGCCGTGCTGCTGCTCCGTCCCGCCGGACTGTTCGGCCAGCGCGGCTCCGAAAAGCTGGGGGCCTGACCCATGACGCTGACGTCCCTCCTGGCTCCCTATCGGCCGACCCGCAAGGGCCTGCTGCTGTCCCTGGCGATGGTCGCGGTCCTGGTGGCGCTGCCTCTGGTCGCCGCCGACTCCTACACTTTGCACTTTGTCTGGAAGATTCTGTTCTGGGCGCTGGCCGCCGCCGCCTGGAACATCGCCGGCGGCTATGCCGGACAGTTCTCGTTGGGCCATGCCGCGTTCTTCGGGCTTGGCGCCTACGGGTCGACCCTGCTCTACATGCAGTTCGGCCTGTCGCCCTGGATCGGCATGTTCGTTGGGGCGGGGGCGGCCGTGGCCTTCGCGACACTGATCGGCGCGCTGACGCTGCGCCTTCAAGGTCCGTTCTTCGCGCTGGCCTCCATTGCCTTCGCCGAGGTGCTGCGCATCGCCATCGTCAACTGGCGCTCCTTCACCGGCGGGGCGGAAGGGCTGTCCCTGCCGTTCGATCCGAGCTTCGCCAACATGATGTTTTCCGACCGGCTCTGGTACGTTTACATCATGATGGCCGCGCTTCTGATCGTGCTCCTCATCACCTATGTGCTGGAGCGCTCCTGGATCGGCTACGCCCTGGCGGCCATGCGCGAGAATGAGGACGCGGCCGAGGCGCTGGGCGTCGACACCGTGCGGGCCAAACTGTTCTCCATCGGCCTGTCTGCCTTCCTCAGCGCCATCGCCGGCACGCTCTACGCCAACTACATCCTGCTGATCGAGCCGTCCACCGTGCTCAGCATCGGCTTCTCGGTGGAGATCGCGCTGATCGCCATCATCGGCGGCATGGGCACGCCGCTCGGCCCCGTTCTGGGCGCGGTGCTCATCGTTCCGCTCAGCGAGTATCTCCGCGCGGAGTTCGCCGGCAGCCTTCAGGGCCTGTATCTGCTCGTCTACGGCGCGCTCCTCATCGTGATGGTCATCGCCCTGCCGCAGGGCCTGATGAGCGCCATCCGCTCGCCGCGGGCCGCCGCCCGTCGTTTGCGCGGGGTGTTCGGCCGGTCCACCCGCCGCCGTCCGGTCCGAGAGGAGAGCCGCCATGCTTGAGGTCCGGGGAATCAGCAAGCAGTTCGGCGGCCTCCGCGCCGTCAACGCCGTCGAGCTCAGCATCGGCAAGGGTGAAATCGTCGGCCTGATCGGTCCCAACGGGGCCGGCAAGACGACGCTGTTCAACTGCATCGCCGGGGCCTTCCCGCCGACGGAAGGACAGGTCCTGCTGGAGGGCAAGAGCATCACCGGCCTGAAGGCGCATCAGGTCTGCCGCGCGGGCCTTGCCCGCACCTATCAGATCGTCAAGCCGTTCGGCGGGCTGTCGGTGCTCGACAACGTGGTGGTCGGCGCGATCAACCAGACGCACAACATCGCCGAGGCTCGCCGCATCGCGGAGGAGGCGCTGGTCCTGACCGGGCTGGCCGACCGCCGCGACGTGCCCGCCGCGAGCCTGCCGCTGCCCGGCCGCAAGCGCCTGGAAATCTCCCGTGCGCTGGCGACCCGGCCGAAGGTCCTGCTGCTGGACGAGGTCATGGCGGGCCTCAATCCGTCCGAAGTGGAAAAGGCCATCGTTCTGATCGAGGCGATCCGCGCGAGCGGAATCAGCATCCTGATCATCGAACATCTGATGCGGGTCATCACGGCGGTCAGCGACCGGATCGTGGTCATGAACCACGGCAGCAAGCTGGCCGAAGGACTGCCGGCCGAGGTGCTGAACGACAAGTCAGTGATCCAAGCCTATCTGGGGGAGGACTTCGGTGCTCACGGTTAGAAAGCTCGATGCCTTCTATGGCGAGATCCAGACGCTCTATGGGATCGACCTGGACGTCAGGGAAGGCGAGGTGGTTTCCGTCGTCGGCGCCAACGCGGCGGGAAAGACCACGCTGCTGAACGCCATTTCCGGCACGATCGAACGGTACGGACAGGTGTCCTTCTTCAACCAGGACATCGGTTCCCTGCCGCCGCACGCGATCGCCCGGCATGGTCTGGTCCAGGTGCCGGAAGGGAGGCGGCTGTTTCCCTTCATGACGGTGCGGGAGAATCTGGAACTCGGCGCCTTCGCTCCGCACGCCCGCGCCCATCGCGCGGAGAGTCTGGAGAGGGTCTTCGACCTGATGCCCCGGCTGAGGGAGCGCGCCGGCCAGCTCGCCGGATCGATGAGCGGCGGCGAGCAGCAGATGTGCGCCATCGGCCGCGCGCTGATGGCGAAGCCGCGCGCGATCATGTTCGACGAGCCGACGCTGGGACTGGCTCCGATCATGGTCGATGTCGTCTTCAAGCTGGTCCGCAGCATCAAGAAAACCGGCATCACCATCCTGCTGGTCGAACAGAACGTGAAGCATTCGCTCGCCATGTCGGACCGGGGCTATGTGCTGGAAAACGGCCACATCGTCCTGTCCGGCCCGGCCGCAGACCTGCTGACCGACCCCCGCCTGAAGGAAGCCTATCTCGGCGGCTGATCCGCGGAGAGGTCGCGGCACGACAATACAAAGGGAGGAAGCAAGACATCATGAGCTTGAAATCAATCATTGCCGCGGCGGCGCTCGCCGCGGCGGCGGCCGGTGCCGCCGTTCCGTCCCAGGCAGCCGATCCGCTGAAGATCGGCGTCCTGTTCCCGTTGTCCGGCCCGATGGCGTTGATCGGCAACGAGGCCTATCAGGCCGCCGAGGTCGCCCGCGACATGATCAACAAGCGCGGCGGCGTGCTCGGCCGTCCGGTGGCCTACGCCGTCGCCGACGCGCCGGCCCCGACCGCCGCCAACGCCGAGGCGACCCGCCTGATCGTGCGCGAAAAGGTTCCGGTGATCGCCGGAAGCTACGCCAGCTCGCTGGCGCTGGCCGCCAGCGAGGTCGCGGAGCGCGAGGGCGCCCTGTACTGGGAGACCATCGCCGTCGCCGACAAGATCACCCAGCGCAAGTACAAAAACACTGTCCGCCTGACCTTCAACGCGTCGATGATGGGCCAGACGGCGGCGGACTTCGCCAAGGACATCGCCGGCAAGCTGGGCAAGGATCCGAAGGATCTGCGGATCGCCGTGATCTCCGAGGATTCGGAGTTCGGCCAGTCGGTCGGCGACGCGGCGGCGAAGCAGACGAAGACCCACGGCATGCAGCTGGTCGCCAACGAACGCTACAGCCGCACCGTGAACGATCTGTCGTCCTTGGTGCTCAGCCTGAAGGCGGCCAAGCCGGACGCCGTCATCGCGACCTCCTACCTGAACGACGCCGCCCTGTTCTGGCGGCAGGCCCGCGAACTGGACCTCCACGTTCCGGCCATGATCGGCATCGGCACCGGCTACGCCCTTCCGGACTTCCTCGCCGCGACCGGCGCCAGCGCAGACGGCATCTTCGATGTGGACGCCCCGGCCTCGCCGAACGTCTCGAACCTGCCGGAGCCGACGCAAAAGCTGTACGCGGAGTTCATCGAAGGCTTCCGCGCCAAGGAGAAGCGCGATCCCGGCCCCTTGGGCCTGATCGCTTTCGGCGGCTTCTGGACCCTGTTCACGGACGTCATTCCGCGCGCGGGCTCGACCGATCTGGCGGCGCTGCGGAAGGCCGCCTATGCCACCGACCTGCCGGAGGGCAGCCTGCTGACCGGCGCCGGGGTGAAGCTGAACCAGATCGGCGAGGCGGAAGCCGGGCAGAACAGCCGGGCGCTGATCTCGGTCATGCAGTGGCAGGACGGCAAGCTGCAGGTCGTCTGGCCGCAGAAAGCTGCCAACGCCGAGATGCGCAAGGTTCCTCTGCCCAAGTGGAGCGACCGGTAACGGCGCAGGGCATCGGCCCGGCGGAGCGGTCCCCTTTCCCATCGGTGGGGGAGGGGACGTGCTTCGTCCCCCCCACACACCCTTCTTTCCAACGGCTCACCGGATGACGACAGGACCGTGATGACGCACATGGCCTCCCCATTCACCGCCACCCCCGTCGACCAGCTGCGCCACGCCGCCGCCGCGGCGCCCGGCGCGCTCATCCGATGGAACGAGCACTCCCTGTCCTACGGGGATCTGCTGGACCGCAGCCTGCGCTGCGCCTCGGCGCTTCGGGGACTGGGCGTCGGTGCGGGCGACCGCGTCGCCTTCTGGCTGCCGAACGGCATCCCGTATCTCGACCTGTTCTTCGCCTGCCTGCACATCGGCGCGATCGCCGTGTCGGTGAACACGCGGTTCCGCCGGGCCGAGGTCGAATCCATCGTCAGCCGCACCGGCGCGACGGCGATCGTCGTCTGGCCTAGCTTCAAGAACATTCCGTTCCTGACCATGCTGAGCGAACTTGACCCGGCGGCGATGTCGTCGCTGCGTCTGGCGGTCCTGTGCGAGGACGATGGGCAGTCCGGCTTCCCGCTGCCGGGCTTGCGGGTGGCCCATCACCGCGATCTGCTGGTCGGACCGGCCGGAGAAAGCGCCGCCGCTCCGGACCTGCCCTGCGTCATCTTCCCGACCTCGGGCACCACCGGCCTTCCCAAGTTCGCTTTGCACCGCCAGGGCGCCGTCGCCCGTCACGCCGCGCAGGTGGCGGCCGCCTTCGGCTACGACGCTCCCGACGCCCATCTGCTGCAGGCCATCCCGTTCTGCGGCGTGTTCGGCTTCTCGCAGCTCGCCGCCACCGTGGCCGGCGCCGCCTCCGTCACGCTGATGAGCCTGTTCGAGCCGGTGGAGGCCCGCGACCTGATCCGGTCACGGTCGATCACCCACCTGAACGGACCGGACGACCTCTTCAAGCGCCTGCTCGACGTCTGCCCGGAGGACAAGCCGTTTCCGTCCCTGCGCGACTGCCTGATCGCCTCCTTCAACCCGACCCTGGCCCTGTTCCCCGAAGAGGCGGAGCGGCGCGGCGTGCCGATGACCAACGGCTTCGGGATGAGCGAGATCTTTTCCTTCTTCTCGCGGCAGGCGTCGGGTGCCCCGATCGGATTGCGCAAACTGTCCGGCGGCTATCCGGTAAATCCCGACGCGCAGGTGCGGGTGCGTGACGCCGCCACCGGGCGCGTCCTTCCGCCGGGCGAGATCGGCAGCCTGGAGATTGCGTCGGACACGCTGTTCTGCGCGTATTTCGGCAATCCCGAAGCGACCCGCGACGCCTTCACCGCGGACGGCTTCTTCGTCACCGGCGATCTGGCGACGATGCGCGAGGACGGCGGCTTCATTTTCAAGGGCCGCAACGGTGATGTCCTCCGTCTCGGCGGATTCCTCGTCGACCCGGCGGAGATCGAGGCGGTGCTGCAAGGCGACGGCGCCGTGGAAACCGCCGTGGTCGTCGAGGCGTCGTCGGAGCGCGGCAACAAGCCCGTGGCCTTCCTGCGCCTGCGCGAGGGCGCCATCCTCGACGAGGCCGCTCTGCGTGACCGTGTCGGCGCCGCGCTCGCCGATTTCAAGATTCCTGCCCGTTTCGTCGTGGTGGACCAGTTCCCGACGGCGATGAGCCCCAATGGGGAGAAGATCCAGCGCGGCAAGCTGAAGGAGCGGGCGCAGCTGGCCCTTCTGGGCGCGGCTGAAGCGCGGACCGCCTCGGCACCCTGACAGTCAACGATTCTCCCAGTCGCCAAGCAAGGACCCAATCATGGTAGAATCTTTCAAGGCCTTCGTGATCGAAGACGCGGACGGCAAGCCGAAGGGCGGCTTCAAGCAGCTTACCCTCGTCGACCTGCCGGACAACGACGTGCTCGTCGAGGTCGCCTATTCCACCGTCAACTACAAGGATGGGCTCGCGGTCAGCGGCAAGGGGCGTATCGCCCGCAAGCTGCCGATGGTCGCGGGCATCGATCTG
>JAFAFA010000135.1 GCA_023423695.1 Pseudomonadota bacterium | reverse complement strand
GGAAAGGTCGCGCTCGCCGACGAGGCTCGCGTCGTAGGGGAAGAGGATCTCGCGGCAGGGCATGAGGTCGCCCGCCGGACCGCCGTCGGGGTCGAGCGTGGAGCACTCGAGGAAGCGGAGGTGGCCGACGGTGTGGCGCGGGCGGTAGCGGCGGCGCACCACGAGCTCGCCCCCGATCGCGCGCGCGTCCTTGTCGAAGATCGGATCGAAGACCTTCTCGCGGCCGGCGGCGGCCTCGCGCCAGACGCCGAAGTGCCGCGTGACCGCCTCGCTGACGTAGATGCCGGCAGCAGGATCGGCGGCGATGGCGAGGCCGACGGCGGTGGACGCGTGCGGCTGCGGAGCGAGCTGCATCTTGCGGCCGCACCTGGCGCGCAGGGCCCGCAGCGCGCCGACGAAGGCCGCGGCGCCGCCGACGACGTAGACCGCGCCGAGCTCGCGCGGGCTCTCGGGGTCGATGCCGTGGGCCGGCAGCCGCGCGAAGAGCTCGCTGAGCTTCGCGAGGGTCTGCTCCACGATGGGCTCGCAGCGCTCGAGCACGGCGCTCGCCTCGAGCACGACGGGCTCGCCCTCGAGGTCGACGAGCACGTTGCGCGTCTGCGGCGTCATCGCCTCTTTCGCCGCTCGCGCGCGATCGAGGAGCGCGACGCGCTCGGCGGAGGTGCGCGCCGCGGCGTCCACCCCGGCGCGCTCGAGCGCGAGCGCGAGGATCGCCTCGTCGAGATCGTCGCCGCCGACCTCGACGAGGCCCTCGGTCGAGAGGAGCTCGAAGCGCCGCGCCTCGAGCGAGATGGCCGAGGCGTCGAAGGTGCCGCCGCCGAGGTCATAGACGACGAGGTAGCGCTTGGGGCTGCGCTTCTTCTCGGGGCCGAGGTGGCGGTGCGCGTACTCGATGCCGGCGGCGGTCGGCTCATTGAGGACCCGCTCGACGTCGAAGCCGGCGCGACGGAAGGCCTCGACGGTGACCCAGCGCTGGCGGCTCGAGGCGTTCGCCGGGACCGCGAGGGTCACCTCGAGCGCCTCGTCTCCGACGTCGAGGCTCGAGCGCTCCACGATCATCGCGCGCAGGTGCCGCACGAAGCCGGTGAGGAGCTCGATCGCGCTCGGCCGCGAGGGGAGCGCGTCGATCGGATCGTCGGGCGCGACGCGCGCGACGGTGCGCTTGATGGAGCGCACCGCGCCCTCCGCCGACGACAGCTCCGCGACCGCGTCCCACCCGAACGAGAGCGCGCCCCCGCGCTCGATCGCGACGCCGGGGATCCACTCGCGGAACGCGCCGCCGGCGTCGAACGACGCGATCGGGTGGCGCCCGTCGAGCGCCGCCGCGACGACGGTGCGCGTGGTCCCGAGATCGATGCCGAGCTTCACCGCGCGAGCATACCAACACCGCGATCGCGTGCGCGGCTCGTCCGAGCGCGGCTGCAAGCTCAATCGAACGTCCGGAGGACACGCGCGGCGGCCGCGGCCATCAGCGCTCCCTCGCTGCGGATCGCGCGCATCAGTAGATCGTCTCGCTCGTCCTCACCCGGATCCATCGTGGCCGCGAGCTCGAACCAGAGCTCGCAGAGGAAGCAAGGCTCCTTCGTGCCCTCGATCCCCGCCCGCAGCGCACGCTGCGCGCCCAGGCGATCGCCCATGCCCCGGCGTGCGCGCCCGAGCGCGACGTACATCCACGTGAAGCCCGGCGCGCGCGCGAGCGCACGCTCGGCGATCTCCGCCTTCTCTTCGGATGTGCCCGGCGCGTCGTCGCGCACCGACATCGCGGCCTCTGACGCCCATGCCTCGAGCCGCCCGTCGGCGACCTCCCGCGCCAGCCATCGATACTGCCGGCACAAGAACCAACCGGGCGCAAGCGCCTCGGTGCGCTCGAACGCCGCGGCCGCGTCCCTGAAGCGTCCGAGCTCGAGGAGCGCGACGCCGGATTGATAGTGCGGATCCGGATCGTGCGGATCGATCTGCGAGGCCGCGCGCCACCTCTCCAGGGCGCGGTCGAGGTCTCCTCGCTCGGCCAGCTCGACTGCGGCGTTCGCGAGCGCCCTCGCCGCGCCGATCGAGATCCGATCGCGCCGAAACTCGAACGTCATCGACTCGCCGACGGCGGGAACAGGGAGCTGATCGAGCTCGTAGGTACGCTCGCCAACCCGGGCGATCATGCGGGTCTTCGGCTCGCCCTTGGCGACGATGCGCGCCGCGCGTGCGTACTCTTCGGAGGCCGCCAGATCACCCGCGTCGGCGAGCAATTGGGCGAGCGCCTCGGCGTGCACGACGGCGTCACTCGGGTTGCCGAGATAGCGGTGCGCTTCGTACAGGGTCGAGTGGTACGCGCGCCGACCCTCGTCGTCGCCGACCGCCTCGCACATCGCGAGCGCCTCCTCGAGCACGGGGCGGGCGTCCGCCACGCGGCCGGCCTGCAGGAGCGAAGTGCCGAGCCTCCCCATCGTGAGGGGCCGCAGCTCGTCCGCGGCGCTGCCCTCGAGCGAGGCGGTGCGATCGAGCAGCGCTTCCAGCAATGTGATCGCCTCCTCGTAGCGCCGACCCTCCGCGAGCTCGCGCGCGCTATCCAGATCGCGCTGCCAGGACTCGATCGGGTTACCGCCAGGCGGCGAGGTCAGCGTCGACCAAGGCTCACCGCGACCGAGGGCCCGATCCATGTGCTGCGCGACCGTCCCGAGAAACTCGATCAGCGCATCGATCTCGGCGCGACTGGGCGGCCCGAGCGAAGGATCGCGCCTTGCCCAGGTCGGGAATGCGTCGACGATGGCCTGCTCGTTGGCACGGCAGATCCGGTCCATCGCGCGCAGATCGCGAGACCGCACCGCGTCCTCGAGCGCAGCGCGGAGCGCGGCCGGATCATCGGTGCGATCTCCCGCGGCGGGCGCTCGGACCACCCTCCACGCGATGGCAGCCAGAACGGAGATCACGATGGCGCCTATCACGATCGACATTGCGGCCCAGTATGCCGGCGCAAGCCCCAAAGGCCATCGAGGGCCGAACACTTCGAAGCTCTCCGGAGCGCGCCAGCACGGCGCAGGCCGCAGGCAGCCGACGAGAGCGGAGCGGACCTCAATCCCAGCGGCTGGTGATCGTGAGGGCGAAGCGGTACACGCTGCCGGCCGCGCCGCCGGCGCGGTCCTCCACGCGGAGCTGCCAGAGGCCGTTGACCGACTCGTCGCCCGAGAAGCCGAGCACGACATGGTCGCGCAGCGCCACCTCGGGGCCCGTCTGGCCCGCGCCGTCGTAGACCAGGACCTCGGCGGTCGCCGGGTTCGTGAGCGTGACGCGCAGGTCGCTGATGCGCGGGTGGTCGATGACGAGATCGA
>JAFAFA010000120.1 GCA_023423695.1 Pseudomonadota bacterium | reverse complement strand
GCCGGCGCCGTTCGGGCCGATCAGCGCGTGGATGGTGCCCCGCTTCACTTGCAGGTTCACCTCCTTCACCGCCACGAAGCCCTTGAACTCCTTCGTCAGACCACGCGCTTCCAGGATGATGTCGTCGGTCATCGGCGATGCGACCCCCTTGCCATTCGTCGGCCATGCAGCCGGCCGCCGATTCCATGTGGAACCGCCGGCCGGAGCGTCCCTCTTCGTTCCCGCCTATCAGCCCTTTATGAGGGGGCACTTGCTTTCGGACAGCGGCAGGAAGGCGTCGTTACCGGGGATGGTGCTGAGAATCTTGTAATAATCCCAACGTCCCTTGGACTCGGCCGGGCTCTTGACCTCGACGAGGTGCATGTCGTGGACCATGCGGCCGTCAGCACGGACCTTGCCGTTGCGGGCGAACATGTCCTCGATGGGCATGGTCTTGAGCTGGTCGACCACGGTCAGGCCCTTGTCGGTGCCGCTGGCGTCGATGGCCTTCAGGTAGTTCAGCACCGCCGAATAGACGCCGGCCTGCGCCATGGTCGGCATCTTGCCCTCATGGCGCTGGCCGAAGCGCTTGGCGAACTCCCGCGTGCGGTCGTCGGTGTCCCAGTACCAGCCGGTGGTGATGATCATTCCCTTTGTCACGTCAAGGCCGAGGCTGTCGATGTCGGTCAGGAAGACCAGCATGCCGACCATCTTCTGGCCACTCTGGGTCAGGCCGAACTCGTTGGCCTGCTTCACCGCATTGACGAAGTCGCCGCCCGCATTGGCGAGCGCCACAACCTGCGCGCCGGACGCTTGCGCCTGGAGCAGGAAGGAGGAGAAATCCGGTGTCGCCACCGGCGCCCGGACCGTGCCCAGGACCTCGCCGCCGGCCTTCTTGACCGCGTTCGCCGTGTTGGTCTCCAAGCTGCGGCCGAAGGTGTAGTCGGCGGTGATGAAGAACCACTTCTTGTTGCCCTGCTGCGTCAGGGCGCGGCCAGCGCCGTTGGCGAGCGCGTAGGTGTCATAGGTCCAGTGCACGCCGGTCGGCGAGCATTTCTCGTTGGTCAGCTCGGTGCTGCCGGCGGTGGAGTTCAGATGGACACGCCCGGTCTCGCGCGTCACCTCCTGCACCGCCAGCGCGGCGGCGGAGTTGCCGACGTCGACGATCACGTCGACCTGCTCGCGGTCGATCCACTGGCGGGAGACGCTGGCGGCGATGTCGGCCTTGTTCTGGTGGTCGGCGTAGACGACCTGGACCGGCGCGCCCTTGACCTTGCCGCCGAAATCCTCCACCGCCATCTGCGCGGCGACCACCGAACCGCGTCCGGCGAGGTCGGCATAGATGCCGGTCATGTCGTCGAGCACGGCGATCTTCACCACATTGTCGGAGATCTGCGCCTGCGCCGTGCCGGCCAATGCGCCGGTCAAGGCGAAGGCGGCGAAACCCGCGAGCAGAGCGGTTTTGAGCGTCTTCATGCGTTTGTCCTCCCGGTTCTGGTTGATTTGAAGAGTGGTCTCAGGCTTTGGCCGCCGCGGCATCGCGCAGCAGGCGGCCGAGCAGGAACTGGTCGCTGTCGCCGTGGGCCAGACGTGTTTGGTCGGCTTGGGCGTCGATGGCCCGCTTGGTCATGCGCAGGGCCAGCGGCGGGACCGCCGCCGCCTCGCACGCCAGCCGCAGGCTTTCGGCAACCGCGGCGCCATCCTCCGCAACGAGGTCGGCCAGCCCCCAATCGAGCGCCAACGCCGGATCGACCCGCAGGTCGGTGAACAGCAGCCGCTTGGCCCGCGCCGGACCGGCCAGCGCGACCAGACGCGGCAGGCCGCCCCAGGCGAGGTTGAAGCCGAGCCGCGCCTCCGGCAGCCGCAGATGCGCCCCCCGCCCGAAGACCCGCAGATCCAGCGCCAGCGCCAGCACGCCGCCGCCGCCGACCGCCGGTCCCTCGACGGCGGCGATGGTGAGTTGGGGAAGCGCCGCCCAGGCGTCGCACAGGGCACGTCCGCGCTCGACCGCGGCGTGCTGCTCCAGCACATCCGCGCCGGTAGGCCAGAGCAGCGGATCGGACAGATCGATGCCGCCTGAAAACACCGTGGTGGTGCCGGTCAGCACCACCGCCCGGACACTGGTGTCGGCGCACAGGCGGTGGGCGACCTCGGTCAGTCTTTCCATCGCCGCCGCGTTCAGGGCATTGGCCCGCCCGCCCCGGTCGTAGCGGACCAGGGCCACCCCGTCTGTATGCTCAATTGAAACGAGGTTCATCCCGTTTGCTCCTCCCCACCAGAGGTTCGCCAGCGCCGCCGGCTGTGGTCGTTGAAGCCCTCTGCCTAACATTCTACCGAGTATGTTGCAATCTTTTGATTGGCGGTGCAAACATATGGACGGCAGCAGCCATCGCGGGCGTGAGGCCCGTGGTCCGGATAGGATGTGAAAAGAACTGGGAGGGTTTTCGGCGATGCACGGCGATGATTGGGCGCGGATCCCCACGGCGGACGAATGCGTGCTGCGCAATCTTCTGGAAGCGCAGGCCGCGCGGCAGCCCGACGCGGTGTTCGTCGCCTTCTGGCGCGGCGAGAGCTGGAGCTACCGCGAGACGCTGGAGCGTGTCCGCCGCCGCGCCGCGGCCCTGCGGGCGCAGGGCGTCCGCCAGGGCGACCATGTGCTGTGCTGGACGGGAAACGGGCCGGATTTGCTGACCGCGTGGTTCGCCATCAACTATCTCGGCGCGGTCTATGTGCCGCTCAACACGGCAAGTCGCGGGCGTCCGCTGGAGCATATGCTGGACAACGCCGGTGCCACGGTCCTCATTGCCCATGCCGCCCTGATCGGCCGTCTGGCAGAGATCGAGCGCGGACCC
This sequence comes from Pseudomonadota bacterium, assembly GCA_023423695.1. Lineage (GTDB taxonomy): Bacteria > Pseudomonadota > Alphaproteobacteria > Azospirillales > Azospirillaceae > Azospirillum. Next base: position 65,619 of record JAFAFA010000120.1, on the reverse strand, counting down.
CTGGCCAGGATCCTGACCATCGGCGCGGCGGACACAGACCCGCCCACGCTGCCCGGGGTCACCATCGCGCCGCTGGTCGATGCGCCGGCCGATGCCGATCTGACCCTGGCGCTTGACCGGCCGATCCAGCCCTGGGACCCCCATGCGATCATGTATTCGTCGGGCACCACCGGGGCTGCCAAGGGTGTCGTGACCTCCTATGTGCAGATCTACACGATGGGGCCGGACGCCTTCGACAGCATCACGGCAGACGACCGCTGCATGATCTGCGGGCCGATTTTCCATTGCGGCAGCACACTTTACGTCTATTGCATGCTGGGCAAGGGCGGGTCCATCGCGATGGTCCCGGAGTTCCGGACGCCGGACTTCTGGGACTCGATCCGCGACACCGGCAGCACGGTGGTCCTGCTGCTGGGCATCATGGCGAACTTCCTGCTGAAGGCGCCGCCGGATGCGCGGGACCGCGACCATACTATCAAGAAGGTCTTCATCGTTCCCTTCGGAGAGGACGCACCCCGATTCGGCGCGCGCTTCGGCGTCGAACTCCACACCGTCTACAACATGACCGAGATCGCCAGTCCCCTGACGGCTGGGCCGCGGACAGCCGGGCCGGACGGGATGGTGCCGGGCCTGTGCGGCCGCGCGCGCCCCTGTTTCGAGCTGCGCGTGGTCGACGCCAACGACGCCGAACTACCGCCGGGCACGGTCGGCGAACTGATCATCCGCTCGCACCGGCCCTGGGCGCTCGGCTCCGGCTACTACCGCAACCCGGAGGCGACGCTGGCGTCCATGCGCAACGGCTGGTTCCACACCGGCGATGCCTTCCGCATGGAGGCGGACGGGCGCTTCTTCTTCGTCGACCGCCTGAAGGATGTCATCCGCCGCCGCGGCGAGAACATCTCCTCCTTCGAGCTGGAGGCGGAGATCTGCGCCCATCCGGCGGTGCGCGAGGCGGTGACCGTCGCCGTGCCCAGCGAGGTGGGCGAGGACGAGGTGCTGGCGGTCGTCGCGCCGATCCCCGGCGCCGCGATCGACCCTTCCGAACTGGTCGGCTTCCTGGCCGCGAGGGTGGCGCACTACATGGTCCCGCGCTATGTCCGCGTGGTGGACGAACTGCCCAAGACGGCCAGCGGCAAGCTTCAGAAGCACATGCTGCGCGCCGACGGTCTGACGGCAGATTGCTGGGACCGCGAGGCTGCGGGCATCCGCCTCAAGCGCGAAAGGCTCGGCTGAGGGGCGGTCGAACGCGGCAATTTCTCAACTATGGTAAAAGCCCCGCTCCCGCGATGGGAGAGGGGCTTCCTCTCATCCCGGAGCGTTCAGCCCCTGCATGATCGAAGCCACGATCTTGTCGGCGAGGATCTCTCTGTCGTCACGGGTCTCGGCGGGGCGGGGGCGGTACCAGATCGACAGCCAGTTGATGGCGCCCAGCGCCACCTTGACCGCCACCGACACGTCGCTGGTAAGGATCGAGCCGTCCTCGACCCCCTCGTACGCGACCCGCTTGAACAGGCTCTCGAAGTCGTTGCGCACGGTCATCAGTTCGGCCAGCGTGCGGCGCTGCTCGGGCGTGGTGGCGCCGAAGCGGTGCATCTCGACGCCCTGCACGACCACCGCCTCCAGGGCAAGATTCTCCATCATCGACAGGGCGTGCCGGCGGAACATGGCGCTGAGGCGCTTCGCCGCCGGCTCCGGCCCCTTCATCACCGGGGTGACGGCCTCGAAGTTGCGCCGCATCCCCTCGCGGTGGACGTCGAAGAACAGCTCCGTCTTCGAGCGGTAGTAATGGTAGATGCGCCCCTTCGTTGCGCCCAGACGCCGTGCCACGTCATCGATGCTCGTCGCGTGATAGCCCTGCTCCATGAAGCATTCAGCGGCGGCGATCAGGATATCGATGTTCCCGGTCTTGTCGATGCGGGGTGACAGCTGGCTCTTTTCACTGCTCATCGTCCAGTTCCAACTCGATAATTGCGTCGGCGGTCAACCCGTTCCGCCCACATCGTCCCGTCGCGGCACCCCGGCAGCGGCCGGTTACGCGAAGCTAGGACCAATCCATCCCACAGGCAACATTTCTGGCTGGACAGAGCGGGCGCGCTCACATACTACTTGGTATGTTTTTTGTGTGTGACGCAAGCAAACTTTGCGGCGAGCGCACCCAACCCAAGGCCAAATGGCCCAAACGAGCATGGCCCAAACAAAGACGGGAACGCGCCCAATGAACGAACCCATTCCCGCCGTGGATCTGGAGCGGCGCGTCGGCGGCGAGATCGGTGTGTCGCGCTGGTTCGAGATCGACCAGACGCGCATCGACGCCTTCGCCGACGTCATCGAAGACCACCAGTTCATCCATGTCGATCCCGAGCGGGCAAGCCGCGACACCCCCTTCGGCGGCACCATCGCCCATGGTTTCCTGTCGCTGTCGCTGCTGACCGCTATGAGCGAGGGCGTGCTGCCGACGATCGCCGGAGAGGCGATGGTCATCAATTACGGCTTCGACCGCGTCCGCTTCCTCGCCCCGGTCAAGTCCGGGGCACGGGTCCGCGCCCGCTTCGTGCTGAGCGAGGCAACCCGCCGGTCGGATCGGGAACTGGTCGCGCGTTATGCGGTGACGGTGGAGATCGAGGGCGGCGCCAAGCCGGCGCTGGCGGCCGACTGGATCATCCTGACCCTCTTGAAAGAACAGGTGAACGCAGCATGAGCATTCAATCGGATGGCATTGGGACGGACGGAATCCGCTTCGACGGGCGGGTCGCCATCGTCACCGGGGCGGGGAACGGGCTGGGGCGCGGCTACGCGCTGGAACTGGCGGCGCGCGGCGCCAGGGTGGTGGTCAACGACCTGGGCGGCGCGCGCGACGGCCGCGGCGCTCCCGACAACGCCGAGACCGCCGCCGAGACGGTGGTCGCGGAGATCCGCAGCCGCGGCGGCGAGGCCATCGCCGACGGCGCGAACGTCACCGATCCGGCGCAGGTCGCGGCGATGGTCGAGCGCGCCCACGGCCTGTGGGGCCGCATCGACGTGCTGATCAACAACGCCGGCATCCTTCGCGACAAGAGCTTCGCCAAGATGGAGCTGGAGGATTTCCGCTCGCTCGTCGACGTGCATCTGATGGGGGCGGCCAACGTCACCCACGCGGTCTGGCCGATCATGCGGGCGCAGGGCTATGGCCGCGTCCTGATGACGACCTCCACCTCGGGCGTCTACGGCAATTTCGGCCAGTCGAACTACGGCGCGGCGAAGGCCGGGCTGGTCGGGCTGATGAACGTCCTGCATCTTGAAGGTATCCGCAACGGCATCCACGTCAACGCGGTCGCCCCGACGGCGGCGACCCGCATGACCTCCGACATCCTCGACGAGACGGCTCTGGCCCGGCTGAACCCGGATTTCGTCACCCCGGCGGCGCTGTTCCTGGTGTCGGAGCGGGCGCCGAGTCGCACGGTAATCCTCGCCGGCGCCGGCACCTATGCCCGGCTCGCCCTCGTCGAATCCGACGGCGTCTACCTGCCCGAAGGCGAGCGGACGCCGGAGGCCGTGGCCGCCCGCTTCGCCGAGATCGCCTCGCTCGACCGCCAGCACGAGATCGACGCCGGCCTGAGCCATGTCGACCGCATCCTGAAGCGCGCGGCGGACGCCGCCGGCTGAGCCAGCCGGCCGAGACCCGGAGGAAACAAGGAGAAGACCGGTGAGAGAAGCCGTCATCGTATCGACCGCTCGCACGCCCATCGGCAAAGCCTACCGCGGCGCCTTCAACGACACCCAGGCACAGGCGCTGGGCGGGCATGCCATCGCGCATGCCGTCGCCCGCGCCGGGATCGATCCCGCCGAGATCGACGACGTGGTGATGGGGGCGGCGCTGCAGCAGGGCGCCACCCACATGAACATGGCCCGGCAATGCGCGCTGCGCGCCGGACTGCCGACCATGGTGGCGGCGCAGTCGGTGGACCGGCAATGCGCCTCCGGCCTGATGGCCATCGCCATCGCCGCCAAGCAGATCGTCGTCGACGGCATGACCGTCGCGGTCGGCGGCGGGCTGGAATCGCTGTCGCTGGTGCAGACCGACCGGATGAACGTCGAGCGCTGGCGCGATCCCTGGCTGGTCGAGCACCGCCCCGACGTCTACATGGCGATGATCGAGACGGCGGAGATCGTGGCGGCGCGCTACGGCGTGCCGCGCGAGGCGCAGGACGCCTACGCCGCCCGCTCCCAGGCCCGCACCGCCGAGGCGCAGGACGCCGGGCGCTTCGACGCGGAGATCGTGCCACTCACCACCACCATGACCCGCTTCGACAAGGCAACCGGCGAGACTATCCGTCATGCGGTCACGCTGGACCGTGACGAGAGCAACCGGCCGGACACCACGCTGGCCGGGCTGTCGGCGCTGAAGCCGGTGTTCCGCGACGGCCAGCAGATCCGGGAAGGGCGCTTCGTCACCGCCGGCAACGCCTCGCAACTGTCGGACGGGGCGTCGGCCTGCGTGCTGATGGAGGCGGCGGAGGCCGAACGCCGGGGCCTGTCCCCGCTCGGTTTCTACCGCGGCATTGCGGTCGCCGGCTGCGACCCGGACGAGATGGGGATCGGCCCGGTCTTCGCGGTGCCGAAGCTGCTGAAGCAGCACGGCCTAACCGTATACGACATCGGGCTGTGGGAGTTGAACGAGGCCTTCTCCGCGCAGGTGATCCACTGCCGCGATCGGCTCGGCATCCCCGACGAGCGGCTGAACGTCAACGGCGGGGCCATCGCCGTCGGTCATCCCTACGGAATGTCGGGCGCCCGCCTGGTCGGCCACGCCCTGATCGAGGGCAAGCGCCGGGGTGTGCGCCATGTCGTCGTCACCATGTGTGTCGGTGGCGGCATGGGCGCCGCCGGCCTGTTCGAAGTCGCCTGAGTCCCCAAAGACCAATCCGATACAGGGAGGAAACCTCATGGACCGCAAGCACGACACCCGCGCCTCCTACCCCCATTTCCAGATCGTCCCGACCCGGTGGATGGACAACGACGCCTACGGCCACGTCAACAACGTGGTCTATTACAGCTATTTCGACACGGTGGTGAACCAGTACCTGATCGAGAACGGTGCGCTCGACATCGAAACCAGCCCGGTGATCGGGCTGGTGGTGGACACCGGCTGCAGCTATTACGCGCCGGTCAGCTTCCCCGACCGGGTCGAGGCCGGGCTGCGCGTGGCGCGGCTGGGCACCAGCAGCGTCCGCTACGAGGTCGGGCTGTTCCGCAACGACGATCCCACGCCGGCGGCCTGCGGCCATTTCGTGCATGTCTATGTCGACCGCGAGACGCGCCGTCCGGCGGCACTGCCGGAGAAACTCCGCACGGTGCTCGGGCGGCTGGTCGTGCCGGCCGAAACCGCCTGACCCCCTTTCCGGTGAGGATCGAGACATGACGGACTTCGTGTTCGAAACCACGCCGAAGCTGGTGTGCAAGGCGGGGGCGGCGGCCCGGCTGGGCGACATGGCGAAGGAGCTGGGCATCCGCCGTGCGCTGATCGTCACCGACGCCGGTCTGGTGGCGGCCGGCTTGCTGGAGCCGGTCGAGGCCGGCTTCAAAGCCGCCGGCACGGCCTGCGCGCTGTTCTCCGACGTGCTGGCCGACCCGCCGGAGGAATCGGTCGCGCTGGCGGTGCAGGCGGCGCGCGATGCCGGGGCCGACGGGGTGATCGGCTTCGGCGGCGGCAGTTCGCTCGACACCGCCAAGCTGGTCGCCCTGCTGGCCGGCACGCCCCAGGAGCTGCCGGACATCTACGGCATCGGCCTCGCCAAGGGACCGCGCCTGCCGCTGATCCAGGTACCGACCACCGCCGGCACGGGGTCGGAGGTGACCCCCATCGCCATCGTCACCACGCCCACGAGCGAGAAGAAGGGGGTGGTGTCCAGCCTGCTCTATCCCGATCTGGCGGTGCTCGACGCCCGTCTGACGCTCGGGCTGCCGCCGCGGGTCACCGCCATGACCGGCATCGATGCGATGGTCCACGCCATCGAGGCCTACACCACCCGCCACAAGAAGAACCCGCTGTCCGACAGTCTCGCGCTGCGGGCGCTGGGCCTGCTGGGCGGCAACATCCGCGCCGTCATCGCGGACGGGCGCGATGTAGCCGCCCGTGCGGCGATGCTCCAGGGTTCGCTGCTTGCCGGCATCGCCTTCGCCAACGCGCCGGTCGGGGCAGTCCACGCCCTGGCCTATCCGCTGGGCGGCCATTTCCACGTGCCGCACGGACTGAGCAACGCGCTGATGCTCGGACCGGTGCTGGAGTTCAACCGGCCGGCCGCCGAAGGGCTTTACGCCGAACTCGCCCCGGTGATCCTGCCCGGCCGCTCCTTCGCCACGCCGGCCGGGGCGGCGGCCGCCTTCATCGAGGCCATGCGCGATCTCGTCGCCGCCATGCCGATGGAGCAGCGCCTGCAACAGCTTGGCGTGCGACGGGACGATCTGCCGATGCTGGCCGCCGACGCCATGAAGGTGCAGAGGCTTTTGATCAACAATCCGCGCGATGTCCGCTACGAGGATGCCCTGGAGCTTTACAGCCAAGCTCGGTGAAGAGTCCGTGCCGATCGGGGGCATGCCCCCCGGTCAGGTGAACCAGTAGCGGGTGAGGTGGTGCTGTCAGCTTGGCGACCCCGCCCTGTTCGTGGCAGGCTTCCGGTCATGAGCACGACGCCCACCCCGTACCGCGGCTTCCGCTTTCCGGCGGCGATCATCAACGAGGCCGTGTGGCTGTACCATTGTTTCAGTGGCTGTTCGTGGACGTCATGCTGGGGTTGCCTGGGTGACGAGCCGCTTCAGGCGGCGTGAGAGGATCGAGATGAAGGCGATCTCGATGAAAGCGACGAGGTGCTCCTTCGTCCGCTCGACATGGGTGTTCAACCTCCGGTCCCGGATTGGCCATCCAAACGAGCGCTCCACGACCCGGGCGATTTCCGTGGGACTGAACACGCCGTCGCGCCCTCGGGCAATCGGCTGAATGGTGATGCCAAGGGCCTCCCTGGCTTTGGCCAGGCGCTGGCCGCGATCGCCGAGGTCACCAATCGCCGGGCCCAGGAAACCGCGGCCGGCGATCTCCCGCAGGACTGGGACGATGCCCTTGGTGTCGTGGACGTTGGCTGGTGCTGCATCGATCGCCAGCGGAATGCCGTCCTTCTCGACGGCAATATGGACCGTCACGCCGCGGATCTTCTTGCCGCCGTCCACGCCCCGCGCGAAACAGCTCGGGGCCCAAAGGCAGGTGCGGCTGTCGATCACCACCGTGCTCGGCTCGGCCGTACCGCCGCAGGCCAGCCGCCACGTGCGGCGTAGGCGGTCGAGCAAACGGCGCCACAGCCCCAGCCGGGTCCAGCGGGCAAACAGAGTGTACAGATGCCGGAGAGCTGGCCGATGGTCCGCCATTGCATGCCGCAGAAGCACACGCACCACACCGCCATGATCGCCTTGCGCAGGGTAGCGCCGGCGAGCGCTGGCCTCGAGCCGGCTCGGGTTGTCCGCGTCCCCTCCGCCGCCATGGCTGTCAACTCCGTCAGCACCTCATCCACGAAGGCATCGACATTCGAGAACGCGTCCCAGGAAGCGGGCGTGGTGCTTGCGGGACGAACGGCGCTGCCCGTAGACTGCTGACCCGAGGCTGTTGACCACGCTCACAGCCCTACCAGATGGGCCACCCGGCGCAACACCCCCGTTCAGCTTAAAGTAGTATCCCGCGCAGCACCGGTCAGGACGAGCACGTCACGAACAAGCTATTAGAGTCGGTCAGCGCATTCCGCCGCTTCGCTACCGGCGGGCAGGTGGCACGCGCCAACCCAAGTCAGCATTGCAGCTGCGCTAAATGCTGCTCCCAGCATCGAGACGCCGTGCCAGCCGCCATGGGCGTAGGCCATGGTCGCGGCACTTGCTCCCATGGCACTGCCAATCGAATAGAAAACCATGTAGCCGCCGACGAGACGGCTGCGTGCCGTCGGGTGGCGAGCGACGATGATGCTCTGGTTGGTGACGTGGACGGCCTGCACGGCAAGATCGAGCAGGACAACGCCGATCAGCAGAAGCGGAATGGACGACGGCAGAAAAGCGATCAGCCCCCATGACAGCAGCAGGAGCGTGAGAGACAGTGCCGTCGTCCATTGGCCGAGACCGCGGTCCGCGAGGCGTCCCGCGCCTGTCGCGGCTGCCGCCCCTGCCAGACCGACCAGACCGAACAGTCCGATCTGCGTGTGCGAATAGTGGAAAGGAGCGGTGCTGAGCGGCAGAACCAAGCTTGTCCAAAATGTGCTGAAGGTCGCAAAGATCAGCAGAGCGAGAAGACCGCGAGTCAGCAAAACCCGGTCACGCAGAAACAAGGCGGGAATGGAACGCAGCGTCTCGGCGTAGCTGTCGGTGCTGTCCGGCAACGGAGTTCGCGGTAGAACACGCGTCAGCAGCCCGACCATGGCCGCCATCAAAATGGCCGATGTCAGATAGACCACCCGCCAGCCGCCGACATCGGCGAGCAGCCCGGCGACAAAGCGGGCGGCAAGGATGCCGATGACGATGCCGCTCGTCACCGTGCCGACCACCCTGCCCCGTTCGGCGGGCGTTGCCAACGTCGCGGCGAAGGCGACCAGAACCTGCACCATGACGGCGAGCAGGCCCATCGCGGTAAGGCCGGTGAATAGAACCCATTCGGTCTTCGCTGTCGCTACAGCGACCAACGCGATGATCGACAGAAGGCCTTGGCCAATGACAAGCCGACGACGGTCAAGTAGATCGCCGAGTGGTACGATGAAAATCAGCCCCAGCGCGTAGCCAACCTGGGTCAGCGTCACAACAAGGCCGATGGTAGCCGGCGAAATGTCAAAATCTCTCGCAATCGTGTCAAGCAACGGCTGAGCGTAATAGATGTTTGCTACACTGAGGCCGGCGGCAACCGCGAAGATCAGCGTCGTAACTCCTGATAACCCGCCATCCGGCTGGTGCCGTGCCCTTGGTCCGCTTGCGCTCTTCATGGTGATCCCGTTCTTGAAGCCACTCTGGTTTCATATCGAGACCACTTGCGCATCGAGAATTCCAGTTCTATTTTAGGACCAGTTTTGTGCTGTCGAGAGCGGTGGTATGGTCAAGCGGGTCAGTCTTTGGGATACGGGTTGTCCGGTGGCGCGCGCGCTCGATGTCATCGGCGATTGGTGGTCACTGCTGATCATCCGCGACGCCTTCGACGGAGTGCGACGATTCAACGAGTTTCAAAGCGGCCTTGGCATTGCTAAGGGAATGTTGGCAACCCGGCTGCGCGATCTGACCGAACGCGGCATTCTGGAGACGGCGCCGGCTTCTGACGGCAGCGCCTACAAGGAATATGTTCTGACAAAAAAGGGGCGCGGCCTTTTCCTCGTTATCGTCGCGCTACGTCAGTGGGGTGAAGACCATCTCTATGCCCCTGACGAACCGCGATCCTCGCTGGTCGCCGCTGAAACGGGCGCCCTGGTTGCTCGGCTGGAGCTGCATGCAGGAGACGGGCGTGTTCTGACATGGGATAATACAACGGTGATAAAGATCAGTCAAACATGATTAAATAGAAATATTGTAGAGTTGATATACTTCCCGCCGTTGGGGCGGTTGGTACGAGTTTTCGGCTTGGTTGTTGAGCCCATTGTGCTGGCGGTGTTCCATCTCCGACATGATGATGCGCTTAGCGGCGGCGTCGAACTTCAGCTTATCGGTCACAGCACCTGCAGCGCGCAGCCCTGCCTTTTCAGCATTTTGCGGAGCAGGCGTTGGCCGCTTTGGCGTCGCGCCGGCTCTGCATCAGCACTTCGAGCACGGAGCCATCGCGGTCGACGGCCCGCCAGAGATACTGCTTCTTGCCAGCGATGCTCAGGACGACCTCATTGCGCAAGAACCACCCAGCTGGGGCGACTTCACTCTGCGCCTACCCGCTGGTGCAGGCGCGAAACCTGACAGATCCGATAAAAATATTCTCCTGGCGACTGATCCGCCGTCGCGCATACGTCGTATTACGTATTAGGGTCTTACCTAATATCATAGGCGGCACGGAGCCATCTATATCTTCCGGCTGAGGAGAGCCGGCCAGACCCTCCTCATTCAGTTGAGGAGAGTTGTTCATGGCCCTGGTGAAGAAAACCACCCTGTCCTACCCTGAAGAAGGCGCAGACTACCGCACGCCTCCGCGGCTGAGCCGTGAGCGCAACGCGCAGTCGGACGATCAGCGCCGCCGGGCCCGCACCCACGCCAAGTCGCAGAAGGCCGCGGAGCGCATCGCCTCCGCCACCTCCCAGCTCGCCAGCGGCATCACCGAAGCCGCGTCGGCTGCCGATCAGCTGCGCAAGGCGATGGAGCAGATCGCGTCCGGCGCCCAGGAGGCTGCGGGTGCCGCCGAGGAATCCCAGCGCGCGGTGACCGGCATCGGCCGCCAGATCCTGTCCGCCCGCGAGAACGCCGACGCGGCGAGCCGCAAGACCGAGACCCTTCAGGAACTGATCGCCAGCATCTCCACCCAGATCGGCGCATCGGTGACCGCCATCGGCACGGCGGCCGAGCGCCAGGCCGCATCCGTCACCATGGTTGCGGAGCTGGAGCGTCAGGCCGCCAACATCGGCGACATCGTGAAGGCCGTCGCCCGCATCGCCGACCAGACCAATCTTCTCGCCCTGAACGCGGCCATCGAGGCCGCCCGCGCCGGCCAGCACGGCAAGGGCTTCGCCGTGGTCGCCGACGAAGTGCGCACCCTAGCCGAAACCTCCGAAAAGAGCGCGCGGGACATCCAGGACCTAATCGGCCAGATCCAGGGCGAGGTCAAGGTCATCGCCGACGGCATCAACGCGTCGTCCCAGGCCGCCAAGGCCGAGGTGGACAGCGGCAGGACGATCTCCGCCCAGCTCGAGCAGGTCCGGATCGATATGATCGAGATCAAGCGCGGCGCCGACGAGATCACGATGGCCGCCACGGAGGCCGACCGCGCCGCGGTGGAAGCCCAGAAGGGCTCCGAGTCCATCGCCGCCGCCGCGGAGGAGCAATCGTCGGCTTGCCAGGAGGCCCTGAAGACGGTGGAGCAGCAGGCGGTCGCCCTGAACCAGTCGGAACAGGCGTCCACCGAGCTGTCGGAACTGTCGGAGGACCTGAAGAACTCCACCGACATCGGCAAGTCGAGCGAGGAGGTCGCGTCCGCTGCAGAGGAACTGTCGTCCGCGGTCGAGGAAATCAACCGCGCCGCCACCCAGGTCATGACGGCGCTGGACCAGATCGGCCGGGGGTCCCAGTCGGCATCCGCCGCCACCCAGCAGTCGGCCTCCGCCATCGTCCAGATCGAGAAGAGCGCCATGCTGGCGCAGGAGCGCGCCGGCATGGCCCGCGAAAAGGGCACGGCGCTCCAGGCCGCGCTGCGGGAAAACCGTGGCGCCGTGGAGACGCTGATCGCTGGCGTCGCCAAGGCGGTGGAGGAGAATGCCAGGAGCCGTGATCAGATCGGCAGCCTGGAAGAGGTCGCCCGCCGCATCGACAAGATCGTCGACGCCATCAGCACGGTATCGGTCCAGACCAACATGCTGGCCGTCAACGGCTCGATCGAGGCCGCGCGCGCTGGCGAGTTCGGCAAGGGCTTTGCCGTCGTCTCCACCGACATCCGCAACTTGGCGCGGGATTCCTCGGAGAACGCCGAACGGATCAAGGATCTGGTGAAGGCCATCCAGGACCAGATCGCCAAGGTCCGCCGCGATCTGGAGGAGATTGCCGCCTCGGCTGCCGCCGAGGTGGAGAAGAACAAGGCGACCACCGCCAACCTGGAAGTCGTGTCGCGCGATATGGCCACCGTGGTGGAGGGGGCGGAAAACATCCTGAAGGGCGCCGACGCCATCGTCACCACGGTGGGCGAGGCCAAGAAGGGTGTGGAGCAGATTTCCGCGGCCGCACAGCAGTCCGGCGCCGCCGCCAGCGAAGCGTCGCAGGCCGCCAAGGAGCAGTCGCGCGGTGCCGAGGAACTGGCCGCCGCCGTCGAGGAGATCGCCTCACTGGCCGACGAACTGCAGAACGCCGGCTGACCGGGACGCCCGACAGGAGAATCCAAGCGATGGCGAACCCCATTGACGGGGGCACGGGCGGATCGGCTCCGCCCGCACACCCCGGGGCCGACACGGTCCAGAGCGACGGCCAAGCCGGCCGCCACGGCGAAATTGAAGCCGACAACCGGCAATTCGTGACCTTCACCGTGCATGGCGAGACCTTCGCCGTGCCGCTGGCGGAGGTGCAGGAGATCATCCGCCTTCCCGACATGGTGCAGGTGCCGATGAGCCCGCGCAGCCTGGAAGGGCTGGCGAACCTGCGCGGCACGGTGCTGCCGGTCGCCAGCCTGCGCCGCATGTTCCAGGTGAAGGATGCCGAGCATGATGACGCCACCCGCGTGGTTGTCATCAACAAGGGCGTCCCGGTGGGCTTCGTCGTCGACCGGATGGCAAGCGTCGTGTCGGTGGAGCCGGCGGACATCGAAACGGTGGACGGCATCCGCTCCACCGTGTCCACCGAATTTCTGGCGGGCATGATCAAGCAGGGTTCGGCGATGATCCAGATCCTGGATCCGGCCCGGCTGATCGAACGGGAGTTCAGTGGCTTCGGCGCACGCCGGACCGCCGCCGCCGACCTGCACGCCATGCGCGAGGACGGAGCGGCTCAGGACCGCGAGGCGGTGGACGAGGTGCAGCTCGTCAGCTTCGAGGTGGCCGGGCAGGAATATGCCCTGCCGATCGAGGATGTGCAGGAGATCGTGCAGGTGCCCGACGGCATCAGCCACGTCCCCAACAGCGACTCCCATGTCGTCGGCGTGATGACCCTGCGGCGGCGCCTGCTGCCGCTGGTCAGCCTGCGCCGCATGTTCGGCCTGCCGGCGACCGGGCTGGACGAGCACAACCGCATCGTCGTCGTGTCCCTGGGCGCGGAGGGCGAGACGGGCGGCGGTTCGGTCGGCGTGGTGACCGATACGGTCAAGGAGGTTCTGCGGGTGAACCGCAGCCTCGTCGACAGCATGCCCGCGCTGCTCAACCGCGGTGGTTCGAAGGGTGAGATCGAGTCGATCTGCCGGCTGCAGGACGGCCGGCGTCTCGTCTCCATCCTGACCGCCGACCGCATGTTCCGCAACGCCGACCTCAGCGAGGCCGTCAGCGCCCAGGAAGCCGGCGGGGAGATCAGCATGGACAGCAGCAACACCCGGCCCGGTGCCGTCGACGACGAGGAGCAGTTCGTCGTCTTCCGCCTGGCGCATGAGGAGTACGGTGTCCCCATCGACAGCGTGCAGGAGATCGTCCGCGTCCCCGACGAGCTGACCCGGGTCCCGAAGACCCCGGACTTCATCGAAGGGGTGGTCAACCTCCGCGGCACGGTGCTGCCCGTCATCGACCAGCGCCGGCGCTTCGGCCTGCCCGAGACGGCGCGCAACGACCGTCAGCGCATCATGGTCTTCACCATCAACGGCGTGCGCACCGGCTTCATCGTCGACAGCGTGTCGGAAGTGCTGAAGATCGCCCGCTCGGTCATCGGCCGCGCCCCCGAGCTGTCGGCGGAGCAATCGTCGCTGATCACCCGCGTCGCCAACATCGAACGGCAGAAGCGGATCATCCTGCTGCTGGACGTGGACCAGCTCCTCGACAAGAAGGAGTTGGGAGCGCTGGTCGTGGCGGCCTGATCGGAGTTGAGACGGGTTGGCCATGGTGAAGGTGCTGATCGTCGATGATTCCGCGCTGATGCGGCGGTGCCTGCGCGAGATTTTCGAGGCCGAAGCCGGTTTCGAGGTGGCGCTGGCCCGCAACGGCCGCGATGCGCTGGAGCAGATCGAAAGCTATCGTCCCGACGTGGTGACGCTGGACGTCAACATGCCGGAGATGGATGGCCTGACCTGCCTCGGCGAAATCATGGCCCGCGAACCGCGACCGGTGGTGATGGTCTCCTCTCTGACCGCCGAAGGTGCGGAAGTGACGCTGGAGGCGCTGGCGCTCGGGGCGGTGGACGTCGTCCAGAAGCCGGACGGAACGGTGTCGCTGCATATCAACCGCATCCGGCACGAACTGGTGGCCAAGGTGCGTGCGGCGGCGGGGGCTCGCATCCGCCGCGCCCGCACTCTGACCCGCCGCCTGCGAGAGCAGAGCGGCCGGCCGGACCCGGCGAAGCCCATACCCGCTGCGCAGCCGTTGCCGCCGCTGCGCAGCGACACCCAGGGGCTGATCCTGATCGGCGTGTCCACCGGCGGTCCCCGTACGCTCGAAGAGGTGCTGCCGCGGCTGCCCGCCGACCTGCCATGGCCGGTCCTGGTCGCCCAGCATATGCCGGGCGCGTTCACCGGCGTCTTCGCCCAGCGCATGAACGGAGTCTGTGCGCTCGACGTGGTTGAGGTCGGCAAGCCTGCCGCCCTGCAACCCGGCCGTGTCTATATCGCCCGCGGCGACGCCGACATGGTGGTCGAGAAACGCCTGGGCCGGCTGACCGCCGTGCCGATGCCCAGCGACGACACGCATCTCTGGCATCCCAGCGTCGAACGGCTGGTGGCCAGCGCCATGCGTCAGGTCGCCGCCGACCGGCTGATCGGCGTGATGCTGACCGGCATGGGCAGCGACGGCGCCGCCGCCATGACCGTATTGCGGCGCATGGGCGGGCGCACCATCGCGGAAGACGAATCCACCGCCGTCGTCTTCGGCATGCCGGCAGACCTGATCCGCCGCGGCGGGGCCGACGCCGTGCTGCCTTGCGGCGACATCGCCGGCCAGATCCTGCGCTGGCTTTCCTGACGGCCCGAAGAAGGACAAGAACGCGAATGCCGCTCGTCAAGAAGCCGACCCTGCCCGCCCCTGAACCGCTGCCGGACGACAGTGCCCAGTCCTTCGCTGACCGCCGGGACCTGCCGGCCAGCCTCGCCGCGCCGGCCGCATCGGTTCGCCGCGCCGCCGTGCGTGCCTTGGCCGAAGCCGGAGGCGACGAGTCCGTCAAAGTTCTTTGCGGACGGCTGCCGGCCGAGACGGACGGGCCGGTGCGCGAGGCGATCTTCCTGGCGCTGGCCGCCATCGGCGGAGATGCCGCTGTGGCGGGGCTGCTGCCGCTGCTGAGCGACGAGGATCCGGCGCTGCGCAACGGCGCCATCGAGACGCTTCAACAGCTTCCCCGACCGGTGGCGCCGCGCATGGAAGCGCTGCTCGCCGATCCGGACTCCGACGTGCGCATCTTCGCCGTCAATGTGGCCGGCAATCTGCGCCATCCTGACGTGGAACGCTGGATGCTGGCCGTCCTGAGAGACGACGGGCATGTCAACGTCGTCGCCGCCGCGATCGACACGCTGGCGGAGGTCGGGACGGAAGCCGCCTGTGCCGATCTGGAACGGGTGGTTCGGCGCTTCCCCGGCGATGCGTTCCTGGCTTTCACCCAGCGCACCGCCCTGCGCCGCATCCGCGGAGGCTGAGGCATGGCCAGCCCGCAGACTGCCGCACAGCCGCAGGGAATCACGATCTCCGACGAGGATTTCGCGCGTTTCCAGGAGTTTTTCTACCGGAAGACCGGCATTTCCTTCGACGCAAAGAAGCGCTATTTCGTTGACAAGCGCCTGATCGACCGGGTCGAGGCGCTGAAGCTGCGCGACTTCCGCGAATACTTCACCCACCTGCGGTTCCAGGTTTCGGGGGAAGAGGTCCAGACCCTCATCAACGCGATGACGGTCAACGAGACCTATTTCTACCGGGAGGAATACCAGTTCCGCTGCCTGGTGCAGTCGATCCTGCCGGAACTGGTGCGGCGCAAGGCGGCGGGCGAGCGGCTGCGCATCTGGTCGATCCCCTGTGCGACGGGGGAGGAACCCTATTCGCTGGCCCTCTACCTGTTGGAACATTGGGAGCATGTCGACCGCTTCGACGTCGAGATCGTCGCATCGGACATCGATACCAAGGTGTTGGAGGCAGCGCGCCAGGGCCGCTACGGCGAACGCGCCCTGCAATACCTGCCGCAGGCCACGCGGCGGCGCTTCTTCTCGCGCGTCGGCGAGGACGCCTACCAGATCATCGACGATCTGCGAAACTCGATCGAGTTCACCACGGTGAACCTGAACGATCCGCTGCAAACCCGGCGGCATCGGGATTTCGACGTCGTCTTCTGCCGGAACCTGCTGATCTATTTCGACGACCTGTCGCGGCGCCAAGCGGCGGAAACCATCTTCGACGCACTTCAGCCGGGTGGTTTCTGCTGTCTCGGCCACTCGGAATCGATGAGCCGCATCTCTCCGCTGTTCCGTGTCCGCCGGTTCCCGGATGCCATCGTCTACCAGAAGCCGGAGCATGGGGACGCGCCATGATCCTGCCGTTCCCGCGCCCACAGGAGGCCGCCATGAAGCGTGTGCTCGTCGTCGACGATGCCGCGACCGTTCGTCTCTATTACCGCGACGTGTTGGAAGCCGCCGGCTTCACCGTCGATGAGGCGGTCAACGGGCTCGAGGGGCTGGAAAAGGCGCTGGCCGACGCCTTCGACCTGTTCCTGGTCGACGTCAACATGCCGAAGATGGACGGATACCGGTTCCTGTCGACCGCGCGCCGGGAGCCCGCTCTGCGCGCCGTGCCGGCAATCATGATCTCCACGGAGGCGAAGGACAGCGACGCCGCGCGCGCCTACGCCGCCGGAGCCAATCTCTACATGGTCAAGCCCGTGCAGCCCGATGCCCTGTTCCGCACCGTGGCGCTGATGACCGGAGGTCCGGTGTCATGAGCGATCTTCTCGGTCAATTCATCTCCGAAAGCCGCGATCTGCTGGAAAAGGCGGCGGAAGGCCTGCTGGCGCTGGAAAAGGCGCCGGACGACGGCGAACTGGTCAACACCATTTTCCGTTCGGTTCATACGCTGAAGGGTGCCTCGGGTCTCTTCGAGATTGCGCCGCTGACCCGCCTGGTCCATGCCGGTGAGGATCTGCTTGGAGCGGTGCGCGCCGAAACGCTGATGCTCGATCCCGGCACGGTCGATCTGCTGCTCGACGGGCTGGACCAGGTCAGCCGCTGGCTCGACGATCTGGAGGCCACCGGCTGCCTGCCCGACGGGGCCGACGCCCTGTCGGACGGCATGGTCGCGCGCCAGCGCGCTCTGCTGGGTGCAGGGATCACGACCGATGGCGTTGCCATGGCGGCGGCCGGCGCAGCGCAGACCACCGCCGCCTGGTTGGCCGACTTCAGTGAAGCCGAACGGCTGGCCGCGATGGAGCTCGCGCTGAACGGTGCGGCGGTGTGGGCGGTCGAATACCGGCCCGACAGCCAATGCTTCTTCAACGGTGAGGATCCCGTCCACCTCGCCCGCCAACTGCCGGATCTGCTGGCGCTCCGCATCGCCCCGATCATGGAACTGCCGGCGCTGGCCGACTACGACCCCTTCGTCTGTGCCGTCCGTTTCCGGCTGCTGACCGCCGCTCCGGGCGACATGGTTCGGGAACTCTTCCGCTACGTGGAGGAGCAGGTCGAGATCGTCGGTGTGGAGCCCCGGCATCTGGTCCTTCTGGACGGCGACGGGATCGACGGACCGCTCTACGAGGATTTTGCCGAGAATGCGCTCGGCTGGCTGGAGCGCGGCGATGCTCCAAGGCTGCGGTCGGCCACCCGGACTCTGCTGGGGTTGACCGGCTCCGGGACTCATCAGGAATCGGGTTTGCGCGCCCTGCTCGCGGTGCTGGGACCGGACGATTGCGACCGTCCCCTGCCCGGCTGGCTGAACGCTCTGGTCGACGCCATCGTCGGCGGCACCGATCCGGACTGGACCACCGCACCGCTTTCCGCCGGCACCGTCCGCACCATCGGATTGGATGACGACAGCAGGGCGATCCTGCGGGCCCAACTCCGTCTGCTCGACAGCCCCTGCCCGCCGGAGGTTCGCCTCGGCCACATCGAGGCGGCGGCGGCGGCCGTGCGCAATACCCTGCGGGCCATTGGACATCACGATGGTGTCCTGGACGGGGCGCTGGGCAAGGCCACCGGGGAAAGCGACCCCGCGAGCCTGCGCACCGTACTGACCACCCTTCTCGGCGACCGGCCCGTCGCCGCCCCCGCCCTTGCTCCGGAGAACGCGGTGGAGCCGGCGCACGGGGGTGCCCGGCCGGCCGAGCGCATGCCGGAGGTGACACGGACCGAAACCGCCGCGGCGCAGAAGGTGTTGAAGGTCGACCAGGGCAAGGTCGATTCCCTGATGAACCTGATCGGCGAGCTGGTGGTCGCCAAGAACGGCATGCCCTATCTCTCCCGGCGGGCGGAGCAGATTTATGCCTCGCGCGAGATGGCACGGGAGATCAAGGACCAGCACGCCGTCATCGACCGCATCGCCCAGGAACTGCAAGCAGCCATCATGGCGGTGCGCATGCTTCCCGTCGGCCAGATGTTCCAGCGCTTCCCGCGTCTGGTCCGCGATCTCGCCCGCCGGCTGGACAAGCGGATCGAACTGGTGGTCACCGGCGAGGAGACCGAAGCCGACAAGGCCGTTATCGAAAGTCTGGTGGATCCGCTGGTCCATATGATCCGCAACGCCATCGACCACGGCATCGAACCGCCGGAGGATCGCATCGCCGCCGGCAAGCCGGAAACCGGGACCATCCGTCTGTCGGCCTGCCAGGAGAACGACCGCGTCGTGATCGAGGTCTCGGACGACGGCGCCGGCATCGACCCGGAAACGATCCGGCGCAAGGCGGTGCAGCGCGGCCTGCTGAGTGCCGAAGCCGCAGCGGCGCTGTCCGACACCGACGCGGTCAATCTGGTCTTCGCCCCCGGCTTCTCGACGAAGGAGCAAGTGTCGGATCTGTCCGGCCGTGGCGTCGGCATGGACGTGGTGCGCACCGCGGTGGAAAAGGCGGGAGGAACCGTCACTCTGACCAGCACGCTGAGCGGCGGGGCGACCGTCCGGCTGGCGGTCCCCCTGACGATGGCCGTGACCCGCGTCATGTCGGTGGATGTGGCCGGCCATGCCTTCGGCATTCCGATGGACGTCATCGCCGAGACCGTGCGCATTCCCCAGGCCCGCATCCACAGCATCCGCGGCGATGAAGCCTTCGTCCTGCGCAACACCGTGGTGCCTCTGGTCCGGCTCGCCCGGCTGCTCGATCTTCCGCCGGCCGCCGACCCGCCGGAGGAGGAAGCGGTGATGGTCGTCCGCTTCGGCAGGGAGCGGCTGGGCGTGGTCGTCGACGGCTTCCGCGAAAGCCTGGAAGTCATCGTCAAGCCGATGGACGGCATCCTGGCCGGAATGCCCGGCTATTCCGGCACGGCCTTGCTGGGCGACGGCCGCGTCCTCCTCGTTCTTGATCTGAAGGAGTTGGTGTGATGCCGATCCGCTTCGAGAAGACCCTGGCCGTGCTTGAAGGCGTGTGTGCCGTGGAGGAAGCCGAAAGCCTCCTGGACTGGCTGAAGAGCCGCAAGCGGCCGCGGATCGATCTCAGCCGCTGCGAGCACCTGCACACCGCCGTCCTGCAATTGCTGATCGCCGCCAAGCCTGCGGTTGTCGCCTGGCCCGAGGACGCCGAGTGGCGGCGCTGGCTGAGTGGGGCCTTGCCGGCGGATACCCCGTCATGACCGCCCCATCCGACTGTCCTCAGGTGCTTGCCCTGTCCAACCGCAAGGGTGGAACCGGCAAGACCACCACCGCGGTCAATCTGGCTGCCGAATTCGGCCGGCGCGGCCTGCGCACGCTCCTGGTCGATCTCGACACCCAGGGCCACGCCGCTTGCGGATTCGCCATCAAGCCCGCCCGGGGAACGCCGCGCGCCCATGACGCGCTGCGCGCCGACGGCGTTCCGCTTTCCGACACGATACTGCCCACCGACCAGCCGAATATCTGGCTGGCACCGGCGGACGAGCGGTATGAAGAGGCCGACCGCGTGACGCCCGCCAGACGGCTGGCGGCGGCGCTGGCGCCGCTTCGCGACCGCTTCGACCGGATCGTCATCGACACGCCGCCATCGCTGGGCGGCACGCTGGTCAATGCGCTGACGGCGGCCGATGCGGTTCTGGTGCCGCTGCTGCCACACCATCTGGCCGGCGAAGGCGTCAGGCAATTGAGCCGGCTGTTCTTCCGCGTGGCGATGGACCACAATCCGGATCTGCAGCTTCTCGGCATCGTCCCGGTGATGGTCGACCGGCGGCTGAACCTCCATCGGCAGGTGATCGAGGCGATGAGCCGCCAGTTCGGGGCCGACCGCATCTTCACCGGCATCCGCAGCGACATCCAGCTTGCCGAAGCCTTCGCCGCCGGACAGCCGATCACGGCATACCGTCCGCGCAGCCGCGGCGCGCTCGACCACAGCCTGCTCGTCGACGAGATCGCCAGCCTGTCCTCCCGCGGCGCCGACCGCCGGCCTGCCCGCCCCCTGCCCCCGCCTACCCGTACCGGAGTCCCGTTATGAAGCCGATCTTCCTCGTCGACGACAGCCCGACCATCCTGATGAGCATGACCGACATCCTGACCAAGGCCGGCTATGCCGTTGAGAAGGCGTCCAACGGTCCGGAGGCTCTGAAGAAGGCACAGGGCGGGTTGCAGCCGGCCCTGGTCATCACCGACTACCACATGCCCGGCATGACCGGGGTGGAACTGATCCGCGAATTGCGCAAGCAGGCGGGCTTCCGCTTCACCCCGATCCTGGTGCTGACCACCGAGTCCCAGCAGGACAAGCGCACCGAGGCCAAGGCCGCCGGCGCCACCGGATGGCTGGTGAAGCCGGTGGCGAGCGATCAGCTGCTGCAGGTCATCAAGCAGGTGGCTCCCACCGCACGCTGACGCAAGACTTGCACCGACAGACACGGAATCGATCATGTTCGGGTTGACCATCACCGCCCAGCCAGACACGCATCTTTCGAACATGCGGCGCCTGAGGACTCTGCTCGCCACGGGCCTTGGCCTTCAGATGGTGGTTCTTCCCCTGCTGGTCTGGATTTTCGGCCCGGCCTGCGTGGAACTCCTCGGCGGGTTCGGCGTGCCGGCGCCTGCCGCCCTTGCGCTGGCAACCGCCGGGGCGCTGGCCGTCGGGCTGGTGGCGCTGCTCCTGCTCATGGGCAGCCGGCATGCGACCGGCGCCGTCCTCTCGGAGTTTCTGGCAAAGCCCGCACTGACCATCGACGGGAAAGCCTATTCGGGCGACGAAGCGGATGCGGTGCTCGCGGCGATATCCGAGGACGCCGCCCATTGGCGCGCCCGTCTCGCGCAGGCGGCGCACGCGGACGAATGGGACAGCCTCCCGGCCCTGTTCTCCGCCCGGAGGCGCCATGTCGAAGCTCTGGAAAGCCGGACTGCCGGCGCCGCGGCCGCCGTGTCGGATGTTCCCGGGTTCTGCGAAGTGACCGGGGCGCATCTGCGCACCGTGGTCGACCAGACCGAGAACGCCGCCTTCACCATCCTGGGGCAACTGCGGGACATCGACGCCCATGTCGTTCGCCTTGTGGATTTCATCCGCCGATCCGACCGGGAATCGTCGGCGTTGATCGACGGTTCGGGCGAGAGCATCGCCCGCAACCACGATTGCATCGACAGCCTGCAGCGTTACCTGGAGGAACGGCTGCAGGACGCCATGCACGACCGCAACCGGTTCTCGGAGATCGTTCAGGTGGCCGATGGGCTGGAAAGCTCCATCGACGCCATCACCCGCATTCTGTCGGCCACCAACATGCTGGCGCTCAACGCCACCATCGAGGCGACCAGGGCCGGGGAATTCGGCCACGGCTTCAAGGTCGTCGCCGCGGAAGTGCGGGACCTGTCGCAGCAGACCTCGGCCGCCATCCGCCATGTCCATGACGGCATCTCGAAGATGCGTCAGGCCATCAATCATCAGATCGACGGCCAGCAACTGGAGCAGAAGGTGGAGAGCGAGCGGGCGATGCTGACCGGCCTCACCGAACAGCTGGTCAGCATGTCCGATCGGTTCCAAGGGGTCGCCCAGTACCAGCGCAGCCTGCTGGAGGAATTGGACCGTACCGGCCAGGGCATCGCCGAGGTGATGATGAATGCCATGGGGCAGGTCCAGTTCCAGGACATCGTGCGGCAGCAAGTCGACAGCGTGCTGGCCGGTCTGGACGGGCTGCGCCGCTTCAACGATGGCTTGGCTGCCCTTCTGGAGGTTGGGGGAAATGAAGCCCCGGCCGACCTCAAGGCGGTCCTCGACACGATGACGCGGACCTATGTCACCGAGGTGCAGTGGCGTCGCCATGAGGAAGTGATGAGCGGCACCACGGGCCGCCAGACGGACGCGCTCCCTGCTATCGAGTTGTTCTAAAGCGAATTTGCATTCGCTTTAGAGTCATATGACCTCATTCGCCGGTCGGGCTTCGGCCGCATGGGCGGCCGGGACCGCCGTCGCGGTCCAAAGCGGCTTGCAATCCGCTTTAGCACCGCAGCGCGAAGGTGTTGGCAGGTGGGCGGTAGGCGGTCCGGCATTGCAGGTTGCGGGCATGAGCACGTCCGTCACCCTGTACCGCGGTGTCCGCTTTGGAAAAACCAAAAGCCCAGAGTCTGTCAGATGCTGATCGAAGCATCTGACAGACTCTGGGAGCCCGCGGCGAACCATCTCTTCCCGAACCGCCAGCCGCAACGAGGTGACGGCGCCCCCGTCAGCCCTCCAGGCGGACAGCGAGGCGGGCGAAGGTAAAGGGCTCCTCCGTCAGGAACCGGAAATCCTCGACGATCCGGGCGCGCAGCGAGGGCTCGTCGATGGCACGGCCCCAGAAGGCCGTCTCGCCCAGATATGCAGCGGCCATCGCTTCGAGCCCTGCCGGAGTGCCATCATCCAGCGCGCCGATCGCACGGACGCGTTCGACGACCTCGGCGGAGTCGCGCGGCGGCACCGTCTCCGCGCCGGGAAACCGGCCCAGGTAAAAGGCCAGCCAGGCGGCCAGCGACAGGCTCATCAGCGGCGCCGGTTTGCCGAACCGCTCCTGGTAGGCCAGCAGCCGGTCCAGGTTGCGGGTCTGGTACTTGACCAGACCGTTCAGGCTGATGTCGTACCAGAGGTGACGGATATAGGGGTTGCGGAAGCGTCGCAGCACGGCGGCGGCGAAGTCCTCCAGTTCCGGCTTCGGCAGGGTGAGGAAGGGGATGACCTCCTCGTTCAACAGCCGGTCGAGGAAGCGCGCGCCGGCGGGATCGTTCACCGCCTCGCCCACCGTTTCGACGCCTGCCAGCAGGGCAAGGGCGCACAACCCGGTGTGGGCGCCGTTGAGGATGGCGACCTTGCGCGCCTTGTAGGGGGTGACGTCCGCCGTGACGACGGTGCCCTCGTCATGATCGCCCAGCGGCAGGCGCAGCGCGGGCATTCCTTCCCTGCGCTCGATCACGAACAGGTGGAACAGCTCCGCCGCCGCCATGAAGTTGTCGTCGTAGCCCAGTTCCTGGCGCAGGCTGTCGGCCTCGGCGCGCGGGAAGCCGGGGACGATGCGGTCGACCAGCGTGTTGTAGAAGGCGTTCGCCGTCTCGATCCAGGCGATGAAGGCCGGCTCCAGCGCCCAGTCGCGGGCGTGCAGCAGGACGATCCGCTTCAGCTCGTCGCCGTTGTGGTCGATCAGCTCGCAGGCAAGCATCTGCAGACCGCCATCCGCAGCGCCGTCGAACGCCTTCCAGCGTTCATGCAGGAAGCGGGTCATCTTGCCGGGGAAGGACGCCGGCGGATCGTCTGCATAGGCCACGGACGGAACATAGGCGATTCCGGCGTCGGTGGTGTTGGACACGACGACCGTGACGTTCGGATCGCGCGCCAGTTCCAGAACCGACGCCCATTCGCCATGCGCGGCGATCTCGTTGCGCACGCAGGCGATCAGCCGCGCCTGGGAAACCTTTTCTCCGGACTCGTCCACGCCGCGCGACAGGACGGTGTAGACACCCTCCTGCTCGTTCAACGTCTGGGGAAAGCCGCTGGTGATGGGACGGACGACGGTCACGCCCCAGTCGGACCCGGCGGTCTCGTTCAGGCGGTCGACCTTCCAGTCGAAGAAGGCACGCAGGAAGTTGCCCTCGCCGAACTGCACGATGCGTGTCGTCGTCGGGCGCGGGCGTCCGTTGAGAAAGGATGCATTCAGGCGCTTCATGGTCGGCGTCCTTGTCTGAATGGTCATTGGCGGGTCAGAGCGTGACGCCGGTCTTGAAGATCACGAGGTCGTGGACGTCGTTCTCCTCGTTGCGCGCCTGCCTGCCGTTGGCGACGGCGAGGATGCCGTCGATGAAGGACGGCAGCAGGCTGTCCACCGTCGCGGCGGCCTCGGCGATGGGACCGGCGTTGAAGTCGATCCAGTGCCGCTTCTTCTCGGCCATCGCGGTGTTGGTGGCGATCTTCATGGTCGGCACGACGCCGCCCAGGGGCGTGCCGCGGCCCGTGGTGAACAGCACGATGTGGCAGCCGGCGGCGGCCAGGGCGGTCACCGCGACGCCGTCGTTGCCCGGCGCCTCCAGCAGGGTCAGGCCCGGCTTGCGGATGCGCTCGGCGTAGCGGATGACGTCGCGCACCGGGGAAAGGCCGGCCTTCTGGGTGCAGCCCAGCGACTTCTCCTCCAGCGTGCTGATCCCACCCGCCTTGTTGCCGGGCGAGGGGTTCTCGTAGATCGGCTGGTTGTGGTCGAGGAAATACTGCTTGAAGTCGTTGATCAGGGTAACGACGCCCTCGAACACCTCACGATTCTCCGCCCGCTCCATCAGCAGATGCTCGGCGCCGAACATCTCCGGCACCTCGGTCAGCACGGTGGCGCCGCCGATCCCGCACAGCCAGTCGGAAAAAGCGCCCAGCAGCGGGTTCGCGGTGATGCCGGAGAAGCCGTCCGAGCCGCCGCACTTCAGGCCGATCCGCAGGCGGTCGGCGCCCACCGGCTCGCGCCGGTCCTCGCGCATCACCACCGCCAGCTCGGTCATCGCCTCCAGCGACGCTTCAAGCTCGTCCGACACCTCCTGGGTGGTCAGATAGCGCAGGCGGCGCGGGTCGGGATGCTCGAAGCCCTGGGTGAACAGGGCGCGGGTGTTGTTCTCGCAGCCCAGCCCCATCACCAGCACGCCACCGGCGTTGGGGTGGATGGCGAAGTCGCGCAGGATGTTGCGGGTGTTGTCCAGGTCGCCGCCGAGCTGGGAGCAGCCGTAGGGATGCTCCAGCACCATGACGCGGGAGCCTTCGGGAAGCAGGCCCATCTTCTCGAAGCGTTTGGCCGCGTTCTTGGCGAGGCCGTTGACGCAGCCGACCAGCGGAACGATCCACAGGTCGTTGCGCACGCCGATCTCGCCGTTGGCACGGACGAAGGCCTGGATGGTCGGCGCCGGCCGTCCGGCCGGCGCGGCGTCGGCCGCCGGGCCGGCATAGGCGTAGTCCTGCACGCCGCCCAGCGCCGTTCCGATGTTGTGGGTGTGGATGTGCCGCCCCACCGGAATCGCCTCCTTGGCGAGGCCGATCACGCTGCCGTACTTGATGACCCGGTCGCCCGGCTGGTGCGGCGTCACGGCGAACTTGTGGCCCTGCGGCACCTCGTCGAGCAGGACGACGCCCAGACCGGCGATCGCGGTACCCTGGGCCAGCGGCTCCAGGGCGACGGCGACGGTGTCGCTGGAATGGATCTTCAGGTACTTCGGCATGTCGGGTCCCTTGGAGGAATAGCGAGGGAGGCGGCAGAGGGGATCAGCGCGCCAGGAGCAGCGAGAGTTCCGGCACGAAGGTGACGAGCATGAGCGAGAGGAACAGCGCCACGAAAAGCAGGGTGGACTGTTTCATGAAGTCCGAGATCTTCACCTTGGCGAGGTTGCAGACCAGAAGCATCACCGTGCCCACGGGCGGCGTCAGACAGCCGACCGCGAGGTTCACGATCACCACGATGCCGAAATGGATCGGGTCGATGCCGAGCTGATGCACCGTCGGCATCAGCAGCGGGACCATGACGATCAGGATCGCGTTGCCCTCGATCAGCATGCCCAGGAACAGCAGAAGCAGATTGAGGATGAGCAGGAAGACGTACTTGTTGTCGGTCAGGGCCGTGATGTAGGTCGCCAGCTGCTGCGCCGCCTGTTCAAGCGACAGGATCCAGGCCAGGGCCGAGCAGGCCATGATGACCAGCATGACCGAGGAGGTGGCCTTGAAGGTGCCGACCAGGGCGTCCACCACATGGGCGACGCGCATCTCGCGGTAGATCACGAAGCCGATCACCAGGACGATCAGCACAGCCACCGCGCCCGCTTCGGTCGGGGTGAAGATGTTGGCGCGGATGCCGCCGATGATGGCGACCAGCAGAAGCAGCACCGGCCAGGCGCCCAACAGCGCGCTGGAGGTTTCCGAGGCGGTCGGCCAACTCGTGCGGGACGGCGGATAGCCGTTGCGCTTGGACACGATGTAGGCCGCAACCATCAGCATCATGGCCATCACGATGCCCGGCAGGATGCCGGCCATGAACATGGCGCCGATGGAGACGTCGGCGACGAGGCCGTAGATGATCAGCGCGATGCCCGGCGGGATGATCGGCGTCACCAGCGCGCCCGACGCCGTGACGGCGGCGGCGAAGGCGCGGTTGTAGCCCTTGCGCTCCATCTCCGGCACCATCATGCGGGTGAGCATGGCGCTGTCGGCGAGGTTGGAGGCGCTGACGCCGCCCAGCAGCGTGCTGAGCATGATGTTGGTCAGCGCCATGCCGCCGGTGAACTTGCCCACCAGCAGGTCGGCCACGCGCAGCAGGCGCTTCGCCACGCCGGTGTGGTCCATCAGCGTGCCGAGCAGGATGAAGAAGGGAATCGCCAGGAGGGAGAGATTCTGCGAGGCGCCGATCAGCCGCTGGACCGCGATCTGGTCGGGAACCGGGCTGAAGAACACGAAATAGACAAGGACGGATGCGAAAATCGCGATGTAAATCCGCATGTTCAATGCGAAGAGACAAAGCATGATAAGAATGATGACGGGCCAGCTCATGGCGCCTTCCCCTTCACGATCACCATGATGTCGGTAAAGCAGCGGTGCAGAAGATAGGCCACCAGGCCAACCGCCCCCACCGGAACGGCGATGTCGATCCAGAACCAGGAGATCTGAAGAATTTCCGTAAGCTTGTACTGGGCGCTCTGGGCCAGCAGATAGCCGAGCCATCCGGCATAGCCGAGAACCGCGACCGACAGGGCGGAAATGGCCAGATCGACCGCCGCCCGGATGCGGGTGGGCAGAAGGTCGACGAACAGCGGGATTTCCAGATGCTGACCGTCACGCTCGGCGACGATGGCGCCGATCATGATGATCCAGATCATCAGCAGCCCGGACATCTCCTCGCCCCAATGCAGCGGGGCGTCGAAAACATAGCGCGCGATCACCGCCGCGATGGTCATCACCACCAGAGCGGCCAGCGCGCTTCCCGCGACGACCGATGGCAGACGCCGGATCAACTCCATGGCATACTCCTCCAAGCGATCCGGGCGGGACGGCAGCCCCACCCGGATTTACTTATTTCTTACTTGAGATCCTTCTGGATCTGCTCATACAGGCCCGCCGACCACTTGGGGAACTGGGTGTAGACGACCTTGGTGGCCTCGCGGAACGGCGCGGGGTTCGGCTGGATCACGGTGACGCCGGTCGCCTTCATCTTCTCGATGAACTCGGCATCCTGTTCGGCGGCCAGCTTCTGGCTGTACAGGCCGGCCTCGTATCCGGTCTCGTGGACCATCTTCACGACGTCCGCCGGCAGCTTGCTGAAGAAGGCCTCGCCACCGACCCAGAGCGAGGTGTTGGTCAGATAGCCGACGAGGCTGAGATACTTGGCCTGTTCATGCAGCTTGGCGCCGTACAGCACGGAGACCGGGTTCTCCACGCCGTCGATCAGCCCGGTGGTCAGGGCCGGATAGACCTCGCCCAGCGGCATCGGCGTGGCGGTGGCGCCCATCGCCTCGATCGTCTTGATCTGCATCACGTTGTTCGGGACGCGGATCTTCATGCCCTTGAGGTCTTCTGGCGTATTGATCGGCTTCTTGGCGAGGATGTGGCGCACGCCGTACAGGTAGTTGGACATGACGATGTGCACGCCCTTCTTGCGCAGCGCCTCGTCCTTCTTCTTGAACCAGTCGCTCTCATAGATCTTGAAGAGCTTCTGGGGGTCGTCGGTCAGATACGGGCCGAAGAGAACACCGAGGTCCGGATCGTAATCCTGCAGGAAGCCGACGTCGGTCAGGGTGATGACGTTCATCCCCATCATCGCCTGTTCCATCACGTCCTTCTTGGCGCCCAGCTGGGAGCTGGGGAACAGCTTCAGGGTGACTTCGCCCTTGCTCTTCTCTTTCAGAAGGTCGGCCCAGTGGTGCATCACCCGGTCGAGCGGCTCACCGGGGTTGTTCTCATAGGCGACCATGATTTCGGTCTTGGCCATGGCACCGGTCGCGGCACCGATGGTCAGCACGCACGCGGCAAGGGCGGACGCCAGAAAGCGCTTCATTGTTTTCCTCCAGAGTGGATGCCGGGGAGCCGGTCCCTGCGGACGCGGCCCGGGGCGAATCCCGCGAGATATGACGGGACCCGGCGGCGGGATCGGCATGTCCCGCCGCAGCAGTTTTTCCGTGGTTGCAGAGCCCGGCGGGGAGCCGCCGGAATGCTCAGCGCTCGATCATCACCTTGACCGTGGTATCGCGCTCCTTGGCCCAGTAGGGCAGAGCCTTGTCGGCCTCCTCGAAAGGAAAGACCTTGGAGATCAGGTCGTCGGGAGAGTGATCGCGCGTTTCGAGATAGCGGATGACCGCCTGGAAATCCTCGATGGTCGCGTTGCGCGACCCCATGATGTCCAGTTCCTTCAGGTTGAAGAACTGCGTCTTGTAGGACACCGGCTCCTTGGCGTAACCGATGTAGACGACACGGCCGGCGAAGGACACCAAGTCGATGGCCTGGGTGAAGGTGGCGGGCAGACCGACGGCCTCGATCACCACGTCGGCGCCGTCGCCGTTGGTCAGTTCGGCGACGCGGGCGTCCACGTCCTCCTTGCCGGCGTCGATGACGTGGGCGGCGCCGTAACGGCGGGCCAGACCGGTCTTCGCCTCGCCGATGTCCACGGCGATCACCGTGGCGCCGCGATGGACGGAGCCGGCGATGGCGCCCATGCCGATCATGCCGCAGCCCAGCACCAGCACGGTGTCGGCCGCTTCGACGCGTCCGCGCGCTGCGGCGTGGAAGCCGACCGACAGCGGCTCGACCAGCGCCAGATGGCGCGGGGCCAGCGTGTCGTTCAGGATCAGCTTGCCATGGGGCAGGACGATGCGCTCCGCCAGACCGCCGTTCTGCTGCACGCCCAGCGTGCGGTTGCTGCGGCAGGCGTTGACCCGGCCCTTGCGACAGGACGGACAGGTGCCGCAGGCCGTGTAGGGAATGACGATGGCGCGCCGGCCCACGGCGTATTCGGCGGGAACGCCTTCGCCCACGGCGGCGATCTCGCCGCCGATCTCGTGACCGGGGATGCGCGGCAGGGAGACCAGCGGGTTCAGCCCCTTGAAGGTGCTGAGATCGCTGCCGCACAGGGCGACGTTGCGGATGGCCAGGAGCACCTCGCCGGGACCGGGGGTCGGCTCCGCCACCTCGTGGATCGCGCAGACGTCCACGCCTTCGATCATCAGTGCTTTCACAGGTGATGTCCTTGTTTTTAGGAAACGGACATTTCAGGAGCCGGGCGTGGAGGAGGGTTGCGCCTCCTGGTTGAACACGCTCTCGCTGAAATGGAAATGTGTGTTGCTGGCTTCGACGGCCTTCGCGACGGAGCGCTCTCGCAGCGCTGCGACGATCTGGCGATGATAATTGACCGTGGTCGGTACGATCACGGCGTTGCTCTTGCCGATCTCCATGTAATAGATCATCGGCTGAGACATCGCCTGATACATCTTCTGCAACATGGAGTTGCGGGAGGCGTCGACGATGGCGGCGTGGAAGCGGAAGTCCACCTCCGCCGCTTCGCGCACCGTCAACTGGAGTTCCATGTTTTCCGCCAGACGGCTGAGCGCGTCGATCTCTGCATCGGTGATGTGCCGAACCACCTCCGGCAGCACGCCGATCTCGATGATCCGGCGGAACTGCAACACTTCCCGGCAAGTCTTGATACTGCGGTCGAAGCATTGGTCAAGTATGCGGAACATGGCCTCAATGTCAGGCTTGCTGACACGTGGCCCGCGCTGTGTCTTTTCGACCAGCCCATAGGCTTCGAGGAAGATGATGACTTCCCGGATCGTGTTGCGGCTGACGCCGAACCGCTCCGCCAGCAGCCGTTCGTTCGGCAGCAGATCGCCGGGCTGATAGCGTTCCGGAATCTCCTTGCGGAGTTCCTCGAAGATGGCCTTGACCGCCGAGACGCCGTTCATGATCGCGCCGCCTGAGTTTGGTCCAACAATTGGACAATTGATGGCGAACGATAGCACCGTGCCGCGAGACACGAAACGGTTAAGAGTCTAACAAAATGTCTAAAACAGCGCTGCAAACGCAGCATGTGAAGCCAGAGCGTGGCAGATCAGAGGGAAAAGCGAGAATCGCCTTTTCAGTTCTCGCAATCGGCAGGAATCACCTTGGAGGCGTCGCGCACGCCGGATGGCCGGGCGGGCACAGACACCCTCTGCCAGGCTCCAGTCCCCCAGACCTTGGGGTCCGGGACCCATAACCAGTTAGGAGCTTCGAATAACATCCCGGCTCCCGCAGTTGATCATATCGGGCTATCGCTTGCCTGAAGGGATGAATGGCATCAAGACAATCTCCACTATCCGATCTCTTTACGGAACGGCGATACCGGCGATCCTCCTCACCGGCGAAGCGGCACGCGAGTGCGCGCATGAAGCCGCGGTTGAAGACATCACCCTGCTTCAGAAGTCGGTTTCGCCATCGCAGTTGCAGGCGATGTTCGGCGCCAGAATCGGACGCCAATGATCGAACTCCAAACATTGTGGAGGCTGCCTTCGGGTGTTGTCGGTCCGTCGTGGTATGGGTCACCGCTGCGGAGGTGGCAGAGCACGGTGGTGCCTTGTGGAGCGCTTGGAAACACGCTAGGTAATACTGCGTCATAATCTGGTATTACCGAGGCGGCCATGGCCACGACGCTGACGACCAAAGGGCAAGTCACCATTCCCAAGCCGATCCGCGACCGTTTGGGCCTCGGCCCCGGCAGCACCGTGGAGTTCGAGATCGAGGAGGACGGACGTGTCCTTCTGAGACCTGCGGATCGAACCGTTCCGGCAAGGAGCCGCTTCGAGAGACTGCGGGGCCGCGCCACCGCGGGGATGAGCACGGATCAGATCATGGCGTTGACACGTGGCGAGGATTGAGCGCCGATGACTCTTGTCGACACCAACGTACTCCTCGATCTCGTCACCAACGATCCGGTGTGGGCGGACTGGTCCATCCGGCAATTGGACCATGCTGCCGACAAGGGGCCGCTGATCATCAGCGACGTCGTGTATGCCGAACTGTCGGTCGGCTTTGAACGGATCGAGGACCTCGACGACCTGCTCGACGAGGCCGGGATCGAAATGGGCGAAATCCCGCGCGAAGCCCTGTTCCTGGCCGGCAAGGCCTTTCGCCGTTATCGGGCCGCAGGCGGCGCCCGTTCGGGCGTGCTTCCGGACTTCTTCATTGGCGCTCATGCCGCAGTGCTGGGGTTGCCGCTGCTGACCCGCGATGCCAAACGTTACCGCTCATATTTCCCGTCTGTCGTTCTCATGGCCCCGGAATAACAATCGAATCGACAAGGCCAGGCATGATCTTGCCCCGGCTCGATGGATACTTCTGATGGGCTCGGGTCGGATAATACCATCGCCCCGTCGAAAGGCAGCGGCCGCCAGCGCAGGTGCGCACTGGGCACTCCGGAGCCACCTCTGTATCCGTCCATTTTCCAAACGGTGCCGACCGCGTCCGGGATGAGAAACGCTGCGGCTCGGTCCATTCCAGTTCAATTCGGTTGTGTTCGGCCCCGAGGTCTGTTTCGGTCTGGGGGTTTAACGGACGGGTGATTTCAGATGTTGGACAATGTCGATCAATGCCTTGGCGCGAGAATCCGCATCGAGCGGGAGTTGCGGGGGTGGTCGCTGACCGACCTTGCGAAGCGATCGGGGGTATCGCGGGCGATGATCCACAAGGTGGAGCGGGGCGAGGCCAGCCCAACGGCGATGTTGCTCGCCCGGCTATCGGGTGCGTTCGAGATCAGCATGTCCACACTGATGATCCGCGCGGAAATGCAGGAGGGAATGCTGCTCCGCAAGGATCAGCAGCAGGTCTGGACCGATCCGGTCACCGGCTATATCCGGCGCCATGTTTCCCCGCGTTCCGCCACCCCCATCGACATCATCGACGTCGAGTTCCCGCCGGGCAAGGAGTCGTCTTTCCCCGCTTTGTCCTATGTGAACCGCAAGCACCTGATCTGGGTTCTGCGGGGCAAGTTGGTGTTCCTGGAAGGCGGCGTCCGGCATGAGATGACCGAAGGGGATTGCCTGGAACTGGGTCCTCCCAACGACTGCACGTTCAAGAATGAATCCAGCGAATCCTGTCGCTATGCAGTGATCGTCCTGCGCGCCATGAACGGCACCGAACTTTCCGCCAATCGGTTCGATTGAGCAGCCGGAGGGACCGGCATGCGTCCCGTAACAGGCATGCCCAGGATCAATGGACCGGTTGCCGACGGCGGTTTCGGCATGAGCATTGTCCGGCATCCGGCGGTCCCCTCCCCGCTTCGGCGGCCCGGTCGGTAATCCGGCACCGGGCGACCCTTCTAATCTCGGGGAACACCAACACCATCGCGTCACGCTTCGGCACAAGCGCCGTCGCCTGACGGCAGTGCCCTCCCTTTTCCCTTCGCGTCAACGCGCCCCCGGAGCCTGTCCGCCACCGGTCCCGCATGGCGGCGGCCTGTCCACAGTCCGGCCCGAAGGCTTGCTTTTGCACGGCGGTCGGCAGAACGACGGCCGCACTCTAATCCCAGCCTGCCATTAAATCAGACGCCGCTCAAAAGCGCCTTGACATGGATCAATCGTCCATCATAGTGTCACGACCATAGTCATATAATGAACAAGCAGCAGTCATGCCGCACAGGGGAGCCTCCCATGAAGCGTGAGATACATCTGAACGCCTTCGATATGGTCTGTCCGGGCCACATCCAACAGGGAATGTGGACGCATCCCCAAGACCAATCCCACCGCGTGAACGATCTCCAGTATTGGACCGACTATGCCAGGAAGCTGGAAGCCGGTCTTTTCGATGGGATTTTCTTTGCCGACATCGTGGGCGTCTATGACGTATACGGGGGCAGCCCGGATGCCGCGCTGCGCGGGGCGGTGCAGATTCCGGCGAACGATCCGGCAATCGTCATCCCGGCCATGGCGGCCGTCACGAAGAATCTCGGCTTCGGCGTCACCTGCAACCTGACCTACGAACAGCCCTTCCTGTTCGCCCGCCGCATGTCGACGCTGGACCACATGACCGGCGGACGCATCGGCTGGAACATCGTGACCGGCTATCTCGACAGCGCCGCCCGCGCCATCGGCCTGCAGGGTCAGATCGCCCACGACGACCGCTATGACCTTGCCGACGAATACATGGCGCTGGTCTACAAGCTGTGGGAAGGGTCCTGGGATGATGACGCCGTCGTCGTGGACCGCGACAACGCCGTCTTCGCCGATCCGTCGAAGGTGCGCGTCATCCACCATGAAGGCCCCCAGTACAAGGTCGACGCGATGCATCTCTGCTCGCCGTCGCCGCAGCGCACGCCGGTGCTCTATCAGGCGGGTTCCTCGCCGCGCGGCCGCGAATTCGCCGCCACGCACGCCGAATGCGTCTTCGTCAACGGCCAGAAGAAGGACGACGTCAAGAGCATCGTCGCCGACATCAAGGCCAGGGCAGAAGCCAAAGGCCGTTCGGGCGACGACGTCAAGGTGTTCCTGGGCGCCACGCTGATCCTGGGAGAGACCGACGCCGAGGCTCAAGAGAAATTCGCCGAATACCGCCGCTATGTCAGCTCGGAGGCCGCGCTGGTGCATGCCGCGGCATCGCTCGGCATCGACTTCGCCAAATACGACCTCGACGAGCCCATCGAAACCGGCAAGAGCCAGGCCATCGTCTCCAACATCGAGATCATGAACAAGGCGGCCGGCCCGAAATGGACCCGGCGCAAGCTGCTCGAACAGATGGTTCTCGGCAGCCGCCAGACGCCGTGGGTCGGTTCGGCGCAGAGCATCGCCGACACGCTGATCGGCTGGAGCGAAGAAACCGGCGTCGCCGGCTTCAACCTGTCCCGCACGGTGACGCCCGCGAGCATCGACGACGTCATCAACCATCTCATCCCGATCCTGCAGGAGCGGGGCGTCTACAAGACCGCCTACACCGAAGGCACCTACCGCGAGAAGCTGTTCGGCCGCGCCCGGCTGCCGTCCACCCATTCCGCCGCGCAGTACCGCAGCGCCCCGGCTGCCAGATAGCGCGACGCGGAGTCCGGAGGGGCACATGATCGACAAGAGCATTTTCCGCGATGCCATGGCCGGCATGGCGGCGGCGGTGAACGTCATCACCTCGAACGGAGAGGCCGGCCCCGCCGGATGCACGGTTTCCGCCGTCTGCTCGGTGACGGACGATCCGCCGACGCTGCTCGTCTGCATCAACCGGTCGAGCGCCAACAACGACATCATCCGCAGGAACGCCAACCTCTGCGTCAATGTCCTGTCTGCCGACCAGCAGGACGTCGCCATGGCATTCGCGAACAAGGCGCTGTCCATCGCCGAGCGGCTGGCCGGCGTGGGCTGGAGCGTCCTGGACACCGGCGCCCCGGCGCTCGACGGCGCGGTCTGCGCCATCGACTGCGTGGTGGACTCGGCGTCGGAGGTCGGGACCCACACCGTCTTCTTCTGCCGGATCAAGGCGGTGAGAACCCGGCCGGAGCGCGACGGTCTGATCTACTTCGGCCGGGATTTCCATCGCATCGGCCGGAGCGCGGCGCGCACTGCCGAGGTCCGGGCCTGAACCGATGGGCGAAGCCGCACCCGGCCTCGCCGCGTCTCCGTCCGCCTCCCACGGCGGCGCAGCCGCTCTCAGCGGAAAGGCCACATCGCTCGCGCTTCTCCTCGCCGCCCAGATATCCGCCATGAGCGTCTGGTTCTCGTCCAGCGCCGCCGTCGCCGGCATCAGACAGCACCACATGCTGGACGATGCCCAGGTGGCGCTGCTGACGACGGCGGTCCAGATCGGCTTCGTGATCGGAACCGTCGTGTCGGCGCTGTTCTCGCTGGCCGACCGCTACGACCCGCGCCGGCTGTTCGCGGCGTCCGCCGTGACCGCCGCGCTGGCCACGGGGTGCCTGGTATTCCTGCCGCCGACCGGTTACGGCGTCATTGCGTTGCGGCTGCTCACCGGCATCTGCATGGCCGGCGTCTACCCGGTCGGGATGCGCATGGCCGCCACCTGGGCCGACCGCGACCTCGGCCTGCTGATCGGTCTGCTGGTGGGCGCCCTGACGCTCGGTTCGGCCAGTCCGCATTTGCTGGCCGCGACCGGCGGCATCGACTGGAGGGCGATCTACGGTGTGGCATCGGGCTGTGCCGTCGTCTCTGCCGTGCTGATCGGCTTCGTCAGGCTCGGGCCGAACATCCGCCGCGCGGCGTCGGTCGATTTCACCAAGGTCGCACAGAGCTGGCGGCGGCCGTCGGTGCGCAAGGCCAACCTAGGCTATCTCGGGCACATGTGGGAACTCTACGCCATGTGGGCATGGCTGACGGTGTTCCTGCACCAGTCCTTCACCGCCCGCGGCTACGAGAACCCGGACGCCACCGCGGCATGGCTCACCTTCGCCGCCATCGGTATGGGCGCCGTCGGCTGCTGGGTCGGCGGGATGCTGGCCGACCGCCATGGTCGCACCTTCGTCACCATCGGGGCGATGGCGGTCAGCGGGACATGCGCCGCCGTGATGGGGTGGCTTTTCGATGCCCCTCTGGTCGTGCTGATCACGGTGACGATCGTCTGGGGGATCTCCGTAATCGCCGACTCCGCCCAGTTCTCGGCCTCCGTCGCCGAGCTGGCGGATCCCGCTTCGGTCGGAACGCTGCTGACCGCCCAGACCTGCGCCGGTTTCCTGCTGACGCTGGTCAGCATCCATCTGGTGCCCGAAGTGCAAAACGCCTTCGGATGGCCGGGAGCCTTCACGATGCTCGCCGCCGGCCCGCTGATCGGATGCGTCGCCATGTGGCGGCTACGCGGCGACCCGGAAGCAAACCGCCTCGCCAACGGCAAGAGATGACCGGCTCCGGGTGCCGGCCGTACGGCGCCCGCTTCAATCGCACTCGCCTTTCTCCCCTCCGAACGTCTCGGACAACCCGCCGCGAAGAGCGGGGCTGCCTGAACTTCGCAGAACTCAAAAACAGTGGAGGAAAACTTGAGACCAATACACCTGCTCAGTCTCATACCGATCTGCGGCGTGCTCGTCACCCCACTGGTGATGAACGAGGTGCGCCCCTTCATTCTGGGGATGCCGTTCCTGCTCGGCTGGTTCTCGCTGATGCTGGTCGCCACCTCGGCCGTCATGGCCTGCATCTATTTCGCCGACAAGGTCGCGGGTGTCCATGACCGGGCCACGGTCGAAGGGGGCCGGGAATGAACAGCGCGCTTTTCTTCATCTTCGGCATCTTTCTGGTTGCCCTCGCGCTCGGCCTGCGGGCCCGCCACGGCAAGGACATGAGCCTCGAGCAGTGGGCCGTCGGCGGACGCGGATTTGGCTCGATCATCATCTTCCTGCTGATGGCCGGCGAGATCTACACGACCTTCGTCTTCCTCGGCGGCAGCGGCTACGCCTACGGCAAGGGCGCGCCGGCTTACTACATGCTCGGCTACGGAAGCCTGTGCTTCGTCCTGTCCTACTGGCTGCTTCCGCCGGTCTGGCGCTACGCCAATGAGAAGAAGCTGCTGTCGCAGCCGGATTTCTTCGCCACCAAGTACAACAGCAAGGCGCTGGGCGTGCTGGTCGCCATCGTCGGCGTCGTCGCCCTGATCCCCTATCTGGTCCTCCAGCTCAAGGGGCTGGGGATCATCATCAACGTCGCCTCCTATTCGGCCATCTCCTCGACGCAGGGCATCTGGATCGGCGCGACCATCGTCGCCGTCTATGTGTTCGTCTCGGGCATCCATGGATCGGCCTGGACCTCGGTCGTGAAGGACATTCTCGTGATGTTCGTCGCGGTCTTCCTCGGCCTTTACCTGCCCTTCCATTACTACGGCGGCATCGGCCCGATGTTCGAGGCGATCGAGCAGGCAAAGCCCGGCTTCCTGGCCCTGCCCGACGTCGGGCTGAGCCCGACCTGGCTGGTCTCGACGGTGCTGCTGTCGACTCTGGGCTTCTACATGTGGCCCCACATGTTCACGGCGACCTTCGCCGCGAAGCATGAGGACGCCCTGCGCAAGAACGCCTACATTCTTCCCATCTACCAGCTGATGCTGCTGTTCATCTTCTTCGTCGGCTTCGCCGCGGTTCTCCAGGTGCCCGACCTCAAGGGAAGCGAGATCGATCTGGCCCTGTTCAAGATCTCGCTGCAGACCTTCGATCCCTGGTTCGTCGGCGTGATCGGCGCGGCGGGTGTCCTGACAGCGCTGGTCCCCGGCTCTATGATCCTGGTGACGGCGGCGACGCTGGTTTCCAACAACATCTACCGCGCCATGCGTCCGCAATCCGACGATGCGCACATCAGCCTGGTCGCGAAGCTCATGACGCCCTGCATCATGCTGGTGACGGTCTACTTCACGCTCGGCGGCGGCGACACCATCGTCTCGCTTCTTCTCATGGCCTATGCCTTCGTGACGCAGCTGTTCCCCGTGCTGGCGATGAGCCTGCTGCGCAACAACCCGGTCACGCGGCCGGCCGCCTTCGCCAGCATCGTCGTCGGCGAGGCGACCGTCGCCTGGGTGTCCATGACCAAGAGCACGGTCGCCGGGCTGTTCCCCTTCCTGCCCGCGCCGCTCACCGATCTCAACGTCGGCATCGTCGCGCTCGTCCTCAATGTCATGACGCTGGTGGTCGTGACACTGCTCACCCGCAATCTCGCGGGTGTGGGCAGCCGGCGCGTCAAGGAAGCCTGAGCCCGCCGGGCTCCCGCCCCGCCCGCTCCGCATTTCATCCAGAGTCTCCCATGCCCGGACCGACCGTCCGGGCATGCCGGGGAATGGGAACGCCGGCGGGCGGGAGTGCCGGCGCAAGGGGGCCGACGCCGCTCCAGGCGGCGGGGCCCATCCAACAGTTCAAGGAAATGGTGGCCGTCCCATGGCACGCTCTTTCAATCCGGATCAGGTCCAGCTTCCGGCTGGGCATTGGATCGGCGGCACATACGTGAACGGCGACGGCGGGATGGCGCTGCTCCGTCCGTCGGATGCCGTTCGCTTCGCCGAATGCCCGATCGCCGATGCCGAACTCGTCGAGCGGGCGGTCGCGGCGGCGAAAGCCGCGCTGAAGACCAGCGGCTGGTCGACCTGCCGTCCGCGCCAGCGGACGGAGGCGCTGCATCGCTGGGCGAACCTGATCGAGGCCGAGGCCGAAACCCTGGGCCGGCTGGAATCCCTGGCCTCCGCCCGTCCGATCTCGCAGTCCGTCTCCATCGACGTCGCGGTGACGGCCGAGCAGATCCGCTTCTTCGCGGAACTGGCCGACAAGGAGGGCGGTGACGTCGTTCCGACCGACGGCCAGCATCTCGGCATGATCCTCAGCGAACCCTACGGGGTCGTCGGCGCCATCACGCCCTGGAACGTGCCGCTGTCCATGGCAGGCTGGAAGCTGGGACCGGCGCTCGCTGCGGGCAACGCCGTGGTGCTGAAGCCATCCGAAATGACGCCGTTCTCGACGCTCCATCTGGCGGAACTGTCCGTCCGCGCCGGCATTCCGGCGGGCATCGTCAACATCGTCCTCGGCGACGGGCTGACGACCGGCGTGTCGCTGATCGGCCATCCGGACATCGCCAAGGTCAGCTTCACCGGATCGACCCTGGCCGGCGGCTCCATCCTCAAGACCATCGCCGCGACCCAGATCAAGCCGGTCACGCTCGAACTCGGCGGCAAGAGCCCGCAGATCGTCTTCGCGTCGGCCGACATCGGGATGGCCGCCGCCTGCATCGCCCGCGGCATTCTGATCAATGCCGGCCAGACCTGCGTCGCCGGCACCCGCGTCCTGGTGGACCGCAAGGTCGCCGAGCCGCTGGTCGCCGCTCTGCGCACCGCCATGTCGGCCCATCGCGCCGGCCCGACCTGGGACAGCGCCACCGATTATTCGCCCATCATCTCCGAACGGCAAATCCAGCGCATCGAGACCATCGTCGATGCCGCGGTCGCCGGCGGCGCCGAGTGCGTCCTGGGCGGCAGGCGCATGGACCGGGCTGGCTATTTCTATGAACCGACGATCCTCACCGCCGTGGATCGGACCTCCCCCGCCCTCACTGAGGAGATCTTCGGACCCGTCCTGACGGTGCAGACCTTCGAGGACGAGGAGGAGGCCTTCGCGCTCAGCGACCATCCGACCTACGGGCTCGCCGCCGGGGTCTATTCCAGCGATCTGTCGCAGGCCCTGCGCGCCGTCAAGCGCGTGGAGGCGGGAACCGTCTGGGTCAACCGCTACGGCCGGTCCCGCGACCATATCCTGCCGACCGGCGGCTACAAAAACTCCGGCATCGGCAAGGACCTCGGCAAAGAAGCGTACAAGGCCAACCGCCGCCAGAAAAGCGTCCTTCTCGCGATCTGACGCGGCGCCCGCTTGCAAAAGGCAGCCCCTCCATGAGCAGTGTCACTGAAATTCTCGACCGGCTGGTCGGCTTTCCCTCCGTCGTGGGAAAACCCAATGCCCCCATCGTCTCCTATGTGAAGGAGTATTTCATCCGCCATGGCGCGGCCGTGGTGGAGCTTCCGGGTCCGGAAGGCGACCGCTCCAACCTGTTCGCCAGTTTCGGGCCGCTGGACCGGCCCGGCCTGATCCTGTCGGGCCATATGGACGTCGTTCCGGCCGGCGGTTCGGGG
This sequence comes from Pseudomonadota bacterium, assembly GCA_023423695.1. Lineage (GTDB taxonomy): Bacteria > Pseudomonadota > Alphaproteobacteria > Azospirillales > Azospirillaceae > Azospirillum. The sequence goes on along the minus strand of JAFAFA010000120.1, from coordinate 25,698 downwards.
TGGACCTCCGATCCCTTCGTCCTGCGCCGGGACGGCCAGCGCCTGTACGGTCGCGGCACCACGGACATGAAGGGCTTCCTGGCCGCGGCGATGGCGATCGTTCCCGAGGTCGCCGGGGAACGGCTCGAACGGCCGCTGCATTTCGCCTTCTCCTATGACGAGGAGGTCGGGTGCAAAGGCGTCCCGCACATGATCGAGAAGATCCCGTCCCTGTGCGCCCTGCCCTTCGGCTGCATCGTCGGCGAGCCCAGCGGCATGACGCCGATCCTGGCGCACAAGGGCAAGGCCGCGGCCCGTGTTTCGGTGGAAGGCACGGCGGGCCATTCCTCGCGCCCCGATCTCAGCCTGAACGCCATCCACGCCCTGTCGGGCCTACTGGCCAAGGCTGTCGCGCAGTCGGAAAGCCTCCAGACGGCCGACCGGAACGCGCTGTTCACCCCGCCTTATTCGACGCTTCAGGTCGGTATCGTGAATGGTGGACAGGCCTTGAACATCTCGCCGCAGCATGCCGCCTTCGAAATGGAGGTGCGGGCGATTCCGGGCGTTCCCCCCGCCGGTCTGTTCGCGCCCGTGCTGGAGATGACCGCAGACCTGGAGGCAAAGGGCTTCAAGGTCACGGCGGAGCAGATCGCGGAATATCCCGGCATGGCGCTTCCCGCCGATTCCGAGCTTGCCGCCCTGATGACCGCCGCGACCGGCAGGGAGGCCGTCAAGGCCGTCAGCTACGGGACGGAAGCTGGCCTGTTCGAAAAGCTGGGTATCCCGTCGATCATCTGCGGGCCGGGCGACATCGACCGCGCCCACAAGGTCGATGAATACGTCCTGCTTTCCGAACTGGAGGACTGCTGCCGCGTAATCCGGAACGTCATCGCGCGCCTGAAGCACTGATCGTCGGGCCGAACGCTCAAGCAGGTCCTTCTGGACAGCCACGACATCCCCCGTGACCTCGTCGCGCAGGCTGAACTGACGCTCGCCTGATCGAAGAGGCGCATCACCGGGTCAAGGGAGCACGCATGATCTCGAACCCCAGTTCCGGCCTGTCGCCGATTGAGGACATCCTCGAAGAGGCGCGCCAGGGCCGCATGTTCATCCTGGTCGATGACGAGGATCGGGAGAACGAGGGCGACCTCGTGATTCCCGCCCGCCACGCGACGGCCGATGCCGTGAACTTCATGGCAAGACACGGGCGGGGGCTGATCTGCCTCGCCATGGACCGGAGCCATGTCGAGCGCCTTGGCCTGCCGCCGATGACGCAGCGCAACGGCGCCCGCAACCAGACCGCCTTCACCGTCTCCATCGAGGCGCGTGAAGGCGTGACCACCGGCATCTCCGCCGCGGATCGCGCGCACACCATCCAGGTCGCCATCGATCCCCTGTCCAGCGCCGACGATATCGCCACCCCCGGCCATGTCTTTCCGCTTCTTGCCCGCGACGGCGGGATTCTGGTGCGCGCCGGCCATACGGAAGCCTCGGTGGACGTCGCCCGCGTCGCCGGCCTCTCTCCGGCGGCGGTGATCTGCGAGATCATGAACGACGACGGCACCATGGCCCGCCTGCCGGATCTGCTGGGGTTCGCCAGGGTCCACGGCTTGAAAGTGGGCACCATCGCCGATCTGATCGCCTACCGCTGCCGCACCGAGACCATCGTCGAGCAACGGGCCGTCGGCACGCTGGACAGCCGCTATGGCGGCGATTTCCAGGCCTATGTCTATGCCGATACCGTCACCGGGGCGGAGCATGTGGCGCTCGTGCGCGGCGACATTTCGGGAGACCGCCCGGTGGCGGTCCACATGCAGACGCTCAACCTGCTGGAGGACATGCTGGGGGACGTTGCCGCCGGCCGCGCCGGCGGGCTGCAGTCCGCCATGGAGCAGGTCGCCAAGGAGGGCCGCGGCGTCGTCGTGCTACTGCATGGGGCCGAGCCGGTCAAGGCTGCCGCGGCGGCGAGGAGAACGGGGAAGCGCACCGACGCCTGCGCCGTGCGCGAGAGATCCGTCGGTGCGCAGATCCTGAAGGATCTGCGCACCGGCCCGGTCAGGAGGCTTGCCCCGGAGACAGCCGGCGTTTGACGCCGCGCGGCTTGAAAGCGGCTGCGGAAGGGTGTATGCGCGGCACGATGGGAGGGTCCATCATGCGCCGTCGCATCAGACGAGGCGTGCGGCCGGACGTCCCGGTTTCCGGTCTCCACGCCTGCCCGAGGAAATGATGCGCGCCATGCCTCGACCGAGCCGCCTGATACTGGCCGGGGCCGTCGCCGTCCTGTGGGCCGGGGTTGGATTGGGCGAGGCCGCCGCCGAGCCGCCCATCCGCGTCGGCGTGCTCGCCTACCGGGGCGGCGACCATGCGAACGCCGTCTGGGAACCGACCGTGCGGTATCTGGCCGAGCGGTTCCCAGAGCGGGGGGCGGAGATGGTGGCGCTGGATCTGCCCGGCATGGCCGCCGCCGTCCAAGCCCGAACCCTCGATTTCGTGCTGACCAACACCGGCAACTATGTGGACCTCGAGGCACGCTACGGCGTCACGCGCGTCGCCACGCTGCATTCGTCCCGAGCCGGGGTTTCCGGTGCGTCGATCGGTTCGACGGTCATCGTCCGGGCCGACCGCACGGACATCCGCGGTCTGGCGGATCTCAAGGGGCGAACCGTCCTGGCCGGCGACCCGGACGCCTTCGGCGGCTTCCAGATCGCCTGGGGCGAGATGCTCAAGGCCGGGATCGACCCCTATCGCGATTTGAAGGAGCTGCGTTTTTCCGGCTTTCCCGTGGACCGCGTCGCCTTCGCGGTCCAGGACGGCGCGGTCGATGCCGGCGTGCTGCGGGCTTGCCTGCTGGAGGAACTGGCGGCGGAAGGCCGCGTGGACCCGGCACGCTTCCGGATCCTGGCGCCGAAGACGAACCTGGGCTTCAACTGCGCCGTATCCACCGATCTGTACCCGGACTGGCCGCTGGCCCGGCTGGCCTCGACGCCTGAGGATCTGGCGAAGGCGGTCGTCGTGGCCCTGTTCGAGATGCCCGCCGATCACGCGGCGGCCAAGGCCGCAGGATACGACGGCTGGACGGTGCCGCTCGATTACCAGTCCGTCCACACGCTGTTCCGGACCCTGCGCATCGGGCCCTACCGCCACCTGCGCGATGTCTCGCTGACCGACATCGCCCGCGAGCATTGGGAATGGCTGGCGGTCGGCGCGCTGGCGCTGCTGTGGTGGGCGATCCATTCGCTGCGGGTCGAGCACCTGATCAAGGTGCGCACCGCCGAACTTCGCACCGCCAACCGGGATCTCGTCCACGAGATGGCGGAGCGCCGCCGGGCCGAGGAAAGCGCCCGCGAACGGCGGAAGGAGATGGACCATGTCGCCCGTCTCTCCATTCTCGGTGAGATGGCCAGCAATCTGGCCCATGAATTGAACCAGCCCCTCGGGGCCATCGCCAACTATGCCCGCGGCTGCACCCGGCGGCTGGAGACGGGAATGGCGGAGCCGGCGCAGCTGGCGGAGGTCACGCGGGCCATCGCGGAGCAGGCCGACCGCGCCGGACAGATCATTGCGCGCATCCGCAACTTCGTGCGCAAGCGGGCATCCCAGTTGGAGCCGACATCCGTCAATGAGGCCGTCCATGCGGCCCTCGCCCTGTGCGAGGGACAGGCGCGCAGCGGCGGCATCGTCATCGCCCGGGATCTCGCAGACAGCCTTCCACCCGTGCTGGCCGATCGCGTCCAGATCGAGCAGGTCGTGCTGAATCTGGTCAAGAACGCCCTCGACGCGATGCAGGACGGTCCGGCCGACACGGCGGGCGGAAGCGCCCGGACCGTGACCGTCCGCACGGGCCAGGACGAGGAGGGCCGGGTCGAGGTAGCGGTGGCCGACCAGGGGCAAGGGATTTCCGCAGAGGCGCGGGAGCGGCTGTTCGATCCCTTCTTCACCACCAAGCCGGGCGGCATGGGGTTGGGGCTGTCGATCTGCCGAACCATCGTGGAGGCTCATGGCGGCCACCTCTGGGCCACCGACAATCCGGGCGGGGGCGCCGTGATGCGCTTCGTCCTGCCCGCCGCCCTATCCATCGCCCACGACCAGCATACGGCCGGCAACGAGGAGCAACACCATGCACGCTGACACGCACCGCGCCGTCGCATCCCGCATCGTCTATGTCGTGGACGACGACCCTGCGATGCGCCACTCGCTGGCCTGGCTGATCGGTGCGCTGGGGGTGCCGGTGGAGTCCTTCGCCTCGGGCGAGGAATTCCTGCGCGCGGTCCGCCCGGACCAGCCGGGCTGCCTCGTCACCGACGTGCGGATGCCGGGCATGAGCGGGCTGGAACTGCAGGATACGCTCGCCCGTGCCGGGTCGGTGCTGGCGGTCGTGGTCATCACCGGGCACGCCGACGTGCCGATGGCGGCGCGCGCCTTCCGGGCCGGCGCCGTCGACATTATCGAAAAGCCGTTCAACGACCAGATGCTCCTCGACCGGGTCTATGAAGGGCTGGAGAAGTCCAGTCGGGCCTGGGAGGAGCGGACGCGCAAGGATGATGTCCGATCGCTTCTTGCGCGCCTGACGCCGCGCGAACGGCAGGTCGCCGACCTCGTAGTGGCGGGGAAGCCGAACAAGGTGATCGCCGCCGAGATCAACCTCAGCCTGAAGACGGTCGAGGTCCATCGGCACAACATGATGGAGAAGCTGGAGGTCGGTTCGGTCGCCGATCTCACCCGGCTTCTGATGGAGGCCGGATAACGGCTTAACGAAGCGTAAGCGGCATTCGAGTGGGACCTGCGACAGATTGTCTTTGGGGTAAACCCCAAAAGATCTGCGAATCGCCCCAATGGGATGGACGGCCCCTCCCCGGTACCTTCGCACCGTAAGAGCCCCGCGTCACTGCGCGGGCCATGGAATACGTGCGAAGGGGTCTGCCATGGACCAAACACGACGCAACTTCTTCCGCGGCGTCGGTGCCGCCACGGTGGGGGCGGCGGCTGCGGTGCCGGCCACGCTGATGCCGGCCGAGGCCGCGCAGGCGCGCAAGGGCGGCGACGCGGCGCATCGCTGGGGCATGGTGGTGGACGTGCGCAAATGCGTCGGCTGCCAGGCCTGCACGGTCGCCTGCATCATGGAGAACGACGTTCCGGAGAACAGCTTCCGCACCATCGTCTCGACCTACGAGGTGACGGAGCAGGGCAAGACCGGCTCCTACATGCTGCCGCGCCTGTGCAACCACTGCGAGGACGCGCCCTGCATCCCCGTCTGCCCGACCGGCGCCACGTATCAGCGCAAGGATGGCATCGTGGTGGTGGACAACACGGTGTGCGTCGGTTGCGCCTACTGCGTCCAGGCCTGCCCCTACGACGCGCGCTTCATCAACCACGAGACCCAGACCGCCGACAAATGCACCTTCTGCGTCCACCGCGTGGATGCCGGGCTGCTGCCGGCCTGCGTCGAAACCTGCGTCGGCGGCGCCCGCATCTTCGGTGATCTGAACGACCCGGACAGCACCGTTTCCAGGCTGGTCCGCGAGGAGGACCCCAAGGTCCTGAAACCGGAGCAGGGCACGCAGCCGCGGGTCTTCTACATCGGCCTCGATCCGAAGTTCCAAGGCAAGGTGGACGGCACGCCGACCCTGTGGCGCCCGAGCGCCCAGCCGCATGCCGAGGCCCAAGTCGAGAAGGAGCATGCGTGATGGACACCAACATCGTCGAGGTCATCAACGTGACCCGCGAGGTCGCGTGGCTTCCCTGGGCCGTGCAGTATTTCTTCCTGATCGGCCTGTCGGTCGGCGGCGTTCTGCTGAGCCTGCCCGGCTACGCCTTCGCTCGCGAGGAATGGCGCAAGCTCGGCCGCGTCGCCCTGCTGGTGGCGCTGACCTGCGGGCTGGCCGCGCCGGTCGCGCTGCTGTCCGACCTGCACCAGCCCGGCCGCTTCTGGCACTTCTACGTGGTGTTCCGGCCGACGTCCTGGATGTGGTGGGGTTCGGTCTTCATCCCCTTCTACGTCACGGGCCTGCTGGCCTACGCCTGGGCCTGCTTCCGCGAGGAGTTCCAGGAGCAGGGCCGGGTGGACAGCCGCCTGGGGGCGCTGTACCGGCTTGCCGCGCTCGGCGGCGGGCGCGACGACCGGCTGATCCGTATCACGGGTCTGGTCGTGCTCGCCGGAGCGACCCTGGTCGCGCTCTACACCGGTGCCGAGGTGGCCGTCGTGAAGGCGCGCCCGCTGTGGCACACGCCCTTCCTGCCGGTGCAGTTCCTGACGACCGCGCTGGTCGGGGCTGCCGGCCTGGTGCTGATCCTGAACCGCTTCGCCGCCGGTAACGACCATGCGGTGGAGGCGCGGGCCAACCGCCTGCTCGCCGGGTTCCTGGGCGCGGTGATGGCGGTGGGCGGGCTGTGGCTGGCGCTCGGCCTGTTCGGGATCGACCGGACCCATGCCGAAGCGCTGGAGAGCGTGGCGAATTCCGAGGCGTGGCGGGTCACGGCGCTCTGGGCCGTGCTGGCGACTGTGGTCCCCTTCGCCGTCGCCGTTGCCAAACCGGTGGGAACCGGCCTGCTGACCGGCCTGATCGCCGTCCACAGCGCCTGGATGTTCCGCTGGACCGTGTTCATTGGCGGCCAGACCGTGCCGAAGACCGGCGCCGGCTTCTACGAGTACGCGCTGCCGGCCGGTCCGGACGGCCTGCTCGGGATCATCGGCACCGCCGGCCTGTGGCTCTTCCTTCTCCTCGTCATCACCGCCGTCCTGCCGACCCCGCGCCATCCGGCGCCCCGCCCGGTCCGTGCCGCTCATGCCGCCGACCGTGCCGTGGCCGCCGCCGAATGACCGCGTAAGGGGATCAAAGGAGTCACCGTCATGTCCATCACCCGTCGCCTCCTTCTGAAGACCACCGCCGCGGGCGGCGCGCTCGCCGCCTTCATCGGCGGCTTCTCCGAAACCGGCCGCAAGCTGGTGAAGGGCGCCTGGGCCGGGGAGCGGCCCGACCACGCCATCTCGGGCAACGCGCCCAAGCCGGAATTCCGCGTCGATCCGAAGAGCGGCGACATCGCCCTGACGCCCGGACAGATCGTCACCAACGTCGCCTGCCTCGGCTGCACCACGCTGTGCGGCGTGCGCGTCCGCGTGGATGTCGAGAAGAACAGGGTGCTGCGCGTCGCGGGCAACCCCTACAGCCCACTGTCCACCGACCCGTTCCTCCCCTACGCCACGCCGATCAAGGAGAGCTTCAAGTCGCTGTCGCGACTGGACGAGAAGGGGCTCCAGGGCCGCTCGACTGCCTGCGGGCGCGGCAACGCGGCGCTGGAAATGCTGACCTCGCCGTTCCGCGTCACCACGCCGATGAAGCGCGTCGGGCCGCGCGGCTCGGGCAAGTGGGAGCCGATTGCCTTCGAAAAGCTGGTCGAGGAAATCGCGGAAGGCGGCGACCTGTTCGGCGAAGGGCATGTCGACGGACTGCGGGCTCTGCGCGACATCAGGACCCCCATCGATCCGGCGGCGCCGGAACTGGGACCGAAGGTCAACCAGGTGGCCCTGCTGTCCTCGGTGAACGACGGGCGCGAGCCGTTCGTGCGGCGCTTCTTCAACCAGGCGCTGGGCACCATCAACTTCGTCGGCCACGGCTCCTACTGCGGCGGCGCCTACCGCTCCGGCTCCGGTGCGGTGTTCGGCGACGCCAAGAAGATGCCGCACGCCAAGCCGGACCTGCAGAACGCCGAGTTCGTGCTGTTCATCGGCACGGCGCCGTCGAACGCGGGCAACCCGTTCAAGCGGCAAGCCATGCTGCTCGCCAAGGGACGCACCGACGGCGTGCTGAACTACGTCGTCGTCGATCCGGTGCTGACCAACGCCGACAACCGCGCGGTCGCCGAACGCTCCAACTGGATTCCGATCCGGCCGGGCGCCGACGGCGCCCTCGTCATGGGCCTGATGCGCTGGATGTTCGAGAATGGGCGCATCGACGCCAACTATCTGTCCCAGCCCAACGGCAAGGCTGCCGAGGCCGCCGGCGAGGCGGGCTGGTGCAACGCCACTCACCTCGTGATCGTGCAGAAGGGCCACCCACGCGAGGGCCGCATGCTGCGCGCCTCCGACATGGGTTGGGTGACGCTGGACGAGAAGGAGCGGTACGGCGACAAGGACGCCTTCGTGGTGCTCGACCCCACGGGGACGCCTGCGGCTCACGACGCCCTGACGGGACCGGCGGTGCCGTTCCACGATGGAACGGTGGCGGCGCCGGGTGGCGAGCTTGCGGTGAAGACCAGCCTGACCCTGCTGCGCGACGAGGCCATGAAGCTGGACCTGCGCGCCTACGCCGGGATCTGCGGCATTCCGGCTGACGTCATCGCCGGTTTGGCCCGCGAGTTCACCAGCCACGGCAAGAAGGCCGCCGCGAACGCCCATGGCGGCATGATGGCGGGCAACGGCTTCTACAACGCTTTCGGCGTGGTCACGCTGAACACGCTGATCGGCAACCTGAACTGGAAGGGCGGCACCATCTTCGGCGGCGGCCGTTTCGCGGATGAGCAGGACGGCCCGCGCTACAAGCTCGCCAGCTTCCCCGGCGCCGTGAAGCCGTCGGGCGTCGCCATCAGCCGCCCGGTGCCCTACGAGCGGTCGAGCGAGTTCAAGGCGAAGAAGGAGGCGGGCAAGCCCTACCCGGCGAAGGCGCCCTGGTATCCCAACGCGCCGCAGCTGACGACCGAATATCTGACCAGCGGTGTCGTGGACGGCTATCCGTACCCGCTGAAGGCGCTGTTCCTGTGGAACTCCAACCCGGTCTACGGCATCCCCGGCGTCCGCGCCGCGGTCGAGGCGAAGCTGCGCGACCCGAAGGCGCTGCCGCTGATCGTCGCCATCGATCCCTTCATCAACGAGTCCACGGCCTTCGCCGACTACATCGTGCCGGACACGGTGCTGTACGAGACCTGGGGTTGGGCCTCGCCCTGGGGCGGGGTGCCGACCAAGACCTCGACCGCCCGCTGGCCGGTGGTGAAGCCACGCACCGCGGCACTGGCCGACGGACAGCACGTCCAGATGGAAACCTTCCTGATCGCCGCCGCCAAGCGCCTGGGCCTGCCGGGCTTCGGTCCCGGCGCCATCGAGGACATGGAGGGCAACAGGCATCCCCTGGAGCGGCCGGAGGACTGGTATCTGCGCGGCGGCGCCAACATCGCCTGGCTCGGCAAGCAGCCGGTGCCCGACGCCTCCGACGAGGACATCGCCTGGTCGGGTGTGGAGCGCGTGCTGCCCGCCGTGAAGGCGACGCTGAAGGAGGAGGAATGGCGCAAGGTCGCCTTCATCCTCGCCCGCGGCGGCCGTTACCAGAACCAGGCCGAGGGCTTCGAGGGCGACAAGGCGACCCACCGCTTCAAGGGCGGGCTGCTGGTCTACAACGAGGCGCTCGGCGCCGCGAAGAGCAGCGTCACCGGCAAGCGGTGGACCGGCACGGCGACCTGGATGGAACCCGTGTTCGCCGACGGCACGCCGGTGCGGCAAGTCCACAGGGCGGAGGAGTGGCCGTTCCAGTTGATCAGTTCGAAGTCAGTGCTGGTCAGCGCCTATACCATCGCGGCGAGCCGCCTGCGCCATCTGCACCCGGAGAACCCGGTCGGCATCAACGCGGAGGACGCCCGGCGTCTCGGCATCGAAACCGGCGACCGCATCCGCATCGCCACGCCCGGCGGCAGCGAACTGGCGACGGCCATCGTCCGCCACGGCGTCATGGCGGGCGTGCTGGCGATGGAGCACGGCTTCGGCCACAAGGAGTACGGCGCCCGCCCGCACGTCATCGGCGGCAAGAGCCAGCCCGACGTGCCGGAGATCGGCGCGGGCGTCAACCTCAACGACCTGGGCCTCGCCGACCCGACCCGCCACGGTGCGTCGGTGTGGGTCGATCCCATCGCCGGAACCTCGGTGCGCCAGGGCATTCCCGCCAAGCTGGAGCGGGTCGCCGCCGCGGCGTGAACCCCGCGCCGTCACCCCGTCCCCGGCCGGATGCGCCGGGGACGTCGGTGCGCCGGTTGGCTATGACGCAGGCGATGCAGGGGGCGATGCCGGCTCGGTCAGCCGGCGCAGCGCCTCCACCGCCGCTCCGGGCGTGGTGAGCACCGGAACGGTCAAAAGCGGCTGCACCCTCGCCTGCGCCCGCGCCATCGAGAATTGGCCGAGAACGACGACGTCGCAGTCCCGCAACCGGCCCGCGGCCTGCACCACGCGGTCGTCGTGGCCATCGCCGTCGCCGCACTTGAGCGCGGCCAACGCACCGTCGGCGACGGCGACTACGGCCTCGATCCGGCGGCCGGCGGCGGCGGCCATCGCCAGTAGCTCGGAGCGCAGCGAGTCGGCGGAGGGGCCGAAGCTGACGACGATTCCGATCCGGTTGCCGATCGCCATGGCCGCCTCGAATGCCGCCTCGTTCGGGCGGAACACCGGAATCGGCAGATGCGGCTTGACCGCGTCGATGGCCGGGGCGAAGGCGGAGCAGGTGAACAGGATGCCCGCCGTCCGCCCGCCCGCTCCCGCCGTGCCGGCGGCATAATCGGCCAGCGTGCGGAAACGCCCCATCATCGCCTCGTTGAGCCGGCCCGCCTCGGCCAGATCGACGGCCAGCGAGGTGTCGAGAAGGTCGAAAATCCGCGCCGCCGGCCAATGCGCCCGGAAGGCGGTCCGCGCCGGGACGACCGACTCCTCCAGCGCATGGATCAGGGCGATGCGCGGTCCCTGCACAGGCGCGCTGCTGCCGGCAGCCGTATCATGGGTCACGTGTTTTCTCCTTCCTCGGCTTTCCGCCGGGCGGCCAGCGCCAGCATCAGCCCGCGGTCGCGTTCGGCCTCCAGCATGGCGACGGAGCGCCCGGCGGCCTCCTGTGCAATTCCCTCGATCAGCAGCCGGCGAACTTCGGGGGTCAAACTCGGGGTGCCGAGCGTCGCCCAGCGCCGCTCCTGGCTCGGCCCGAGATGGTCGAGGTAATGGGCGATGCCGCCGGGACCGCCGCCCAGATGATAGGCCATATGGGCGCCGATCACCGACCAGCGCAGGCCAGGACCGTGGACCAGCGCCGCATCGACGTCGCCGACATCGGCGATGCCCTCCGCGACGATGTTCACCGCCTCGCGCCACAGGGCGGAGGCGAGGCGGTTGGCGATGTGGCCGACCGCATCCTTCTTCAGCGCCACCGTCACGCGCCCGAGGCTTCGATAGAAGGTCTCGGCGCGGCCCAGCGTCCACTCATCGGCGGCGAACAGCTCGACCAGCGGCATCAGATGCGGCGGATTGAAGGGGTGCGCGGTGATGAACCGGTCACGCCGCGTCACGCCAGCCGCCAGATCGGTCCAGGTCAGCGAGGAGGTGCTGCTGGCGATCACCGCGTCCGGCGGCGCCGCGGCCTCCACCTCGGCATAGAGGGCGTGCTTGATGGCGGTCTTCTCGGGCGCGTTCTCCTGGATCCACCCGGCAGTGCCGACGGCGGCGGCGACCGATGGAGCGACGGACAGGCGGCCGGGCCGGTCGGCCACGGGGCCGAGCGCCCGCAACTGCGCGAGCAGCGGCTCCACGCGCTCCGGCAGGGCGGACAGCACGCCGTCGTCGGGATCCCAGGCCACCACGTCCAGCCCATGGGCAAGGAACAGGGCCGACCAGCTCTCGCCGATCAGGCCGCAGCCAAGCACCGCAACGGACGTGGTCGATTGCAGGGGTGACGGCATCGACAGGATTTCCTGGATTGTTGTGTCGGACGCAAACATTGACCGAGCCGCCGACGGAAGACAACAGCGAGGCCAACCCCGTTCGGCGGGAAGCCGTCAGGCCGGCTGCGGCGTCCGGCGCATTTCATCGAGACGGCGGGAGAGCTGCTCGGCGAACTTGGCGGAGGCGACCGGCAGGGTGCGCCCCTTCTGCTGCCCCAGCACCAGCGGGCCGTGAGCCAAATCGATGTCGCTCAACGGGATCACCGTCAGGCCCGGTTCAAGGGCCGGAGAGGGGGCTCCGATCTCGATCTGGAAGGTTATGACCTTTCCGGTGCGGGCAAGGTTGCGCAGCATCTCGAAGGAATTGGATTCCAGCTCCACCGACAGCTTGGTGGAGCTGACCGCCAGCATCTCGTCCAGGATGGTGCGCGTCCCGAAGCTGGCGTCCGGCAAGGCGATGGGATAGGGGGCGCAATCGCGCAGACGCAGGCTCGGCCGGCCCGCCAGGGGGTGGTCGGCGGCCATGATCGCGACGACCCGCTGGCCGAGCGTCATCAGCGGTTGGAATTCCGCCGTCCGGCGCGGGCTGAAGATGATGGCGATGTCGGCCTCGAAATCGCCGAGCATCTTCAGCGCCGTGCCCTGGGAAACCACCAGGATCTCGAAGCTGACCAGCGGAAACTGCTCGCGGAAGGCCGATATCTCCTCGGCGAGGAAGGAGCTGACCAGCGCCTGGCTGCAGGCGATCCGCACATGGCCGCGCCTCATTCCCGACAGGTCCTCGATCTGCGACCGCACGCGCTCCAAATCCGCGGCCTGGGCGCGCACCCAGCGGATGAAGCTCTCCCCCGCCGCGGTCAGGCGGATGCCCTGGGCCGAGCGTTCGAAGATCTCCGCCCCCAGGTCTTCCTCCACATCCTGGATGCGCCGCTGCAGCGCGGAGGGGGTGATGTTCAGATGCTCCGCCGCCTTGCGCAGGGAACCGAACCGCGCCGCCTCGTCCACGTAGCGCCAGATACGCAGGTGCCTCATGCCGCTCAACTCTCCGGGTGTATACTTTTCGGCACCACCTTAGCAGAAAATCGGCGTTTGAGGTGATGTTCGCGCACGCATAGCCTTCCCCCGTCCCCAGGATGCGCCAAGCCGGACGAAGCCGGCCGGTGGGCGTCCTGCCACACTTCACGGGAGATGGCGGCCTCATGGGAAAGCTGTTGCACACCTGCTCCGCGGCCTTGGCGGGCGTTCTGTTCGGCGTGATCGGCGGCTCCCTTGGCGGCGCCGGCGCCGCGATGGCGGAGACCCCCGTCAAGTTGGTCCTCAATTGGAAATACCAGGGGCCCCAGGCGTTGATCCTGCTGGCCGAGGACAACGGCTATTTCAAGGAAGAGGGGCTGAAGGTCACCATCGACCAGGGCGAAGGATCCGGCGCATCTATCACGAAGGTGGCGACCGGCTCCTACGACGTCGGGTTCGGCGACATCAACTCCCTCATCACGCTCGCTGCCAAGTCGCCGGACGAGGCGCCCATCGGCGTCTACATGATGTACAACACCCCGCCCTTCACCGTCGCCGTGAAGGCGGATGGGCCGATCCGCACGCCGAAGGATCTCGAAGGCAAGACCATCGGCAGCCCGGCCAACGACGGCGCCCTGAAGCTGTTTCCCGCCTTCGCCACCATGGCCGGAATCGACGCCAAAACGGTCACGCTGACCAATATGCAGGCGAACCTGCGCGAGCAGATGCTGATGCGCGGACAGGTGGACGGCGTACTCGGCTATGTCAACACCATCACCTTCGGCGCCAAGGCGGCCGGCATGAATCCTGAAAAGGACTTCCGGTTCATCAAGTACGGCGACTACGGCATGGATCTCTATTCGAACGCCATCGTGGTTTCGCGCGCCTTCGCCACGGAGAACGGCGAGGCGGTGAAAGGCCTCCTGCGCGCCATCAACCGCGCCACCAAGGACATGATCGCCGATCCGACGGCGTCCACCAAGGCGGTGATGAAGCGCGAACCCCTGCTGAACGAGAAGGTCGAGGTCGAACGCACCGTCGCCACCATTCAGCAGGAAATGAACCATCCGGAGATCGCGCGGATCGGGCTGGGCGACGTGGATCCGGAGCGGTTCCAGCGCTCCATCGACATCGTGGTCAAGGCGAACGGGCTGGAGCGGACGCCGAAGGCGTCGGACGTCTTCACCGGCGCCTACCTGCCGCCCCGCGCCGACCGCCCCAGCCGCGTCGTCCAGTGACGCGCCTCCACAGAAAGAATGAAGGGCTAAGAGGATGAATCTGGATCTGAAAGGGCGGGTCGTGCTCATCACCGGCCCGGCCAAGGGCATGGGCGAGGCGGTGACGATGGCCTTCGCCGGCGAGGGCTGCCGTCTGGTCCTGATCGGGCGCGACACCGCCGCCATCGAACCGGTCGCGACCCGGATCCGCGCCGGCGGCGGGGAAGCCATCGTCCTCCCCTGCGATATCACCGACGAGGGGCAGTGCCAGGGCGCGGCGGAGCGCGCGCTCACCGCCTATGGCCGGATCGACGTGCTCGTCAACGTCGCCGGCGGCTCCGGCCCCATCGGCAAGACCGGGTGGGAAACCAGCCAGGCTGAGTTCGACGAGATCGTCAGGCTCAACATGACCGGCTGCTTCAACACCATGCGCGCCGTCATGCCCACTTTCGCCGCCCAGCGTTACGGCAAGATCGTCAATGTCGGCGGTACCTTCGGGATGCGCGGGCGGGCGGGCCGGATGGCCTATTCGGCGTCCAAATGGGGCCTGCGCGGCATCACCAAATCCTTCGCGCTGGAGGCCGGCCCCTTCAACGTGAACGTCAACTGCGTCGCCCCCGGCATGGTCGAAGGACCGCGCTTCCGCGGCAAGGTCGTCCCCGAGATGGCCCGCCGCCTTGGCATCAGCGAGGAGGAGGCGGTCGAGCGCCACGCCGAAGACTACGCCCTGCGCCGGGTTTCCACCGGCGAGGACGTGGCCAACGCCTGCCTGTTCCTGGCGAGCGACGTGTCGCGCCAGATCACCGGCGTGGATCTGCCGGTGGACGGCGGCTGGGCGGCGCTGTGACCGCGCGCCCGGCGGATCGGAACCCGGCGGGCCAGAAGACGGAAGGACCGACCATGTTCCTGCAGAACGCCATACCGGCCGAGACGGCCGAACTGACCACGGCGGCTGGCCTCCAGCGCCCCGGCGCGGCATGGCCCATCATCGAATTCGAGCGCGTCGCCGTCTCCTACGGGCGGGATGCGGCGGCGACCCAGGCGCTCGCCGAAAGCAGCTTCCGCATCGACGTGGGCGACTTCATCGCGCTGGTCGGACCCTCCGGCTGCGGCAAGTCCACGATCCTCAAGCTGGTGGCCGGTCTGCTGAAGGCGTCCAGCGGCCATGTCTTCGTCGCCCGGCGCGAGGTCGGGGCGGAGGACGTGCGCATCGGCATGGCCTTTCAGAATCCGACGCTGCTGCCCTGGCTCAGCATCCGCAAGAACGTGATGCTGCCGCTGAAGATCGCCCATCCCTTCCGCAAGGACTGGCGGCACAAGCGCAAGGGCGAGTACCGCGACCGCGCCGACGCCCTGCTCGCCAAGGTCGGGCTGCTGGACTTCGCGGACAAGTTCCCCTGGCAGCTGTCCGGCGGGATGCAGCAGCGCGCCTCGCTGTGCCGCGCCCTGATCCATGACCCCACCCTGCTGCTGCTCGACGAGCCCTTCGGCGCGCTGGACCAGTTCACGCGCGAGGAACTGTGGGCCACCCTGCAGACCCTGTGGATGGAGCGTCGGCCGACCGTGCTGCTGGTCACCCACGACCTGCGCGAAAGCGCCTTCCTCGCCAACCGCATCATGGTGATGAGCGCGCGTCCCGGCCGCATCCTGGCCGACGAGCGCGTCGACTTCCCGCGCCCGCGCACGCTGGACACCACCATCCAGCCGGATTTCACCACCCTGACGCATGCATTGCGCGGGCTCATCGTCGCCGCGCGCAGCGGCGGGGGAGGACAGCCATGACCGCCGTGAACCGTGAGAAGCTGGCCTCCGTCTTCCTCATCGCCGGCGTCTTCATCCTCTGGGAGGTTTCCTGCCTCGTCTTCGGCATCCGCGAGATCATCCTGCCGCGGCCGAGCCAGATCGTCGTCACGCTGGTCGACCGCTGGCCGGCCCTGATGCCGCACGCGGTGCAGACGCTCTACACCACGCTGGTGGGCTTCGCGCTGGGCGTCGGGACCGGGGTGGTGATCGGGCTGCTGATCGGCTCCTCCCGTCTGGCCTACAACGTCGCCTTCCCGCTGCTGGTCGGCTTCTCCTCCATCCCCAAGGTGGCGGTGGTGCCGATCTTCGTCCTGTGGTTCGGGTCCGGCACGATGCCGGCGGTGCTGACCTCCATGGTCATCTCGATCTTCCCGGTGGTGGTGAACATGGCGACCGGCCTCGCCACGACCGAGCCGGAGCTTGAGGACGTGCTGCGCACCTTGAAGGCGTCGAAGCGCGACATCCTGCTGAATGTCGGGCTGCCGCGTGCGATGCCCTATTTCTTCGCGTCGCTGAAGGTGGCCGTCACCCTGTCCTTCGTCGGGACGGTGATCTCGGAGACGGTGGCCTCCAACCGCGGCGTCGGCAACATGATGCTGCTCGCCTCCTCCAACTTCAACGTCCCCCTGGTCTTCGCCGGGCTGTTCATCCTGGCCGGTCTGGGCATCGCGCTCTACGTGGTCTTCTCGCTGATCGAGCGCCGCGTCACCGGCTGGGCCAGCCGCAAGACCGAGTTCGCGACGGGGTGACGATTCCCCGCCCTCCCCTCTCCCATCGCCCCATCGGCGCCCCAC
The DNA here is from genome assembly GCA_023423695.1 of Pseudomonadota bacterium. GTDB lineage: Bacteria > Pseudomonadota > Alphaproteobacteria > Azospirillales > Azospirillaceae > Azospirillum. Next base: position 9,215 of record JAFAFA010000120.1, on the reverse strand, counting down.
CTCATGGCATGGAGTATCGGCATGCACACCATCACCCGCCGGGCGGCCCTTCTGGCCGGTCTCGGCCTTGCCCTCGTCGCTCCCTTCTCCCCGGCCGCCGCCCAGGACCGCACGCCGATCCGCTTCACGCTGGACTGGAAGTATCAGGGCATCCACGCCTGGTACTTCGTCGCCCAGGAGAAGGGGTATTTCCGCGAGGAGGGCCTGGACGTCACCATCGACCAGGGTGAGGGCTCCTCCGCCACCGTCACCCGCATCATGTCGGGCGCCTACGATGCCGGGTTCGGCGACATCAACGCCGTCATCCAGCAGGCGGCGCAGAAGCCGGCCGAGGCGCCGGTGATGGTCTACCACATCTACAACAAGCCGCCCTTCGCGGTGCTGACCAAGGCGGACAGCGGCATCACCGGGTTGAAGGATCTCGTCGGCAAGAAGGTCGGCGGCCCGGCCGGCAGCGCCGCCACCCGCCTGTTCCCCGCCCTGCTGGAGCGCAACGGCCTGGACCCGTCCGGCGTGGAGGTGCTCAACATGCAGCCCAACCTGCAGGAACAGATGCTGATCCGGGGCGAGGTCGCCGCCTCGCTGGTCTTCAACGTCACCAGCTACGTCAACCTGGTCCAGCAGGGGCAGAATCCCGACACCGGATTCCGCTGGATCAGCTACGCCGACCACGGGCTGGACCTCTACTCCAACGGCGTGATGGTGTCGCAGACGCTGGCGCGCGAGAAGCCGGAGGCGGTGAAAGGCCTGGTGCGCGCCATCAACCGCGCCGTGCTGGACGTGATGGCCGATCCGGCTGCCGCCGTGAAGACGCTGGTCAAGGTCGAACCGCTGGTCGACGCCAAGAGCGAGCAGCGCCGCTTGCAGTTTGCCTTCGACGCCATGATGATCACCCCGGAAACGCGCGAGATCGGGCTGGGCGACCTGTCGGACGATCGGCTGGCACGCTCCATCCAAGCGATGGCCGAGGCCTACAAGCTGCCCGGCCGTCCGGCGCCCGGCCAAGTCTTCGACCGCTCCTTCCTGCCGCCCCTGAAGGAGCGGCGCACAGTTCCCACCGCCGGATGAGGTTCCCGATGACGATCCGTTCCATTTCCTGCGCCGCGCTGCTCGACGGTCCCGATTACGCAACGAGGGGGCCGGGGCGGCTGACGCTGCGCGACGGGCGGATCGCCGCGCTGGATGCGGCGGATGGGGTGCCGGGCGGAGCGGAAAAAGCGGCGGAGCCGCTGTTCGCCCTGCCGGCCCTGGTCAACGCCCACGACCACGGACGGCCGATCCGGTCCAGCTCCTTCGGTGCGGCGGGCAAGCCGCTGGAGGTCTGGCTCCACTATCTGGCCCTGATGCCGGCGGTCGATCCCTATCTGGCCGCCGCGGCCTCGCTGGGGCGCAGCGCGCTCGGCGGGGCCGGGGCCGTGATGATCCACTACACCCGCGCCCAGGGGCTGTCCCCGCTGCCGGAGGAGGCGGCGGAGGTGGCCCGCGCCGCCCGCGACGTCGGGCTGCGGATCGCCTTCGCGGTGGCGCTGAAGGACCGCAACCCGCTGGTATACGGCCCGTCGGAGGAACTGCTGGCCCTGCTGCCGGAGGACGCGCGGCGGGAGTTCGCGCGCCGCACCGCCGCACCGCCGCTGTCCCCCGCCGACCAGATCCGTCTGGTGGAGGAGGTGGCCGCCGCGGCGGAGGGCGAGATGGTGAACGTGCAGTTCGGCCCGACCGGCGTGCAGTGGTGCTCGCCGGAGTTACTGCAGGCCGTGGCCGACGCCTCCGCCCGCAGCGGGCGCCGCGTCCACATGCATTGCCTGGAGACGCGCTACCAGCGCGCGTGGGCGGATCGCCAGTTTCCGGAGGGCCTGTTTCCATACCTGAAGCGGATCGGCCTGCTGTCGCCGCGCCTCACGCTGGCGCACTGCACCTGGATCCGGCCGGAGGAGATGGACATCCTGGCCGAGACCGGCGTGACCGTGACGGTGAACACCGGGTCCAATCTCGGCCTGCGCTCCGGCATCGCGCCGCTGGCGGAGATGGTGTCGCGCGGCTGCCGGGTTGCGCTGGGCCTCGACGGACTCGCCTTGAACGAGGACGACGACGCGCTCTGCGAGATGCGGCTCGCCAACGCGCTGCACCGGGGCTGGGGCTTCGACGTCGCGGTGAGCGAGGCGGAGATGCTGCGCATCGCGCTGGTCAACGGGCGCGCGGCGGTCACCGGGCGGGAGGAGGGCGGCATCATCGCCCCCGGCCAGCCGGCCGACCTGCTGCTGCTGGACGCCCGCGCGCTCGATTCCGACCGGCTGCTCGACGGCCTCTGTCCGCGCGACCTGCTGTTCGCCCGCGCCGGCGCCGGCCACATTGCCGAGCTGGTGGTCGCGGGCCGCAGCGTCGTGCAGCGTGGCCGGCTGACCGGCATCGACCACGCGGCGGTGCAGAGCGAACTGCTGGCGCAGCTGCGCGCCGGCATGGGCGGTAGCGCCGCGCTCCAGGCCGCGCTGCCGGCGCTGGAGGACGCCATGCGGCATTATTACGCCGCCGCCCCCTGCTGCTGACCGGCTTCCCGAACTCCTTCATCAGGACGATACAATGCCGCTCGACCTCGCCCCGACGCCCGAAAGCGTGCATTGGGGGTTCTTCGACGGAACGCTGCCGCCGGTCGCCGAGATCGCCAGCGGCGATGTCGTGACGATCCACACCATCAGCGGCGGGCCGGAGGATCTGCCGCCCGACGGTCATGGCATGACCGTCCGGCCGGAGCATCGCCGCGTTCTCGATGCCGTGGAGGCGGGGCCGGGGCCGCACATCATGACGGGGCCGATCGCCGTGCGCGGAGCGGAGCCGGGGGATGCGCTGCGGGTCGAGATCCTGGAGGTGTCGCTGCTTGAGGATTGGGGCTTCAACCTGATCCGTCCCGGTGCGGGGGCGCTGCCCGATCTGGTGCCGGAGGGTGGGCGCGTCCATCTGCCCGTCGACCGCGCGCGCGGCGTGGTGCGGATGCCCTGGGGGCTAGAAATCCCTGCCCGCCCCTTCTTCGGCGTCATCGGAACCGCCCCGCCGCCGGATGCCGGGCGTCTGACCTCCATCGTTCCCGGCGCCTTCGGCGGCAATATCGATAACAAGGAACTCACGGCGGGGGCGGTGCTTCACCTGCCGGTCTGGACCCAGGGCGGGCTGCTGTCGGTGGGCGACGGCCATGCCGCCCAGGGCGATGGTGAGGTCTGCCTGACCGCCGTCGAAACCGGCCTGACCGGGCGCCTGCGCATCGAACTGGTGAAGGGAGCCGGACTGGCCGGGCCGTGGGCGGAAACGGCGGAGCATGTGATCGCGATGGGCTTCGACCCCGACCTGGACGAGGCGGCCCGGCTGGCGCTCCGCGCCATGATCGCGCTGGTTACCGCCCGCACCGGCCTGTCCGCCGGGGACGCCTACCGCCTGTGCAGCGTCGCCGCCGACCTGCGGGTCACGCAGTTGGTGAACCGGCACAAGGGCATCCATGCCCTGCTTCCACGCTGGGCGCTGCAGGGCGCGGCCTAAAGCGAATTTGCATTCGCTTTAGGTTAACATGACCTCATTCGCCGGTCGGGCTTCGGCCGCATGAGCGGCCGGGACCGCCGTCGCGGTCCATGCGATCTCCATCGCGTCAGCGTTGATTTGCCGATCTCCAAATCAGCCGCCACTTCTCCGACAGTCCGGCCGCTCGTTGCGATAAGCCGAACAGCTTCCCGCTCGAAGTCTTCCGTCAGCTTACGCCGAAGCCTGTCACCCATGCCAAACCTCTTGGTCCCTCGGACCATAGATGGAGGCTCTCCACTTTCTCCGGGCAAGTCCAGTCACCGAAGGCGTGGAAACCGAGGAACAGCTTGCCTTTCTGAAGGACTGCGGGCGCCACATCGTTCAAGGTTACCTCATAGCAAGACCTATGCCCCTGTCACAGCTTAAGACTTGGTTTGCAACAGGGGCATGACCATCACCTCGAAGTCCTTGATCGTGGAATGTGTGGGCGAGCGGCTCCTCAATACGCGACCGCGCATCGCCACCACGACTCCGGCTGGGGCGACGGATGCCGCCGTCACCGCCCCGCCTGCGCGATTTGTCGGCCCCGTGGCACCTTAACCGTCGGACAGCGCCTGCGACTCCTCCAGCATGGCATGTTCGACCGCCAGAACGGTGAGGGTCTTCGCCTCTCCTTGACGCGTGTACCATGTGATGGACTGCTTCTCGGCAACCCCGATGAGTGCCGCGCCGATCGGGGTCAGCACCGACACACGTCCGGATGCAACGTCGGCCTCTTGCGGATAGACGAGGGTGACGGTTCGCTCCTGTCCGGCCCCCTCGTCCCGGAACGTCACGCGCGCGTTCATCGTGACGATCGATGGAGCGATCTCGTCCGGGGCCACCACGATCGCGCGGTCCAGTTCCTTCGCAAGATAGTCGTAGACATCGGGCAGCGCATCGGCGATGGCCTCGGCCAGGCCGGACAGCCGATCATGGTCGGTTGCAGTGAGGATGATGGGAGGGAAAAGTCCTGCGGGACGCATTCTGGTATTCCTGTCGTTGCCGGTGAGCGCACGCTCCGGCGGCTCGGCACGCCCCCCGGTGGGCGCCTCCTCAGCCGGCGGCAAATCGTACGCGGATGCCCGGCCACCGCTTTCAGGCGATCCGGGACGCATGTCGTGGGTGTTGGGAGTGCTTATGGCCCCGGACGGTCCGGGAGCCTTGCGTCAGGCGACCAGATCCGGGGCGAGCAGGCCCGCGTGAACACGGCCGGCGCGCAGAAAGTTACGGAAATGGCGGGAAGTCAAAGTCATGGTTTGCCTACCATGACGGGTTTCGCATGGGAATTCAAGACGCAGTCGCTGCAGGCCGACCGGGTCGCCGGCCATCGGCCCAACCAGGATGGCGGGACACCTCCTTCACGGTGTCCGCCCCTGGTGTGTACTTTTTATAGACGCCCTTGTCGGAAATTGGCGTTTGAGGTGAGTCGCGGCGCTGCCTAGCCTTCCATCCGTCCGCGACGCGACACGATCCCCCCACACCCAATTCCGGACTTAAAACGATGAAGGAACAGCCGGTGGCAGGTACCGACTCTCTTGTCGACCTCGTGATCCATGGTGGCGACATCGTCACCTCCACGGCGCGTTTCCAGGCCAGCATCGCCATCAGCGGCGGCAGGATCGCCGCCATCGGCGCGCCGGAAACGATGCCGCCCGCGGCCGAAACGCTGAATGCGACCGGACTCGCCATTCTGCCCGGGGGCATCGACGTCCATGTGCATTTCCGCGATCCGGGCTATACCCACAAGGAGGACTGGTCCAGCGGCACCATCGCCGCGGCGTTCGGCGGCGTGACGACCGTCTTCGACATGCCGAACACCATCCCGACCGTGGCGACGCCGGAGATCCTTGCCGCCAAGCACGCCATCGCCGCCGACAAGGCCTATGTGGACTACGGGCTCTACGCGGTGCTGGGCGAGGAATCGCTCGACCATGTCGAAGGGCTGGTCGAGGGCGGGGTAATCGGATTCAAGCTCTATATGGGCAACACCTTCGGCCGCATTCCGTCGCCGGACACCGGCGCCATGCTGGAGCTGTTCGAGCGGGTCGCGCCGACCGGCATGCGCGTCAGCCTGCACGCAGAAACCAACACCATCATGGAGCGGCGGGAGAAGCGCCTGCGCGAAGCCGGGCGCAACGATCCGCTGGCCCACCTCGACTCCCGCCCGGCGGTGGTCGCGGTGGAGGCGGTGGAGCGCGCCGCGACCCTGGCCGAATGGACCGGGGCGCGCATCCACATCCTTCACATCTCCTCCAAGGAGGAACTCCGCCCGCTGGCCGAGGCCAAGGCCCGCGGGGTGGACATCACCGGGGAAACCGGGCCGCATTACCTGATGCTGAGCACCGACGACTACGCGCGCTGCAAGGGTGTCATCCGCGTGAACCCGCCGGTGCGCGAGGCCGACTGTCACGAACCGCTGTGGAACGCGCTGAAGGACGGCACGATCGACATGATCGCCACCGACCACGCCCCCCACACGCCGGAAGAGAAGACGCGGTCGGTGATCTGGAACTGCGACTGCGGCTTCCCCGGCGTCGAGACGCAGATGCCGCTGATGCTGACCGCCGTGGCGGAAGGCCGCATGGACATCCACACCTATGTCCGCGCCAGCTCGGAAGCGCCGGCCAAGAGCTTCGGCCTCTACCCGCAGAAGGGCGCCATCCTCCCCGGCTCTGACGCCGACTTCGCGATTTTCGACCTGTCCGAGGAGTGGGTGATCGATGACTTCAATCTTCACTCCCTGTCGCGCATCTCCCCCTGGCATGGGCGCAAGGTGAAGGGAAAGCTCAAGCACACGCTGGTCCGCGGGGCCTTCGTGGTGCGCGACGGCGCCCTGGCCGAGACCATGAAGGGCCATGGGCGCTCGGTCCACACCATCCAGCGCATGCCGCCGGCCGAGCCGCGCAACGCCGACAAGACCATCGCGGCGGTGACGGCCGCCCCGGCCACCGCCGACATGCTCTGAAAGGGGAAACAGGCCATGAGCGAACTTCTGGTCACCGCCGGCCCTTTCCGGTTCGAGGCGCGCTTCGAAACGGAAAGGGCGCCGAAAACGGTCGCCGCGCTTCGTGCGCGGCTTCCCTTCCGCAGCAGCGTCGTCCATGTCCGCTGGAGCGGCGAGGGCGTGTGGGTGCCCCTTGGCGACACCGACTTCGCCGTTCCCTTCGAAAACCACACCAGCCATCCGGCGCCGGGCCAGATCATCCTGTACCCCGGCGGCATCAGCGAGACGGAAATTCTGCTGGCCTATGGCGGCGTCAGCTTCTCCAGCAAGGTCGGCCAACTCGCCGGCAACCATTTCATCACCCTGACCTCCGGTCTGGAGAACCTGCCGGAACTGGGCCGGCTGGTCCTGTGGGAAGGCGCCAAGGAATTCGAGATCGCCCTGCGTTGAGCCATGATCTCAAGCTGAATCGAAAGCCCGCCATGATGGAAAAGGCCGGGGAGGACATTGACGGCCGGGCGCCTTGAGCATAGTGTCCGGGCATCGTCGAATGGAACAGGATGTGTGCAGCAATGGATTTCAACCCGACCGCAATGCCCGTTCGCCTTGCCATCAGGGAAATCCAGATCCATGCCTGCATCCATCACTCTGTCCGCGGTCACTTGGTCCACGCCTGACGGCCGCGCCCTCCTTTCCAACCTCGATCTGAGTTTCGGCGCGGAACGAGCTGGTCTCGTCGGTCGGAACGGCACCGGAAAAACCACGCTTCTCAAGCTGATCTCCGGCGACCTGCGTCCGCGATCCGGGGCCGTATCCGTCGGCGGACGTCTGGGTGTCCTGCCCCAGACCGTCGATGTGAAGCCGCAGGAGACGGTCGCCGATCTGTTCGGCGCCACCGCCATGCTGGCCCTTCTGCGCCGCGCCGCGAACGGCGACGCCGGTGCCGAGGAGCTCGCCGACGCCGATTGGACCCTGGAGGGGCGCATCCTGTCCGCGCTTGGCCGGGCCGGCCTCGACGCCGGGCCCGAGACCCGTCTGGCGACGCTGTCGGGAGGGCAGCGCACGCGCGCCGGCCTTGCCGCGGCCATCGTGGGGGAGCCCGACTTTCTTCTGCTGGACGAACCGACCAACAACCTCGACCGCGAGGGGCGCGACGCCGTGATCGCGCTTCTCGCCGGCTGGCGAACCGGTGCGATCGTCATCAGTCATGACCGTGAGCTGCTGGAGACGATGGACTCCATCGTCGAACTGACCTCGCTCGGGGGCACCCGCTACGGCGGGAACTGGAGCCATTATCGCGGGCGCAAAGCCCTGGAGCTTGCGGCGGCCCGGCACGATCTGGCGGAGGCCGAAAAGCGCATCGCCGAACTTGCCCGAAACGCGCAGGCGACGGCCGAGCGGAAGGCGCGCAAGGACGGCGCCGGCAAGCGGAAGGCCGCAAAGGGCGACATGCCGCGCATCCTTCTCGGCGCCAGGAAGGACCGGAGCGAAGACAAGGGCGGGGAGGACGCCCGCTTGGCCGGGCGACGCCGGGGCGAGGCGCTCGATGCCGCCGCCACGGCCCGCGAGCGCATCGAGATCCTCCAGCCGCTGTCGGTCGTGCTGTCGCCGACCCGCCTGCCCGCCACCACGACCGTCCTTGCCTTGGATGCGGTCACCGCCGGCTATGAACCGGACCGGCCGATTGTCCGGGACCTGTCTTTCGCCATCACCGGGCCGGAACGCGTGGCCCTCACCGGGCCCAACGGATCGGGCAAGACGACGGTGCTGGCACTCGTCGGCGGAATGCTGCAGCCATGGGCCGGAAAGGTTCGGGTCGCCGCAAGCCTCGCCATGCTGGACCAGCGGGTGAGCCTCCTCGATCCGGCCGCCACGATCGTGGACAATTTCCGCCGTCTCAACCCGCAGGCGGACGAAAACGCCTGCCGGGCTGCCCTTGCCCGATTCATGTTCCGGGCCGATGCGGCGCTGCGGAGGGTATCCACCCTCAGCGGCGGACAGATGCTGCGCGCAGGCTTGGCTTGCGTCCTGGGCGGACCAACGCTGCCCTCGCTCCTCATCCTCGACGAGCCGACGAACCACCTGGACATCGAATCGATAGAGTCGGTCGAAGCCGGCTTGCGCGCCTACGACGGCGCTCTCCTGGTTGTCAGTCATGACGAGGCGTTCCTGGACGCCATCGGAATTACACGCCGACTGACATTCCCGGCGTCGGCCGACAACGGACGGGCATAACGTTAGGGGCCGCCAACCGTGCTTTGGGGTGCGTCGGGAGGACTCCAAAGCGGATTGCAATCTGCTTTGGACCGCGACGGCGGTCCCGGCCGCTCATGCGGCCGAAGCCCGACCGGCGAATGAGGTCATGTTAACCTAAAGCGAATGCAAATTCGCTTTGGCGTCGGCAGTGATGCCGATGCCCATGATCACGCGCCAATACGAAAAGTTAGCAACAGATCCTCATATCGCAATGTTTCCTCGAGCGCTCAGCTGCGAACGTCGATGACAACACGGCCACGAATTCCGCCGGCCAGAATCCGGCTTGCCAATTCCGGCAGTGCCTCGAATGGCTGCACCTCGTACATCGTCTTCAGTGTGTTCTTGTCCAGGTCGCGGGCCAGCCGTGTCCAGGCGGCGTCCCGCCGGTCCTGCGGAGCCATGACCGAATCGACCCCCAGCAGCGCCACGCTGCGCAGGATATGCGGCAGGACCGTCCCCGGCAGATCGG
>JAFAFA010000110.1 GCA_023423695.1 Pseudomonadota bacterium | reverse complement strand
CCATGGCGAGAGCGGTGCGCAGCGTCTCCTGGGCCTGGGTCGGGCCGACGGAGACCACGACGATCTCGGTCGCCTTGCCGGCTTCCTTCAGGCGCACCGCCTCTTCGACGGCGATCTCGTCGAAGGGGTTCATGCTCATCTTCACGTTGGCGGTCTCGACGCCGCTGCCATCCGCCTTGACGCGGATCTTCACGTTGTAGTCGACCACTCGCTTAACGGGGACGAGGACTTTCATAACTCACCCTGGCTGCTGAGCGCGCGCCCATTACGGCGAACACCGCGAAAATTGCTGTGGTTGCGAACGGACCATAGGATCTGGCATTACCACTGTCAATGACGCGCCGGAAGCGCTGGCGCTGCCTGCCGGATTCCTGGCCGCCCCCTACCGGTTTGCGCCGGGAATCCACAGCACGTCGTCCGCTCCGTTGCGGTTCACCACCCGGCTCAGGACGAACAGGTGGTCCGACAGCCGGTTGACGTATTTCAGCGCCGCACCCGTCACCGGTTCGTGGCGGGCCAGATCGGTCATCAGCCGCTCCGCCCGCCGCACCACGGTGCGCGCCAGATGCAGATGGGCCGCGGCAGGCGAGCCGCCGGGAAGGATGAAGGAGGTCAGCGGCGCCAGACCGGCATTCATCGCGTCGATCTCCGCCTCCAGCCGGTCGACCTGGGCCTGGACGATGCGCAGCGGCGGGTATTTGGGCGCCTCCTCCTCCGGCGTGCAGAGGTCGGCGCCCAGGTCGAACAGGTCGTTCTGGACGCGGCCGAGCATCGCGTCGGCGTCCGGCCAGTCACGGACGTGAAGGCGCGCCATGCCGATGACGGCGTTCGCCTCGTCCACCGTGCCGTAGGCGGCGACGCGGCGGTCGTGCTTCGGCACCCGGCTGCCGTCGCCGAGCGAGGTTTCCCCGGCGTCGCCGCCGCGCGTGTAGATCTTGGTCAGCTTTACCATGGGAACCGTCAGCCTTTGATCAGGATGGCGATGACGAACAGCAGCAATGCGGCCCCTTGCAGGATCACGCGCAGCCGCATCGCCTTGTTGGAGCGGCGCGGGTCGCCCTTGCCGCCGCGGGCCATGAAGAAGAGGCCGACGAACAGCGAGCCGACCACAGCCAGCATCGCCAGGACCATCAGGATGGGGAAGAGTTCGTGCATGGCGCCACTATAGCCCGCGTTGGCCGCCGCGCCTATGGCTGCCCTTGGGTGCGATGTCATGTGCGATGCCATGGAAGCGATGATGGGGATGTGACGTCGTGGGTGCGGTGCCCCGGAAGAATTGCCGCTGCGGGTAATCACCCGGTTGCCAAAGCCGTTGGACTGCATACAGTGCGCGGCGACGGACGGCCACAGCCCGGTTGGGCGGCGGAGCGGAGATGCGGGCGATGCGGCGGCGGAGTTTCCTGAAGACGGCCCTGAAGGTGACGGCGGCCGCGGCGGCCGGCGGCGGTGCGATGACTGCACTGACCCGCGAGGGCGTGCAGGCGGCGCCCGACTCGGCACCCCGTATGGTCGCATTCCCCGACGGGTTCCTGTGGGGTGTCTCCACCTCCAGCTACCAGATCGAAGGGGCGGTCGCGGAGGATGGGCGCGGCCCCAGCGTCTGGGACACCTACAGCCATTCCTATGGGCGGATCGCCAACGGTGACACCGGCGACGTCGCCTGCGACCATTACCACCGCTATGCCGAGGATGTGGAGTTGATGGCGCGGGCCGGCATGAAGGCCTACCGCTTCTCCATCGCTTGGCCGCGGGTGATGCCGCAGGGCACCGGGGCGGTGAATGCCAAGGGGCTTGACTTCTACGACCGGCTGACCGATGCGCTGCTGGCGAAGGGCATCCAGCCCTGGCCCTGCCTGTTCCACTGGGATTTGCCCCAGGCCCTGCAGGACCGCGGCGGCTGGACCAACCGCGACATCGCCGGCTGGTTCACCGACTATGCGTTGGCGGTGACCGCCCGGCTGGGCGACCGTGCCAAGCACTGGGTGATGCTGAACGAGCCGTCGGTGGTCGCCATCTTCGGCCATGGTACCGGCGGGCATGCGCCGGGAATGACCGGCCGTGACAACTGCCTGAAGGCGATCCACCACCAGAACCTCGCCCAGGGCACGGCGCTGGCCGCGCTGCGGCAGGTGGGCGGGAAGAACTGGCAGCTCGGCACCGTGCTGTCGCTGCAGCCGTCCTGGCCGGTGGGAGGACTCGATTCGAACTATCCGGCGTCGCTGATGTGGGACGCGGTGTGGAACCGCTCCTGCCTGGACCCGCTGTTCAAGGGTCGCTTCCCGGCGTTGCTGGAAGCCGATTTCGCGCGCATCGCCAAGCCCGGCGACCTGGAGCGGATCAAGCAGCCGGTCGATTTCCTCGGCATCAACTATTACAGCCGCATGCACCAGCAGCCCGATCCGCAGGGGCTGTTCGGCACCGGATACGGCTCGGCGCCCGAGGGCACGCGCAAGACCGGCATGGAATGGCCGGTGGAGCCGGACGGGCTGACCGAAATCCTGGCCGAACTGCAGGAGAAATACGACAATCCCCCCGTCTATGTGGCGGAGAACGGCGCCGATTATCCCGATACGGTCGGCCCGGGCGGCCGGGTGGAGGACCGCGACCGCATCGCCTATCTGCGCGACCATCTGCTGGCGGCGGCCAAGGCGATCGACGAGGGCTGCAACCTCAAGGGCTACATGGCCTGGACGCTGCTGGACAATTTCGAATGGTCGGAAGGCTACCGCCGCAAGTTCGGACTGGTCCAGGTCGACCGCGAGACGATGGCCCGGAAGCCGAAGGCCAGCTACGACTGGTACGCCTCGGTCATCCGCAACAACGCCGTTCCGCTGCGCTGAGCGGGGCGGGGGTCAGCCCAGGCGGCGCATCGCGCCGTCCACCCGGTCGAGGAAACGCTTCCGGCTGGCTTCGGTGGAGCGGTCCATGTCGTAGTGGGCATGATAGTGGAACCTGGCCTGCGGCGCACAGGCGGTCAGAATGCCACTCTTCAGAATGCGGCGGGCTGGATTGCGCATGTAGAGTTCCGTCAGCCACCAGGGCGATCCGAAGCTGGTCAGCACCGCCACCGTCCGCAGCCCGGTCAGGAGCGGCAGAATGCGACCGCCGTCGCGATCATGGCGAAACGCGATGCCCGGTCCCCACACACGGTCTATATATCCCTTGAGGATGGCGGGCTGATCGAACCACCAGTGCGGGTAGCAGAAAACCAGCCCTTCCGACCAGCGCAGCCGCTCGACGAGACGAGCCACGGCCGAGGCATCATAGTCGGGCGAAAAATAGCTGGCACGCTCGGCCACGGTCAGCGCCGGTGCGAAGCCTTCGGCATAAAGGTCGGTTTCCATGACCTCGTGGCCGGATGCACGCAAAGCGGATACCGCGGTACGATGAATGGCGGCGGCGAAGCTCTGCGGCAATGGATGGGCGAGTATCGTCTGTATACGCATCGCGGGACGATAGCATGGCGGCCGGTCCATGATACACTGCAGCGATAAGCTCGAAACCATCCGTGACACATGCCGACCCCGCGCCCATCCCAGCCAACCCGATTCGCCATCCAGAAGGCGCGCGGCAAAGGGTGGAAGACGCTGGAGGTGGGAGAGGAGCTTGCCCATGCCAAGGCGCGCTTCGACCGGATGGTGGGCGTCAATCCACGGGCCTATTTCCGGCTGATCCGGCTCGATTACAACGCCGACTCCGCCTATGAGGGCATGGAGTTCAACTGGACGCTGATCGAGCTGTACGACCCCACCAAGGGTGGACGGGTCCGTCCGTCACCCAAGCCGGTCGCGGCCGTCAAGCCGGGGCGCAGGCGCAAGGCGGCGGAACCGGTGGCGTTGCCGTTGCGGGTCTATCTGGCGGTGATCCTGATCGGCACGCTGGCCGGCGCCCTGGCCTACCTGCATTTCGCCGGTGGGAATTAAATGGGTGGCCGGTAGAGGGTCACTCCGTCGCGTAGCCCTTGCGGCGCATGCACAGCGCGAAGATTTCCTTGCGGTAGCCGTACTGCGGCGTTTCCGGCAGCGGGCGCAGGGGGTAGCCGCGCAGGCGCATGGTGTGGTCGACCTGCTCGGTGCATTCGTCATAGGCGATGGTCGGCACGTCGGGGCTGGCGGTCCACTCGCGGTAGGCCGGCGGACTGCTGCAGCCGGACAGTAGGAGCGTGGCGGACAGGAGGGTGGCTGCGGTCGCCGGCCCGATCCCCAGTCTTACCCACGGAGATGCGTCTTCGAACCCGATCATGGAGTCCCTGCGGTCCAGTGTTGCCCCCGAATTGACGCTACCACGTCCGACCTTTTCCAATCCATTTTCCCACACCATTTCCGGGAACGCGCCTTTTCGGCAACGCTGCGTGGCGGACAACGCAGACGCACAAAAATCGCCGCCGGAAAGGCGGCACAATCTGGTAACACGATCCATGTCCCCGATTCGCGGGGGAGTGTCGTGGCTCTGAAATCGGTCTGGCGTCACGGACGGAGGGATAAGGCGATGTCTGGGATTTCGCGGCGGGTGCGTGATGGCGCCGCGGTGGCGGCTGTTGCAGTGGTGGTGTCGGGTCTTGCGCTCGGAACGCCCGGTTCCGCATGGGCGCAGGCATCGACGGCCGATATCCAGTGGGCGCAGACCTTCCTGAAGGACAAGGGCTACAACATCGGTGGCCGGGCCAAGGGCCAGATGACGCCGGAAACGCGTTCCTCGCTCAGCGCCTATCAGAAATCGGTCGGTCTCCCCGCCACCGGCAATCTGGACCAAGCCACCATCAACAAGATGATGGGCGAGCGCGAGAAGAAGGCCGCTCCCACCATGGGCAGCCTGTCCAAGAGCCAGGTCGGCCAGACCCGCCATGAGAAGGAGGTGGCGCCGCGCGCCGCCCCCACCGGCCGGGTCGAATCCGGCAGCGAGAGCGTCGGCGGCATGGCCCAGTTCGGCGGCGCACCGGTTTCGGCGCCGTCCTCCCCGTCGTCCTCCTCTTCCGCCGGCCACAGCGCTCCGGCCGCGGCTCCGCGCCCCTCGGCGCCGGCAGCCTCTCATGCGGTCACGTCCAGTGCAGCGCCTCAGAGTGCATCGCGTCCGCCGGCCAGCGCCGCCGAAGGACCGGCTCCGCAGGCGGCACCCCGCGGAGCGGTGTCGGCGACGACCCCGGACGGCAAGCCGGCTCCGGTGGAGGAGCCGGTGGCGGTCGGCGGCGGCACGTCGGTGTGGCAGTCGAACGCCGCGCGCGCCGGTGTGGCCGGGCTGCTCGCGGTGACGCTGGGCGGCGTCGGCTTTGCGTGGTGGCGCAGCGGACGCGGTGTCGATCCGCTGAGCCGCACCCCCGCCGGCGACGACCGGCCGCGCGAGTCGCGCGTGGAGCCGAGCTTCGGCTCTCCCCGCCGCCGGGAGGAGTTGACCATCGAACCGCGGCTGACGGCAGAGGCGCGGCGGAGGTAGGTGCCGCGCCGAACAGGCGGTCAGGATCCCCGCAGCCGGCCGGCCTTGAAGATGCCGGCCGGCTGCGGAGAGTGGTGTTAGCTGAGCGTCGCTATTCTTCTTTCCAGCTCGGCCAGCTCCGCCTGGTTTTTGGCGATGCTCTCCTTCAACAGCGGCAGGCGCTCGGCCTCGTGCCTGTCGGCGGCAGGATCGATGGCCATGCGGCCGCCCTCGAACATCAGGTTCTTCACCTCGATCTCGACTTTGGCATCGTCCTTGAACTTGCCCCGCATGTCCGGCGGGAAGCGGAAAGCAAGTGGCGCTTGCGCGTCGCCGCCAATGGAAAGCTTGGTCACATAGGTGAAGCCGGCACCGGCCCCTGTCCATGGAAACAGCTTCGAGGTCGTGACCTGATAGCGCGGAACGGCGCCGTTGGGTGAGGTGACGGTCAAAGCCAGATGGATTTCGACTATCCTGCGTCCGGTTCCGTTCTTCACGTCGAAAAGAACTTCGCGCTCATTGGCGTTGCTGCCGATCTGCCCCACCCGCGCATTCCCCACCACGACGGCTCCGACAGCACCCTCACCGCGCGCAGTGGCCGGGCGGGCCAGTTCAGCCTCGAGCTTTGCCAGTTCGCCCTGCGATGCCGCGATCTGTTTGCCGACCTTGTCGGCTTGCGCACGCAGGCGCTTCAATTCCTCCGCCTTGTGCTGTTGCTCCTCAGCCTTGCGCTGCCGCTCGGCATACTCCGCCTGCCGCACCCGTTCAGCCTCGGCAAGGCGCTGCCGCTCGGCTTCCTCCCGCTCCCTCCTGAGCGCCATCTCCTTCGCGTGATTTCCCTGCTCGGCTTCGATGAAGGCGATGATTTCCTTGGCGGTTTTTCCGTGCAGCGGCGTGGCCGTGCGCTCGAAGAGAAACTCCTCCCTCTGGTTCGAGCCCTGTCCGCTGGTGTCGCAGTCTCCGCCAAAGATCGCGGTGAGCATGCACACCCCGAATTCGAGCCCGAAATGCGAAAGGAGTTCGTCCTTGTGTCTCTCGAGAATCACCACGCTCCAGTCGTTCAGGGCTTTCTCAAGCTTGGCGGCGTCGCTCTTGCCCATGGAAACCTGCATATCGAGGATACTGCGGCGGCTGGTGTCCTTGTTCGTCGCATCGAACCTCGTTTCGTTGCAGGCGCCCAGCAACAGGCTGGCTGCCAGAAGTATCGCCAAACCGATACGCATCATGTCCTCATAATTCTCAAAAAATTGCCGGGAAGAGGCTGGAGAGAGCCGTCGGCAAATCATCTCGGGATACCGGGCGCCACGCTCCGTCCGTGTAATCCGTGTCAATACTTTGCTGGAGGAGGGCCGGCAGTCTGTGTCCGACAGACCGTCACCTATGGTGAACGGTGCGATTCGTCCTGCACAGCCCGGCGGAGGCTGTCCCCCTCACATCATCATCGGACAGCCGCCCCCGCCGCAACCGCCGGGTGCGCAGGTGGGGGCCGGGGCCGGCTGCGACTTGCCGACGCGCGGGGCCATGATGGCCTTGGCGACCTCGGTGCCGCCGCAGGAGGGGCAGGGGATGCCGGCGGCCTTCTTGGCATCGTAATCGGCCATGTTGTCGAACCACTGGTCGAAATCATGGCCGCAGGCGCAGTGCAGGGCGTAGACGATCATCGCAAAGCCTCGAAAAGCGGGGATTCGGCCGCTCTTCTAGCCAAGCCTCAGCCGCCCCGCCAGGATCTGCATCAATCGGGCACCCTCAGCGCGACTCGGTGACGCCGATGCGGGCGCACATCGACAGCAGCGGGCAGGTGGAGCAGCGCGGCCGGTCGCCGGTGCAGATCCATTTGCCGAAGGGCACCAGCCGCTCGTTGATCTCCACCCAATAGCGCTTGGGCAGCACCGCCAGCAGCGCCGCCATGGTCTTTTCCGGCGTGCGCGCCGACACATAGCCCCAACGGTTGGTGATGCGGTGGACATGGATGTCGACCGCCAGCGCCGGGATGTCGAAGCCGACCGCCAGCGTCAACGCAGCGATCTTCGGCCCGACCCCACGGAAGCGCATCAGCGCGTCGGGCGTGTCCGGCACCTCACCGCCATGTTCCTCGACGATGCGGCGGGAGAGGTCGCGGATGTCGCGTGCTTTGGGTTCCGGGAAGGTGGCGCCGTGCAGCAGCTCCACCAGCCGCTCCTCCGGCAAGGCGGCCATAGCGGCCGGAGTGTCTGCGACGGCGAACAGCCGCTCGGCGACCACAAGGCTCGTTTCGTCCCGCGTGCGGGCGGAAATCAGGCTGGCGACCAGCTGCTGGAAGGGGGTGGCATAGCCGCGGTCGCGCAGGTCGAACATCGCCGCCTTGGGGTAGGGGGCGACCGCGATCCGCAGGCGGCGGAAGGCTTCGTCGATATCGAAGGCCTGGGAGGTCGCGGGCTGCAAACTCACGGGAGAACCACCTCCGGGGACCGGGCTGCAACGGCCCCCGGTTCGTCAACCGGCAAGTCCCCCCGATTGTTCCCGCCGGAGTGCTCCGATTGGAGCGCCCCGATCAGAGCGCCCCGATCAGAGCGCTTTGATCTGCATCTTGATCGGCCCCTCCGCCCGGCCATGGACGAACTGGTCGACATAGGCGTTGCCCGAATTGTCGATGTCGCGGGCGTGGCCGGTCCAGATGATGCGGCCCTGGTAGATCATGGCGACGCGGTCGGCGATCTTGCGGGCCGACGCCATGTCGTGGGTGATGGTGACGGCGGTGGCGCCGAGGTCCTTCACGCACTGCACGATCAGTTCGTTGATGACGTCGGCCATGATCGGGTCGAGGCCGGTCGTCGGCTCGTCGAAGAAGATGATCTCCGGCTCGTCGGCGATGGCGCGGGCAAGGCCGACGCGTTTCTGCATGCCGCCCGACAGCTCCGCCGGCGACAGCTCCGCCACGTCGGGGGTGAGGCCGACGGCGCCCAGCTTGGCGACTGCGATCTCCTTCGCCTGGGATCGGGGCATGTGGGCACCCTGGATCAGGCCGAAGGCGACGTTTTCCCAGACTTTCAGGCTGTCGAACAGGGCGGCACCCTGGAACAGCATGCCGAACTTGTGCAGCATCTTCTCCCGCTCGCGCGAGCGCAGGCGAGTCGTCTCGACGCCATCGACCTGGATGGAGCCGGAATCCGGCGTCAGCAGCCCCAGGATGCTCTTCAGCATCACCGACTTGCCGGTGCCCGATCCGCCGATGACCACCAGCGACTCGCCCTTCGCCACCTCGAGGTCGATGCCGTTCAGCACCTTCTTCGGGCCGAAATGCTTGGTGACGCCCTTGAGCGCGATCTTCGGGACGGTGGTCATGCGATGGCGCTCACTTGGTCGAGAAGAAGAGGCCGGTGATCAGGTAGTTCCACACCAGGATAAGGATGGAGGCCGACACCACCGCGTTGGTGGTGGCCGCACCCACGCCCTGGGCGCCGCCCTTGGAATGGTAACCGTGGTAGCAGCCCATCAGCGCGATCAGGAAACCGAAGATCGCCGCCTTGACTAGGCCGGAAATCACGTCGACCGGCTGCAGGAATTCCCAGGTGCGGTTGATGTAGCTGGCGGCGTTGAAGTCCAGCCGGTAGACGCCGACCAGGAAGCCGCCGAACACGCCGATGATGTCGGCGACCACCACCAGCAGCGGCAGCATGGTCAGGCCGGCGATCAGGCGCGGGGCCACCAGATACTTGAACGGGTTGGTCGACAGGGTCGACAGCGCGTCGATCTGCTCGGTCACCCGCATGGTGCCGATCTCCGCCGCCATGGCGGCGCCGATGCGGCCCGCGACCATCAGGCCGGCCAGCACCGGCCCCAGCTCGCGCGTCACCGACAGCACGACGACGGTGGCGATGGCCCCCTCCGCCTGGAAGCGGGAAAAGCCGCTATAGCTCTGCAGGGCCAGCACCATGCCCGTGAAAAGCGCCGTCAGCCCGACCACCGGCAGCGAATAATAGCCGATATCGATCATCTGGCGCAGGATCTGCCGCGGATAGAGCGGCGGGCGCACGCAGTGCGACAGGGCGGACCCGGTGAACAGGGCAAGGCGTCCGGTCGCTTCCAGGAAGATCAGGAAGGCCCGGCCGGTGGCGGCGAGGAAACCCATCAGTCGGCCCGCATCCTTGGTTTGAAACTCATTTGGGCGCTGCGGTCATAGCACCGATGGACCCCGCGGTCATCCTTGGACTTTGCAATGGAGGGGCGATGCCCGTCGCGCGGAGAGGCGATGCGGGATCACCCGCCGACATAAACCCGGTGATAGCGCCGGCCGAGCGAGGTCAGGATTTCGTAGCCGATGGTTCCGCCTTCGGCCGCGACCTGATCGACCGGGCGGTTGGGGCCGATCAGCTCGACCATGCGGCCGGCATGGGCCACCGACTCCGGCAGCCCGGTGACGTCGATGGTGATGAGGTCCATGGAAATGCGGCCGACGATGGGGGCGGCGACGCCGTCGACGAAGATGTGCCCCTTGCCGCTGAGAGAGCGGAGGTAGCCGTCGGCATAGCCGACGCCGATGGTCGCGATCCGCGCCGGACCGGCGACCTTGTGGGCCGCGCCGTAGCCGACGGTCATCGGCACCGTGCAGTTGCGGACCTGCAGCAGACGGGCGTCCAGACGCACCGTACCCTGCATCGGGTTGGGCAGATGCGGCGTCGGGTTGACGCCGTAGAGCGCGCAGCCCGGGCGGGCGAGGTCGAAATGATGGTCCTTGCCGTGGAAGATGCCGGAGGAGTTGGCGAAGCTCGCCTTCGCCTTCGGCAGCCGGGCCAGCGCCGCGCGGAAGCGGCCGAGCTGCTCCCCGGTCATCGGGCTGTCGAACTCGTCGGCACAGGCGAGGTGGGTCATCCAATAGCGGACGTCGATCCCCTCCAGCCACTCCGGATGGCCGGCGAGCTCGTCCAGTTCGTCGGGGCCCAGGCCCAGGCGGTTCATGCCGGTATCGATGTGGATCACAGCCGGCAGAACCTCGCCGCGCGACGAGGCGAAGGCCCGCCACGCCGCGATCTCGCCCAGGTGGTTCAGCACCGGCAGGATGCGGCTGGCGATGAACTCCCCCTCGCACCCCGGCGGCAGGCCGCCCAACGAGAAGACCTGTGCCTCCGGGGCGACCGGCTCCAGCGCGCGGCGGACGGCCAGCGCCTCTTCGAACTGGGCGACGACGAAGGTGCGGCAGCCGGCGGCGGCCAGGGCCGGCACGACGCGCGCCACGCCCAGCCCATAGGCATCGGCCTTGACCACGGCGGAGCATTCCGCCGGGGCGACGCGGTCGCGCAGCTGCGTCCAGTTGGCGACGACGGCGCCGAGATCCACGGTGAGGATAGCTCCGGCGCGCGGGGTCAGGTCGCTCGTCACTTTGGTCACTCGTCGGTCTGGTGGTGCTGGTCGAGATCGCCGAACTTGGTGAACTGGCCGTCGAAGTAGAGACGGACGGTGCCGATCGGACCGTGACGCTGCTTGGCGATGATCACCTCGGCGGTGTTGTGCACCTCGCCCAGGCGCTGCTGCCAGCGCTGATAGCGGTCGTTGAACTTGTCGTCGCTCTCGTCGGGCCGGCGCGAGGGCTCGGCGCGCTCAAGATAATACTGTTCGCGGAAGACGAACATCACGACGTCGGCGTCCTGCTCGATCGAGCCAGATTCGCGCAGGTCGGCCAGCTGCGGGCGCTTGTCCTCGCGAAGCTCCACCGCGCGGCTCAGCTGCGACAGCGCCACCACCGGCACGTCCAGCTCCTTGGCGATGGCCTTCAGGCCGCGGGTGATCTCCGAGATCTCCTGCACCCGGTTCTCCGACCCGCGCGACGACGAGCCGCGCAGCAGCTGGAGATAGTCGACCACCACCATGCTGAGGCCGGAGGTGCGCTTCAGCCGGCGGCAGCGGGTGCGGACCGCGGCGACCGACAGGGCCGGCGTGTCGTCGACATAGAAGGGGCAGCGCGCCAGATCCTGACTGGCTTGGACGAACTTGGGGAAGTCGGTGTCGCGGATCTCGCCGCGGCGGATCTTGTCGCCGGGCACCTGCACCTCGTCGGCGAGGATACGGGTGGCGAGCTGTTCCGCCGACATTTCCAGCGAGAAGAAGCCGACCACGCCGCCTTCCTGGCCGGATGAGCGCATGTGCGCCTTGGCGGCGTTGAAGGCGATGTTGGTGGCGAGCGCCGTCTTGCCCATCGACGGGCGGCCGGCAAGGATGATCAGGTCCGACGGGTGCAGGCCGCCCAGCTTGCGGTCGATGTCGATCAGGCCGGTGGTGACGCCGGTGACGTGGCTGGAGCGGCGGAAGGCCACCTCCGCCGTCATGATGGCGTGCTTGACCGATTCGCCGAAGGCGACGAAGCCGCCCTGCACGTCGCCGGTGGAGGCGAGGTCGAACAGCTGCTTTTCCGCCTCGCCGATCTGGTCCAGCGCGGTGATGTCGAGGTCGTGGCGGTACGCCTCGTTCACCATGTCGGTGCCGACCTCGATCAGCTGCCGGCGGATGAACAGGTCGTGGATGGTCTTGCCGTAATCGCCGGCGTTGACCACGGTGACGACGTTGGCCGCCAGTTCCGCCAGATAGGCGCTGCCGCCTTCGACCGCCAGTTCGGGATCGTTGTCGAACAGCGACTTCAGGGTGACCGGATTCGCGATCTGGCCGCGGTCGATCATCTTGGTGATGGCGGCGAAGATGCGCTGGTGGGCCGGATCGTAGAAGTGCTCCGGCCGCAGGAACTCGCCGACCTTCTCGTAGGCCTTGTTGTTGACCAGGATCGCGCCCAGCAGCGCCTGCTCCGCCTCCTCGTTGTTGGGGGGCGTGCGGTACTCGGCCGTCGGCTTGACCGCGGCGGAGGGGCGGGGATCGAACAGCGATGAGGTCTGGTTGCTCATGAAGGACACAATAGCAGAAACAGAACGGGAACGCTCTGCGAAGGGTGGGGAACCCTCCACAAAAGCTGTGCACAGAAGTTATCCACAGGCTGGGAAGTTTGGGGATAACCGCAGGAAGGGCCGATGCCGGTTCAGAGCTTCTTCGGCTGGGCCGGACGGCAGGGGGCCGGTGCCACCTCCAACGCCTCGAACACGTCATCGATCTGGTCGGCGACGCTGTAGAGGGCGGAGCGGTCGATGCGGGCGAAGCCCTGGGCGACCATGTGGTCGATCAGGCCGAGCAGCGGGCGCCAGTAGCCGTCGACATCGGCGATGACGATCGGCTTGTCGTGCAGCTGAAGCTGCTTCCAGGTCAGGATCTCGAAGGCTTCATCCAGCGTGCCGAGTCCGCCCGGCAGGATGACGAAGGCGTCGGCGCGCTCCACCATCATGCGCTTGCGGGTGTGCATGCTGTCGACGACATGCAGCTCGGTCAGGCCGGTGTGCTCGATCTCCGCCGACTGGATGTGTTCGGGAATGATGCCGACCACCTCGCCGCCGGCGGCGATGGCGGCATCGGCGGCGATGCCCATCAGCCCGACCCGGCCGCCGCCATAGACCATGCGGATGCCGCGGCGGGCCAGCCCGTCGCCCAGCGCATGGGCGGCTTCCTTGTGGACATCGGCGACGCGGCTGGATGCACCGCAATAGACGCAGACGGAGGACAGGCTCTTCATCGCGGGTCAACCTTTCTCGCCACCACCGCCCACCCGGGGCGGGGCGTAAACAATCCGGTGAAAGCCATGGAATATCGGAGAGGGCGGCGCGTCAACAGCGGCACAGGCACCGTTAAACCAGGGCATCATCGGGAGGGACCACATGAGCAACCGCGTCGTCAATGTCCTTGCGGCGGCATCCGTCGCCGGTCTGATGTTCGCGCTGTTCGGCATGTCGGCGGGCAAGGCCGGCGCCGCCGATCCGGCCGAGCAGGTGAAGGACCGGCAGCAGACGATGAAGAAGCTCGGCGGCGGGATGGGTGCCGTCGGCAAGTATGTGAAGAACGAGGGCGCTACCCTGGAGGATGCGGCCAAGGGGGCGGAAGCCGTGCTGGCGGTGTCGAAGATGGATCCGAAGGCGATCTTCCCCGAAGGCACCGCGGTGGGAGTGACCGACAGCGCCGCCAAGCCGGAGCTGTGGAAGAACTGGGCCGAGGCGCAGCGCTACTGGAGCGCCATCCAGCCGGCGGCCGAGA
Source organism: Pseudomonadota bacterium (assembly GCA_023423695.1). GTDB lineage: Bacteria > Pseudomonadota > Alphaproteobacteria > Azospirillales > Azospirillaceae > Azospirillum. The sequence continues at coordinate 58,236 of JAFAFA010000110.1, read as the reverse complement.
AGCTGGACGCTGCGGTGAAGAGCGGCGACCGCACCCAGATCGCCCAGGCGCTGGGCGCCACCTCCAAGACCTGCGGAAGCTGCCACGAGGACTTCCGCGTCAAGAAGAACTGACCGATGCGGCGCGTCCCGACCGCGGCCGCGATTCTGGTGCCGCTCGCCTTTGCGGGCGGCTGTGCGCTGGCCGCGGACGGGGCATCGTCGGGCGACGCGGCCGTGGGCGATCCTGTCAGCCGCGGCGCCTACATCTTCCATGCCGCCGGCTGCCTCGGCTGCCACAGCAACGAGAAGGAGGGTGGAGCGCCGCTGGCCGGCGGGCGGGCGCTGGCTACCCCCTTCGGCACCTTCCACACCCCCAACATCACGCCGGATCCGGAGTCCGGCATCGGCCGCTGGAGCGATGCCGACTTCATCCGCGCCTTCCGCGAGGGCGTGCGGCCCGACGGCGCCGCGCTGTTCCCCGCCTTCCCCTATGCCAGCTACACGCGGATGACCGACCGCGACCTGCTGGATTTGAAGGCTTACCTGTTCAGCCGGCCGGCGGTCGCCGCTCCCAACAAGCCGCACGACCTGACGCCGCCCTTCTCCTGGCGCTTCCTGCTGCCGGTCTGGCAATGGATGTATCTCACTCCCGGACCGGTGCCCGACGATCCGGCCAAGCCGCCGGCCTGGAATCGCGGGCGCTATCTGGTCGACGCGCTCGGCCATTGCGGCGAATGCCACAACCCGCGCACCCTGATGGGCGGCATGGACGCCGACCGCTATCTCGCCGGCAACCCGGATGGACCGGACGGCGACAAGGTGCCGGGGATCACCAGCGCTCAGGGCAAGGGGATCGGCGACTGGTCCGACGGCGACCTGACCTTGCTGCTGGAGACCGGACTGACCCCGGAAGGCGACGTCGTCGGCGGCGCCATGGGAGAGGTGGTGCGCAACAGCACCTCCAAACTGACGGCAGAGGACCGCGCCGCCATCGCCGCCTATCTGAAGACGGTGCCGGCGAAGGAGTGACTCCACCCGATTCCCACCCGAATTCTGATCTTAGGGGGCAATCAATGCCGATTGGCCGATGGAAATGCTCCAACGGCGCCATTCTTTTGGCACCTGTCCTTCTGCTATAGTTGCTCATCCTGCCGTGGTGGCGGGCCGCCGGATGGGTGCTCAGTGAAACGAAACGCGTTGTTCGCAGCTTTGGGCGTGGCTCTGACGGGTGGGGCGGCGGCGGTTGCCCTGTGGCCGGCCGGAAGCCCTGTGCAGGCACCAATTCCGACGGCGTCGGCTCCGGCCGCTTCCGCCGCCGCGACGCCGGCTTCGACCCAGCCGACGGCACCGGCGAAAACGGCACCGGCAAAAACGGCAGCGGCAAAAACGGCAGCGGCGCCGGCTCCCGCGGCGCCCAGCTTCGATGTGGTGCGGGTGGCGCCGGACGGGGCGACGGTGATGGCCGGCCGCGCGGCGCCGGGATCGCAGGTGACGGTCTCCGACGGCAACACGCCGGTCGCCACCGCCAAGGCCGACCAGCGCGGCGAATGGGTGATGCTGCCCGACAAGCCGCTGGCCCCCGGCACACGCGAACTGAACCTGACCGAGGCCCGCCCCGGTTCCGACACGCCGGTGCCCGCCGACAAGGTGGTCGTGGTGATGGTGCCCGATCCGGCCGGCGCGACCCAGGCCACTGCGACTCAAACCACCGCCACCGACTCGGCGTCACAGGGGATGGCGGTGGCCGTGGCGGTTCCGCGCGACGGGCTGGCCGGTGCGCCGGCATCCATGGGCGGCAGTTCGGTTCTGCAGGCTCCGCCGGTTCCGGCCAACGGCGCGCCGCCGCCGCCGGGCGGCGTGTCGGTGGAGACCATGGACTATGATCCCGCCGGCCGTGTGGCGCTGGGCGGGCGGGCGGCGCCCAACAGCGCGGTCCAGCTCTATCTCGACAACATCCTGGTCGGCAGCGCCCACACCGATCCCAAGGGCGGCTGGCGCCTTATCCCGGAAAAGCTGATCGATCCCGGCGTCTACACCCTGCGCGCCGATCAGGTTTCCCAGTCCGGCAAGGTGGTGGCGCGGGCCGAACTGCCGGTCCAGGTTTCCGCCATGCCCGCCGGGGCGACCGACGGGCGCAGCATCGTCGTGCAGCCCGGCAACAGCCTGTGGCGGCTGGCACGCCGCACCTATGGCGACGGCTTGCTCTACACCACCATCTATACCGCCAACCGCGAGCAGATCCGCGATCCGGACCTGATCTATCCCGGCCAGATCTTCTCTCTGCCGCAGGTGAACTGAGCGGGCGTTGCCGGCTCAGTCCGGCGGCAGGCGGCCGATGGCGGCCCAGCCCAGCGGGGTCAGGCGCAGCATTTCCGGGCCCTCGCCGGCCGGACCGGTCTCCAGCGCCACCAGTTCGCGGTTCTCGAACCATGCCCAGCGCGCCACCTCGGCGGTGGTGCCGGGCCAGCCGTCGGCAAGGCGCTTCAGCACCTCCAGATCGGCCGACGCGATGGGGAAGCGCGGCTTGGACACCGCCGACTTCGCCGCCGCAGCGGGAGCGGCCGCCGGCAGGGGCGGGGCGCCGGCCCCGGCATGGGCGCGGATCCAGTCGGTCTGGTAGCTTAGGAGCGCTTGTTCCAGCTCGCTCCGCGCCGCGTCCACCGGGCAGCGCAGATAGGCGTCCAGCAGGGCGTGCAGCGTGTTCTTTGCGTCGCTCATGGTCCAAATATCCCTGAAGGGCGGCTTGGCCGGGAAATCACTCCGCCGCGGCAGCGTCAGAGCCAGCCCGTCCGCCGGAAACGGATGTACAGGCCGGCGCAGACGGCGGCGATCACCGCAAGCGCCGCCGGGTAGCCGTACCGCCAGTGAAGCTCCGGCATATGCTCGAAGTTCATGCCGTAGAGGCCGGCGATGGCCGTCGGCACGGCGAGGATGGCGGCCCAGGCGGCCAGCTTGCGCGTCACGTCGTTCTGCCGCGCGGCGGCCAGGATCATACTGGTTTCGAAGGCGAAGGACAGCACCTCGCGCAGCGATCCGATCTGTTCGTTGACGCGGATCACATGGTCCTGCACGTCGCGGTAATAGGGGCGGATCGTCGGGTCGATCATCGGCAGGTCGAAGCGCTCCAGCCGCGAGCAGACCTCCAGCAGGGGCGAGGCGTTGCGGCGCAGCCGCTCCAGGTCGCGGCGCAGTTGGTGGATGCGCTCGATCTCCGCCGTGCCGGGCGGACGGGCGATCAGCAGGGCGTCCAATTCCTCCACCATCGCCGCCATCTGGTCGAGGACCGGAGCGTAGCAGTCCACCACATAGTCCATCACGGTGTAGACGACGAAGTCCTCGCCGTGCTTCAGCAGATGCGGCGCGCTTTCGGCCCGCGCGCGCACCGGAGAATAGCTGCTCGATGCGCCGTGCCGCACGGTGACGACATAGCCGCGCCCGGCGAAGACATGGGTTTCGCCCAGCACCAGCACCCCCTGTTCCAGCCGGGCGGTGCGCAGGACCATGAACAGGCTGTCGCCATAGACCTCCACCTTCGGGCGCTGGTGGGCGTGCAGCGCGTCCTCCACCGCCAGTTCGTGCAGGTTGAACTGGCGCTTCACCTCCATCAGCAGCGCCTCGTCCGGTTCCCACAGGCCGATCCAGACAAAATGGCCCTCCTTCGCGGCCCAGGAGCCCGCCTCCGCGACCGGCACGTCGGCGACGCGCCGGCCATCGCAATAGGCGGCGCTGGCCATGACGGGGTTATGGGTCGGAACGGGGGAGGGCGGCAGGGTCATGGCTTGGAAACCGGGCGGTGGCGGCGGAGTGGCGGCATTCTAAAGGGGTTCCCCGCCAGCGTCGAAGAATCGGTGGCGCCGGTCGAACCGACAGGGCGTCCCGCGTGTTGTCACTGCCAAGGACAAGTTCGGATCGGGAAAGGGGAGGAGGATGTTCCAATCGGCGGCGCGTGGCATGTATCTGCTGGCGGCGGTGACGCTCAGCCTGTTCGCCCTGCTGTTCATCGGCCTGTCTGCCCTGACCGTCGTGGAGGGGATGGTGGCGCTGGACAGTCACGCGCTGACCTCGGCCATGCTGGACGGGGTCGGGATGATCGTGCTGGCCATCGCCGTCTTCGAGATCGCCAAATACCTCTACGAGGAGGAGATCGTCCGCGAACGCGAGCTGCGTCGTGCCGACGAGGCCCGCCGCACCCTGACGAAGTTCCTGACAACCATCATCATCGCCGCCAGCCTCGAGGGCCTTGTCCTGGTGTTCGAGGCGCGGACCAGCGAGATTTCCGCCATCGTCTATCCGGTGATGCTGCTGGGGGTGGTCACGCTGCTGGTGGTCGGGCTGGGTGCCTTCCAATGGCTGGCGCGCAAGGCCGAGAGCATCCATGTCGATCCTGCCGCCTCCGAGGCGGACGCGGCGGAGGACGACAAACCGGAGGAAGAAGACGCAGCCGCCAGGGCATAGACCGACAAGACGGGGCAAGTGGCCGCAGCGTCCGCCTTTTGCCATTATTGACCCGCCCATGCCGGCTGCGCGAAGCTCTACCGCATCCAAGGTGGTAGAGGGAGATGGGGCATGCCCCGCAATACGGGCAACTACACGGCAGTCTACGGGTTTCCGGAGTCGGCGGACGCGGCACGCCGCCTGGCCCAAGCGCTGGACATCCCCTGCCACATCGCCGAGTTGCACCGCTTTCCCGACGGCGAGAGCCTTGTCCGCCTGCCCGAACCGGTCGAGCGCGCCATCGTCTACCGCTCGCTCGACCGCCCGAACGACAAGCTGGTGGAGTTGACGCTCGCCGCGTCGGTTCTGCGGCGCCAGGGGGCGACCGACCTCTGCCTGGTGGCGCCCTACATGGCCTACATGCGCCAAGACGCCATCTTCAGGCCGGGCGAGCCGGTCAGCCAGACGGTGGTCGGGGAGTGGCTCGGCCGCTGCTTCGACCGGTTCGTCTGCGTCGAGCCGCACCTGCACCGCACCCACACGCTGGATGAGGTTTTCGTCGGCCGTCCCTCCATCGCGCTGAGCGGGGCGGTGCCGATCGCCGACCATCTGCGTGCCGCCGGCGTGACGCCCGGCACGGTGATCGTCGGCCCCGACGAGGAGTCCGCCCCGCTGGTGGAGGCGGTGGCCGGCCCGCTCAGCCTGACCGGCGTGGTCGGGCGCAAGGAGCGGCGCGGCGACCGGGACGTGACGGTGGCGCTGCCGCCCGATGCGCCGATCCATGGCCGTCCGGTCGTGATCATCGACGACGTCATCAGTTCCGGCGAGACGATCTTCTCCTGCGCGCGGGCCGCACGGGCGCTGGGGGCCGACAGGGTGGACGTGTACGGCGTCCATGCCCTGTTCACCGACACCGTCGCCGGACGCTTCGCGGCGGAAGGGCTCGGCCCCCCGCTGTCCTGCGATGGCGTGCCGCACCCGTCGAACGCTTTGTCCCTCAGCGGCCTGATCGCAGATGCCATTCAATCATTCGTAGACAAATGATCGCTTCTGGAATGCGGCATCCGTAGACGGTCCGGTGTCGCAAAGATGCCGATGAGGAGGCAGATGCGACCATGATGCGCAGCCTTTTGCCGATCCTTTGGCCCGCCACGGCCGGCCCTGGGTTGCCATTTACGATAATTGTCATATAACTGTTGCCAGATGCATCGCGGCTTTGCGCTGATTGTGCGTATGCCGCATCAATGATGTGGATGGGCGACATGGCGGTTGATCGACAGGCTCTTGGGGCCGACGCGGCCTTCTTCGGGCTTGAGGCGGAGGAACGCGGACTGCTGGCGAGCATGGGGCGGCTGATCGACCGCAGCCTGCCCGACCTGTCCGAGCGCTTCTACGCCCACCTGTCGCGCTGGCCGGAGACCCGCAGGCTGCTGTACGCCCATGGCGACCTGCCCCGGTTGAAGCGGCAGCAGGCCGATCACTGGCGCCTGATGTTCCAGGACGCCGGTTCGCCGGCGCACGAGGCCCGCTGCCGGGCGGCCGGGGAGGCGCATCTGCGCATCGGGCTGGAGCCGTCCTGGTACATCGGCGCCTATGGCGTGGTGCTGAGCGACCTGCTGGCCCTGGTGCAGGGCGCGTTGCGCTGGCGCCCGGCCACGGCACGGCGGGCGGTGGCGGCAGTGGCCCGCGCGGTGTCGTTCGACATGGACCGGACCCTGGCGGGCTACGGCCTGTCGGCCGCCGGCACCGCCGGCACCGCCGGTGGTGCCGGATGCGGTCGGTCGCAGGGCGATTTTGCCGCGACGCTGATGGACCGCACCATCGACGTGGCGATTGCCATCAACGACTCGGCGGTCGCCAACGCCCAGATGGTGGGACAGCTGCGGGCGGTCGATCATGAGGCCCAGGGCATCGCCGCCTCGACCGAGGAGACGGTGACCGGCATCCAGGAGATCTGGGCGCGCAGCCGCGACGTCGCGGCCATGGCCGGAGAGACACTGACGGTGACCGCCGAGGGCGGCCACACCGTGCAGCAGGCGGTCGCCCGCATGGAGCAGATCGCCACCGCGGTCGAAGGGGCGGCGACGCGGGTCGGCGAGCTGTCGGTCGCCTCCGAACGCATCGCGGAGATCGTCTCCACCATCGAGGCAATCGCCAAGCAGACCAACCTTCTGGCCCTGAATGCGACCATCGAGGCGGCGCGGGCGGGCGAGGCCGGCAAGGGCTTCGCCGTGGTGGCGAGCGAGGTGAAGAACCTGTCCAACCAGACCGCCCGCGCGACGGAGGACATCCGCCTGCGCATCGACGCGCTGAAGGCGGAAATGGGCGCCATCGTCGCGTCGATGGAGGACGGCACGCGCGCCGTCGCCGCCGGCCAGCAGGCGATCCGCGAGGTCAGCGAGCGCATGGCCGACATCGGCGACCATATCGGCCGCACCGAACAGCGCATGTCCGATATCGCCAGCATCCTGACCCAGCAATCGGCCGCCGCCAACCAGGTGGCTTCCGGAACCGCCCGCATCGCGGAAAGCAGCGCGACCAATAGCGCCGCCATCCTGCGCAGCGTCCAGGCGACGCGTGGCGTGGAGACCCTGCTGGGCAACCAGCTGACCCAGCTGATGGAGCAGGACATCCCCGGCAAGATCGTGAAGATCGCCAAGGTCGACCACGTCATCTGGAAGAAGCGGCTGGCCGACATGCTGGTCGGGCTGGAAACCCTGCGTCCGGACGAACTGGCGAGCCACGAGGCCTGCCGGCTGGGCAAATGGTATTACGGCCCGTCCTCGATGGCCTACCGTGCCCATTCCGCCTTCGTCCGGCTGGAAACCCCGCACAGGCTGGTCCATGACCACGGCAAGGCCGCCGCCCGCGCCTTCCTGGACGGCGACATCGAGCGCGCCCTGGCCGAGGTGGCGGAGGTCGAGCGTGCGTCCAAGGACGTCATCGCCCTGCTCGACGCGCTCGACAAGGCCGGGCTGGAGACTGGCCCGTCCCCGGCAACGGCCGTCGGATTCTGACCGGCGGGTAACACTAACGATCAGGGTAGAAGCTGGTGTAGGCTGGGCGGCATAGGCGGGGCGAGCAAGGGCGGCCCGGCAAGGATGCGCGAGGACGGGCCGTTGAGCGGAGGGGTGTGATGTCGAAGGTGACGGACGTCGTGCTTCGGATGTCCCGGAAGCTGACGGAAGACATCGCCGCGCTCGGCAGGCTGCGCGCCGCCGGAAAGCCGAAGACCTTTCCGCGCTTCCGCGAGATTCGCGCGGCTTATCTGGACATCCAGGGGCTGATCTTCTCGATCCAGGAGAGGCTGGAGGCTGCCGGGAAGGAGCTGCCGCCGAATTTCCCGCAATGGGTTCTCCGGCAGAAGCTGAGCGCCATCGCCATCTTCACCGACATCAGCCATTCCTTCGTCAGCGATCCGCCGCTGGCGCTGACCTCATCGCTGGGCGCCTTCGACGTGCTGGTGGCGGAGCAGAAGGCCTTCAACGAGACCCTGCACACCTTCGACACGATGCTGATGGAAGCGGGCATCGACGACAAGACCGCCGACGAACTCGACGCGACCCGCACCAAGATCGAGCAGATCCTGGGCATGATCGAAACGCTGCTGCTGACCAGCCCCAAAATACTAGAGGAGTTCTGATGGCGGAACCGGCAGCCGATCCCGCAGTCGACCAACCTGCGGACCGCCCGCCGGCCTCCCGCCCGGACCCGTCCTTCCGTCACTTCCTGCGCAATCTGCCATTGCCGGCCGTCATACCCGCTCTGGCTTTGATTGCCGGCTGCGGCCTGTCCGTGCTGGCGATGCTCCAGTCCGACCGCCTGCTGACGCGGGAGGAGGAGCAACGCTTCGCCACGCGGGCCGCGGAGATTCACGGCCAGTTGGCCGACCGGCTGCAGGTCTACCATCAGGTGGCCCGCAGCGCCGCGTCGCTGGCGATGACCTTCCCCGACCTGCATTGGACGCAGTGGAACCGCTTCGTCGAAGCGCTGGACATGCCGCGGCGCTATCCCGGCATCATTTCCGTCGCCTATGCCCGCGCCGTGCCGGCCATCCGTTCCGGCGAGCTGGTGGCGGCGATGCGGGCGGCCGGCCTGACGAATTTCCGCATCTGGCCCGAGAGCGCGGGGGCGGAGCGGGTGGTCAACATCTTCACCGCCCCGGTCAACGAGGCGAATGTGCGGGCGATCGGCTTCGACATGATGTCGGAAGCGATGCGGCGCTCCACCATCGAATGGGCGCGCGACAGCGGCGAGCCGGCCGCCACCCGCGCGATCACGCTGAAGATCGACGAGGCGGCGGGGGCGAAGCCTGCCTTCATCCTCTATCAGGCGACCTATCGCGGCGATCCGCTGCCGCCGTCGCTGGAAGCGCGACAGGCCTCATTTACCGGTGTGGTTCTGGTCCCGGTGCGGATCGGTCCGCTGGTGGACGGGCTGGTCGACGAAAAGCGCCCGGACACCGGCATCGAGATCTACGACGTGCCGCCGGCCGAGGCGGAATTCCCGCTCTACCGCAGCCGGCGTCCGCTGGAAACCACGGCCGCCATCAGCCTGATGCGGGAACTTCCCGTCGGCGGCCGCGTCTGGACCGTGCGCTACGACAGCCTGCCGGATGGGGTGCTGACCGCCCATGAATGGGTGCCGGGGGCGCTGCTGGCCGGCGGGATCGCGCTGAGCATTGCGCTGTCGCTGATCCTCCGCATGATGCTGGCGACCCATTCCCGTGCGGTCGAACTGGCGGGGGAGATGACGGCCGCGCTCCGCCTGCAGGAGGCGGAACGGCAGCAGCTGTTCACCCAGGCGCCGCTGGGCATAGCGCTGGTCGGTACGAACGGCCACCTGAGCGACTGCAACCCGGCCTTCGCCGCGGCCGCGGGGCTGGCGCGGGAGGAGTTGCTGAGCACCGACCTGCGGCTGCGCTTCGGCGACCAAGCGTCCGTCTTCGCGCTGGAAGCGGCGCTGCAGGGGGAAAGCGGCAAGCTGGAATCGGACCAGCCGCTGGTGCTGGGCGGGCGGCGCAGCCATTTCAGCCTGTATTTCCAGCCCGTCGTCCTGACGGGAGAGCTGAAATTCGTCCTGGCCTTCGCCGAGGACATCGGCGAGAAGCGCCGGGCAGAGCAGCATATCCAGTATCTGGCGCATTTCGATGCGCTGACCGGCCTGCCCAACCGCGTCCTGCTGTTCGACCGCATCGCCCAGGCCCTGCGCGAGGCGCGGCGCGAGGGGAGCAAGGTGGCGGTGCTGTTCATCGACCTCGACCGCTTCAAGGTGATCAACGACAGCCTGGGCCACAGCTTCGGCGACGAGGTGCTGCGGTCGGTGGGGCGGCGGCTGCAGTCGGGACTGCGCGAATCCGACACGGTCGGGCGGCTGGGCGGCGACGAGTTCCTGATCGTGCTGCGCCGCGTGACCGAACCGGAGGATGCGGCGCGCGTGGCGGAGAAGGTGGTGGCGCATCTGGCCAGCCCCTTCACCGTCGGCGGCCAGAATTTCGTGGTGACGCCCAGTATCGGCATCAGCCTGTATCCCGACGACGCCGACGACCCGGAAGGGCTGATCCGCTGCGCCGACATCGCCATGTACCACGCCAAGGAAAATGGCCGGAACGGCTTCCGCTTCGTCACCAAGGAGATGGGCGCCAGATCGCGCGAGCGCATGGATTTGGAAGGCAGCCTGCGCGACGCCATCCGCGAGGGGCAGCTGTTCCTGGTCTATCAGCCGCAGGTCGATACCCTGACCGGCCGCATCGTCGGGCTGGAGGCGCTGATCCGCTGGCGCCATCCGGTGGAGGGGCTGATCCTGCCCGGCCGCTTCCTGCCGGTGGCGGAGGAGACCGGGCTGGTGCTGGCCATGGGCGACTGGGTGCTGTTCGAGGCCTGCGCCCAGATCCGGCGCTGGCGCTCACGCCTCGACCTATCGGTCCCGGTGGCGGTCAACGTCTCGGGCGCCCAGTTCCGCGACGGACAGTTGCCGGCCAAGGTGACCCGCGCACTGGACGCCAACGGCCTGAGCGGGCCGGAACTGGAGATCGAGGTGACGGAAAGCACCCTGATCGACGACGTGGAGTCCGCGGCGGCTACCCTGGCGGCGTTGAAGCAGCGCGGCGTGCTGATCGCGCTGGACGATTTCGGCACCGGCTATTCCAGCCTCAGCTACCTGCACCGGTTGCCGATCGACAAGCTGAAGATCGACCGCTCCTTCATCCACGACCTGTCGACCGGCGCCAGCGACGCCTCCGTCCCGCGCGCCATCGTCGGGCTGGGCCGCAGCCTGGGCCTGTCCGTCATCGCCGAGGGGGTGGAGACGCAGGAACAACTGCAGCTTCTGCGCGATCTCGCCTGCGAAAGCTATCAAGGCTTCCTGTTCAGCCGCCCCGTCCCGGCCGACGAGGTGGAACGCCTGCTGGGCAGGCAAGGCGCCGTCCATGCGGTGGCGGTGGAGTGAGGGCGGCGATCGGATGTGTCATCGAGGGCCCCCCCGTTTGGAACGGAGCGACCGGGAGCGGACACCCGTCATCTTGGGGAGTTCGCTGTAGCCGGGCCGTTCTGCGGTCTGCACTGTAACAGCGTGTCGATCACGGCCGTGTCGCTGTAGGGCTTTGCGATCACCGGACGGTGGCGGTGCGACTTGGGCAGTCCATCCTCACCATGGCCAGTGGTGAAAATGAATGGAATGCCTGCGGCGGCGAGACGGTCCGCAACTGGATCGATCTTCTGCCCTCGCAGGTTGATGTCGAGCAACGCAATGTCGAAGCGGTTTGCTGCGATGATTTCCAGAGCGCTGTCGATCGAGCCAACGGGGCCAAGGCAGATGGCGCCCTGGTCGCTCAGCACATCTTCCAAGCTCATCGCGATCAAAGGCTCGTCTTCGACGATCAGAATGGTCAAGTCCGTCAGAGTATCTCTAATCAAGGGTTCCTCGCCGGATTTTCTGTGCAGATGGTGGTGAGTTCCAAGAAAATCTCAATAATATCTTAGGAGATCATCATGATATCATTCTGACTGTTCTGTTTTCACTTGGCTTTATCATCCCTACAAATGAAGAGGTGCAATCTCTCGCCAGAATCCGCATGATCCAATCACCGCATAATAGGCCAAATGTCCTAGTCCAGATGGAGAGTGCCGCTCACGCGGTTCTTCCATGCCAGACGACATGAATACGTTCGTGGAGCGACACTGGATCTGTGAGCCAAGCGATTAAGTGAATCGCATTGAATGAGAGGGGAACGGAGAAGAGGGCGTCCGCAGTGCGCTTCAGATTCGCCCATTCCGGAATGGTATTCTTCTCGCTCACAAGCCCAAAAGGTTGAAGCGGAATTGAATTGCTATCTTTCCGGCGTGTCCGATTGAGGAAAATTCTACGATTTTCATAAGATACAGAGCGAATACGCCATAAGCCCTGCAATACGGAATTTTGCCGTAAATGTGATAAAGAGCCTAGAGTGGTTATTCAATCCTATCCCTGATGTTTGGAACACCGGCGGCAGGATGTTCCAGTCCGTTCCATTCACCGCTCGGCAGGGAAGCCGCGTCTAGAAGCGCAACCCGTCGTCGCTCGTCATCAGTCCCAACGTCGCCAGCGCCATCACCTGAGCCGAGTGCACCATGTCGTCGATGCCGACCCATTCGTCGGGCTGGTGGGCGAGGTCGAGGATGCCGGGGCCGTAGGCGATGCAGTCCTTCAACTGGCCGACGCGCACCACATGCTTCTGGTCATAGGTGCCGGGGGAAACCACATGCTGCGCCGGGCGGCCCAGCACCGTTTCGATGGCGGCGGCCACCGCCCGCACCACCGGCGCGTCGGCATCGGTCATCGTCGGCAGGAAGGCCAGCACCTCGCGCAACTCGTACTCGAAACCGGGCCTGCTGCGGCGCAGATCCTCCAGGATGGCGACGATCTCGCCGCGGACCGCCTCGGGGTCCTCCTCGATCAGGTAGCGGCGGTCGATGACCATGCGGCAGCGGTCCGGCACCATCGGGCTCGGCAGGCCGTCATGGTCCTCGCGCTGTCCGCCGTGGATGGCGTTGATGTTGATGGTGGACTGGCGCGCTCCTTCCGGCACCACCGGCATGTCGGTGCGCTTGGCGGCGAGGCGGGGGATCAGTTCCGTCTCGATCCGGTGCAGAACGGCGCCCATGTGGCGCACCGCGCAGTTGCCGAGGAAAGGCATGGAGCCATGGGCGACGCGGCCCTTGGTCTCGATCTCCGCCCACCAGACGCCGCGATGGCCGATGCAGACGCGGTCGACGTTCAGCGGCTCAGGAATGATGACATGGTCGACCCTGGGCCGGGAGAAATAGCCAAGCTTCGCCAGATGGCCGACGCCGCCGTAACCGCCCGATTCCTCGTCCACCGTGCCCGAGATCTCCAGGGCGCCGGCGGTCAGCAGCCCTTCCTCCAGCAGCGATTCGACGGCGATGATCGAGGCGGCGATGCCGCCCTTCATGTCGCAGGCGCCGCGGCCATAGACCCGGCCGTCCCTCACCACCCCGCCGAAAGGATCGACGGTCCAGCCCTGGCCGGCCGGCACCACGTCGATATGGCCGTTGAAATGGACGCAAGGCCCCGGCCGCGGCGCTTCGATGCGGGCGACGACGTTGGTGCGCGGGTAGCGGTCGCTGTCGCCGGCGGAGCCCTCCGCCCGCACATACTCCACGGCAAAGCCGCGCGCCGCCAGCCGCCGGCCGATCAACTCGGCACAGTCGGTGTAGACGTCGCCGGGCGGATTGACGGTGGGCACGCGGATCAACGCCTGGGTCAGGGCGACCAGATCGTCGCGCCGCGCCTCGATCCGGCGGAACAGCTGACTGGTTGCGGCGTCGGTGTCGGAGCGCATGGCCTCTCCCGCGGCAAGGACGCCACCAGTGTCGCCGCAAGCGGATGGTCCGTCCACCCCGCCTTTCGGGAAGCATCGCGGATGGCGTCATTGTGCGGCGCACTTTCCCGGACCGGCCGAGGCCGCTACAGTCGCGGCGCCCCCCAGCGGAGAGTCCCTGTCATGACCGTCACGCACCCCATCGGGCTGAGCGCCCCGACCCTGGCCGACCCGGTGATCGCCGAGGCCGCCGCCCGCTTCGTCGCCGCCCGCCGCAGCGCGACCGGCCTCGCCGAGTTCCCCGGCCCGCTCCCCGGCGATCTCGCCACCGCCTACGCCATCCAGGCGACGGCGACCGCGGCCTGGCCGGATGAGGTCGCCGGCTGGAAGGTGGCGCGGGTGCCTCCGGCGCTGGAGGAGGTTCTGGGCGCCATGCGCTACATCGGCCCGATTTTCGCCGCTACGGTGGCGACCGCCGATGGCGGACCGCTGGGCTTCCCGGTGATCCCCGGCGGTTTCGGCGCGGTGGAGGCGGAATTCGCGGTGCGCATCGCTGCCGACGCTCCCGCCGACAAGCTGGACTACAGCCCTGCGGAGGCTGCGGCCTTCATCGCCGCCGTCCATGCCGCCGTCGAGGTGGCGGGCGGTCCGTTGGCTCCGGTCAACGCGCTGGGGCCGACCGCCTCGACCGCCGTCTTCGGCAACAACACCGGCCTGATCGTCGGCGAGGAGATCGTCGGCGGCGTCGAAGGCGCCGATGCGCTCAGGGCCGAGGTGCTGATCGACGGGCAGAGCGTCGGGGTCGGCAGCGCCGCCAAGCTGCCGGGCGGCATCGCGGCCGCGGTCGCGGTGGCGCTGAGCATGGCGGTCCGGCTCGGCCGGCCGCTGAAGGCCGGACAGTGGGTGTCCACCGGCGCCCTGACCGGCGTGCATTCCATCGCCATCGGCCAGCAGGCGCGGATCGCCTTCACCGGCCTTGCCCCGATGGCCGGAACCGCCGTCGCGGCGGTGCCCGCCGCCTGATCGTCAAGACGCTTCACCATCAGCGTCGCGGATCGTGCAATCCAGGGTGGGGCGGAGGGCATGGCCGTCTGTCACCTTGGGGCGAGCCAAAGGGCCGCGGGGATGCTTGAATGGCGTCCCCTCACCCGTCGCCGGAACCAACACCTTGTCCCAGACCAGCGCATCCCGGGCCAGCCTGCCCCCCGATGGCGCCGCCGCGGCGTCCATCCTGCCGCCGGTCCAACTGATGGCAGGGCTCGGGCTTGCCGTGGCGGGGGTCGTCGCCTTTTCCCTGCGGCCGGTCATCATCAAGCTGGCCTACCGCTACAATGTCGATCCGGTGACGCTGATCATGCTGCGCATGGTGTTCGCGCTGCCCTTCTTCCTCGGCATGGCCCTGTGGTCGGGCGCAACGAAGGGAGAGCGGGCGCCGGTTTCCGGGCGCGACCTCGCCCTGACCATCGGGCTCGGCGTCACCGGCTATTATGCCGCCAGCTTCTGCGATTTCATGGGGCTGCGCTATGTCTCGGCCGGGATGGGGCGGCTGCTGCTGTTCCTCTACCCGACCATCGTCGTCCTGCTGTCGGCAATGTTCCTCGGCAAGCGGATCGGCCTGCGCGAGGTGGTGGCGCTGGTCGTCTCCTATGCCGGCGTCGCGCTGGTGGTGTGGTCGGAGATCGGGACCGGCCATCCCAACTTCATGGCCGGGGCCGGGCTGGTCTTCATGGGGGCCTTCCTCTATTCGGTCTATCTGGTGGGCAGCAGCCGGGTGGTGCAGCGCATCGGCTCTATGCGCTTCACCGCCTATGCGATGACGGCGGCCTGCCTGTGCTGCATCCTGCAATTCGCCGTGCTGCGGCCCCTGTCGGCGCTGGAGCTGCCGCTGCCGGTCTATGGGCTGTCGGCGGTGATGGCGGTGGTCTGCACCGTGCTGCCCGTGCTGATGACGGCGGAGGCGCTGCGGCGGGTCGGCCCCAACATGGTTGCGCTGAGCGGCGCCATCGGCCCGGTGGCCGCCGCCGTCTTCGGCTATCTGGTGCTGGCGGAACCGATGGGCTGGCTGCAGCTGGCCGGCGCGGCCCTGACGGTGGCCGGCGTCATGATCATCACGTTGTGGAAGACCGCCTGAGGTCGTTCTTTTGGTCATCGGCGGAATAACGGGCTTCCTGCCATCGTCTCCCGTTCAACGAGACTGGAACGAGGAGCCGGTGCGATGACCAACCATGCGACATCGTCGGGCGGGTTCGGTGCGGGTGCGGGAACCGCCACCGCCGGACAGGACGCGCTGCTTCTGGCGGCCCGCGTCCTGCTGGGCGCGATTTTCGTGCAGAGCGGCTTCGGCAAGCTGATGGCGCTCGGCGGCTTCATCGCCGGGCTGGAGAGTCAGGGCGTGCCGATGGCCCCGGTTCTCGGCACCATTGGCGCGCTGGTCGAGGCGTTCGGCGGGCTTGCCGTGGTGCTGGGCGCCTGGACCCGGCTGGCGGCGCTGCTGGTCGCGGCCTTCACCGTCGCCGCCACCCTGATCGCCCACCGCTATTGGGACGCCGCGCCGGAGGCCATGAAGATGCAGCAGACGCAGTTCATGAAGAATCTCGCCATCATCGGCGGCTTCCTGGCGCTGGCTGCGGCAGGCGGCGGGCGCTTCAGCATCGACGGCTGGCGCGCCCGGCGCTGAGTTCAGGAATCGTACGCCATCAGCGAGATGCTGGGCACGTCGATGCGGTCCCGGCCGTTGAGGAAGGTCAGTTCAACCAGGAAGGCGGCGGCGCGGACGTCGGCGCCGACTTGGCGCAGCAGGTTGATGGCGGCGACCATGGTGCCGCCGGTCGCCAGCAGGTCGTCCAGCACCACCACGCGCTGGCCGGGCTTCACCGCGTCCGCCTGCACCTCGATGGTGTCGGTGCCGTATTCCAGATTGTAGGAATGGGCGATCTTGTCGCCCGGCAGCTTGCCGTGCTTGCGCACCATGATGAACCCGATGCCCAGCGCCAGAGCCAGCGGGGCGGCGACCAGGAAGCCGCGCGATTCGATCCCGACCAGAAGGTCGGGTTTGTGCGGGCGCACGGCGTCGGCCAGCTCGTCGATGGCGGCCTTCCAGGCGGCGCCGTTCGCCAGCAGCGGCGAGACGTCGTAGAACAGGATGCCGGGCTTCGGGAAATCCGGAATGCCGCGGATGTGGTCTTTCAGGTTCATCGGAAATCTTGTCCGTAAAGGGTCCGGTGCCGGCATGACGGGCCGGGTCCGCCGCCCGGCACTCTAGCGGCTGCCCGCCCCCGCGCAAAGACGCGATTGGGCGCGGCGGCCGGCGCCGGGCATGGCCGCCGTGCCCTGTGGCTATGCCACATGGGGTTGACCATTCGGCGGTGCTCCGCCACGTTCCCGAAGTACCGGTCGGCCTGACGCACCGGGCGGAGTGCGGTTGCGTGCGGCGGAGCCTGTGGCTGAGATTTTGGCGAAGGACGGAGCGGCGGCGGAGATGGCCCGGATCGACGCCGGGCCGGAGGGTGGCGGCTGGCGGATCGGCGCCGCCGGGCGCTGGACTCTGCACGCGGCCGGGGCCGCGTCGGATGCGCTGGACCGGGCGCAGAAGCCGCAGGGCGGTGCCGCCGTGCGGCTCGATCTGTCGCGGGTGGAGGCCCTCGACACCGTCGGCGCCTATCTGCTGAACAGGCTAGCCGACCGGCTGCAGGCGGAAGGGCATGCGGTGGAGGTGGTCGGGCTGCGGCCGGAGCATGCCGCCCTGTTCGGCGCGGTGCGCGATGCCGGCAAGGCGCCGCCCCATCCCATTGAGCGCGACCATCACCCCATCCTGGACATGGTCGTGCGCACAGGCCAGACGACGGTGAACGCCGGCAAGGAGGTGCTGGACCTCGTCGGCTTCCTCGGCCTGGTCACCGTCACCTTCGGCCGGCTGATCCTGCGCCCGTCGCGCCTGCGCCTGACCTCCGTCCTGTTCCATATCGAGCAGACCGGGCTGAACGCCCTGCCGATCCTGGGGCTGCTGTCCTTCCTGATCGGCGTGGTCCTGGCCTTCCAGGGCGCCGACCAGTTGAAGCGCTTCGGGGCGGAACTGTATGTGGTCAACCTGCTGGGCATCTCCGTCCTGCGCGAGATCGGCATCCTGATGACGGCGATCATCGTCGCCGGCCGCTCCGGCTCCGCCTTCACCGCGCAGATCGGCACCATGAAGGTGAACCAGGAGGTCGACGCCATCGGCACCATGGGGCTCGACCCGATCGAACTGCTGGTGGTGCCGCGGGCGCTGGCGCTGATGATCTCGCTGCCGCTGCTGGCCTTCTACGCCGACGTGATGGGGTTGTTCGGCGGGGCGGTGATGGCCTACGCCACGCTGGACATCACCTTCGGGCAGTTCATCCGCCAGCTTCACAGCGCCGTCGGCATCAACACGGTGATCGCCGGGTTGATCAAGGCGCCGGTCTTCGCGCTGGTGATCGCCATGGTCGGCTGTTACGAGGGGCTGAAGGTCTCCGGCAGCGCCGAAAGCGTCGGCATCATGACCACCAAGGCGGTGGTGGAGGGCATCTTCCTGGTGATCGTCATCGACGCGGTGTTCTCCGTCGTCTTCTCCATGCTGGGGGTGTGATGGACACGTCCCCCGTCATCCGGGTGCGGGGGCTGGTCACCCGCTTCGGCCCGCAGACCGTCCATGACGGGCTCGACCTCGACGTGGAGCGGGGGGAGGTGCTGGGCGTCGTCGGCGGGTCCGGCACCGGCAAGTCGGTGCTGCTGAAGGAAATCCTGGGCCTGATCGCACCGTCCGCCGGCCGGATCGAGCTGCTGGGCCACGACACCGCCGAACTCGACCGGGCGGAGCGCACGGCGTTGCAGGCCCGCACCGGCGTGCTGTTCCAGAACGGCGCGCTGTTCAGCTCCATGACGGTGGCGGAGAATGTGATGCTGCCGCTGAAGGAGCACACCGATTTGCCGCCGGCGCTGATCGCGGAGGTGGCGCGGGTCAAGATCGCCATGGCCGGCCTGCCGCCCGATGCCGGCACCAAGCATCCGGCGCAGCTGTCGGGCGGCATGATCAAGCGCGCCGGTCTGGCCCGCGCCCTGGCGCTCGACCCCGACATCCTGTTCCTCGACGAGCCGACCGCCGGCCTCGACCCCATCGGCGCCGCCGCCTTCGACACGCTGATCCAGGGGCTGCAGCGCAGCCTGGGGCTGACCGTCTTCATGGTCACCCATGACCTGGACAGCCTGACCTCCATCTGCGACCGCATCGCGGTGCTGGTCGACCGCAAGATCCGGGTGGGAACCTTGGCCGAGCATCTGGCCGATCCGCATCCCTGGATCCGCGATTACTTCCACGGACCGCGTGGCCGCGCGGCGCTGGACGCCAAGGAACGCAATCAAGCTCGACAGCTTGCGAAAGGGTAGGGACACGCCATGGAAACCCGCGCCAGCTACATCCTCGTCGGCAGCTTCGTGCTGGCGCTGGTCGCCGGCCTGCTGGTCTTCACCGCCTGGATCGCCAAGGTCCAGCTCGACGAATCGCGCGAAACCTACCGCATCTACTTCGCCGGCTCCGTCACCGGCCTGCAGCAGGGAAGCCCGGTGCGCTACCGCGGCGTGCCGGTGGGCACGGTGTCGGACATCCGGCTCGACCCCGACAACGTGACGCGGGTGCGGGTGACGGTCCAGGTGCAGAACGGCACGCCGATCATGTCCGACTCCATCGCCTCGCTGGAGGTGCAGGGCATCACCGGCGGCGCCTATGTCCAGATCTCCGGCGGGACGGTGGGAGGCAAGCGCCTGACCGCCACCGATGCCGACGGGGTGCTGACGATCCCGTCGCGGCCAAGCTCGCTGACCGCGGTGGTGGACAGCGCGCCGCAGCTGGTCAACCGCGCGCTGGAGGTCATCACCAGGCTGGGCGAGCTGCTGAACGGCGAAAATCAGAAGGCCATCGGCGAGATCCTGGACAATGCCCGCATCCTCAGCGCCGAGCTTGCCCGCGCCGGCTCCGGCCTGGAGGAGACGATGGCCCAGGCGCGGCAGACGCTGAACGGCTTCGAGACGGTCGGGCCGCAGCTGGACCGCACGCTGGCCCAGGCGCGGGAAACGCTGGCGACGGTGGACGGCAGCGCCAAGCAGCTGACGGGGGAAACGCGCGAGCTGATGCGCTCGCTGAAGCGCACCTCCGACACGCTGAACGGCCTGATGGCCGAAAATCGCGAGCCGGTGCGCGACTTTACCGCCACCGGACTGTATGATCTGACGCTGCTGATCTCCCAGCTGCGCGACCTGTCCGGGCAGCTGTCGCGGGTGATCACGCGGATCGAGAACGACCCGTCGAACTTCCTCTTCGGCGGGACGCGGCAGGGTGTGGAGGTGCGTGGGAAATGATGGGGACGGCGATCTTGCGGAAGGGGACGGGCAAAGGGGCAGCGCGGTCGGGGCTGTGCGCTGTGGCGGGGTCCGTCCTGCTGCTGGGGCTTGCCGCCTGCTCCGCGCTGAACCCGACGGCGCCGCAGCTCTATACCCTGACTCCGCGCGCCAGCGTCGCCCCTGGTCCCAAGGCCGACTGGCAGCTGCTGGTCGAGACGCCGGCCGCCGCCGCCGGGATCGACACGCCACGCATCGCGCTGGCCCGCACGCCGACCTCGCTGGATTACTTCGCCGATGTGTCCTGGGCCGACCGGGCGCCGAACATGGTGCAGGGGCTGATCGTCCAGACCTTCGAGGACAGCGGGCGGATCGTCTCGGTCGGACGCGACACGGTGGGTCTGCGCTCAGACTATGTGCTGAAGTCGGAGCTGCGCGACTTCCAGGCAGAATATGCCACGCCGGGGGCCGCCCTGCCGGACCGGGTGCATGTGCGCCTGTCGGCCAAGCTGGTCGCCATGCCGCGCCGGACCATCGAGGCCGGTGAGACTTTCGAGGCGTCGGCCCCCGTGCGCGGCCGCTCCTTCACCGACATCGTCGCCGCCTTCGACGAGGCGCTGGGCAGCGTCACCGGCGAACTGGTGAACTGGTCGCTGTCGCAGCGCCTCAGGGCCTCCGGCAGCTGACCGGCCAAGCGCGGGCCGGGCTGCAACCGCAGGTGCCGCAGCGGAAAAGACCTTGTCACGCCCGCATAGCCGCGTACGTAATGGGGATGTTCGCGCAGCGCAGGATCGGGCGATGACGGATTTGTCGGACGTGTCCCGGGAAGAGTTGGAGGCGATGGCCGAGGCGGGACGCGAGGTCCGGCTGTGCCAGCGCGTCCTCGCCAAGACCGGCGACACGGTGGTGGGCGAACTCCTGCGCGGCCACGGCACGCTCTACGAGTGGAAACACTATCCGCCGGGCGACGTATACGACGCCGAGTTCCACGCCCAGTATTATTACCACTGCCACCCCGAAGGCGAGCGGCCGAACGGGGAGCATGGGCATTTCCACACCTTCCTGCGGCCCCACGGCATGCCGTCCGGCCTGCGGCCGGCGCCGCTGCCCGATTTCCAGCCGCCGGAGAACGACAATGACGCGCTGTCGCACCTGATCGGCATCGCCATGGATGTCGCTGGCCAGCCGGTGCGCCTGTTCACCACCAACCGCTGGGTGACGGGGGAGACCTGGTACGGGGCCGATGACGTGATCGCCATGCTCGGCGCCTTCGAGGTCGACCATGCCCGCCCGTCCTGGCCGGCCAACCGCTGGATCACCGCGATGATGCGGCTGTTCCGCCCGACCATCGTCGGCCTGCTGCGCGAGCGGGACGCCGCCATCCGGCGCTGGGCCGACGCGCATCCAGACGCCTACGTCTATGAGGACCGTGGGCTGGAGGTCGCCTCCCAGCGCCACATCTCGGTGGAGGAGCAGATCGCCGAGGTCGCCATGCACCTGCGCGGCGCCCGGCGCCGCCATCCGATCCTGCCGGAACCGCCCAGCTTCGTCAAAATGCCTTAAACCCCGGCCCGGGCTCTGTAGGCCGAAGCCTTGCCGACGTTCTATGACCCGCCGGCGTTAATGAAGGTTCAACCGTTTCGGAAGATCCTCGACGGTGTGGACAAGTCTCCGCCCACATCCGCGCGGGTATCGCCTCTTCGCGACAGATAAGGAGACGGACCAGGGCAGGAAGGGTCCCGGACCCATGAGTGACGGTATGAAGTCGGGTCATCTGACCCAGCAGGACGTGGCGCGGCTGCTGGCCGACCCGTCGCCGAACAGCCGGACCGATCTGGCCGCCAAGCTGGCCCAGCAGTTCGACAGCCCCGAGCTGTCGCAGGCGGAGCACAAGCTGGCGGAGGACATCATCCGCCTGATGGTCAACGACACGGTCCTGCGCGTCCGCCAGACCCTGGCCGAGAACCTGAAATCCAGCCCGTCCCTGCCGCGCGACGTGGCGCTGAGCCTTGCCCGCGACGTTGAGGCGGTGGCGATCCCGCTCCTCA
Organism: Pseudomonadota bacterium; assembly: GCA_023423695.1. GTDB lineage: Bacteria > Pseudomonadota > Alphaproteobacteria > Azospirillales > Azospirillaceae > Azospirillum. The sequence continues at coordinate 36,604 of JAFAFA010000110.1, read as the reverse complement.
GCGTCTCCACCGTGCTGACCCCGGCCGATCTGGTCGAGATCGTACGGTCGGGGACGGAGGCCAAGAGCACCGCCATTGCCCAGCGTCCGACCGTACCGGCGGTGGTCGCCGACGCGCTGATCGAAAGCGGGTCCGAACGCGCCGTCGCCGCCCTGGTCGCCAATGAAGGGGCGGAACTCGGCGAGCGGAGCCTGGGCCGCGTCATCGACCGGTTCGGGGCCAGCGAGGCGGTGCAGGACCCGCTGGTCCACCGCTCCAAGCTGCCGATCACCATCGCCGAACGGCTGGTCGCCGTGGTGTCGGAACGGCTGCGCCAGCATCTCGTCGCCCACCATGAACTGCCGGCCAAGGTCGCGTCGGAGCTGATCCTCCAAAGCCGCGAGCGGGCGACCGTGGCGCTGTTCACCGGGGAGAGCGACGAAGGCGCCCTGGACCGGCTGGTGGGGCAGCTCGCCCGCACCGGCCGCCTGACGCCCTCGCTGCTGCTGCGCTCGCTGTGCACCGGCGACATCGCCTTCTTCGAGATGGCCATGTCGCGCATGGCGAACGTGCCGCTGACCAACGCCCGCCTGCTGATCCACGATGCCGGCCGGCTGGGGCTGAAATCGCTGTACGACAAGGCGAAGCTGCCGCCGGCCCTGCTGCCGGCCTGCCGCATCGCCATCGACGTGCTGAAGGAGACACCCTATGACGGCGAGCCCGGCGACCGCGAGCGCCACCGCCGCCGCGTCATCGAGCGCATCCTGACCCAGTACGAGGACCTGGCGCCGGAGGATCTGGAATTCCTGCTGGCGAAGCTGGGCGACATCATGCAGCCGGAAAACGCCGCGGCGTGATTGACCGGATAGCGCTTATGGACATGGGCTTCACGGATGCAAGCCCTGCCGGGCCGGCGGAGATCGTCGGCCGTCTCGAAGCCCGTGTTGCCGAACTGGAGGCCGCCCTGCGGCAAAGCGAGGCGCGGGCGGGCGAAGCGCGTTTCCGCTCCCTGGTGCAGACCGCGGCCAGCATCATCCTGGTCCTGGGAGAGGACGGCCGTGTGCAGGAGGCCAACCGGGAGGCCGAACGCGCCTTCGACATGGACGGCGGCGCCATCGGCCGCCACTGGACGGAGGTGATGGGGGAACGCCCGACCGGCGCCTTCGCCGCCCAGATCGCCATCGCCGTCCAGGGCACGGAGATCCGCAACTTCGAACAGGCGCTGCGCGAGCGGGACTGCATGAGCGAGCGGGTCTTCCTGTGGAACCTGAACCGGCTGCCGGAGGCGGACGGCGTGCCGCCGGGCATCCTGTGCGTCGGCCAGGACATCACCCGGCGCAAGCGGGCCGAACTGGCTCTGCGGCAGGCCCGCGACGAGCTGGAGATGCGCGTCGCCGAGCGCACTCGCGCGCTGATGCAGGAAATCCAGGAACGCCGCCGCGCCGAACAGGCGCTGATCCAGGCCAAGGAGCAGGCCGAACTGGCCAACCGGGCCAAGAGCGAGTTCCTGGCCAACATGAGCCACGAGCTGCGCACGCCGCTGAACGCCATCATCGGCTTTTCCTCGATGATGGAAAGCGAGATCGTCGGGCCGCTGGGCCATCCCAAATACCTCGACTATGCCAAGGTGATCGGCAAGTCGGGGCAGCATCTGCTGGCCGTCATCAGCGACATCCTGGACGTCGCCAAGATCGAGGCTGGGAAGCTGGAGATGCATCCGCAGCCGATGGACGTCCGCGACGCGGTGGAAAGCTCGCTGCTGCTGATCGCCGAACGGGCGGAGGAAAGCGGCCTCGTCCTGACCCAGGACATCGCCCCCGATACCCCGCACCTGTTGGGCGACCCGGTGCGGGTGAAGCAGATCCTGCTGAACCTGCTGTCCAACGCCGTCAAGTTCACCCCCGCCGGCGGCAGCATCACGTTGCGCGTCCGCCCGGACGGCGGCCGCATCCTGATCGAGATCGCCGACACCGGCATCGGCATGAACGCCGACGGCATCGCCGTGGCCCTGCAACCCTTCGGTCAGGTCGACAGCCAGCTGTCCCGCCGCTCCGGCGGCACCGGGCTGGGCCTGCCGCTGGTCCGCTCCTTCGTCGATCTGCTGAACGGCACGCTCGACATCCGCAGCCGCGAAGGCGAGGGCACGACGGTCAGCGTGCGTCTGCCGGTTGCGGAAAATGCCGTCGATGTGTGATTTTTTGATGGAAATCACTAATTGTGCAATCATAATCTATGCTTAAGTTCGCTTCTAGGTATTTTTTCCATAGTGTATGTATGGAGCCGTTAAATGACGCTTTTTTTGATGAAGCCGGTGCATTGGAATGCGGATGGCTATTTGAAGCCGGCAGGCCATAAGGCAACGGGTGGATATCCTGCTGAGTTTGGATATGGCCATGAGGAATGGAATGGTAATCCTCGGATGCAGTATCGCAGCGATGGCCAAAATATAAAGGTGTTCCATACTGAGGGTCCGGGAAACACCGATGTGGAGAGTCATGACGGAAGCATCTTCGTTTTCATGTACGCTTCTCACCATGGCATACAGCAACTCGTCGGAGTTGCTGGTGGCGCCACCTGCATGATTGACGAGAGCCGTCGCTGGCAGCGTGAGGAAATTGTCAATAATCTCCATATTGATGAATTTAAGGAGGACGCTTGGCAGCAGAAGATTGTCAGAGAATGTTATGAGGGGGATAAGAAGAAGTTTCTGAAGCAATGGAAAGAAGAGGTTCATTGGATACCTAACTGGATCTGCCCAAGTGAACTTTATTTTTCTCCGGAAAGTGAATCGGTGGTGACCATTAAGGCGCATCCGATCACGGGGAGGGAAAAGTTTACTTCTATGTTTAATAGTTATCAGCTCATCGATAGAGCGTCGGCTATCAAGGTAATGGAATTCGTTCCAAGTAATTTGAGAACACAGGAATGGCATAACATATTCGATGAGATTTCCGGCGGCCACTCTGCTGTCTCCTACGACATTGATCAGCTTCAGAATGAGGACATTCCCGAGACGGAACGGCAGGCTCTGCATCAGGCCCGGATGGGGCAAGGGGCATTTCGCAGCCGTCTGCTGCAGCGCTGGAGCAATGCATGCGCGGTGACGGGCTGTACCGTTACGGAAGCGTTGCGCGCGTCCCACATCAAGCCCTGGTGCGAATCCGAGAATGCCGAGCGGCTGGATCCCAACAACGGCCTCATCCTATTGGCAACCATCGATGCGCTGTTCGACAGGGGGCTGATCTCCTTCAAGGACGACGGGTCGATGCTGGTTTCAGACGCGATCTCGAGCGATGATCGCGCTGTGTTGGGACTTCCCGCATCTTTGCGACTTCCGTTGAAGGACCGGGAAAAGGTCTATTTGTCACTTCACCGCGACAAGCACTTCCCCTAACCTCCGGCGTCGCGGAGGAGATAGCCGCTTGCACGGTGCGACAAGCCGCGCCACCTTGCCTGCTTGAATAGACGACCGGCGGAGTGGGACATGGCGGTGAGCCGCGACGATCTGAAGACGCGCATCGGGCAGGCGCTGGGCGAGGCGAAGGCCGATCTGGTCATCAAGAACACGCGCTTCCTCAATGTCGTGACCGGCGAAATCGCCGAGGGCGACATCGCCCTCTGCGGCGAGGTCATCGTCGGCACCTACGAATCCTATGACGGGGTGGAGGAGATCGACGGGCGCGGGCTGACCGTGGTTCCGGGATTCATCGACACCCATGTCCATTGCGAATCCACCTGCGTCACCCCGCAGGAGTTCGACCGCTGCGTCCTGCCGCGCGGCACCACCACCGCCATCTGCGACCCGCACGAGATCTGCAACGTGCTGGGCGAGCGGGGCCTCAGCTATTTCCTGGAGAGCGCCGGCGGGACGGCGCTCGACCTGTTCGTCCAGCTGTCCTCCTGCGTGCCGGCGACGGAGCTGGAGACGTCCGGCGCGCGGCTGGAGGCGCCGGACCTGATCCGCCACATGGACCATCCCCGCGTGCTGGGGCTGGCGGAGTTCATGAACTTTCCCGGCGTCTTCCACAAGGTGGACGGGGTGCTGGACAAGCTGGCCGCCTTCGACGGGCGCCACATCGACGGCCACGCCCCGCTGGTGACGGGAAAGGAGCTGAACGCCTATCTGTCCTGCGGCATCCGCAACTGCCACGAGACCACCAGCGCCGCGGAGGCGATGGAGAAGCTGCGCAAGGGCATGCAGGTGCTGATCCGCGACGGGTCGGTGTCGAAGGACGTCCATGCCCTGGCCGAAGTCATCGGTCCCGAGACCTCGCCCTTCCTGGGATTCTGCACCGACGACCGCAACCCGCTGGACATCGCGGAGGAGGGGCACATGGATCATCTGATCCGCAGCGCCATCCGCCTCGGCGCGCCGGTCGCCCATGTCTACCGCGCCGCCACCTGGTCAGCCGCCCGCGGTTTCCGCCTGTATGACCGCGGGCTGGTGGCGCCGGGACATCGCGCCGACCTGGTCCTGCTCGACGATCTGGAGGACTGCGCCGTCAACCGTGTCATCCGCAACGGCAAGGTCGTCGGCCCGCACAGCTTCGACGGCCGGCCGGCGGTGACGCCGGTGGGGCTGGATTCGGTGAAGCTGGATCCGGTGGCGGAAGAGGATTTCGCCGTGCCGGCCGGCGGGTCGGTGCAGTCGGTGATCGGGCTGGAGCCGGGCAGGATCCTGACCGAGCACCGGCGGATCGAGGTGCCGGTGGTGGGCGGCCGGATGGTGGCCGATCCGTCGCGCGATCTGCTGAAGATCTGCGTCTTCGCCCGCCACGGCAGCAACCGCAACATCGGCCGCGGCTTCGTCCAGGGCTTCGGCTTCGCGGACGGCGCGCTGGCGTCGTCGGTCGGGCACGACAGTCACAACATCTGCGTGGTGGGGGCGAGCGACGCCGACATGCGGATCGCGGTGAACCGGCTGATCGAGCTGCAGGGCGGCTTCGTCGCCGTACGCGACGGCAAGGTGGTGGGCGAACTCGCCCTGCCGCTGGCCGGGCTGATGAGCCTGGAGCCCTTCGAGGCGGTGGAGGCGAAGCTGCGGTCCCTGCGCGCCTCCGTCCGCGCCATGGGCTGCCCGCTGGCCGAGCCCTTCCTACAATTGGCCTTCCTGCCGCTGCCGGTCATCCCGCACCTGAAGATCACCGACCGCGGCATGGTCGATGTCGACCGGTTCGAGCTGATTGCCGCCTGAACGGGCGGGTTGCCCGGGAAATGGGCAGAGGGCTGGAAAGTGAGCGGACTCCGATCGTTCTGGGGAACGGAACGGTCAGGCAGGAGAGCCCCCTCTCCCCATATGGGAGAGGGTTGGGGTGAGGGGTCGCAAACACCGGATTTCCATCGACCTTCCGGCCGCCGCACCCCTCACCCCAACCCCTCTTCCGCAAGAGGAGAGGGGCTTTCGGGCAGGCGGGCTTTTGACTAAAAATCGGCAGCAAGGGCGCCGGACCCTCTGGCACGGGCTTTGCCACGACAGCACATTAACTGTTGTTCGTCATCGAGCGAGCCCGAGCAGCCATGACCCATCTGGCCCCGGTGATCCATCTGTCGCATGACCTGCTGCCGGTCCGGCCGCCGGAGACCGTGTCGATGCGGACGCGGGACGGCGTGCGGCTGGATGCGGACCTCTATCGGCCCGACGCCGCCGGCACATGGCCGGTGCTGCTGCTGCGCGTCGCCTGCGGCCGGCGCACCGCGCTGACCAGCCATTATGCCCATCCCCGCTGGTACGCGGCGCGGGGATATGTCGTGGTGGTGCAGGATGTGCGCGGCTGCGGCACGTCTGACGGCCGTTTCCGGCCCTTCGAGGCGGAGCGGGAGGACGGGGCCGACGCCGTGGCCTGGGCCGCCTCCTTGCCGGGGTCGTCGGGTGTGGTGGCGATGTATGGCTCCGGCTATGCCGGCATGGCGCAGTGGCTTGCGCTGGCGGAGCGGCCGGCGGCCCTGCGTGCCGTGGCGCCGGCCTTCGCCGGCTGGGACGTCTTCTCCGATTGGGCCTATGAGGGCGGCGCCTTCCGGCTGGCCGACGCCATGGGCTGGGCTCTGCGCACCGCCGCCGAGGCGGCGCGGCGGGTGGAGGACGGCACCGGCCACCGCATCCTGTCCGATGCGGCGCGCAGCCTGCCCATCGACGACGAGATCCCTTCGCGGCCGCAGGCCCTGCGCGATTACGCCCGTTATTCCCATTACGACGACTGGCTGACCAACCCGGTGCCCGGCCCGGCCTGGACCGCGCTGTCGCCCAAGGCAATGCTGGCGGACATGCCCGCCGACGTCGCGGTGCTGCAACTCGGTGGGTGGTACGACCCGCGGCTGGCCGGTACGCTGGACGCGCACGACCTGCTTGCTGCGCGAGGGCGGGCGCCGGTGCGGCTGGTGGTCGGTCCCTGGGGCGCCGACGGACCCGATGCGGCGCCGGGAGAGGCGCCGACACTCGACACGCTGCAACTCGCCTGGTGGGAGCGGGTGCTGAAAGGGCAGGGGGCCGACCGCGGCGGCGCGGTGCGCCTGCATGACGTGGAGACCGGGCGCTGGCACGACCTGCCCACCTTGCCGGCGGCCGAGGCGGTGCTGCATCTGGCCAGCGACGGCCTCGCCAACAGGCAGGGCGGCCGGCTGGCGCCGGAGATGCCCGATGCCGAGGCACTCGACGTGGTGGTGCATGATCCACGCAGTCCGGTGCCGACGGTCGGCGGTCATGCGGTGCCATCCGCCGCCGGCCGTCTCGACCGCGCCGCCGTCGACCGTCGGCCGGATGTCGCGACCTACACCAGCCTGCCTCTGGACGAGCCGTTGATGCTGGCCGGGCGGGTGGCGCTGGATCTGTGGGTGGAGGCCGACGCCCCGTCCTTCGACGTCAGCGCCGTGCTGTCGGTGGTGCGCCCGGATGGGCAGGTGCTGCCGCTGACCCAGGGCCATGCGCGGGTGGAGCCAGGCGACCCGACCCGGCCGCTGACCATCGCCATGCGGGCGGCCTGCGCCACGCTGGTGCCGGGATCGGCGCTGCGCCTCAGCCTTGCCGGGTCCTGTTTCCCGGCCTATCCGGTCAATCCCGGCACCGGGGCCGAGCCGGGCGAGACCCGCCGGGTCGATGCGCTGCCGATCACGCTGCTGATCCACAGCGGCCCGGACCGGCCGTCGCGCCTGCGCCTGCCGGTCTGACGGCCGCACTCATCGGGGACGGTCGCTGTCCTCGTCCGCCTCGGCCTTGCCCGCCGCCTCCAGGCAGAAATCCAGGCTCTGCGACAGGAAGCGCATCATCAGGTCGCGGAACGGCGTCTTGTCGCCGACGGCCCAGGCCCGTTCGACGAGATCGAGATAGAGACCGCGATCCTCCGCCAGGACCACCACCGGCGGGTAGCCGGCGCGGTTCAGGATCAGGTTGCACAGCAGCAGCGCCGTGGCCCGGTTGCCGGTGTGGAAGGGGCGGATGGCGCTCAGCTTGTGATGCGCCTCGAAGGCGGCGTCGGGACCGGCGTCCGACTTGCGCATCCAGGTCGACAGCGCCGACATCGACACGCGCAGCTTGGCCGGATCGGGCGCGGTCTCCGCCGGATCGTCCTTCGGCGCGCCGTTGCGGTATTTTCCGGCCTCGTCCTCGATCCCGCGATACAGAACGCTATGGAAAGCGGAGACCGTGCGTTCGGTCACGGCGCCCGTCGGATCGAAGGACAACCGTGCCATCAGTTCCAGCGCAGCGCGATGGTTCAGCACGAAACGCTGCTCTTCCACCGGGCGGTGGCGCAGGATGCTGCCGCGCTCCAGGATCGCCTTGACGTCTGCGGGCTTGACCGGCACCTCCTCCAGCGCGGCGGCGGCGACGGTGAGGTCCAGTTCGAAGCGGTCGGCGATGCCGTGCACGACCTCCTGCGGCAGGGGGCGCGCCGCGTCCAGCGCCCGTTTCTTCTCCGCGATCTCGTCGAGCAGGGCCATCGGTCACTCTGATCTGGTGAATGGGGCGGTCTGGTGGATGGAGGCCGGTTGAAGGAGGCTCTGCGCATCATGCCGCCCCCCCTGCGGGAATTTGCCGCTTGGACGGGCACGGTTGCCGGTTTTAGGATCCCTGTCAAGATGTCCACAACCCAGCCATGGCCGGCCGCAACCGCTTGAAATGGGCGGAAGGCGCTTGAATTCGCGGGATGCGAGGGGGAGGTCGCTGCGATGACCTATGTCGCCTGGGACGAAACCATGAGCGTCGGCGTGCCCGTGCTCGACGACGAGCATCGGCGCCTTCTCGACCTGTTCAACGGCCTGCTGGAAAGCGGCATCACCCCCGCCAACCGGGAGGAGCTGTCCAGCCTGCTCGCCAGCCTCAAGGACTACGTCGCCGTCCATTTCGCGCGGGAAGAGGCGATGATGGAGCGTTGCGGCTATCCCGAACTGGACCGCCACCTCGCCGCCCACCGCTATTTCGCCGGCGAGGTGGACAAGCTGGCCCAAGACTTCGAAGGCGGCAACCCCACCATGCTGCGTGTCGACCTGATCCTTCTGCTGAAGGATTGGTTCGTGGAGCACATCCAGCAGACGGACAGCCGGTACAAGCCCTATGTGGGGGAGGCCCCCTCTCCCCCGCGCTCAAGCGCCAACGATTTTTGCGCGTAAGCGGGGGAGAGGGGACGCCACACTATTTCGCCGCCGCCTTGCGCTCGGCCATCCCCCCGTCCAGCTTGGCCTGGATGGCGGCCTTGTCGGTGTCCTCGTCGGCGTTGCGCAGCGCGCGCATCCACTGGAACCGGGCCTCGTTGCGGCGGCCGGCGCGCCAATAGGCGTCGCCGAGATGGTCGTTGATGGTGGGATCGCCCGGCTTCAGCTCCACGGCGCGCTCCAGCTTCGCGACCGCGCCCTCGAAATCGCCCAGCTTGTAGAGGGCCCAGCCCAGGCTGTCGACGATGTAGCCGTCGCGCGGGCGCAGTTCCACCGCGCGCTCCACCATCGCCCTGGCCTTGTCCAGATGCTCGCCCCGGTCGATCCAGCTGTAGCCGAGGAAGTTCAGCAGCGACGGCTCGTCCGGCCGCAGCTTCAGCGCGGTCTGCAGGTCGGCCTCCGCCTGCGGCCACTGCTTGGTCTTCTCATAGCTCATGGCGCGGGCGTACAGCAGCGGCCAATGCCGTTCCTGCGGCGCGCCGATCCGCTCCAGAGCGGTCGTGTAGGCCGGGATCGCCTCCTCGTACCGCTTGGCATAGCGATAGATGTCGCCCAGCCGCGTCACCGCGTCGGTCCGCTCCGGCCGTTCGGCGGACAGGGTCTTGAGGACCGCGATGGCGTCGTCGTTGCGGTTCATGCGGGCGAGGCTGTCGGCTTCGCGCATGCGGGCGGTCCAGCCCAGCAGCGGGTCCTTCGCCAGCCGCCGGTAGGCGGCCAGCGCCTCCTCATGATGGTCGCGGGAGGCCACGATGTCGCCGATCAGCAGATGGGCCAGCGCCAGATCTTCCCGCAGGTGCAGCGCGATGCGGCCGAACAGCAGCGCCGGTTCGTCGGCATTCTCGTGATGCAGGGCGCTGCCCAGGTCGAACAGCGCTTCCGCCAGACCCGCGCGGGCGTCGGGAACCGGGCGGGCGTCGGACGGCGCCTTCGCCATGGCGTCCAGCGCCGGCTCCACCAGCAGTCCGTCGGGGTTGTTGATCTGGAAAGTCTCGTAGAGCTTGCGCGCCTCGTCCTTGCGGCCGGTGCGCATCATGAAGTTGCCGACGATCTGCACCACCCGCAGCGGCGCCTCGGTGTCCGTCACCTTGACATAGTGGGCGGCGGCATCCTCGCTGCGTCCGGCGAGGTCGAGGATCAGGGCGGCATGCAGGTTGTAGAGCGCGCCGAAGCCCTGGACGGCCGCCAGCGGCTCCAGCGCGGTCAGCGCCTCGTCCGTCTTGCCGCGGGCTGTCGCCAGCCAGGCGCGGGTCAGCGGGGTGATGAAGCGGCCCAGCCCGTCGGCCGGCAGGCGCGCGGCATAGCCGTCGGCCTCGTCCAGTTTGCCCTTGGCGAGCGCATCGGCGGTCAGCAGCGTCAGCGCCATCTGCGGCTCGCCCTGCTCGCCCAGCAGGCGGGTGGCATAGCCGATGGCGGTGTCGACCTGCCCCTCGCCCAGCCGCAGCAGGAAGGTGCGGCGCAGCAGGGCCTGATCGTCCGGATCGGCGGCCAGAGCCTGGGCGGTGAAGCGCGCCGCCGCCGTCCAGTCGTCCTGGTGCTGGGCGTAGCGGCCGGCCAGATAGCTGCCGGTGGCGGAGCCGGCGGTCTCGCCGGGCGGGCCGGCGGCGAAGGCCGGGGCCGGAACGGCGCCTGTAAACACGCCCCCAGCCAGCAGGGCGGCCAGGGAGGTCGGCAGCAACCGGCGTCGGAAACTCGTCATGCTCTCGTCACCTCGTTTTCCGAGTCGGTATCCCATCATCTTCGGCAGGGCGCGGGCAAGAGACTTTCGTGCCCTTCCCCTTTGCGCATCCATTCAACGCCAATCCCGGCGCACCTGTTCGATCCGCCCGGCCCGCAGGATGTCGGTGGCATGGGCGTCCATATGGGCGCGCAACGGCTCCGGCATGCCCGGCGACAGCGTGGCGCCCTCCACCGACCAGCGGGCCATCCAGGACAGGGTGCGCAGCCAGGTCAGCCGGCGCAGCGGCTTCAGCCAGGGTCGCACCTCATCGGCGAGGTCGCCGGGAACCGCTATCGCCCAGGCCTCGACGAAGGCGTCGACGTCGGCCGGCACCAGTTCCGCATTCACCGCCAGGTCCCATTTGGTGGAGGTGTAGAGGCTGGCATGGGCGAGATCGCTGGCGGGGTGGCCGTATTGCAGTTTCTCCAGATCGGTGAACCAGGCCTTGCCATGGCCGTCGATCAGGAAGTTGCCGGGATGCACGTCCACCCCCACCGCGGTCAGCGGCATCGGGGTCTCAGGCGGCGGGGCGAGGTCGCCGGCCCGGGCGGCGGCAAGCTCCTCCGCGATCAGGGCGCGGGCGTCGGCGTCCAGCGGGGCGCGGTCGAACCACTCCGCCTGCCGCTCCACCTGGGCCAGCAGGGCCGCGACCGGATCGGGCGGGGCGGGCAGCGGCTCGTAGAAGTCCGGCGGGGCCATGCGGTGGATCGCCGCCAGAGCGCGGGCGATGGCCGGCATGTCGCCGGGTAGGACGGGGGTGCGCCCCTCCACCTCGCCGACCACCAGCGCGCCCAGCGGCAGCCCCTCGCCCGGCGGCAGCAGGCCGGCGAAGCGCGGGGTGTGGCCCGACATTTCCGCCCGGCGGAAGGCTGCTGCCTGCCGGTCCAGTGCCGTCCAGGCGTCGAGGCCAAGCTGGCTCCAGCGCGGGATGCGGGCGACCAGCCGCCGGCCGCGCAGCCGCACATGGTCGTGGGCGACGCCCTTCAGCGGCATCGGCTCCAGCGCGTCGGGGGAGAGGTCGGATAGGCGCGGCAGCCGGATCAGGGCGGCGTGCAGGGCCTCCGTCGAATAACCGGCCGGTTCGCTCACGCCATATGCTCGCGCAGGCGGGGCATCAGCTCCACGAGGTTGCAGGGGCGGTGGCGGTTGTCGAGCTGCCAGACCAGGATGTCGTCCCAGGCGTCGCGGCAGGCGCTGGGCGAACCGGGCAGGGCGAAGATGTAGGTGCCGTTTGCCACTCCGCCGGTCGCCCGGCTCTGGATGGTGGAGGTGCCGACCTTGGCGTAGCTGAGGTAGCGGAACAGCTCGCCGAAGCCGGGGATCGCCTTTTCATAGAGCGCTTCGACCGCCTCCGGCGTCACGTCGCGGCCGGTGACCCCGGTGCCGCCGGTGGTCAGGACGACGTCGATCTGCGGATCGGCGATATGGGCCTGCACCTGGGCGCGGATCGCCGCGATGTCGTCCCGAACGATGGTTCGGGCGGCGAGCCGGTGGCCGGCCCCGGCGATCCGCTCCGCCAGCGCATCGCCGGACCGGTCGTCGGCGGTGCTGCGGGTGTCGGACACCGTGATCACCGCGATGTTCACGGGAAGGAAGGGGCGGCTCTCGTCGATCTTCGGCATGGCGGCAGGCGTGTCCTCGTGTCGGGCCGGTACCCGACAGGGGGCGCCGGCGGTCAGGGTATCGGGCTGGCCTCCCCCCGCTCCGCCACCGTCTCCACCCGGGCCGGGACGGACGGTGCGTCCGCGACGGGAGACTCGGCCGCCGGGGCTTCCGCCGTCGGTTTCTCGGCGGCTGCGGTCACCGCGGCCGGGACCGCGGGCTTCGCCGCCGGCAGCGGGTCCGGCTGGGCCGCGACCTGGGTGGTGGCCTCCACCGGGATGTAGGACGGCCACTTCCCGTCGGCGACGGCGTCGAGCGAGGCGGTCTCCTGGCCCAGCCGAAGCTGGTAGATCCAGAAGTTGGCCATCACCTTCTCCACATAGTCGCGCGTCTCGCCGAAGGAAAGGCTTTCGATGAACAGCAGGGGGTCGGTGATGTCGCTCAACTCCCGGCGCCAGCGCGCCAGCGTGCCCGGTCCGGCATTGTAGGCGGCGGCGGCAAGGAACAGGTTGCCGTCGATTTCCGGCATGCCCAGCAGTTCGGTCAGATACCGCTGGCCCAGTTCCATGTTGCGGGAGGGATCGAACAGGGCGTCGCGGTTGGCGTCCTCGCTGCCGATGTCGGCGTGGCGTTCGCGCACATGCTGGGCGGTGCTGGGCAGGATTTGCATCAGCCCGGTCGCCCCGGCGGAACTGACCAGCCGCGGGTCGAAGCGCGATTCCTGGCGCATCACCGCGAAGACCAGCGCCCGGTCCACCGCGAAGCCATCGCGCGGCGTCCAGTGCGGCAGGGGGTAGAGGGCGGCGGCATAGGGCGCGCCGTCCGGCCCGGCCACCGCGTTGCCCAGCCGCAGCGACAGGGTCGCCACACCGGCGCGGTCGGCCAGCGCCACCATCGCCTGTTCGACCAGCGGGTCACCCTGGGGATGGATGCGCTGCAGCTCCATGCCGGCCAGTTCGCGCTGGCCCACCTGCAGCAGGGCGATGGCCCGGGATCCTGCCGGCTTGGCGGCCATCGCCGCCAAACTCTTCCCGCTCAACTCCGGCGCCTGCCAGCGCACATCGTGCAGCGTGCCCAGGGTGCGCAGCGCGATCAGGCCATAGAAGGTGTGTGGATAGCGCGCGGCGGCGGCCAGATGCTCCGCCGCTTCCTTCTCCTTGCCGGGCTTGCGGGCCAGCGCGCGGGCCGCCCAATAGTCGGCGGCTGCGGCCTTCCAGGGGGAGCGCGGACCGGCCGCGGCCATGCCCTGGAAATGGCGGGCAGCGCGGTCGGTCTGCTTCAGCCGCCATGCGGACAGTCCGGCGATCCAATGCGCCTCCGGCAGCATGTCTCCCGACCGGGCGGCGCTGGCCGAGGCGAGCGTCAGCGCCTGCGCCGTCTCGCCCGAATAATAGAGGGATGCAGCGATGCGGGCGCGGGCGGCGTCATACTGCACGGTGTCGAGCTTGCCGCCGAACTCGTCCTGGTTCAGCAGGGTCAGAGCGTTGCTGGCGCGGCCGGAGCGCAGCATCTCCTCGACCCGCGCCACGGCGGCGCGGTCGCTGCGGGCGCGCGATACCGTGCGGCTGCGCGGGGCGACGGTGACGCCGTCCTCCTCGTCCTCCTCGTTCGCGGCGACGGTGCGCAGGCCGCCCAGCCGTTCCAGAGACCCGACCAGGCGCACGCGCTCCTCCCCCCGCGGGGGCTTCGGCGCGCGCTGGCCGGCGGGCTGGCGTTTCTGCGCCAGGCTGTGCACCCGCTCCGCCCCAGCCAGGTCGCCGTAATCCTGCATCCAGCGGGCGAGTTCCTCGTAGCCGGCGCGGCGGTCGGGATGGAGATAGCGTTGGCGCAGGACATAGCCGATCAGCCGGCGGTCCTTGAGCTTCGCCATCTCGGCGTCGGCGGTGTCCCAGTCCGCCCGGTCCTGCAGCGCGAAGATGCGGCGGTAGCGGCCGGCATCCTCCTCGTCAAGCTGGACGGCGCGGGCTTCCTCGTCGGTGGCGAGCAGCAAGGGGGGACCGGCCGGGCCGGTGGACGCGTCGGCCGCCGGAACGCCGGAAACGGGGTCGCCGGGAACGGACGGGTCGGGCAGTCCCATGACCGGGCCGCCTGTCGGCACGCCGAAATCGGGGGTATCGGGGTCAGGCACGGAATCCGGGCCGGGCGGGACGACGGCGTGACCGTCCGGCGCGTGGATGATGAGGGCGGCGCAAGCGGGCCGGAACCCGACCGAACCGTCGGGTCCCAGGGTGTAAGCCACCGCGAGACCCAGCACCCCCAGAAGGTTCCGCCGCAGCGGGACCGCGTTCGCGGCCCGGTATGCTGCACTGCAAAATATCCGGAGCATTGTTCCGAAATAGCGCAGGCGCTCGCCGACCGCAAGCAACGGATTCGCGCCGAATGTGTCATCGCCGGTATTCGCCAGTCTCTACAACGGGTTAAGCAGGGTGGAAAAATGGCCTTAGCCCGTTGGGAAGGTGCCTTTCGGCATGGCGGCATTACATTTGTGTCATGCGGTCAGTATAGTCATACAAACGATTTGGGCGAAGCTCCGGTGTCGATTTTTTGCTTACGAATACTTGATGCCGTCTTCGTCGATCTTTTGCCGCAGCGCAAGCATATCCCGCCACGCTTCGCGCTTTGCGATAGGGTTGCGCAGGAGGTACGCCGGATGGAGCATGGGCATCAGCGGCACCGGCGCGCCTGTTCCCTCATAGGACCGCCATTGCCCGCGCAGGCGGGTGATTCCCTCCGCTCGGTTCAGCAGGGTCTTGGCCGACACGCCGCCCAGCGCCACCAGCAGCTTCGGCCTCACCAACTCCACATGCCGTTCCAGGAAGGGCAGGCAGGCGGCGATCTCGGCCTGGGTCGGGCTGCGGTTGCCGGGCGGGCGCCAGGGCAGGATGTTGGTGATGTAGACCTTGCCGCGGTCCAGACCGATCTGCGCCAGCATGCGGTCCAGCAGCTTGCCGCTGACCCCGACGAAGGGCTTGCCCTGCCGGTCCTCGTCTTCGCCCGGCGCCTCGCCGATCAGCATGACCGGAGCTTCCGGATTGCCGTCGGCGAAGACGGTGTTCATCGCGGTGGCCTTCAGCGGACAGCCGTCGAAGCTGCGCAGCGCCGCTTCCAGCGCCTCCAGGGTCTGCGCCTCGTGCGCGCGGGCGCGGGCCTGGATGCCGGCCTCGCTGGCGCCCAGCGGCTGGTCGGGCGAGGGGAAGAGGGCGGCAGGGCGCGGAGAGGCGGAAGCGGGTGCCCGAGTCGGCGCCGGACCGCGCGCCGTTCCGGCACCCATCCCTGCTCCGGGTGCCGCACCGGCGCCTGCGGGAATGGCGCGCGCCGCCGGCCGGGCGGAGAAGGCGGCCCAGTCGATCGGCTCGTCGCCGATGGCCTCGTCGCAGCCGATATCGGCATGCCAGCGCAGCGCGTCGAGGATGTCGCATACGTCAATCATCGTTTGACCTTACCACAGATCGTGTGGTCTTACATGTCCAGATACCCAATTTGGGTGCGGTGCAAACCGTGCTACAAGCACGCGCCCGCAAAACACCATAGGGCGTCCCGAGGGAAACAGTACCAAAACAAGACGGTGGGGGAGTGTGGTGATGGAACGCGAACCGCGCGAGGTCATGGAATACGATGTTCTGATCGTCG
Organism: Pseudomonadota bacterium; assembly: GCA_023423695.1. Taxonomy (GTDB): domain Bacteria; phylum Pseudomonadota; class Alphaproteobacteria; order Azospirillales; family Azospirillaceae; genus Azospirillum. The sequence goes on along the minus strand of JAFAFA010000110.1, from coordinate 21,033 downwards.
GCGCCGGCCCGTCGGGTCTGAGTGCGGCGATCCGCCTGCGGCAGCGCGCGGTCGAGACCGGGCAGGAACTCAGCGTCTGCGTGATCGAGAAGGGGTCGGAAGTCGGCGCCCACCTGCTGTCCGGCGCCGTCTTCGAACCGCATGCGCTGGACGAACTGATCCCCGACTGGAAGGACAAGGGCGCGCCGCTGACCACCCAGGCGCGCGAGGACCATTTCCTCTTCCTGACGGAAACGAAGGCCTACAAGTCGCCCTTCGCCCCGCCGCAGATGAACAACCACGGCAACTACATCATCAGCCTGGGCAATCTCGCCCGCTGGATGGCGACCCAGGCCGAGGAGCTGGGGGTGGAGATCTACCCCGGCTTCGCCGCCGCCGAGGTGCTGTATGACGACAGCGGCGCGGTGAAGGGCGTCGCCACCGGCGACATGGGCATCGGCAAGGACGGCGAGAAGACCGGCAACTACACCCCCGGCATGGAACTGCACGCCAAGCAGACCATCTTTGCCGAGGGCTGCCGCGGTTCGCTGACCAAGACCCTGTTCGAGCGCTTCGACCTGCGCCGCGACTGCCAGCCGCAGACCTACGGCATCGGCATCAAGGAACTGTGGGAGGTCGATCCGTCCCAGTCGAAGCCGGGCCTGATCGTCCACACCATCGGCTGGCCGATGGACCCCAAGACCTATGGCGGGTCGTGGCTGTATCACATGGAAGGGAACCTGGTGTCGGTCGGCTTCGTCGTCGGCCTCGACTACTGGAACCCGCACATGAGCCCGTTCGAGGAGTTCCAGCGCTACAAGACCCACCCTGCGATCCGCCCGACCTTCGAGGGCGGCCGTCGTCTGGCCTATGGCGCCCGCGCCTTGTCGGAAGGCGGCTTCCAGTCGATCCCGAAGCTGACCTTCCCCGGTGGCCTGATCGTCGGGGACGGCGCCGGCTTCCTGAACGTGCCGAAGATCAAGGGCAACCACACCGCCATGAAGTCGGGCATGGTCGCGGCCGAGGCGGTGTTCGACCACCTGACCGGCGGCAGCGACAATGGTCCGGAGGTGATTGCCTATCCGGAGCGGCTGAAGCAGTCCTGGGTCTGGCCGGAGCTGCACGCGGTCCGCAACATCCGGCCGGGCTTCCAGAAGGGCCTGTGGGCCGGTCTGGCGAACGCCGCCTACGAGACGGCGCTGAAGGGCAAGTCGCCCTGGACGCTGAAGCACCATGCCGACCACACCACGCTGGTGAAGGCCAGCGAGGCGCCGAAGATCGCCTACCCCAAGCCGGACGGCAAGGTCAGCTTCGACCGCCTGTCGTCGGTCTACCTCTCCAACACCAACCATGAGGAAGACCAGCCGCCGCACCTGACGCTGAAGGACAAGTCGGTTCCGATCAGCGTCAATCTGGCGCTCTACGACGCGCCGGAGCAGCGCTACTGCCCGGCCGGCGTGTATGAGATCGTCCGCAACGACGACGGCAGCGATCCGCGCCTGCAGATCAACGCGCAGAACTGCGTCCACTGCAAGACCTGCGACATCAAGGACCCCACCCAGAACATCAACTGGGTCGTGCCGGAAGGCGGCGGGGGGCCGAACTATCCGGGCGGGATGTAAAAGGGGCTGCCCCCTCCCTCCCCCGCGATCGGACCGGCCTCTGGCCGGCCGAGGGCGGGGGAGGGTTGGGGAGGGGGCAAAGCGCACGCGCACGTCGACGCATGCAAAAGGATGAACGGTGCCGCCCGTCGGGTGTCGGTTGCGCCGCCGGCCACTCCTATCTATAACGCAAGCGGTAACCTCTCTGCGACGGCGCGATGATCGTTTCCTGTCCGACCTGTTCAACGCGCTATACCCTGTCCGACGAATCGCTCGGCACTGACGGCCGCAAGGTGCGTTGTGCCCGCTGCGGCCACACATGGTGGCAGATGCCGGAGCGGGCAGACCCCGAACCGGTGGTCGCCGACGCGCCGACGGAAATACGGCCGGCAAATCCGGCAAAGGCCGCGGCGAAGGCGGCCGGAAAGAGCAAGCCCAAGCTGCCGAAGGCTCCGCGCGCCAAGCCGGCGCGCAGTACGGTGATCGGCTTTGCACTGCTGGCGGTGCTCGTCGCCGGGACCGTGGCCGGCGGCTATTTCGGCCGCGATGCCATTGTCCGCGGCTGGCCGCCCGCAGCCCTCTTCTACGAGACCATCGGGATGCCGGCCGAGCCGCCGGGCTTTGGGCTGGAACTGCGCAGCATTCGCTCCGAACAGAAGCTGGAGGGCGGGAAGACCGTCCTGCTGCTGGACGGTGAGATCGCCAACACCACCGACGTCGAGCGCGCGTTGCCGCCGTTGCGCGCCATCACCTTCGGTGCCGAGCACAAGCCGCTGCAGAGCTGGACCATCGAGCCGTCCGCGCCTGTGCTGCTGCCGGGTGCGGTGGTGAGCTTCCACCATAGCCAGCCGGATCCCGGACCGGTGACCGAAGTGACCATCACCTTTGGTGGCCCGCCGCCAGGGCTGGACGCGCCGGCCGCTGAAAAGGCGGGCGAGAAGCCTACCGAAAAGCACGCCCCTGAAAAGCACGCTGGCGAAAAGCCCGCCGCTCCGGCCAAGCCATCCGGTCACTGATCCGGTCGCCGATCGGCCGCGTCACCGTTCCGGAATGCCGTGTTTGCGCAGCTTGTTGGCGATCATGGTGTGCGAGGTGTTCAGCCGCGCCGCCAGCTTGCGGCTGGAGGGGAAACGCGGATAGAGCCGGCGCAGCAGCGACCGTTCGAAACCGTCCACCGCCTCCTCCCAGCTTTCGGCCTCCTCCGCCGTCACCTCGGCGGACTGCATGCCGGCCCCGGCCAGTTCCAGGTCGGCGGCGTCCAGCGCGCCGCCGTCGCTCATGGTGACGGCGCGGAAGATGACGTTCTCCAACTGGCGGACGTTGCCGGGCCAGCGGTTGGCGAGCAGCGCCGCCGCCGCCGCCGGAGTCAGCCGGCCGGGCGGACGGCGGGCCTGCGCCGCGGCACGGGCGATGAAATGGCGGGCCAGCAGCAGGATGTCATGCCCGCGCTCGCGCAACGGCGGCACGCTCACCGTCAGCACGTTCAGGCGATAGAACAGGTCCTCGCGGAAGCTGTGGTCCGCAACCATCGCCTCCAGCGAGCGGTGGGTGGCGCTGATGACCCGGACATCCACCTTCTGCTCCCGCTCGCCGCCGACCCGGCGGAAGCTGCCGTCATTGAGGAAGCGCAGCAGCTTGGCCTGGAGATAGGCCGACATCTCGCCGATCTCGTCGAGGAAGATGGTGCCGCCATGGGCCAGTTCCAGGAGACCGGGCTTGCCGCCGCGCTGGGCTCCGGTGAATGAGCCGGGGGCGTAGCCGAACAGCTCGCTCTCCGCCAGATTCTCCGGCACGGCGGCACAGTTCAGCGCCAGGAAGGGCTTGTCGCGGCGTGGGCTGGCGCGGTGGCAGGCATGGGCGATCAGCTCCTTGCCGGTGCCGGTCTCGCCCAGGATCAGCAGCGGTGCCTCCATTGCGGCGACGCGTGCGGCCCGCGCCTTCAACGCCCGCACCGGCGGCGATTCGCCGAGGATGCGGTCGAATCCCCCATCGTCGAAATTCTGGATCGCATTGAGACGCTCGCCCAGGCGCGACGGGGTAAACAGGGTGATGACAGCGCCCGCCGCCTCGACATCGACGATGGGCGTCACCTCCAGCAGGAAGGGTTGGCCGTTCAGCGTCACCTCGCGGCCCGACATGCGGAAGCCGCCGTCGGCCAACTCGCGCGTCAGGCCGGGGTCTCCGAACAGATCGCCGAGGTCGAGGCCGGCGAGGCGCGATTCCGGCAATCCGGCGACCTGTGACGCGGCGGCGCTCGCCACCACGACGCGAGCCCCGCGGTCGACCGCCAGCACCGGGTCGGGCAGGGCGGCGAGCAGAGCATCCAGATGCAGGCGCCGCCGCGTGCCCGGCAGCATGTCGATGGCCGCCACCGCCTGCACGCCGGCGATGGTGCGCAGCGCGTCCGACAGGGCGGGGAGCGCCGCCGGGTCGAGGCCCGGCGCATCGATGTGGATCAACGGCGGGTCGACCTCGACGCCGACGACGTTGAGCCGGCGGATTGCCAGCACGGCGAGGATCTCATGGGCGATGCCGACGCGGTCGGCGAAGGTGACTTCGATGCGCATGGGGGTGGCTGTTGGGGGGTGGCTTTTGGGGGCGGGAGGGGGCATCCGCAACCACTGTACATAATACGATACGCTGTATCAAAATCTTTACACCATTCCAACTCCTTGCTCTTCAACACTCATTCCCCTCAAATCCATCCCTCTGTAAACATGTGCATACACCCCACTCCGCGCCACTCCCCGCGCATCGCAGCAAATCCGCCATTTCCGCCTCTGGCACATTGTTTGCGAACCAATCACCACAAGCGAAGTCATCCACCCCTTGGGAGCCAGTCTCATGCGCGTGATCGTTCTGGGCAGCGGCGTCATCGGTGTCACCACCGCCTATTATCTGGCGCGTGCCGGGCATGAGGTGACCGTGCTGGACCGTCAGGCCGGCCCGGCGCTGGAGACCAGCTACGCCAATGCGGGCGAGGTGTCGCCGGGCTATTCCGCTCCCTGGGCGGCGCCGGGGCTGATGCTGAAGGCCGTCAAGTGGATGACGATGAAGCATTCGCCACTGGTGATCCGGCCGAAGCTGGACCCGGCCATGTGGTCCTGGTGCCTGAAGCTGCTGGCCAATGCCAACGAGGCGAGCTACCAGCTGAACAAGAGCCGGATGGTCCGCGTCGCCGAATACAGCCGCGACTGCCTGAAGGCTCTGCGCGCCGAGACCGGCATCACCTATGACGAGCGCACCCAGGGCACGCTGCAGGTCTTCCGCACCCAGAAGCAGATGGACGCCGCCGGCTACGACATGGCGGTGCTGAAGCAGTATGGCGTCCCCTTCAGCCTGTTCGACCGCGACGGCCTGACCTCGGTGGAGCCGGCGCTGGCCCATGTGAAGGACAAGCTGGTCGGCGCGCTGCACCTGCCGGGCGACGAGACCGGCGACTGCTTCCAGTTCACCAACAAGCTCGCCGACTACGCCGCCAAGCGCGGGGTCGAGTTCCGCTACGGCGTGTCTATCCGCGGGCTGGAGAGCGACGGCCGCAAGATCACCGGTGTGCTGACCGACCAGGGCACGCTGACCGCCGACAGCTACATCGTCGCCATGGGCAGCTATTCGCCCAAGCTGGTGAAGCCGTTGGGCATCGACCTGCCGGTCTATCCGGTGAAGGGCTATTCGCTGACCCTGCCGATCACCGACGCCGCCCATGCGCCGGAATCGACGGTGATGGACGAGACGCACAAGATCGCCGTCACCCGGCTCGGCGACCGCATCCGTGTCGGCGGCACGGCCGAGCTGTCCGGTTTCGACCTGACCCTGCGCGAGAAGCGCCGCGGGCCGCTGGATCATGTGGTTAGCGACCTGTTCCCGAAGGGCGGCGATCTGTCGAAGGCGGAGTTCTGGACCGGCCTGCGCCCGAACACCCCGGACGGCACGCCGATCCTGGGGCCGACCCACATCCGCAACCTGTACCTGAACACCGGCCACGGCACGCTGGGCTGGACGATGTCCGCCGGCTCCGCCCGTGTGCTGGCCGATGTGGTCAGCGGCCGTCAGACCGAGATCGACATGGAAGGCCTCAGCGTCGAGCGTTACGGCCGCAAGCCGTCGGTGGCGGTGTCGCGCCCGGCGGCGGTGCGTCCGGCCTAATGGGATAGAGGGACCCGCGCCGCACGACGGACGCGGGTCATCGCCAGCTCGAGAAGGGCGGCGTCGGTGATCTCGGCCCCATCCAGCCGATGTCGCCCGCGCCGCCCTTCGCATTTCTCCACCCGGTGGCCGAGGCGCCTGAGATGCAGGATCGCCTCGTAGAGCCGGGTCGCCGGCTCCGCGGTCGGACGGGCCGTCACGGATGGACGACCAGGACGACCAGCCGCTTCGGGCCGTGGACGCCGTAGGCCAGCGTCTGTTCGATGTCGGCGGTCTTGCTGGGACCGGACACCAGCAGCACGTTGGTCGGCATCGCCTGCGCCCATCCCTGCTCGCGCATCGCCTGCAGGAAGGTGTCGTAGAGGGCGTCGGTGCGCAGCAGCGCGATGTGGATGTGCGGGACGAGCGAAAGGGTGCGCGGCTCATCCGCCGTCGGCCACAGGATCAGGCTGCCGGTCTCGGCGATGGCGCCGCGGGTGGTGGTCAGGCCGGCCTCGATGGACTCGAACAGCTGGGGCTTCAGGTCTTCGAGGGGACGGTCGTAGGGGATGAGGGTGGTGGAGGCTGTGTTCCACCCCTCGACCAGCCGCTCTCCCGCTTCGGTCCCCGGCGCGTACATCAACAACCCGACGCCCTCCCGCGTCAGGAACTCCCGTAGCACCGCCGGCCAGTTCGCCTCCGTCGCGTCGAGAAACTCGGTATGCACCGCTTCCATCAGGCGGCGGATGCGGGGCAGGCGCTCCTCATCCGCCCACTGCTTCGCCTCGATCGGCGCGAAATCAGACGCGGGCGGGGTCAGCGGGTGGGCGTCGCGGGTGGCGCGCAGCTTCGTCAGGATGGAGGTGCGGGCGTCAGACATCGGGAACCCCCTTGGCGCGGGCGAGGTCGTGCAGGGTGCGGCCGGCGAAGCGCGGCTTGGTGCGGACGTTCGTCCACTCCTTGAGCAGCGGCAGCGAGGATGGTGCGGCGTTGCCGAGCCTGCTCATCGCCGCCGTGGCGAGCCGGTAGGCGGTGGGGGAGGCGTTCATTGCCGCCCAGCCGCTCCACACCATCGACTCCGCCCGGCTGGCCTTGGCGCCGCCGTCCTTCACCGCACCGCCGGGCTTCACCGCCTCGACCCGCAGCCGGCCCATGATCTCGACGATGGGGATCTTCACCGGGCAGATCTCGACACAGGCGTTGCACATGGTGCAGGCGTGGGGCATGGCACCGCGCTTGGCCAACCCCTCGATCTGCGGCACCAGGATCTTGCCGATGGGGCCGGGATAGGGCGCCTCGTAGGCATGGCCGCCGACCTTGGTGTAGACCGGGCAATGGTTCATGCAGGCGCCGCAGCGGATGCAGCGCAGGGTGTCGCGCAGCTCCGGGTCGGCGTAGATGCCGGAGCGGCCGTTGTCGAGGATGATGAGATGCACCTCGCGTGGGCCGTCCTTCTCGCCGTCCTTGCGGGGGCCGGAGATCATGTTGACATAGGTGGTGATCGGCTGGCCGGTGGCGGAGCGCGGCAGCAGGCTGATCACCGGAGGCACGTCCTCCAGCTTTTCCACCACCTTCTCCAGCCCCATGAAGGCGATGTGGACGGGGGGCACCGTGGTGCACATGCGCCCGTTGCCCTCATTCTCGATCAGGCAGAGGGTGCCGGTCTCCGCCACCGCGGCGTTGACGCCGGACATGCCGACGTCGGCGGCCTGGAACTTGGCGCGCAGCACCCGGCGGGCGAGGTCGGTCAGATAGGCGGCGTCCTCGCGGCTCTCGGCATCCTTGATCTTGCGCTTGAACAGATGGGCGATCTGCTTCGTGTTCAGGTGGATCGCCGGCATGATGATGTGCGACGGCATGGTGCCGTCCAGCTGCACGATGTATTCGCCGAGGTCGCTTTCCAGCACCTCGATGCCATTCTTTTCCAGAACGGCGTTCAGGTGCATCTCCTCCGTCACCATCGACTTGCCCTTGACCACCAGCCGGGCGTCGACCCGGTGCAGGATGTCCAGCGCGATGCCGTTGGCCTCCTCCGTCGTGGCGGCCCAATGGACGGTGATGCCGTTGCGGGTGCAGTTCTCCTCCAGCTTCTCCAGCAGTTCCGGCAGCTTCGACAGGGCGCGCAGCCGGACCGAGGCGGCGAGCGCCCGCACGCCGTTCCATTCGCCCGCGTCGGCGAACTGGGCGGCGCGCTTGCTCATCAACCCGTCCATGGCGCGGCGGAAATTGCCGCGCAGCTGCGGGTCGGCCAGCGCCGTGCGCGACGCGGCGGCGAAATCCGGTGTGTTACCGTCCATGGATGCGCTCCTTCAGGAACTGGGCGATGTGCTGGCCGCGCGCAGCCTTGGCTCCGGCCTCCAGCGCGCCGCCGATGTTCAGCAGGCAGCCGCAGTCGCCCGACACCACGCGGGCGGCGCCGGTGCCCTCGATGTCCGCCACCTTGTCGCCGACCATCGCGGCTGAGATCTCGGGATGGCGGACGGCGAAGGTGCCGCCGAAGCCGCAGCATTCCTTTTCCCGCTTCAGCTCCACCAGTTCGACATTGGCGAGCTGGCGCAGCAGTGCCTTGGGTTCCTCGACCACGCCCATCTCGCGCTGGGCATGGCAGGAGGCGTGCCAGGTGACGCGCAGCGGCTCGCCCTTGTCGGTGAGGCGAACGTCCAGCACATGGACCAGAAACTGCGTCAGTTCCCAGACGCGGCCCGCCACCTGCACCGCCCTGGCTTCGTCCGGCTCGCCGCGGAACAGGTCAGGCCAGTGCTTCTTCATCATGCCGGCGCAGGAGCCCGACGGCACGACGATGGGATCGTCGCCGGGGAACAGGTCCAACTGGGCGCGGGCCACCTTCAGGGCATCGGCACGGTAACCGGAATTGTAGGCGGGCTGGCCGCAGCAGCTCTGCCCCTGCGGAAAGACGACGGTCAGGCCCTGGGACTGCAGCAGCTCGATCCCCGCCATGCCGGCGTCGGGGAAGAACAGGTCGACGAGGCAGGTGCCGAAGTAATAGACGCGGGCGGGTTTGGGGGGCTGGTGGTCCATGGGCGTTTCCTCACCGTCTTGGTATTGCCCCCACCCCGACCCTCCCCCGCTGGGCGGGGGAGGGGGACAGGAGCTTTGTCGGCGTTCAGCGGCAGTCCCTCCCCCGCCCAGCGGGGGAGGTTAGGTGGGGGTATCAGTCCCCCTAGAAAGCCACCTCCGCCACCCGAGCCGGCGCACCCGTCTTCGCCGTCGCGCAGGCGTCGACCAGATAGACGATCGACCGGTAGGGCACGCCCGCCTTGTCGGAAAGGCCGATCTCGCAGGTGCGGCTGGTGGAATAGCCGGACGCGCAGCCCTCCGGCACTGCGGCCGGCAGGTGGCGGAGCGCATGGGCGTTCAGTTCCGGCGTGGTGAAGCCCTTGTCGCCGGCGAAGCCGCAGCAGCCGACGTCGGGCGGCACCACCACCGTCTCGGCACAGGCCTTCGCCACCGCGGTCAGCGCGCCGTCCAGCCCCATGCGGCGGGTGGAGCAGGTCAGGTGCAGCATCACCGGCTCCGCCGACTTGGCGATGTCCAGGCGGGGCAGGGCGAACTCGCTCAGGAACTCCGCCACATCGAGGATGCGCAGGCCGGCGTCGGTCAGCCGCTTCGTGAGACGCAGGGTGCAGGGGCTGGTGTCCATCACCACCGGATGGCGGCCGCCCCGGCTCGCCTTCGACAGGGCCGCCAGCATGGCGTCGGCCTTGGCGTCGGCGGCCTCGATCAAGCCCTTGCTTTCCAGCGGCATGCCGCAGCACTGACCGTCCGCCGCCTCCGGATAGAGGATGCGGAAGCCGGCCTTGCGCATCACCGACTCGACGACCTCGGGCAGTGGGCGCCGCTGCGGGTCGCCGGCGGCGGGACCCATGGTCCGGCTGACGCAGCTGGGGGCGTAGACCACGGTCGGCACATCGTCCGTGCCGGGCGCATCCGGACGCGGCGGGAAGGTCGCGGCGGTCGGCAGGCTGCGGGGCAGGGCCGGCAGGCTGCCGCCGGTCAGGACACGGGCCGCCGCCTGGGTGGCGCCATGCCCGACCGTGCGGCGGGCGAGCTCGGCCAGCCGCAGCCCGGTGCGGGCGAGGCCCAGCGTGCCTTCCATATGACTGGCCACCAGCGCCCCCGCCTTGCGGCCCATGGCGCCGCGCCGTTCGCCGCGCAGTGACTTGACCAGCAGCCCGGTCTCGATCCCCACCGGGCAGGCGGTGGCGCAGAGGCCGCAGGCGGCACAGGTGTCGATGCCCTGATAGTCGTAGGCGGCGCTGATCTCGGCGAGACGCCCGGCATCGTCGCCGGCAGCCACCAGCCGCGCCATCTCGCGCCGGCCGACGATGCGCTGGCGCGGCGACAGGGTGAGGCGGTGGGATGGGCAGGTCGGCTCGCAGAAGCCGCATTCGATGCAGGTGTCGACCAGCGGGTCGGCCGCGGGCATCGGCTTCAGGTTCTTCAGATGGGCCTCGGGGTCGCCGTTCAGGATGACGCCGGGGTTCAGCAGCCCGTCCGGATCGAAGAGGTCCTTGATCTCCTTCATCAGGCCATAGGCCTGCGGACCCCATTCCATTGCAACGAAGGGGGCCATGTTGCGGCCGGTGCCGTGTTCCGCCTTCAGCGAGCCGTCGTAGCGGTTGACCACCAGCACCGCGACGTCGTCCATGAAGCGGCGGTAGCGGTCGATCTCCGCCTGGGTGTCGAAGGCCTGGGTAAAGACGAAGTGCAGGTTTCCTTCCAGCGCGTGGCCGAAGATGATCGCCTCGTGATAGCCGTGGCGGACGAACAGGTCCTGCAGCTCGCGCGTCGCTTCGGCCAGCCGGGGCAGGGGAAAGGCCACATCCTCGATGATGACGGTGGTGCCGGTCTGGCGGATGGCGCCGACCGCCGGGAACAGGCCCTTGCGGATCTTCCAGAAGCCCTCGCAGGCCTTGGCGTCGGTGGTGAAGCGGGTATCGCCGATGGTGACGCAGCCGGCCAGCACCGCGGCGATCTCCGCCACGTTGGCGTCGAGCGCCGCGGCGCTCTCGGCGCGGGTTTCCACCAGCACGGCCGCCACCTCGGGGCCGAATCCGCGGATCTGCGGCGGCATGCCCGGCTTGTCCTGGATGGAGCGGAGCGAGGCGCGGTCCATCAGCTCCGCCGCATCAACCGGGGCGGACTTCAGCAGGGACACGGCGCGGCAGGCCTCGCCGATGTCGGGGAAGAACAGCAGGGCGCTGGCCTTGTGCGGATGCTCCGGTACGGTGCGCAGCGTGATGGAGGAGATGAAGCCCAGCGTCCCCTCCGACCCGATCATCAGGTGCTGGAGGATGTCGACGGGGTCCTGATAATCGACCAGCGCGTTCAGGCTGTAGCCGGTGGTGTTCTTGATGCGGAACTTGTCGCGGATGCGGCCGGCCAGCGCCGCGTCGGCGCGGGTGCGGGCGCCGAGATCCGCCAGCCGGTCGAGCAGCGCGCCGTGGCTTCGCTGAAAGTCGCGACAGCTGGCCGGGTCGGCGGTGTCCAGAACCGTGCCGTCGGCCAGCACCAGCCGCATCGTCTCCAGCGTGCGGTAGCTGTTCTGCGCGGTGCCGCAGCACATGCCGCTGGCGTTGTTGGCGGCGATCCCGCCGATCTTGGCCGTGGCGATGGAAGCCGGGTCGGGACCGATCTTGCGCCCCAGCGGGGCGAGGCGCCGGTTCGCCTCCGCCCCGATGACGCCGGGCTGCAGGGTGACGGTTGTTGCCGCCGGACCGATGGTGCAGCCGCGCCAACCGTCGCCCAGCACCACCAGAACGCTGTCGCTGACCGCCTGCCCCGACAGGCTGGTGCCGGCGGCGCGGAAGGTCACCGGCACCTTGTGGCCGCGGGTGATGCGCAGCAACCGCACCACCTCCTCCTCCGTCTCCACCAGCGCCACGATCCTGGGGATCAGCCGGTAGAAGCTGGCGTCGGTGCCGTAGGCCAGCGTGCGCAGCGGATCGGTGACCAGCCGGGCTTCGGGAATGACGGCCTGAAGCTCGGCCAGCACGCGGTCGTAGGGGGCGGGCAGCATTGGCGGCGGCTCCTGCTGGAGAGGACGGAGGTGGCGGGAAGAACCGGCCTTAGCGGCCGATGACCATGGCGGTGAAGGGCCACAGATAGGCCTGGGCCATCACCAGCAGGCCGACCAGCGCGGTCAGCGCCAGCGAGTGCCAGATGACGTAGCGCAGGATCTTGCCCTCATGCCCATGCCACTTGGTGGCGACGGCGGCGACGACGATGCTCTGGGCGTCGATCATCTTGCCCATCACGCCGCCCGAACTGTTGGCGGCGGCCATCAGCGTCGGCGGCAGGCCGAGCTGTTCCGACGACACCTTCTGCAGGCTGCCGAACAGCACGTTGGACGCCGTGTCCGACCCGGTCAACGCCACGCCCAGCCAGCCCAGGAAGGTGCCGAAGAACGGGTAGAGGAAGCCGGAGTTGGCAAAGGCGAGGCCCAGCGTGGTGTCCAGCCCCGAGTAGCGGGTGGTGTAGCCAAGCGCCAGCATGGCCGAGATGGTCAGCAGCGAGTTGCGGATGGCGTAGAGCGTGTGCCCGTAGGTCTTGACCATCGCGGCCGGCGAGTAGCCCATCACGAAGCCGGAGATGACGGCGGCGATGAAGATGCCGGTGCCGGTGGCCGACAGCCAGTTCAGGGTGTAGACGGCGGCCTCCGGATGGGCCTTGGGCACCACCGGGGGAACGCGCATGATCATGTTGTGCAGGCCCTCGATCGGGAACTTGAAGATCGAGATGCCGTCGAGGAAGGCCTTGACCTCGGGGATGCCCCACAGGAAGACGACGACGCTGAGGATCGCCCACGGCGTCCAGGCGCGGCGGACTTCTGCGGCGGTATAGCCATGGCTGCGGCGCGCCTCGCCCTCGACCACCGCGGCTCCCGCGGACTGCGTCAGGGCGGATGCCCCGCCGGCGGTGTGCCAGATCGACTTCGGGTGCCACACCTTCAGGAACAGCGTGACGCAGATCAGCGAGACGATGGCGGCGGCGACGTCCACCAGCCAGGGGCCGTGGTAGTTGGACACCAGGAACTGCGGAACGGCGAAGGACACGCCGGCGACCAGGATGGCCGGCCAGATCTGGACCATGCCGCGCCATCCGGCGAAGGCGACGATCAGCCAGAAGGGCACCAGAACCGAGAAGAAGGGAAGCTGCCGGCCGATCATCGCCGACAGGTCGAGCAGCGGCAGGCCGGTGACGGCGGCCAGGGCAATCACCGGCGTGCCGAGAGCGCCGTAGGCGACCGGGGCGGTGTTGGCGATCAGCGACAGGCCCGAGGCCGCCAGCGGGGTGAAGCCCAGCCCGATCAGCATGGCGCCGGTCACGGCGACCGGCGTGCCGAATCCCGCCGCGCCCTCGAAGAAGGCGCCGAAGCAGAAGGCGATCAGCAGAAGCTGGAGCCGGCGGTCGTTGGTGATGCCGGTGATGCTTTCCTGCAGGATCTTGAACTGGCCGCGCTGTTCGGTCAGGTGATAGAGGAAGATGATGTTGACGACGATCCAGCCGATCGGCAGCAGGCCGTAAGCCGCACCCAGCAACGCGGTCTTTCCCGCCATCGCCACCGGCATGCCGAACACGGCGACGGCCACCAGAAGCGCCGCCGCCAGACCCAGCAGGGCGGCGCGGTGCGCCTTTATGTGGAAGATGCCGAGACCGCCCAGCATCACCAGGACCGGCAGCGACGCGAAGAACGTCGACAGCCACATGTTGTTCATCGGGTCGTAGACTTGCGACCAGCTCATCCTCGGGGACCTCCTTCTCGGGGGACGTGATGTCAGTCCGAACGGTGTCCCGGGACGGCTTTGCACGGCCTGTCGGCATGGCTCCGCCGTCCCGCACCGGGATGGCGGCGCGGAGGAGGGCCGGCGATCGGCAATGCAGCGGCGTTCACAGCCGCCACGGCTTTCGGCGCGCGGCGGCGGTGCGGATGCGCCCCTTGGCGGGGTCGGTCCGTCCTGTCCCGGTACGTGTGGATGCCCTTTCCAACCCGGCAGATTCGGGAAATCTCCCTTGCCAGACGGATCGCAGTGGACATCTCTTATCCATACGGTGAAAGTTGGATAAAAGATTTTACCAGACTGTGCAATGGCTGAATCGTTTGCCGAGCAACCCACTTTGGTAGGGGGGTGCGACGCTGCCGTTCAGCCACCGCTCTGGACGCCTGTTCCGTCCACCGGTAATGAAGAGGATCGAGACGTGCAGGGAGAGGCCGCCCACCCAATGCAGGGGACGATCAAACCGGCCAAACCGGCCAAGCTGGCCGACGCCATTGCCGAGCATCTGGAACGGCTGATCCTGGAAGGCGCGCTCCGTCCGGGAGAAAAGCTGCTGGCCGAACGCGAGCTGGCGGTGAAGCTGGATGTGTCCCGCCCGTCGCTGCGCGATGCCATCGCCAAGCTGGAGGAGCGCGGCCTGCTGGTCACCGGGCGCGGCGGCACCCATGTCGCCACCTTCCTGTCGCAGATCGCCGACCCGCTGATGACGCTGATGCGCAACAAGCCGGACGCGTCCTTTGACTATCTGGAGTTCCGCCGCTCCATCGAGGCGGCGGCGGCCGGGCTGGCGGCGCAGCGGGCGACCGATGTCGACCGGGACGGCATTCGCGCCATCATCGCCCGCATGCAGGCCGCCCACGGCAAGGACGACAGCTCGGAGGAGGCGGATTCCGACGCCGACCTGCATCTGGCGATCTACGAGGCGGCGCACAACGTCGTCATGCTGCACATCATGCGGACCTTGTCCGACCTGCTGCGCAACGACGTGTTCTACAACCGCGCCGACCTTTATTCCCGGCCGGGGGTGCGCGAGCTTCTGCTGCAACAGCATCTGGCCATCGCCAATGCGGTGCTGGCCGGCGATGCGGATGCCGCGAGTGCGGCGGCCGATGCCCATGTGGAGTTCACGCTGCAAACCTTGCGCGAGATCCGGGAACACAACGCCCGCGTTCAGGTCTCGCTGCGGCGGATCGGGCGCACCGACCTGATCGACAGCGGGGTGTAGGGGAACGGGAGCCGCCGCCGGCGGATGGTCTCCGTCGAAGGTCATATGCCGGTGGGCTCGCCCCGACTGGCGGCAGGTGCTTTGCCGGGTTACACTGTGGACGATTTTCCGTCCGCCACCGATTGCCCGAGTGTCGCGCCCGTGTCCTCCTCCAAGAAGCACCGCATCCTGCTGATCGAGGATACGGTCCCGCTCGCCAAGCTGTACATCGAGTTCCTGCGCGCGGACGCCCATGAGGTCGTGCATTGCACCCGCGGGCGCGAGGCGCTGGACGCGGCGGCGGCATCGCCGCCCGATGCGGTGATCCTGGACCTGAAGCTGCCGGACATGGATGGGCTGGAGGTGCTGCAGGCCCTCCACGCCCGCGATCCGAGCGTGTCGGTGGTCATCATCACCGCCCACGGCTCCATCGATCTGGCGGTGGAGGCGATGAAGCTGGGCGCCTTCGACTTCATCGTGAAGCCCTTCAACGCCGACCGGCTGAACCTGACCCTGCGCAACGCGCTGGAGCGGCGGGCGCTGGCGCGCATGGTGGAGGGATACCGCAAGGATCTCGACCGCGGGCGCTTCCACGGCTTCATCGGCAGCTCGCCCGAGATGCAGGCGGTCTACCGCACCATCGAGAGCGTGGCGTCCAGCCGCGCCAATGTCTTCATCACCGGAGAGAGCGGGACCGGCAAGGAGGTGGCCGCCCAGGCGATCCACCGCGCCAGCCCGCGGCGCGACCGCGCCTTCATCGCGCTGAACTGCGCCGCCATTCCGAAGGAACTGCTGGAATCGGAGATTTTCGGCCATGTGAAGGGCGCCTTCACCGGGGCGGCGGGCGACCGGCCGGGTGCGGCGCTGCTGGCCGACGGCGGCACGCTGTTCCTGGACGAGATCTGCGAAATGCCGGTGGAACTGCAGAGCAAGCTGCTGCGCTTCGTCCAGACCGGCACCGTCAGCCCGGTGGGCAGCGGCCGGGAGGAGCGGGTGGACGTGCGCTTCGTCGCCGCCACCAACCGCGATCCGCTGGCCGAGGTGCAGGCCGGGCGTTTCCGCGAGGATCTCTATTACCGGCTGCATGTCATCCCGCTCGCCCTGCCGCCGCTGCGCGACCGCGGCGATGACGTGATCGAGATCGCCCGCTCTTTCCTGATCGACTATGCGCGGGAGGAGGGGAAATCCCTGGTTGCCTTCGCTCCGGAGGTGGAGGCGCGGCTGCGCGCCCATGACTGGCCGGGCAACGTGCGGCAGCTCCAGAACGTTCTGCGCAACGTCGTCGTGCTGCACGACGGGCCTCAAGTCATGCTGGAGATGCTGCCGACCCTGACCGGGGCCGGCGGGATCGGCACCGACGCCGCGGCCGGTGCCGGAGCGCCGGCGGACGGCGGGCAGGAGGACGGCGCCGTCCTTCCGCTGTGGCAGGTGGAGAAGGAGATGATTCAGAAGGCCCTGCGGCTGGCCGGCGATGACGTGCCGCGCGCCGCCCTGATGCTGGAGATCAGCCCGTCCACCATCTACCGCAAGCTGCAGCAGTGGCGCGCCGCCCAGGGGAATGCCGTCCAGGGGAATGCCGCGTGAGTGGGGACACCACCGGTGCGGTTCCTGCGGCGCTGTCCCCGGACGAGGAGCGGCGGCTGGCGGTTCTGGAGTCCTACTGCGTCCTCGACACCCCGGCGGAGTCCGGCTTCGACAACATCACCCGGCTTGCCCGGCATTTCTTCCGCACGCGCATCGCGCTGGTCTCGCTGATCGACCGGAACCGCCAGTGGTTCAAGAGCCGCATCGGGCTGGACGTGGAGGAAACGCACCGCGACCTTGCCTTCTGCGCCCACGCCATCCTCGACGACGGAGTCCTGGTGGTGCCGGACGCGACGAAGGATCCGCGCTTCGCCGGCAATCCGCTGGTCACCGGGGAGCCCGACATCCGCTTCTATGCCGGTGCGCCGCTGGTGGCGGACGGCCACAAGCTGGGCACCCTGTGCGTGATCGACGACACCCCCCGCGGCGGGTTCGACGCGCGGGAAGCGGAAACCCTGACCCAGCTCGCCCGGCTGGTGGTGGACGAACTGGAGCTTCGCCGCGAGGTGGCCCGGCGCAAGCAGGCGGAAGCGGAACTGCGCGACCGCTCCCGTCTGTTGAACCTGGCGGAGGAGATCGGCCAGTTCGGGCATTGGTACTTCGACTTCGTCACCGACACCCGCCGCTGGTCGGACGAGGTCTACCGCATCATGGGCCTCAGCCCGCAGGACGGCCCGCCGACCGTCGACATGTCGCGCGGCGTCTACCATCCCGACGACCTGCCGAAGGTCACGGCGCTGGTCCAGCGGGCGCAGGCGACCGGTGAGGGGTTCTCGGCCGAGGTGCGGGTCGTCCGTCCCGACGGCACGCTGCGCCACGTCTTCCTCCGCGGCGTGGCCGAATGGGGGTCGGCCGGCCGGCCGATCGGGCTGCTGGGCGTCGTCCAGGACATCACCGACGCCAAGCGGGAGGAGGCGGAACTTCAGCGTCAGGCGGCCGACATGTGCGCGCTGGCGGAAGGCCTGGACGCCGCCCGCGAGGAGGCCGACGCCCTGCGCGCCCGGGCGGAGGCGGCGACCCAGGCGAAGTCGGAATTCCTGGCGGCGATGAGCCACGAGATCCGCACGCCGATGAACGGCATCATGGGCATGACGGAGCTGCTGTCAGACACCCCCCTGACGGCGGAGCAGCATCAGTTCGTCCAGGCGATCCGCAGTTCCTCCAACGCGCTGCTGACCATCATCAACGACATCCTGGACATTTCCAAGCTGGAGGCCGGCCGCGTCACCATCGAGACGCTGCCCTTCGACCCCGCCGATCTGGTGGAGGGGGTGGTGGAACTGCTGACCCCCCGCGCCCATGAGAAGGGTATCGAGATCGGCTTCTACATCGACCCGCTCCTGCGCCGCACCCTGCTGGGCGACCCGACGCGCATCCGGCAGATCCTGGTCAATCTGATAGGCAATGCGGTGAAGTTCACCGACCAGGGGTCGGTCGCCGTGGAACTGGAGGCGCTGGACGCCACCGAGGCGCATCTGGTGCTGCGCATGACGGTGACCGACACCGGCATCGGCATTCCGGTGGAGGCGCTGCCCACCCTGTTCAACAAGTTCCAGCAGGTGGACGGGTCGATCACCCGGAAGTTCGGGGGAACAGGGCTGGGGCTGGCGATCTGCCGCCAGCTGTCGGAACTGATGGGCGGCAGCATCGCGGTGGAGAGCAGCCTGGGTGTCGGCAGCCGCTTCCTGGTCGATCTGCCGCTGACCCTGCTCGACGAGGCGATGCCGCCGGCCGAACAGCCGCTGGCCGGGCGCCGTGCTTTGGTGGTGGACGATCTGGCGGTGAACCGCCGCGTGCTGGGGGCGATGCTCGACAGCCTGGGCGCCCGGCCGACGGCGGTCGACAATGGTCCCGATGCGCTGGAGGCGCTGACCCGCGCGGCGGTCGGTGGCAGGCCCTTCGACGTGGTGCTGGTGGACCAGACCATGCCGTGCATGGGCGGCGACGCCCTGCTGGCGGCCATTGCCGGCGATCCGATGCTGGGCGGCACCAGACGCGTGCTGATCGCCGGGCTGGGGCCGGCGGTGCGGGGCGACTGCGAACCGGTCCAGGGGCTGGCCCACGCCACCCTCAACCACCCGCTGCGCCAGAGCGCGCTGGCCGACTGCCTCACCGGCCTGTTCCAGGCGGCTGTACCGCCCTCTTCGGCGGACCGGCAGGCCGCCGAAGGACAGCCTGCCGACCGCGGCGAGGAGCCGACGCGCAGCGGCAGCATCCTGCTGGCGGAGGACAACCGCACCAACCAGCTGTTCGCCACCACGCTGCTGCGCAAGCTGGGCTACACGGTCGAGGTGGCGGAGGATGGGGAACAGGCGGTGGCGGCGGCTTGCCGCGGCGGCATCGATCTGGTGTTGATGGACGTGCAGATGCCGGGCATGGACGGCCTGGAGGCTGCGCAGGCGATCCGCGCGCAGGGCCATGCGCAGGGTGGGCGGCTCGCCAGCCTTCCGATCATCGCCCTGACCGCGGACGCCATGCCGGGCACGCGCGAACTGTGCCTGCGCGCGGGCATGAGCGATTACCTGACCAAGCCGATCAGCCGCGCCGGACTGCTGGCGGCGCTGGACCGCTGGATGGCGGAGGCCGGGGCCGAGGGCGCGCGCATGACGATGGATGCCGATGGCGCGAGCGGCAATGGCGACGGCGGCGAGGTTCTGGACGAAGCGGTGCTGGCCGATCTGGTCGAGACGGTGGGTGCCGACAATCTCGCCCTGATCGTCGACAGCTTCCTCGACGACGTGTCCCACCGTCTGGAAAGGCTGTCGGCCATGGCGCGGTCGGCCCCGGCCGGCGCCCTCGACATGCGGGCGCTGGCCGGGGAGGCGCACGATCTGTCCAGCCTCGCCGGCAGTTTCGGCGGGATGGCTGTCATGCATCTCGCCTGGCGGATGGAGGTGATCTGCCGTAACGGCGACACGGCGCAGGCCGCCCAGCTTCTGCCGGTGCTGCTGCGCGAAGCCGCCCGTCTGGAGCGTTCCTTGCGCGAGCGCACCGGCGTGGAGCGGCCGGCGGCCTGAGCCTCCCCCCGGAATCCCGCCTGCCGGACGGACGTCAGCCGGTGCCGGGCTGGGTCGAGCCGTCGACGTCTTCGGCCCGTTCCCGCAGTTCCTTCGACGACAGGCCGGCCGGGGTGGCGTCCTGCAGGGTGCCGTCGCCGGGCGTCTTGGTCATGTCCTCGCGCGGGGAGCGTTCGCCCGCCGGCGTCTGGTCGTGGGTATCGGAACCGGATTTGCCCGATGCGGGTTTGTCCGATTGGGATTTGTCAGGGTGGGGCATTCCTTCGGAGGGGATGCGCGTTTGAGGCGTGTCGGTCATGATGTCCTCTGCTATCTTCCGGAGGAGTCAACGACTGTGGACGGCTGCGGGTTCCGATCCTGACCGATCCTTCGGAGACCGGGAGAAGACGGCGCGGCGCCGCGGGGCGCCGAAGCGCAAAAAGAACGGGCCAACCACCAAGGTCCGGCGGCGAAGACCGACAGGTGCCGTCCGGCCAGCAAGGAGTGTGATAAGGTCATGGAATCGAGCAAGCACACACCGCACGGCGATGTGACCCAGGTCGGCACCGTCACGCTGACCGACGACGCCACCGGCAAGACGCTGAAGCTGCCGCTGCTGGGCGGGTCCACCGGTCCCCACGTGATCGACATCCGTAAGCTCTATGCCGAGACCGGCTATTTCACCTACGATCCCGGCTTCACCTCCACCGCCGCCTGCGATTCGGCCATCACCTACATCGACGGCGACGAGGGCGTCCTGCTGCACCGCGGCTATGCCATCGCCGATCTGGCCGAGAACTGCGATTTCCTGGAGGTGTGCCACCTGCTGCTGAACGGCGAGCTGCCCAACCCGCAGCAGAAGGCCGATTTCGAGCGCACCATCACCTACCACACGATGGTGCACGAGCAGCTGACCAAGTTCTACAGCGGCTTCCGCCGCGATGCCCACCCGATGGCGATCATGTGCGGCGTCGTCGGCGCCCTGTCGGCCTTCTATCACGATTCCACCGACATCTTCGATCCGGTGCAGCGCAAGATCGCCGCGCACCGCCTGATCGCCAAGATGCCGACCATGGCCGCCATGGCCCACAAGTACACGGTCGGCGAACCGTTCATGTATCCGCGCAACGACCTGTCCTACGCGGAAAACTTCCTCTACATGACCTTCGGCACGCCGTGCGAGGAATGGACGGTCGATCCCGTCCTGTCCAAGGCGATGGACAAGATCTTCATCCTGCATGCCGACCACGAGCAGAACGCCTCGACCTCCACCGTCCGCCTCGCCGGCTCGTCCCACGCCAATCCGTTCGCCTGCATCGCGTCGGGCATCGCGGCACTCTGGGGTCCGGCTCATGGCGGCGCCAACGAGGCCGTGCTGAAGATGCTGGAGGAGATCGGCTCGGTCGACCGCATCCCCGAATTCGTCCGCCGCGCCAAGGACAAGAACGACAGCTTCCGCCTGATGGGCTTCGGCCACCGCGTCTACAAGAACTACGACCCGCGCGCCAAGATCATGCGCGAGACCTGCTATCAGGTTCTCGACCGCCTGGGCATCCATGACGAGCCGCATCTGGCCATCGCCATGGAGCTGGAGAGGATCGCCCTGTCGGACGAGTATTTCATCGAGAAGAAGCTCTATCCGAACGTCGATTTCTATTCGGGCATCATCCTGAAGGCGATGGGTTTCCCGACCAGCATGTTC
Organism: Pseudomonadota bacterium; assembly: GCA_023423695.1. Classification (GTDB taxonomy): domain Bacteria; phylum Pseudomonadota; class Alphaproteobacteria; order Azospirillales; family Azospirillaceae; genus Azospirillum. The sequence continues at coordinate 43 of JAFAFA010000110.1, read as the reverse complement.
ACCGTGCTGTTCGCGCTGGCCCGCACCGTCGGCTGGATCAGCC
>JAFAFA010000079.1 GCA_023423695.1 Pseudomonadota bacterium | reverse complement strand
ACATGGCGCCGCTGATGTTCGGCGCCCTGGTGCTTTTCCTGTTGATGGGTTTTCCGGTCGCCTTCGCGCTCGCCGCGAACGGCCTCGTCTTCGGTCTGATCGGCATCGAGCTGGGTCTGCTGACCCCGGCGCTGTTGCAGGCGCTGCCGGAGCGCGTGTTCGGCATCATGCGCAACGACACGCTGCTGGCCATTCCCTTCTTCACCTTCATGGGCCTGATCCTGGAACGCTCCGGCATGGCCGAGGATCTGCTCGACACCATTGGGCAGCTGTTCGGTCCGATCCGCGGCGGTCTGGCCTATGCGGTGATCTTCGTCGGCGCGCTGCTGGCGGCGACCACCGGCGTCGTCGCCGCGTCGGTGATCTCCATGGGCCTGATCTCGCTGCCGATCATGCTGCGCTACGGCTATGACCGCCGGATCGCGACCGGCGTCATCGCCGCATCGGGAACGCTGGCCCAGATCATCCCGCCGTCGCTGGTGCTGATCGTCCTGGCCGACCAGCTCGGCCGCTCGGTCGGCGACATGTATGCCGGCGCGCTGATCCCGGGTCTGGTCCTCACCGGCCTCTACACCGGCTATGTTCTGCTCACCAGCATCATCCGCCCGTCGGCGGTTCCGGCCCTGCCGCCGGAGGCCCGCACGCTGCGCGGCGCCAAGCTGCTTCTGCGGGTCATCACCTCGCTGGTGCCGCCGCTGGTGCTGATCTTCCTGGTGCTGGGCACCATCTTCCTCGGCATCGCTACGCCGACGGAGGGCGGCGCGATGGGAGCCGCCGGCGCCATCCTGTTGGCGCTGGCTAAGCGCCAGCTCAGCTGGAGCCTGATGCGTCAGGCGATGGACTCCACGGCCAAGCTGTCGTCCTTCGTGGTGTTCATCCTGATCGGTTCGACGGTGTTCGGTCTGGTGTTCCGGGCCGTCAACGGCGACCTCTGGGTCGAACATCTGATGACCAGCCTGCCGGGCGGCCAGCTGGGCTTCCTGATCGTCTGCAACATCCTGATCTTCGTGCTGGCCTTCTTCCTCGATTTCTTCGAGCTCGCCTTCATCTTCGTTCCCCTGCTGGGGCCGGTGGCGGACAAGCTGGGCATCGACCTGATCTGGTTCGGCGTGCTGCTGGGCGTCAACATGCAGACCAGCTTCATGCATCCGCCCTTCGGCTTCGCCCTGTTCTTCCTGCGGTCGGTGGCGCCGAAGACGGACTATATCGACAAGATAACCGGACAGAAGATCGCGAGGATCACCACCGGCCAGATCTACTGGGGTGCGGTGCCCTTCGTGGTCATCCAGCTCATCATGGTCGCCCTCGTCATCTCCTTCCCGCAGATGGTCGATGCCGGCCGCGACAAGGGTCCGGTAATCAACCTGGACGACGTGAAGATCGAAATTCCGGCCTTCGACAACCAGGACGTGGCTCCGCCCTTCGGCGGCCCTGCCGAGCCGGAGAACAATCAGGCCGACGACATCATGAAGCAGCTTCAGGGCAAGTGACGGCGGAGAGCCTGAACGGAAGCCTGAACGAAAATGGGGGCCGGTTCGTCCGGCCCCCGTTTTTTTATGCGTGCGTTTCAAGCGGGAAAGGGTCAGCGAGAGAGATCAGCGGGGTTGGGTGGCCCCGGCCCAGTTGGTCGGCGCCGTGCCGCCGGTTGCGAGGGGAGGCCCATAGCCTGGACCACCGCCAAGCGACATCATGCGGTCGCTGACGCCGGTGGGCGGCAGGGCCGCGAACTGCTCCACCGTCATGCCGGTGAGAATCACGGCCTGACGGTTGTGGGCGTAGCGCAGGTTTTCACTGTTGACCGTCACCTTGTGCTCGGTCGGGTAGCGCGGAGCCCCGACGGTGACGATCGCCTGCTCCACCCGGTTGGTCGGCCCGATCACCAGATCGGACACGTTGCCCAGGATGCGCCGGCCGTCCGGCGTCTGCACAGTCAGGCCGACCAATTCGATCGGCGGCCTCGTCGCCACCTCCGCCGAGGGCACGCCTCCCATGTCGGAGGAACCGGCGCAGGCACCCAGCGCCAATGCCGACAGGAGGGACGCTGACAGCAGGAGGCGGCGCGGTCGGAAGGAATGGCGGCGTTGGTCCATCGGTTCTTGGCCCTTCTTCTGGCGGCGCGCCTTCAAAGGGCGCGGATATGTCCGCCAGTGCAACAGCGCAAGCCGTGCCGGAGGTCCCGCGCGCCGACGGGGTGACCCCATCGCCCGCGGGAGTCCTCCGTCCGGACAGGTCAGGTGAAGATGAAGTCGTGACCGGCAGCGAGCCCGATCTGATCGACCGTCAGCGACGAGCCGTCGGTGAAGGCGAAGGTGGTGGCCGAGCCGTTGTTGGTCATCCCCATCTCCCAGGCGCGATAGCCGTGGAACTCGATCTGGTCGATGCCCTTCTCGAAGTAGTTGATGGTGTCGGTGCCGAAGCCGCCGGTCGCCTGTTCGATCAGGAAGCGGTCAGGCAGACCATCATAATAGCTGACCATGGTGTCGTTGCCGGTGCCCGGCTGGAACAGGTCGGCGCCGCCGTCACGGTAGCTGTCGTACAGCATGTCGTTGCCGCTGCCGCCGATCATGGTGTCGTTGCCGCGCATGCCCTTGACGATGTCGTCGCCGGTCCCGCCGTTCAGCCAGTCGTCGCCGTCACCGCCGAACAGTTGGTCGTTGCCGGCATCGCCCCACATCGAATCGTTGCCGGGTTCGTCCTTGCCATAGGGGTCGCCGAGCCAATCGTTGCCGTCGCCGCCATAGAGCTTGTCGTTGCCCACCCCACCGATCAGCGAGTCGTTTCCGCGTTCGCCATACAGCAGATCGTTCCCGCCGGCGCCGTAGACACGGTCGTCGCCGTCCAGACCGTCGAGACGGTCGTCAGAGGCGGTGCCGGTCATGGTGTCGTTGTTCGAAGTCCCCCAGAACTGGCGCATGGCGTCTCTCCATCAGTGCCGTTAACGTGCTGTTAACGATTAACCAGATGTTAACCATGGGTCCCGGGCGGTCGAAAAGCGATAAAGGAGCAATACAAAGGGGATTTGAGGAAATGACACAGATGTTCATACATTGATTAAATCATCGATCCATTATGTTTCTTTTTTCCAGGTATTTGTGACTGGGAGTGGGTTATTCTTGAGACAGAAAACGGGTTTTCTCCCCCATATGGACAGGCTTCGGCTTGCAGAAGGACACCAGTTGGAAGGCCGAAGGGCATGTTGCGCAAAGGAAGGCCCTAGGCCCCGGTCGGAAGACAGTGACGGAGCGGATCGTCCGAAAGAGGTTCTGCGGCGCAAACGCGCCATCCAATAACCGGGATTGCGAAGCCGGCAGCCGGGCAAAAAATAACCGGGCGTTCAGAGGAACGCCCGGCGCAGTCATATACAGGGAGGGTTAGAGACAAGAGAGTTTCTATACCCTTCGGCCGGGGCGCAGCGTTGATGTGGATCAACGATCGATCGCGAACCCTCACCGCCTTGGCGGCGACTCGTCTCCCGTCCGGCCCTCTCAGCTGTGGCTGTGCGAATGCCCGCCATAGAGGATGGCAGGATCGGTCTCGACCTCCTGGATGGTCTCCAGCCGCCCGTCGCGCCAAGCACGATAGAAGCAACTGCGCCGTCCGGTATGGCAGGCGACGCCGTCCTGCTCCACGATCAGCAGCAGGGTGTCGCCGTCGCAGTCCACCCGGAAATCTATCAGCCGCTGCACCTGACCGGAGGTCTCTCCCTTGCGCCACAGCCCGCCGCGCGAGCGTGACCAGTAGCAGACGCGGCCGGTCGCCAGCGTCTCGACCACCGCATCGCGGTTCATCCATGCCATCATCAGGATCTCGCCGGTGCCGTCCGCCTGGGCGATGGCGGGCACCAGCCCGTCGGCGGTGAAGCGGATGGCGGCCAGAACCTCGTCATACGGCGCAGCATCGAGAGACGGTGTGTCCGTCATGGAAAATCACTCCTCACTGGTCTGCCGCTCACAGGGCGGCGGCCATCCGGCGGAAGCCGGCGTCCAGGTCGCGGATCAGGTCGTCGGCACTTTCCAGCCCGGCATGCAGGCGCAGGACCTGTCCCGGATCGGTCCAGCGGGTGGCGGAGCGCACGGCGGCCGGACGGGTCGGCAGGATCAGGCTTTCGAAGCCGCCCCAGCTGTAGCCCATGCCGAACAGTTCCATCCCGTCCAGCATCGCCGCCAGCGCCTTGCGCGGCACCTGATTGATGACGATGGAGAACAGGCCGCTCGAACCGGTGAAGTCGCGCTTCCACAGGGCATGGCCGGGGAAGTCGGGACGGGCGGGGTGCAGAACGCGCGTCACCTCCGGCTGGCTCGCCAGCCAGTCGGCGAGCGCCAGCGCGCTTTCCTGATGCTGGCGCATGCGCACCGACAGCGTCCGCAGGCCGCGCAGGCCGAGATAGAGGTCGTCCGGTCCTCCGCAGATGCCGAAGCGGGTGGCCGCCTTCTTCACCGCGGTCCAGCTCGCCTCGTCGCGGCAGGTGACGACGCCCAGCATCGCATCGGCATGGCCCACCATATATTTGGTGGCGGCATGGATCGACAGATCGACGCCATGGTCGAAGGGGCGGAAGAACAGCGGGGTGGCCCAGGTGTTGTCGATCATCACCGTGGCGCCGACCTTCTTCGCCGCTGCGGCGATGGCCGGAACGTCCTGCACCTCGAAGGTCAGCGATCCCGGCGATTCGAGGAAGACCACGCTGGTGTTCGGCCGCAGCAGCGCGGCGATGCCAGCGCCGATGCAGGGATCGTAGAACTCCACATCGACGCCGTAGGGGGCCAGCGTCTCCTTCGCGAAACGCCGCGTCGGGCCATAGGCGCTGTCGGTGATCAGCACATGGTCGCCGGCCTTGGTGAAGGCCGACAGGGCGACCGCGATGGCGGCGAGCCCGGAACCGGTGTTCACCGCCTTGAAGCCGCCCTCCAGCGCCGCCGCCGCCTCTTCGAAGGCGAAGGTCGTGGGCGTGCCCATGCGGCCGTAATGCACGCCTTCCAGCGTGTTGCGGTCGCTCTCCTCCAGCGCGTCGAGGGTCGGGAACAGCACGGTCGAACAGTGATAGACCGGCGGATTGACGATGCCGTGGTTGTTCCGTGGGTCGCGGCCGGCGTGAACGAGAATCGTATCCTGCGTGACGTCCTTCATCGACTGTCCGTTTGGCTGGAGCGGTAACCCGGCTCGCTTTGAGTCGCCCATCGGGAGGTTGCCTCCACTGGGCGATGGCGGCACGGCCGAACATTGTGTCATCCCCGAAGCCTTGCGGCCATCGCCGATTGTGTCGGGGAGGCCGCCGGCCGTCGGGATCTTCTGGTAACACCACCAATGCACGGAGGATTCGACAAGTCGGATCAAGTTGATGCACTCTTGATCCACGCGCATGGCTGCGTCGCGATCCTCACAGGGTTGGCCCCGTGCCAGCCTGTCGGGAGCAAACGGCCGGCGTCGTCAGGCGCGTCGTCAGACCGCTCAAATGCGAAGAACGCAAGAACAGGGTGGAGTTAATAATATGAAGTCAGGGTTCCTGGCCGCCGCCGCAGCGGCCGTGGTCGTTTCCGCCAGTGTCGCCGCCGGTGCTGCCACGCTCGACACCGTCAAGCAGCGCGGCTTCGTTCAATGCGGCGTGAATGCCGGTCTGCCGGGCTTCGGCAACCCCGACAGCGCCGGCAATTGGACCGGCCTCGACGTCGACTATTGCCGTGCCATCGCCGTCGCCATCTTCAATGACCCGAACAAGGTCAAGTTCACCCCGCTGTCGGCCCAGCAGCGCTTCCCGGCCATCCAGTCCGGCGAAGTCGACCTGCTGTCGCGCAACACGACCGCCACGCTGACCCGCGACACCTCCGTCGGCCTGAACTTCGCCCCCGTCACCTATTATGACGGCCAGGGCTTCATGGTTCCGAAGAAGCTGGGCGTGAAGAGCGCCAAGGAGTTGAACGGCGCCACCGTCTGCGTGCAGTCCGGCACCACGACCGAACTGAACCTGGCGGACTATTTCCGCGCCAACAACATGACCTACAACCCCGTCGTCATCGAGTCGAACGACGAGGTGAACGCCGCCTACTTCGCTGGCCGCTGCGACGTGCTGACCACCGACGTGTCCGGCTTGGCCGGCACCCGTGCCGGTGTCGCCCCGGTTCCGGACGATCACGTCATCCTGCCGGAAGTCATCTCCAAGGAGCCGCTGGCCCCGGCCGTGCGCCATGGTGACGACCAGTGGTTCGACATCGTTAAGTGGACGGTCTTCGCGACCATCCAGGCCGAGGAGTTCGGCATCAACTCCAAGAACATCGACGAGTTCACCAACTCCAAGAACCCGGACATCCAGCGCTATCTCGGCACCACGCCGGGCATGGGCAAGGCTCTGGGGCTGGACGAGAAGTGGGCCTACAACGTCGTGAAGAAGGTCGGCAACTATGCCGAGATCTTCGACCGCAACGTCGGCCCGGGCACCCCGCTGAAGCTGGAGCGCGGCCTGAACGCGCTGTGGACCAAGGGTGGCCTGATGTACGCCCAGCCGTTCCGGTAAGGAACGGCACAGCTGGAAGCGCCGCCCGCCGGCCCATTGCCGGGGGCGGCCTTCCGGTTCTTTGAGGAGCGGTCGCGAAGGGTGCCGGTGAAGCGCCCGCGCAGGGGGCCGCATTGGGAGACATGTTGCATCCCCTACGGTGTGGGAAATGCCCGGAAGAACGTCCGGGACCGCGTGGGCACCGTATGGGGCGCGATGGTTGGGGGAGAGTAGTCCGTGGCGACCGAGACCCGGACCACCCAAGGCGCTCCGCCGCCGGGTGGCGTATCGTTTTCCCTCAGCGACCCGACGTTCCGCGCCATCGTCTACCAGATCCTGGTGGTCGGCGCGGTCGTCCTGGTCGGCTGGTTCCTTATTTCCAACACGCTCGACAACCTCGCGCGGCGCTCGATCGCGACCGGTTACGATTTCCTGGAGCGTGAAGCGGCCTTCGGCATCGGCGAATCGCTGATCGACTATTCGCCGAAGGACAGCTATGGCCGTGCCTTTCTGGTCGGCGTGCTGAACACGCTGAAGGTGTCGATCATCGGCGTCATTCTGGCGACGATCATCGGCACGATCATCGGCGTCGCCCGCCTGTCCAGCAACTGGCTGATCGCCAAGCTCGCCTCGACCTATGTCGAGGTGGTGCGCAACATCCCGCCGCTGCTGCAGCTGTTCTTCTGGTATGCGCTGGTGTCGGAAAGCCTGCCGCCGGTGCGCCAGGCTCTGAACCCGCTGCCGGGCGTCTTCCTGTCTCAGCGCGGCCTGCGCGTGCCGGTTCCGGCACCCGATCCCGTCTGGGCCAACATGGGTATCGCCCTGCTGGTCGCCATCGTCGCCGCCTGGGGCGTATCGCGCTGGGCCAGGGCGCGGCAGGCGCGGACCGGGCAGACCTTCCCGGCCGGCTGGACCGGTTTGGGCCTGATCGTCGGCCTGCCGCTGCTGACCTGGATCGCCGGCGGCGCGCCGGCGGCGATGGACGTGCCGAAGCTGGCCGGCTTCAACTTCGCCGGCGGCGCGGCCATCTCGCCCGAGTTCTTCGCCATCCTGACCGGACTGACCATCTACACCGCGGCCTTCATCGCCGAGGTGGTGCGCAGCGGCATCACGGCGGTCAACTGGGGCCAGACGGAGGCGGCGCGCGCGCTCGGCCTGCCCAGCGGCCCGACGCTGCGCCTCGTCATCCTGCCGCAGGCGCTGCGGGTGATCGTGCCGCCGCTGACCAGCCAGTATCTGAACCTGACCAAGAACAGCTCTCTAGCGCTGGCCATCGGCTACCCGGATTTGGTGTCCATCGCCAACACGACGCTGAACCAGACCGGTCAGGCGATCGAAGGCGTGACGATGATCATGGGCACCTATCTGGTCATCAGCCTCAGCATCTCGATCTTCATGAACTGGTACAACAAGCGCATCGCGCTGGTGGAGCGGTAACGGCCATGACCGACAACGTGCAAAGCGTCGGCCTGCCGGACGAGCGTCCGCCGGCCAACACCGTCGGCCCGCTCGCGTGGCTGCGGAACAACCTGTTCAACACGTGGTACAACGCCATCCTGACGCTGCTGGTGCTGGCCCTTCTGGCGTCGGCGATCCCGCCCTTCGTCAACTGGCTGCTGGTCCGCGCCCACGGGTTCGATGCGACCTCCACCGTCTGCCGCCAGGATGCCGGCGGCGCCTGCTGGGGCTTCATCAGCGAGAAGCTGCGCTTCATCATGTTCGGGATGTTCCCGTGGGATGAGCAGTGGCGCCCGCTGGTGACGATCTGCGTCATCATCGCCCTGCTGGTGGTCAGCTGCGACCGCCGCTTCTGGAAGCCGTGGCTGGGGCTGGTCTGGGCCGCTGGGCTGGGGCTGGTCGCCGTGCTGATGTGGGGCGGCGTCCTCGGCCTGACCTATGTCGAGAACACGCTGTGGGGCGGCCTGCCGCTGACCCTCATCCTGTCGGTGATCGGTCTGGCCGTGGCCTTCCCGGTGGCGATCCTGCTGGCGCTGGGCCGCCGGTCGAACATGCCCGCGGTCAAGGTGCTGTGCGTCACCTACATCGAGCTGATCCGCGGCGTGCCGCTGATCAGCCTGCTGTTCATGGCCTCGGTGATGCTGCCGCTGTTCCTGCCCAACGGCGTGTCGATCGACAAGCTGCTGCGCGCCCAGATCGCCTTCATCATGTTCGCCGCCGCCTATATGGCCGAAGCCATCCGCGGCGGTCTGCAGGCGATCCCGAAGGGCCAGTACGAGGCCGCGGACGGGCTGGGGCTGTCCTATTGGCAGAAGATGCGCAAGATCATCCTGCCGCAGGCGCTGGCCATCGCCATTCCGCCGCTGGTGAACACCTTCATCAGCTTCTTCAAGGACACCTCGCTGGTCATCATCATCGGCCTGTACGACCTGCTCGGCACCGCGAAGGCCGCACTGTCCGATCCGTCCTGGCGCGGTTTCTACCGCGAGGCCTATTTGTTCATCGGCGTGATCTACTGGGTCTTCTGCTACAGCATGTCCAAGTATAGCCAGAAGCTGGAACGCGATCTCAATCGCGGCCACCGTCGCTAGATCCACGCCGTCAAGGGAGACCACGACCAATGTCCCAGGCCATGTCCCAGGGCACCGCCAAGGCCAAGCACATCCTCAGCGGCGAGGAAATCATCCGCTGCACGGGCGTCAACAAATGGTACGGCGAATTCCACGTCCTGAAGAACATCGACCTCAACGTCCAGAAGGGTGAGCGCATCGTCGTCTGCGGCCCCTCGGGCTCCGGCAAATCGACGATGATCCGCTGCCTGAACCGGCTTGAGGAGCATCAGAAGGGCACCATCGTCATCGATGGGATCGAACTGACCAACAACCTGAAGAACATCGAGCTGGTCCGGCGCGAAGTCGGCATGGTGTTCCAGCACTTCAACCTGTTTCCGCACCTGACCGTGTTGGAGAACTGCACGCTCGCCCCGATCTGGGTCCGCAAGAAGCCGAAGGCGGAGGCGGAGGAGATCGCGATGAGCTACCTGAAGCGGGTGCGCATCGCCGAGCAGGCCCACAAGTATCCCGGCCAGCTGTCGGGCGGCCAGCAGCAGCGCGTCGCCATCGCGCGGTCGCTCTGCATGAGCCCGAAGGTGATGCTGTTCGACGAGCCGACCTCCGCACTCGACCCCGAGATGGTCAAGGAGGTGCTGGACGTCATGATCGGGCTGGCGGAAGACGGCATGACCATGCTGTGCGTGACGCACGAGATGGGCTTCGCCAAGTCGGTCGCCGACCGCGTCATTTTCATGGACCGCGGCGAGATCGTCGAGCAGGACACTCCGGACAACTTCTTCTCGAATCCGAGGTCGGAGCGCACGCGCCTCTTCCTCAGCCAAATTCTAAACCACTGACCCCGGATGCGGGTCGGCGGTTCCGTCCGACCCGTCATGCGGAAACAAAACACCTCGGAATGTGGTGCGCGGCGCAATGTCCTGTGGCGCTGCGCACCGGTTTGCGGTTCAATCGGTCGCCTGACGTGCTGTTCGACCGAACCGCTCACGGAGACCGAGGTTATGGACCTGCTCAGCCCCCGTCCCAGCGTTGGCCAGATCAAGCCGTACCGTCCCGCTCGCCCGCCCCGCGACGGCCGCCGGTGGATCGACCTGTCCCTGACCCACAATCCGCTTGGACCCAGCCCATTGGCCCTGGATGCCTATTGCGAGGCGGCGGCCCGGATCCACTGCTATCCCGACTGGGACCATGACCCGCTGCGCCACGCCATCGCGCGTCGCCATTCCATCGACGCCGATCACATCGTCTGCACCGCCGGATCGGAGGAGTTGATCCATCTGGTGGCCCAGGCCTTCGCCGGCCCCGGTGACGAGGTGCTGTGCCATGAGCGCGGCTATCGCGGCTTCATCAAGGCGATCCGCGCCACCGGCGCCACCGCGGTCATCGCGGCGGAGCGCGACATGGTGGTGGATGTGGAGGCGATGATCGACCGCGCGACGGAGCGCACGCGGATCTGCTTCCTCGCCAATCCGAACAACCCGACCGGCACCTACATTCCGGCGGAAGCGGTGCAGCGGCTGCGCGCCGGCCTGCCATCGCACACGCTGCTGGTTCTGGATTCGGCCTATGCCGACTATTGCCGGATGCCGGACTACAGCGACGGGACGGAGATCGTCGAAAACTCCGACAATGTCCTGCTGATCCGCACCTTCTCCAAGATGCACGGGCTGGCCGGCCTGCGGGTGGGCTGGGGGTACGGCCCCTCGACGGTGATCGAGGCGGTGAACGCCATCCGCGGCGCCTTCAACGTCTCGCTTCCCGCCCAGTTGACCGCCGCCGCCGCGCTGAGCGACGCGGAGCATGAGGAGGCGACCTTCGCCCACAATGCGCAGTGGCTGCCCTGGCTGTCGCGAGAATTGGAGCGGGTCGGGCTGCGCGTCTATCCCAGCGTCTGCAACTTCGTGCTGGCCCGCGTGCCAACCGACCCGTCGCTGGGGACCCAGGCGGTGATCGATCATCTCGCCCGGCGCGGCATCCTGGTGAAGCCGGTCGCCGATTATGGACTGCCCGACTGCCTGCGCATCACCGTCGGCCGTGAGGAGGAGAACAAGGCTCTGGTCGTGGCGCTAGCCGAGATTCTCGGCTGAGGGCTGGGAGCCAAAGGGGCTTTGAGGCGAACAGACTGTCGGGATTTTCGCTTCTTTTGACGCAGATCAACGAAGAGCATATCCGGTTCAGGATAAGGTCCTTCTTGTCTCTAACCCTCCCTATATCACTGAACCGGAGCATCCGAATGGATGTCTCCGGTTTTTCTTTGCCTGCAAGGCTGTCGGTGAAAAGAGCGGTCCGTTGACATGCATCAACGCAGCGGTCTGGGGAAGGGCGTAGACCTATGACTGTCTCTAACCCTCCCTGTTTCACAGGAGGCTCCGGTTCCGGTGCCTCCTGTTTTTTTGTCCGCAATCAGGCTCGTCTCAAGACGGCGGACGAGAGCGGTTCCAACGCAGGATCAGTCCGAGCAGCGACAGCGGTACAACCACCACGGCGCCGATCAGGATGTAGGGCAAAGCCCAGCCGCCGGCTTCGACCAACAGCGCCGCGATGTCCTGAACGGTCTGCCAGCTGTTGGTCAGGATGTTGGCCGGGTTGATGTTCAGAAACGACAGCACGAAGCCGACGACGAAGCACAGCACCAGCGTCCGAATGATCCAGCCCACCAAGGCCCCATCTCCCGCTCGTCACGGCGGAGCTTCCGCCTCGCCCGAAGGAACGCGCCGGCCCACGACAGGGTTCCGGCATCCCGCGGTAGATGGGGCGGGGTGGAGGGGGTGGTCAAGGGGGACGGGCGTCGGCCGACGATGCTCCAGCCTCACCCCGCCAGCGGAATATGCTCCCCCGCGCCACGCGGCAGAACGCCGTCGAGCCGCGGGTCGCGGACTTCGCGGGCGACGTGGCGGGTGGGGACGAATCCCATGCTCTGGTACAGCGGCAGCGCCTTCGGATGGTCGAAGGTGCAGGTGTTGACGACCAGCTTCGACGCACCGCCCTCCCACGCCTTGCGGATGATGCTGTCGAGCAGCCAGGGGCCGAGCTTGTGGCCGATGAAGTCGGGGATCAGGCCGAAATAAGCCAGATCGGTCTCGCTGGTCCGCCGGTCCAGTTCAGCGAAACCGGCGGGCGTGCCGTCGACATAAAGCACCCAGACCTCCACCTGCGGGTCGAGGATCGAGCGCTCCAGCTCCTTGCGCGGCATGCGGCGTCGTTCGTGCCACAGCCAGGGCTCTCCCACCGTGTCGTAGAGATAGCGGTAGAAGGACCAGGTCGGCGGGTTCGCCCGCACCAGCGACAGGTTGCCTTTAGGCTGGCGCACCGGCTCATGGGCCGGCGGCGCGGTCATCTGCAGATAGGTGACGATCACCGGCAGATGGCCCGGCCGGCTGGCGGCGGGAACGTCGGGGCGGGTCAGGGATAAGGGTTGGTCAGCCATTTTTGCATCATCGTGACGGGCGATCTGGCATAGCCGAGACGTTCGTAGAAGGCCAGCACCCGTTGGTTGGTCTCGCGGACGAGGAGTTGGACCTTGGGCATCCCGGCAGCAACCAGCCAGCCTTCCGCCTCCGCCACCATACGGCGGCCGAGGCCGCGGCCCTGCCGGGCAGGGTCCACCGCGACGTAATAGATCCAGCCGCGATGTCCATCCTGCCCGACCATGGCGGTGGCGACGATCCTGCCACCGTCGGCCGCGGCAAGCACCGTCGAACTGGTCTTCGACAGCGCCAGCGCGAAATCTGCCGCCGGGTCGTTCCATGGCACCACCAGCCCGCAGGCGGTCCACAGCGCTACGACGGCGTCGCGGTCCTCCGCCTTGCAGGGGCGGACGGTGACGGGATCGGTCACGGCTGCCGCGCGCCGCTTTCCCGAGGTCCGGTTTCCAGCGGCAGATCCTCCCGCAGGCCCCATTCGGCCCAGGAGCCGTCATAGATTGCCACGTCCCCCTTGCCGGCGGTGGCGAGGCCAAGCGCGATGACGCAGGCGGTGATGCCGCTGCCGCAGGAGGCGACCACCGGCCGGTCGAGGTCCAGCCCGGCGGCGCGCGCCTTGGCGGCGATTGTGCCCGGCGGCAACAGGGTCTTGGCTTCCGCGTCGATCAGGTCGGTGTGGGGGAGATTGAAGCTGCCGGGAATCCGGCCGCTGCGCCGGCCGGGCCAGGGCTCCGCCACCGCGCCTTCGAATCGCGGCTGGGCACGGGCGTCGGTGATCTGGTCGGCCTTCGCATCGATGTTGGCGAGAACCTGATCGGCGCTGCGGATCAGCTCCGGCCGCTTGCGCGCGGTGAAACTCGCCGGCTGGACCGGGGCGGGCTCGCCCGATTCGGTCGGACGTCCTTCCGTCAGCCATTTCGGCATGCCGCCGTCAAGAACTGCCACGCGGTCGAAGCCGAACAGGCGGAACAGCCACCAGACGCGCGCGGCGGCAGTCGCCATGCCGGCGGTGTCATAGACCACCACCGTGTCGTCGTCGCCAATGCCCAGCGCGCCGACCTTCGCGGCGAAAATGGTCTCGTCCGGGGCCATGTGCGGCAGCGGATGGGTGTCCGGCGCCGCCACCTCGTCGACGTCGCACAGGCGGGCGCCGGGGATGTGGCCTGCCGCGAATTCCGCCCGGATGTCGCGCTTGAGGGCCGGCATGTGCCAGGACCCGTCGAGCAGCTTCAGGCCCGGCCGGCCGAGGTTGCGGGCAAGCCAGTCGGTGGAGACGACGGGGCCGGTCAGCGGGTCAACGATGCTGTCGCTCATGCTGCGCGTCCTTGAATGGGATCGTTCGGGCAGAGAATCGTCGGGTAAGCAGTCAGTCCTTCAGCGCGATGACGACGCGCCGGTTCTGCTTGCCCTTGTTTTCGATCTTCGTCACCTCGATTCCGCCGATCTCGCCGGTGCGGGCGACATGGGTGCCCCCGCAGGGCTGCAGATCGACGCCCTCCACGCTCAGCAGGCGGACTCGGCCGCTGCCGGTCGGCGGCTTCACCGACATCGTCCGCACCAGTTCGGGCTTCGCCGCCATCTCCTCGTCGGTGATCCACTGGGTGCCGACAGGCGTGTCGGCGGCGATCAGCCTGTTCACCGCCTCGGCGATGGCATCCTTGTCCAGCGATTCGGCCGGAACATTGAAATCAAGCCGGCTCTTGTCCGCACCGATCTGTCCACCGGTGACCGATCCCGGCACGACCGCGCACAGCAGGTGCAGGGCGGTGTGCATCCGCATGTGGCGGTGGCGGCGCTCCCAATCGATCACCGCCTCCACCGCGGTGCCGGGGGTGGGCAGCTCCTGTCCATCCTCCGGCACATGGATGACGTCGTCGGCGCCGCCCTCGCCCTTCACCGTGTCCTTGATCCGGACTTCCAGCCCGTCGAAACGCAGGACGCCGCTGTCACCCGGCTGCCCGCCGCCGGTCGGGTAGAAGACGGTGCGGTCGAGCCGGATGCCGCGCTCGTCCACCGCGGTAACGGTGGCGACGCAGTTGCGGGCGTAGGCGTCCTCACGGAATAGCGCGTCCATGTCTCCCTGGGGCTCCCTTGGAAGGAATCAGGCCAGCCAGTCTGGCACGGGAAGATTCTTCTCACGGAGGAAGTCGGGATTGAAGAGCTTCGATTGGTAACGCTGCCCCCCGTCGCACAGGATGGTCACCACCGTGTGGCCGGGGCCGAGGTCGCGCGCCACCCGCATCGCCGCGGCGATGTTGATGCCCGAAGAGCCGCCCAGAACCAGGCCCTGTGTCTTGATCAGGTCGAAGATGATCGGCAGCGCCTCCTCATCCGGGATCTGCAGGGCGTCGTCGATCGGCGCCTGTTCCAGGTTGGCGGTGATGCGGCCCTGGCCGATGCCTTCGGTGATGGAGCTGCCTTCCGACTTCAGTTCGCCCTTTGTGTAGTAGCTGAACAGGGCGGCGCCCATCGGGTCGGCGAGCGTGATGCGGATGTTCGGGTTCCGCTCCTTCAGCGCCAGGGCGATGCCGGCCAGAGTGCCGCCGCTGCCCACCGCGCAGGTGAATGCGTCGACCTTGCCGCCGGTCTGCTCCCAGATCTCCGGGCCGGTGGTCAGGCGGTGGCCTTCGCGGTTGGCGGTGTTGTCGAACTGGTTGGCCCAGACGACGCCGTTCGGCTCCGTCTTCGCCAGTTCTTCGGCCAGCCGGCCGGAGTAGCGGACGTAATTGTCGGGGTTGGAATAGGGAACCGCCGGGACGAGGCGCAGGTCGGCGCCGATCAACCGCAGCATGTCCTTCTTTTCCTGGCTCTGCGTCTCCGGCATCACGATGACGGTGCGATAGCCCAGCGCATTGCCGACAAGGGCCAAGCCGATTCCGGTGTTGCCGGCCGTGCCCTCGACGATGGTGCCGCCGGGGCGCAGCAGCCCGCGCTGTTCCGCGTCGCGCACGATGGCGAGCGCGGCGCGGTCCTTCACCGACCCGCCGGGGTTCAGGAACTCCGCCTTGCCCAGAATCTCGCAGCCCGTCGCCTTCGAAGGCCCTTCCAGGCGGATCAGCGGCGTGTTGCCGATGGCGCCGATGAAGCCGTTGCGGATGTCCAACGCGGGTACTCCCAAGGTCTGATGTGGATTGCTGCCGATACTATCAGGGCTGCGGGCAGAGGTTTCAAGGTAGGGGTGTGAAATGCTGCATTGAACGTCTGGAGTGTGTGAAAATGCGGATGTGCTCAGGAACCGAGCCAGAGTTTGCGCAGGGACTCGCGGTGACGGGCGAGCCAGCCGATGGCGATGATGGCGACGGAGTTGCGCAGGCGGTTCTCGTCCATCATACGGATCACCTCATCCGCCGGCAGGGCCATGATGCGGATGTCCTCGTGCTCCTCCTCCAGCCCGCCGGTGGCGGCGAGATTGCGGCTGTCGACCCGGCCGCAAAAGACGGTGACCAGTTCGGTGAAGGCGCCGGGGCTGACGTAATAATCGCAGATTTGCTCGATTTCGCTGATTTCGCAGCCGGCCTCTTCCAGCGACTCGCGACGCGCCACCTCTTCCGGCGTTTCGCCTTCACCGACCATGCCGGCGACGATCTCGGTCATCCAGGCCGGGCCGCCCGCTGCAGCGGAGCCGACGCGGAACTGCTCGATCATCACCACGGTGTCCCGGTCCGGGTCGTACAGCAGGACGCCCACGGCTTCACCGCGGTCGCAGACCTCGCGCGGGGGCAGCACGTCCGTCCAGGTTCCGTCGAATTTCTTGTGGCGCAGGCGGTAGACGTCGATGGTCAGGAATCCCTTATAGGGCGTCTTCTTGTCGACGATCTCGATATCGGGGTGGTTCATGGTCGGCGCGGTCCCAAGGGATGGCTGTTGCCGGCAGGGTGCACCGCCGGAACGGCGCCGACAAGCACGCGACCGGGCATGGGGCCGGGGGAGAAGCTGTATCGTCCGGTCACAAGGTCGGGTTCAGCCGCAGGAACCGTACCCGGTCGGCCGAGGGCACCGGCACCGGGGTCAGGGTGGCGCCGCGCATCACCTCAAGCGGGACGACCACCCCGGCCGGCCCCAGGCCCCAGAGCTTGCGGTAGAAATCCGCCAGTCCGGTGAAGCGCTGCCCGCCGACGCCGACGATCAAGTCGCCGGGGCGCAGGCCTGCCGATTCAGCGGGGCTGCGCGGCGACACCTTCTCTACCATCAACCGGCCCATCTCCTCCCGCAGGGTGACGCCCAGCCAGGGGCGCGCCGGTTCCTGCCGCCGGCCGTAGGCGAGCAGGTCGGCCAGGATCGGTTCCAGGGTGGAGACGGGGACGAACATGTTGCCGGGAAGGCCGCGCCCCTCCATCGCCTCCATCACCAGAAGCGATCCGATGCCGACCAGCCGGCCTTCGCGGTTCACCAGGGCGGCGCCGTTGAAGGCGCGGATCGGCGGGAAGGTGAACAGCGCCTCGTCCAGCAGATACTCCCAATAGCCGGCGAACTCCCGCTTGCTGACCACCTTCACGGCGGCGGCACCGCGACCATCGCCGCCGCTCAGCGCCAGCAGCGTATCCCCCTCCTTCACCGCCGCCGAATCGGCCAGCCGCAGCCAGGGGGCCTGGAACCCCAGTTCGGCCCGCAGCAGGCCGAATCCGCTGACGGGATCGTAGGCGATCATGTTGGCGGGATAGCTGCGCCCGTCGGCGCCGGTGACCTGGATTTCCGAGGCCTCCATCACCGTGTAGCCGATGGTCAGGATCAGGCCGGAACCGTCGATGACGACGCCGCTGCCCTCGCGCTCCGTTCCCAGGCTGCGGGCGCTCTGGCTGTCGGGCGGCACGACGGCGCGGATGCCGACGATGGAGCGGACGACGCGCTCCGGATCCAGCTGTTCCGGTTCGGCTGCCGGGGCCGGGCCGAAGGCCAGAGCGAAGGCAAGGAACAGAATGCCCGCCGCCCAGCGCGGCGCGACCGGTGTTGAGACGACCCGCATGACGCCGCACTCCCGCGCAATGGCAGGGCCAGAGGGCACCCCCGCCGCCGCGCGGCCCTGTCCGTCGCGACTCGGGTGACACAGTCATGACATTGCGTGCGAGTCGCCGCGCATCAAGCCGTCATTCGTCTTGAGCCCGGCAGGAGGCGCGGAAACATACCGGGGCCGCCCGCTGTTGTCCTGTGCGACCCAGAAAGCCACACGGAAAGGCGATATCATGCCCATCAACAGCGACCAGGACCTGGAGCGGGCGGTCCAGGAGTTCCAGCGCCTGAGCGATGCGCCGGAGGAGTCGGAGGACGGACGCCGCCGCAGCGTTCTGGACGCGGACATCAAGGCGTATTACGCCAAGTGCGCCAACACGCTCCGGCCGGGAAAGCCGCCCTCCACCGGTTGAGGGGAGGGATCGCGGCAATCGCGGCGGTCGGGCGGGCCGGCCGGCAATGGGGCCGGCCATGATAAGGAGACCGGTCCGCGATGAAGCGACTCGACACCTGCTACACCTGCCGCTTCTGGGAGGGGCAGGGGCTCCGCCAGCGCGGGCCGAAGGGGACCTGCCGGCGCTATCCGCCGGTGGTGACCCCGCGCAGCCCCGAAGGCGATTTTCCCATCACCCTGTCCACCGACTGGTGCGGGGAGTGGAAACGGGTCGCGGTCGCGGCCGGTACCGACTCGTCCGATCCCGACGGGACCATCTACGACGATCTGGTCGAATAGGCCGGGCGTCACCGCGGATGAGGCGGGATGACCAGGACCGGCGTGTTTTCGTAGGCCTGCGGCCTGCTGTCGGTCGCCGTTCCATCCCAATCGGTGCTTAAGGCCAGAAGGGCCAGCAGCACCGCCGCGAAGAACAGCAGGATGGCAGTGACGCAATCGGTGGTCCGGACCGGCTGTTCGCCGTTGTCGGGCGAGCGATGATTGCCGGGACCGTCGGCCGGGGGAGCGGTGCGGAAGCGTTCGGACTGGAATGGCAGAAGCACGGCGAACCTCCATCGTCTGGAGACGCCCGGCCCACGACTTAGGTCCGGAATTGTTATCAAGTCTAACGCCGTGCGGCCTCGCGCGGCATTTCGCTTCCGGCAAGTCTGGATCGTCTTTTGGGTCTAGTTCTGAGTAGAGCGGGCAGCCGTCGGACCTAGCCCGGCAGCTTTAAACCGAATTCGGGTACTGAAGCGCCACAGTCAAGCAGCAATAGCCGGGAAAGAGAAAAGGCCGGATGCGCTGGGCATCCGGCCTTTTCAATCTGGCTCCCGGTGCTGGACTCGAACCAGCGACAAGCGGATTAACAGTCCGCTGCTCTACCAACTGAGCTAACCGGGATCGGTGACCGGCCTTTCGGCGGCCGCCGTTGTTGGCGTGGCGGGTGTATAGCCGAACCATTCGGCCCTGCCAAGCCAATTCCGACAGAAAAGCGAATTTATTTTCGGAAGGGGGCGAGCGGCCATTTCACCAGCGAAAACAAGGCTCAAACGCAAAAAGCCCCGCCGGAGCGGGGCTGTGGTCGGGCCGTTGCCTTGGGCTTCGGCCATCGTCAGTCACTGTATCGTCAAACTGTCAGGTATGGAGGCACGGGCGGGAATCGAACCCACGTACACGGATTTGCAGTCCGCTGCATCACCACTCTGCCACCGCGCCATCCTGACCGGCACCGGCGCGCCGTTTCCGGTGCGCCCTCGGTGTGGAGCGGTGGTATAGCGGCACGGAACGGGGCGGTCAAGGCGAATGGTGACGATTTTTGAACATCGTTGAACGTCCCGTGCGAACCTGTCCGCCGGCTCGCTCCGATGCGGTCGTCCGGGATCGGTTTTTTCCGGTCCCCGGCAAAGGCCCTCCACAGCCCTGGGCCGGATCCCTGTGGCGTTGTGTTCGCCGGGCCTTTGCGGCTATATACCGCCATGGCAGGAAGCCGTCCGCTGTTCGGCTTGGTGCCGGTGTCGTCACAACACATCAATAAGCGACCGCCATGACCGATTTCGCCGCCGCACGCTATTTCATGGTCGAGGGACAGATCCGCCCCAACAAGGTGACCGATCATCGTCTCGTCGATGTCCTGTCGGAGCTTCCGCGCGAAGCCTTCGTACCTGAGTCGGCGCGCGGCGTCGCTTATGTCGACGACGATCTTCCCATCGGCAAGGGACGCTTCCTGCTGGAGCCGATGGTGTTCGCCCGCATGCTGCAGGCGGTCGCCGTGCAGGAGACCGACCGGGTGCTCGACGTCGGTGCGGCCGGCGGCTATTCCACCGCCGTGCTGGGCCGTCTCGCCGCCTCCGTGATCGGGCTCGACTGCGACGAGGGGCTGACCGCCGCCGCGACCGCGGCGCTGGCCGGGCAGGGCATCACCAATGCCAAGGCCGTCACCGGCCTGCTGGCGGAGGGGTACGCCCAAAACGCCCCTTACGATGTCATCGTCGTCGAAGGTACCGTGCCGGAGGTGCCGGCCGCGCTGACCGAACAGCTGGCCGAAGGCGGACGCCTCGTGGCCGTGGTTCAGGGCAGCGGCAGCGTCGGGGAGGTCCGCCTGTTCCAGCGCACCGCCGGCGTCGTGTCCAGCCGCATCCTGTTCGAAGCCAAGCCGCACGCTCTACCAGGCTTCGAAAAGAAGGCGTCTTTCGTGTTCTGACCGGTTTAGCCGGTTGGAGAGGTCTTTGAACTGAACCGTGCAGTTTACCTCTGCGCGGTTCTGCGCTACCGTCGCCGCCATCCTTGCACGAAAGTGAACACCCATGGCCGCACCGTTTGAGATCGAGGTGGAAGAGCTGGACCGTCGCCGGAAGGCCGGCGACGCGATGGTCGTCCTCGACGTGCGCGAACCGTGGGAGTTTGCGCTGTGCGCCATCGACGGCAGCCTGCACATCCCGATGAACGGGCTTCCCGGCCGGGTGGACGAGCTGCCGACGGACCGCGACGTCGTCGTCGTGTGCCATCACGGTGGGCGCAGCGCGCAGGTCACCATGTGGCTGCGTTCCAAGGGCTTCGACCGTGCCATCAACCTCGATGGCGGCGTCGATGCCTGGGCGCGCCGAATCGACCCGAACATGAAGGTCTACTGAACATGACCGTGCGAAGCCGTTTTGCGCGCCGCTGGCTGCTGGCGACGGCCCTGACCCTGACCGCCACCATGGGCACAGCAGTGACCGGCGGTGGCGCGGCCCAGGCGCAGTCCCTCGAGCAGGCCCTCGCCCAGGCCTATGCGAACAACCCGACGATCGGCGCCCAGCGCGCCCGCCTGCGCGCCGTCGACGAAGGCGTGCCCCAGGCACTGTCCGGCTACCGGCCGACCGCGCGGGTCACCGCCGGCATCACGCGCT
Organism: Pseudomonadota bacterium; assembly: GCA_023423695.1. Lineage (GTDB taxonomy): Bacteria > Pseudomonadota > Alphaproteobacteria > Azospirillales > Azospirillaceae > Azospirillum. The sequence goes on along the minus strand of JAFAFA010000079.1, from coordinate 448,896 downwards.
CGATGGGCGAATCGAAATTCGACGGCGGTTCGACGGGGTCGGAGGCCAATGCGAAAAGCGTCGGCGTCACTGCGACCCAGCCGATCTACGACGCTACCGTCGCTCCGGCCGTCCGCCGCGCCGAACGGCTGGTCGAGGCGCAGCGCGCCACCCTGATCGCGTCGGAACAGTCGGTGCTGCTGGCCGCGGCGCAGGCCTATCTGGACATCGTCCAGAACCAGGCCATCCTGCAGCTGCAGACCAACAACGAGCAGGTGCTGCGCCGGCAGCTGGACGCCGCCCGTGACCGCTTCCGCGTCGGTGAATACACCCGCACCGACGTCAGCCAGTCCGAGTCGCGCCTGTCGGCCGCCATCGCGTCGAAGATCTCGGCGGAAGGCACGCTCCGCGCCTCCCGCGCGACTTACGAGCGTCTGGTGGGATCGGCCCCCGGCGAGCTGAAGGCGCCCAAGCCGGCCTTCCGCCTGCCGAAGAACCTGGACGAGCTGGTCGAGCTGGCCCGTGCCAACAACCCGAACGTCCTGTCCGCCTCCTACTCCGAGGCGGCTCAGCGCGAGGCGGTGGACCAGCAATATGGCCGCCTGCTGCCGTCGGTGAACCTGTCAGCCAGCGGCACCCGCACCTATGATCCGGGTCGCACGTCCGGCGTCGAGCTGAACCGCTCCGACAGCGCGCAGATCACCGCCCAGGTGACCATTCCGCTCTATCAGGCCGGGCAGCCCGAAGCGCTGGTCCGCGAGGCGAAGCAGACGGCCAACCAGGCCCGCCTGCAGATCGAGGAGAGCCGCCGGCAGGTGACCGAGTCGGCGGTCAGCGCCTGGCAGGCGCTGCAGACCGCGCGCGCCAGCATCGAGTCCTACTCGGCGCAGATCAAGGCGGCGCAGATCGCCCTGGAAGGCGTCCGTCAGGAGGCTCAGGTCGGGTCGCGCACCGTTCTGGACGTGCTGAACCAGGAACAGGAACTGCTGAACGCCCGCGTCTTCCTGGTCCGTGCCCAGCACGACGAGATGGTCGCGGCCTTCAATGTTCTGGCGTCCAGCGGACAGTTGACCGCCGACCGGCTCAATCTGCCGGTCCAGAAATACGACCCGCAGGCGAATTACGATAAGACGCGGGGCAAGTGGTTCGGAACTTCGGTGACCGAATGAACGAAGCGGCCCGCGAAAGCGGGCCGTTTTTGTATTATGGCTTTTTTGCCAGCCCTGCCCTAGGTTTGGGGCAGGTTGACGTCTCGGGTTGCCAAGATGAGCGATAAGGGCCAGCAAGAACCTTCGATGGAGGAAATCCTCGCCTCCATCCGGCGGATCATTTCCGAGGACGGCGAGCCTGCCAAGTCGGAAACCCAGGCGCCTTCGCCGCCTCCTCCGCCGCCACCCCCTCCGCCGCCTCCGCCACCCCCGCCGGTGGATGAGGACGACGACGTCCTGGAACTGACCCAGATGGTGGAGGACGAGCCGGACGAACGCCCGGACTTCGGTCAGCCGGACCCCGATCCCTGGCCCGACGAGCCGGCGTTTCCGGAGCCGCCGGCTCCGCCTCCGCCGCCCCCTCGTTGGGAGGAGCCGGAGCCCGAACCGATGCCGCCGCCGCGTCCGGCGCGCCGTCCGATGCCGGCCTTCGACGAGTTCGAGGATGACGAGCCGCCCCCCCCGCCGCGTCCGCGCCGCCGGCCGGTCGGGGTGGATGACGGGCTGATCTCCCGCCGGACGGCGGAGGATGCCTCGCACCACCTGACCCATCTGGCGCGCGAGTTGGGCGACGACCTGTCCATCGGCCCCATGCCCATCGGCATCCGGACGGTGGAGGAGGTGGTGCGCGAACTGCTGAAGCCGCTGTTGAAGGAATGGCTGGACGAGAATCTGCCGACGGTGGTCGAGCGGCTGGTCCAACAGGAGATCGACCGTATGATCCGGCGGTCGCAGAAGTTCTGATCCTGCCTTTCTCTGAGCCCCGCCCCTTTGAGCCCTGGTTGAGACGTTCCTAGCGAAAGTTCGTGGTGATGTTGGAAAAGACGTACCGGCCCGCCGAGGTCGAGGAGAAGCACTACCGCCTGTGGGAAGAGTCGGGCGCCTTTGCCGCCCAGCCGCAGGGGAACGGCAAGCCCTACACCATCATGATGCCGCCGCCGAACGTCACCGGCAGCCTGCACATGGGCCATGCGCTGACCTTCACCATCCAGGACGTGCTGACCCGCTACAACCGCATGCGCGGCCGCGATGCCCTGTGGCAGCCGGGGACCGACCATGCCGGCATCGCCACCCAGATGGTGGTGGAGCGCAATCTGGCGAAGGACGGCAAGACCCGCCACGATTTCGGCCGCGACGCCTTCATCGACAAGGTGTGGGAATGGAAGGCCGAATCGGGTGGCACCATCACCCGCCAGCTGCGCCGCCTGGGCGCCTCGCCGGATTGGCCGCGCGAGCGTTTCACCATGGACGAGGGGCTGAGCCGCGCCGTCCGCAAGGTGTTTGTGGAGTTGCACCGCCAGGGCCTGATCTACAAGGACAAGCGGCTGGTCAACTGGGACCCGAAGCTGCACACCGCCATCTCCGACCTCGAGGTCGAGCAGAAGGAGATCAAGGGCAACCTCTGGCACTTCCGTTACCCCATCGACGGGGAGGAGGGCCGCTACATCGTGGTCGCCACCACCCGTCCGGAAACCATGCTGGGCGACACCGGCGTCGCGGTGCACCCGGAGGACGAGCGGTACAAGGACCTGATCGGCAAGATGGTCCGCCTGCCGCTGGTCGGCCGTCTGATCCCAATCGTCGGCGACGAATATGCCGATCCGGAGACCGGGTCCGGCGCGGTGAAGATCACCCCGGCCCACGACTTCAACGACTTCGAGGTCGGCAAGCGCTGCGGGCTCGAGCAGATCAACATCATGGACCGCGACGCCCGGCTGAACGACAATGTTCCCGAGGCCTATCGCGGGCTCGACCGCTACGAGGCGCGCAAGCGGATCGTCGCCGAACTGGAAGCGCTGGAGCTTCTGGAGAAGATCGAGCCGCACACCCACATGGTCCCGCACGGCGACCGCTCCGGCGTCGCCATCGAGCCGTGGCTGACCGACCAGTGGTATGTCGACGCCGCGACGCTCGCCAAGCCGGCCATCGAGGCGGTGGAGACCGGCAAGACCGTGTTCGTGCCCAAGCAGTGGGAGAACACCTATTTCGAATGGATGCGCAACATCCAGCCCTGGTGCATCAGCCGCCAGATCTGGTGGGGCCATCAGATTCCCGCCTGGTACGGTCCGGACGGCAGCTTCTTCGTCGAGGAGACGGAGGAGGAGGCCCGCGCCGCCGCCCTCAAGCATTACGGCAAGGACGTCGAACTGACGCGCGATGCCGACGTTCTCGACACCTGGTTCTCGTCGGCGCTGTGGCCCTTCTCGACGCTCGGCTGGCCCGACCAGACGCCGGAACTGGACCGCTATTACCCGACCGACGTGCTGGTGACCGGCTTCGACATCATCTTCTTCTGGGTCGCCCGGATGATGATGATGGGCCTGCACTTCATGAAGGATGTGCCCTTCCGCACCGTCTACATCCATGCCCTCGTCCGTGACGAGAAGGGGCAGAAGATGTCGAAGTCGAAGGGCAACGTCATCGATCCGCTGGAGATCATCGACCAGTACGGCACCGATGCGCTGCGCTTCACCCTGTCGGCGATGGCGGCGCAGGGCCGCGACATCAAGCTGGCGGTGAACCGGGTCGAGGGCTACCGCAACTTCGCCACCAAGCTGTGGAACGCCGCCCGCTATTGCCAGATGAACGGCTGCGAGCCGGTCGCCGGCTACAAGCCGGTGGGCCTGTCCCAGACGGTCAACCGCTGGATCGTCGGCGCGCTGGCCGATGCGGCGAAGAAGGTCGCCGAATCGATCGACGCCTACAAGTTCAACGAGGCTGCCGGCGCCGCCTACCAGTTCACCTGGGGCACCTTCTGCGACTGGTACATGGAGTTCACCAAGCCGATCCTGGCCGGATCGGACGAGGCGGCGAAGGCCGAGACTCGGGCGACCACCGCCTGGGTGCTCGACCAGATCCTGCATATCCTGCACCCGCTGATGCCCTTCATCACGGAGGAACTGTGGGAGCAGCTGTCGCCGGCCCGCGCCAACCGCCTGATCTCGGCGGAATGGCCGGAGTTTGCCGCCGACATGGTCGATCCGGCCGCGCGCGACGAGATGGACTGGGTTGTGCGGCTGATCACCTCCGTCCGCTCCATGCGGTCGGAGATGAACGTCCCGCCGGCGGCGCAGATCGAGCTGAAGCTGAAGGAGCCGAACGCGGTCAGCCTGAAGCGGCTGGACACCCACCGCGACCTGATCCTGCGCATGGCCCGCCTGTCCAGCGTCGAGCCGCTGCAGGGCGACGTGCCGAAGAGCAGCGTGCAGGCCGTGCTAGACGAGACCACGCTGGTTCTGCCGCTGGAAGGCATCGTCGATCTCGACAAGGAGAAGGCGCGCCTGTCCAAGGAGATCGACAAGCTGACGGGGGAGATCAAGAAGATCGACGCCAAGCTGTCGAACGAGCAGTTCGTCGCCAAGGCTCCCGAAGAGGTGATCGAGGAGCAGCGCGACCGCCGCGAGGCCGCCGACCAGGCCCGCGACAAGCTGCAGAAGGCGCTGGAGATGCTGGCCGGCTGATCGACGGCAACCTGCAAACGAAAAAGCCCCTCCCTCGCAGCAGCGGGGGAGGGGCTTTTTGCTTTCGGCATTCGGTGCCGGAGAGCGGGGCAGGGGCCTCGGCTCAGCCGCGCAGCAGCCCCCGCAGGCGGTAAAGCTCGTCCAGTGCCTGCCGCGGCGTCAGGCTGTCGGGGTCGATCCCCGACAGGGCTTCCTCGACCGGCGACGGCCCGGCAGGTGCCTCGGCCACTACCTCCGCCTTCGGTGCCGGGCGCTTCAGTGCGGCGCTGAACAGCGGCAGATCTTCGGCCAGCCGGTGGATCGTGGCGTTCTGGTCGCCCGATTCCAGCAGTTTCAGCACCTCGTCTGCCCGTCCGACCACGGCGGGCGGCAGGCCGGCGAGCTTGGCGACATGGATGCCATAGCTGCGGTCGGCGGACCCGGCTGTCACCTCGTGCAGGAACACGACGTCGCCCTGCCACTCCTTGATCCGCATGGTGTGGCAGGACAGCGCCGGCAGCTTGGAGGCCAGCATCGTCAGTTCGTGGTAATGGGTGGCGAACAGCGCGCGGCAGCGGTTGACGTCGTGCAGATGCTCGACGCAGGCCCAGGCGATGGACAGGCCGTCGAAGGTGGCGGTGCCGCGGCCGATCTCGTCCAGGATCACCAGGGCGCGGGATCCCGACTGGTTCAGGATCGCCGCCGTCTCCACCATCTCCACCATGAAGGTCGACCGTCCGCGGGCGAGGTCGTCGGCGGCGCCGACTCGGCTGTAGAGTCGGTCGACCACGCCGATATGCGCCCGCTCCGCCGGCACGAAGCTGCCCATCTGGGCCAGCACGGCGATCAGCGCGTTCTGGCGCAGAAAGGTCGATTTACCGGCCATGTTGGGTCCGGTCAGCAGCCACAGCCGGTTGTCGGGCGCAAGGTCGCAGTCGTTGGCCACGAACGGCCCGCCATGGGCGGCGTCAAGCACCGCCTCCACCACGGGATGCCGGCCGCCCTTGATGGCGAAGGCGAGGCTGTCGTCCACCAGGGGGCGGCTGTAGCGCCGCTCCTCCGCCAGTTCGGCCAGCGAGGTGGCGACGTCCAGCGCCGCCAGCGCATGGGCGGCCTGGGCGATGGCATCGGCACGCGCCGCCACCGCGTCCACCAGACCGGCGAACAGCTCCAGCTCCACCGCCAGCGCCTTGTCGGCGGCCTCGGAGATGCGGCGTTCGAGATCCGACAGCTCCACCGTGCCGAACCGCACGGCGTTCGCCATGGTCTGGCGGTGCATGAACACCTCGCGCCCCCGCTCCGACATCAGCTTGTCGGCATGGGCGGCGGTGACCTCGATGTGATAGCCCAGCACGTTGTTGTGCTTGACCTTCAGTGAGGGCACCCCGGCGATCTCGGCGTATTTGGTCTGCAGCCCGGCGATCAGCCGGCGGCTCTCGTCGCGCAGCGTCACCAACTCGTCCAGGGCATAGCTGTGGTCGCGGGCGATGAAGCCGCCGTCGCGAGCCAGCAGCGGCAGGTCCGGGGCGAGCGCCTGGGTCAGTTGGTCGACCAGTTCCGAGTGGGCGCCCAGCCGCTTGTCGAGTGCCGATAACCCGTCCGGCAGCGGCATGGCCCCGGCCAGCAGTTCGCGGATCAACCCTGCTTGCCGCAGCCCGTCGCGGATGGCGGCGAGATCACGCGGTCCGCCGCGGCCCAGCGTCAGGCGCGACAGCGCGCGCTCCAAGTCGGGACAACTGCGCAGGGACTGGCGCAGATCGCCGCGCAGCCGCTCCTCCGTCAGCGCGAACTCCACCATGTCGAGCCGACGGCCGATGGCGGTGGGATCGGTCAGCGGGGCGGCCAGATGGGCGCAGAGCAGCCGCGCGCCGGCCCCCGTCACCGTGCGGTCGATGGTGGCGAGCAGGCTGCCGCGCCGCTCCCCGGTCAGCGTCCGGGTCAGTTCCAGATTGCGGGCGGTGGAGGCGTCGATCTCCATCACCGCACCCGGCCCGACGCGCCGCGGCGGCGACAGGCGGGGCACCCGGCCCTTCTGCGTCAGCTCGACATAGCCGACCAGCGCGCCGGCCGCCGCGACCTCCGCCCGGGTGAAGCTGCCGAAGGCGTCCAGCGTGCCGACTCCGTATTGGGTCAGCAGGCGCTGCTTGCCGTTCTCGCTGTCGAAACGCGGGGTGGGCTGCACGGTCAGCCGTGACTTCCATTCCCCCCAAAGCTCGAACAGTTCCGGCGTCTGCGACAGCTTCTCGGAGATCAGCACCTCCTGCGGGTCGAGCCGGCCCAGTGCCGCGCCGAGCCCGGTCCGCTCCACCGGCTGCACCACCAGTTCACCGGTCGACATCTCCAGCCACGCCAGCCCAAGCCCGCCGGCCGTCTCGGCCACCGCCGCCAGCCAGTTGGAGGAGCGGGAATCGAGCAGGCTGTCCTCGGTCAGGGTGCCGGGCGTGACGATGCGGATGACGCCGCGCTTCACCACCGATTTGGAGCCGCGCTTCTTCGCCTCCGCCGGGTCTTCCATCTGTTCGCAGATGGCGACGCGGAAGCCCTGGCGGATCAGGCGCTGCAGGTAATTCTCGTGGCTGTGCACCGGCACGCCGCACATGGGGATGTCTTCGCCCAGATGCTGGCCGCGCTTGGTCAGCGCGATGTCCAGCGACGCCGCGGCATTCACCGCATCCTCGAAGAACATCTCGTAGAAGTCGCCCATCCGGTAGAACAGCAGGCAATCGGGATGCGCCTGCTTGATCTCCAGATACTGCGCCATCATCGGGGTGGCGTCGGGCGGAATGACGATTTCTGCGATGTCGGACACGGGAACCATGCGGCGGTGGATGGGTGTTGTTTCAGGAGCGCACCCTATCACGGGATATGCAGCCGCGGCATAGGCGGGATGGCCGGCGATGGGACAATCCGGCCTGCAGGACCGACCCAGGCTGCGACCCCATTGCGGTTGACGAGGGCTTGCCGCCGGTCGCTACAATAGGGCAGGGCCCCGCCGGAATGCTTGCGGGGGGACTCGCGCGATCGGACGGAACTCCGACCTTAAATAGGGAGACGGCCATCATGACGCAAACGACCCAGGACACGGCGCCCGCCGAGGTGCGGGAGGTCGTTGCCCTCTTTTCCACCCGTGCCGGCTTCAACCGGGCGGTCGACGCCCTGCTGGCCGCCGGCTTCGACCGCGCCGACCTGTCGGTCCTGGCAAGCCATGCCTCGCTGGATGCGGCCGATCCCAAGGGCAAGCCGCGGGACGAGGCGCTGACCGGTCTGGTGGGCGAGCTGAAATACGCCTTTCCCCTGACCACCGCCGGTCTGATCGCCATCGTCGGCGGTCCGATCGAAGCGGCGCTGGCGGCGCTGGTCGCCGCCGGTGTCGGCGGGGCCGCAATCAAGGACTATCTGGACGAGCTGACCAGCCATCCCAAGCCCGACGAGTTCACCCGTGCCCTGGAGGCCGGGGGCGTCATCCTGTGGGTGCGCGTCGAGACGCCGGAGCAGGAACGGGAAGCGTCGGCCCTGCTGGACCGCGAGGGCGGCGGCAATGTCCATGTGTCCGTGCGGGAGGCGTAAGGCTGCCTTCCGGCGGGCGGGTCCGGCGCCGCCCGCCCTGCTACAGAGTTGCCGTCAGAAGTTGGTGGCCTGCGTATGACAGGCTGCTCGCCACCAGCGTCAAAAACACCAGCGCCGCCACGGTCAGGCCCAGCCCGACGCCGATGGCGCCACCGTCGCGCTCGATCAGACCGAGGGAGATCAGCACCAGCGCGAAGCCCGGCAGCCAGCCGGTCAGCGGCAGCGGGATGATGCAGGTCAGCGTCAGGATGAACAGCAGAAGCCCGAACCAGCGTTCCTGGTCGATGCGGGCGAGGCGGTGAAGCCGCGGCTTCAGCATCCGCTCGATCCACACCAGCCGCGGCATGGCGGCGTCCAGCGTGCGAGCAGCCAGCCCGGTGCCGATGGAGCGGCGCAGCAGCCAGTCGGGCAGGCCGGCCCCGCGCCGTCCGAAGGCGAGCTGGGCGGTGTAGAGAACGATGGGCAGGTCGAACAGGCAGGACACGCCCAGCGGCACCGGCGCGATGGTGGGCAGCGACAGGGCCAGCAGAATGGTGCCGAGCGACCGGTCGCCCAGCGCCCGGATCAGGTCGCCCAGCGTGACCCGGCCGGCCGGCAGGTTGGCGCGGAAGCGGGCCAGCACGTCGGAGGTCCGCTCCTCCTCCAGCTCGGCGCAGGCCGCCGGCAGGGCGATGGTGCCGTCCTGCTGCGCCTCGCGTTCCAGCGACTCGCTTTCAAACGCGCCGCTGTCGGCGTCGTCGATGTGCCGGCGGGCGTTCAAACGCCAGCCTCCGCCGCGGCGCTCTCATAGGCTTCGAGCGCTTCCAGCCAGGTTTCCTCGGCGGTCGCCAGCTTCTTCTCCACCGTGCCGAGGTCGATCTGCAGCTTCGTCAGCTTGTCCGACGGGCCGGTGTAGAGGGTGGGATCGGCCATCTTCGCCTCGATCTTCCGCTTTTCCTCGCTCAGCTTGGTCACCAGGGCTTCCGCGTCGGTCGCCTTGCGCTTCAGCGGGGCGAGGGCCGTGCGCGCTTCGGCGGCAGCGCGGCGCTGGTCCTTCTTGTTCGGGCCGGTGTCGCGGTCGAGGCCGCCCTTCGCCACCGCCCGTTCCGCCTTGGCGCGGTCCAGCAGGTAGCGGCGGTAGTCGTCGAGGTCGCCGTCATAGCTCTGCACCGTGCCGTCGGCGACCAGCAGGAGCCGGTCCACCGTCATCTCGATAAGGTGCGGGTCGTGGCTGATGATGATGACCGCGCCGGGGAAGTCGTTGATCGCCTCGATCAGGGCTTCGCGGCTGTCGATGTCCAGATGGTTGGTCGGTTCGTCCAGCATCAGGATGTGCGGGACTTCCCGGCTCATCAGCGCCAGCAGAAGGCGGGCCTTCTCGCCGCCCGACAGGCTGGCGATCTTGGTCTCCGCCTTCGCCTGGGGGAAGCCGAAGCGGCCCAGATGGGCGCGGACCTTTTCCTCCAGCGCCAGCGGCATGATGCGCTGGGTCTGCTGGATCGGCGTCAACGACAGGTCCAGTTCCTCGGCCTGATGCTGGGCGAAATAGCCGATGCGCAGCTTGGACGACCGCCGCATCTCGCCGGCCATTGGGGCCAAGCGGTTGGCCAGCAGCTTGACCAGCGTCGACTTGCCGTTGCCGTTGGCGCCCAGCAGGCCGATGCGGTCCTCCATGTCGATGCGCAGGTTCACCCGGCGCAGAATGACCTTGTCGCCATAGCCGATGCTGACCCCCTCCAGCGCAATCAGCGGCGGCGCCAGCTCGTCCGGCGGCGGGAAGTTGAAGACGACCTCGGGATCGTCCTCCATCAGCGTGATCGACTCCATCCTCTCCAGCAGCTTCAGGCGGCTCTGAGCCTGACGGGCTTTGCTGGCCTTGAAGCGGAAGCGGTCGACGTAGGACATCATGTGCTTGCGGCGCGCCTCCTGCTTGGCGGCCATGGAGGCGAGGCGCTCCTGATTGGCGCGGCGCTGCGCCAGGAACTGGTCGTAGTTGCCGCTGTAGGTGACCAGCTTGCCCTGGTCGATGTGGATCGTGGTGGTGGGCACCGCGTTCAGCAGCTCGCGGTCGTGGCTGACCAGCAGGATGGTGTGCGGATAGTTCTTCAGATAGCCCTCGAGCCAGATGGTGGCTTCGAGGTCGAGGTGGTTGGTCGGCTCGTCCAGCAGCAGCAGGTCGGGGCGGGAGAACAGCACGCCGGCCAGCGCCACGCGCATCCGCCAGCCGCCCGAGAAGTCGGAGCAGGGCCGTTGCTGCGCGTCGGCGTCGAACCCCAGTCCGGACAGAACCTGCGCCGCGCGCGACGGGGCGGAGTGCGCCTCGATGTCGGCAAGGCGGGCATGGATTTCGCCGATCCGCATCGGGTCGGTCGCAGTCTCCGCCTCCGCCAGCAGGGCGGTACGCTCGGTGTCGGCGGCAAGCACGGCGTCGATCAGGGTGGTCGGGCCGCTGGGGGCCTCCTGCGCCACCATGCCCATCCGCATGCCGGCCGGCAGCGTGACCGCGCCGGCATCGGTCTGCAGCTGGCCCGAGATCAGCTTCAGCAGGGTGGATTTGCCGGTGCCGTTGCGGCCGACCAGCGCCACGCGGTGCCCCTTGGGCACGACCGCTGTGGCGTGGTCGAACAACACTCGGCCGCCGAAGCGGAAGGTCAGGTCATTGATGTGCAGCATAGCGGCGAGGATGTAGCACGGGGACCCGCGGATTTGAAGCGGGCCCCGCCGGTTGGCTCGGCTTTGTCCTCAGCGCTCCAGCGTCATCGCCGGCATGCGGGCCTGAACGCCCTCGCCCTGGACGGCGGCGATCAGCGGGCGCAGCTGGGTAAGAAGCGGGCGCAGCTCCGCCACCGCGGCCATGGCGCCGACCAGCTCGCCGCGGCCGGACATCAGGTCCATCAGCTGGTCGGTGACGGATTTCGGCGGCGGGAAGGGGGTCAGCGTCACCGCGGCATCCGCCGACAGGCCGGCGGCGGTGCGGGCCAGGGTCAGCGCTTGGTCCTGCCCGCCCAGCTCGTCGACAAGGCCGAGTTCGCGCGCCTGTGCGCCGGTCCAGACCCGCCCCTTGGCGACATTGCGCGCCTGATCCGGCGACATCCGGCGGGCTTCGGCGACCCGCTGCAGGAAGTTGGCGTAGGTGTCGTCGATGATGGCGTTCAGCCGCTCCGTCCCGCTGTCGTCGAAGGGGCGCACCGGCGACCACAGGCCGGCGTTGCGGGCGCCCTGCACGCGGTCCCAATGGACACCCAGCTTGTCGGACAGGCCGGCGACGCCGAACTTGCCGGCGACGACGCCGATGGAGCCCGTCACGGTGGCGGGCGAGGCGACGATCCGGTCGGCCGCCAGTGCGATCCAGTAGCCTCCCGACGCGGCGGCATCGCCCATGCTGGCGATCACCGGCTTGCCCTTCTCACGCGCCTTGACCAGGGCCCGCCGGATCGCCTCCGACGCCGAGACGGAACCGCCGCCGCTGTCGATGCGGAACAGGATGGCGCGCACGTCGGGGTCGTCGGCCGCCTCCTCGATGGCTTTGACGATGGTCTCCGAACCGGCGGCGACTTCGCCCAGCGCCGGCTTTTCGCTCTTGCCGCCGGTGATGGTGCCGACGGCGTGGATCAGGGCGATGGTCGGGCCGGAATCGTTGGGACCGCCGGCCACCGACAGATAGTCGAAGGGTTCCACCAGCTCGGCCCCGGCGCCGGCACGCTTCAGCGCCGCGTCGCGCGCCTCGTCGGCATAGCCGAGCCGGTCGACCAGCTTCTGGTCCAGTGCTTCGCGGCTCAACAGCGGCGCATTGTCCATTGCCGCCCGCACCGCGGCGGGGGCGAGGCGCCGGCTGGCGGCGATGCCATCGACCAATTGCTTGGTCAGGTCGGCGACCAGCGCCTCCATCATCTCGCGGTTGGCCGGGGTCATGCCGGACTTGGTGAATGTCTCGGCGAAGCTCTTGTATTCCTCGCGCTGGGCGAATTGCGGCTGCACGCCTAACTGGTCGAAAGCGTCACGGGCGAAGGGCAGTTCCGCCGACAGGCCGGTGATGCCCAGCGTGCCCAGCGGCTGCAGCCACACCTCGTCGAAAGCGCTGGCCAGCAGGTAGGAGCGGTTGCCCGGCCCGCCTCCGCCATACTCCTCCGCGAAGGCGACGGCGAAGCGGCCGGACGCGCGGAAGCGTTCGATGGCCGCCCGCAACTCCTGCGTCTGGGCGAAACCGATGCTGTCGTCGCTGAAGCGGGCCAGCACGCCCTTCACCTTCGGGTCGCGCCGGCCGCCGTCCAGTGCGTCGAGAACCTCGCGCAGCGTCGTCTGGTGTTCGAAGAAGCTGCCGATCTTGCCGCTTTCGCTTTCGGCCAGCGGCTTGGTCAGGTCGAGCTCCAGCACCACCGCGTCGGGCAGGGCGGGTTCGTGGCGGACGGCCAGCACCACCACCGCCACCGCCCCGGCCACCAGCAGGAAGCCGATGACGGCGAACAGTCGCACGAAGAAGCGGACGATCCTCATGATTCCAAACCCTGTGTGGCCTCGGTGGTACCGGACGATCGGCGTTAACGGTCCGGCGTTAACGGTCCGGCGTTAACGATCCTGGCTGTGGTACTCGCGGTTGGGGATCATGTCCACCGCGGTCGCGACACGGTTGGACATGTTGTAGAAGCCGACCGTGTCGGCAATGTCGAAGATGTCCTCCGCGCTGAATCCGACGGCCCGCAGGGCCTCGCGGTCGGGCTCGCCCACCGACATCGGCTCCTTCGTCAGCTTCCAGGCGAAGTCGAGCATGGCGCGCTGGCGCGGTTCCAGCGGGGCGACGCGATAGTTTGCGACCAGCATCTCGCCCAGTTCAGGATCGCCCGACAGCTTGCGCACGGCCTGCCCATGGGCGACGAGGCAGTAATAGCAGTGGTTGGCCGAAGACACGACGACCGCGATCATCTCGCGCTCCAGCTTGCTGAGGCCGCTCTCGCCCAGCATCAGCTCGTTGTAGAACATGGCGAAGTTGCGCAGCTTCTTCGGCCGGAGGCTGTAGGCCTGGAGCACGTTGGGGACGAAGCCCAGCTTTTCCACGCATTTGTCGAACAGCGCCTGCATGTCGGGGTCGAGGTCCGGCTTTTCCGGCAGGGGCAGAGCCATGACGTGATCGGGCTGCGGCATCGGGCGATTCCTCTCGTTGTTGGTTGGTGCGTCTGTTTGTCCGGCGAAGGGTAACCGCGGTGGCGCTTCCTGTCTCGTGTGGCTTGATTTTGCCCGGTTGTCCTGTGCGCTTGTCTCTCGCCAAAGCTGCGTGGCTGTGCAAGAAGAAGAGGTACTGAATGCGGGGATATGGCCCGCACGACCAAGCGGATGGCGCCAATCTGATGGCGATGACCCAGCCGAAGCTCGATCTTCTGTCCGTCCTTGTGGTGGAGGACAGCGGCTTCATCCGCGCGGTCCTTACCGCCACCCTGCGCACCATCGGCATCGGCCGGGTAGAGGGGGTGGCGAGCGGCGCCGACGCCATCCGCTGGCTGGAGGAACGGCGCGCCGCCCTGCCGCCGGGGACCGCACCGGTCGACCTGATCCTGTCCGATCTGGTGATGCCCGAGGTCAATGGGCTGATGCTGTTGCGCTGGATTCGCTACAGTCCGAAGAGCCCCGACAGGTTCCTGCCGGTCCTGATGCTGTCGGGCGCAGCCGACCGCCAGTATGTGGAGCAGGCGCGGGACCTCGGCGCCACCGACTTCATCGCCAAGCCCTTCTCCGCGCACACCATCGCCAGCCGGTTGCTGTTCGCCATCGCCCGGCCGCGCCGCTTCGTGCTGGCCAAGGGCTATTTCGGCCCGGACCGCCGCCGCGCCGACAAGCCGGTCGCCATGGATTGCCGGACGACCTCGCATTCGGAAATCCTGGTGGTGCACAGCACATCGAAGGCCCGTGGGATCGACCGGTTCCCGGTGATCTATTTCGACCTGCCAAACCGGCTGGGTGCCAAGGTCGGCCTCGCTCCGCGCGACCCGGTTCCCACCCTGCCGCCGGAGGTGCTGGCCGCCGCGGAGGAGGAAATCCTCAACCGGGCCGGCGACTATGCCGTCTGGATCGGGGCGGAGGTGGAGGAGATGGCCCGCCGCGTCGACCGTCTGCCGCGCGAACCGGAGGCCGTGTCCGGCCTGCTGGCCCAGGTCAACCGCTCCGCCCATGAGATGCGCGGGCAGGGCGGCATCTTCGGCTATCCGCTGATCACCCACATCGCCAAGTCTCTCTACGAGGCCACCCGCGGCGGCCTGACCACGGTGACCGCCAACGAGCACCTGCTGTTCAAGGCCCATGTGGACGCGATCAAGGCGGTGATGACCGGCCGCGTCAGCGGCGACGGCGGCGCGACCGGACAACAACTGCTGGCGTCGCTGGAGGTGGCGAAGAAGAAATACGCCAGCGTGCCCCTTCCTGATCGAGAGTGAGACTTCCTTTGCGCAATGACGCTTCAGAACGGAGCTTCATGAAGCCGCAGCGATGGGCGCGTGCTCGGTGAGGCCATACCCCGAAGCGCCTGCTCGATTGCAAGCGTCGTCGGAATTCCAACCAGGGATCCGAAGGAGCGGGGCCGAATAACAATTTCCTGTTCCGCCAGATTGTTGACGACGCCGGCGCCGGCGATCGCCGTGCCCCCCATCCGTCCCCAGACATAGTGGGTGCCCTCCTGCATCGCGCTGAAGTGAAGCGCGTAGACACGCATGACGGCTTGCTGACCTCCCAACCCCTGACGCCGCGGAATGTTACCTCGCAAATCCGGTTCTCCGGCCTGGGTTGCGGTGTCAGCGAAATCGGCAGCCATGGTGAAGTGTCGTGCCACATACAGGCCCGGTCCACGTGCCAAGCCCGCCGACGAGCCGGCGAACGTCGGGTCGAATCCGTTGATGAGGATGCCGCGCACCGCGCGTTGATTGGTGCCGTGATACCCGACGAGTTCGTATCCGCTGTCGACCAGAAGATTGTGCGCCTCCTGGACCAGAGGGGTTGTCGGATGCAACAGGGAACCTTGTTTGGCG
Source organism: Pseudomonadota bacterium (assembly GCA_023423695.1). Lineage (GTDB taxonomy): Bacteria > Pseudomonadota > Alphaproteobacteria > Azospirillales > Azospirillaceae > Azospirillum. The sequence continues at coordinate 433,713 of JAFAFA010000079.1, read as the reverse complement.
AGACTCAGGGGGTTCATGGCATCGCTCCATCTGCGTTGCTGGAGGGAGGCAGACGAGCGGCGGTCGGCGTCGGGCCACGTTCCGCTCAGATCGTCCTCCCATTGCTCCAAAAGCGTAATTTACACGCAGTTGGTGCGTCAACCGCATTAAAAGCAACTTTGAGAGTGTCCAGCGAAAATCAATTCCCCTCGAACATTTCACTCCCTCTCCTGCTCCGGGAGAGGGCGATTATCGGCAACCACGAGGCCGCGCCTCCCCCCCTCACGACGCCCGGATCTGCCCGATGAAGTTCGTCACGTCGCTGCGCAGGCTGTCGGCGTTCTGCTTGAGGGCGTCGGCCATCGACAGAACCTCCTTCGCCATGCTTCCGGCGCGGCCGGCCTCGGTGCTGACCAGGGCGGCGTTGTGGGAGACCTGGTCGGTGCCGTCGGCCGCCTGACGGACGTTGCGGCCGATTTCGGCGGTTGCGGCGTTCTGCTCCTCCACTGCGGCGGCGACGGCGGAGATGTTCTCCTCGATGCGGGTGACGATGGTGCCGATGCCGCCGATGGCCTGCACGGTCTGGCTGGTGGCGGACTGGATTTCGGCGACCTTCGCGGTGATGTCGTCCGTCGCCTTGGCCGTCTGGTTGGCGAGATTCTTCACCTCGCTGGCGACGACGGCGAATCCCTTGCCGGCCTCGCCGGCCCGTGCCGCCTCGATGGTGGCGTTGAGGGCGAGAAGGTTGGTCTGGCTGGCGATGTCGGTGATCATCCGCACGATCTCGCCCACCTGCTGGGCGGCGCCGCTGAGGTCGGCGATCACGTCTGCGGTGCGGCGGACGTCGGTGACGGCACGTTCGGCCATGTCGGTGGAGCCCGCCATCTGGCGTCCGATCTCAGCGATGGAGGAGGTCAGCTCCTCCGTCGCGGCGGCCACGGCCTGGACGTTGCTGGACGCCCCTTCGGACGCGCGGGCGACCGACAGCACGTGTTCCTCGGTGTCGGAGGCGATGCGGCTCATCTGCTCGGCATTGCCGCGCAGGCCGGTGGCAGCGCCGGCCAGCCGTTCCGCCACCAACTCGATGTGGCGGTCGAACTCCTCCACCAGCCGCTCCAGCCGCTCGGCTTCGCGCAGGCGCTCCTCCTGCTGCCGCTGTTGGTCGGCGGCGAGCCGGTCGGCCTCGGCCAGGCTCAGGCGGAACTGGTCCAGTCGGCGTGCCATGGCGCCCAACTCGTCGGCGCGCTCCGCTCCGGCGATGGTCAGCTCGCGCTCGCCAGCCTCCATCTGCGCCATGTCCGTGTTCAGGCGGGCGATCGGACGGGTGATGTTGCGGGCGACCAGCGCGGCGATCAGCGTCATCATCACCAGCAGCACGGCCACCCCGATGACGACGCCGGTGAGGCGGGCCATCGAGTCCCGCACATCCCTGTTGGCAAGGGCGATCAGGTTGTCGGCCACCCGCATCTCGACGGTGCGCAGCATGTCGATGGTGACGGTGATGGTGTCGAACCACTTGCCGGCATCCACCCCCTGGTTTCCGGCACCATAAGCGGAGGCGACGCCGATCCGGCGCATCCGCTCCACCTCGTCCACTGAGCCGCCGGAGAAGGTGCGGTCGAAGAAGGCGGCTTCTTCCGCCGTCAGCTTGGACTTCAGGCCGGCCATCAGCGCCTTGTATTCGCCGTTCAGCTCGATGAAGCGTTCATGGGCGTCGGCCGGGAAGCGGTCCTTGCGGAAGGCGGCGCCGCCGACCGCGCGCTGCTGCCCCAGCCGCTCCTTCGCCTCCGACAGGGAGACCATGGCATCGGCAGCGCGCAGCTGGTCGCCGTCGTTGGACATGCTGCGGGCTTGGCCGGCGGCGTCCAGCAGCTTGCGGATCATGACGGTGTAGCTCGCCACCGTTTCCAAGGGCGACTGGGTCATGGCGTTGACGCCGCTGCGCAGGCCGGACAGTTGCGACAATGCGTCGCGGGCGTTGGTCATCGCCGCCGCGACATGGGGGTCGCGGATGTGCGCGGCGGCGAACTGCGGCATCAGCTCCGCCAGCTTGACGTCCGATGCGGTCCGCACCGTCTCCATCCGCCGGCGGTCCTCGTCCAGCTTGCCGCTGAGAAACACCGAGGAGGACCCGCGTTCCTTCTGCAGTTCGTGCACGAGGCCGGTCATGCCGACCGACAGGCGGGTGACGGACGCCAGATCGTCGGCGCGTCGGCTCGCCTGCCACTGGTCCCACACCAGCAGCGACGATGTCACGACCACGCCCGCCATCGGAATGGACAGGGCGAGCGCCAGCTTCCGCATGACGCGCATATTGCCGAGGAGGCCGTCGGCGGCCTTCAGAAGCGAAACCATATCACATCTCCAGCAGACGGGACCGTCTGAACCCGTTCGGATGCCTCTGCGACGCACCCGTCCGGATTAGTATGGAAGCTAATGAGTTAAGGCACAGTTAGGTTTAACCATGACATAGTTGAGGGAATTGCTCGGTCGTTCCGCCGCGGCGCCTTCACGGCGCCTAGGCCCCGTATACCGGGCGGCTTGCGGCCAAAGCGCCGTCCCTGCGGCGCATCCCGCGAAATTTGCCTCGCTTCCGTCGCGTCAGGGCGGTAGAACGTCAGTCCCGGTCCGCAGGTCTCTTGGGTTCGTGGCGTGACCGGAGCGGTCTTCCGGAGCGTCCATGTCGAACAACGAATTCCATCGCATCAAGCGCCTGCCGCCCTACGTCTTCGCCGAAGTGAACGCGATGAAGGCGCGAGCTAGGGCCAACGGCGCCGACATCATCGACCTCGGCATGGGCAATCCCGACCAGGCGACCCCGCAGCATATCGTCGACAAGCTGGTCGAGGCCGTGCGCGATCCGAAGACGCACCGCTACTCGAATTCCCGCGGCATCCCCGGCCTGCGCAAGGCCCATGCCGCCTATTACAAGCGCCGCTTCAACGTCGACATCGACCCCGAGACCGAGTGCATCGTCACCATCGGCTCGAAGGAGGGGCTGGCGAACCTCGCCCAGGCGATCACCAGCCCGGGCGACATCATCCTGGTGCCGAACCCCAGCTATCCGATCCATCCGTTCGGCTTCATCCTGGCCGGCGCCTCGGTGCGCCACCTGCCGGTGGGCATGGAGAACGGGGCGTCGACCGACATCGACAGCTTCATGATCATGCTGGAGCGCGCCGTGCGCCACAGCGTGCCCAAGCCGCTGGCGCTGGTGCTGAACTATCCGTCGAACCCGACGGCCGAGGTGGTCGGGCTGGACTTCTACCGCCCGATCGTGGAGTTCTGCCGCAAGCACGGCATCTACATCCTGTCCGATCTGGCCTATGCCGAGATCTTCTTCGACAACGACCCGCCGCCGTCGATCCTTGAGATCCCGGAAGCGCGCGAGATCGCGGTCGAGTTCACCTCGATGTCGAAGACCTATTCGATGGCCGGCTGGCGCATCGGCTTCGCCACCGGCAACAAGACGCTGATCACCGCGCTGGCCCGCATCAAGTCGTATCTCGACTACGGCGCCTTCACGCCGATCCAGGTCGCCGCCGCTGCCGCGCTGAACGGTCCGCAGGACTGCGTGCAGCAGGTCCGCGACATGTACAAGCAGCGCCGCGACGTGATGATCGAGGGTCTGGCCGCCGCCGGCTGGGAAGTGCCCAGCCCGAAGGCGTCGATGTTCGCCTGGGCGCCGATCCCGCCGCAGTTCGCCCATCTGGGCTCGCTGGAATTCTCCAAGCTGCTGCTGCAGCAGGCGGAGGTCGCGGTGGCGCCGGGCATCGGCTTCGGCGAATACGGCGACGGCCATGTCCGTCTGGCGATGGTGGAGAACGTCCACCGCATCCGCCAAGCGACCCGCAACATCAAGGAGTTCTTCCGCTCCAACGCCGGTGGCGTTGCGGCGAGCAAGGACCCGGCGGCCCGCGCCGCCCTTCTGGAATCCGAGAAAGCGAAAGCCTGATGCCGAACGCCCAGCAAGCCCCCCTGAAAATCGCCGTCGCCGGCCTTGGTACGGTCGGCGCCGGTGTCCTGAAGCTGCTGGAGACGCAAGGCTCGCTGATCGAACAGCGCTGCGGCCGCCGGATCGAGGTGGTCGCGGTCAGCGCGCGGTCGAAGGGCAAGGACCGCGGCGTCGACCTGTCGCGCGTCCAGTGGTTCGACGATCCCGTCGCCATGGCGGCGGAGGCGGGTGCCGATCTGGTGGTGGAGCTGATCGGCGGGTCGGAAGGCTCGGCGCGCGACACCGTCGCCACGGCGCTGGAGACCGGCAAGCACGTCGTCACCGCCAACAAGGCGCTGCTGGCCGTCCATGGCACCGAGATCGCCCAAAAGGCCGAGGCAAACGGCCTGACCGTCGCCTTCGAGGCGGCGGTGGCCGGCGGCATCCCGATCATCAAGGGTTTGCGCGAGGGTCTGGCCGCCAACGGCGTGTCGGAAATCCACGGCATCCTGAACGGCACCTGCAACTACATCCTGACGGAGATGCGGACCACCGGCCGCGACTTCGCCGATGTTCTGGCCGACGCCCAGGCTCTCGGCTATGCCGAGGCCGATCCCAGCTTCGACATCGACGGCGTCGATGCCGCGCACAAGCTGGCGATCCTGGCCTCCGTCGCCTTCGGCACGCCGGTCGATTTCTCCTCGGTCTACATCGAAGGCATCCGGCAGGTTTCGGCGGTCGATTTCGACTATGCCGACCAACTGGGCTTCCGCATCAAGCTGCTGGGCATCGCACGTCGCACCGATGCGGGCGTCGAGCAGCGGGTGCATCCCTGCATGGTGCCGAAGACCGCGCCGATTGCTTCGGTGGATGGCGTGTTCAACGCCGTGGTGGCGCAGGCCGATTTCGCCGACCGTGTGCTGTTCGTCGGCCGCGGGGCCGGGGCTGGCCCGACCGCGTCGGCGGTGGTCGCCGACCTGATCGACATCGCCCGCGGGCGGTCTACGCCCACCTTCGGCGTTCCGGCCGATCGGCTGGGCGCGGCAACCCCCTCGCCGATGGAAGCGCGCCGCGGGTCGTACTACGTCCGCCTGATGGTCGTGGACCGTCCCGGTGTGATAGCGGATATCGCAGCGGCGATGCGTGACCAGAACGTCTCCATGGAGCAGTTCCTGCAGCGCGGCCGCTCGCCGGGCGAAGGCGTTCCGGTGGTCCTCACCACCCATGACACCGACGAGGCGGCCATGCAGCGCGCGCTTGCAACCATCGCGGCCAGCGACAACGTGCTGGAGCCGCCGCGGATGATCCGGATCGAGCAGTTCTAAGCCCTTCCCAAACAGGACAGTCCTGACCTGCCCCGTTTCCCAGAATAACCGAACACAGCCTTATACGACCGAAGAGTCGGGGGGAGCACACGATGTCTACGCCGTCTACGCATGTCGATCTGTCTCACATGGACCGCAACCTCGCGCTGGAGGCCGTCCGCGTGACCGAGGCCGCCGCCCTGTCGGCCTCGCTGCTGATGGGTCGCGGCGACGAGAAGCTGGCCGACCAGGCCGCGGTCGACGCCATGCGCCAGGCGCTCAACACGCTCTACATCGACGGCACCGTCGTGATCGGCGAGGGTGAGCGCGACGAAGCCCCGATGCTGTACATCGGCGAGAAGGTCGGTGCCGGCATCGGCTCCGGCCCGAAGGTCGACATCGCACTCGATCCGCTGGAAGGCACCACCATCTGCGCCACCGGCGGTCCGAACTCGCTCGCCGTCATCGCGATGGCGGAGGAGGGCGGCTTCCTGAACGCTCCCGACGTCTACATGGACAAGATCGCCGTCGGCGCGGGCCTGCCGGACAACATCGTCGATCTGGACGAGACGCCCGCCAACAACCTCAAGGCGCTGGCCAAGGCCAAGGGCACCGAGATCGAGGAGCTGCTGGTCTGCATCCTGAACCGTCCGCGCCACGCCGAGCTGATCGCCCGCGTCCGTGAAGCCGGCGCCCGCATCATGCTGATCAACGACGGCGACGTGTCGGGCGTCATCGCCACCAGCCAGGCCGGCACCGGTGTCGACATGTATGTCGGATCCGGCGGTGCGCCGGAAGGCGTGCTGGCTGCTGCGGCCCTGCGCTGCATCGGCGGCCAGTTCCAGGGCCGTCTGCTGTTCCGCAACGACGACGAGCGCGCCCGCGCCGCCAAGTGGGGCGTCACGGACCTGGACAAGAAGTACAGCCTGCACGAACTGGCCCGCGGCAACGTCATGTTCGCCGCCACCGGCGTCACCGACGGCGCCATGCTGAAGGGTGTCCGCCGCGTTCCGGGCGGCGCCTACACCCATTCGGTCATCATGCGCTCCAAGTCGGGCACGGTCCGCTACATCGAGGCGCACCACAACCTGTCGCGCAAGCCGGCCGTCAAGTAAGCCGATCAGCATCAAGCCTTTGTTTTCAAAGACGCGCGGGGGGAAACCTCCGCGCGTTTTTTTCATGCCCGCCTTGATCTGGCTTCCTTTGCCTACAAAGGTTCTATCGAATTCGCGCAGGTCTGCCGCCGCCGCGCCGCAGAGGCCCTGCCATTGATTTCGCGGATGCAAAAGGCAAAATAGGCTCATGTAATCGAGCGCCAAGCGCAGGAGATCATCATGGCCTACTCTTCGATGCATTCAACGTCCGGTGAATTGTTTGGCGCCGGAACAAAGGGAATCACTGTCTTTCAACGTGTCGTTCATTGGGTTCGCGAGCGGATTGAACTTCGTCGCGCGGAAAGTGAGCTGAACCACATGTCCGATGTCGAACTGTCCGACATCGGGCTGACCCGGGGCGAGATCCACAACGCGGTACGCCGCGGCTATTGATTGCCCGACTATCGAAGGGTTTGCCCAAAGCGTCTGGCGCCCAACGGCCCATCCGAGTCCCGAATGCGGAAAGCCCCGGAAAATTGCCGGGGCTTTCACATATGCACCCGCAGTAACCTTTTCTTCATCGACCCTGCCCATGCGGCACATATGCCTGGGAGGGGTTGCGCGCTGCAGCAGAGTTATGGTTAATGAAGTTTAACATTAACCCCGGTTCTGTTCTAAAATGGAAACGGGGCGCCTTCGGGAACCCCAATCCTCCGTGAGAGCCGTGGTCGCATGAGTCTCATACATCGCCTTCAGTCGCTGGAAGCGGAGCGCGACGCCGCCCGGGAGGAAGCCGAGCGCGCCAATCTCGCCAAGTCGAAGTTCCTCGCCGCCGCCAGCCACGATCTCCGCCAACCCCTGCAAGCCCTGTTCTTCCTGTCCGCGGCCCTGGCCCGCCATGTCGGCGACCACAACGGGCGCGACCTGCTGTCCCGGCTCGACCAGGGACTGGACACCATGAAGGGGCTGCTGGACGGCCTGCTGGAGGTTTCCCGGCTGGAGGCGGGGGTGGTGACGCCCGTGCTTGATACGTTCGCCGCCAGCGAGATCACCGACGCGCTCGATTCCGCCTATGCCGAGCAGGCCACCGCCAAGGGTCTGGTCTGGCGGGTGGAGGGGTGCGACTCGGTTCTGCGGACCGACCGCGGGTTGCTGATGCAGCTGCTGCGAAATCTGGTCGACAACGCCCTGCGCTATACCGAGGCAGGCGCAATCCGCATCCGCTGCCGGGTCGATGGCGAGAGGCTGGCGATCGAGGTGCAGGACACCGGCATCGGCATCCCTCCCGAACATCTCGACCGCATCTTCGAGGAGTTCCATCAGGTCGGCAATCCGGAGCGCGACCGGCTGCGCGGCCTTGGCCTGGGGCTGGCCATCGTGCGGCGGCTGTCGCAGCTGCTCGACCATCCGGTGCAGGTGCGCTCGGTGCAGGGACAGGGCTCCGCCTTCCGGGTGCTGGTGCCGCTGGCCCCGGCGCGCCTCATTCCCAGCCGTGCCGGCGGGGTGGATCGCCGGCCGGTGATCGACCGGCCGCGGCTGGCGGTGCTGGTGGACGACGACGCCGTGGTGCTGCTGGGACTGCAGACGGTCCTGACCGAGTGGGGGTTCCGCGTGGTCGCGGCGGACGGTGCCGACCGGGCGATGGACCGGCTGGAGGCGCTGGACCGGGCGCCGGACATCGTCATCGCCGATTACCGGCTGCGCGAAGGCCGTGTCGGCACGGAAGTGATCCGCCGCGTGCGCGAACGCTATGGGGCGGAAATCCCCGCCATGATCCTGACCGGCGAAACCGGCATCGACACCCTGGCCGACGTCTCCGCCCACGGCGTAGCCGTGCTGCACAAGCCGGTGACCCCGCGCCAGCTGCAGGCCGAGGTCGACAGGCAGCTACGGATCAAGCGCATCGACGGCGTCGCCCAGGCCGCCCAGTAAGGGCGGACCGGCAGAGGCCGCCGCACCGCCTCCCCAAGAGTTGGACTTATATCAGCGCGCCTTGGCGCGCTTCATCCTCCGCCCCGTCAGTCGGGGCTTCCTCGTCTCGGCCATTCCCGGCAAGAGCGCCGCGCCCGGTTTCGGTCAGGCGGCAGACAAGCCAGTCCGGCTTCAGCGGATTGTCGAACCAGCGTTCCGCCCAGCCGGCCTTCAGGCAGGCCTCGACGGTCGTCTTCTTCACGCGCTGCCCCCGCTCGTCGAACAGCGGCAGCTTGCCGCCCGGCTGGTTCAGACCGCGGCGCAGCCAAGCCCCCTGAACGTCTGACGGGGCGCTGCGGGACGGGGAACGGCGGGGCTTGGCCATGGATGGGCGACTCTTGCGGAAGCGGGATGGGGCAGGGGATTGCCGGCCCCGGTGGGGGCTGTGGCAAAGTGGGGGCATCCTACGCGAAAGCTCATCGCAGATGCATCGAAAAGGAGGAGCCTTTCCATGCTTGAGACCGGGACCGACCCTTTGGTCTTCGCCTACATCACCGCCGGCTCCAAGGAGGAAGCACTCCGCATCGGCCGCACTCTGGTGGAGGAGCGCCTGGCCGCCTGCGCCAATGTTCTGGACGGCATGACCTCCGTCTATCGATGGAACGATGCCATCGAACAGGCGGACGAGACGGTGCTGATCGCCAAGACCCGGTCCTCGCTGTTCGAGCGGCTGACCGCACGCGTGCGCGACCTGCACAGCTACGACACCCCCTGCGTGGTTGAGCTTGCGGTCGGGCGCGGCAATCCCGCCTATCTGGACTGGCTGAGAGCGGAGACGGCCTGACCGGCCGGGCGGCGAAAGGGGCGCGCAACCGGCACATGCCTAAACAGGATCTTGACGTCGATCAAGGTCGCGCGCTGCAGTTGACGGTACCGATCGCGTGAAATAGCCGCTCCTTCGGACGAGTGCGACAGCCGACGCGAACCGGCACGTCGCCGGACCACCCCATCCCGGACCACCATATCAAGGACATCGAGACAATGGACGATTGCTCCGCACACGGCCCCACCCCTCTGTCGCTGGACGAGGCGGTCGCGCGCGTCGCGCAGGGATACGGCGCCGTGACCGGGACGGAGGAGGTGCCGCTGCGCCAAGCACTCGGCCGCATGCTGGCGCAGGAGGTGGTGGCTCCGGTCAATGTGCCGCCGGCCGACGTGTCCGCCATGGACGGCTGGGCCTATGCCGCCGATGCCGGGGAGGGGTTCCGGCGCCTCGACATCGTCGGGCGCGTGCCGGCCGGCTCGAAGTTCGAGGGAACGGTCGGGCCGGGGCAGGCGGTGCGCATCTTCACCGGCGCGCCGGTCCCGGCCGGGGTCGATACCGTGGCGATGCAGGAGGATTGTCGGACCGACGGCGACGCGGTGCTGGTCCCCGCCTCGCTGAAGCGGGGCTCCAACGTCCGTTCGGCGGGAGAGGACATGACGTCCGGCGACGTCGTGCTGCACTCCGGCCAGCGGATGCGGGCACAGGAGGTCGGGCTTGCCGCCGCGGTCGGCCGTTCCAGCCTGACGGTGCGCAAGCGGCTGAGGGTGGTGCTGTTCTCCACCGGTGACGAGCTGCGGGACCCGGGGACGCCGAAGCCGGACCATGCCATCTATGACGCCAACCGCTACACGCTGGCCGCCCAGCTCGATGCACTCGGGGTGGAGGTGCGCGACCTCGGCATCCTGCCGGACCGGCCGGACGCCACCCGCGCCGCGCTCGCCGAGGCTGCCGGCACCGCCGACCTGATCGTGACCAGCGGCGGCGTGTCGGTCGGCGAGGAGGACCATGTCAAGGCGGCGGTCAACGCACTGGGCTCCATCGACCTGTGGACGCTGGCGATCAAGCCGGGCAAGCCGCTGGCTCTGGGCCGGGTGGGCGACACGCCCTTCCTGGGGCTGCCCGGCAACCCGGTGTCGGCGATGGTGACCTTCCTGCTGGTGGGCCGGCCGCTGGTGCTGCGCCTGTCGGGAGCCTCCGGCATCGCCACGCCGCGCAGCCTGGTGGTCGCCGGCTTCACCTTCGCCAAGAAGCCCGGCCGCCGCGAGTTCCTGCGCGCGCGGCTGGAGCGTGGCGAGGACGGCCGCCCGGTCGCCGTGAAGTTTCCCAGCGACAGCTCCGGCGTGCTGACCTCGATGGTGGAGGCCGACGGGCTGGTCGACATGCCGGCGGAGGCCACCGCGGTGAATCCGGGCGATCTGGTGGACTTCCTGCCCTTCACCGGCCTGTTCGCGTGACGCTGGAGCAGCTGCGCATCTTCGCCACAGTGGCGGAGATGCTGCACTTCACCCGTGCCGCGGAGGTGCTGCACCTGTCGCAGCCGGCGGTCAGCGCCGCCATCGCCGCGCTGGAGGCGGAGCATGGCCTGCGCCTGTTCGACCGCATCGGCCGCCGGGTGGAACTGACTGCCGCCGGCCAACTGCTCCACGGTCGGGCCCGCGCCATTCTGGCGAAGGTGGAAGAAGCCGGCACCATGCTGGCCGAGCTGTCGGGCCTGTCGCGCGGTGCCTTGCGGCTGGCGGCCAGCCAGACGGTCGGCAACCACTGGCTGCCGCCGCGGCTGCTGCGCTTCGCCGGGGACTATCCGGGCATTCGCGTCGACTTGTCCATCGGCAACACCGAACAGGTCGCCGAGGCCGTGCGCGACGGGCGCGCCGAACTTGGCATCGCCGAGGGGGCGGTGACCGATCCGGCACTGGTCAGCGAACCGATCGAGGGCGACCGGCTGCGGCTGGTGGTCGGGGCGGGACATCCCTGGGTTGGACTGGGGCGGGTGGATGGCGGCGCGCTGGCTGCCGGACGCTGGATCCTGCGCGAACCCGGTTCCGGCACCCGCGCGCTGTTCGAGGCGGCGATGCGGGGGGTGGGGGTGGACCCGGACGGGTTGGATGTTGCGATGACGCTTCCGGGTGGCGGGGTGATCCGGGCAGCGCTGCTGGCGGGAGTGGGGGCGAGCGTGCTGTCTGACCTGATCGTCGCGGAGGATCTGGCTGCCGGACGGATCGTGGCGCTGGAGGGGCTGGAACTGCCGGCCCGGCCCTTCCACCTGCTGCGCCACCGCGACCGCTACCGCAGCATCGCCGAACGGGCGTTCATACGCGTTGCGGTGGGGAATACGCCCTCTCCCGCCCCGGGAGAGGGGGGGGGACCCACGAAGTGGGAGGGTGAGGGGTAGTCCAGGAAACCAGAAGCGTATGGTTCCTTGGATCGCCCCTCGCCCTTCCCACCGCTTCGCGGCGCCCCCCTTCCCTCTCCCGGGGCGGGAGAGGGAGTGTTGGAAGCTATCGAGAAGTGGCATCGGCGCTTCGGCCTATCGCAACTGACTGATTATCGGCGCTATAACCGGGCGTTCCCGCTTCCGGTTGTAAGGCGACATGATGGTACGGCTGCTGACGCTGCTCTGGGTCCTTGTGGTGATGGCCTTCCTAGGCACTCCGGTCCGCGCCGACTACACGCCGCCGGGGGCGCTGTCCGACGCCAGTGCCTATGCCAATGGACTGCTGCTGAAATCGCCGCCGCAGCCGAAGCCGCAGGTGATCGCCGACCTGCTGAAGCAGGCGCGCGCCGCCCGCGACCGCAAGGACATGGCCGGTGCCATCCAGGCCTATGAGAAGACGATCACCCAGGGCGGCGGTTCGCCGTCGGTCTGGCTGGAGTTGAGTGCGGCCTGGATGGCAGCATCTCCGCCCAACAAGGATCGTGCGCTGCACAGCGCCGTGATGGCCGGCCAGTTCAACCCGAAGGACGAGGAACGCGTCGCCATCCTGTGGCGCATCGCCACGCTGATGGACGAGGCCTTCGGCAAGCCGGACGAGGCGATCAAGGCGCTGAGATCCATACAGGAACTGGCGCCGAAGATGGAGGCGGCGACGCTCGACGCCCAGGCGCCGAAGCTGGAGGAGCGCATCGTCGCCCTGCGCCGCAAGGCCGGGCTGGCGATGACCGGCGTCACGGTCGACGCGGAGGGCACCAGCCCGCGCGTCTGCTTCCAGTTCTCCGACCGGCTGAGCGGCAAGCAGGGCGTACGCTTCGACGATTACGTCCGGGTGGAACCGCCGACCAAGACCGCGCTCGAAGCGCGGGAGAACAGCCTGTGCCTGCGCGGCGTCACCCATGGCAACGGCTACACCGTCACACTGCGCCAGGGGTTGCCCGGCGAGGACGGCGTTGCGCTGAAGGCCGACGAGACCCAGCGCGTGCGCGTGCCCGACCGGCCGTCCATGGCTGCGTTCCGCGGCTCCGCCTATATCCTGCCGCGCAAGGGCGCCGACGGCATTCCGGTGGTCAGCGTCAACACCGACCGGCTCGACGTGTCGGTCTACCGCATCGCCGACCGCGCGCTCGTCTCGAACAAGTATGAAGGCAGCATCTTCAACGAGTTGACAGGCTATTCCGCCGACCGGCTGGCCCAGGAGAACGGCGAGCTGGTGTGGTCCGGCTCGCTGGACGTGAAGGGGGAGCGCAACCGCGACACCACCGCCGCCATTCCGTTCCGGCAGGCGGTGGGCGACGACCCGAAGGCCGGCCTGTATGTCGTCACCGCCCGTCCGCATGACGTGGAGGACTCGGACCGTTGGGACGCGCTGGCGACCCAATGGGTGCTGCTGTCCGACATCGGCCTGACCAGTTTCCGCGGTGCCGACGGGCTGACCGTCTTCGCCCGCTCCTTCGGCTCGGCCAAGCCGCTGCCGGGGGTGGATGTGGCGCTGGTTGCCCGCAACAACTCCGAACTGGCCCGCGCCAAGACCGATGAGTTCGGCCGCGCCCGCTTCGCGCCCGGCCTGCTGAAGACCGGTGGCAATGCGCCCGAGATGGTGATGGCATATCTCGGCACCGATTTCGCCATGCAGGACCTGACCGGCGCCGCCTTCGACCTCAGCGACCGCGGGGTCGGCGGGCGTCCGGCGCCGGGGCCGATGGACGCCTTCGTCTACAGCGACCGCGGCGTCTACCGTCAGGGCGAGACGGTGAACCTGTCGATCCTGCTGCGTGACGACAAGACCGAGGCGGTGGACAACTTCCCGCTGACCGTGAAGGTCCTGCGCCCCAGCGGCACCGAATATTACAGCGGCGCCCTGAAGGGTCGGGAGGCTGGCGGCTTCTTCCTGCCGCTGAGCCTGACCCGCACGGCGCCGCTGGGCGGCTGGGCGGTGCTGGTCTACAGCGACCCTAAGGGCGAGCCGATCGGACGCGGCGAGTTCCAAGTCGAGGATTTCGTGCCGGTCAAGCTGGCGCTCGACCTGACCGCCAGCGCGCCGATCCTGGTGCCGGGGCAACCCTTCGAGGTGACGGCGCAGGGCCGCTTCCTCTACGGCCCGCCGGCCGCCGGGCTGGACGGCACCGCCGAGGTGGCGCTGAAGCCCGATCCGATGCCCTATCCGGCCTTCAAGGACTATCGCTTCGGCCGGGTGCAGGACAATCCGACCGAGCGGCTCGACCCGCTGGAATTCCCGACCACCGACGATCAGGGCGTATCGCGCGTCGCAGTGACGTTGCCGGAGGTGCCGGACACCAGCAAGCCATTGCGCGCCGACATCCGCGTCACCCTGTCGGAGCCGGGCGGGCGCCCGGTGCACAAGTCGGTGAGCGTGCCGGTGCGGCCGAGGACCCATGCGCTGGGCCTCCGCCCGCGCTTCTCCGACGGCCGCATCGGCGAGGGGGCGGAGGCCGCCTTCGACCTCGTCGCCGTGGCACCGGACGGCAGCGCCATCGCCAAACCCGGCATCAAATGGGAATTGGTGGAGGAGCGGGTTTCCTTCGTCTGGTTCCGCCGCGATGGCCGTTACAGCTACAATGCCACGGTGCGCGACGTGCCGCTGGCGTCCGGCACCGTCGATGTCGCCGCCGACAAGCCGGCGCAGGTGGCGCTGGGCAAGCGCGACTTCGGCCGCTACCGGTTGGAGGTGACGGACAAGGCGGCGGGCGTCGCCAGTTCCTACCGCTTCTATTCCGGCTGGGCCGGCGGCGATGAGACTGCCGACATCCCCGACAAGCTGCAGGTCTCCACCGACAAGCAGTCCTACAAGCCCGGCGAGACTGCCCGCATCCGCGTCGCTCCGCCCTTCGCCGGCGAGCTGCTGGTGACTGTGGCGACCGACCGCATCTTCGACGTGCGCACCATCTCGGTCCCGGCCGAGGGGGCGACGGTGGAGATCCCGGTCGATGCCGCCTGGGGGCCCGGCGCCTATGTCACCGCCACCGCCTACCGTCCGCCGGTCAAGGGGCGGGAACGCCAGCCGGTGCGCGCCATGGGCGTCGCCTGGGTCGGCGTCGATCCGTCGGTCCGCACGCTGGCCGTCACGCTGGACGCGCCGCAGGTGATGCGCCCGCGCAGCCGGCTGGAGGTCGGGGTGAAGGTGGCCGCCGCGGATGGCGGGTCGATAGAGGACACCTATGTCACGCTGGCCGCGGTGGACGAGGGCATCCTGCGTCTGACCGACTTCGCCAGCCCGCAGCCGGAGAAGCATTATTTCGGCAAGCGCCGGCTGGGGCTGGACATCCGCGACGATTACGGCCGGCTGATCGACCCGCTCGACGGCCCCTATGGCGCCATGCGCCAGGGTGGCGATTCCAGCGGCGCCGGACTGCCGGTGGTGCCCTTCACCGTGGTGTCGCTGTTCCAGGGCCCGGTGAAGGTCGGCGCCGACGGCACCGCCCGCATCGGTTTCGACGTGCCTGACTTCAACGGCGAGCTTCGGCTAATGGCGGTGGCCTACAGCCGCGGCCGGGTCGGCTCCGCCGCCGGACCGGTGACGGTGCGCGATCCGCTGGTGGCCGACGCCATCCTGCCGCGCTTCCTCGCCCCCGGCGACGACAGCCGGGTGACGCTGTCGCTTCACAATGTCGAGGCGGCGGCCGGCACCTATGAGGTGGCGGTCACCGCCCAGGACGCGGTGGCGGTGGAGGGCGGGAACCTCTCGGTTCCGCTGGAGAAGGGCGAGCGCAAGACGCTGGTGGTGCCGCTGAAGGGTGTCGCAGCCGGCATCGGCCATGTCGCCGTGGCGGTGAAGGGGCCGGAAAATCTGGCGCTGAGCCACGAATACGGCATCACCGTCCGCCCGGCCCGCGCGGTGGAGACCCAGTTCGTCACCCGCCAGATCGCGCCCGGCGAGAGCGTCCGCTTCGACGGGGCGGAGTTGGCGACCTATCTGCCGGGGACGACCAACTGGTCGGCCAGCTTCACCACCGCGCCGCCCTTCGATGTCGGAGGCATCCTGCGGGCGCTCGACCGCTATCCATATGGCTGCCTGGAACAGACGGTCAGCCGCGCCCTGCCGCTGCTGGTGGTGCGCGATGTGGAGCTGGCGCTGGGCAAGGACCGCAAGCCCGACGATGGGCTGGAGGCCCGCGTCCAGCAGGCGATCTCCCGCACGATGGACAAGCAGCGCTTCGACGGCGCCTTCGGCCTGTGGGGTGCCCATGACGAGGCCGATGGCTGGCTGACCGCCTACGCCACCGAGTTCCTGGTGCGCGCCAAGCAGAAGGGCGAGGCGGTGCCGGACAAGCCGCTGACCGATGCGTTGTCTTGGCTGCGTCAGCGCGCCATCGCCAGCGCGACGGAGCCGAACGAGTTGGCGGTTCGCGCCTATGCCCTGCACACGCTGGCCCTGGCCGGCGTGTCGCTGCCGGGGCCGGCGCGCTACTTGCACGATACCGCGCTGGAGAAGCTGCCGACGCCGCTCGCCAAGGGGCAGCTGGCTGCGGCTCTGGCCCGCATGGGCGACCAGGAGCGGGCGTCCAGCGCCTTCGACAGCGCGGTCGGCCATCTGGCGCGCGAGGAATGGCATGTCGATTACGGCTCCACCGTCCGCGATTCCGCCGCGCTGGTGGCGCTGATGACCGAGGTCAACATGGCGGGCAACCGCATCCCGGCGCTGATCGACCGTCTCCCGGCCTCGGCCACCGCCGCCAACCGCACCAACACGCAGGAAAAGGCATGGTCGGTGCTGGCCGCCGACGCGCTGCTGCGCGGCGCGCCGGCCAAGGTGGAGGTGACGCTGGGCGGTGCGAAGAAGGACGGCGCGAGGGTCGACCTGACCCCGACGCTGGCCCAGCTGAAGGCCGGCATCCCGGTCGCCAATGCCGGCAAGGCGGCGGTGTGGCAGGCGGTGTCGCTGTCCGGCGTTCCGGTGGCGCCGCAACCGGCGGCGCGCGAAGGGCTGCGCATCAAGCGAAACTTCTTCACCCGCAAGGGCGAGGTGCTGAACCTCGACGGCATCAAGCAGAACGACGTCTTCGTCGTGGTGCTGGAGGGCGAGGCGAACACCAAGCTGTTCCACCAGGGCATCGTGACCCATGCGCTGCCCGCCGGTTGGGAGATCGAGAACGCCAAGCTGGGTGGCGGCACGCCGGAGGAGATGCAGTGGCTGGGCGACCTCAGCTACACCCGCACGGCCGAAGCGCGCGACGACCGCTATGTCGCAGCGGTGGACCTGACGGAGGACCAGCAGACCTTCAAGCTGGCCTTCATCGTCCGCGCCATCACCCCCGGCACCTATGAACTGCCGGGCGCGACGGTGGAGGACATGTACAAACCGCGCTTTTTCGCCCGTCAGAACACCGGGCGGATCACGGTCCATCCGGCGGAGTGACGATTGGCGCGGGGTTGGTTCCGGCAGCGTTGGATCCGGCGAGCGAGCGTAGCGGCAGCGGGCGTCGCCGTCCTGATGGGCACGACGCTCGCGCTCGACCGGCTGTTCCCGCCGCCGCTGGACCGGCTGGCCGATCTGTCGGTGACGGTCACCGACCGCAAGGGCCAGCCGCTGCGCGTCTTCACCAACGGGGCGGGGGCATGGCGTCTGCCGGCGACGGTCGAGGACGTGTCGCCTCTGTTCGTCGAGCTGCTGCTGGCCTATGAGGACCGGCGGTTCGAAAGCCATGCCGGCGTCGATCCGCTGGCGGTGCTGCGGGCGGCGGCACAGAATTTGGGGGCGGGGCGGGTGGTCTCCGGCGCTTCCACCATCACCATGCAGGTCGCCCGCCTGCTGGAGCCGCGTCCGCGCACCTTCTCCGCAAAGCTGATCGAGGCGGCGCGGGCGGCGCAGTTGGAATGGCGTTACGGCAAGCGCGATATCCTCGGCATGTACCTGACGCTCGCCCCCTATGGCGGCAACATCGAAGGCATTCGCGCGGCCTCGCTGATGCTGCTGGGCAAATCGCCGGTGGAACTGGACGCGGCGGAGGCGGCGTTGCTGGTCTCGCTGCCGCAGTCGCCGTCCAGGCTGCGGCCCGACCGCTACCCGGAGCGGGCGCAGGCGGCGCGCGACAAAGTGCTCGACCGGGTGGCGGAGGCGAGCGCCCTGTCGCCCAAGGCGGTGGCGGAGGCGAAGTCGCTGCCGGTGCCGTCGGCACGGCTACCGCTGCCGGCCTCGGCTCCGCATCTGGCCGACCGGCTGCGCAGCGCCAATCCCGGCCGGGCGGAGATCGCCACCACCATCGACGGCACCTTGCAACAGGCGGTCGAGGCGCTGGGTCGTAGGGCGGCGGAGACGCTGAACCCGCAGGCCGGACTGGCGGTGCTGGTGGTCGACAACCGCGACCGGTCGGTGCTGGCCTATCTCGGCAGTCCCAATGCGCTGGACGAGACGCGGCAGGGGCCCATCGACATGGTGCGGGCGGTGCGATCGCCGGGATCGGCGCTGAAGCCCTTCATCTATGGGCTGGGCTTCGACGACGGCATCATCCATCCGCTGACGCAGATCGCCGACGTCTCCACCCGCTTCGGCGACTGGGCGCCGCGCAATTTCGACCGCAGCTTCACCGGAGACCTGACGGTGATGGAGGCGCTGCAACGCTCGCTGAATGTGCCGGCGGTTCTGGTGCTCGACCGGGTGGGGCCGCTGAGATTCGCCGACGCACTGCGGCGGGCCGGTGCGCGGCTCGTGCTGCCCCGCGGCACGGCGCTGCCGGGCCTGCCGGTGGCCCTGGGCGGGGCGTCGATCAGCCTGTGGGACATGACGGCGCTCTACACCGGGCTTGCCCGCGACGGGCTGGTCGCACCGTTGCGCGCGACCAGGGAGGAAGGCAACGGGGCGGAACACCGGCTGCTGTCTGCCACGGCGGCGCAGCAGGTTCGGGCGATCCTGGAAGGCTCTCCGCCACCGCCGGGCGTGGTGCAGGCGCAGGAACTGCGCGGCAGCGGGCCGGTGGCGCTGAAGACCGGAACCAGCTATGGCTTCCGCGACGCCTGGGCCTTCGGCGTCACCGGGCGCTATACGGTCGGCGTTTGGGTCGGCCGTCCGGACGGCACGCCCAGTCCCGACCATTACGGCCGCAACACGGCGGCTCCACTGCTGTTCGAGGTGTTCGACCGTCTTCCGGCCGAGCGTGGCCGCCCCGCCGGCCCGGTGCGCACCGAGACGCCGCCGGAACTCCTGCGCCGCCTGCGTCCGGGTGATGCAGAGATTGCCGGTCCCCGCCAGAGCGACCGTCTTCGCCTGACCTTCCCGGTCAGCGACATGGTTCTGGAGGCGCTTGGGCCGGACGGGAAGGGGGAGCCGATGACCCTGACCGCAACCGGCGGCCGACGGCCGCTGTCCTGGCTGATCGACGGGCGCCGGATCGCCCAATCGCCCATCGCGCGTGAGGTGGTGTGGCGGCCGGACGGTCCGGGGCTGGTCCGCGTCACCGTGCTCGACGCCGACGGACGCAGCGACAGCGCCACCGTGGAAATCCGCTGAGTTCTAAGGCGAATTTGCATTCGCTTTCGAGTCACATGACCTCATTCGCCGGTCAGGCTTCGGCCGCATGAGCGGCCGGGACCGCCGTCGCGGTCCAAAGCGGATTGCAATCCGCTTCAGGACGCGCGGCGAAGGCCGAACGGGGCGTCGTCGCGCTGGCTCCACACCCGTGTGCGGACCCGCATCTGCTTCTGGCAATCCACCGAGCAATAGAGCGGTGCCGGCCCCCGCGTCGACGGACGAACGAATGGGCGGCCGCAGCAGGCGCAATGCAGTTGACGGCTCGCGGTGTGCGGGGTGCTGGCCGGACGGGCGGAGGCGGACATGGTCACGACGGAGGTGGGTTGTTTCGGGTGAGCGCGAATATAGGGGAGCCGTGTTGCAGTTCCATGTTCGGGAAAGCTCTTAAGACTGAATGGGTAGTGGGGCTGTCCGGCGGTAGGCGGTGATTGACCGCATCCACCCGACGACCTATCTGAAAAGGCGGAGTAACAAGCGGGAGCGTTGCGGTGCCGATCTGTGTCGCCGACTGGCTGCGGAGGCTGACGGGCATGGCCGGGGCGGTGGCCCTGGCGATGCTCGTCCTGCTGCTGTGGCAAGGGGGCGCCGTCGCCGCATGCCCGCATGGCGGGGACAGCGCTTCGTCCGCGGCCATGGCCCAGCATCATGTGCAGTCCGCTGCGAAGACCGACCATGTCCGGGCCGTTCCTGCCCATTCGCAGGGATCAGGTCTACAGGGCTCAGGCAAACATGGTGTGCTGCAGCCCTGCTGCGGTGGCATGTCCTGCGCCTCGATGGCTGTGGCTGCGCCCGGAGAAGAGTTGGCCGCTCCCGTGGAGTTGGCGAGGTCGGTGACGGGCTGGCCCGCCGGCCCGTTGCATGAGGGGCAGGGAGTGCGCCCGGACCTACCGCCGCCGCGGCTGGGATGAAGCGTCCGCGTCGTCCGCGTCCGCTCGGGGCGTGATGGCGCCTTCGGCACTTTCACCCAAATCGCATTTCCGGTGTCCGCAATGACTCTCGCGCTTTCGCGCCGCCGTCTGCTTTCGACGGCCATCGCCGGCGGCTGTGCCGCCCTGCTGCCCGCCTTTCCCCGCTCCATCCTGGCCGCCACGCCGGCCGCGGATCAGCCTGTCCGCCTGACCATCGAGCGCCGCACGCTCGATGTGAACGGCAAGGCGGCGAAGGTTTTCGGCATCCGTCAGCCCGACGGTACGCACGGACTCGTCCTCGATCCCGGACGGCGGTTCCTGGTCGACCTCGCCAACCGGGCGGGGGAAGAGGCGGTGATCCACTGGCATGGCCAGACACCGCCCTATGTCCAGGACGGCGTGGCCGACATGAACCGGCCGACCATCCGCGACGGCGGCACTGCCAGCTACGACTTCGCGCCACGGACGGGGACGCACTGGATGCACTCCCACCACGGGCTGCAGGAACAATTGCTGATGGCGGCCCCGTTGGTGGTCCGCAGCCCCGACGACCTCCGCGCCGACGAGCAGGAGGTGACCATCCTGCTGCATGACTTTACCTTCCGCGATCCGGCCGAGCTGCTGGCCTCGCTGACTGGGCCGGCCGGCGGGACAGGGCACGGCGGTCACGGCCAAACGGGGCATGGGTCCCACGGCTCCATGGGGCACGGGTCTGGCAATCACGGGTCTGGCAATCATGGGTCGATGAATCATGGCGGGATGGCGCATGGTTCCGCCGGGCATGCCATGTCCAGCGGCATGGCGATGGACCTGAACGACGTCGAGTATGACGCCTATCTCGCCAATGACCGCACGCTTGCGGACCCCGAGGTCTTGCGGGTGGAGCGGGGTGGACGGGTGCGCTTGCGGGTGATCAACGGCGCCACCTCCACCGCTTTCCATCTCGATCTTGGACGCCTGACCGGGGAGGTGGTCGCGGCGGACGGCAACCCCGTGCACCCGGTCGCCGGCAACCGCTTCGGGATCAGCATGGGGCAGCGGCTGGACATCCGGCTGAGGTTGCCCTCCGAAGGCGGCGCCTTTCCGATCCTGGCCCTGCGCGAGGGCGCGGTGCAGCGGACCGGCATCGTGCTCGCCACGCCCGGTGCAACGGTGCAGCGGGTGGCGGAGCAGGGAGGTGCCGCCACCGACGCGCTCGACCTGTCGCTGGAGCGGCGGCTAGTGGCCGCGCAGTCTCTTCCTCCCCGTGCGGCGGATCTGTCGACGCGGGTGCGGCTGACCGGGTCGATGGAGCCCTATGTCTGGAGCCTGGACGACCGGACCTTCGGTGCTCACAGGCCGTTGGTGGTGCGCCAGGGCCAGCGGGTGGAACTGACCTTCGAGAACACGTCGATGATGGCGCACCCCATGCACCTGCACGGCCATCACTTCCAGGTGGTCGCGATCGACGGCCGCCCGCTGGTGGGGGCGGTGCGCGACACGGTGCTGGTGCCGATGATGGGCAGCGTGACGGTGGCCTTCGACGCCGACAATCCCGGCCGCTGGCCGCTGCACTGCCACAACCTGCTGCACATGGCGACGGGAATGATGACGGAGGTGGTGGTCGAGGGGGCGGGGTGAGTCTTTGCGGAGTTAGGCCCGCAGGCCGGCCGTCGCCCCTCAATAATGCGGCGGCGGCCGGTCGTCCTGTGGAGATGCGATCGCGTATTCGGCCGCCTCGACCCGGTCGCGCATGCGCTTCAACTGCGCGGTCAGGCGGTCGATGGTCTGGCCCTGGGCGAAGATGACCTCCGACATTTCCTCTGCCATGCGCTCGTGGTGGGCGAGGCGGCTTTCCAGGTCGGCGAGGCGCTGTTCGAGGGCGGGATCCATGGGGCACCGGTCAGACTGTGAAGAACGGGGAGGGGCCGCAAGATGGACCATTCCCCGCTCCGGGTCGAGCCGCCTTTCCGCTCACGCCATCGCTGTGGTGCCGGCCAGCCAGCCGGACAGGCCGGTCAGCAGCAGCACCGTCAGGCTCGCCAGCCGCAGGGTCAACGGCGCCATCGCCAGCCCGCCCATCAGCTTGTCGTTGCGCAGCAGCAACAGCATCGGGATCAGGATGAAGGGCAGGGTCAGCGCCAGAACCACCTGACTCAGCACCAGCAGTTCGTCCACCGCGCCGTCGCCGGCGCTGCCCAGTACCGCCAGCGCCGGGATCAGCGAGGCGCCGCGGGTGATCAGGGCGCGGGTGATGGGGCGCAGGCGCAGGTTCAGGAAGCCTTCCGTCACCATCTGCCCGGCCATGGTGCCGGTGGTGGTGGAACTCTGGCCGGCGGCCAGCAGGGCGATGGCGAAGATCAGCGCGGCGGCCCCGCCGATGCTGCTGCCCAGCAGGGCGTGCGCGTCCTCGATGCCGGGGGTGCTGCCGGTGGTGACGCCTTGGAACGCGACGGCGGCCACCGCCAGGATGGATCCGTTTACCAGACCAGCCAGCGCCAGCGCGGTCGAGAGATCGATTGTCAGCCAGCGGGCGGCCTGTCGGCGCTCCTCCGCCGTCTTCACCTCGGCCAGACGCGAGCGCACCAGACCGGAGTGGAGGAATAGATTGTGCGGCATGACGGTGGCGCCGATGATGCCCAGCGACAGGTACAGCATCTCCGGATCGCGGGCCAACTCGATGCTCGGAACCAGCCCGGCCAGCAGGGCGCCGGGATCGGGGCGGGCGATCACCAGTTCCCAGGCGAAGCAGACCACGACCACGCTCATCAGAGCGCCGACCACCAGTTCGGGCGCACGGCCCCGCGCACCCGGCAGGGCCAGGATGCCGAAGGTCAGCACGGCGGAGATCACCACGCCGGCCATGATAGGGATGCCGAACAGCAGCTTCAGCGCGATGGCGCTGCCCAGCAGTTCGGCCAGATCGGTGGCGATCATCGCCAGTTCGGACACTGCCCACACCGCCATCGCCACGGGGCGGGGGAAACGGTCGCGGATCAGCCGGGCCAGGTCTTTGCCGGTCGCCAGCGTCAGCCTGACGATCAACCCCTGCAGGAAGATGCCGGCCAGACTGGCGATCAGCACCGCCGACAGCAGCGCGAAGCCGAAGCTGGATCCCGCCGCGATGTCCGTCGCCCAGTTTCCCGGATCCATATAGCCGACCGCCACCACGAAGCCGGGGCCGAGCATGGTCCAGAACCGGCGTCCGGTCGCGGGGATGCGGGATGTGGCGTCTGCGGCGATGGTGGGGGATGCGGTCTTCACGCCGGTTGCTCCTGAACGGTCCTTGGCGGCCAGAGACTTGACCGCTGATGCAAGAATGGCCGACCAGTTCGATAGTGTCCAATCGATGAAACCGAACATCGCAATAGAACGTGTCTATCGATATGGTGGCTCTGCCGGAGCAGGTCCAGTTCAGAACAGCGGGAAAGTGACTTCGTTCGCAGCGCAGCAGTGCCATGCGGCCGAATTTAGCCGGGAACCAATCGCGTCCCTCAGCGTCGGCGGGGGCCGAAGCGCTTGCGCGGGGCGCCGCGGAAGCCGGCGGCAGGCGGCGGTTCGCGGCGGCGGGCGCGGGAGGCGAGTGCTTCCGACAGGCGTTGGCCGATGGCGTCGCGGGCGCTGCGCACCCGGTCGCGGTCGGGCAGGGCATCGGGGAATTTGCGGGACGCCCAGAAATAGAGGTCGCAGGTCCGGGACGCCGCTTCCAGCACATCGGCGGTCAGCCCATCGAGCCTCGCCGGGATCAGGCGCGCGAGCGGCAAGCGCTCCCCCGCCTCCACCGCGTCGAGGATGGCGGCAAACACCTTGGCGTCCTCCGGCTCTTCCAGATCGGCGGGGGCGAGCAGCAGTTCGAGCTTGGCGGCCAACGTCAACCGCCGGGCGTCCAGCATCGGCGCGGCACGACGCAGGGTGGACAGATCGGCCAGACGGAAGGGGGAACCGGCAGTGGCCGCGGTGCCGAAGCAGTCCACCAGCAGGCGCGTCTCGTCGCTGTCGATGTGGGAGGCGAGCCGGGCCAGCATGGCGCGGGTCGGGCGGACGGGCAGGGGGGCGTCGGCACGCAGCCGGCGGTCCGGCGACTCCAAGAGGCGTTTCAGGGTGGCAGGCGTGCCGCGGGCGATGACGCCGAAATGCCCCTCCTCGAACTGGCCGAAGCGGCCGGCGCGACCGGCGATCTGCTTGACCTCCGTCGCGGTCAGCGGGCGGACGGCGCTGCCGTCGAACTTCTCAAGCGCGGTGAACAGCACACGCCGGCAGGGCAGGTTGAGACCCATGCCGATGGCGTCCGTCGCCACCACCACATCGGCCTCACCGGACAGGAAGCGTGCCGCCTCGCGCCGCCGCACCGCCGGGGCGAGCGCGCCATAGATGGCGGCGACCGACAGGCCCTGCGCCAGCAGCGTGTCGCGGACGCTGTGCACCTCGCGGCGGGAGAAGGCGATCAGGGCATCGCCGCGCTCCACCTCCGCCCATTCCAGCCGGCGGTCGAGCATCGACAGCGGAGTCTTGCGGTCGAGTTCCACTACCTCCAGCGCCTCGCCGAGATGGGCGGCGGCGCGCTCCACCAGCGGGCGGACCTCCGGCGCGCCGAGGATGTAGACGGTCTCCGCCGGCACCCCCATCAGCGCGGCGGTCCAGGCCCAGCCGCGTGCCGGGTCGGCCAGCATCTGGATTTCGTCGATCACCGCGACCTCCACCGGCCGGTCGGGGTCCATCACCTCGACGGTGGAAGCGGTGTGGCGGGCGCCGGGGGTGCGGATCTCCTCCTCGCCGGTGATGAGCGTGGTCGGGGTGCCTTCGGCGTTCAGCCGCTCCATCACCTCCAGCGCCAGCAGGCGCAGCGGGGCGAGATAGAGGCCGTCGCGCGCTTCGCGCAGGGCGGTGATGGCGCGGTGGGTCTTTCCGGAGTTGGTCGGGCCGATCACCAGCACCAACCGGCGGTTCATGCCGCGCGCCACCGGGAACAGCCGCTCGAAGCGGGCGAAGTCGAAATGACGGTCGACATAGGCCCGGCCGCGCGCCTCCGCCCGGTCGCGGCGCCACTGGTCGTACTCGCGGTCCCAGCGATCGAGAAGCTCGTCGGCATCGCTGCGGTTGCGGGCGGCCTTGCCCAGCCGGTCTGCAAGACTGGCGAAGCCCCAATCGGGATCGTCGCCGGCCCGCTCCGCCAAATCGCGCAACCGGGTCGCCACCCGCGACAGGGCACCGTCCAGGGCGGCGCGCAATGCCGGGTCATGGTCCAGCCGCGCCGAGAGTTCGGCATCGGACAGGTCCGACAACTCCAGGGCATCGAAGGTCCGCGACACCTGCAGCCGGATCGCGGGGGACAGGCCGGGCCAGGGCAGCTCGTCGCTGCGGACGGCGCGCACGCGGGTTCGGTCCTCGCAGGACAGCAATGCGGTGTGGCTGCCGGTGAGCGCGCGGCGGCTCTGGGCCAGCAGCGCATCACGACGATGGGCTCGGTCGATGCGGCCGTTGATCTCCAACAGGATGGCCTCGCGCCGCTCCGCCGGGACCAACAGGTCGCGCTTGCCCTTGGGCAGCGGCAGGCCGAGCGGCACCAGTCCGCGCACCTCGGCGTCAAGCATCCGCAGCACACCGGCGGCGCCCAGCGTCGTCACCTCCGGATGGGAGACGGCAAGGTCGTGGACCAGATGCGGGTCGGCGGTGGCCGTAGTGTCGGTCGTGGCGGCAGGCGTGTTGGTCTCGTCGGTCATTGGGCCTGTCCGGAGGCGATGTGGTGCAGCACGATGCCGCTGGTGGTCGCCACGTTGAGGGAATCGAAGCCGTCGGCCATCGGAATGCGCACGCTGCGGGCGCGGGCCAGCAGGGTGGGCGGCAGGCCCGGCCCCTCCGACCCGAACAGCAGGGCGGCGCGGCGGGGCGGGGGCAGGGCGGCCAGCGTCTCGGCACCGGCGGGGCTCAGCGCCACCGCCTCGAATCCGAACCGGTCGAGCAAGGCGAGGGGATCCTCGCCGATGCCGAGCTTCGCGGTCGGCACCAGCAGGGTCGCGCCCACCGAAACACGGATCGCCTTGCGGTAGAGCGGGTCGCAGCAGCCGGGATCGAGGATCACCGCATTGGCGCCGAAGGCGGCGGCATTGCGGAAGATGCCGCCCATGTTGTCGTGGTTGCCGATGCCGAACAGCATCACCACGCGGGCGACCGGACCGCAAGCAGCCAGCAGATCGGCGGCACTCGGCACCTCGGTCTTCTCGCCCACAGCCAGGATGCCGCGGTGCAGGGGGAAGCCGGCGACGCGGTCGAGCACGGCCTGGGTCGCGGTATAGACGGGCGTGTCGGCGGGCAGCGCCGTCAGCATCGGCCCCAGCGCCTCCACCCGCTTGTCGGCGATCAGCAGCGAGCGGGCACGGTAGCGGGTGGACTGGACGAGGCTGCGCACCACCACCGCCCCTTCCGCGATGAACAGCCCGTCACGGCCGACGAGATCGCGCTCCCGCACGTCGCGGTAGGGCTCGATGCGCGGGTCCTCAGGGTCGGTGATGGGGACAATGCTGGGCAAAGGGGGCACTCGGCAACTGGGGTGTGTGCCTACTTAGTGCATATGGAGGCGGCTTTCCAATGCCGGGGGGATAGAGCGGTGCCGATCCTCCCCTTCCGTGGGCATACCCCCCTTGCCGATGCTCAAGGCCCTGCTCATGTTGCGATGCAGCATAGTTGAGCGAGGACGTGCCGACATGACCATGATCCGCAAGCTGTGGAACCGCGTGTGCGGCAAGCCGGTGACCAGCCGGCAGGTCAAGCCGGCGGAACCGCTGGAACTGTCGGGGCCGGGGTCCATGCTGGCCCTGCCGCCGCCGAAGCCCACACTGGCGCTGGCGTTGCAAGGCGGAGGAGCGCATGGGGCCTTCACCTGGGGCGTGCTCGACCGCCTGCTGGAGGAGGACATCCGGCTGGTCGGCGTCAGCGGCGCCAGCGCCGGGGCGATGAACGCCGCGATGCTGGTCCAGGGCTGGGCGCGGTGCGGCCCGGACGACGCACGGGAAGGTGCGCGGGCGGAACTGGCGAAGTTCTGGGAGCGGGTGAGTGCCGCCGGCCGGCTGGGACCGATCCGGCCAAGCGTGACCGACCGGCTGCTCGGCCGCTGGAACGTCGACCATGCGCCGGGATCGCATCTGGTGGATTGGGCAAAGCGCTGGATAACCCCCTATCAGACGCAGTCGGCGGATTTCCACCCCCTGCGCGGGCTGCTGGCTGAGATGGTGGAACCGGAGATGATCCGGCGGAGCGGGCTTCGGCTGTTCGTCAGCGCCACCAATGTGCGCAGCGGCGCGCTGCGCCTGTTCGACGAGACAGAGGTCGGGGTCGATCATCTGCTGGCCTCCGCCTGCCTGCCGCACCTGTTCCGCGCGGTGCGGATCGACGGGCAGGATTACTGGGACGGCGGCTATCTCGCCAATCCGCCGCTGTCGCCGCTGATGGAGGCCTGTCCCGGCGCCGATTTGCTGGTGGTGGCGATCAATCCCATCACCTGCGCCAGCACCCCGGAGGATCCGGCCGGCATCGCCGCCCGCCTGAACCAGATCACCTTCAACGCCGCATTGCTGCAGGAACTGCGCTGCCTGTCCGCAAGCGGGGACGCCCCGCGCCTGCACCTGATCGATGCCGACGAGCATCTACAGGATCTGGGCGTCTATTCAAAGCTGATGACCGACTGGACCTTTCTGAACTGGCTGCGCGATGCCGGGCGGGAGGCCGCGGGCCGGTGGGTGGAGCAGAATCTGGTGCGCGTCGGCGTGGAAAGCTCGGCGCGGTCGCCGGCCCTCGTATGACTCTCACTCTGCCGGGTTCCGTTGGGCGGCGTCGGGGTCGGTGTGGGCGAACCAGCGCTTCATCCGGCGCGACAGGCCGTCCAGATAGGTCAGCGCCACCGGCACCACCAGCAGCGTCAGGATGGTGGAGGACAAGAGGCCGCCGATCACCGCATGGGCCATGGGGGCCCGCTGCTGCGCGCCCTCGCCGATGCCGAGCGCCAGCGGAATCATGCCGAAGATCATCGCGGCGGTGGTCATCACGATGGGGCGCAGACGGATGATGCCGGCCTCCACCAGCGCGTCGTGCAGGCTGGCGCCGCGCTTGCGCGCCTGGTTGGCGAAATCGACCAGCAGGATGGCGTTCTTGGTCACCAGACCCATCAGCATGATGAAGCCGATGGCGCTGAAGATGTTCAGCGTCGATCCCGCCACCAGAAGCCCCAGGAACACGCCGACCAGCGACAGCGGCAGCGAGGCCATGATGGCGAGCGGCTGCAGGAAGCTGCCGAACTGCGAGGCCAGGATCAGGTAGATCAGAATGACGGCGAGCGCCAGCGCCTGCGCCGCGTAGCTGCTGGTCTCCGCGATGTCCTTGGTGGAGCCGCCGAAGACGATGCGGTAGCCTGGCGGCAGCTCGATCTTCGCCAAGGCCGCCTGCAGCTCCCGCCCGGCGTCTCCGGCGGCGCGGCCCTGGACGTTGGCCTGGACATTCACCTCGCGCTGCAGGTCGCGCCGGTTGATCTGCGAGGCGCCGAGCGTCGTCACCACCTCCGCCACCTGGGACAGCGGGATCATGCGCGGCGTGCGGTCGGGGTCATTCCCACCGGCAAAATAGATGCGGTCGAGGTCTTCGCGGCCGGCACGGTCGCCTTCGGGCAGGCGGACCAGCACGTCGTAGCTCTCGCCGTCCGGCGCCTTCCAACTGGA
Organism: Pseudomonadota bacterium; assembly: GCA_023423695.1. Lineage (GTDB taxonomy): Bacteria > Pseudomonadota > Alphaproteobacteria > Azospirillales > Azospirillaceae > Azospirillum. The sequence goes on along the minus strand of JAFAFA010000079.1, from coordinate 405,156 downwards.
CACCGTGTCGCCGGCGAACAGCGGGCGCAGCGTGTCGGCCACCTTGGCGGTGCCAATGCCGAGATCGCTGGCGATGTCGCGCTTCAACCGCACGGCCAGCGTCGGCTTGGCCGCCTTCAGCGTGCTGTCGACATCGACGAAGCCGGGAATGGCGCGCATGGCGCCGATGACCTTCTGGGACAGCCGGTCGAGTTCGGCGATGTCGCGGCCCTGCACCGACACCTGGATCTGCTTCTGCACGCCGCCGACGCCGGGGATGGCAATGCCGATGGTGACGCCGGGAATCGCCGACAGGCGCTCGCGCAGCAGCGGGGCGAGATCGTTGGGGGACCGCTTGCGCTGCTCGATCGGGGTGTAGCGCAGATAGATGCTGCCGCGGTTGTGGCCGATCGACACGCCGGTGTTGACGGTGCTGTAGGTGTAGGCGATTTCCGGGAACTCGCGGATCGCCGCCTCCACCTGTTTGGTCTTGGCCGTGGTGGTGGCGAGCGAGGAGCCGACGGGCGTCTCCACCTCCACGATCTGCTCGCCGAGGTCGGCAGCGGGCACGAACTCCACGCCGATCCGCGGCACCAGCAGGAAGCTGCCGAAAAAGATCGCCAGCGCCGCGATCATCACGAGCCAGCGGCGGCGGAGGCCCCAGCGGAGCAGCCGGCCGTAGCCGTGCGAAACGGCGGTGAAGCCGCGCTCGAACCATTCCGCGAAGCGGCCGAAGATGGAGCGGCCATGGCGGCCGTGCGCCGCCGGGTCGTACCACACGCTGGACAGCATCGGGTCGAGCGTGAAGGACACGAACAGCGAGATCAGCACCGCCGCCGAGACGGTGATGCCGAATTGCAGGAAGAAGCGGCCGATGATGCCGCCCATGAAGGCGACCGGCAGGAACACCGCGACGATGGTCAGCGTGGTCGCCAGCACCGCCAGCCCGATCTCCGCCGTGCCGTCGAGCGCGGCCTGCCGGTGGCCCTGGCCGCGGGCGAGATGGCGCATGATGTTCTCGCGCACCACGATGGCGTCGTCGATCAGGATGCCGATGGCGAGCGACAGCGCCATCAGCGTCATCATGTTCAGCGTGAACCCCATGGCCGCCAGCATGCCGAAGGTGCCCAGCACGGCGACCGGCAGGGTCAGCGCGGTGATGACCGTGCTGCGCCAGGACCCGAGGAACACCATGACGATCAGGATGGTCAGGATGCCGCCCTCGACCAGGGTCTTCTGCACGTTGCTCAGCGAGTTGGTGATCCCGCGGGAGCTGTCGCGCACCACCGCCAGCGTCACGTCGGGCGGCAGCGAGCCGTTGGTGCGCAGATCCTGGAGCGCCGCCTGCAAACCGCGCGCGACCTCCACCGTGTTGGCTCCCTGGACCTTCACCACATCGACCGCCAGCGCCGGGTTGCCGTTCAGCATGGCGGCGGAGTCCTGCTCCTCCTGCCCGTCGATCACCTCGGCGACCTGACCGAGGCGAACGGGGCTGTCGCCGCGGCGCGCGACGATCAGGTCCAGCAGGTCGCGCGGGTTGCGCACGCGCCCTTCCACCTGGACCACGCGCTCCCGTCCCTGGCCGGTGACGGTGCCGGCAGGGACGTCCTGGTTCTCGCCGGTGACGGTGGCGATCACCTCGTCGACACCGACATTCAGGGCTTCCAGCTTTTCCGGTTTCAGGCGGACAAGGATCTGGCGCTTCACCCCGCCGGCGATGGTGGCCTTGCCGACGCCGCGGACATTCTGCAGCCGCTTCAGGATGATCTGGTCGGTCAGCGTGGTCAGGTCGCGCAGACTGCGCAGGTCCGACGTCACCGCGATGGACAGGATCGGCTGGTCATCCGGGTTGAAGCGGGTGATCTGCGGGTCCTTCACCTCGTCGCGGAAGGTGGCGCGGATGGCAGAGACCTTCTCGCGCACGTCCTGCAGCGCCTGGACCGAGGAGGTCTTCAGGTCGAACTCGGCGATCACCACCGACTGGCCTTCGTAGGAGCGCGAAGTCAGCGTCTTGATGCCGGCGATGGTGTTGATCGCATCCTCGACCGGGCGGGTGATGTCGGTCTCCACCGTCTCCGGGCTGGCGCCGGGATAGCTGGTGCTGACCACCACAACCGGGAAATCCACGTCGGGAAACAGATCGACGCCCAGCCGGTTGTAGGAGAAGAGGCCGAGCACCATCAGCGCCACCATCATCATGGTGGCGAAGACCGGGTTGTCGACGCTGATGCGGGTGATCGGCATGTGGCTGTCCGGTCCTCAGGTGCCGGTGGCCGTGCCGGCGAGCGCGACGGCACGGCCGGGGGTCAGGCCGGGCAGGTTGCCGGTGACGACCCGGTCGCCCGGCGCCAGCCCCTCCACCTGCACCAGATCGCCGCGCGCCCATTGGGCCACCCGCGTGACCGGGCGGCGCACGGTGCGGCCGTCGGCGATCACCAGAACGAAATCTCCCTGGTCGTCATGGCGGATGGCCACGGGCGGCACGGCGATGGCGCCTGATGCCTCCGCCACCAGAACCTCGCCGCTGGCGAACATGCCGCCGCGGAGCGCACCGTCCCTGTTGTCGACCGTCACATAGACTGGAATGGCGCGCGATCCCACCCGCGCCATCGGGTTGATGCGGGCGACACGGCCGGCGAACTCACGCTCGCCAAACCCCTCCACCCGCAGCCGGGCGTTCTGGCCGACGGCGAGCCGCGCCACCTGTTCCGCCGGAACGGTTGCCTCCACCTCCACCCGCGACAGGTCGACGATGGTGAACATGGCGGCATTCACCGCCAGATTTTCGCCTGGATTGACCGAGCGGGCGGCGACCATTCCGTCGATCGGGCTGACCACCACCGCGTCGCGCAGGGCCTTCCGCGCCAGTTCCACCTGTGCGGCCAGCGCGTCCACCTGCGCCCGCTGGAAGCCGAAGCTGCTTTCGGCCTGATCCAGGCTGGTGTCGGAAACGATGTTGTTGCGGTTCAGCGTGCGGTTCTTAGCCAGCGTCTTCTCGGCCAGGACCAGTTGGGCGCGGGCGCCCTCCAGATTGGCCTGCTTCTCGTTCAGGCGGGCGGCGAGTTCGACCGTCTCGAAGCGGGCCAGCACCTCACCGCGTCGGACGGCCTGCCCCTCCCGCACCGGCACCTCGGCCAGCCGGGCCGCCACCTCCGCCTTGACCGCCGACTGTTCCATCGGAGAGACGGAGCCGCTGAGGCGGACACTTTCGGTCAGCGCACGCGGGGCGACGGCCGTCACCTCCAGCGCCGAAAGTTCGACCGGGCGTTCGCCGGCGGGCACCGGCAGGGCGGCGGATGTCGCCGCCGGACCCTGGGTCCTCCACAAAGCCACCGCGCCGATCACCGCCAGCAGGACGACAAGCCAGCCGAGCCAGCGCAAGCGCCGCGGACGGGGCGGGGGAGGGGCGTCGTCTTGGGGTGGAGGGCGGTGCGGCTGGAGCGGCTGAGAGGCCGGGGGAACGATCCGTTGGGGGGCGGTCATCATGCGTGTTCCAGTTCGGCCGGGCCTGCGCGGTCTTCAGAGTCGGCACCGTCGGAGGTGCGGCCGTCGCCCTCCATTAAGGGTGGCGCCGATGTTCCGTCAAGGTTCCCATTGTCGCGGCTTGTGACGGGACTGTCATGCTCGAAGGGACAGCGAACATAGGCATACAGACATTTGCCGAAAATCCTAATTGCCCACCTGAGAACAAGGGTTCAATAGGGCTTTTTTGGGGCATCTTCGGGACAGGATTCGGAAAACGGTCGCGTTGTCGCTTGACAGGCGTGGGCTATACATTGAAAAGCGATCCATCTTTTGTCCCGCCCGCGCCAACAGCACGGAAATCCCCTCGTGGTCAAACGGAACCTCGCGACGATCCACGCCGCCGGAGCTATGCTGTGCCTCGCGCTCGGCTTGGCCGGCTGTGCCACCGAAGCGCCGCAGGTGCAGACGGCACCCCCTGTCGAAGCTGCCTACGTCCCCGACCCTAACGATCCGCTGTCTCGCTGGGTCCCGCTGATACGCGAGGCCTCCCAGCGCTACGATATGCCGGAGAAGTGGATCCGCGCCGTGATGATGCGGGAGAGCAACGGCCGCGCCACCAACCGCAACGGCAAGGTTCTGACCAGCTCCGCCGGGGCCATCGGCCTGATGCAGGTGATGCCCGGCACCTATGAGCTGATGCGGGCGCAATACGGGCTCGGTTCCGATCCGTCCGATCCACGCGACAACATCATGGCCGGAACCGCCTATCTGCGCGAGATGTACGACCTGTTCGGCGCGCCGGGATTCCTGGCCGCCTACAATTGCGGACCGGGCTGCTATGCCCAGCATCTGGCCGGCAAGCAGCGCCTGCCGCGCGAGACCAAGCTGTATCTGGCCGCGCTGACTCCGGTGCTGCGCGGCTCCGCCCCTCGCGAGCCGTCGCTGGCGGCCGGCGCCGGGGCCATCGAGATCGCGGTGGTGCCGGACGACGCGCCGAAGCCGCGCGGCGGCCAGCCGGCGTCCCCGGCTCCGCAATTGTCCGAACCGGCCTCGGTCGTGGTCGCTTCCGCCGAAGCACCGCCGTCCCGCGCGGTCGAGCCGCGCCGGATGGAGCCGCGTCCGGCGGAACAGAGGACGGTCGAGCCGGTGGCAGCACCTGCGCCGGTCGTCGTTGCCTCGCTGCCGCAACCGGCCGCCGCACCGGCCATGCCGGTCCAGGTTGCCAGCCCCGAGCCGCGGCAGGCTTCCTCGACGCACCGGGTCAGTCCGCAATTCACCACCCAGGTCGCCGAGGCCCTGCTGCCTCCGCAGTCGGTCGGCAAGGGCGAGCGCGTGGTGATGCGCTTCGTATCGCAGCGCGCCGACGGTTGCGGCAGCCTCGCCGGCCGCGACCGCGCCTGCGTGGCGCTGGCGGACGCGCAGTAACGGGAACATATGTCGCAAGGGCGGGCGAGCAGCCTCGCCCCAAGGTCGGGAGAGGGCGGGCCGTGACTGCGAGTCCGCCCTCAACCTTGAGCGGAACATTTTTTTGCCCTCTTGCGGTCGGATTTGATCCGCATCACTTACGGGTCCGCTCGTCATTGGCATAACGATGTGATGGACCGGTCCGAACACACATCCAGCCCATATCCGCCCTGCACCTGCTGCGGCGACGAGGTTCTGCTTGGCGAGCCCATGTACTGGACGCCGGAGCGGCCGGGACATGTCTGGCACGACCTGTGCGCGCAGAGGGAAGGGCTGCTTCCGGCCAGCCCCAAGCCCGCCCGCGGCAGGCGGCGCGGCACGAAGCCGGGCACCCGGTCACAGGCCGCAGAACCGCTGTTCTGAGGCGGGCGAAAAGGTTGGGTTGCAAGTTCCCCGCGTCGCGGTGAAGGCGATCAAGTCCTCAGCCGGTACAGGTCGATCACCTCGTCCATGTAGACGGGGAGTTGGTTCGGGTCGGATTCCTCCCGCCTGACCGATGCGAAGCGGCTGCGCGACTCTTCGCGGCTTCTGGACAGCAGGGCAGGGTCGTCGGCCAGCGCAACCGCCCGTCCGACGAAGGCGTCGCCGTTGCCGACGAGGAACCCCGGCCCGGCAATGCTCGCCACGTCGCCGCCCTCGAAGGCCAGGATCGGCAGGCCGGATGCCAGCGCTTGGGCCGCACTGCCGCCGCCGCCGGTGCGGCGGGGATTGAGGAAAAGATCGCATAGAGGAAGGAGCGCGCCGATGCGCTCGACATGGCCGAGGCAGCGGAGCCGTGCCGCGTGCCGGGAAGAGGCGAGACGGCCTGGCAGCCCGTCAACGGTTCCGGCGAACAGAACCTCGCCCCTCGGGACCGCATCCAGCACCCGTTCCAGCAGCGCGACGAACGCGGCATCCACCTCCACGTCCAGCCGGTTGCCGACTACCACAAACAGGAAGGCGTCGTCCGGCACACCGAATTCGGTCCGTGTGGCCGCACCGTCGTCCTGCCGCAGTGCCATTCCCAGCCGGAATGGCCGCCAGGAGCGGGACAGCCGCCCCTCGCCCGGAGGAGCCGCCCTGCCGCCGTAATCAAGAACGATGTCGGCGAGCGAGATGGTCTGCCCGGAGGTTGTCGGAATGCACAGCAGCGGCCGTGCGGAGGCCAGCAGATCGGCGACGATGACCGATCCCCCGAAGGCGATCACCAGATCGGGGTCGAACTCCTCCACCGCGGAGAAAAAGCCGTTGAGCTTCTCGGCGGTGATGCCGGGCGCGGTGGAGGACAGGAGACGGACGGTGTCGTTGCCGAACCGGATCGTCCGGTCGCCGGACAGACTCTCTTCCACCGCGGCGGCGAAGGGCGGGATGAAGGGGCTGTAATAGCGGTCCGGCATCATGTTGGTGTTCAGCGCCAGGACCGTCCGGCCCAGGTCCCGCTGCAGCCTGACCGCCTGGGTCAGCAGGTCGCGCGAGGGCTGGTGCTGATCGGACAGGAACTGGTTGGTGACCATGACGACCCGGCCGGTCGCCGGCCTACCCGCCGGTCTCGCTGCCGGTGCCAGTCCCAGCCGAAGGGAAATCTGCGTCAGGAAGCGCTCGTAGAACGGCAACACCCTCCCGGCCACGAAGTCCGGGACCGACGTCATGTCCATGCGCATCAGGAACAGCTGGCGCTGCATGCTCCAGTAGATCTGGTTGATGCCGTCCAACGGCGCCAGATCGAGCACATTGTCCAGCATATCGAAAATGCGCAGGTATCGGCGCAGATCGCCCGAAACATAGGCCAGCGCCGATTCCCGGAGGATGGGGTCCAGATCGGCCGTCGCACGGTCGAGTGCCGCCATCGCCTCGCCATCGCTGCCGAGGCCTGCGGCGCGCGCGCATTCGCAGGTTTCGGAAATCTCCTTAAGCGCTTCTCCGGTTCCGGCCGGCCCTCGCAGGCGGGCGATCAGTTCGCTCAGGATGGCGGTACGTGAACCGGACTCTTCCATCTGGCGCTCCTTGGACATGCGCACCGAAGCAGCGGCTCGGCGGGTGAATACGGTACCGGCCGACCCGCGGTACCGCCCGGACAGCATGACGGCCCGGCGGGTGGATCCGCCGGGCCGGTGTCAGTGCCTTACCCGTATTATTCCCATTCGATCGTGCCGGGCGGCTTCGACGTGATGTCGTAGACCACGCGGTTGACGCCGCGGACTTCGTTGACGATACGGTTCGACACGCGCGCCAGGAAGTCGTGGGAGAACGGGTACCAATCGGCGGTCATGCCGTCGGTGGAGGTCACGGCGCGCAGAGCCAGCACATGGTCGTAGGTGCGGCCGTCGCCCATCACGCCGACGGTGCGGACCGGCAGCAGAACCGCGAAGGCCTGCCAGATCGCGTCGTAGAGGCCGGCGTTGCGAATTTCCTCCAGATAGACCGTGTCGGCCTTGCGCAGGATTTCCAGCTTCTCCGGGGTGATCTCGCCGGGGACGCGGATGGCGAGGCCCGGGCCGGGGAAGGGATGGCGGCCGATGAAGGCAGGCGGCAGGCCGAGTTCGCGGCCCAGGGCGCGGACCTCGTCCTTGAACAGCTCGCGCAACGGCTCGACCAGCTTCAGCTTCATCCGCTCCGGTAGGCCGCCGACATTGTGGTGCGACTTGATGGTGACCGACGGGCCGCCGGTGAAGGACACGCTCTCGATCACGTCGGGGTAGAGGGTGCCCTGGGCCAGGAACTCCGCACCGCCGACCTTGGCGCTCTCCTCGTCGAAGACGTCGATGAACAGGCCGCCGATGATCTTGCGCTTCTGCTCGGGGTCGGTGACGCCGGCCAGCTTGCCCAGGAACAGGTCGGACGCCTCGCGGTGGACCAGCGGGATGTTGTAGTGATCGCGGAACAGCCGCACGACCTCTTCCGACTCGCCGGCGCGCATCAACCCGGTGTCGACGAAGATGCAGGTCAGCTGGTCGCCGATGGCCTCGTGGATCAGCACGGCCGCGACCGACGAATCGACGCCGCCCGACAGGCCGCAGATCACCTTGCCGGTGCCGACCTGGGCGCGGATCTTTTCGATCGCCTGCTGCTTGAAGGCGGCCATCGTCCAGTCGCCCTTGATGCCGGCGACGCGGTGCACGAAGTTCGCCAGCAACTGGGCGCCGTGCGGGGTGTGGACCACCTCAGGGTGGAACTGCACGCCGTACATGCGGCGCTGGTCGTCGGCGATGGCGGCGAAGGGCGCGCCGTCGCTGACCGCCACGGCACGGAAGCCGTCGGGCAGCGCGGTGACGCGGTCGCCATGGCTCATCCACACCTGTTCCTTCGACCCGATCTCCCACAGGCCGTCGAACAGGGCGCAGGGCTCCTTGATCTCGATGAAGGCGCGGCCGAACTCGCGGTGGTCGGAGCCGGAGACGGTGCCGCCCAGCTGGTGGCACATGGTCTGCTGGCCATAGCAGATGCCGAGCACCGGGACCTTCAGGTCGAACACCGCCTGCGGCGCGCGCGGGCCGTTCGCCTCGGTGACGGAGGCCGGGCTGCCGGACAGGATGATCGCCTTCGGGTCGTACTCGCGGATGCGCTCGTCGCTCATGCCGAAGGGGTGGATTTCGCAATAGACACCGCTCTCGCGCACGCGGCGGGCGATGAGCTGGGTGACCTGCGACCCGAAATCGAGAATGAGGACGCGTTCGGCGGAAAGGGAAGCGGCGCTGGACATCGGCGAATCCTGATGCGTGGGGACTCAAGTCCCCTCACTACCGCACCTCCGGCCCCGCCGACAAGCGTGCAAGCGGCGTCAGGTCGCGCCAGCCATAGGCGATTTCCACCAGATCGGTGTCGGCGAAGCGGATCGGCCGTTCCGCCACTTTGATCCCGCCCAGCCGTTCGTAGAACCAGCGCGATGGGTTGTCGCGCAGGCACCACACCGCGGCGGAGCGGATACCGGCGGCCAGGAACCGGTCAGCCATTGCCGCCATCAGCCGCCGTCCGATGCCGTAACCCTTTGCGTCGTCGAGAAGATAGAGCGCATGGAACTCCCCTGAATGGCCCTGAACCGCGACCCGCCGCGTGCCGAAGGAGGCGATGCCGACAATGCTTCCGGGTGCCGCGATCATACCTGCGACATCCACGGCGACGAAGGCGCCCTGGCCGGGGCCGCGCGTTTCAGCGATGGCTGCCCAGCGTTGCGCGGCGGGCGGTTCGGACAGGTTGACCAGGAACTGCGCCGGGATCAGGCCGGGGTAGGTGGAGCGCCAGCTCTGCACATGGACGCGGGCCATGCCGGCAGCGTCCGTCGCGCGTGCCTGGCGGATTGCGACCGTGGTGTCCGTCATCGACCGACCCTCCCGTGCAGCCTCTATACCAACAGTTTGGAGTGCGGATGCAGGAAGTCCAGCCGGAAAAGGAGGCAGGAATTCGACGCCGCCGGTGCAGCCCCGGGGAGTTTGCCGCCCCGGCCCAGTTGTCATCGCTGTGCAACGGGGGTAAACAGCCGCAACCTGTTCCGGCGGGTGCCGCGCCCGACCCCGTCGCCGCGGTGACCCGCCGGTCCGCCCCAAGCGCCATGCCGGCGCGCCGGGCGGGGCTCCGGAGACCGGACACCGCATGTATTCCTCGCCTACGCTTTCCCGTTACATCGGGCGGCAGTTCATCGTCTGGTTCTGCCTGCTGATGGTGATCCTGCTCGCCATCGTGCTGCTGCTGGATACGGTGGAACTGCTGCGCCGCGCCGGCAGCAAGCCGAACGTCACCTTCGGGCTGGTGATCCAGATGGCTCTGCTGAAGCTGCCGGAGATCGGCCAGCAGATCTTCCCCTTCGTCATCCTGTTCGCGGGCATGTTCACCTTCTGGCGGCTGACCCGCAGCGCCGAACTGGTGGTGGCGCGCGCGGTCGGCGTGTCTGCCTGGCAGTTCCTGATGCCGGTGATGTTCGCCGCCGCCGCCATCGGCGTGGTGAAGGTGACGCTGATCAACCCGGTCGGCGCGGTGTTCGTCGCCAAATACGAACAGTTGCAGGACCGATACCTGAAGCTTCAGTCGAGTACGCTGAACATCTCCCGATCGGGTCTGTGGCTGCGCCAGACCAACGAGAAGGAGCAGTTCTTCATCCATTCGGAACTGGTGAACCCGGTGACCTTCGAACTGTCGAACGTCATCGTGTTCCTGTTCGACGCCGACCAGACCTATCTCGGCCGTATCGACGCCCCCAGCGCCGTCCTGAGGGACCGCAAGTGGGAATTGCAGGATGCCATCCTGAACCGGGCCAAGAAGGATCCGGAACTGCTGGACACCTACACCATCCCGACCGAACTCGACATGACGACCATCGAGGAGAGCTTCGCCCCGCCGGAGACGATCTCCTTCTGGGAACTGCCGCGCTTCATCCATACGTTGGAGACCACCGGCTTCCCCGCCGTGCGTCACCGGCTGCACTACCAGTCCCTGCTGGCCCAGCCCTTCCTGTTTCTGGCGATGGTGCTGTTCGCCGCCGCCTTCTCTCTACGGCTGCCGCGGCGGGGCGGAACGATGGCGATGGTCACCGGCGGGGTGCTGACCGGCTTCGTGCTGTTCGTCATGACCGACGTGGTGCGCACCTTCGGCATGTCGGAAACGATCCCCATCGTCATGGCTGCCTGGAGCCCGGCCGGAATCAGCCTGCTGCTGGGCACCGCGGCGCTGCTGCATCTGGAGGATGGCTGAGACGAGGGTCCATGGATTCCATGCCGGGAAGGGTGGGTCCATTCGCCGCCAAGCGCGGGATTATCCCTGTCGGTCATAATTCCGCCCCGTTGGTTTTGCACTGAAAGGGCGAGGTCCGATTCCGTTTGCATGGGGCACCGGCCCCACCGTAATAACGGGCGACCCGTTTTTGGAGCTTGAGCACCATGTCGAGTTTGCGAGCCGTCCGGACCACCGTCGCCGTGGCGACCGCCTGCGCGCTTCTGGCCCTGCCCGCTGCGGCGCAGTCCAGCAAGGCCGCCGCGGGTGCCGCGGCGCCGAGGGCGGGCGACGAATCCGCCCGCCCGGCACGGGCGCCGGGGGCGGAGGGCATTGCCGCGGTCGTGAACGATGAGGTTGTCTCCGTCTCCGACGTCAATGCCCGCATCCGTATGGCCCTGCTGAATGCCGGCGCCGCCGGCAATGCCGACACGATCCAGCGCCTGACGCCGCAGGTCATGCGCCTGCTGATCGACGAGCGGCTGCAGATGCAGGAGGCCAAGCGCCTGGGCATCACCGTTTCGCCCGCCGAAATCGACGAGGCGATCAAGCGCATCGCCGAACAGAACCGCCTGAACGGCCAGCAGCTTCAGGACATGCTGAAGCGGCAGAACGTGCCCGTCTCCACTCTGAAGGACCAGATCCGCTCGCTGCTGGCCTGGCAGAAGGTGATGCAGCGCCGCATCCGCCAGGAGGTCGTCGTCGGTGAGGACGAGATCGACGCGGCGATGGAGCGGCTGAAGGCCAACATCGGCAAGCCCGAGTATCTGGTCGCCGAGATCTTCCTGGCGGTGGACAGCCCCGACCAGGACGACGAGGTGCGCCGCAACGCAGAGCGTCTGGTCGAAGAGGTGAAGCGCGGCGGCAACTTCGCGGCGCTGGCCCGTCAGTTCTCGCAGTCCGCCGGTGCCGCGTCGGGCGGCGATCTCGGCTGGGTGCGCAGCGGCGAACTGTCGCCGGAAGTCGACAAGGCGCTGTCCGGCATGCGCGGCGGTCAGCTTTCGACGCCGATCCGCACGGCCACCGGCTATCACATCCTGCTTGTGCGCGGCCAGCGGCCGTTCGGCAGCAGCGGCGGCGAGGTGCCGATGCCCGCCGCCCAGCCGGCGGCTCCCCGTCCGCAGCCGCGGCCCGACGTGGCCAAGGCCACGGTCAACATGAAGCAGATCATCATTCCGATCGAATCGCCGGACCAAGCCAAGGCGGTCAAGGAGCAGGCGGAAAAGCTGCGGAAGTCGATCAAGAGCTGTGGCGACTTCCAGGCCCGCGCCAAGGAAACCGGCATGCCGGAGTCCGGCGACATGGGCACCATGCGCGTCAAGGACATGGCGCCCGGCTTGCAGAATCTCGCGCTCGGCATTCCTCTGGGTCAGGCCAGTCCGGTACTGATGAGCCAGGCCGCCGCGGTGATCCTGATCGTCTGCAAGCGCGACGTACCGATGATCCAGCCGCCGCCGGAAGCCCAGCCGGCTCCGCCGCCGCCGCCCGCGCCGACGCCGATCCAGGAGGCCAAGCTGCCGGGCCGCGAGGAGGTGGAGCGTGACCTGATCAACGAGCGGGCCGAACTGCTGTCGCGCCGGTATCTGCGCGACCTGCGCCGCACCGCCTTCATCGAGACGCGCCTGTGATGGCCCCCCTGCCGGACAGCCTGCCGCTGGCCCTCACCATGGGTGAGCCGGCAGGCGTCGGCGGGGAGATCACTCTGAAGGCCTGGGCGGCACGCCATGAAGCGGCGGTGCCGCCCTTCGTCGTTCTGGACGATCCCGACCGGCTGGGCGCGCTGGCGGCGAAGCTGGGACTGGCGGTGCCGGTCCGGGAGATCGCAAACCCCGGCGAAGCGGTGACGCTGTTCGATCAAGCCCTGCCGGTCTTGCCGGTGCGGCTCGGCCATCCGGTGGCCGCCGGCACTCCGGACCCGGCGAACGGTGCCGCGGTGATCGCCAGCATCGACCGCGCGGTCGCCCTGGTGCAGGCGGGGCAGGCGACGGCCGTGGTCACCAACCCCATCCAGAAATCGTCGCTCTATGCCGCCGGCTTCCGCCATCCCGGCCATACCGAGTATCTGGCGCATCTGGCCGGGATGACCGAGGAGCCGATCATGATGCTGGCTGCCGCCGACCTGCGGGTCGTGCCGGTCACCATCCATGTGTCGGTGCGCGATGCGGTCGATCTGCTGACCACGGACGCCATCGTCCATGCCGGCCGGATCACCGCGGCGGCGCTGGCGCGCGACTTCGGCATCGAACGGCCGCGGCTGGCCGTCGCCGGCCTCAATCCCCATGCAGGGGAGGGCGGGGCGATGGGGCGCGAGGAGATCGACGTCATCGCCCCGGCCATCGCTGCCTTGCGCGCCGACGGCATCGACGTGTCCGGTCCGCGTCCTCCCGACACCATGTTCCACGCCGCCGCCCGCCGCGGCTACGACGCAGCATTGTGCATGTACCACGATCAGGCGTTGATCCCGGTGAAGACGGTCGATTTCGACGGAGGCGTGAACATCACGCTGGGCCTGCCCTTCGTCCGCACCTCGCCCGACCACGGAACGGCCCTGGACATCGCCGGGACCGGGGCGGCGAACGCGACGAGCCTGATCGCGGCGCTGAAGACCGCGGAGGAGATGGCTCGGAACCGGCGGAAGCCGGCCACTCCCTGAACGCCGTATCCGGTAAAAGAAAAAGGAGCGCCGGTGCGCTCCTTTTTTCATGCCGTCATCAGTACAGGTATCAGCCGCGGTCGTCCGGATCGTACATCGTCGGGCCGCTCTGGTGGTCGTGGTGCGGGGGAGCCTGCTCGCGGTGGTGGTGGGTGCGGGCGATGAAGGGCGCCAGTTCCTGCAATTCGATGAAATTGTCGGCTTGGCGGCGCAGTTCGTCGGCCACCATCGGCGGCTGCGAGCGCACCGTGCTGACGACGCTGAAGCGCACGCCCTTGCGCTGCACCGCCTCCACAAGCCGGCGGAAATCGCCGTCGCCGGAGAAGAGCAGGATGTGATCGACATGGTCGGCCATCTCCATCACGTCGATGGCCAGCTCGATATCCATGTTTCCCTTGATCTTGCGCCGGCCGGAGGCGTCAGTGAACTCTTTGGTCGGCTTGGTCACCATCGTGTAGCCGTTGTAGTCGAGCCAGTCGACCAGCGGACGAATCGGTGAATACTCCTGATCCTCGACGAGCGCGGTATAGTAGAAGGCGCGTACCAGTCGGCCTTCTCCGGCAAAGCCGTCACGCAACCTCTTGTAATCGATATCGAAGCCCAATGATCGCGCGGCGGCATAAAGGTTCGCGCCGTCTATGAAAAGAGCGAGACGCTCTTCCTTGTAAAACAACTTGCTGACATCACGCGGCAAAGTCGAATTGCGCTCCAATGCCATAATCCTTTCATCGCTGATTGTGGAAAATTGACGGAACTTGCGCAAAAAGCTCGCGTTCCAATTTTGAAATCTAGTGTATCATGCGCAAACATACAAGGGGGCAACCCCTGCCGACTGTGGCTGCCGGTCGTTTCAGCAGGGTGAAAGGCAGGTTCACCATCGTTCCCCTGATGCAATGCAGCAGCGCTGTCGTTCGCGCTTGCACCTATCGGGCCACATCCATATAGTCTAGAGCCTCCTATGAATCCGGAGTTCGTCTGGCATGGCCCGCGTTACCGTTGAAGATTGCGTCCTGAAGGTTCCGAACCGTTTCGAGCTGGTCATGATGGCTGCCCAGCGCGCCCGCGAGGTCGCGAGCGGCGCTCCGCTGTCGATCGACCGCGATAACGACAAGAACCCGGTCGTGGCGCTCCGCGAGATCGCGGACGAGACGGTGTCGCTCGAGTATCTGAAGAACGCCCTGATCAAGGGCCACCAGAAGCATGTCGAGCCGGACGAGCCCGAAGAAGAGATCGTCGAGCTGATGGCCGGCGAGAACGACTGGGCTGCCCGCGGCAACAATTCGCTGGGCGATGAAGACGGCATGAGCGAGAGCGACGGCGAGGAGTTGGGCGAGGACGACGACGTCGCCGCCGATATGGACGCCGAGCCGGGCGCCGGTTTCGCCATGACCGAGGATCCCGACGGAGACCTCTGATTCTGGACAACGACCGCAGGACCTGGAGGGGGCGCGACGCCGCTCCCTCACCGAAGAGAAGGGCGGGGAGCATCCGGCTCCCCTTCGGTTCGAACAGAACCACCACGAACACATCTGAGGCGCCGCGCGCGCCGGGTCGGGCCGAATGATCCGGCAGTACGAGCTTGTCGAGCGCGTCAAGGCGTATGATCCCAACGCCGACGAGGATCTCCTCAACCGCGCCTATGTCTATTCCATGAAGGCGCATGGATCGCAGACGCGTGCGTCGGGCGATCCCTATTTCCTCCATCCGCTGGAGGTCGCCGGCATCCTGACGCAGATGAAGCTGGACGCCGGCACCATCGCCACGGCGCTGCTTCACGACACGGTCGAGGACACCGTCGCCACGCTCGAGGATATCGAGCGGGTGTTCGGCAAGGAAATCGCCCGTCTGGTCGATGGCGTCACCAAGCTGTCGCGGCTGGAACTGAACAGCGAGCAGGCCAAGCAGGCGGAGAATTTCCGCAAGCTGGTGATTGCGATGTCGGAGGATATCCGCGTCCTGCTGGTGAAGCTGGCCGACCGGCTTCACAACATGCGCACGCTGTTCCACCTGAAGAAGCCGGAAAAGCGCAAGCGCATCGCCCGCGAAACCATCGAAATCTACTCGCCCTTGGCCGAGCGCATCGGCATGCACAAGATCAAGGACGAGCTGGACGATCTTGCCTTCGCGGAACTGAACCCCGACGCGCGCGACAGTATCCTGGCCCAGCTGGCCCGGCTGCGCAGCGAAGGCGAGAACCGCGTCCAGACCATCATCACCGAGCTTCGCGAATTGCTGGCCTCCGAAGGGCTGCCGGACGCGACGGTGTCGGGACGCGAGAAGTCGGCCTATTCGATCTGGCGCAAACTGCAGCGCAAGAATGTCAGTTTCGAGCAGCTGTCCGACATCATGGCCTTCCGCATCACGGTTGGCTCGGTCGGTGAATGCTATCAGGCGCTGGGCGTCGTCCACGCGCATTATCCGGTCGTACCCGGGCGTTTCAAGGACTACATCTCCACGCCCAAGCCCAACGGCTACCGCAGCCTGCACACCGGCGTGATCGGTCCCGGCCGCAACCGGATCGAGGTGCAGATCCGCACCCAGGACATGCACGAGATCGCCGAGCTGGGTGTGGCCGCCCACTGGGCCTACAAGCAGGACCACCAGCCGCGTCCGAATGGCGGGGAGTACCGCTGGCTGCGCGAGCTTCTGGACATCCTGGAGCATGCGCAGAAGCCGGAAGAGTTCCTGGAGCACACCAAGCTGGAACTGTTCCAGGACCAGGTGTTCTGCTTCACGCCGAAGGGCGACCTGATCGCGCTGCCGCGCGGCGCCACGCCGGTCGATTTCGCCTATGCCGTGCACTCGCAGGTCGGCGACCATTGCGTCGGTGCCAAGATCAACGGCCGCATGCTGCCGCTGCGCACCCAACTGCAGAACGGCGATCAGGTCGACATCGTCACCTCCAAGGCGCAGACCCCGGTTCCGGGCTGGGAACGCTTCGTCGTCACCGGCAAGGCCCGCGCCCGCATCCGCAAGTTCCTGCGCACCCAGCAACGCGCCCAGTACATGGAACTGGGCCGCGGCATGCTGATGCGGCAGTTCAAGTCGGAAGGCTACGAGTTCACTGAAAAAGCTCTGGAGGCCGCTACCAAGATCTTCCAGCAGCCGACGGTGGACGACCTGATGGCCGGTGTCGGCTCCGGCCTGCATTCCGTGCGCGAGGTCTTCCACGCCGTCTTTCCCGGCCACAAGGCCCAGACCGCCCCCACCGTCCGCGAGGTGGAGGAAAGCACGCCGAAGCCGAAGGCGAAGGCACGCAAGGAATCGGCTCTGCCGATCCGTGGCCTGATCCCCGGCATGGCCGTGCATTATGCCCGCTGCTGCCACCCGCTGCCCGGCGACCGCATCGTCGGCATCGTCACCACCGGCAAGGGCGTGACGATCCACACCATCGACTGCGAGACCCTGGAGAGCTTCCACGAGTCGCCGGAACGCTGGATCGACGTGTCGTGGGAGACCGGACCGGATTCGCCGGAGGAGCATGTCGGCCGCATCAGCGTCGTCATCGCCAATGAACAGGGCTCGCTCGGCACACTGTTCACGGTGATCGGCAAGAACCAGGGCAACGTCATCCATCAGAAGATCACGAACCGCAGCACCGACTATTTCGAGCTGCTGATCGACATCGACGTGAAGGATGCCAAGCACCTGACCAACATCATGGCCGCTCTGCGTGCGACCCCGGCCATCCATTCGGTGGAGCGGGCACGGGGACGCTGAACACTCCGTCATTCGACGGTAAATTCCCTGTCATCCGCAGGTGCATCGGTCGGTTCGGCGTGACGGAACGCCGGAGCACCGCTATATAGACGGAATCGCTCCCGCCCGTTCCGGCGGGCGGCGACGCTTCGGAGTCCGTGCATGTCCCGTTTCCTGCGCCTCGGTGTGAACATCGACCATGTGGCGACCGTCCGCAACGCACGCGGCGGGGCCCATCCCGATCCCGTGCGTGCGGCAAGGCTCGCCATTGAGGCCGGGGCCGACGGGATCACCGCCCATCTGCGTGAGGACCGGCGCCACATCGTGGATCGCGACATCGAGCGGCTGATGGCCGAGATCGACCGTCCGCTGAACTTCGAGATGGCGGCGACCGACGAGATGCTGGCGATCGCGCTGCGGCACAAGCCGCACGCCGCCTGCCTCGTCCCGGAAAAGCGCACCGAGGTGACGACCGAAGGCGGGCTAGACGTGATCGGTCAATACGACCATCTGCTGCGGCCGGTGGGCGAACTCGGTTCCGCCGGCATCCGCGTCTCGCTGTTCATCGATCCGGAGCCGGCGCAGCTCGACGCCGCCAAGCGGCTGGGTGCCCCGGTGGTCGAACTGCATACCGGCGCCTATTGCGACGCCGTCGAGCCGGCGGAACGCGAGGAGGAACTGGCGCGCATCGTCCGCGCCGCCGCCCATGCCGAGGCGATCGGCTTGGAATGCCATGCCGGACACGGCCTGAGCTATGACACCGTCGGCCCGGTGGCGGCGATCCAGACCATCGTGGAGCTGAACATCGGCCACTTCCTGATCGGCGAAGCGATCTTCGTCGGTCTGACCAACTCGATCGCCCGCATGCGCAAGACGATGGATAGGGCGCGCGCCGCCCCGGTCCACTCCGGGACAGCATCGGCATGATGATGTCCGGCACCATTCTCGGCATCGGCAACGACCTGATCGACATCAGGCGGGTCGAGAAGTCGCTCGAGCGCTTCGGACAGCGCTTCATCGACCGCATCTTCACCGAGGTCGAGCAGGCGAAGTCCGAACGCCGCGCCGGCTCCGCCGCCAAGAACAACGCCCGCGCCTCGACCTACGCCAAGCGCTTCGCCGCCAAGGAGGCCTGCTCCAAGGCGCTCGGCACCGGCTTCCGCGACGGGGTGTTCTGGCGCGATATGGGCGTGGTGAACCTGCCGTCCGGCCAACCGACCATGCGCCTGACCGGCGGGGCCTTGGCCCGGCTGGAGGCGATCACGCCGCCGGGCATGCGCGCCCGCATCCATGTGACGCTGACCGACGAGTATCCAATGGCCGAGGCGTTCGTCGTCATCAGCGCCGAACCGATCGATTCTGCAATGCCCTCCAATACGGCGACCCCAGAATGACCTTTCAGAAAGAAACGGCGTCCAACGCCAAGACCAAGGAATCCGGGTTCGTCGAAACCGTGAAGACCGTGTTCTTCGCGGTGCTGATCGCCTTCGGCGTGCGGACTTTCGCCTTCGAGCCCTTCAACATCCCGTCGGGGTCGATGATCCCGACGCTGCTGATCGGCGATTACCTGTTCGTGTCGAAGTTCAGCTACGGTTACAGCAAATACACGGTCGGCTTCGGCCTGCCGCTGTTCGAGGGCCGGATCCTGGGCTCTCAGCCGGAGCGGGGCGACGTGGCGGTGTTCAAGCTGCCGCGCGACAACAAGACCGACTACATCAAGCGCGTCGTCGGCCTGCCCGGCGACAGCATCCAGATGATCGGCGGCATCCTGCACATCAACGGCCAGCCGGTGAAGCGCGAGCGGATCGAGGACTACGTGACCACGGACTCGCTGGGCCGCAGCATCCGCACCGCGCAGTTCATCGAAACCCTGCCCAACGGCCGTAGCCATCGCATCATCGAGGAGTCGGACAACGGCCCGCTCGACAACACGCCGGTCTTCAAGGTGCCGCCCGGCAACCTGTTCATGATGGGCGACAACCGCGACAACTCGCTCGACAGCCGCGTCCCGTCGCAGGTCGGTTTCGTTCCCATCGAGAACATGGTCGGCCGCGCCGAATTCCTGTTCTTCTCGCTCGACGAGGGCACGCGCTTCTACGAGATCTGGCGCTGGCCGGTCGATCTGCGCTTCAGCCGCCTGTTCAACGGAGTCCGGTAAGTGTCCACCGTCACCAAGGCGCCCGCCGATGCGGGTGCCGGGTCCGAAACAGAGACCGATGGTGCCGTCCAGTCCGCCGATGTGGCGGAACTGGCGCGCGCGCTGGGTCATGAGTTCGCCGACCTGTCGCTTCTGCGCGACGCGGTCACCCATCCCAGCCTGATGGGGCTGGAGCGGGCCGGCCGCAAGTCGCACAAGGGTCCGGGCATCGCCTATGAGCGGCTGGAATTCCTGGGCGATCGCGTCGTCGGGCTGGTCGTCGCGCAGTGGCTGCTGGAACGCTATCCCAACGAACGCGAGGGCGCGCTCGCCAAGCGTCATGCCGCGCTGGTGCGCCGGGAATCGCTGGGCCGGGTCGCCGACACCATCGGGCTGGGCGCCTATCTGCGCCTGTCCCCGGCGGAAGCGTCGAGCGGCGGGCGCGAGAACCGGACCATCCTGGGCGACGCCTGCGAGGCGGTGCTGGGCGCCATGTATCTCGACGGCGGGCTGGAGCCGGTGACGCGCTTCGTCCGCCAAGCCCTGGCGGGCGAGATCGACAAGGCGACGCCGCCGCCGCTGGACAGCAAGACCACGCTGCAGGAGTGGGCGCAGGGGCGCGGCAAGCCGCTGCCCCGTTATGAACTGATCGAACGCAGCGGCCCGGCGCACGAGCCGCTGTTCGTTGTTGCTGTGCATGTCGCGGGCATGGAGCCGGTCTCCGGGTCCGGCTCGTCCAAGCGCATCGCTGAAAAGAAGGCGGCCAGCACATTGCTGCGCCAGGTGGGAGTGCAAGTCGATGACTGACGGTCGCGACGACATCGACAAGACGAAGATCGAGACGCCCGGTTCCGAAGCCGCGGAGCCGACGCCGGAATCCATGGTGCCGGAGTCCGTCCAGGACGACGAGGCGCTGGACCATGAGGACGGCGGCGTCGAGGGCGAGGACGCCGAGGAGGGCGACTTCGAAGACGACGACTATGAAGACGGCGACTATGAGGACGATGATGAGGATGCCCCGCGCGGGCAGCCCATCTCCGTCCTGCCGCCTCTGCCGACGATGCCGGATCACCCACGCTGCGGCTTCATCGCCCTGGTCGGCGCGCCGAATGCCGGCAAATCCACGCTGCTGAACGCGATGATCGGCAGCAAGGTGTCGATCGTCAGCCCGAAGGTGCAGACCACGCGTACCCGCGTGCTGGGCATCACCATCCAGGGCGACGCCCAGATGATCTTCGTCGACACCCCCGGCATCTTCAAGCCGAAGCGCCGGCTGGACCGCGCCATGGTGGCGGCGGCCTGGCAGGGGGCGGAGGACGCCGATGTCATCGGCGTGCTGTACGACGTGTCGCGCCGGTCGATCGACGAGGACACCCGCAGCATCGTTGCCCGCCTGAAGGAGCAGGGGCGCGAGGCGATCCTGATCCTGAACAAGATCGATCTGGTGAAGCGCGACGTCCTGCTGGGCATCGCCGACGCCTTCCGGCAGGAAGGGATCTTCTCCGACATCTTCATGGTGTCGGCCTTCACCGAGGACGGCGTCGCCGACCTGAAGCAGTTCCTGGCCGACCGCTTGCCGGAAGGCCCGTGGCATTTCCCGGAGGACCAGATCTCCGACATGCCCATGCGCCTGTTGGCGGCGGAGATCACCCGCGAGAAGCTGTTCCTGCAGCTTCACCAGGAACTTCCCTATTCCGCCACGGTCGAGACTGAGGTGTGGGAGGAGTTCGAGGACGGGTCGGTCAAGATCTCGCAGGTCATCTTCGTGCAGCGCGAAAGCCAGAAGGCCATCGTGCTGGGCAAGGGCGGCCAGCGGATCAAGGCCCTCGGCTCCGCCGCGCGGGGCGAGTTGCAGGGAATGCTGGAGCGCCGCGTCCACCTGATCCTGTTCGTGAAGGTGCGCGAGGGCTGGGTCGACGATCCGGAACGCTATTCGGCCTGGGGGCTCGACTTCGGGGCTTCGTAATGAAAGCGGCCCTCTCCCGACTGGGAGAGGGCCGTTTCCTTTTGGCCAGCCACGGCCGCGGGCTTCACGCCGCCAGCAGGCGCAGGTGGCCGTCGAAATCGTCGAGCGCGCGCATGAGGTCCATCATCGCCTGATCGGCCTGGGCACGGGCGAAGGGCCATGCGTCGTCATCGGCCAGATGGGCGGCCTCGATGCGGGCGATGGCGCGGTTGTTCAGGCCACGGAGACGGTCGAGCGTGCGCTCCCACGTCTCGCGCCGGTCGCTGTCCGCGCGCTCTACCATGGACCGGAGGGTTTCCATACGGTCGGTGGCGCGAAGGACGAGGTCGCGGCTCAGCGTGTCGAAGGCGTGCCGGTTGCGGCGGCTCATGAAAATCCTCCCTTGATCCTCAACCGTTTCAGACGTCCCGGTCGGACAGAACGATAGCGCTGCACCAATGCTGCAAAAACGCATCGGAAGCACAGTCGGCACAGCTCCTTTGGGAGATGGCCGTGCTGCGATTGCGAAATGCTTGAGCAGTTGCGGAACAGCGCCCTGAATCCAAATTCCGCCGGGCCGCCCTGTTCGTTAAGGACAAGGCAAGCCCGGTGGCCGAGGAAGTCTTCCTGGTTGGATTACGTTTCCTCCCAGGCCGGTTTCATCCAGCCCGTTCGATTATTTATACGCCGTCATTTTGACGACGTTCTTTTGTTTTCGTGACGCTTTTGTGCCGGATTGGGCGTGCCGGGTCAATCCGCCCAAAAATCATAGACGGGGCACATTCTGTCGCAGCCGAAAGGCGAGGTTGTAGACCCGGTATCGGCCTGAATGTCGGAAGTGGTAGAGCTTGCGATATCGCAGTTTTCCCGGCCGCGGTTATCCGACCGTGCTTACTCGGCAGCGATGGCGTAGGCGGGAACAGCTTCCGCATTGGCCGGTTCGGGCACCGCCGTGCCGCAGCAGGGGGCCGGAACGGCGGTGGCGGCGATGGTCGCGGCCTGCTGAACCGACGCGGCGCGATGCTCGCTGGCCATGCTGCGCATCATCGGCACGCATTTGCCGCACTGGACCTGGCAATTGTGATGGCGGAACACCGAGGCCGGGTTGGTAGCGCCATTGTCCAGCGCAGCCTTGACCTTCTTGTCGTTCAACGCGTGGCAGATGCAGACGTACATAAGC
Organism: Pseudomonadota bacterium; assembly: GCA_023423695.1. GTDB lineage: Bacteria > Pseudomonadota > Alphaproteobacteria > Azospirillales > Azospirillaceae > Azospirillum. The sequence goes on along the minus strand of JAFAFA010000079.1, from coordinate 382,955 downwards.
CCTCGGCGGTCGTCGGTGTGAGAAGACTGTCCTGAACCCAGGAGTACCTGAGACTGAGAATCGTTGTCAACGGCCGTTTTGCGAACCGGTCGCATATAAGAACTTCCAAGACGCTTTGTCACAGCCCCCTTCGCGTCACCGCGAAAGGGGCAGGTCGCATCCTTGCGCTTGCATTCGCCGGCCGTCAGCGGTAGCCCCTGGGGCATGGACGACAGCACCCCCCAAAACCCCTCCGCTTCCCTGCCGCAGACCGCTCCGGGCGCGGCGGTGACCCCGCTCGGTCAGACGGTCTATCTGGCGGCCGACGGCTTTCTCGACGATCTGGTGGCGGAACTGGGGGATGTCGCGTCGGTCGACGGCCGGCTGGTCTTCGTCGACGGCCCTGCAAGGCCCGCGGCCTGGGCACAGAACATCTGGTACGATCCGGTACGCATTGAATTCGCCTCGATCAAGAGCGGGGCGAAGGCATTGCGCGGCCTCCAGCGCAATTGGGCGCTGTGGTCGCAGCGGCACCACCGCCGCGCCGCCCTGATCCAGGAAAACCTGCCGCACGTCTCGGCCAAGCCGGTGGTCTTCCCTTCGCCGTTGCCGACGGCGCCGCTGGGGTCCTGGACGCTGACGGACGAATCCACGATCATCGCGGCGGCGCGCTGTTCCAGCCCCTTCCGCAACGGCGAGGTCACTTTCGTCGAGAACCGGACCGCTCCTCCCAACCGCGCCTATCTGAAGCTGTGGGAGGCGCTGACCCTGTTCGGGGAGCAGCCGGGGCCGGGCGACCGCTGTCTCGACCTCGGGGCCTGTCCGGGCGGCTGGACCTGGGTGCTGCACGAACTGGGCGCGTCGGTGGTCAGCGTCGACAAGGCGCCGCTCGATCCGGCCATAGCGGCACTGCCGCGGGTGGAAATCCGACAGGAAAGCGCCTTCGGTCTGAAGCCGGCGACGGTCGGTCCGGTGGACTGGCTGTGCTGCGACGTGATCTGCTATCCGACCCGCCTCTTGCGGCTGGTCAAGGAGTGGATGGACAGCGGGCTGGCCAAGCGCTTCATCTGCACGCTGAAGTTCCAGGCGGAAACCGACCATGAGACCGCCCGTGCCTTCGCCGAGATCCCCGGTGGCCGGGTGCTCCACCTGCACCACAACAAGCATGAACTGACCTGGATGTGGCCGGCGAAGTGAGCGCCGGTGCTTACGCCAGCGCCCGCCCCTCTGTGAAGCCGTAGCTGACGTAATGCTGCTTGGCGCCGGCGATGCTGCCGCCCAAGGCGGCGTTGACGTCCGGGTTGGCGGCCAGATAGGCGGGGGCGTTGAAGCCGGCGAAGGAGCGGCCCTCGAAGCGGCCATTGACGATGTAGTGCAGTTCCGCCGCTTCGCGGTTGTCGCCGTAGGCGGCGATGAGGTCGGCATTGCTGGCCTGGTAGGACAGCGTATCGAACAGGGTCGAACTGCGGCCCTCGCGGTTGCCGACCTCGATGTAATGGCGGGTCGCAGCGCCGACATCGCTGCCGAAGGCGCTCAGCAGGTCGCCGTAGCCGGCCAGGTAATTGTAGGGATCGAAGCCGGTCAGGCTGCGCCCCTCATAGACGCCCGAACTGGTGAGATGCTGCGTCGCGGCCGTGGCATCGGTGCGGAAGGCGGCCATCAGGTCGGCGTTGGACGCGATGTAGCGCAGGGCATCGAAATTGCCGGACACGCTGGCCGACAGGGCAGTGCCGGTGTCGGAGAAGCGCAGGTATTCGATGTTGGTCAGCAGATCGACGCCGTCGGCGCCGCTGACGACGTAGCGGCTGGCGTCCAGCTGCTGCACCCGGTACTGCGACCGGCTGCCGCTGAACACCACGGTGTCGGTGCCGCCACCGCCGTCCAGGACGTTGCCCAGCCGGTTGACGGTGAATGTGTCGTCGCCGCTCCCGCCGACCGCCAACTGGACCGTGGTGCCGTAGGCCAGCGCCAGGAAGGTCGTGCCTCCCGCACTGCTGAACCCGCCTGTGCGCAAATCCAGAGACAGCGGGGCCGTCTGCGTGCCGCCGTTCAACGTGTTGCGGCCGTTCGGGTCCCACAGGGTGGTGAAGCTGCCGGTGTTCAGCGAGTAGCTGCTATCGCCGGCACCGGTGGACATGTTGGCGCCGTAGAGATACTGGATCGCCGCGATGTCGTAGAGGCTCGGGCCGGTCAGGTAGATCCCCGACGGCAGGGCGTCGTTGTCGTTGTAGGACATGATGCTGTACGCATAATTGTCCGTCGTGGCGGGAAGGAAGGGCCCCTCGGTTCCTTCGGTGCTGCCGGCGTTGTAGTTGCCGGGATGTTTCAGGCCCAGCGCGTGGCCGATCTCGTGAATGACGGTCATGTAGGCATAGCTGCCGGCCGTCGGGTTGACGTTGCCGGCGCTGTCGTTGGCAAGGAAGACGTCACCGCCCTGCGACGCGGGGGAGGGGTAATAGGCATAGGCGGCGGTGATGCCGTTCTGGCGGTTGGTGCCGAACAGCATCGTGGCGCCGGAAGCGTCGGCCGTCTCGACGAAGCTGATGTTGGCCACGGCGCTCCAGGCCGCCAAAGCCTGACGGACCACGGCGCGCTGCTCGTTGTTCATCGTCGCGAAGCCGGTGGCGTCGGCACCGGCCACCTGACGCGAACTGGTCGCGAAGGCATAGCTGACGCTGACCGCCCCCCCGACGGAACTGCCGTCCAGCACCGTTCCGCCGGAACCCCAATGCGGCGTTCCGCCGGTCAGCAGGGCGGAGATGTAATCGGTCAGCGCGGACTGGCTCATGGAGGCTGGGCTCTCGCGGGGATCGGGGACGGATGACAGGGCAGGGGGGGAGCGCCGGCAGGTGATACGCGTGGCTGCACGCCGGTCAGGCGCGGCGCAGGGCCATTTCGATCGATGGGCGGAGCATGGACGCGGCGGCATAGCCGATTTCCACCGCCTCCGCCGCGCGGTCGAACTCCAGAATGCCGATATGGGCCAGCCTGGGCGCGATCAGAACGTCAGGCGGCTCGCCGGCTAGACGGGAGCGGGTGATGCGGTCCTGCATGATGTCGATGGAGCCCGCCATCACCTCCAGCGCGTTCGGCATCGGCTTCTGGGCATGGGTGTCGTCGATCTGGTCGGCCAGGAAGCGGGTGCGCCGGCTGGGCTTGCGGCCGAGCCAGGTGGAGATCTGGCTGGTCAGATGCGACAGCGCCGGGGAGCCGGCATCGCCGCCGGCCACCACCGCCTCCGGCATCGGGGTCGGCTCCTTGGTGGCGGGCTTGCCGTTCGCACGCCCCCCGTTGCCGCGGCCATTGGGACGGCCGAGCGGGGACAACTCGCTGTTCAGGTTCACCGCCACCACCACGTCGGCCCCGAGCGCTCGGCAGAGAGACACCGGCACCGGGTTGACCAGCGCGCCGTCCACCAGCAGGTGGTGGTCGCGCCGCACGGCCGGGAACAGGCCGGGCATGGCCGCCGACGCCATCACCGCCGACATCAGCGGCCCGTCGCGCAGCCAGATCTCGCGCCCGGTCGACAGGTCGGTGGCGACCGTGGCGAAGGGCAGCCGCAGATTCTCGATCAGGGTGTTGCTGCGTTCGTTGTCGAAGCGGCCGAACGCCTTTTCGGCGGCGACCAGCCCGCCGCGCCGGAAGGTGAGATCGATGATGCCCAGCATGCCGAGCCAGCCCATCTTCTGCGCCCAGGCCTGAAGCTCGTCCAACTGGTCGGTCAGATAGGCGGCACCGACGGCGGCGCCGATGGACGTGCCGCAGATGACGTCCGGTTCGATCCCGCTCTCCTCAAGCGCGCGCAGGACGCCGATATGCGCCCAGCCCCGCGCGGCCCCGCTGCCCAGCGCAAGCCCGATCTTCAGGTCGGTTCCCGTCGCCATCCGCACCCCCTGTCGCTGCCGACCGGCCGAACTCCGGCGGCTTGATCTAGAGCTTATCATCTAGGCATTGCCGACCGGTATCGGAAGCGGCCGGAAGAGGCACGCCGCCGGCGCACCGCTCCTCACCGCGCGGGCGATGGGAAATGTCGACAATTTGGCCGATCTTTGACCTGCATCATCGGTCGGGACACGGCGACTGTGGCATTTCTGTGCCAGTTCGGTTGGAAGAATGCTTCTGTGCTGGGTGTTAACCATGCGTCAACTGGACCCGGTGCAGTTTCGTTGCGTTGCAGTGTAGTTCTCGAAACCGGAAGGTCTGTCATGGCCGACGAACTGAAAAGCTTCAGGAAGGACTGGAAACGCTGGTCGCCGGCGGAACGGCTGGTTGCCGTCACCATTCTGATCCTGATCGCCCTGCTGGGCGCGCCGGCCGCTGCCGGCCTGTTCTGACACCCGCTCCGCCCGCCCTCTCCGGCCTCCACTCCGGCCTCCACTCCGATGGATCGCGGGTGGATCACACTGTGGCGGACGGGCCACGGCTGCGCTCCCGCAGGGCTGTCTTTACGGGCTCTTAACCCTCGCGCCATAGGCTTGGTCGGCTCGGACAGTTCCTGGGACGGTTGGGCGCCACAAGCGGTCGGAGCGTTGCACCTCCGCCCTGCGGCACCGACGGGCGCTCGCTGGAGGGCGCCGACCCGGGAGGATCCGGCATATTCCGCCAAGGCCCTGGCCCCTCTCGCTGGACACGCCCGATGACCTTCTCCGCCCATTCCGCCGTGACGGAACAGAAGCTTCTGAGACAGCGCCTCGACGCCGCCTTCGCCGAGGCCGCCAAGCCCCTGTCGCGGGATGAGGTGACGGACATCCTCCGGACCATCCTGGGCAGCATGGACGGCGACATCTCCGCCACCGACCTGCGGCTCTACAAGGAGGTCGTGGACCTCGCCAAATACATCGAGACGGCCAAGCAGGAGATCGCGGCGCTCCAGCCCGCGGAAATCCGCGACGAGCATATCCGCACCGCCACTGACGAGCTGGACGCGGTGATCGGCGCGACGGAGAAGGCGACCTTCGCCATCTTCGACGCCTGCGACGCCATCGGCGCCATCGCCGGGCAGTCGGATGCGGAAACCGCGGCCAAGCTGAACGACCAGATCACGGCAATCTACGAAGCCTGCAACTTCCAGGACATTACCGGCCAGCGCATCAGCAAGGTGGTGCGGACGCTGAAGCACATCGAATCGAAGGTGGACATGATCGTCGCCGCCTTCGGCAGCGAGGTGCGCCAGAACCACGCTCCCCGCTTGGCCAAACTGGCGGCGGAGGATGCCGAGGCCGCCGTCCATTACGAACCGATGAGCGCGGAGGAGGCGGACCAGCAGCTTCTGCACGGACCCCAGCTGCCGGGCAACGCCATGGATCAGGACGAGATCGACCGCCTGCTGGCCAGCTTCGACTGACGCCATGCTGGCCGGCAAACCCACCAGCGGCCCCAACAGCGGTCGGACGACCCAAAGCCGCGGACCGGGTCCGGCCGGCGCCGGGCTTCTGACTCTGCGGGCCGGCGGTGGGGGCGGGGAGGGACATGCCAATCCCAACAACGGCAGCATCCTGCTTCTGCTGTCGCTGTTCCTGCTGCTGCTGGTCTTCTTCATCGTGCTGAACGCCCATTCGGTGCAGACCGTCCAGAAGGTGAAGGCGGTCGCCGCCTCGTTGGAGCGCACCTTCCCGAGCTTCGTCATCGATCCGCGCCTGCGCGACGGGATGGAGACGGTGGCCTCGCGCGCCGGGACGGTCTTCGCGGTACAGCGGCTCGACGGCGTCGGCACGCTGTTCGCCACTGAAATCGCGGTCGCCAAGGTGGAGGTGGTCGCCCCTGGCCAGTTGCTGGAGGTGCGTCTGCCCGCCGACGACCTGTTCGTTCCCGGCACCATGATCCTGCGGCCGGACCGCCAGGGGCTGATCGACCGGATCGCCGACGCACTGCGCCAATCGCATCAGGGCGAGCGGGTGGAGCTGGACGCGCTGCTGGGCATCGGCCCGACGGGAACGCCCAGCCAGCCGCCGGGACCGGTCGCCCGTGCCGGCGCATTGGCCCGCGCCCTGATCGGGGATGGCGCACCCGCCCGCAACGTCACCGTCGGCATCGAGCGTGGCGAGCCGGGGGGCGTGCGCCTGCTGTTCTCCCTGCGCTGGGACGAGGACGGAACTGTCAGGCACAGGCCGGAGGTGCGGAAATGATCCGTGTCCCCAACATATCCAGCAGGTCGGGAGCCGAGGATCGCGGCGGACAGCGCAAGACGCTTTGGCTGATCAGCTTCACCGACCTGATCTCCTTGATGCTCGCCTTCTTCGTTCTGATGTATTCGATGAGCGAGCCGGAGGCCGAACGCTGGACCCGTCTGGCGAAGGGCGTGGCGGATTCGATTCCCGCGGCACGGTCGACCGCCGCCGCGCCGTCCGACCGGCCGGCCGACCCGTCGGCAGCCTTCAACGCCCAGGCGGTGGAGCAGCGGGCGGCCATCGACCTGCACTATCTGGCGGCCCTGCTGGGCAGCCAGCTGCGATCGAACGCCGAGCTGTCGGTGGTCGATGTCCGGCGCGAGGACGACCGCGTCGTCATCCGCCTGCCGGGGGAACGGATGTTCGATCCCACCGGCGCCGCCTTCACCGACGAGGGGCGGCGGGTGCTGTTCCTGCTGGGCGCCGTCATCGGCCGCATCGGCAACCGGATCGAACTGGTCGGCCACGCCGAGCGCGAGGATCCCGCCGGTGGCGTGGCCTGGGAACGGGCGCTGACCAGGGCGGTCGCCGTCTCTGCGGCGTTGCGGGAGACCGGCTATCGCCGTGATCTGGTGGCGCGGGCTGTCATGATGCCTGTCGAAGGGGCTGGCGGCGGACGCCTGCCGGTGGATATCGTTGTGCGTGAGGAAGGAGCGGATTGAGGTGACGGACCGGTCGGCATATCGGAGAAAGCGCTGGCTGCGCGGCTGTGCCGCCGCGGTGGCGCTGTTGGCCGTGCCGGTCCTGCTGTCCCCTTTGCCGGCTGACGCCGCGACCGTGCCGGTGCGCGGCGGCACCCACAAGGAGTTCGGGCGGCTGGTCTTCGACTGGCCGGGCAAGGTGGACTACACCGCGTCGGTGGACGGCGACCGGCTGGTCATTGCCTTCACCGAGCCCATCGACGCCCAACTGGACCGTCTGGTTCGGGCGCTGCCGGATTATCTGGCCGGCGGTCGGGTGGAGCCGGACGGCAGGACGGTCTCCTTCGACCTGAAACGTCCGGTCGCGCTGAAGAGCTTCCGCAACGGCAACGCCGTCGCCATCGACCTGTCCCCGGCTTCTGTACAACCCTCTGCGGCCCAATCCGCCGCGACGGCATCCGCAAAGGCGGACCCCGTGAAGGCGGAGACCGTCAAGCCGGTGCCCTCCGCCGGCCGGGTCCGTGTGCGCGGTGCGGACCAGCCTGACCAGAGCCGATTGACCTTCGACTGGCCATCGCCGGTCGGTTATTCGGTCAAGCGCGACGGGGCGGCGGTGACCGTCTTCTTCGAAAAGGGCGGCACCACCGACCTGTCGGCAGTGGCCAAGGCGAAGCTGCGCAACATCCAGAACGTGGAATCCTACCGCCAGCCGGACGGATCTCTGGCCGTCACCCTGGCCGTGCCGCAGGATGCCGAGGTGAGCGACAGCGCATCGGGCAAATCCATGATTCTGTCGGTCGGCAATCCGGGATCGCGTGCCGGGCTGCCGAAGACCGAAGCCGCGCCGCCGGTTGCGGGATCGCAAGGGACGATGCCGCCGCAGGGCAGCCAGGGGAGCAGTCAGGCGCCGGCCGCCGACGGGCCGATCGTTGCATCAACGACCACCAGCCGCTCGACCACCACCGCCAGTGCGGCGACCGCGACACCCGCCGCCGCACCGGCGGCAACCGCCCAACCGGCTCCTCCAGCGGAAGCGAAGGCGGCACCAGCGACGCGCACGGACGTCAACGCGCAGCCGACGGTTGGACCCAAGGGGCCGGTTCTGACCTTCGACACCGGCGGGCCATCGTCCATCGCGGTCTATCCGCGCGCCGGACAGCTCTACGTCGTGTTCGACCGGCCCATGCCCATCGGCGCCGGCAAGCTCAGCGGTCCCGGATCAGAGCTTATGGGCTCCGTGGAGCCGGTTCCGGCGACCGGCGGCAGCGTGTTCCGCACCAAGATCGGTCCGATGGTCTGGCCGACGGTGGAGCGGCAGGGCACCACCTGGCGCATCCTGTCCTCCGGCCGTCCCGCCTCCATGGGCAGCGCCGGTGACCTGCGTGTCGAACCCGATCCCGATTTCCTGCTGGGCGCCCGGCTGCTGGTTCGCGCCCCCGACGCGGCCAACGTCGTGCAGTTCGCCGATCCCGACGTCGGCGACCGCATCCAGGTGGTGCCGCTGCCCAGCCCCGGGCGTGGCCTGCCCGAGCCGCATCGCTATCCGGATTTGGAGGTCATGCCCTCTTACCAGGGCGTCGTGGTGCGGCCGATCTCCGACAATGTGACGGTCCGAGCGATCAAGGAAGGGGTGGAGTTGACCACCGCCGGCGGCCTGCACCTGTCGCCGGCCGTCGATGCCGGCAATCCGGCGGTGGCACCGCCGCCCGCCGCCATGCCCGCCCCGGCACAGCAGTCGGCCCCGCAGCCGGTGCCGGCGCAGCTTGCCGCGGCCCCGCAGCCGGTTCCATCGACCGGCGGTGCCTCGTCCATGGAGCCACCGAAGGCGCAGCCGGCCCAAGCACAAGCCCAGGGTCGCCGCCTGTTCAACCTGCCGGCCTGGAAGCACGGCGATCTCGACAATTTCACCCAGGCGCGCCAGGACCTCCAACTCGCCGTCGTCAACGCTCCGGAGTCGGAGCGGGCGAAGGCGCAGCTCGACCTCGCCCGCTTCTATTTCGCCAATGGTTTCGGTCAGGAGACGCTGGGCCTGCTGGACGTGCTTCAGCAGAATCAGCCGGACCTGGAAGGCTGGCCGGAATTCCGCGCGTTGCGGGGGGCCGCCCGCGTGCTGGCCGGCGACCTGGAGGGCGGCGAGGCCGATCTGTCGATCCCGTCGCTGGCCAACAACCCGGAAGCCAATTTGTGGCGTGCCGCCATTGCCGCCGACCGGCGCGACTGGCCGAAGGCGATGGCCGGGTTCAAGGCGTCGGGCCAGATTCTGAACGGCTATCCGGAGCCGATGATCGGCAAGCTCGGCCTGCGGGCGGCGGAGGCCGCGCTGGAGACGCGCGACACCGGCACCGCCAAGCGGCTGTTCGACCGCGTGATCGAACACAGCGGCCCGGAGCAGGAGGAGAACCCGCAGACCCAGTATCTGCGCGGCCTGCTCTATGCCCAGACCGGCGAGACCGATCAGGCGCGCGAGCAGCTGACCGCCGCCTACAACAGCTATGACCGCTTCTATCGCGCCAAGGCGGGGCTGGCGCTGACCAATCTGGAGCTTTCCGAAGGCAAGATGTCGCCGACCGCGGCGGCGGAGCAACTGGCCGGCCTGACCTTCACTTGGCGCGGCGACGACCTGGAGATGCAGATCCGCTCGCGCATGGGCGAGGTGCTGATCGCCGGCGGCGAATATGCCAAGGGCTTCAACACCATGAAGGAAACGGCAGCCCTGGTCGCCGACACGCCGCGGGCGGAGGCGATCACCAGGGAGATGTCGCGGATCTTCGCCGACCTGTTCAAGGACGGTGCGCAGCGCCTGCCGACCTTGGACGCGCTGCAGCTCTATGACCAGTTCCGCGAATTGACCCCGGTGGGTGAGGCCGGTGACGAGATCATCCGGCAGCTGGCGGAACGGCTGATCTCCATCGACCTGCTGAACCGGGCCGCCGACCTGCTGCAGCATCAGGTGGAATTCCGCCTGTCCGGCCCGGACAAAGCGCGGATCGGCACGCGTCTGGCTTCCGTCCGCCTGCTCGACAACAAGCCGGAAGAGGCGCTGAAGGCGCTGGAGCTGTCGAACATCGCCGGCCTGCCGGCCGATCTGGCGGCCGAACGGCGGCTGATGCAGGCCAAGGCGCTGGCGGAACTGAACCGCGGTGAGGAAGCGATGCAACTGCTGGCGCAGGACGACAGCGGCAACGCCAACCTGCTGCGCGTCGACATCGCCTGGAAGGGCCAGAAGTGGGATGCCGCGGCGCTGGCGCTGAACAAGGTGATCGGACCGCCGCCGGCGCCCGGCAAGCCGCTGGACCCCAACATGTCGCAGCTGGTGCTGAACCGGGCGGTCGCGCTGGCGCTGGCCGGCGACGGCAATGGGCTGAACCTGCTGAAGAAGGACTTCGAAGGGGCGATGAAGGGCGGGCCGAACGAGGACGCCTTCCGCATCCTGACCCGCCCCGAACAGGCGATGGGCCTGATCGACGTGGGGACCATCCGCTCCCGCGTGGCGGAAGTGGATATGTTCAAGAAGTTCCTGAAGCAATACCGCGGCGGCAAGCAGGCCACGGACAAGCCGACATCCTGAAAGACATCCGGACGGGATCTTGAGGCGGCGGAACGCACCCTGCGGGGAGAACGGACCCGTCCCGCCGCCCCTTCCGCGCCGTTACTTCGGCAGCAGAACCTTGTCGATGACGTGGATTACGCCATTCGACTGCTGGACGTCGGCGATGGAGACGCGGGCCGTGTTGCCGGACGCGTCGGCGACCATCACGGCATCGCCGGACTGGGTGAAGGTCAGCGGCATGCCTTCCACCGTCTTCAGCATTGCCTTGCCGTTGCCCTTCTTGATGTCGGCCACGAGGTCCTTGGCCTCCAGCTTGCCGGGGACGACGTGATAGGTCAGCACCTTTGTCAGCTGGCCCTTGTTCTCCGGCTTCAGCAGCGTGTCGACGGTGCCGGCGGGCAGGGCAGCAAAGGCCTCGTTGGTGGGGGCGAAGACGGTGAAGGGGCCCTTGCCGTTCAACGTGTCGACCAGCCCCGCGGCCTTCACGGCGGCGACGAGCGTGGTGTGGTCCTTCGATTGGGACGCGTTCTCCACGATCGTCTTGGTGGGGTACATCGGCGCCCCGCCGACCATCTTTTCCATGGCGGCATTGGCGGCGCAACCGGCAAAAAGAAGGGTGGCGATCGCCACGGTGGCAACCTTCTTCATAGCATTCCCTCTTATCGGTGAAGGTCCGCTTTCCGCGGACACACCACCGTTACGGGGGAGGTTTCCGGTCAGATCACCGGTGTTTTCCGATGGGACGTCGATTTTCTTTTCTGGAAGGAGGTAAGTCTTCCGAGGTGCTGTCGCCCCCATCCCGCGAGGGGACAGGGGCCAAGGCGCCTTGCCGGCCCTACAGTTGCACCTGCGTGCCCAACTCCACCACGCGATTGGGCGGCAGCTTGAAGAAGTCGGTGGCGCTGACCGACGTGCGGGACATCACCACGAACAGCTTCTCGCGCCACAGCGCCATCTGCGAGTTCATCTGCGGGATCAGCGTCTCGCGGCCCAGGAAGAAGGAGGTCGCCATGACGTCGAACTCCAGCCCGAACGCCTTGCACAGCCGCAGAGCCTTCGGGATGTTCGGCTCCTGCGAGAAGCCGTAGCGCACGGTGATGCGGTAGAAGCCCTCGGCCAGTCCTTCCACCACCACGCGGTCCTTGGCGGGCACGCGCGGCACGTCCTCCACCACCACCGTGACGAAGACGACGCGCTCGTGCAGGACCTGATTGTGCTTCAGGTTGTGCAGCAGCGCGATCGGCACGGTGTTGGAACTGGAGGTCATGAAGACCGCCGTGCCCTTCACCCGAAGGATGTCGGAGGACTTCGCCTGCCGCTTGATGAAGGCGTCGAGCGGCAGCGACTCCTCCGCCAGGCGCATGGTCAGAACGGCCCGACCGCGGCGCCAGGTGGCCATGAGGCCGAGCGTGAGGACGGCGATCACCAGAGGCACCCAGCCGCCATGGGGGATCTTCACCGCGTTGGCGGCGAAGAAGGAAATCTCGATCGTCAGGAACACCGCCCCGACGGCGAGGCAGACCGGCAGGCTCCAGTTCCAGCGGCGGCGCGCCACCACCAGGAACAGGGTGGTGGTGATGATCATGTCGCCGGTCACGGCGATGCCGTAGGCCGCCGCCAGACGGCTGGAGGACTGGAACAGCACCACCAGCCCCAGCACGGCGGCCAGCAGGCCCCAATTGGCGCGGGGGATGTAGATCTGCCCCTCCTCCTCGTTGGAGGTATGGCGGATGTCCAGGCGTGGGCAGAGGCCCAACTGCACAGCCTGCCGGGTCAGGGAGAAGACGCCTGAGATCACCGCCTGGCTGGCGATGACGGTGGCGGCCGTGGACAGGCCGATGAGGGGATAGAGCCCCCATTCCGGCGCCAGCAGATAGAAGGGGCTGCGCACCGCCGACGGATCGCTCAGCAGCAGGGCGCATTGACCGAGATAGTTCAGCAGCAGCGCCGGCAGCACCACGGCCAGCCAGGCCACCTGGATCGGGCGGCGGCCGAAATGGCCCATGTCGGCATAGAGCGCCTCGCCGCCGGTCACCGCCAGCACCACGGCGCCCAGCACCAGGAAGCCGGCCACGCCGTGGTTGGCGAAGAAGGACAGGGCATAGAGAGGGTTGAAGGCGACCAGGACGCCCGGCTGCTGGACGACCTCGACCAGCCCCAGGATGCCGAGCGTCGAGAACCACGCCAGCATGATGGGGCCGAACAGGGCGCCGACGCGCGAGGTGCCGTGGCTCTGGATGGCGAAGAGGGCGATCAGGATGGCGACGGTCAGCGGCACCACGACCGACTCCAACGCAGGCTCCGCCACCTCCAGGCCTTCGACCGCGGACAGCACCGACATCGCCGGGGTGATCATGCCGTCGCCGTAGAACAGCGCGGCGCCGAACAGCCCCAGGGCCGTCAGCACGGTGAGCTTGCCCGAGGCATCCGGCCGCGTCTTCGACGCCAGCGCCAGCAGGGACAGGATGCCGCCCTCGCCCTTGTTGTCGGCCCGCATGACGAAGCCCACATACTTCACGGTGACGACCATCACCAGGGCCCAGAATACCAGCGACATGATGCCGAGGATGTTGTCGGGGGTCAGTGCCAGCCCGTGCTCGCCGCCGAAGCATTCGCGCAGCGTGTAGAGCGGGCTGGTGCCGATGTCGCCGAAAACGACCCCAAGCGCGCCCAGGGTCAGCGTCGCGAGCTTGCCGGTGTCTGGCGGCGCGGCCTTCAAAGCGGTGTCAGTCATGCAGTGGTTGCGGTCCGAGGTTGGTCCGTCGTTGCGATGGCGCCCGGTGCGACGGTGACGGCACCGATTGTCGAACCCCGGTCCGGCGGTCGCGACAGGTCGGAGTCATCAGGCGGTCCGGCCCCCTTGCCGGTCCCCCGCCTACGCTCATCGGCTTCCTCATACGCGTTTACGACGGCGGACGCCAGCGCGCGCTTGCGCGGCGAAGCCCAGGCGCGGGGGATGCGACGAAGTGCGCAGGGCAGTTCCCGCTCCGCGTGTGGTTGCGGCCGTACTGGTTCCTCAGAGCGTGCCGAAGCTGCGCGCCAGCGATCCGGCGATCAGGTACCACCCGTCGACCAGCACGAAGAAGATGATCTTGAACGGGATGGCGACCATCGTCGGCGGCAGCATCATCATGCCCATCGACATCAGGATCGACGACACCACCATGTCGATGATCAGGAAGGGCAGGAACAGCAGGAACCCGATCTCGAAGCCGCGCTTGATCTCCGAGATCATGAAGGCGGGGACCAGGACGTGCAGCGGCATGTCGGACGGCTCCGGTACCGACTGGATGCGCGCCATATCCATGAACAGCCGCAGATCCTTCTCGCTGGTGTGGGTCAGCATGAACTCGCGCAGCGGCGCCACCGTGCGGCGGAACGCCTCCATCTCGTCGATTTCCTGGGCGATCAGCGGCTGGATGCCCTGGGTGTAGCTGCGCTCGAAGACCGGGGCCATGACGAAGAAGGTCAGGAACAGGGCCAGCGACATCATCACCGTGGTCGGCGGCACCTGCTGCACGCCCAGAGCGTTGCGCAGGAAGGACAGCACGATGACGATCCGGGTGAAGGCCGTCATCATGATCAGGATCGACGGCGCCAGCGACAGCACCGTGATCAGCGCCACCATCTGCACGATTCGGCCAGTTGCGGTGCCGCCGGCATCGCCCAGATCGAAGGTCAGGCTTTGCGCCAGGGCCGGTCCGGCGCTGATGCCGGCGAAGACGCCGAGGGCCAGCGCCAGCAGCAGCCCGGCGGACAGCGGTTTCCAGCAGCCCGCAAGGCGGCGGAGGACCGGCCTCATTGCGGCTGGCTCCCCGCCGCGGCTACGACGGTGGGTGGGGCGGTGGGCTGCGCGGCGGGAGCCGTGTCGGCCGACTTGGCCATCGCGCTGTCGAAGCCGCCGGCCGGCCCGCTGTCGACCAGCAGATCGCCGTTGGCGCTCAGCAGGATCAGATGCTCGCGGTCATCGCGGCGGATCAGGATCAGCCGCCGCTTGGCGTCGATCGGCAGCGCCTCGACCACGCTCAGCCGCCGCTGGCGGGCGCGGCCGCGCACGGTACCGCCGGCCATGCCGACGCGGCGCATCACCCAGGCGACGATCATGATCAGCGCCACCACGAAGAAAAGCGCCATCACGAAACGGATATACTGGTCGAGATCCATGGAAGCGACGGGCTTTCTCTAATCAGGGCAGTTCGTCTGTGCGGCCAGGGCCAGTACGCCCATAGGCGGCGGCGGCACGCTGACGGGCGGTGTGCGGATCGTCGCGTCCCGCCAGCGCGGCGGCGATGGACTGCTCGCGTTTGGCCTGCTGGTCGGCCAGCGACGCCGCCAGAGGATCCAGGGCGGCGACGAGATCGCCGAGCGGGCCGAGCAAGGCCTGTGCATCGCTGCGCGGCATCCCCTCCGCCTCGGCGCAGAGGCGGGCCACACTGTCCTCCAGCCCGGCGAGGTCGATCGGCACGCCGGCCTCCGCCTCCGCCCGCGCCTCTTCCAGGGCCGCACCGAGGCTTGCCGCCCGTTCGGTCAGTTCGGCCACCGAGCGGGCAGCCTGAGGGGAGCGGGGAGGGGATGGCGGACGGGTCACGGCGTGTCCTCCATAGGCGTGGCGGCCATGGACTTGGCGGCCTCTTCCGGTTGCGGTTCCGGCGGCAGGGTGCCGTTCGCGCGGTAGACGTAGGCAAGGACTTCGGCCACTGCGGCGATGGCCTCCACCGGGATGTCGCTGTCGACCTCGATGGCCGACAGGATCTCCACCAGATCGGCATCCTCACGCACCTTGACGCCGTTGGCGAAGGCGACCTCCAGGATCTGCTCCGCCACCGTTCCCTTGCCGGTGGCAACGATTCGCGGCAGGGTCTGGGTTCCCAGTTCGTATTTCAGCGCCACGGCGACCGGACGCCGCGCAGGCATGGACCCGGGCGGGCGCGGGGGCGTACCGGCCAGCTTCGATGCGGGGGAGCGGGACTGCGCGGACAAAAGGCGGCCTTTTCAAAGGGGTCCTTCCTGGTCCGCATCCTGGACCGGTAGGCTTAACGAACTGTAAAGGCGGTCAGCCGGCGCCACTCGCGATTGCCGGGATTCATCCTTCGTTAACGCAAACGGGCGACCATCGGGAGTGCGGCCTTCCAATGGCTATTCTGCCTGAGGTTTGGCGTCGGTCAGCGTGACCAGAGGCATCAAGGACGGGATCAGGGCCATGGACCTCGGAAATCTCGGCATCTTCAAGCTGATGTCGCGCAAGATGGACTGGCTGACCCAGCGTCAGGAAGTCATCTCGCAGAACATCGCCAACGCCAACACGCCCGAGTACAAGAGCCGCGAGCTGAAGCCCTTCAGCTTCCGCGACGCGCTGAGCGACAACCGGCGGCTGACCCCTGCGGCGACCGATCCGTCCCATCTGGCCGGCACCCGCGGTCCCGGCGGACTCGCCAAGGAACAGAAGGTGCGCGATCCGTACGAGACGGCGCCGGACGGCAACAACGTCGTCCTGGAAGACCAGATGATGCGGATGAGCCAGAACGCGATGGATTACCAGACCATCACCAACCTGTACAAAAAGCAGGTCACGATGATCAAGTCGGCGATCCGCTCCGGCGGCTGAGGTGGATGCGCGCGGATAGCGGCTGTTTGAGGAGGCGGTGCAATGGATCTCTACAAGTCGATGGCGGTATCCGCCTCGGGCCTGAAGGCGCAGGGCACACGCCTGAAGGTGATTTCGGAGAATCTGGCCAACGCCAACACCACGGCGGAAACGCCGGGCGATCTGCCCTATCGCCGTAAGACGGTGATCTTCAAGAACGAGCTGGACCGGGCGATGGACGTGGACAAGGTCCGCGTCGCCAAGGTCGGAGTCGACAAGGGCGACTTCCAGCGCCGCTACGACCCGTCCCACCCGTCGGCCGACGCCGACGGTTACGTCCTGCTGCCCAACGTCAATTCGGTGGTCGAGGCGATGGACATGCGCGAGGCGCAACGGAGCTACGAGGCGAACCTGTCCGCCATCGACACCGCACGCCAGATGCTGACCCGCACCATCGACATTCTGCGCACCTGATTCCCCTCGCCCAACCGCTCCATCTCCCTGACCGACCGGAACCGCCGCCATGATCAATCCGCTGAACGCCGCCGCGGCCTATGCCACCACCGCCGCCAAGACGACCGGCCCCGGCCTGGCCGCGCGCGACGGCGCCTCCTTCGGCGACGTACTGGAACAGGCGGCCAAGGAGAGCATCGGCACCTTGAAGAAGAGCGAGGACATGTCGGCGCTCGCCTCCGTCGGCAAGGCGGACCTGAACGACGTGGTCCAGGCCGTGACCAATGCCGAGGTAACGCTGCAGACCGTCACCGCCGTGCGCGACAAGGTCCTGAACGCCTATCAGGAAATCCTGCGCATGCCGATGTGACGGCCGGCCGTCCTTCGCAACCGCATCGAAGCAGCCCGCACCGAAGCAACCATCGTCATGAGCGAGACCGAAGTCATCGAGCTTTGCCGCACCTCGATCGTCACCCTGGTGATCGTGTGTGGGCCGATTCTCGTCATCATGATGATTCTCGGCACCGTGATCTCGATCTTTCAGGCCGTTACCCAGATCAGCGAGCAGACCTTGGCCATGGTGCCGAAGTTGTTGCTGGTCTTCGGGCTGAGCATCCTTCTGATGCCCTTCATGCTCGGCAAGTTGAGCGAGTTTTTCGAACATGAGATCGCCGACCGCATCGTCGCCGTCGGCGTCGGCGCCCATGACAATGGCGGCGCACCCTTCACGCCCGGCACCGGCATAACGCCGGCCCCGGCGCCAACCGCCGCCGCGGCGGGCGGATGAACGTTCTTCAGCAGCTTCTGGGCGAACAGATCTTCGTCTGGATGTTGGTCTTCCTGCGGGTCGGCACCGCCTTCAGCGTAATGCCGACCATCGGCGACGCCTTCATCACCCCGCGCACGCGCCTGCTGTTCGCGCTGGCGGTCAGCGTGGTGGTGGCGCCGGTGATCCGGCCGCAACTGCCGCCGATGCCCGCCGGTCCCTTTCAGCTTCTGGTGCTGGCGGCCGGCGAGATGACCATCGGCATCTTCCTCGGCACCATCGCGCGGCTGCTGATGGGCGCGCTGGAAGTCGCCGGAACCATCATCAGCCTGCAGAGCGGTTTGGCCAACGCCCAGATCTTCAACCCTGCGCTGGCCACTGCGGGCTCGCTGCCGGGCGCGCTGATGGGCTGGCTGGGGCTGCTCCTGCTGTTCGTGACCGACCTGCATCATCTGCTGATCATGGCGGTGGTCGACAGCTATGCCACCTTCACGCCTGGAGCGGCGATTCCGGTGGACGACATGGCGAACGTGATCGGGCAGCTGGTGTCGAAGACCTTCCTCCTGGGGGTGCAGATGTCCGCCCCCTTCCTGATCACCGGCATCCTGTTCGCGCTGGCGCTCGGCCTGTTGAACAAGCTGGCGCCTCAGGTGCAGGTATTTCAGATCTTCACCTCGGTCCAGGTGCTGATGGGGCTGTTCCTGTTCGCGCTGACGCTGGGCGCCATGATGCTGTTCTGGCTGTCGCGTTTCGAATCGAGCTTCATCGAACTGCTGAAGCCGCTGTAGAGGGAGGACGCCGATGTCGGAAGATGCGGACGAGTCCTCCAAAACAGAGGACCCGACATCCAAGAAGCTCGACGAGGCCCACAAACAGGGCCAGTTCGCGATGACCCGCGAGGCCGCGAACTGGTTGATGGTCGCGGCGATGCTGGTCGTGCTGGTCGCCATCCTGCCCGGAACGATGAAGGGGATGGTCTTTCGCCTGAACTATTACTTCGAGAACCTTGATCAGATCACCTTCGACCGCGCCGGGGTGGGGGCGTTGCTGTTCCGGGTGATGGCCGACGCCATGTGGGCCCTGTGGCTGCCGATCCTGCTGTTCGTGGTGGCCGGCGTGCTGTCGACCATCGGGCAGACCGGCTTTCACGTGTCCTGGACGTTGATTGCGCCAAAGTTCGAGAAGCTGAACCCGTTGCCCGGCCTGATGAACCTGTTCAAGGCCAACCAGGGGGTGGAGCTGCTGAAGAGCATCGCCAAGCTGGCGGTGGTCGGCGGTGTGGCCTACATGGCGTTGAAGCCTATGTTCCTGGGTGTCGAGGCATTCATCGGCATCGACATAATCGCGATGCTGCTGCAGATCGACGGCTTGGCGCATCGCCTGCTGATCTGGGTCCTGGTGGTCCTGACCTTCATCGCCGCCGGGGACTTCCTGTGGCAGAAGACCCAGTTCGACAAGAAGATGAAGATGACGAAGCAGGAGGTGAAGGACGAGCACAAGCAGCAGGAAGGCGATCCCGTGGTCAAGGGCCGCATCCGCCAGCTCCGCTTCGAACGCGCGCGCAAGCGCATGATGGCCGCCGTGCCCAACGCCGACGTGGTGGTCACCAACCCGACCCACTTCGCGGTGGCCCTGAAATACGATCCCACCCAGATGGGCGCGCCGCTGGTGCTGGCGAAGGGCGTGGATCAGGTCGCCTTCAAGATTCGCGAGATCGCCGAATCGAACAATGTTCCGGTCATAGAAAACCCGCCTCTCGCCCGTGCGCTCTATGCCGCATGCGATATCGACGAGGAAGTTCCATCCGAGCACTATCGGGCGGTCGCCGAAGTCATTACCTATGTCTTCAAGCTGAAAGGGCGGTCGCTGCGCAACTGACGCGCGCCCCGAACGGTTGACGGCACCGGGTGGGACGACTGACCTTCGTGCGCTGTGACATTATGGCCTTGGGGTTCTGGTGCCTGGAGATCTGGTGGACCATTCGACTTCGCTTTCCGACACCGCACGCAACGCAGCCAACCGCGCGGCACCATCCGGCGGGGCCTTCACGCTGCTCCAGTACTGTCTGGCGCCGGCCGGGCTGCTGGTCTTGGCCGCCGGCCTGCTGCTGGACCGGGACGAGATCGGTTGGACGGGAGCGGTGCTGGCTGCAGCGGGCGTCGCCCTGCTGATCGGCCGCAGCATCGCCGACGTCCGGCGGTCGGCGCGAATCGGCGCGTTGCTGGGCGGGGCGCTGGAAGGCATGCCGGCGGGCCAGTTGGTCTGCGACGGTGCCGACGATGTGGTCTTCGTCAATGCCGCTTTCCGCGAGCTTGCCGGCTGGCGCCGCGGCGAACGGCCGTTGGATGCGCTGGCACGCCAGTTCTCCGACGATCCCGACAGCGCGCGCGAGTTCCGCCGCCTGCGGGAACGCGTTCGGGCGGGAGCCGCGGCGTCAGCCGAACTGGCGATCCCGGCGCTGGACCACAATCCGCCGGAATGGCGCAAGGTGCAGGGCCAGCCGGTGCCCGGTTTTGCCGGCTCCGTCCACTGGCGGATCGAGGACATCACCGCGCGGCGCGAGCTGGAGCATGTGATGCTGCGCGAGCAGGCCAAGCTCGCCGATTTCATGGAACATGCGCCGGTCGGTTTCTTCTCCGTCGACCAGAACGGCCAGTTCCTGTTCGTCAACGCCACCCTGGCCCAATGGCTGGAGGCATACCCCGGCGATTTGACCGATGGGGAGGCGCGCCTTCACGGCATCCTGGCGGCCCCGCCGCAATCCGCCGCTCCCTATGACCTGTTCGACCATGGCGGCGGCGAGCAGCGCGGCGAACTGACCATGGTGGGGCTGCGCGGCCGCCGGTTCCAGGTGGCGGTGGCGCAGAGCGTGGTGCATGCCGACGATGGGACGATCCACACCCGGTCGGTGGTGCGCGACCTGTCGCCGGAACGGGAATGGCAGGAGGCTCTGCGCCAGTCCGAACAGCGGTTCCAGCGCTTCTTCGAGGATGCGCCGATCGGCATCGCGCTGGTCGACGAGACCGGCCAATTGACCGAATGCAACGAGGCCTTCCTGGCGTTGATCGGCAGCGAGGCCGGCAGCGTCATCAACCGCCCGATGGCCGACCTGATCGTCCCGGCGGAGCGCGAGGCCGTGACCGCCCGGCTGAAATCTGTCCAGGGCGGCGCCGACCCGGCCCATCCGCTGGAGGTCCGGCTGTCCGGCGGCCGGGAGCTGACGGCCCAGCTCTATGCCCGGCGCCTTGCCAACCCGGTGCGCACGGACGGGCGCGGCGAGGCCGAGAAGAACGGGCTGGCCGAGAGGAATGGGATAGGCGTCGGCCTGATCCTGCACTTCATCGACATGACCGAGCGCAAGAGCCTGGAGGCCCAGTTCGCCCAGTCGCAGAAGATGCAGGCGGTGGGTCAGCTGGCCGGCGGTGTCGCCCACGACTTCAACAACCTGCTGACCGCGATGATCGGCTTCTGCGATCTGCTGCTGCTGCGGCACAAGCCGGGCGACCAGTCCTTCAGCGACATCATGCAGATCAAGCAGAACGCCAACCGTGCCGCCAACCTCGTGCGGCAGCTTCTGGCCTTCTCGCGCCAACAGACCCTGCAGCCCCGCGTCATCAACGTGACCGACGTGCTGGCGGAGTTGGCGAACCTGCTGCGCCGGCTGATCGGCGAGAACATCGAGCTGAAGATGATCCATGGCCGCGACCTGGGGCTGGTCAAGGTCGATCAGAACCAGTTGGAGCAGGTCATCATCAATCTGGTGGTCAATGCCCGTGACGCCATGGCCGGCGGTGGCAAGCTGACCATCAACACCACCAACAACGTCGTCACCCAGCCCGAACGGCGGGAGCACGAGACGGTGCCGCCCGGCAGCTACGTCTCCATCGAGGTGATCGACACCGGCTGCGGCATCGCGCGGGAGAATCTGCAGCGCATCTTCGAGCCCTTCTACACGACCAAGGAGGTCGGGTCGGGGACGGGGCTTGGCCTGTCGACCGTCTACGGCATCGTGCGGCAGACCGGCGGATTCGTGCTGGTCGATTCGGCGGTGGGGGAGGGGACGACCTTCACCATCCTGCTGCCCCACCACCAGGGCGAGCTGCGTCCCGTCGACACGGCGGAGCCGCGCGAGCGCCGCGGCAGCGACCTGACCGGCACCGGCACGATCCTGCTGGTGGAGGATGAGGACGCGGTGCGCGTCTTCTCCGCCCGCGCCCTGCGCAACAAGGGCTATCAGGTTCTGGAAGCCAAGAACGGCGAGGCGGCACTTCAGCAGATCGAGACCAACGGCGCGTCCATCGACCTGCTGATCACCGACGTGGTGATGCCCCAGATGGACGGTCCGACGCTGGCCCGCCATGTCCGCAAGCTGCGTCCGGAGATGCGGGTGATCTTCATCTCCGGCTATGCCGAGGACCGGCTGGGTGAGATCGACGGCGTCGAAGTCGCCCATTTCCTGCCCAAACCGTTCTCTCTGAAGCAGCTGGCGTCCAAGGTGAAGGAGGTCATCCGCGACGCGCGGTGAGGGATCTGAAACGCCTCCAAGAGCCGCCCGGGCCCACCCCACAAAAGAAGAACACACCGGAAACATCAGCCCTTGCAAATGAGAACGAAGGGAGTACATTCAGCCTCGTTGCAAGAGCGCCGACCGTGTGTTCTAAGAGAGGGGTACCGGGCATGTCGTCCGCACAGCTTCGTTTGGTCGAGAAGGATTCCATGGACAAGCAGAAGGCGCTCGATGCCGCCCTGAGCCAGATCGAACGCGCGTTCGGCAAGGGCTCGATCATGAAGCTCGGCGCCCGTGAGAACACGGTCGAGACGGAGGTCATTTCCACCGGCTCCCTTGGTCTCGACATCGCGCTGGGCATCGGCGGCCTGCCCAAGGGCCGCATCATCGAAATCTACGGGCCGGAAAGCTCGGGCAAGACCACGCTGGCGCTGCACGCCATCGCCCAGGCCCAGAAGGCCGGCGGTACCTGCGCCTTCGTCGACGCCGAACATGCGCTCGACCCGTCCTATGCCCGCAAGCTCGGCGTCAACATCGACGAGTTGCTGATCTCCCAGCCGGACGCCGGCGAGCAGGCCCTGGAGATCGCCGACACGCTGGTGCGCTCCGGCGCCATCGACGTGCTGGTGGTCGACTCGGTCGCCGCGCTGGTGCCGCGTGCCGAACTGGAAGGCGAGATGGGCGACAGCCACGTCGGCTTGCACGCCCGCCTGATGAGCCAGGCGCTGCGCAAGCTGACCGGCTCGATCTCCAAGTCGAACTGCCTGGTGATCTTCATCAACCAGATCCGCCTGAAGATCGGCGTGATGTTCGGCAACCCGGAGACGACGACCGGCGGCAACGCGCTGAAGTTCTACGCCTCCGTGCGTCTCGACATCCGCCGCATCGGCGCGATCAAGGACCGCGACACCGTCGTCGGCAACCAGACCCGCGTCAAGGTGGTGAAGAACAAGATGGCCCCGCCGTTCCGCGTGGTCGAGTTCGACATCATGTACGGCGAGGGCGTTTCGAAGGTGGGCGAACTGCTCGATCTCGGCATCCAGGCCGGCGTGGTCGACAAGTCGGGTGCGTGGTTCAGCTACGACGGCACCCGCATCGGTCAGGGCCGTGAGAATGCCAAGACCTACCTGCGCAACAACCCCGAGATGGCCGACGCGATCGAGGCCAAGATCCGCGGCAACGCCGGTCTGGTCGCCGACGCCATGATGGGCACCCCGGAAGCCGACGGCGAAGCCTCCACCCCGGAGTGACGCCGAGCGCATGTGGGATGAAAGGCCCCGCCTTCCGAAAGGGAGGCGGGCTTTTTTGTTTGGAGGTATCGGCATTGCGAATGCCCCCACCCATCCTCCCGGTCCAGCGGGGGAGGATTAAGGTGGGGGCATTCGCAAGCCCGCGTCATCCAAAGAAGTCCCTCACACATCCACCACCATATGCGGCCGGAACGCTCCTTCCAGCGTCAGCAGCAGGTGCAGGTAGACCGCCACCTTGCGTGCCCGATCGGTGTTGCGGGCCAAGCAGTCGCGCAACTGCTCGGCCAGCCGGGCGGTCTCTTCGTCCTGTTCCGGCCCAGCGGCGGTGACGGCTTCGACAATATGCTCGTGATCGACGGGGATCGGGGCCGCCGTGTCTTTCAGCAGCGCCTCGGCCAGCGCCTCTCCATCGTGATGGACCGGAGTCTGTGCGGTCGGGAGCGTCGCGCGCCGCGACAGATGGCTGCGTAGATTGTCTTTCAGCCGCGCCCGCTGACGCTCGTCCAGCCCGTCGAACTGATCGACCTCATCGAACAGAAGATCGTACAGCCGTCGCCGTTGCGGATTGGGCGGGTTGTGGTCACGCCGTTCCTGCTCGCGGTCGTGCCGTTCCTGGCGAGGGTTGCGGCGGCCGTTGCGGTCGGTGGCACTGCCGCTCCGCTCGACGCCCGCGGTGGTGCGGACGCTGAACTCCGGCGGGCCGATGCCGCTGCCGGATGTGAGATTGCCGGACATGAGCCGCCTCCCGGGAATTGTTTCCCCTGCGAATCAAGTCTGGCAGAGCCGGCGCTTTCGTCAACGCGAAAGCGCCGGCTTCTTTGCGTCAGTCGCCGGCCCCGGCGCGGACCGCATCCTCCGCCGCCCCCGGCTTGCTCTTGCCGAAGCCGATGGTGGGGAAGACGTTGATCAGCGCGGTGATGAAGGCGGCCAGATAGGGCAGCGACTGCACCACCAGCAGGCCCGACCACATGAAGGCGTCGCGGTTCTCGTGGCCGAAGACCATGACGATGGCCAGCGCCGCACCCCACAGCGACACCAGCAGCACCAGCTCCTCGCGCGCCATCAGGAAGGCCTGCATCAGCGCCGGCTGGTTCTCGCATTTGGGCGTGCGGACGAAAGGCCGCCCGGAGGTGAAGATGCCCAGCCACATGGCGCGGCCGACCGTGTGGGTCAGCGCCATGCCGGCGACCGCCGCCCCGACCTTGTCCCAGAAGCCGCACTTCACCCGCGCCTCGTAGAGCCAGAGCGAGGCGCCGACCTTGAACGCGAAGACGCTCAGCGTCGGGATCATGAAGACGTTGGGCGGGAACTCGAAATATTTCGGGAAGGCCATCAGGCCGATCGACCACAGGATGCCGGCGATGCCGAAGATCATGTGGGCGGCATCGGCGAACCAGGGCAACCAGCCGGTGATGAAATGGTACTTCTGACCGGCGGTCAGCTCCTTGGCGCCCGGCGACAGCTGCCGCCAATGGTGCTTCAGGATCTGCACCGCGCCATAGGCCCAGCGGAAACGCTGCGTCTTGTAGGCGGAGAAGCTGTCGGGAACCAGGCCCTTGCCGTAGCTCTCCGGCATGTAGACGGCCTCATAGCCATGCTCGAACAGGCGCAGGCCGAGGTCGGCGTCCTCGGTGATGCACCACTCGCCCCAGCGGCCGACCTTTTCCAGGGCCGACTTGCGGATGATGGTCATGGTGCCGTGCTGGATGATCGCGTTACGCTCGTTCCGCTGGATCATGCCGATGTGGAAGAAGCCGGCATATTCCCAGTTGGTCATGCGCTGGAACAGGTCGTGTTCCCACTCGCGATAGTCCTGCGGCGACTGGACGAAGCCGACCTCCGGCCGGTTGAAGTGCGGGATGGTCGCCTTCAGCCAGTCGGGATGGACCTGATAGTCGCTGTCGATGACGGCGATGTGTTCGGCGTCCGGCGCGGTCTGCGCCAGACCGAAATTCAGCGCGCCGGCCTTGAAGCCCGGCCAGTTGTCGAGGTGGAAGAAGCGGAACTTCGGCCCGAGCTTCTTGCAATACTCCTCGATCGGACGCCAGACCGCCGGGTCCTTGGTGTTGTTGTCGAGCAGCAGGACTTCGTAGTTGGGGTAGTCTAGCCGGGCCAGGGCGTCCAGCGTCTCCATGACCATGTGCGGCGGTTCGTTGTAGCAGGGCACATGGATCGACACCTTCGCCGCGTTCGGCAGCGGCGCGGCGGAGCAGGGGACGAACTTGCGCTTGAACTTGTGCTGCCACACGACTTCCGTCAGCTCCATGCCGTCGATCAGCATGACCGCGAACAGCACGAGCTGGCAGAAGATCAGCAGGCCCCAGGCGATCTCGGTGGTGAGCGCGAGGCCGGCGGCCGATGCCGCGCTGACGGTGAAGACGAGGACGGAGGCCACCGCCTGGATCAGCGCGCCGTAGAAGATCTGTCCGCCGATCTTCAGGTCGCTGCGGCGCCACAGGAAGAACACCAGCGGCAGGAAGCCCAGGGCCACGGCGGTGGCGCACTTGACCTCCCAGTTGCGGACCTCGTTCACCCCGCCGATCATCGGGAATTTCGGGTTGCGCTGGTAGTCCCACAGGCCCCAGCTGGTGCCCGCCGTGCCCTCGATCTCCCGCTTCCAGGGCTGGTCGAAGGCTTCCATGATGAAGTAGTCGAGCTTGTTCTGCGCGGCGACGTTCAGGAAATTGCGGATGAACTTGGCCTGATTGACCTGGCTGGCCTCGGCGCCGCGGCGCCACGGGCCGTCGGCCGGCCAGCCGATCTCGCCGATCAGGATGTGCTTGTTCGGGAACTTCTGCTTCAGCTCGTTGTAGCGGAACATGGCGTAGTCGACCGACTGATCGACCGGCACGCCTTCCCAGTAAGGCAGCAGGTGGACGGCGAGGAAGTCGACCGCGTCGGCCAGTTCCGGGTTCTTCAGCCAGACATGCCACGGCTCGGCGATCGAAACCGGGACGTTGACCTTCTTCTTCACCCGCTTGACGTACTCGATCGCCTGCGGAACGGTCAGGTCGGCACGCAGGATCGCCTCGTTGCCGACCAGCACGCGGCGCACGTTGCTGTTGGCGCGGGCCAGTTTGATCAGGCCGGCCAGTTCGGGCTCGTCGATCTCGGGCTTGCCAGCGGTCCAGGCGCCGGCGGTGACCGGCAGCCCATGCTTGGCGGCGATGGCCGCCACCATTTCCGAACCGTCGGTGGTGGAATAGGTGCGGACGGCCTTCACGGCGCCTTGCAGCGCGGCCATGTCCTTTTCGATGTCCTCCGCCGTCGCCTTGTCGCCCTTCGACGGGCTCTTGTCGGCGTGGAACGGGGTATAGGCGACGCCGGTGATGGCCCCAGCCCAGGACCGTTCGTCCACCGGGCGGTTCCACAGCGCCCAGAGGGCGACGTTGCCGAGGATCACCAGAATCAGAACCGCGAAGGCTGATTTGCGCATGTGGGTCGTTCCCGCTCGCCGCACCAGAAAACATGGATACGGCCCGGAAAATGGCGCAAGGCGACTGGTGCCGCCCCGACCATGACCCGGACCGAACTCGAACATCGTCCAACGAATGCCGCTGCGCCATATGGCCGGCGCGCACGGCCTTCTATACAAGCTTCGCGGTTGCCCCGCCACTGCCGGCTATAACAGAGCAGCGTCCGGTTTATTCCCGGCGGTGCCTCTGCCGAATGCCAGGAAGGAGTGAAGCATGTTTTCCCTTAACGAACGGCTACAGGCCGACACCCGTCATGTGACTGATCTGGGGCTTTGCCGGGTGTTGCTGATGAACAACGCCCTGTGGCCCTGGCTGATCCTGGTGCCGATGCGCGAGGAGGCGGTGGAAATCCATCGGCTGGAGGAGGGAGATCAGGCGACGCTGATGCGGGAAATCGCGCTGGTCTCCCGCGTGGTGGAGCGGCTGTTCGCGCCGGACAAGATGAACGTCGGCGCGCTGGGCAACATGGTGCCGCAGTTGCACGTCCATGTGATCGGCCGGACGCGTGGCGATCCGGCGTGGCCCGGCCCGGTTTGGGGTTCCGGCCATGCCCGGCCGTACGAGCCGGCGGAGGCCGCGGCGCTGATCGACCGGCTGGCGGAGGCATTGCGGGCCGACGCGTGAACTTTGCCGGGTCGGAGGTGTTGGTGTGGTCAACCAACCTTGTGGGAGACCGCCGCCATGACCGACCAGGACCGCTCCAAATCCGTGACCTCCGACGCGCCGTCGGACGCCGCCCAGCGAATCGAGGACAAGCTGGTCGACAAGACCGGCAAGGCTTCCGGCGATCCCGACAAGCCCGTTCAGAAGAAATGGGAAGAGATGGGCGAGCGGGAGGAGATCATCGAGAAGAGCCAGCGCGAGGGCGGCGGCGCTTAACGGTAAACGATGGTTGGCATTTCCCCCCTCCCTACCCCCCGCTGGGCGGGAGAGGGGACTGCCGCCGCATTGCGAACTTGCCCTCTTTCTACCGCTTCACCGTGCAGCTCAGCGACAGCACGTCCGCCGCCTTGTCCAGGTCGTCGGCGCGGACCAGCACATAGTCGGTGTTGTAGGTGGAGATCGCGAAGATCGGCACATGGGCCTGGGCCAGCGGCACCGCGATCCGCGCCAGGATGCCGAACAGAGAGAAATCGACCACACCCTCCACCCGGAAGGCGCGCCAGCCGCGTTCGGCCTTCACGCCGTCGGGCACGCGGTCCTCGCGGCAGAGGATCGACAGCTCCTCGCCCGTGCGGGTGGCGCCGACCAGCGGGTCGGTCCAGTCCAGCCAGTCGGGCAGGCCGCTGCCGGGCGGCAGCTGCGCCACCGCCAGCCGGTCGGGCAGCACCGAGAGGGTCAGGCCGGTCTGATCCCGCACCAGGGCCGCGGTCAGCGTCGCCTCGTCCACCTCGAAGGGCTTCAGGATCCGCCGTGCGCGGGCGGCCAGAGACGGCACGCCGGAGCGCATGGCGCGGCCCAGCATCTCCGCCGAGGTCGCGCGTAGGTCAGGGTCCGATTCGGCCAGATCGACCACCGCCTGCAGCGCGCTGGTCTGGACGATGCGGCTGGGACTGTTCTCGAACCAGTCCGCCAGCAGGACGGCGGCACGGTGACGCTGCTCGTCGTCCATGGTCAGGCGCGGCACGATCTGGGCGATATGCCAGCGCACCTCAGCCTGTTCGATGGCGACGGCGTCGGTCAGAAGATGGTCGACATATGGATCGAGCCAGCCGGGATTTCCGCGCGACACCCGTTCCAGCGCGTCGGCCGCGCGCATGCGCACACTCGCATCCGGGTCGAACAGGCATCCGACCAGTTCCGCCAGCTTGCCGCGGTCGGCCGATACCTCGTCGGCAACGGAGGGGGCGTCGCCCACCGTCCGCCGGTCGCCGCGCGCCAGCCGGCGGGCGAGCGACGCGTTGCGGCTCAGGTCATCCATCTCAGCGCCGCCCGGTCGGACGGCCGAAGCGCGACGGCGTGCCGAAGCGTGAGGCCACTTTGGCGCCGGTCGGCTTGGGCGGCGGCGGGGGAGGGGGCGGCGGCGGGGTTTCGCCCCGCGGCACGCCGCCGCCCGTCGCCATCTCGGCCAGATCCTTCACCAGCTTCTGCACGCTGCGCACGCGGGCCTGCGGGTCGGGCCATTCGCGGCTGTAGACCAGCTTGTGGTCCGGCCGCAGCTTCATCAGGGTCAGATGCTGGGCGATGTAGGTCAGCAACTTGGCCGGCTCGGCATAGAAGTTGTCGTGGAAGGCCAGCACCAGCCCCTTCGGACCGGCATCCACCCGGTCGATGTTCGCCTGTTTGCACCAGCGCTTGATGGTGACGACGTCCAGCAGATTCTCGACCTCCTCCGGCAGCTTGCCGAAGCGGTCGATCAGTTCGGCTGCGAAGCCGTCCACCTCCGCCCGGTCGACCAGATCGGCGATGCGGCGGTAGAGCGACAGACGCACGGTCAGGTCGGGGACGTAGCTTTCCGGGATCAGCACCGGCGTGCCGAGATTGATCTGCGGCACCCATTCCTGCGCCGCGGCGGCGGCGACCGCCCCCTCCTGCATGGATGCCCGGGCGTTGGCGACGGCCTCCTCCAGCATCTGCTGGTAAAGCTCGACGCCGACCTCGCGCACCTGCCCCGACTGCTCCTCGCCCAGCAGATTGCCGGCGCCGCGGATGTCCATGTCGTGGCTGGCGAGCTGGAAGCCGGCACCCAGGCTGTCCAGCGTCTCGATGACGTGCAGGCGCTGCTGGGCGGTGCTGCTCAGCGGCTTGTTCGGGGCATAGGTCAGATAGGCGTAGCCGCGCTTCTTCGACCGGCCGACACGACCGCGGATCTGGTAGAGCTGGGCCAGCCCGAACAGGTCGGCGCGGTGGACGATCAGCGTGTTGGCGTTGGGGATGTCCAGGCCGCTCTCGATGATGTTGGTGGCGAGCAGCACCTCGAACTTGCCCTCGTCGAAGGCGGTCATGACGTCTTCCAACTCGCTGGCCGCCATCTGGCCATGGGCGGTGACGATCTTGACCTCCGGCACCAGTTCGCGCACCCGCTCGGCGACCTTCGCCAGATCCTCCACGCGCGGGCAGACGTAGAAGCTCTGGCCGCCGCGGTAATGCTCGCGCAGGATCGCTTCGCGGATCACCACCGGGTCGTAGGGCAGCACGAAGGTGCGCACCGCCAGACGGTCGACCGGCGGGGTGGCGATCAGCGACAGCTCGCGCACGCCGGACAGCGCCATCTGCAGCGTGCGGGGGATCGGCGTGGCGGTCAGCGTCAGGACGTGGATGTCGGCGCGCAGTTCCTTCAGCCGTTCCTTCTGCTTCACGCCGAAATGCTGCTCCTCGTCGACGATGACCATGCCCAGCCGTTTGAAATCGAGCCCCTTGGCGAGCAGCGCATGGGTGCCGACGACGATGTCGGCGGTGCCCTCCGCCAGTTCCTTCTTCACCAGCGTCTGTTCACGGGCGGTGACCATGCGCGACAGCTGAACGACACGCACGGGCAGCCCATTGAACCGGGTGGAGAAGGTCTTGAAATGCTGACGGGCCAGCAGGGTGGTCGGCACGACGACGGCGACCTGCTTGCCGCTCATGGCAACCATGAAGGCGGCGCGCAGGGCCACTTCGGTCTTACCGAAACCGACGTCGCCGCAGACCAGACGGTCCATCGGCCGGCCGCTGCCGAGGTCGGTGAAGATGTCCTCGATCGCCTTCAGCTGGTCGTCGGTTTCGGGGTAGGGGAAGCGGGCGGCGAATTCCTGATAGACGCCTTCCGGCGTCAGCACCGGATCGGCCTTCTTCAGCATCCGTTCCGCCGCGATCTTCAGCAGGGCTTCCGCCATGTCCTTCAGGCGCTTCTTGACCCGCGCCTTGCGGCCCTGCCAGCCGGCGCCGCCCAGCTTGTCGAGCTGGACATTGGCGTCCTCCGAGCCGTAACGCGACAGCACCTCGATGTTCTCGACCGGGACGTACAGCTTGTCGCCGCCCTCATAGATCAGGCGCAGGCAGTCGTGCGGGGCGCCGGTGACCTCCAGTGTTTCCAGCCCGTCGTAGCGGCCGATGCCGTGGTCCATGTGGACGACGATGTCGCCCTCATGCAGGGCCGAATGCTCGGCGATGAAGTTGGCGGCCTTGCGCTTCTTCTTCGCCGGGCGGACCAGACGGTCGCCAAGGATGTCCTGTTCGGTGATGACGGCGAGATCGGCGGAGGTGAAGCCATGCTCCATCCCCAGCACGATGGTGCCGATGATGCCGCGGTCGAAGCGGCGGACATCCTCGATGCTCTCCGCCGGCTCCAGGCCGGGGATGCCGTGGTCGGCCAGCACGTTGGACAGGCGGTCGCGCGAGCCGGCGGAATAGCCGGCGATCAGCACCCGCCGCCCGTCGGCGCGCAGCGCCCGGATATGGTCCTTCACCGCGTCGAAGACATTCACGTCGGGGCGGTTGCGCTCCTCC
This sequence comes from Pseudomonadota bacterium, assembly GCA_023423695.1. GTDB lineage: Bacteria > Pseudomonadota > Alphaproteobacteria > Azospirillales > Azospirillaceae > Azospirillum. Next base: position 352,154 of record JAFAFA010000079.1, on the reverse strand, counting down.
GCGAAGTCGTGGCCGCGCTTGCCGCCGGCGTCCACTGTCCCCTTGATGCCCGGGGGCGTGGAGAAGATCTGCAGCTGCGCCACCGCGCGTTCGGCCATCAGCGCGTCCCAGCCGGTGGCGTCGATGAACATCGAGGCGACAGGCACCGGCTTGTAGACCGGCGATCCCGTCCGCTTTTCGATGGTCATCATCGAGTCGCGCGAGGCGTGGAAATCGACCACCTGCGCCATGCGGGCGTCACGCGCCTCCGCCGCCTGATGGTCCAGGCTGACGATGCCGCGCGGCAGGTAATCCAGCACCGTGTCCATGCTCTCATGGAACAGCGGCAGCCAATGCTCCATGCCGCCATAGCTGCGGCCGGCGGAAATCGCCTCGTAGAGCGGATCGTCGTCGGTCACCGCACCGAACAACTCGCGGTAGCCGCACCGGAATCGGGCGATCCCGGCCTCGTCCAGGAACACCTCCGACATCGGCTTCAGCTCGACGCTGTCGCGCTTGTCGGTGGTGCGCTGGGTCATGGGATCGAAGGCGCGGACTCCCTCCAGCTCGTCACCGAACAGGTCGAGGCGCAGCGGTTCCTCCGTCCCCGGCGGGAACAGGTCGACGATGCCGCCGCGCACCGCGAACTCGCCGGGCTCCCGCACGGTCTGGGCGCGGGTGTAGCCGTTGCCGGCGAGGTACCGCTGCAGCTTCTCCAGGTCGATCCGGTCGCGAAGCTTGGCCGAGAACACCGCGTTCCTGAAGGCGCTGCGCGGCGGTACCTTCTGCACCACGGCATTGACGGTGGTCAGCACGATCAGCGGGGCCAGCCCGTCGCGGTTCGATGCCGCCTCGCGCCGTGCGATCAGCCGGGTCAGCGTGTCGATGCGGCGGGCGACGATGCCGCCGTTCGGCGACACGCGGTCGTAGGGCAGGCAATCCCAGGCCGGGAAGGTCAGCACCTCCAGCTTCGGCGCGAAGAAGGCCAGTGCCTCCGCCAGCAATGCGCAGCGCGTGTCGTCCAGCGCCACATGCAGCAGGCCATAGGCCCCGGCCTTCTGCGCAAGCTCCGCCAGAATGCGGGCGTCATGACCCTCGGGCGCGCCGCCGATCAGGAGACGGCCGGCGCGGCCGGGCTGGAGATCGAAACTGACCAAAGGAGGATGCCTCGGAGAAGGGGAACGCTGGGCGTGGAGCCTTGACCGCGGCTCCGTCAGGAGCCTTGACGTGGTGTGTAACGGAACGCCGTCAACAGGCGCATCACGTCGCTGTCATGTTCGGCGGGAACCGGCTCCCGTCCCGACATCCAGTCGTAGAGATCGGGATCGCCCAATTCCAGCAGCGCTTCGAAGCGGTCGAGCATGGCATGGTCGAAGTCGCCGACATGGGCGTCGGCGAAGCTGCCCATCAGCAGATCCATTTCGCGCGTGCCGCGATGCCAGGAGCGGAAGCGCAGCCGCTTGCGTCGGTTCTCAAGCGACTCGGCCTTCTCGGGGGCCGGCGTCTCGGAAGCCGGGGGGGTGCCGTTTTCGGTCATTGCTGTCCAACGTCGAAAACCCCCAGCACCACCAGCGGCGAAGGGGGAACCATTCAGGAACCCCATCCTGCACGGGCGGACGCCGCGATGCAACCTTGGCCGCCTGCCTTGAATGCTGCCATCTCGACCGCCTCCATCTTGATCTCCGCCATCTTGACCATGGGAGGCGCATGTCCTATCTGCCCACTGGCCCGCGGGGACGACCCCGCCAATGAGAGAGGGTTTCCGGGTGGGGACGACCCCGCCATTCCAAGACGGAGGTACCGTCATGGCGTGGGTCACGCTGTTCTTCGCCGGTCTTTTCGAAATCGGTTGGGCCGTCGGCCTGAAATATACCGAAGGCTTCACCCGTCTGGTGCCGAGCGTGCTGACCGCGGGGGCGATGCTGGTGAGCATCCTGCTGCTGGGAGCCGCGTTGAAAACGCTGCCGCTGGGCACGGCTTACGCGGTGTGGACAGGGATCGGCACCGTGGGCACCGCGGTGCTGGGCATGTGGTTGTTCGGCGAGCCCGCCGGAGCGCTGCGGCTGCTGTGCATCGCCGCGATCGTCGGCGGGATCGTCGGCCTGAAGGTTCTGCACGGGTGAGCGGTCGCTGAATGCCCCTCCCCATCCCTCTCCCGCGTTAGCGGGAGAGGGATGGGGAGGGGGCACCGGCGATCAGTCAAACCCCTTCGGCCCGGCAGGTCAGCCCCAGGGTCTCCGCCGTGTTCGCCACCGCCGACAGGCATACCTCCGCCCGCTCCGCCGGAATCGACACGGAGAAGCGCAGGACATAGCGCTCGCCGGCACGGTCGGGGAGGGTCTGCGCGTCCAGCCGCACGATGTTGGCGTCGAACTGGGTGAAGATCTCCGACAGACGCGCCACGAGACCGGGCTGATCGCCGCCCGACACCTCGACGCGGTGGGTGACCATGGCCTGCGGACCCGGCTGGGGATCGAAGGCGAAGGGGGTGACCTTCACCTCGGCGCCGGACAGCACGGGCAGGGACGACAGGCTGGCCTGAACCTCCGCCACCGTCAGACCGGCGGGCAGCTCGCAAACGGCGGAGAACTCGGCACCGGTGCCGAGCGAGGCGAAAGTGGCGTCGCGCAGGTTGATGCCCTGTTCGAACAGGTGGCTGGTGATGCCGGAGACCAGCCCGACCCGGTCGGGGCAGAAGGTGGAAACCAAGGCCAGCCCGGCGGTCGATTCGGTTGCCATCGCACGTCTCCCGTTTCGGTTTTCTTCGCGGGCACGGGTTCGGCCGTGCCGTCCGGATGCGCGATCATCGAAGCGGGGTGCCGGGAACGCCAGCACAAAATGGCGATGAGCCTGTCTCTCAGTTGCCGATCAGTGTGCGGCTGCTGTGCAAGACCCCGAATGCGAAAGAGGCCGGACCGCGAATGCGGCCCGGCCTCTCTACCGCATGCACCGAGAGATGGGGCGGCGTCAGGCGGCGGTGCCGCCGACCGTCAGGCCTTCCAGCTTCAGCGTCGGCTGGCCGACGCCGACCGGCACGCCCTGTCCGTCCTTGCCGCAGGTGCCGACGCCGGGATCGAGGCGGCTGTCGTTGCCGATCATCGACACCTTGGTCAGGCTGTCCGGACCGTTGCCGATCAGGGTGGCGCCCTTCACGGCGGGACCCAGCTTGCCATCCTCGATCAGGTAGGCCTCGCTGGCGGAGAAGACGAACTTGCCGTTGGTGATGTCCACCTGACCGCCGCCGAAGTTCTTGGCGTAGATGCCCTTCTTGACCGAGGCGATGATCTCGTCGGGCGTGTGATTGCCGTTGCGCATCACCGTGTTGGTCATACGGGGCATCGGATTGTAGGCGAAGCTCTGGCGCCGGCCGTTGCCTGTCGGGCGCATGCCCATCAGGCGGGCGTTCATGCGGTCCTGCATGAAGCCGACCAGGATGCCGTCCTCGATCAGCGTGGTGCACTGGCCGGGCGTGCCCTCGTCGTCGACGCTGATGGAGCCGCGCGAGTTCTCGATGGTCCCGTCATCGACGATGGTGACGCCGGGGGCGGCGATGCGCTGGCCCAGCAGCCCGGAGAAGGCGGAGGTCTTCTTGCGGTTGAAGTCACCCTCCAGCCCGTGGCCGATGGCCTCGTGCAGCAGGATGCCGGGCCAGCCGCTGCCCAGCACCACCGTCATCTCGCCGGCCGGGGCCGGGACGGAGGACAGGTTGACCAGGGCCTGCCGCAGCGCCTCGTCGACGAAGCCGCGCCAGGTTTCCGGCTGGATGTAGTGTTCGTAGGTGACGCGGCCGCCGCCGCCATAGCCACCCGTCTCCATCCGGTCGCCTTCCGCCACCACGACGGAGACGTTCAGGCGCACCAGCGGGCGCAGGTCGGCGACGCGGACGCCGTCGGCACGCATGATCTGCACCGCCTGCCATTCGCCGCTGATCGAGCAGCTGACCTGCCGCACCCGCTCGTCCTTGGCGCGGGCATAGGCGTCGATGTCGGCCAGCAGCTTCACCTTCTCCTCGAAGGGGACGAGGTGCAGGGGATTGTCGGGGATGTAGAGGGCGCGGTTGGTGCCGGCCGGCGGCTCCGCCAGCGTGCCGGTGTGGCCGGCCTGCACGGCGCGCACGGTGGCGGCGGCGCGGCGGATCGCCTCTTCCGACAGGTTGCTGGCATGGGCGTAGCCGGTCGCCTCGCCGGCGATGGAGCGCAGGCCGAAGCCCTGGGTCGTATCGAAGCTGGCGGACTTCAGCTTCCCGTCGTCCCAGCCCAGCGACTCGCTCTGTGCATATTCGAGGTAAAGCTCCCCATCGTCGGCATTGTGCAGGGCGTCCTGCACGACGCCTTCCACGCGGGCGCGGTCCATGCCGGCGCGGTTGAAGAAGAGATCGTCGGTGACGGCAAGCGCGCTCATGAAAACTCCGAACCTGTGATGGGGCGGAACCCGTGGTGGAGGAACCCGTAATGGCTCGGCCTGGGACCGGGGCGTACCGGTCCGGGGCCTTGTTCCAAGGTAGGACACAGTGTCATAGCGGGCACCCTCGCGCGCCGCCCTGCGATGTGTTCTAACGACAAGACTATAGTGTGGCGACGCGCGCGCCATCCGGCAAGGTTTGGCGACGCCGCCGGCCGTGCAGGATCGGGCGCGGCGCAGAAACGGGGACATCATGACCGACAATGCGGTGCGGGCGACCATGGACACGCTCAATCGTGATGGCGCGGCCGGCGCCATGGTCGGCCCGCGACCCTTGCGCGACCACCCGCTGCGCCAGGTCCTGACCAACGAGGTCCATGCCCGCCCGCCGGAATCCGTGGCGGCGCCGGTGCGTGCCACGATGCTGGCGATGCTGTCGGGGGAGGGGGCTACCGAAGCCGACCGCCGCCATCTGGAGGCGCTGTGCGACTGGGCCGGCGTCGTGCGGCCGCCGCAGGGCGCCACCCACCACAGCGCGTCCTTCGGCAGCTTTCATCTCAAGTGGGAGCGGCATACCGAATTCTCGACCTGGACCGTCTTCCGCCCCAGCGCCATGCCGGCGGGTGCTTTGGTCGACCCCTTCCTGGAGCCGGCGCTGCATGCCCTGCCGCGGGACTGGCTGGCCGGTCTGCCGGGCGAATTGCTGGTCGGCATCCATGTCGCCGTGCTCGACGCCGATACGCCGGAACCGTCGCCTTCCATGATGGCGGCTATGTTCGGGTCGGAGAGCTATGTCGGCTCACGCATCGCCGGGCGGTCTGCCACGGCCTGGACCGATTTCCGCATCCATGGCGACGGCTTCTCCCGCATGCTGGTCGCCGACCATTCGATGACGCCGCGCCAGACCGGACGGGTGTTGCAGCGCCTGCTGGAGATCGAGACCTACCGCGTGCTCGCCTTGCTGGCGCTGCCGATGGCGCGCGGCGTGTTGCCCCGCATCGGTCCGATCGAATCCGGGCTGGCGGAGGTCACCAACCGGATCGCCGGACTGCGCGACCTGCAGGACGAGCGCGATCTGCTCGACCGCCTGACCCTGCTGGCGGCCCAGACCGAGCAGATCTCGGCCGAGACCGCCTACCGGTTCGGCGCCGCCCGCGCCTATTACGAGCTGGTGGAGCGGCGAATCGAGGAGCTGCGCGAGATCCGGATCGAGGGGCTGCAGACCGTCCAGGAATTCATGGACCGCCGCTTGACGCCCGCCATCCGCACCTGTGAGGCGGTGGAGCAGCGGCTCGAGTCGCTGTCGCAGCGGGTCGCGCGGGCCAGCACCCTGCTGCGCACCCGTGTGGAAATCGCGGTGGAGGGGCAGAACGCCGAGCTTCTCCAGTCGATGGACCGCCGTGCCCAGCTGCAGCTGCGTCTGCAGGAGACGGTCGAAGGGCTCTCGGTGGTGGCGATCAGCTATTATCTCGTGGGCATCGTCGGTTACGCGGCCAAGGGGCTGAAGGGCTTCGGGCTGAAGGTCGATCCGGACCTGCTGGTGGGGTTGATGATCCCCATCGTCATCGCCTTCGTTTGGTCGGGGGTGCGGCGAATCCGCAAGGTGCTGGTCGGCGGGCATTGAGGGGCGTGCTTCCCAGGAATTCATCGTTCCGATTGCCCCCTCCCTAACCCTCCCCCGCTTCGCGAGAGAGGGAACTGCCGCTGAATACCCGCAAAGCTCCTCCCCCCTCTCCCGCGAAGCGGGGAAGGAATGGGGAGGGGGCCGACGCCTATCACCTTCGCTCATCTGGCCTGAAGCCTACACCTCATCCATCCTCAGTTTCTGAGTCGCGTCCCGGCGTCGCAACAATCCTGCGCGCCAGTCCTCACGGCCCCTCACATCCTTTCCCACGCCCAACTGCAAAAACATTCGCTATCCCAACGGACTGCGACGGAATGTCGCATGGTTTGACCCCTGTGCGCGCTCAACCTTTGTACCCATGGCGCAGCTGAATGTGAGGAAAAGTCTATGCAATCAGTGGGAGAGAGGAAAGGCTTGTAACCCAGCGTGGCGTGGGGATAAGCTCCGGATGCGGGTATATGTCGCGCTAAGATGGCGTGATCCCTGCATAAACTGGCGTTCGCTGATAAGCCCAACTATGGACCGAACCAACGGATGGCGGTCCACCGGACAAGAGGGCGGAGGGGGCGTCGGCGGGAAGAGACGACCGCGGGCCATGACGAGCGTCGCGGCTAAGAAGGGGTTGGGGATGAGAAGGCAAAGCCTGTACACCGCCGGCCTGGCGGCGGTCCTGTCGATGGTCGGGCCGACGATGATGGGGTGGGGTGCCGCCCTGGCGAACGAGCCGAAGCCGTGGGAGATGGGCATGCAGCCCTCCGCCTCCCCGGTCAAACACCTGATGACCTCGTTCAACGACCTGCTGACCATCATCATCACGCTGATCGTCATTTTCGTCGCGGCGCTGATGGCCTATTGCATCGTCCGCTTCGATGCGAAGAAGAACCCGGTTCCGTCCAAGACCTCGCACCACACGGTGCTTGAGGTGGCCTGGACCGTGGTGCCGGTGATCATCCTGATCGTGATCGCCGTGCCGTCCTTCAAGCTGCTCTATGCCGCGGAACGCATTCCGGAAGCCGAGATGACCGTCAAGGTCACCGGCCGCCAGTGGTACTGGGACTATGAGTATCCCGACCACGGCAACATCGCCTTCTCCAGCTACATGATCGCGGAATCGGAGATCAAGCCCGGCCAGCGCCGCCTGCTGGAGGTCGACAACCGGGTCGTCGTTCCGGTCAACACCACGGTGCGGCTGATGGTGACCGCCGGCGACGTCATCCATTCCTGGGCGATGCCGGCTTTCGGCATCAAGAAGGATGGCGTGCCCGGCCGCATCAACGAGACTTGGTTCAAGGCCGAACGCGAAGGCGTCTATTACGGTCAGTGCTCCGAAATCTGCGGCACCAACCATGCCTACATGCCGATCGCGGTCGAGGTGGTGTCGCGCGAGGCGTTCGATGCCTGGGTGGCCAAGGCCAAGACGGCCTTCGCGCCGAAGGACCCGGCCCGCGACGTGGCGGCGCGTCCGACCGGAACGCTGGTCGAATGAGGATGCCGGTCGGGGGCGCGGACTTCGCACAGCCCGGCAGAGGGATGACGCGATAAGAAGAACATACCCAGCCGCCGCCGGTCCGCGGAAGAACGGACGGCGCGGCGGCCAGGGACAGCGACGAAGGGTAGAGACATGGCAAACGCCACACCGGGACAGGATCACGCCCCAGGGCATGATCACGGGCATGACCACGGGCATGACCACGGGCATGGGCATGACGATCATCACATGCCCGGCTTCGTGCAGCGCTGGTTCTATTCGACCAACCACAAGGACATCGGCACGCTCTATCTGATCTTCTCGGTGATCGCCGGGCTGATCGGCGGCCTGTTCTCCGTCATCATGCGTGCGGAGCTTCAGTCGCCGGGCCTGCAGTTCGTCTCCGACGGCCAGATGTGGAACGTGCTGATCACGGCGCACGGCCTGATCATGGTGTTCTTCGTGGTGATGCCGGCGCTGATCGGCGGCTTCGGCAACTGGTTCGTGCCGCTCATGATCGGCGCGCCCGACATGGCCTTCCCACGCATGAACAACATCAGCTTCTGGCTGATCGTGCCGGCCTTCCTGCTGCTGCTGGGCTCCGCCTTCGTCGGCACCGGCGCCGGCACCGGATGGACCATCTATCCGCCGCTGTCGTCGCAGCTGGGCCATGGCGGGCCGTCGGTCGACATGGCGATCTTCGCCCTGCATCTGGCCGGCGCCAGTTCGATCCTGGGTGCGGTTAACTTCATCACCACCATCTTCAACATGCGCGCCCCCGGCATGACGCTGCACAAGATGCCGCTGTTCGTCTGGGCGATGCTTGTGACCGCCTTCCTGCTGCTGCTGGCGGTGCCGGTGCTGGGCGGCGCCATCACCATGCTGCTGACCGACCGCAATTTCGGCACCACCTTCTTCAATCCGGAAGGCGGCGGCGACCCGATCCTGTTCCAGCACCTGTTCTGGTTCTTCGGCCACCCCGAAGTGTACATCATGATCCTGCCCGCCTTCGGCATCATCAGCCACATCGTGTCGACCTTCTCCAAGAAGCCGGTGTTCGGCTATCTCGGCATGGCCTATGCCATGGTCGCCATCGGCGTGGTCGGCTTCGTCGTGTGGGCGCACCACATGTACACGGTCGGCCTCGACGTCGACACCAAGGCCTACTTCACCGCCGCGACCATGATCATCGCCGTGCCGACGGGCGTGAAGATCTTCTCCTGGATCGCCACCATGTGGGGCGGGTCGATCGAGTTCCGGGTGCCGATGCTCTGGGCGCTGGGCTTCATCTTCCTGTTCACCGTCGGCGGCGTGACCGGCGTGGTGCTGGCGAACGGCGGCCTCGACAACTACATGCACGATACCTACTACGTCGTCGCGCACTTCCACTATGTGCTGTCGCTGGGTGCGGTGTTCTCGATCTTCGCCGGCTGGTATTACTGGATCGGCAAGATGTCGGGACGCCAGTATCCGGAGTTCTGGGGCAAGGTCCATTTCTACACCACCTTCATCGGCGTCAACCTGGTGTTCTTCCCGCAGCACTTCCTGGGCCTGTCGGGCATGCCGCGCCGCATCCCCGACTATCCGGACGCCTTCTGGGGCTGGAACATGATCTCCTCGCTGGGCGCCTATCTGTCCTTCGCCTCCACGCTGCTGTTCGTGTGGATCGCCTGGAAGACGCTGCGCAGCGGCGAACGGGTGCCGGGCGCCTATTGGGGCCCGCAGGCCGGCACGCTGGAATGGTCGGTCAGTTCGCCGCCTCCGTTCCATGCGTTCGAGACGTTGCCCCAGGTGAAGTAAGCATGCTAACGGGCGGGCGTTGCCGCACTGCAGCGCCCTCCCCACTTGGAGTGGACGAGGCCGGATAGCCCGAACAATGGGCATCGGCAGGACGGGCGCCGCGGCGGCGGACCCGAGGTTAGAAGACGACAAGGACATGACATGACGGACGTGACGAACGAACTGACGCTCAATCAGACCGGAGGGGCGTCGGCCGGTGACTTCATCGAGTTGCTCAAACCGCGGGTCATGTCGCTTGTGGTCTTCACCGGACTGGCCGGCATCGTTCTGGCCCCCGGCCACATCCACCCCTTCCTGGCCGTGGTCGCCGTGCTGTGCATCGCCGTCGGCGCCGGGGCGTCGGGAGCCATCAACATGTGGTACGACCGCGACATCGACGCGGTGATGGCCCGTACGATCAAGCGCCCGATCCCGTCGGGCCGGGTCGAACCGTCGGAGGCGCTGGCCTTCGGCGTCACTCTGTCCGTGCTGTCGGTCGTGGTCATGGGGCTGGCGGTCAACTGGGCGGCGGCGTCGCTGCTGGCGCTGACCATCGGCTTCTACGTCTTCGTCTACACCATGTGGCTGAAGCGCCGGACCCCGCAGAACATCGTGATCGGCGGGGCCGCCGGCGCCTTCCCGCCGATGATCGGCTGGGCCGCCGTGACCGGCAGCGCCGATCTGCCGTCGGTTCTGTTGTTCCTGCTGATCTTCCTGTGGACGCCGCCGCATTTCTGGGCGCTGGCCCTGTTCCGCAACGGCGACTACACCCGCGCCGGCGTGCCGATGATGCCGGTGGTGGCGGGAGAGAAGGCGACCAAGCGCCAGATGCTGGCCTATACGCTGATCCTGCTGCCGGTTGCCGCCGCGCCGTCCTTCGTCGGGATTGCCGGGCCGGCTTATCTGGCGGTGTCGGCCATCCTCGGCCTGATGTTCGTCGGCCACGCGGTCCGCGTCCTGCGCGCGGGCGACGACAAGCCGGCCAAGAAGATGTTCGGTTTCTCGATCCTGTACCTGTTCCTGCTGTTCGCCGTGATGATGGCGGAGCGGCTGATCCTCGGAGGGTGGGCATGACGGTGATGGAACACGATACCCCGATCGATACCCGCGCCTCGGTGGAGGAGCAGAAGCGGCAGGAGGCCGCCCTGCGGGCCAGGAAGCTGCGCGGCCGCAATCTGGCCGTTCTGGCTGCGCTGCTGACGCTGGTCGTGCTGTTCTACGCCATCACCGTCGTGCGGATGGGCGGGGCGCACTGATGGCCAAGAGCGGCGAGATGACCAAGCGCGACGACAGGCTGCGCCGCCGCAACCGGCTGGTCCTGGGCTCCCTGTTCGGGCTGGTGGCGGGGATGATCGGGCTGACCTACGCGTCGGTCCCGCTCTACAACCTGTTCTGCGCCGTCACCGGCTTCGGCGGCACGACCCAGCGGGCCGAGCAGGCCGCGAACCGGGTCGTCGACCGCAAGGTCACCATCCGCTTCAACGCCGACACCAACAACGCACTGCCCTGGTCCTTCAAGCCGGAACAGAAGGAACTGGCGCTGAAGCTGGGCGAGACCGGGTTCGCCGCCTACCGGGCGGAGAACCGCGGGACCCAGCCCACCGTCGGCACCGCGGTCTACAATGTTTCGCCGGACAAGGCGGGCATCTATTTCAACAAGATGCAGTGCTTCTGCTTCACCGAGCAGATCCTGGAGCCCGGCCAGGCCGTGGACATGCCGGTGACCTTCTTCGTCGACCCGTCGATGGCCGACGACCCGAACATGGACGACGTGACCACCATCACGCTGTCCTACACCTTCTTCCGCGCCAAGGACAGCGAGGCCCGGCTTGCCCAGCATGCCGCACCCGCCGCCCCGTCCGGCGGTTCGGAGGCAAGCAAACAAAAGGCGGAGCCGGGGGCGACCGCCACAAACTGAACAATATGGGGTAGTGAGACGATGGCCGACATCACCCACGGGCAAATGCCGCACGCCGAACCATCAGCCCATGAACCGGGCGCCGGCATCCCGCATCCCTACCATCTGCTGAAGCCCAGCCCCTGGCCGCTGATCGGCGCCTTCTCCGGCGGGCTGCTGGCGACCGGTCTGGTCGTCTACATGCATGACGGCGGCTCCTTCCTGATGATCCTGGGGGTGCTGGCCATCCTCGTCACAATGTTCGGTTGGTGGCGCTCGGTGATCCGGGAATCGGTGGTGGAGCATGCCCACACCCCGGTGGTGAAGATCGGCCTGCGCTACGGCATGGCGCTGTTCATCGCGTCGGAGGTGATGTTCTTCTCCGCGTTCTTCTGGGCCTTCTTCCACGCCGCCCTGGAGCCGAAGGTCTCGCCGCTCAACCCCGACGCCATCTGGCCGCCGCCCAACGTGCACGTCATCGATCCGTTCGACATGCCGCTGATGATGACGATCACCCTGCTGCTGTCGGGCGTCACCGTCACCTGGGCCCACCATGCGATCATCGAGGGGCGCAACCGCGAGGCGGCGAAGGCGCTGGGCCTGACCGTGCTGCTGGGCGTGCTGTTCAGCTTCTTCCAGGTCTATGAGTATGTCCACGCCGCCTTCAAGTTCACCGACGGCATCTTCCCGTCCACCTTCTACATGGCGACCGGCTTCCACGGCTTCCATGTGCTGGTCGGCACGATCTTCCTGGCTGTCTGCTGGTTCCGCACGGTGAAGGGCCATTTCACCCCCGAAAGCCATTTCGGTTTCGAGGCGGCGGCCTGGTATTGGCACTTCGTCGACGTGGTCTGGTTGTTCCTGTTCGTATCGGTCTACTGGTGGGGTGGCTATGGCGGCGTGATCGCCAGCCACTGACGCCACCGGCGCCGAGCCGTTCCGGCAGCCTTCACCGTCTGCCGGAGCGGCCCGAACGGGAGGTTTCAGCGTGAGCGACCATTACCCCAGAGTTTCCCCGATGTCCGCGGGCATGCGCTGCGTCTGCCCGCGATGCGGGCAGGGGCGGCTGTACTCCGGCTATCTGACGGTGGCGGAGCGCTGCGACGTCTGCGGCCTCGACTTCTCCCAGGTGGACAGCGGCGACGGCCCGGCGGTCTTCCTGATCTTCATCCTGGGCTTCCTGGTGGTGCCGGTGGCGCTCTGGGTGTCGATGACCGTCGAATGGCCGCTGTGGCTGCACGCCATCGTCTGGAGCATCGTGGTGCTGGGCCTGACGCTGGGCATGCTGCGGCCTGCGAAGGCTTATGTCATCGCCCTGCAGTACCGCTACCGCCGCAGCGAGGTCGAGAAGGGATCATGAAGGCCGCAACCACCGGAACAGGGGCGGCGGGAGATGGTGCCGGATCGCAGGATCGCCGCCGCTTCCGTCCGTCGCTGGGCGCCACCCTGGTCACGGTCCTCGGGCTCGCGGTGGCCATCGGCCTCGGCACCTGGCAGTTGGAGCGGCTGCAGTGGAAGACCGAACTTGTCGCGCGGATCGCCAGCCAGATGGCCGAGCCGCCGGTGCCGCTGCCGGTCCGCATCGACGATCCAGCAGCCTGGGAATTCCGGCCCGTCACCCTTTCCGGCCATTTCCTCAACGACAAGGAAATGCTGCTGATCGCCCGTCCGCACCAGGGGCGGGTCGGCTACGAGCTTCTGGTGCCGTTCCAGCGGGCGGACGGGGCCGGCATCGTGCTGGTCAACCGCGGCTTCATCCCCATGGATCTGCGCGATCCCGCATCCCGCCCCGCCGGTCAGGTGAAGGGGGAGGTCAGCGTCAGGGGCATCGTCCGCCTGCCGCAGCAGGCCGGCCTGTTCCAGCCCGGAAACGGCATGCCGCAGCCGGGGTCCGCCTGGATGCGGCCCGATCCGCCGGCCATGGCGGCGGCTCTGTCGCTGGACCGCGTGGCGCCTGTGGTGGTGGAGATGGTGCCCGGCCAATCCTTCGGCCCGCCAAACGCCGGCTTGACCGGCGCGCCGCCCGGCACCCTGGCGGGGATCGAGCCGCGGGTGGACCTGCCGAACAACCATCTGCAGTATGCCTTGACCTGGTACGGGCTTGCGGTAACGCTCGCCGGGATCTACGTGCTGTCGCAGCGCAAGCGCGCCGACACCGGAACCGACGGACGATCCGATGACCGCATATCAGGAGCTTGAACGCCGCCATGCCCGCATCGCCGCCATCGGCGACGCGCTGGGCATTCTCGGCTGGGACACCCAGACGATCATGCCGGAGGGTGCCAACGACGGCCGGGCGGAGCAGACTGCCACCCTGTCGGTGATCGCGCACGAATTGGCGACCGATCCCCGCATGGCCGACCTGTTGGACGAAGCGGAGGCCGACACCGGCCTCGATGCGTGGCAGCGCGCCAACCTGCGCGAGATGCGCCGCCATCACATCCAGTCCACCGCCATTCCCGCCGATCTGGTGGAGGCGACCAGCAAGGCCGTGTCGGTCTGCGAGATGACATGGCGCGCCGCGCGGGCGGAGAGCGACTTCGCCAAGCTGCTGCCCTCGCTGACCGAGGTGCTGGCCCGCGTCCGCGAAGGGGCGGAGGCGATGGGCTCGGTCATGGGCATCAGCGCCTATGACGCGCTGCTCGACAGCCACGATCCCGGTGCGCGGGCGGAGCGGATCGATGCGCTGTTCGCCGACCTCTCCGCTTTCCTGCCCGACCTGATCGGCCGCGTGCTCGACCGTCAGGCCGCCGCGCCGGCGGCGGTCGATCCGCAGGGGCCGTTCCCGGTGGAGAAGCAGCGCGAACTGGGCGTGCGGATGATGGAGAGGCTCGGCTTCGATTTCAGCCGCGGCCGGCTCGACGTGTCGCTCCATCCCTTTTGCGGCGGGGCGACCGGCGATGTGCGCATCACCACCCGCTACGACGAGGCGAACTTCACCGACGCCCTGATGGGAATCCTGCACGAGACCGGTCATGCGCTGTACGAGCAGAACCGTCCGCGCGCATGGCTGGGGCAGCCGGTCGGCCAGTCGCGCGGCATGGCGGTGCATGAGAGCCAGTCGCTGCTGATGGAGATGCAGGCCTGCCGCTCGCCGGAGTTCATTACCTGGCTTGCTCCGGTGGTTCGCGAAACCTTCGGCGGGGAAGGGCCGGCCTGGGAGGCCGACAATCTGCGCCGCCTTTACAGCCGGGTGGAGCGCGGATTCATCCGCGTCAATGCCGACGAGGTCACCTATCCGGCCCATATCATCCTGCGCTACCGTTTGGAAAAGGCGCTGATTGCCGGCGACCTGACGTTGCCGGACCTGCCGGGCGCTTGGAATGACGGCATGGCGGAGCTGGTGGGGGTGGTTCCGCCGAACGACCGGCTGGGCTGTCTGCAGGACATCCACTGGCCGGGCGGCGGCTGGGGCTATTTCCCGAGCTACACGCTGGGCGCCATGACCGCGGCCCAGCTGTTCGACGCCGCCCGCAGCGCCGATCCGGAGATCGTGCCGGCTCTGTCACGCGGTGAATTCGCGCCACTGGTTGCCTGGTTGCGGGTGAATGTGCACGAGACCGGCTGCTTCCATGCCTCGGGCGACGAACTGCTGACGGCGGCGACCGGCCGGCCGCTCGACTCGTCCGTGTTCAAGCGGCATCTGGAACAGCGATATCTCTGAATCTGTAACCGCGGCCGGCCCCTCGGCGACGGGGCCGGTTCGCACTTCTGCCCCTACACCGCGATCTGCGTGACCAGCGGCGTGTTCACCCCGGCGTCGGCACGCCGATAGGCTTCGATGGCATCGGACCAGGGTTCGATGGTCAGTCCGCTGCCCATCGCTTCCTGGTGGATGCTCTGGGCGACATAGCCGGCGTTGGGAAGGGCGGTGAGCGGAACGGGACCGCCGCTGACCGGGCTGGAGTCGTCGGCAGTGGAACCGATGGTGAAGCCGCCCGTCGATCCGCCGGCACCGCGCGTGCGGGCGGCCGTCGAGTCGCCATCGGCACGGCCGCTTCCCTGCAGTGCATCGCCGGTGGCCTCCGTTCCTTCCTTGCTCCGCTTCCGCTCCTCCTCGCCGGGAGTCCGGCGGATCGGCTGAACGGCCGCGGCATCGCTCGCCAGCATCTGACGCAGCTTCGCAACGCCCGAAGTGGGCATCGCGCTGGTCGGTGCGGGGAGGGCGGCCAATCCGGACAAGGGGTGGAAACCTCAAGGTGGCGGGAAGGCAGGCGGCGGCATGGTCGCGGCGGCCATATGGCCGTCTCGATCTTGCACAAACCACGCGTGATTCGAAACAGGGTAATGAGCCAAATGTTCCGAAAATCTTAAAATGTCCGTTAAATGTCCTGTTCTTGCGACACTCTGACATCGACGAAAGCTCGGCATGATCGGATCCGGCTGTTACAGTGGCTCGTTTGTTTTCGGACCCGCGTAACGACGAACGGCGCGCCGACCTTGCCAGCCCAAATCCCCGATCTTCCGACGAACTACTCCGTCACGACCCGGCCCATCGGACCGGAGCCGTCCGTCGGCGACGATCTGTCGGCGCTGGCGCTGGAGCAGATGGACCAGGGCGTGATCCTGGTCGATGCCGACCTCACCGTGAAGGTGATCAACGGCCCGCTCTATGAGCTGTTCGGCCTGCCGCGGGGATTCATGCCGGGAGCCGACTACGCACAGATGATCCAATTCCTGGCGCGCAACGGCGAATTTGGACCGGGTGATCCCGAAGCCATCG
This sequence comes from Pseudomonadota bacterium, assembly GCA_023423695.1. Lineage (GTDB taxonomy): Bacteria > Pseudomonadota > Alphaproteobacteria > Azospirillales > Azospirillaceae > Azospirillum. The sequence continues at coordinate 336,283 of JAFAFA010000079.1, read as the reverse complement.
CCGCCCGCCATCGAGAGCAGGCACTGCGGGCCGATCCAAACTTGTACGAGCATCGCCGCCCCGACGGCCGGGTGCTGGAGGTTCGGACGCGGCGCACCACCGGTGGGGGCTTCATCCGAACCTACACGGACGTCACCGAGCGGCGCCGGGCGGAGGACGATCTTGCGAAGCAACGTCACTTCCTCCGCCTGACGCTGGAGAATATGGGGCAGGGCATCGTCCTTCTGGACCGGGACCTGCGCTACATCGCCTGGAACGGTCTGGCGCTCGACATACTGGGCGTGCCGGAGGAGGTGATGCGCGGCAGGCCGCGTCTGCAGGACGTGGTGCGCCACCAGATCGCCTGCCGGCTGGTCGAGATGCCGACCGGCTCCCCCGATTTCGGCGACGATCTGGAAGCCAAGGCGGCCTATCTCATGGAGCGGATCGGCCGGCCGGAGCGCGAGTTCGTCTATGCCCGGCCCCAGGGCGACGGCCGCTTCATCGAGGTGCGGGTGGTGCCGCTTCCCGATGGCGGACAGGTTCGCACCTTCACCGACATCACCGGCCGGGTCATCGCCGACGAGGCCGTGCGCCAGAGCCGGGAGATCCTGACGGGCGTCATCGATGCCATTCCAGCGCTGATCGACGTGAAGGACCGCGACGGAACCGTCCGGCTGACCAACCGCTTCTACCGCGAGACCTATGGTCCGGCCGAAGCTCCACCTCCCGGCCCGCCTGCCGACCGCGCCGCGGCGCTGGACCGGCTGGTGGTGGAGAGCGGCCAAGGCGTGCCCTTTCACGAGGACCGTGCGCCCGACCGCGATGGCAGCTTGCGGGACTGGCTGACCACCAAGATGCCGCTGACCGACGAGGACGGCGAAGTAACCCACATCGTCACCGTGGCGCTGGACATCACCGCCCGCAAGCGCGCCGAGGCCGAACTGCGTGACGCCCAGGCCAGCCTGATCCAGGCGGAAAAGCTGGCATCCCTGGCCCAACTGGTCGCCGGCGTGGCGCATGAGGTGAACACCCCGATCGGCGTCACCCTGACCGCCATCTCCCACCTTGGCGAAGAGGTCGGCCGCATCCGCACCCTGTTCGAGGAGAACCGCATCCGCCGCAGCGATTTCCAGGAATTCCTGGATGTTGCGTGGGAATCGACGCGGATGATCATGTCCAACGTGGAACGCGCCACCGGCCTGATCCAGAGCTTCAAGCAGGTCGCCTCCGACCAAGCGAGCGGCGAGCGCCGCCCCTTCGACCTTGCCGCCTATGTGGACGAGGTGCTGCTGAGCCTGCGGCCCCGCCTGCGCCGCACGCGGGTGACGGTGGGGCTGGACATTCCTGCCGGGCTGATCGTCGACGGCTATCCCGGCGCCTTCGCGCAGGTGCTGTCGAACCTGATCATCAACGCCCTGGTCCACGCCTATGGCGAGGGCGAAACGGGCCGCATCCTGCTGTCCGCCCGCGAGCAGCCGGCCGGCTGGATCGAGATGCACTATACTGACGACGGCAAGGGCATCCCCGCCGACATCCGCCCCCGCATCTTCGAACCCTTCTTCACCACCAAGCGCGGCATGGGCGCCAGCGGCCTGGGCCTGAGCATCTGCGCCAACATCATGACCGGCACCATGCGCGGCAGCATCGCGCTGGAGGACGGCGAGGGGAAGGGAACGCGCTTCGTGCTGCGGTTTCCGGTGGGGTAAGGAGCATCAAAGCGAATCGACGACTATCGCCAAATCCTTTGCGAATTCGCAATGCCGCCTGCCGGCCAAATTATTAGATTGCTCTCATATTGAAGGTCCGCCGCGGAGCCTGCGGCACCGAATGGAGCAAGCACCATGACCACCCAAACCAACCTGAACGCCCCGGTCTATGAGCGGTTCAATCCCGGCATCTTCCTGCTCGGACTGCTCGCGGCGGCGTTGATGCTGCTGATCCTGCCCATCGGCTTCATCTTCCACCCCACCATCATCCTTTATGCGGCGTTGCTCGGCACCGCGGTGTATTTCGGCGCGATCTGGATGATGACTGCCGGTGCCAACAGGGGCTGATACGGAAAGCGCCCTTCCCGGCATCACCGGGAAGGGCGCTTTCGTCTCACATCATTTCACTGAACAACCCGAAGCCTTCACTCCGCCGCCAACGGCTGCGGCGCGGCGAGCGGAGCGCGGTAGGCCTCCAGCAGCTTGGCCTCCTTCGCCTTCGCCACCGATACGTTGCGGGCCTTCACCGGGCCGTAGCCGCGCATCTCCATCGGCAGCTTGGCGATCTCCACCGCCAGATCCAGCTTCTCGCGGGTCAGGCTGTGCAGGACCTCGCCCATCACCGCCTCATACTCGGCGATCAGTTGGCGTTCCTGACGGCGCTCGGCGGTGCGGCCGAACGGGTCGAACCGGGTGCCGCGCAGGCGCTTGCCCTTGGCCAGCAGGCGCAGGGCGTGCAGCATCCACGGGCCGAAAGTCTTCTTCTTCGGTTCGCCGCCGTCTTCCCCGGTCTCGCCCATCACCGGCGGGGCCATGTGGAAGGTCAGCTTCCAGTCGCCTTCGAACATGCGCGCCACATTCTCGACGAAGCCGGTGTCGGTGTAGAGGCGCGCCACCTCATACTCGTCCTTGTAGGCCATCAGCTTGAAGTGGGAGCGGGCAACCGCCTCGGTCAGCACGGTGGAACCGGGAACCTTCTGCTGCTCGATCCGGCGGGTCCAATCGATCAGCGCATGGAACCGGGCGGCATAGGCGGCGTCCTGGTAATCGACCAGGAAGCGGTGGCGGCGGTCGATCACCTCTTCCAGGCTGCCGGACTGGCGGCGCTGGTCGAGCAGCAGCGATGGTGCGGCCTGCACCGGCTCCTGCGGCTTCGCGGCGGCTTCCACGGCGGCCAGATCGACGGCGGCGCGGCGGCCCCACTGGAAGGCATCGAGGTTCAGCTTCACCGACACGCCGTTCAGCTCGATCGCCTTCAGGATCGACTCCTCGGTCAGCGGGATCAGGCCCTTCTGCCACGCATAGCCCATCAGGAACGGGTTGGCGTAGATGCTGTCGCCCAGCAGAGCGGTGGCGAGCTTCGTCGCGTCGAAGGCATCGACATTGGCGTCGCCGCCACAAGCCTTCCTGATATCGCCGACCAGATCGCGCACCGGGATCACCATGTCGGGCTTCTTGATGAAGTCGGCGGTGATGCTGTCATGGGTGTTGATGACGGCGCGGGTGCGGCCGGCGGTCATCTTCGACAGACCGTCGCCCGCCGCCGCGACGATCAGGTCGCAGCCCAGCACCGCGTCGGCCCCGCCGGCGGCTATGCGGACGGAGTGGATGTCCTCCGGCGTGTTGGCGATGCGGATGTGGCTGGTGACGGCGCCGCCCTTCTGGGCAAGGCCGGTCATGTCGAGGACGCCGACCCCCTTGCCCTCGATATGCGCGGCCATGCCCAGCAGCGCGCCGATGGTGACGACGCCGGTGCCGCCGACGCCGGTGACGTAGAGGCCCCAGGTCTTGTCGTAGCTGGGGAGCACAGGGGCGGGCAGGGCGGTGGCGTCGGCCGACTTCGCCGCGGCCGGCTTCGGCTTGCGCAAAGACCCACCTTCCACCGTCACGAAGCTGGGGCAGAAGCCCTTGGTGCAGGAATAGTCCTTGTTGCAGCTGGACTGGTCGATCTGGCGCTTGCGGCCGAACTCGGTCTCCTGCGGGATCACCGACACGCAGGACGACTTGGCCGAGCAGTCGCCGCAGCCCTCGCAGACCAGCTCGTTGATCACCACGCGCTTGGCCGGATCCACCATCTTGCCGCGCTTGCGGCGGCGGCGCTTCTCGGTGGCGCAGGTCTGGTCATAGATCAGGACGCTGACGCCGGGGACCTCGCGCATCTCCTTCTGGACGCGATCAAGGTCGTCGCGATGCTCGACGTTGGCGTATTGCGGCAGGCCGTTGCCGATGCCGTATTTCTCCGGCTCGTCGGAGACGACGGTGATGCGCTGCACGCCCTCCGCCCGCAGGACGTTGGCGATGGACTGCACCGTCAGCGTGCCGTCGAAGGGCTGGCCGCCGGTCATGGCGACCGCGTCGTTGAACAGGATCTTGTAGGTGATGTTCACCTTGGCGGCGATGGCCTGACGGATCGCCAGGATGCCGGAATGGAAATAGGTGCCGTCGCCGAGATTGGCGAAGATGTGCTTTTCCTCGGTGAAGGCGGCCTGGCCGACCCACGGCACGCCTTCGCCGCCCATCTGGGTGAAGGTGTCGGTCGAGCGGTCGAGCCAGGTCGCCATGTAATGGCAGCCGATGCCGCCCAGCGCGCGGCTGCCTTCCGGCACGACGGTGGAGGTGTTGTGCGGGCAGCCGGAGCAGAAGGTCGGCTTGCGCACCACGCGGGCGACATGGGCCTTCTGCTTCTCCTGCGCATCCAGGAAGGCGATGCGGCGGACGAGGTTCTCGTTGTCGATGAAGCGCTGCAGGCGACGGCCGATCACAACCGCGATCTGGGCCGGCGTCAGTTCACCTGCGCTGGGCAGGATCCATTCGCCCTGCTCATCGAACTTGCCGACCACCTTCGGACGGACGTCGGGGTTCCAGTTGTACAGCTGTTCCTTCAACTGATTCTCGATGACCGCGCGCTTCTCCTCCACCACGACGATCTCTTCCAGACCTTCGGCGAAGTGGCGGACGCCGTCGCGCTCCAGCGGCCAGGGCATGCCGACCTTGTAAACGGTGATGCCCCAGTCAGCCGCCATCTCCTCGGTGATGCCAAGCTCGTCGAAGGCCTGACGGACGTCGAGATAGCTCTTGCCGGTGGTGACGATGCCGAAGCGCGGACGCGGGCTCTCCATCACCACCCGGTCCAGCTTGTTGGCACGCGCAAACGCCAGGGCGGCGTACAGCTTGTGCTTCATCAGCCGGTATTCCTGCTCCAGCGGCGGATCGGGCCAACGGATGTTCAGGCCACCCGGCGGAAGCTCGAAATCGGTGGGGATGACGGGGGAGACGCGGTGTGGATCGATGTAGACCGAGGCGGAGGTGTCCACCGTCTCCGCGATCGTCTTCATCGCGATCCAGCAGCCGGAATAGCGGCTCATCTGCCAGCCGATCAGGCCGTAATCCAGGATCTCCTGCACTCCCGACGGGTTCAGCACCGGGATCATGGAGTGCATGTAGGCGTGTTCGGACTGGTGCGGGAAGGTGGAGGACTTGCAGTTGTGGTCGTCGCCGGTCAGCACCAGCACGCCGCCATGCTTGGACGTCCCCGCCGCGTTGGCATGCTTGAACACGTCGCCGGAGCGGTCGACGCCCGGACCCTTGCCGTACCACATGGCGAAGACGCCGTCATACTTGGCGCCCTTGAACATGCCGACCTGCTGGCTGCCCCAGACGGCGGTGGCGCCCAGTTCCTCGTTCACGCCGGGCTGGAACTGGATGTGGTTCTTTTCCAGGAACTTGCGGGCATTCCACAGATTCTGGTCGAAACCGCCCAGCGGCGAGCCGCGATAGCCGGAGATGAAGCAGCCGGTGTTCAGGCCTGTGGCGAGGTCGCGCTGGCGCTGCATCATCGGCAGGCGCACCAGCGCCTGGGTGCCGGTGAGATACACGCGGCCCTGTTCGAGCGCGTACTTGTCTTCGAGTGAGACAGTTGCGAGCGCCATTCTTCATTCCCTCCCATCGGTCGGCAGCCTGGCAAACTCCTGAACGGAGTGCTGGGGCGTCGATTTGTTCGCTGGGCAAAAAGGTAATGAAGGCTGTCTTATGTCGCAACGCCTGCGGCCGGCCGTTCAGCAAAAAGCAAGGAACGGCGCGGCAACCGGCGGTATTCCGTAACGGAGCGTATGGAAAGCCCGACCTTGTGGAATTTCCTGCTCCGCTCCCTCTCGCCCAGACCCTCTCCAGACGATATGGGGGCGGACTCAGCGTCCCGTCAGGGGGGATTTGCCCGGAGGCGTCGGGCTGCCACCCTCCGGCCAATTGCCGAAGTCGGTGTGCCCGCGGGCCGCTAGGGTGCGGACGCTGGCGCGCAGCGTGCGGATCAGGCACAGCGCCACCGCCATCGACTGGGTGCTGCCGTCGGAGCCCACCAGCCAGCGCAATGCCGCGGCATGGGCCTGAAGGGCGTCGACATAGCCCTCCACGTCCGGCTCCACCCAGGTGACGCAGGTGGACAGCGACGCGACGATCGACGAGGCGGCGGAATCGCCGGTGGCGGCGAGCTGCAGATCGGACAGCGCGTGGCGCAGCCGGCTGCCGATGGGATCGGGGCGGTCGATCGCCGCCTCCAGCTTGTCGAGCGCCAGCATCAGCCGGACCCGCTTGGGATCGCTGCTGCGCAGCGTCGCAGCGCCGGGGTCCTGCGGCGTTGCCGCAGGGGGAAGGGGTGTCGGAACCGGCGGGGGCAATTGCACCGCTCCCCCCGATGCCGGACGCAGAGCGGCGGGCTGCGGGGTCGACGGGCCGGAGCCGTCGGTGCGGCCTTCATTGCGTGTTTCCGCACCGCCGGTGCTGCCGGTGCTGCTGCGCGGTGCCGTTTCGCGGCGGTTCAGCACCGCGTCGATGCGACGGGCCAGCGTGGCGGCCGGCACCGGCTTCGCCAGAACGGAATCCGCTCCGGCATCCCAGGCGCTGCGCACGGTGGCGAGGTCGGCATTCGCGGTCAGGACGATGATCGGCATCGCGGGGCGCATGCTGTTCGCGGACTGGCGTACCCACTGGATCAGCTGAGCGCCGCCCACCGGTTCCATGACCCAATCCGTCACCATCAGGTCGAAGACCTCGCGGCGCAGCGCGTCCTTGGCCTCCTGGCCGTTGGCGACCGCGGTGATCTGGCCCACTCCCCAAAGCCCCAGCATGTCTTTCAACGCCCGCTGAAGCAGCGGATTGTCGTCGACAATGAGGATCTTGATGGGAGAGGCGGGGCGCTTCGTCATGGAGCGGTTCCAATGATGCGGCTGTGTCTTCCCCATATCCGCCTCGCCGGACCTGTTTTCATGGAGGGGGACGGGTAACCGACCAATGAGACGTCGCCTGCACCCTTCGGCAGCCAGTGTTATCCATGCCGCTCTTCGAAAGGGTTGCTTTGGGGGTGAAGCACCCCTTTCGATGTCGTTCGTAACCGGGCAGTATTTATATGAGAATACTCTGATGGTAATGGACGGGCCGCCGGACCGCTCCTATGATCCGGTTTCCTGGTCGTTTGTGAAAGGGCGGTACGATGGACGGCGGAAGCTGTGGCGGTTCCTGTGGCGGCGGCGGATCCCTCCGGCCGAAAGGCGGGTCGGGTGACCTGAAGCACACCATGCGGATGTCGATGGTGGTGAATGGGCTGCTCGGTGTCCTGCTGCTTGCCTCCGCCAATGCGACGCAGGCGGTTTCCTTGTGGGCGGCGGGGCTGCTGGTGCTGAACCACGCGGCGACCAATGGGGTGGCGCTGGCGGGCATGGGCCATGCACCGGAATGGCGTGCACGGCTGTCGGCCATTCAGGGTGTGGCGCTGGCGGCTGCCGCGGTGGCGCTGGTGGTCGTGGCCGGACGCAGCATCGCCGGCATGGCGTTGCCCGACGTACCGCTCGCCAGCCTCGCCTTGCTGTTCGCCATCGGCGTGACGGTGACGGCCGCGACCCTGCTGTTCGCCGGCCGGCGCGGCACGCTGACCTTGCGGGCGATCTGGCTGTGTTCTCGCAAGGATGTATTGCCGTTGGCCGCCGGGCTGGTGGCGTTGGCGGCGAGTTGGCTTCTGCTGGACGGTGCGCCCGACGCGCTGGTCGGCGCCGGCGTGGCGGCGATGCTGCTGCCGGCGGCTTGGGGCTTGGTGCGCGGCGGGATGGTGGGTGAGGGCGGGTCTGCCCGTATGCGTTAGGTCCCCACCTATCCTCCCCCGCCCAGCGGGAGAGGATCAAGGTGGGGGGGCTAACCCTGCCAACTCACCCCCCCATCACGACCGCTGCCGCAACCGCTCCAGCAGCGCCTTGGTCGCGAAGCCGTCCGGGATCTCCCCGACCGACGCCTGGAACCGGCGCACCGCGTTGCGCGTGTTCGCTCCGACGATGCCGTCCGCTGCGCCCGGCTCCATGCCCAGCGACGCCAGCCGCTGCTGCAGGTCGATGCGCTCGTCCCGGCTCAGCGCCTGTTCCTCGCGCGGCCATCCACCCTGAACGCCGGGCTTGCCGGTCATGCGGTCGGCCAACAGGGCGACGGCCAGCGAATAACTGGTGGACGGGTTGTAGCGCATGATCGCGCGGAAATTGTCGCGCACCAGGAAGGCCGGGCCGCGATAGCCGGCCAGCACCAGGATCGCCGCCGGTGCGTCGCCCGCCAACCCCGTCCCGTCCAATGGCACCACGCCCAGCCTGCGCCATTCCGACAGCGGCTTGGTGATGCTCAACTCGGCCTGATCGTAGGGGAAGCCGTCCGGAAGCCTCACTTCCTGGCCCCAAGGCTCGCCCTGCTTCCAGCCGTTGGCGAGAACGAATTTGGCGGTGGAGGCCAGCACGTCCGGCATGCTGCCCCAGATGTCGCGTTGACCGTCGCCGTCCTCGTCGACCGCGTTGCGCAGGAAGACGGTGGGCATGAACTGGGTCTGGCCCATGGCGCCGGCCCAGGAGCCGGTCATCCGCTCCGGCGCGATGTCGCCGGAGTCGAGGATGCGCAACGCCGCCAGAAGTTCCGAGCGGAAATAGGCGGCGCGGCGGCCCTCGAAGGCCAGCGTCGTCAGAGCGTCGATGACGGAGAAGTTGCCGGTCGACTTGCCGAAGTCGGATTCCACGCCCCAGAAGGCAACCAGGATTTCACCCGGAACGCCGGTGCGGCGGGTGATGCGGGAAAGCAACGCCGCATGCTCCTGCAACCTCCGCCGGCCGTCCTGGACGCGCTTTTCATTCACGGCGCTGTCCAGATACTGCCACACTTGGCGGGTGAACTCGGGCTGGGACGAATCGAGTTCCACGACCCGCTCGGACAGCTTCACGCGCTGGAAGGCGCGGTCGAAGGTCTGCGGACGGATGCCTTGCGACAGCGCCTCGCCGCGCAGTGCCGCCAGCCATTCGGCGAAGGAGACGGATTGCTGGACGGCGGCCTGCGCCTGGACGGCGGGCGTTGCCGAGGCTCCGGTGGCGACCGGCGCGGTTGCCCCGGTGCTCTGGCAGCCGGCCATCAACAGGGTGGCGAGAAGGAGGCGGGCGGGATGACGGAACGGAAGTCGCATGCGCTCGACCGTGATCGGAAGGGAAAGGCGGAGCGTGACCCTAGGACGCCCGGCTCCGTCGCTCAACCGTCAATTCGCCATCGCGACAGCCTATGCCGCCGTTTGCATCGCTGCCGGTTCGCCGACGCGCTTGCACGGGGGGCGGGGCGGTCCATATCACTTTCAGTACCCACAGCTTCGCGGCCCTCGCCCGGCGGGTCTTCGTTCTTCGGAACCGCTTTCGCGTTGGGAAGCGGTACCGGGGCACATGCCGGAACCCGCACCGATCAGCCGCGTTGACTAGCTGCCGCTTCGATGAAGGGGCCGCCTTCTGCCACGGAACGCCAAAGGTGCCGACGCCATGAAAATCGTGATCTTCGGCTTGACCAACGGGTATCGCCCCGACGGCGGTCACATGGTGCGCTGGCGAGCGCTGATCCAGGCGCTGGCGATCCGCGGCCATCGCGTGGTCGCGGTCGAACGCGCCGGTCCCGACGCGGCGACTCCCTGGACCATCCCCGGCGGCGACGTGCTGTCCTACGCGGACTGGGATGCCGTGGCGGTGGACTCGGCGGCGCAGGCCGACGATGCCGGCGTGGCGCTGGTGGTGGCGCACGGGCCGGATGCCCGCGCCGCGGCCAATCTCGTCCGCAACTCCAAGGCCGTGCGCCGCGCGCTCTACGATCCGGAAGCTCCGGTCAGCCTGACGGCGCTGGAGGCGGGGGAGACGGTGGATCATCTGCCGGCGGACGGGCTGGGCGGCTTCGACATGGTCCTTGCCTCCTGTGGTGGGCCGGCGCTGGAGCGTTATCGGGCCAAGGCGGGTGCGGAGGCGGTAGCGCCGCTCTATCCCTGGATCGTGCCGGAGGCGGACAAGCCCGGCAATTTCAAGCGGGAATATCTGGGCGACCTCTGCTGCATCGTCGCCGGCCCCGACGGCATTCGCGAGGGATTGGGCAACTTCTTCATCGATCCGGCGCAACGGCTGACCCGGCGGCGCTTCGTGCTGGTCGGCACCGACCTGCCGGATGGGGTGCCGCGCTCCTCCAACGTCCTGACCTTCCCGGACCTCGACCCGGCCGAGCATGCCGACGTTCTCGCTTCGGCCAGCCTTGCGCTGACGCTGGCGCGCGACGACGAGCGCAGGATCGGCTGGTGCCCGTCCGACAGGCTGTTCCTCGCCGCTGCCTGCGGTGCCGCCATCGTCGCCGACCAGTGGGAGGGGCTGGACAGCTTCTTCGAGCCCGGCCGGGAGATCCTTGTCGCCGCCCAGACCGACGACGTGACCACGGCGATGATGCTGCCGCGCAACCACTTGACCGATCTCGGGCGGCGGGCACGCAAGCGGGTGCTGGCCGAGCACAGCGCCGAACGGCGGGTGCAGGAACTGCGCAGCATCCTGGACCTGAAGGGCGGCGGCGACGATTGATCTGCCCGGCCGCGGCGGAGGAGCCGCAGCTATGGGGATGCGGAAAGACGGGGAGCGGGCTATGGTCCGCTCCTTTTCTTCATCCCAACCGGGGAACCTGCCGCCGATGCCGACCGTCACCATCCGCTCCGCCGTCGAAGCCGATTGCGCCACCATCCTGCGGTTCGTCCGTGAACTGGCCGAGTTCGAGCGCGAGGGTGACGCGGTCAAGGCCACGGAGGAGGATTTCCGCCGGGACGGCTGGGGAGAACAGCCGGTGTTCGAGGCGCTGATCGCCGAATTGGACGGTGCGCCGGTCGGGTTCGCCCTGACCTTCCGGAATTTCTCCACCTGGGAAGGGCGCCCCGGCCTGTATGTCGAGGACCTCTACGTCACGCCGGATGCCCGCCGCTACGGCGTCGGCCGCAAGCTGTTGGCCGCGGTGGCCCAACGCGCGGTGGAGCGCGGCTACCGTCGTGTGGATCTGAGTGTCCTGGACTGGAACCCGGCGCGTGGATTCTACGACCGGGTGGGCTTCCGCCAGATGAAGGAATGGCTTCCCTACCGGCTGACCGGCGACGCGCTTTCGGCGCTGGCGGCAGAAGGGGACGCTGAGGTCTGACCGTCCGGACGGGAGGGGCCGTCCGGAATGACCGGGATCAGGCGGCGCGGTTCAGGGCGGACGCGCCGATGATCTCGGCATAGTCGGCGCGTTCATTGCGCAGGTTGGACAGAAGATCGACAAGACTGTCGCGGACGAACGCATCGTCCTGTTCGACGATGGTGTCTTGGGTCAACCGAATGAACTGGTCGAGAAGCGCGATGTGAGCCGCAGAGGACGCGTTGATCTTCTTCGAGTTGACGGCGCCGATCATGTAAATCTCCCTTGGCCTGAGCGTTCCCGATGGACTTATCAAGCCATCGGGCCGGTTAAGGACTTCCTAACAGGGCTATGCAGCAGGTCGTATCTTCAGGGGTACTTCCGATCTTTGGTAATGGTTCTATGACCATCCCAATGAAGTACCTCCAAGGCTTAGGCCACGGCCCCGAAACCTGCTGCTTTCGATCCCTGTCGGATGTCCCGGCGCGTGCCGTGTTCCATGACAACACGCAACGCTATGTCCGGTTTCTCAGAGCGCCCGGGGAATTGGTGGGAGAAACTACCAAAGGGTGCATTCTTCGCAACCCATTGGGTTAGGTACAAACCGCTGAAAATGTTGAAGCTTCTGCCGGCGTCGGCATCATTGGAAGGCTGTGGTCCGGCTGTGAACGCCATTGTCCGACTGCGGACAAGTCCGATATTCCGCAGTCGGATCAATAGGTAAGCAGGCCTTTTCCTTGCGGAAGTGCTGCTGCCGGGAAACGACCGGCCTCAGGCGGCGCGCCGGGCATCCATGCGGTCGCGGGCGTCGGCGCGCTCCAGCGCACGGGCGACAAGATCGTCGAACAATCCGCCGATCGGCGTGTCGAGCACCGCCGTCCGGCTGGCGAGCATCGGTCCTTCCATCAGGATGGAACCTTCCTCCCCCGGGCCGAGGACGCGCCAGCCGCGGCTCTTCATCTCCGCAACGCGCGTCCGGGCAATGAACGCGCGGACATGGTCCGGTGCAAGGTCGTCCATTCCGTCCCCCAATCGCTTTGAAGGCCGGTTTCACACCGGCCCCTCGGTTCACCAGGAAAGCGTACGGAAGAAACGCGAACGCAACAAGAACAAATTCGGGGAAAGAGCGAGGATTTCTGCCGAGTCGCTCACGCTCATGCTTGCTATGTCCCTGGCATCCCCTTGCCGACAGGGCCATCGCCTCAAAGATCAGGCGGGGCGGCGGCAATTGCAACCCGTCCCACCCGTGACCAAAAGCGGCGATCAGGAGAGGTCCAGCCATGAGCGGCGTCCGCACCGAGACCGACAGCTTCGGCCCCATAGAAGTTCCGGCCGACCGTTACTGGGGCGCGCAGACCCAGCGTTCCCTCCAGAATTTCCGCATCGGCGGGGAGCGCATGCCGCCCCCGCTGGTTCGCGCGCTGGGCATCCAGAAGCGTGCCGCCGCGGCGGCGAACATGAAGCTGGGCGTTCTCGACCCTAAGCTGGGGGCAGCCATCATGGCTGCGGCCGACGAGGTGATCGACGGTCGGCTGGCCGATCACTTCCCGCTGGTGGTCTGGCAGACGGGCTCCGGCACCCAGACCAACATGAACGCCAATGAGGTGATCGCCAACCGCGCCATCGAGCAGCTGGGCGGTACCATGGGGTCGAAGGCGCCGATCCACCCCAACGACCACGTCAACATGGGACAGTCGTCGAACGACAGCTTTCCCACCGCCATGCACATCGCGGCGGCCGACGAGATCGTCCGCAGCCTGATCCCGGCGCTGGAGCATCTCCGCACGGCGCTCGACGCCAAGGCCGACGCCTTCCAGGACATCGTCAAGATCGGCCGCACCCATCTGCAGGACGCGACGCCCCTGACGCTGGGGCAGGAATTCTCCGGCTATGCGGCGCAGGTGTCCTACGGCATCGGCCGGGTGAAGGGGGCGTTGCCGCAGCTCTACCGGCTGGCCCAGGGCGGTACGGCGGTCGGCACCGGGCTGAATGCCAAGCCGGGCTTCGCCGAATCCTTCGCGGAGGAGGTCGCGGCCTTCACCGGCCTTCCCTTCGTCACGGCGGAAAACAAGTTCGAGGCGCTGGCGACCCATGACTCGCTGGTCGACGTTCACGGACACCTGAACACGCTGGCGGTGTCTCTGATGAAGATAGCCAACGACATCCGGCTGCTTGGCTCCGGCCCGCGGTCGGGCATCGGCGAACTGTCTTTGCCGGAGAACGAGCCCGGCTCCTCCATCATGCCCGGCAAGGTCAACCCGACCCAATCGGAGGCGATGACCATGGTCTGCGCCCAGGTGATGGGCAACCACACCACCGTCACCGTGGCCGGCGCCACCGGCCATTTCGAGCTGAACGTGTTCAAGCCGGTGATCGCCTACAACGTCCTGCAATCGATCCGCCTGCTGACCGACGCGGCGACGAGCTTCACCGACAACTGCGTCGTCGGGATCGAAGCCAACCGCGACCGCATCGCCAAGCTGGTGTCCGATAGCCTGATGCTGGTGACGGCGCTGAACCCGCACATCGGCTATGACGCCGCAGCCAAGATCGCCAAGAAGGCCCACAAGGAAGGGACAAGCCTAAAGGAGGCCGGACGCGAACTCGGACTCCTGACGGATGAGCAATTCGATCAATGGGTTCGCCCCGAACGGATGGTTGGTCCCGGCTAAGCTTGGGGTTAGGGTGGGGGTGTCCATCCCGGCCGTTCCGGCCTTCCTCTGACCACCCCCATCCTGCAAACCGATGCGTGCGTGACCATGAAGAAGCGTTCGGTCCTGATTGCCGGCCATCCCACCAGCGTTTCCCTTGAAGAAGAGTTCTGGGACGCCCTGAAGTCGGTGGCGCAGGCGCGCGGCCTTTCGGTGAATGCCCTGATCGAGGAAATCGACCAGACGCGCACCGGCAACCTGTCCAGCGCCATCCGCGTCCATGTGCTGAAAGCGGTGCAGGGACGCGGGCCGGGGGAGGGATGACGCGGGCGACATGATCCCCAGCATCCTCCAATGGACACCCGCGCGCGGCGGGCGTACACGGTGCGGGTTTTCCGCCACCTGACGCGATGCCGCCATCATGCCGCCCGATGCCTCCACGCTCGACATCATCGCCTTCGTCTGGTTCGTCGGCTCCTGGGTCGGCTTCACCGTCATCCAGGATCATCTGCTGTCCGGCCGCAACGTGGTGAACCAGCATCTGAAGATCGTGCGCCGCCACTGGATCGAGCGGATGCTGGAGCGCGACAACCGCATCATGGATGCGCAGCTGTTCGGCCACACCATGCACAGCTGCACCTTCTTCGCCTCCACCAACATGCTGGTGCTGGCCGGGCTGATCGGTTCCTTCGGCGCGGCGGAACGGGCGCAGCAGGTCATATCGGACCTGTCCTTCGCCGCTCCGACCTCGCATCAGATGTTCGAGATCAAGATGCTGCTGATGGTGGTGATCTTCACCTTCGGCTTCTTCAAGTTTACCTGGGCGCTGCGCCAGTACAACTACTGTTGCGCCCTGATCGGATCGGCGCCCATGCCGCCGCTGCCGCCGCAGGACCGCCGGGAGATCGCCCAGACCATCAGCGAGGCGCTGACCCTGGCCATCGTCGCGCTGAACGGCGGTATCCGCGCCTATTACTTCGCGCTGGCGGCCCTGGTCTGGATCATCGGCCCCATTCCGCTGATCGCCGCGTCGAGCGGCGTCGTTTTCGTTCTCACCCGCCGTCAGGCCTTTTCCGCCACGGAGAAGGTCATTCGCGTACAGACCCAATGGTTGGAGAGAAACGAGTCAAGCAAAGCGAAATAAAAAATAAAATACCACACGTTATCTTGTGCATGCGACCAAATATCCTCTACCTGGCGGCGAGTTGTGGCGGCTAAGGTCGGTGCATCGAGGATCGTGCGACAGGGTGTCGGCGCGGCGCAGAGAACAAGAGAACGATGATGGACACCAATACCGCAGTGACCATTATGGAAGCGCTCGACCAGGCGGAGGCACTGCTGAACCGCGTGCACCTCCGCGACGGCTATGCCGGCCACGATACGCTGGCGCGCAACCGGGAACTTCTGAATGCGGCCCGCCATCGGCTCGAACAGGCCCACAGCATCGAGGAAATGGGCGTGTTCGGCCGCTTCGGCCGCTCCCCGGCCCTGGCCTGAGACGGCGCCGGCAATCCCGCAGGCTCACCCCTTCAGCAACACCTTTCCGCCGCTGCGCACCTTCGACCAATCCTTGGCGAAATAGGCGAAGTCGCGCGATGGCCGGCCGAACAGAAATCCCTGCGCCAGCGACACGCCGAAGTCGGTCAGCAGGTCTGCGTGCACCGGTTCTTCCACCTGCTCGCCGATCAGTTCCAGCCCCAATTGGCGGCAGACATCCACCATGGAGCGCAGCATCGCCATGTCGCGCGGGCTGTTGACCGCGCCGCGGACGAACGTGCCGTCGATCTTGGCATAGTCGGCCTGGATGCCGTAGAGCGACTGGAAGCTGGTCGATCCCGCTCCGACATCGTCCAGGCAGATGCGGAACCCGACCTCGCGCAGCTTCTGCAGCACGTCGTTCAGCTTGGCGATGTCGGTGACGACCACGGTTTCGGTCACCTCGATCAGAAGTTTCGCGGCCAGATCGCCATAGGGGGCGACGACCGACTGGAACTGCTTGAGGAAGATCGGACTCATCAGCGTCTTGGCCGACAGGTTGATCGCCACATCCGGCAGCTTCGGTTCCTTGCGGAATTCCTTCAGCGTGTCGAGCACCGTCTGGGTCAGCAGCAGGTCGAAATCGTAGATCAGCCCGACATCCTCGGCGAAGGTGATGAAGTCGGCCGGCGAACTCGCCCCCTTCACGCGGGTCAGGGCCTCCAGATGGTGGACGGCACCGGTGGCGATGTCGACGATGGGCTGATAGACGACGATGAAATCGCGGTTGTCGATGGTGGCGCGCAGCTGTCCGATCCGCTCCACCGCGCCCGCCATCAGGCGATTGGCGCCGTCTTCCAGGCTGGAGATGGTGAACTCACCGCCTTGGGCGGAGGCGAAGGCTTGCACGGTATAGACCAGGGCGCGGGCGGCGTCGGCGGGGTCCAGCCGGTCGTCGGCCATGTCCAGGGTCCAGGACCGGATGCCGCCGGGCAGGGCGCCGCCCGCCGCCTCGATGATCCGGGCGATGTGGACCTGCACCTCTTGCCCATCGATGTCCGTGGAATGGACGATGCCGTAGCGGTCGCCGCCCAACTGGCCCGCGCTGTCCCCATCGGCGGAGATGCCGCGCAGATAGGCGTCGATGCCGTCGCGCACCTCGGCCGCCGCCCCTTCCGGCATGGCGTCGACCATCGCCTGCAGTCCTTCGACCAGCAGCAGCGTCAGCCCCTGGTCCATCCCCTTCTCGCGGGCTGCGAGGAGCCGCGCCTCAAGGATGCCGGAAAAGCCGGTCTGGTCGAGCAACTCGCCCTGCACCGCAGGTCCGACGGAGCCGGTGCGCGGCGGCACGTTCAGCAGAATGGTCAGGAACAGCGACCCCGGACAGGAATCGAGCCGACAGCCGCCCAGGAGGGCCGGGAACTGCTGCCCGTCGAAGGCCTGGAACAGAACGCGCGACGGCTTGATCCGCGCCTTGTCCCGGATGCGATCGAACAGGACATGGACATACTTGCGGTCGCCGGGGGCCACCACCTCCATCAGGTTGCTGCCCACAAGCCCACCGACCTCGCCTTTGGTCAGGCGGCAGCGGGCGCCGGCGGAAAACAGGATGTTGCCCTGTGCATCCGTTTCGATCAGCAGATCGGCGGCGGCGAAGGCGAAGCCGACGAAACGGTCCCGGTCGTGGCTGGACTGAGGTCGACGTGGCCCGAGCGGACCGGCAACCGGGTTCACGACCGGCCCGATCACGGTGGTTGAGCGTCCTGCAGTGTCCTGTGCCAGGTGCATCGTCATGCGGCTACAAATTGCATCAAAGTTTAGAGAATTTCGGTAGGAATGTGACCCAGAGTAACCAATGTTGTCATAGGTTAAAAGCCCGAGCGTGACCAATGACCTTCAGCATCGGGAAACGCGACAATTTGTGGCATCTCTGCCTTAAATACCATTCAACCCCGCCGACCAATTCTCTTCCCTTAAGGTGAGAGTCATCTCCTGGGCGAACGGCCGAAGATCATTTCGGTGACGCAATGAATGCGCGAAATCGATAGGCACGGCGGAGGAGCAAACAAAAAGGCCCCGCCGACCACGAGGTCGCGGGGCCTTGGACTCAATCCGGTGGGGCGGGACTCAGCGGCGCGGGAACAGCCGGTTGACATGCCCCATCTTGCGGCCGGGGCGGGCTTCCGCCTTGCCGTACAGGTGCAGGCGGGCGCCGGGTTCGGCCAGCAGCTCCGGCCAGCGCAGCACGTCGTCGCCGATCAGGTTGGTCATCTCGGCATCGGCCACACGATCGACCGACCCCAGCGGCAGACCGCAGACCGCGCGCACCAGCTGCTCGAACTGGCAGGTGGCGCAGGCATCCATGGTCCAGTGGCCGGAATTGTGCGGGCGCGGCGCCATCTCGTTGACCAGGACGCTGCCGTCCGCGGTGACGAACATCTCCACAGCCAGGACGCCGACGAGGTCCAGCGCTTCGGCGATGCACCGGGCGATGCGGTCCGCTTCAGCCGCCGTCGCCGCCGAAACCTTGTCCTGCGGGGCGGGGGCGATGGTGACGTCGAGGATGCCGTCCTTGTGCCGGTTCTCCACCGCCGGATAGGCGACCATTGTGCCGTCGGCACCGCGCGCGACGATCACCGACACCTCGCAGGCGAAGGTGACGAAGCCCTCGACGATTCCCTCGACACCGGGCTTCCCGCCGCCGATGGCGCTCCAGGCCGCCGCCGGATCGCTGCCGGCCTCCAGCCGCGCCTGCCCCTTGCCGTCATAGCCGAGACGGGTGGATTTCAGGACGCAACGCGGGCCGATCTCCGCCACCGCGCGGGCGACTTCTTCGGCACCGTTCGCGGCGCGCCAGGGCGCGGTCGCGATGCCCAGCTTGTTGACGAAGCTCTTTTCCGCAATGCGGTCCTGCGCCACCGACAGCACGTTGGGGCCGGGATGGAGGTTGGTGAAGCGGCGCAGATGCTCCGCCGTAGCCACGGGGACATTCTCCCACTCCAGGGTCACCACGTCGACGGAGCGGGCGAAGCGTTCCAGCGCGTCCAGGTCGTCCCAATCGGCGACGGTCGTCGCGGCGCTGACCTGCGCCGCCGGGCTGTCCGCCGCGTCGGGAGCATAGACATGGGTCTTGTAGCCCAGCCGGGCCGCGGCCAGCGCCGTCATCCGGCCGAGCTGCCCGGCGCCCAGCATGCCGATGGTGGAACCGGGGGCGAGACGGGGCAGGGCGGCGCCCTTTTCAATGCCGGTCATGGCGGTAGGGCCTTCTCGCTGTCAGGTCGGGTCGTCGACGGGCGCGTCGGCCACCGCAGCCGTCTGGCGCGCGCGCCAGCCGTCCAGCGCCTCGGCCACCGCCGGATCCATCAGCGCGATGACCGAGCCGGCCAGCAGGGCGGCGTTGATGGCGCCGGCCTTGCCGATGGCCAGCGTCCCGACCGGGACGCCGCCCGGCATCTGGACGATCGACAGCAGGCTGTCCATACCCTTCAGTGCGTGGCTCTCCACCGGAACGCCGAAAACCGGCAGCGGCGTCATCGATGCGGCCATGCCCGGCAGATGGGCGGCCCCGCCGGCGCCGGCGATCACCACCTTCAGCCCGCGTGCCTTCGCCGTGGTGGCGTACTCGACCAGACGATGGGGCGTGCGGTGGGCGGAAACGATGCGGACCTCGTGCGGGATGCCGAGTGCCGCGAGGGTATCGGCGGCGTGCTTCATGGTCGTCCAGTCCGACTGGCTGCCCATGATGATGCCGACCTGCGGCAGAACGCCGTCGGCCGCGATGTCGTTGGCCGGAACGGCGCTGTTCGGGGAGTGTTCGGCGGACACGGCGTGGCGCTTTCCTCAAGGTCCGGAAAGCGGCGCATTATAGGTGGAGTCGGGCCGCTGTCCAGAGGCGCCGCCGGTCCGTGGTCCGCCACACGGCGAATCCGTCCCATCGGCTGCGACATCCCGGCCCTTCCGGTGGAACATGGTTCCACTTATCGTGCCGTCCTATATGAACAGGATAGACCCTAGGCAATTCCGGACCGGACCCATCGCATGACCGACACCGTTCCCAGCGACGACCAGCGCAACGAGCGCCGCGACATCCGCACCGCCATGGCGGAGGAACGGATGGCAACCGTCGGCATCGACGAGGCGTCGATCGAGACGCTCGTCCGGACCTTCTACGGCAAGATCATGAAGGATGAGGTGCTGGGCCCCATCTTCGGCCGGGCCATCACCGATTGGGAGCCACATCTGCGCAAGATGATGGATTTCTGGTCGTCCATCGCCCTGCTGACCCAGCGTTACGACGGGCGCCCGATGCCGGTCCACATCTCGCTGGGACTGGAGCCGCAGCATTTCGAACGCTGGCTGGGCCTGTTCCGCGAGACCGCCCACGAACTCTTCCCGCCCGACGGCGCCGCTTTCCTGATCGGCAAGGCGGAGAACATCGCCCGCAGCTTCCAGATGGGCATCCAGTTCTTCACGGTGCCGAAGAAGGGCTGACGGGGGCATAATCGCCCTCTTCCACGGTGGAAGAGGGTATGCCTAAGCGATGATATCCGGCAGGAGTCGGCTTTCCAGGACCATGATCTGGTCCTTCAGCATCAGCTTGCGCTTCTTCAGCCGCTGCATCTGCAACTGGTCGTAGGGCGCACGTTCGGCGAGCCGGGCGATGACGTCGTCCAGGTCGCGGTGCTCGCTGCGCAAGCTCGCCAGCTTTTCCTTCAAAATCTCTTGCTCGTTCATCGCGCCCGTGGGAAGTGGCCGTTGCCCCGGGTGGATCGGGGGTGCTCTTGCGGGTGGCCCTTTGGCTGGGCGGGCCGGACTATACCAGATTTCCTGCGGGACGGCACCGTCAAACCACCGGTTTCGTCCTTGGGCTGTGAGGAGCGCGGCCATCCTCCGGCGGCGGCATTCCACCTTTGCGGATGCGGGCAACGATTGCGGGAAATGCCTGTTCCGGTAACATGGTGGTTCATTTCAACAAACAGGCGAACGGGACGGGAACCCCTCAATGACTGCCCCAAAGAAAGCCGGCAAGCGCATCGGCATCCTGACCAGCGGCGGCGACTGCGCCGGGCTGAACGCCGTCATCCGTGCGGTGGTCCACCGCGCCACCGGCTATGGCTGGCAGGTGCTGGGCATCAAGGAAGGCACCCAGGGCCTGCTGCAGCGCCCCGTGCAGTACCAGACGCTCGACCTCGGCTCCGTCGACGGTCATATGATGCGCCAGGGCGGCACCATCCTGGGCACGACCAACCGCGGCGACCCCTTTGCCTATCCGATGCCCGACGGCACGCTGAAGGACCGGTCGGACGAGATCATCGGCGGCTACCGCGAACTCGGCCTGGATGCCCTGATCGGCATCGGCGGCGACGGCAGCTTCGCCATCCTGCACAAGCTGGCGCAGAAGGGCGGCTTCCCGATGGTGGGCGTGCCCAAGACCATCGACAACGACCTGGGCAAGACCGAGGTGTCGGTCGGCTACGACACCGCCGTCGCCGTGGCGGTGGAGGCGCTGGACCGCCTGCAGCCCACCGCGGCCAGCCACCACCGCGTCATGGTGCTGGAAGTGATGGGCCGCGACGCCGGCCACATCGCGCTGGCAGCCGGCATTGCCGGCGGCGCCGACGTGATCCTGATCCCGGAAATCGCCTATTCCATCGAGAGCATCGCGGCCAAGATCCAGGATGTCCGCAATTCCGGCCGCAACTTCGCCCTTGTCGTGGTGTCGGAGGCGGTGAAGACGCTGGAGGGAACCGGCGTCAAGAAGGTGCTGCAGGGCGGCGAGAAGCGCTATGGCGGCATCGGCGACTATATCGGCGAGAAGATCGCCGACGCCACCGGGGCGGAGACGCGCGTCACCGTCCTGGGCCATGTCCAGCGCGGCAGCATGCCCAGCCCGCGCGACCGGCTGATCGCGTCCGCCTTCGGCGTCCACGCCGTCGACCTGATCGCGGAGGGCAAGTTCAACCGCATGGTCGCCTGGTCGAACCGCGGCGTCATCGACGTGCCGATCACCGAGGCGATCGAGCATTACTCCTGCGTCGAGTTGGACGGGGCGCTGGTCAAGACCGCCCGCGGCCTGAACATCAGCTTCGGCGATTGAGCGGGACGGTGAACCCGTTCTGGGACTTCTCCCTGGCCGTCTACGGGCGGCCGGGGGTTCCGGCCCTTTGCCTGTCATTGCAGGACCGGCGCGGTGTGGACGTCAATGTGCTGCTGTTCGCCGCCTGGGCGGGGCTGGAGTGCGGCGTCCGCCTGTCCGAAACCGAGCTTGCCAGCATCGATTCGGCCATCTCCGGCTGGCGGGAGGACGTGGTGCGCCCCTTGCGCACCCTGCGCCGCCGGGCCAAGGCGGAGGATGACGCATTTTACCGCCGCATGAAGGCCGCGGAACTGGAGGCGGAGCGTGTCCAGCAGGACCGGCTGTTCGCCGCCGCCGGCTTCATGCCGCGCGCCGGTGGCAGTGCGGAGCTGGCCGTCCGGAACATGGCGCTGCTGGTACCGGGCGGCGATCCCGCGTTGGAGGAACTGGCGCGGGTGCTGGCGGGCCGCTGAGCGGCTGCCCCGGCATCCTACCGGTTCAGGATCAGTTCGTTCGGATCGCGCACCGTGTCCGACACCAGAGCGGGCTTGCCGGCGTAGAAGGCGCTGCAACGCTTGCCGCTGACCAGACGGGTCAGCGCCGCCTCCCACTCACGGCCCTTGGGGCCGATGATGCGCAGCTTCAGCTGGTCGACCAGCGGGAAGACCTTGAACTGATCGATCTCGATCGGCTCGGAGGTCACGGTGGTGAAGGCTTCCTGCTTCAGGGTCAGGGTCTTGCCGTTGATTTCCAGCGTGATGTCCTGCGCCCATGGGCAACCGTTCGGCTTCGCGCCTTCGCTGGCGATCGCAGGTGCCGTTCCGACGCACAGCGGGAGCATGAGAGCCGCGGCGGCAAGAATGCGCGTCCGGCAGGTGCCATGTCTGGAAAAGGCCCGGGCTGGGCGCGAGGTCATGATCCGCTCCTTGGAAAACGGCGCGGACAATAGCGATGCGTCAGTCTCATGACAATCCAGGGAAAATCCCAAATCTGTGACCGTTTGCGACGATTGGCGACGGTGCTCGACTGGACTGGCGCTGCCGCCGCGGCGCATGATCCGAATCACCGCCGGCCCCCGCCAACCCGCAAGAGTTCCGATGGTTACTTTGTCGCAGGCCCTGCTGATCGCACTCGACCACCATCAGGCCGGCCGGGTGGCGGAGGCGGAGGACATCTACCGCCGTATCCTTGGTGCCGACCCGGAATATGCCGATGCCATGCAGCTTCTGGGCGTCCTGGCCGCGCAGACAGGGCAAGTGGAGGCGGCCGTGGGGCGGCTTCGCGTCGCGATGACGTTGCGCCCCGACTCCGCAGGCGGCTGGTCCAACCTTGCCGGGGCCGAGCAGGCGTCGGGCGCGATGGAGCGGGCGGTGCGGCTCTATGGCCGGGCGCTGCGCCTGATGCCGGAGTTGGCCGATGCCCATGCCAGCCGGTCTGCGACCCTCCGCGGGCTTGGACGGCACGACGCGGCGCTGACCGCTTCCGGTCAGGCTTTGAGTTTGGCGCCGGACCATGCCGACGCGCTTGCCAACCGGGCAGCGGCGCTTTTGTCGCACGGCGAATCCCAGGCGGCGGAACTCTGCGCCCGCCGGTCTTTGCGCCTGAACGGCCGCTCAGCTGTTGCCCACGCGACGCTGGCCGCCACTCTCGCCGCGCAACGCCGCTGGCGCGATGCCGAAGCAGCGGCCCGCGACTCGCTGACGGCCGACCGCAACCTCGTCGAGGCCTGGGAGGTGTTGGGCGCGGTGCTGGCGAAGCTCGACCGCTTCCCCGAATCGCTGGACGCCTTCGCCAATGCCGCGCGGCAGCGGCCCGGTCCTTCACTGTGGGTGGCGCGCGGCACCGCGCTGATCGCCATGGCCCGGCCGGATGAGGCCGCCGCCGAGTTCGAGCGCGCGCTGACCGACCGTCCGCAAGACGCCGGGCTGCACTGGAACCTCGGGTTTGCCCGGCTGATGGCCGGCGACTACGCCGGCGGCTGGCCGGAGCTCGAGTGGCGCCGCCACGACGACCGTGCCGAGCCGCCCTGGCGACGCTTCTCCCAACCGACATGGCGGGGGGAGCCCCTGGAGGGCCGCACCATCCTGCTCTATGCCGAACAGGGATTGGGCGACACGCTGCAGTTCCTGCGCTATGTCCCGCTGGTGGCCGCTCGCGGCGGCCGGGTGGTTCTGGAGGTTCAGCCGTCCCTGATGCCGCTGATGGCGGGGGCGGACGGACCGGCCCAGGTGATCGCGCGCGGTGATTCGCTGCCGCCCTTCGATCTGGAATGCCCATTGATGAGCCTCCCGCGCGCCTTCGGTACGGTGGCGGACGATGTGCCGGCGACCGTTCCCTATCTGTGGGCCGATCCGGCGCGCGTCGCAGTCTGGCGCGAGCGCCTTTCCGGAAGGGATGGGCTGCGGGTCGGCCTCGTCTGGGCGGGCAACCCGCGTTTTCCCGGCGACGACCGGCGCTCTCCCCGACTGGCCGGCTTGCGCGGGCTCCTTGATGTGCCGGGCTGCCGCTTCTACGGGTTGCAGATGGGACCGGGGCGGGCCGATCTCGCCGACGCGGCTTTGCCGGACGGCTTCACCGATCTGGGACCGGACATCGCCGATTTCGCCGACACGGCGGCGATCATGGCAAATCTGGATCTGGTGGTGTCGTCCTGCACCGGACCGGCGCATCTGGCCGGGGCGCTCGGCGTGCCGCTTTGGGTGGCGCTGCCCTTCTCCGCGGATTGGCGCTGGATGACCGGCCGCGACGACAGCCCATGGTATCCGACTGCCCGCCTGTTCCGGCAGCCGGCACCCGGCGACTGGGGTTCGGTCGCCGGGTGCATGGCCGCCGAACTGGCGGTTCTGGCTCAGCGTTTCAGGCCTCCGCCATATCGCGAACAGTCGTAATCGTCGGTCCCGGCCTCGGCCCGGCCGCCGTTGGAGGTGTTGTAGCGCGGATCGTCGCAGCGGCCGTTGCGCGCGTAGGGCGAGTCTGAGCTGCCCGACCCGAACAGGCCACCGCCTCCGCTGCTACCGAACAGTCCGCCACTGCTGCTGCCGCTGTTGCCGGTCTGGTTGCAGGCGGCCAGCGCAAGGGGGGCGGCGACCAGAATCACAAGTCCAAGTGCAGTCTTCATGGCGTTCCCTACCTTGTTTCGGAGTGAAGAAAACTACTTTCCTTCGCTCTCAACAGGGTAGGGCGCCCGGAAATTCCCGTACCTGCACATGGGTACGGCGTTTGCGCGGTCTTCTTACTCGACCGGCTGGAACAGGCGGGTGGCGGGGTTGATCGCCCACATCTCGCCCGACTGGATGTCGAACCACCAGCCATGGATGTTCAACGTCCCGGCTTCCACCTGTTCACGCACGAAGGGGAAGGTCATCAGATTGTCGACCGACGCGCGAACTGCCGCCCGTTCGATCACCGCCGGGGTGTTCTGCAGCTTTTCCGCATCGGAGCGCGCCTGTTCGGAGCCTTCCGGCCCAACATAGGGGTCGAGCGCCGAGCCGGCGATCGACACCCAGGGAGACACGAAGTCATCCTCCGACTTCTGGCCGGCGCGCAGCCGGATCAGACCCTGGATGCCACCGCACTGGGCGTGGCCCATGACGATGATCTCCGTCACCTTCAGCGATTTGACCGCATATTCGATGGCGGCCGAAGTACCGTGATAGGCGCCGTCGGGCTGATAGGGCGGAACCAGATTGGCGACGTTGCGCACGACGAACAGCTCGCCGGGCTCCGCCATGGTCAGCAGGGCCGGGTCGACGCGGCTGTCGGAACAGCCGATCACCAGAACCTCCGGATGCTGCCCTTCGGTCGCAAGCTGGCGCATGCTGTCGGGCCGGCGTTCGTAATAGCGGGCGCGGAACGCTTTGATGCCGGCCAGAAGCTGGCGGATGGGCTCGCTCGGTTGGCTGCTGAAGGGCATGATCGGCTTGTCCCCGTTACTGTCGGCCGGCGGCGGCGCCGGCTCCGCATAATTTCGCATTGACAGCGGTATAACGGCATTGCGCCCGCGGTCCAAGCCGCCTGTTGCGCCATCGCGGCGCGGGTCAGCCCTCCGCCGGACGCTCACCCCACCGGCGCAGATTGCCGGCATCCAGCCCGAACAGGTCCAGCACCCGGCCCACCGAATGGTCCACCAGATCGTCGATGCCTTCCGGCCGGGCATAGAAGGCGGGCACCGGCGGTGCGATCACCGCACCCATCTCCGCCAATGCGGTCATGGTGCGCAGATGTCCCAGATGCAGCGGCGTCTCCCGCACCATCAACACCAGCCGCCGCCGCTCCTTCAGCGCCACGTCCGCCGCACGGGTCAGCAGGGTGGAGGTGACGCCGCTGGCGATCTCGCTCATCGTGCGGACTGAACAGGGGGCGACCACCATGCCGAGCGTGCGGAAGCTGCCGCTGGAAATCGCAGCTCCGATGTCGGCGGCGGAATAGCTGACGTCGGCCAGCGCCCGCAGCTCCGCCACCTTCATGCTGGTCTCATGCGCCAGTGTCACTTCGGCGGACCGGCTGACGACAAGATGAGATTCGACGCCGATCCGCCGCAGCGTTTGCAGCATGCGGATGCCGTAGATCACCCCCGACGCGCCGCTGATGCCGACGACGAGCCGGGGCGGAGGTGTGTTGCGGTCGGTCATCGCAGGCTTTCATGCCCTCTCCCACCACGGGAAGAGGGATGGCATCAGTGGGCGTCTTCCTGTTCGGAATAACGGTCGTCGTCGCGGTTCTCGCCGTAGAAGTCCTCGGCCGCATCTTCCGGCGCGCGGGGCACGCCGCCGCGGCGGATGGCCAGCGCCAGCGCCTCTTCCAGCTCACGGCCGGAGCAGAGGCCCAGCATAACCGGGCTGCGCGGCTTGATGTTGGCGACGTTCCAGTGGGTGCGGTCGCGCACCGCGGCGATGGTCGGCTTGGTGGTGCCGATCAGGCGGCAGACCTGGGCGTCCGACAGTTCGGGATGATGCTTCAGCAGCCAGGCGATGGCGTCGGGCTTGTCGCCGCGCTTGGTGATCGGGGTGTAGCGCGGACCCTTGGACCGGGAGGCGACCTGCGGCAGGTCGGCGACCAGCAGCTTCAGGCGCAGATCCTGGTTCTTCTCGCAGCGCTCGATCTCCTGCTTGGTCAGCTGGCCGTTGGCGATGGGGTCGAGCCCCACCATCCCGACCGCGACCTCGCCATCGGCGATGGCCTGGACTTCCAGCGAATGCATGCCGCAGAAGGCGGCGATCTGCTCGAAGGACAAGGACGTGTTTTCGACCAGCCAAACGGCCGTCGCTTTCGGCATCAAGGGCAGTGCCATCATCCCTCCTGACAACTCTTCACCGGCCGCACCCGCTGGCGGGTGGTGCGGCCGGCCGTTCGAACTCGTTATGCGGCGCGAGAGCGGTTCCGCGACCCCGGGGCGTTCGCCCCATTCTCGTCACCACGATATAGGGCGAATACCGGTCCGCGTAAGCATGCTTGCGCAGGCGCACCGGGAAATCCCGGCCGCCCGCTCGCCTCTGCTAACCCGTCTTGCCAACCCAAGGCAAGCCCGACGGCGTCGCATCGGCGAAGAAAACGCAAAATGCGGTCCGGTTATGCGCTCCGGACCACCCCGGCCGCTCAGGCCGCGTCCGGCCCGATCGTCAGCACGATCTTGCCAATATGGGCGCTGCTTTCCATCAGGCGATGGGCCTCGGCCGCCTCATCCAGCGGGAAGGTGCAGTGGATCTGCGGCTTGATGCTGCCGGACTCCAACAGCGGCCAGACATGCTCGCGCAGGGCGGCGGCAATGCGGCCCTTCTCCGGCACCGGGCGGGCGCGCAGGGTCGATCCGGTCAGCGTCAGCCGCTTTGTCATCACCGGCGCCATGTTCAGCGCCACTTTCGCCCCCTGCAGGAAGGCGATGGAGACGTGGCGGCCGTCGACCGCCATGATGTCGATGTCGCGGGCGATGTAGTCGCCGCCGACCATGTCCAGGACCACGTCGACGCCGCGACCGCCGGTCGCCTCGCGGATCACCGAAACGAAATCCTCGGTCTTGTAGTTGATGGCCCGGTCGGCGCCGAGCTGTTCGCAGGCGCGGCACTTGTCGTCGCTGCCGGCGGTGGTGAAGACGGTGGCGCCGAAGGCCTTCGCCAACTGGATCGCCGTGGTGCCGATGCCGCTCGACCCGCCATGGATCAGCAGCGTCTCGCCGCGCTTCAGGGCGCCGCGCTCGAACACGTTGGTCCAGACGGTGAAGAAGGTCTCCGGCACCGCCGCCGCCTCGACCATCGACAGCGGTCCGGGCACCGGCAGGGCCTGCACGGCCGGCACCACGCAATATTCGGCATAGCCGCCGCCGGCCACCAGCGCGCACACACGGTCGCCGCTGGCCCAGGTCTCGACTCCCTCGCCGATGGCGATGACGGTGCCGGACAGTTCCAGCCCCGGCAGGTCGGAGGCGCCCGGCGGCGGGTCGTAGCGGCCCTGGCGCTGCAGGGTGTCGGGACGGTTCACGCCCGCGGCGGCGACCTCCACCAGGATCTCGCCGGGGCCCGGCACCGGGGCGGGGCGGCGGGTGGGGCGCAGCACCTCCGGCCCTCCGGGCTGGGTGATCTCGACGCAGCGCATGCTGTCGGGCAAGGCGAGGCCCATGGCGTTCTTCCCTTCTTATCCGTGGTCGGGCAGGCATTCGCCGGCACCGGTGCATTGGAATTGTCCGGCTCGAAAGGTAGATTTGACTGACCGGCCTGACAAGGCGAAGGAACACGGGGCAGGGGAGGGAACCAAGCCATGGCCATCGACGACCGTTTCGAGGATCTGGAGCCGCGAAAGGCCAAGCCTGCGCCGAAGGACCTCACCGTGATGGGTGTGGCCGAGCTTGAGGCCTACATCGCCACGCTGCAGGCGGAGGTCGAACGCGCCCGCGCCGCCATCGCGGCGAAGCAGGCGCAGAAATCGGCGGCCGAGGCTTTCTTCAGGAAGGGCTGACGAAAAAGCCCTCCCCCGCCGGCGGGGGAGGGCTTTTCGAGACTTATCGGCGCTTTACCGTCCCGGGCCGACCAGATCGCGGTAGCAGTGCCAGGAGGCATGACCGATCACAGGCAGGGCGATTGCCAGTCCGAGGAAGGCGGTGACCATTCCGGCGCTCATGAACAGGGCGATCAGGAAGCCCCAGGCGATCATCGGCCGGATGTTCGCCCGCACCACGGCGATGCTGGTCGCCATGGCGGTGAAGACGTCGGTGTCGCGGTCCAGCAGCATCGGGATCGACACCACGGCGACGGAGAAGACCGCGGTTGCGATGATCCCGCCGAACAGCGTGCCGGTCAGCAGGAACGGAATAGTCTCGGCCGAGAAGAAGATGCGGTCGACCAACTGGTCCAGCGCCGGCGGCTGGCCCGAGAAGAACAGTGCGAAGATCAGGAAGGCGATGCGGATCCAGGCCAGCATGGCCAGCATCAGGACCAGCCCGATCCCGGCGATCTGCACCCCGTTGCGGCGATAGACGGCGGCAACCTTGCCGAAGGTCGGGCGTTCGCCAAGCTCCAGCAGCCGGCTGGTCTCGTATAGCCCGACCGCCAGGAGCGGGCCGACCAGCATGAAGCCGGCCCCCAAAGGCAGCAGCAGGTATTCCATATCCAGCAGGCCCAGCCCGACGACGAGGACGAAGCTGGAGATCACCGCCAGCGCGCCATAGGCGAAGCTGATGGCGGGGGCCGCCATCATGTCCTGCCAGGCCGACGCCAGCCAGACCCAGGGGCGGTCGATGTCCACCGACCGGATCGGCGGCAGCCAAGCCGAATTGGGGGTTGGGTTGTGGGTTTGAGGCGTTTGAACGGATCCGCGAAACGACGTCATGTCGACCATGATGACGGCCCTCCCCAACAGCCAAGGAGCGCGCCCGTCGGCGCCCTTGGCAGGCACTGTCACATGATCGGCCTGATAGTCGCAATAGGGAACTATCGGTATACCCAATAGTAACAAAGGAGCTGAGGTTATTCCTAGTGCGAGGCTTGGTCTTTACTGTGCTTTGGGACGAGGAGGTCAGGTCTCGTCGTCGAGCTTATGTCCATCCAAAGTCCGAGTGCGCTGCTCGGCCTCCTTGCGGTCGCGCTCCTTCTCGGCCTTGGTGCGTCCGAATCGGGTCCGATTCGCTTCGGCTTCCTTCGCGCGTTCGGCCCGTTCGCGGGTCTTGCGGAAGCGGTTGAGGTTGACCACGTCGCCCATGGCACGGTCTCCGGTGGCTGAATCTGGGGTTTCGGGTCCGGCGCGGCCGGATGAAGCGGCGGCGCGCGGAGAATTCCTGGGGAAAAAATCGGACAGGCCCCAACTTGGCCGTGGGATTGCCCAAATTGCTTGTTTCTTCTGCGGGCGCTAGCTTACCGAAGGACGCTCCTCATCGGAAGCCGCCATCGGGTCCCGACCGGCGCGGAGGGTGAGGGGCAGCGAAGGCAGGCGCTCGTCGGTTCGTATCCTTTGCGGGGACGGACCGGTGCCGGTCGATGGCGGCGACGCGGTAAAAATGACGTGGCATAAGGGGCACGGCCAAGGATAAGGCCGGCGCAGGGAAGGCGGACACCCGGTGAAGAAGATCCTGATCGCTGCACTGGCCGGACTGGTGGTTCTGGCCGGCATCCTGTTGGCAGCGCCGAGCCTGATCGATTGGAACGCCTACAAGGGCACCATCGCCGAGCGTGTATCGCAAACGACCGGACGCCAGGTGGAACTGCGGGGCAATGTCGGCTTCACCCTGCTGCCGTCACCGGCGCTGACGGTGCGCGACGCCAGGCTTGCCAATGCTTCCGGTGCAGCCGAGCCCGACATGGTGCGGCTGAAGAAGCTGGATGCCCGCGTCGCGCTCGGTCCCCTGCTGAGCGGTCGCATCCAGGTGGAGAGCATCACGCTGGTCGAGCCGACCTTCGTGGTGGAAGTCCTGATGGACGGCCGGATCAATTGGGACCTGTCCACCACCGGGGGCAGGTCCGGCGACGGGTTGGGCGCCGCCGAGGGGCTGGTGTCCGCCGTCAGCTTCGATCAGGTGCTGATCGACAACGGCACCGTGATCTACCGCGACGACCGCAACGGCCGGACCGAGACGGTGGAGGGGCTGAGCGCCCGCATCGCCGCCGGCAGCCTGAACGGCCCCTTCCAGATCCAGGGCGATTTCCGTTTCCGCGGCCTGTCCCTTCACGGCGAGGCGACTGCCGGACGGTTCACCGAAGGGGCGGCGGTGCCGGTGCGAGCCACCCTGTCGATGCCTCATACCGACGCGACCCTCCGCTTCGCCGGCATCCTGACCGGGGGCGGGGGATCGAAGGTGCAGGGCGACCTCCGTGCCGAGGGCAGCGACTTCGCCAAGCTGGTGGACGCGCGCCGGCCTGCGGCGCTGGCCCAACCATTCAATCTGCGAGCGACAGTGGAGGCGGGGACCAGCCTTGCGACCTTCTCCAGCCTGGAAGCCCAGCTGGGCGACACCCGTGCCACTGGAAACGCCACCCTGCGGGCCGGCGACCCTGCCAAGCGCGAGGCGCCGCGGACCGAACTGACGCTCGCCGTCAATCGGCTGGACCTGGATTCCTGGCTGGCGCGGGGCGGGCAGGGTGGCGCGGCGAGCGGTTCCGCCACCTCGGCTCCGGCAAACCCCGCAGCCGCCGGCGCCAAGCAGTCGGGCCCGTCCTTCGCCCTGCCGATCGGGGTGGAGGCCAAGCTGGACGTGGCCGTGGACGCCATGAGCTACAACGGCGGAGTTGTGCGCCAGGGCCGGGTCGAGGCGAGCCTGACCGACGGCCGGCTGAACATCGACCGCATCAGCGCCCTGCTGCCCGGCGGGTCCGATTTCGTCGCGGCGGGAGAGGTGACCACGCCGGGTGGCCAGCCGACGCTGGACATGCGGATGGAGGCGAATGCCGACAACCTGCGCGCCCTGCTGGAGTGGGCGAAGCTGGATGTCCGGTCCGTTCCCGCCGACCGCTTGCGCCGCGCCTCACTCGCCGCCCGGCTGCAGGGCCATGCCGACCGTTTCGAGATGTCGGGCATCGATTTCCGCTTCGACAGCAGCCGGCTGAGCGGTGCCGTCGCCTATGCCGACCGCGGCCGCCCCGCCTTCGGCGCGCGCCTAGAACTCGACCGCCTTTACCTGGACGGATATCTGCCGGCCGAAGCCTTGCCGGCCGCTCCGAACTCGCCCCAGCCGGCAGCGCCGCGCGCTGTCGGACCGCGGGCCGGCTCCAACGGCGCGGCGCCGATGCCGCAGCGGCTTCTCGGCCTTGCCGATGCCAACCTCGACCTGCGGATCGGGCAGTTGACCGTGGGCGGCTTGCCGGTCCAAGGGCTTCACCTCGATGCGACGGTCGCTTCCGGCGCGCTGACGGTGCGCGAAGCCAAGGTGGACAACATCGCCGGATTGACCGCGCGGGTGGACGGGCAGGTCGCCAGCCTGATGCCGTTGCGCGGTGTGAACCTGGCCTTGGCAGCGGAGGCCAAATCGCTCGGCGGGTTGCCCAGCGCGGTGGCCTGGCCGCCCGGCCTGCCGGTTCCGGAACGGCTTGGCGCCATCAGCGCCAAGGCCCGGCTGGCCGGCGACGGGGAGCGGCTGGCGGTCGAGGCATCCGCCGGCATGCTGGGCGGCACGCTGGAAGCCGGGGGTGCCGTCCTGGGGCTCGACCGCACGCCCAGCGCCGACCTGAAGCTGCGCCTGACCCATCCGGAAATGGGGCGCATCGCGGCGCTGTTCGCCGACCGCGGGCTGGCCCGCGCTCTCGGCCCGCTTGACCTCTACGGCGAATTGACCGGGAATGCGACATCGCCGGCGCTGAACAATCTGCAGGGGCTGGTCGCCGGCGTGCCGGTGCGCGGCAAGCTGGTCCTCGACCGCAAGACGGCGCGGCCCGCCTTCCAGGCCGATCTGCAGACCGGTGACCTCGACCTCGACCGCCTGCGCAACGCGCCGCTGGTGGGCGATGGCGCCGGCCGCAATGCGGGAACGTCCGCCGGCGATCCGGCTGCCATCCCGCCCGTCGATCCGCTGGCGGATCTCGATTGGATTCAGTCTGCGGACGGCCGACTCGCCCTGACCTCCACCTCGCTGACGCTGGGCGGGCAGCGTATCGTGCAGCCGGCACTGAGGGGAACGCTCTCCGGCGGGACCGCGACGTTGGAGCAGTTGGACGGCGAATGGCAGGGCGGCCAGATCGGCATCAGCGGCCGTGTCGCCGCCGTTCCGGGGCAGGAGCCGAAGCTCGACGCCGACATCACCGTCATCAAGGCCGACCTCGGGACGGCGCTGTCCGGAGTCGCCGGGCTGGGACTGCGCGGCGGTGCCGTGGATCTGGACATGACCGTCTCCGGCAGCGGCCAAGGCGATGCGCTGTTGCGCAGCCTGGCCGGCCGCGGCCGGGCGGTGGCGTCGGGCGGCGTGCTGCGCGGGGTCGATCTCGCCGCCCTGCGCGGTCGGCTGACCGGGGTCGAGCGCACGCAGGAGGTGCTCGGTGCCGTCGCCGGGGCGCTGCAGGGCGGGGAAACCAAGCTGGAACGGCTGGACGTCCGCTTCGCCATCGAGAACGGAGTGATTCGCGCCGACGACGCCCGCCTGACCACGGTGCCGGCCGACGGCACGCTGGCCGGTACGGTCTCGCTGCCCGACGAGCAGGTGGAATTGGGGTTGACCCTTAAGGTGAAGGCCGACGGCGACCTGCCGCCGCTGACCCTGCGCATCGCCGGTCCCTGGGACGCACCGACCCAGACCCTGGACCTGAAGGCCCTGCGTGACCACTTCAATGCGGCTTCCCCGGACGCCTCCGCGGTCCGGCCGTGAGGTTCACCGCATGCCACGGCTGCGCGTCGTGGCATGCGTGTGATCGGCCAAGGGCGTTGAAGTCGCGGCGCGCGGCGTCCATAATGAACGAACGGTAACCGGAAGTCAGAGCCGATGCAGGTGGACAATAGGATTTTGGACGATCTCGCCCGTGTGGCGGGTGGCGCTCTCGGCGCCTTCTCGTCCTTGCGCGAAGAGGCCGAAGGTCAGCTGCGCGCTCAGCTCGAACGTGTTCTGTCGCGGATGGACGTGGTCAGCCGCGAGGAATACGAGGCCGTCCGCGCCATGGCCGCCAAGGCCCGCGAGGAGCAAGAGGCTATGGCCGAGCGCCTCGCCGCGCTGGAGGCCACCGTCGCGACGCTGACCTCCGGGCATGCCCCGCTGCCGGTCGTGGTCGAGCCGGCCGGCGTTCCGGCGGTGGTCGACACCGATCCGGCGACCTCGGCGGCGGCCCCAGCGGCGTCGAAGCCCGCTGCGGATGCTGCCGGTACAGGGGCCACGGCGTCCTGAGC
This sequence comes from Pseudomonadota bacterium, assembly GCA_023423695.1. GTDB lineage: Bacteria > Pseudomonadota > Alphaproteobacteria > Azospirillales > Azospirillaceae > Azospirillum. Next base: position 302,645 of record JAFAFA010000079.1, on the reverse strand, counting down.
ATCCGCGCAGCCGCATTACCCGGCGCCCCTCCCGTCATCGTCCCGGCTTGTGTCGCCATTGGCGGCTGGACCGGGTCTTGGCCGGCTGACGACCCGAACGTCGGCCGGTCAAAACGCTGACCGGGCGCCGATGCAGGCGTAAGCCGCACGCCCATGCTCATCTTTTCATCACCTTCGGGGTATTGCCCCGGACCCGCGTGGCTTGGCGCGCGTCTTCCGGTCCGGGTGAACGGTACCGCCCATTGCGCCTTCACAGGAGGACGCTGACATGTCGGCAGTAGCCGTCGAAACCACCACTTCCGCCCACAACCCGCTCGACGTGGTCGAGGAGATCGTAACCGCCAACGAATGGCCTTTCGATCGCGCCACCGAGGACGAACTCGTCGTCGAGATCGGCGGCCGCTGGTGCGATTACCGGCTCTATTTCGTCTGGCAGCCCGATGTCAGCGCGATGCAGTTCTCCTGCCAGTTCGACATGAAGGTCCAGGCCGCCCGCCGCACCGCAGTCGCCGAACTGCTGGCGGAGGTGAACGGCCGCATGTGGCTGGGCCATTTCGACGTGTGCTCGGAGGAGCATACGCCGATGTTCCGCCAGACCATGCTGCTGCGCGGCGCCCGCGGTGCCGCCGTGGAACAGCTGGAGGATCTGGTGGAAATCGCGCTGTCGGAGTGCGAGCGCTTCTATCCGGCCTTCCAGTTCGTGATCTGGGGCGGGAAATCCGCACCTGAGGCGGTTTCCGCCGCCATTCTCGACACCATGGGCGAAGCGTAAGCCTTAGCATTGGCATGAACAGGGGGAATGACGGGGTCATGACGGCGGAAACGGGTGCGTCGCTGCTGCTGGTCGGTTGCGGGAAGATGGGCGGGGCGATGCTGGACGGCTGGCTTGCCGCCGGAACCGCGTCGCGCGTCGTGGTGGTCGACCGTGCCGGTCTGCCGGAGCGGCTTGCCGGTGACGCACGCGTCTCGTCGTCGTCGGGCGCCGACACCCTGCCGGACGGATTCGTTCCCGACGTCGTGGTGCTGGCGGTCAAGCCGCAGGTGATGGAAGAGGCGCTTCCGGCCTACCGGGCGCTCGTCCGCCCCGGCACAGTCTTCCTGTCGATCGCCGCCGGCAAGACCATCGCCTATTTCGAGCGGCTTCTCGGGGAGGGGGCGGTCGTCGTCCGCTCCATGCCCAACACGCCGGCCGCCATCGGCCGCGGCATGACCGTGGCCGTGCCCAACGCCCATGTCAGCGCCGCCCAGCGCGACCTATCCGACCGGCTGCTCCGCGCCGTCGGCGATGTAGCCTGGGTCGAGGATGAAGGCCTGCTGGATCCGGTCACTGCCGTGTCCGGCAGCGGCCCGGCTTATGTCTTCTTCATGGTCGAGGCGATGGCCAAGGCCGGCGAGGCCGCCGGGCTGCCGGCCGATCTGGCGATGCGGCTGGCCCGCGCCACGGTGTCGGGTGCCGGCGCCCTGCTCGACGCGTCGCCGCAGGAGGCCGCCGACCTGCGCAAGGCCGTGACCAGCCCCAACGGCACCACCCAGGCCGCGCTCGAGGTGCTGATGGCGCCCGACGGCCTGCAGCCGGTGATGACCGCCGCCATCGATGCCGCCACCCGGCGGTCGCGCGAGTTGGCGGGTTGACGGAACGAACATGACTGAGACGCTCAGCCCCTCCGCCGCCCGCGTCCAGGCTCTGCTGGACGGCATCGGCCTTGGCCACCATGTGATCGAGCATGAAGGCAGCACCCGCACCTCGGAGGACGCTGCGAACTCCGTCGGCTGCGAGGTGGCGCAGATCGCCAAGTCGCTGATCTTCCGCACCAAGGAGACCGGGCGGCCGGTGCTGGTCGTCGCCAGCGGCGCCAACCGGGTGGACGAGAAGGCGGTCGGCCGGCTTATCGGCGAGAAGATCGAACGCGCCGATCCGGAGTTCGTCCGCGAGTCGACTGGATTCGCTATCGGTGGCGTTCCGCCCATCGGCCATGCCGTCCCGCCTTTGGTGCTGATCGACGACGACCTGCTGCGGCTGGAAACTATCTGGGCCGCTGCCGGCACGCCCAACGCCGTGTTCCGCCTAACGCCTGCCGATCTGGTCAGCATGACCGGCGGGCGGGTGGAGACCGTGCGCAAGGCGTGACGATTTCGGGGGACGGGTGTCGTTTGGCCGTCCGCGCACCACCTTATGACGCGATCCCTGTCGCCTGGAGGTGGTGCCATGTCCGACATGTCGTCCGACAAGCCTGAAGACCACAGCTTCCGCTCCGATCCCACCGACCCGGACTCCCTTGACCGCGCCGTAGCCGCGGCGGCGATGAGGCTGGCCGCCGAGAAGGGGTGGCGCCGCGTCGGCCTGCTGGAGGTTGCGCACGCAGCCGGTATACCGCTGTCCCGGTTCCATCACCGCTATCGCGGGCGCGCCGACGTGCTGGCGGCGGTGTCGCGCGTCGCCGATGCCACGGTGCTGGCCGGGGACGTCGCCGCCGATCCGACCGAACCGGCGCGCGACCGGCTGTTCGACGTGATGATGCGCCGGTTCGATGCGCTGCGCCCCTTCCGGGATGGCCTGCGTGCCGTGCTGCGCGACCTGCCGGCCGATCCGGCGACCGCTCTTGCTTTTTCCTGTGCCTTCGGGCGCTCCATGGCCTGGATGCTGCGCGCCGCCGGGATCGATCCCGACCAGCGTGGCGGGGCGGCGCTTGTCGCCGGGCTCGGCACCGTGCATGCGCGGGTGATGCGAGTCTTCCTGAACGACGACACCGCCGACCTGTCGCGCACCATGGCAGCTTTGGACACTGCGTTGCGCGGGGCGGAGCGCTGGGGCGCGACGTTCTGCCGCTGGACCGGCCGCCGGGGGCCGCTTGGCCGGGGAACTGGACCGGACCACATGGCATCAACGGTTTAGACAATGTTGGTCATGCGGAGGGTAGGGTGGCGTTGAATTTTTACCCGTCAAGGTTATGCTGCGCCGCAAAAACCGCATTGACTAACTTTTCGGCACTCTGCATAGTCGGCCTATCAATGTTGCGTCGCAACATGCCCGGATTCCGATGCGGGCAGCAAACACTGATGCTGGGATGAGAAACATGGCCAAGATGAGCGGTAACCCCTTCCTCGAATTCGATCCGTCCAAGCTGATGGGCGACCTTAAGGTTCCGGGTGTGGACGTCGAGTCCATCATCGCCAGCCAGCGTCGCAACATCGAGGCGGTGACCGCCGCCAACCAGCTCGCCTTCGAAGGCTTCCAGGCCATCGTCCGTCGTCAGGCCGAGGTGCTGCGAACCGTCGCCGAGGACGTGAACCGCGCCGTCGGTGAGCTGTCGGCCGCCGGCACTCCGGAAGAGAAGGCCGCCAAGCAAGCCGATCTGGTCAAGGCCGCCTTCGAGAAGTCGCTGTCGAACATCCGCGAGCTGAGCGAGATGATCGCCAAGTCGAACACCGAAGCCGCCGAGATCCTGACCAAGCGCGTCTCGGACAGCCTGGACGAGGTCAAGGCCGCGATCGCCAAGGCCAAGGGCTGATCCAGCCTCCGGCCCGCCGGTTCTGTGAAGAGGGGTCGCCATCGGCGGCCCCTTTTCCATTTTCGGCCCCAAGCTTCCTGGTTCCCGCTTCCGGGTTCCGCGATCAGGGCCGGCGCGCTACCTTGGCGCCCCTACTCAACCGGATCGGGGCAGTCATGACCATCACGTACGACGATTTCGCCAAGGTCGACATCCGCGTCGGCATCATCCTTGCGGCCGATCCCTTCCCGGAGGCGCGCAAGCCCGCCTACAAGCTGACCATCGATTTCGGCGGCGACATCGGGACCAAGCGCAGTTCCGCGCAGATCACCAGCCACTACGCTGCCGATGCGCTGATCGGCCGGCAGGTGCTGGCCGTGGTGAATTTTCCGCCCAAGCGCATCGGCCCCTTCACCAGCGAGGTGCTGTGCCTGGGCCTGCCCGATGCCGAGGGCGCGGTGGTGCTGGTCGGTCCAGACCATGCGGTTCCGAATGGCGCCCGCCTGTTCTGACGATGACAGATTCGGACATGCTTCGGGTCCAAAAGAAACTCTTTGAGGTCGCAAGAGTTCGCTCAGGTCATCGCGACAAGGGGTCGCAGGGGTTGTATGTATTTTAAATGAATGCACTCTAAACCAGGGTGGCATAGTGCGCGCGACTGTTGTGAACCCGCACTTGCAAACTGCATTCTGGTGGATGGCATTCATGGACGCCCTGCGCGCCTTTGTCGGCCGGCTTTCGATTTCCACGAAAGTGACGGTGTTGAACCTCTTCGGCATGTTGATCCTCAGCACGGCGATCCTGTTCGCGATCGGGCAGGTGATCGTCCGCGACCTGGAACGGCAGGCGATCGAGATGCAACGCCTCAGCATGGACATCGCCTGGTCGTCGCTGAACGAGCGTGGCGGCACCTTCACCGTCGCCGACGGCAAGCTGCTGCTCGACGGTGTCGTCATGAACGATAACAACGTCATGGTCGACAAGATCAAGCGCATCACCGGAGGCACCGCCACCCTGTTCCTGGGCGACCGCCGCATCGCCACCAACGTGATGAGCGCCGACGGCACCCGCGCCGTCGGCACCACGCTGGCACAGGGTCCCGCCTACGACTCGGTGCTGCGGCAGGGTACGTCCTTCCGCGGCATGGTCGACATCCTGGGCGAGCCCTATTACGCCGCCTATGACCCGATCAAGGACAAGGCCGGCAAGACGGTCGGCATCCTCTATGTCGGCATCAAGAAGGCGGAGGTGTTCAAGACCTTCGACGACAGCATGCGTTTCGCGACGATGCTGGTCGTGCTGTGCGCAGTCGTGCTTGCGGTGCCGGGCTATCTGGTGTCGCGTCGGCTGCTGCGTCCGCTGGGCCAGCTCAGCCGGGTGATGACGGCGCTGTCCTCCGGAGACCTGACCGCCGAGGTGGCGGGTGCGAAGCGGCTGGACGAGATCGGCGCGATGTCGCGCTCCGTCCTGGTCTTCCGCGACGGCATGGCAGAGGCGGAGCGGCTGCGGGCCGAGCAGGAGCATCAGCGAGTCCAGGGAGAGGCGCAGAAGCGCAGGGCGCTGCAGTCGATGGCCGATACGGTGGAGCAGGAAAGCCGCGGTGCGGTGGAGCGGGTCGCCGCCCGCACCCAGGAGATGGATCGCAACGCCGGTGCTATGGCGAATTCGGCCGGGTTGGTCGGTGCCAACGCCCAGAACGTCGCCGCCGCCGCGGCGCAGGCCCTCAGCAACGCCCAGGCGGTCGCATCGGCCGCGGCGCAGTTGACGGTCTCGATTGAGGAGATCGGAACCCAGGTCGGCCATGCCGCCAGCGTCACCCGTGCCGCCGTGGCCGCCAGCGACCAGACCGAGAACACCATCGAATCGCTGTCCTCCGCCGTCGGCCGCATCGGCGACGTGGCGGAACTGATTCAGGGGATCGCCGCCCAGACCAACCTGCTGGCGTTGAACGCGACCATCGAGGCGGCGCGGGCAGGAGAGGCGGGCAAAGGCTTCGCCGTGGTCGCCAACGAGGTGAAGAGCCTGGCCAACCAGACCTCGCGTTCCACCGAGGAGATCTCGCGCCTGATCGCGGAAATCCAGTCGGTCACCGCCCGCAGCGTGGAGGAGGTGCGCAGCATCAGCCGCACCATCGGCGAAATCGACGCCATCTCCGGCATGGTTGCCGCGGCGGTCGAACAGCAGGCGTCCGCGACGCAGGAAATCTCGCGCAATGTCGGCCAGACGGCCAGCGCCGCCACCGACGTGTCGACCCGCATCGACGAGGTGTCGCGCGAGGCCAAGGTCACGGAGGAGCGCGCCGACCTGCTGCGGGCCGGCGCGTCGGAAGTCACCCACAGTATCGACGAGTTGATGCATGTGCTGGTTCGGGCGGTGCGCACTGCGACGGAGGATGTCGACCGCCGCAGCCTGCCGCGTTACCGGGTGGATGCTCCATGCACGGTGGAGGTGCCGGAAGGCCGGCTGACCGTGCGGCTGCTCGACATCTCCCGGCACGGCGCCGCGCTGGCCGATGCCGATACCGTCGGCGACCGCGGCACGCTTCTGGTCGACAGCATGGGTGTGGCGCTGCCCTTCGAAGCCTTCACCCGGGAGGAGGGGGTGGTGCGTGTCCGCTTCCGGCTCGCTGAGATCGATCGGCAGTCCTTCGACGCCCGCTTCGACCGCTTCGAGGAAGCGATGGCGGGCCGGCGCCTGGCTGCCTGACGTCCGGCTGGCTGAGCGGTATCGCATGGGCCGCCCTGGGGTCGCCTCCGGGGGCGATCCCGAACGGTGAGGCCGGGGCTCAGACCCCGGCGCGCCGGGTTGCCGCGGCGTGCATGTGCGGCGGCGTCATGCCGGACCGTGCCTGCTCCAGGGCACCGTGCTGCCGTGCGGCGAAGACGCCGGCTTCCGTCCGGTTGCGGAAGTGCAGCTTCGACAGCACGCTGCGTACCATCGACTTGATCACCGCCTCCGACAGGTCCAGCGCGTTGGCGATGGTCCGGTTGTTCATGCCCTCGCCCAGCAGGCGCAGGGTCTCGAACTCCGGGTCGGACAGGCGCGGCAGCAGAGTCAGGCGGATCTCATCCACGCCCAGCCGCGACAGGAACTGCTTGGGCATCAGGCAATGCCCTTCCAGACCAAGATCCAGCAATTCGTTGATGCGGTCGACGTTCAGATCCTCGAACACCCAGGCATCGGCGAAGGCCAGGATATGGGCGGCGTCCAGCAACTCGCGCGAGGACAGCACCACGACGATCCGTGACCGGCGGGACAGCCGGAGATAGACCATCGGTTCGTTCTCGCGAAGCGCGGTGAACTGCTGCAGTCCGATCAGGATCGCATCCGGCGTCAGCGCGCTCTGGGTCAGTTCCCCGATGTCGTGCAGAACCGTCACGCGGTGGCGTCCGCCGCGGTCGAGCTGCTGCACCACGTTCTCGGTCAGCGCGTTGTTGTCGAGGATCAGGCAGACATGCATGGGAGTCACCGCGTTGCGGGTCTGGTGAGATGCTTTCTCATGGGCGTACTCATGGTGTGTGTGCATGGGTCAGCTCTGTCTGGAGGAGGCATCCACGGCCGGCCCGGCTCGGGGCGTCGCCGCCTGCGTCTAAGGGTTGAAACGGAGTCCGGCCGGTTGGCCCAGGCACGTCTTCTGTCAAGATCAAAGCGGTTATGGGAAATTTCCCTGCCAAGTATTTCTGCGTTGTCCGCAATCCGTCGGTCATTCCCGCGAGGGAAATCCTGATCGCACCGCGTGATTTAGAAATGAACTGAGCTCCGCGTAAATCAGGCGATGGATGATCAGCCAAGATCGCTTTTCGTCTCCTTGTTGGTCGTCTCAGGTTTCGAAACGGTAACACCTATGGAATGATGTGTGCTGGCCGGGTCACACGGGAATGCGCGTTGGTACAGGCATCCTTCAGGATTATCCGTTCGGTTTGGCCGCGGTTTTCCTTCCTCTCTTGCGCAGCCGAATCAGTGTTAACCGATCGCTTGACAGACGAACGCCGCAAAGATGGCAAGGTTCCAGAAAAATTCCCGTCGCTAATGGAGACAGCAGCTCTCGTTTTGAATACTCCGAATAGGGACAAGTGAATCCGATGAGCCTGCGCGATAACGACATTCGCGGTCGCAACAGAGTCTATGACCTTCGTCGGAAGCGTTGCTTTGGCCCACCATGACTTATGGCCCCTCGAACGGGGGTGGCAGCTTCGAATGACGTATGGCCCTTGTCCGGATACAGAGGCTCTTCCGATCGTGGTATCAGGTACCCAACACAGCGAAAACAAGCCAACAACGGCAGACGGCCTTCCGGCCGACGCCGGTAAGAGGCCGCCAACACGGTCGACCACCAAGCCGGCGACGTGGAGTGAATGGGTTGATCCGGGTGCCGCGGGGGCGCATCGGACAAAAACGACAACAGCCCAGGCGTGAGCCGGCCTTCATCGGTCGGGCCGGGCCAGGGCCGGCGAGCGAGGATGACGGGGACCATGAAGATTCTGATCGGGGATGACCATCTGCTGTTCCGTGAAGGCCTGCGGCGGTTGCTCGAGCAGTTGCAGGGCGATGCCAGCTTCGTCGAGGCCGGGACCTTCGACGAGGTGCTGGACCAGTGCCGCGCCGGCGGCACCTTCGACATCATCCTGATGGACCTGCATATGCCGAACTGGCCGGGCTTCGATGGACTGCGCGAAATCCAGGCGCTGCAGCCGGGCGTGCCGGTGGTGGTGATCTCCGCATCGGAAGCTCTGGGTGACATCCGTGGCGCGCTCGACCATGGCGCGACCGGGTACATCCCGAAGTCGAGCAGCGTGAAGGTCATGATGGGCGCCTTGAACCTCGTGTTCTCGGGCGGCATCTACCTGCCGCCGGGCGCGCTCACCGCCAGCATGGACGCCGCGCCGCGCCGCCGCACGGTGGAGGTCGCCGACCGCAGCGCCGGCTATGGCCTGACCCAGCGCCAGCGCGAGGTGCTTGAATGCCTGCGCCTCGGCAAGTCGAACAAGCAGATCGCTTATGAACTGGGCCTCTCGGAAGGCACGGTGAAGATCCACGTCACCGCGATCTTCAAGTCCCTGGGCGTCAAGAACCGGACCCAGGCGGTCATCGCCGCCGCCGCCATGTCGGCGTAGGAACAAAGTCGGTTCAAGGAATCGGGCGGCTTCGGCCGATCCGGGCGACAATACGGGTTGCGGGACCGGGCCGCGGGGGATCGCCTCCGCGGCCCGTATCTGCTTCGGCGTTCAACTCTTCTCCCCCTCGCGGGAGAGGGAGGCTCTTGACCCGACGGGTTGCCCGATGCTATCCGCCCCTCTTGATCTTGCGGAGCCATCCGTCCGGGCAGCCGGTCGGCAAGGCTCCGCTCGAGCCGCGCCGCCATCCGGACCGTGCGCGAAGCCGCCACCGCAAGGACGCCACCGCAGCGCCATGAGCGATATTTTCCGCGAAGTCGACGAGGATCTGCGCCGGGACCGCGCGGAGCACCTTTTCAAGAAGTATGGCGGCGCCATGATCGCCGCCGTCGTCCTGATCGTCGCCGGCACCGGCGGCTACAGCTTCTGGCGCCACTGGCAGGCGCAGAAGAAGGAAGAGCAGACCGCCGCCCTGGTCACCGCCATCGCGCAGAGCGCACAGGGACCCGAGAAGGGGGTGGAGGCGCTGGCCGCCTTCGCCGGATCCGCCAACCCCAGCCTCGCCGCCATCGCCCAATTCAATGCCGCGGCCCTGATGATCCGCCAGGGCAAGCCGGCGGAGGCCGCGACCGTCTATGACGGCATTGCCGGCAACGGCTCCGTCCCCGCCGAATACCGCGACCTCGCCACCTTGCTGGCGGTGATGCAGCGCACCGATGGCGGCGACCCGGCTCAGCTGACCGCGAAGCTGCAGCCGCTGACCGCCGACGGCAGCCCGTGGCGCTTCACGGCCCGCGAACTGACGGCGGTGCTGGCCGTCCGCGCCGGCGACACGGAAAAGGCCAGCACGCTCTTCAAGCAGCTGGCGGACGACCAACAGGCGCCGTCCGGCGTGCGCAGCCGCGCCGCCGATCTCGCCTCCCTCTACGGCAAGGGCTGACCCAAGGCCATGACGACCCAACAGGCGAATCTCCGCAAGACGACGGGCACCCAGTCCCGCAACATCCGCCGCACCGCGCTGCTGTCCGCGTCACTGCTCGCAGTGTTCCTCGGCGGGTGCGACACGCTGGACAGCTGGATGGGCAAGACGCCCGATCCGCCGCTGCCCGGCAAGCGCGTCGCCGTCCTGCAGCGCGAGCGCAAGGTGGAGCCGGACGCGCAGCTTGCCGCCGTGGCCGTCACCGTGCCGCAGGCGGTCGTCAACGCCGCTTGGTCGCAGCCGGGCGGTACGCCGGATCATGTGCTGGGCAATCTTGCCCTGTCGGCCAACCCGTCCGATGCGTGGCGTGCCGACATCGGCTCCGGCTCCAGCAGCTCGCGCGCGCTGCTCGGCACGCCGGTGATCGCCGATGGGCGCATCTTCGCCATGGACGCCGATTCGCACGTCTCCGCCCTGAACGAGCGCAGCGGCCAGTCGCTGTGGCGTGTCGACACCCGGCCGGAGAACGAGCGCGGCGGGGCCACCGGCGGCGGTGTCGCCTATGCCGACGGCCGCGTCTATGCCGCCACCGGCTTTGCCGAGGTTCTGTCGCTCGATGCCGGCAGCGGCAAGGTCCTGTGGCGCAAGCGCATTGCCGGTCCGGTTCGCGGCGCCCCGACCGTCGCCGGCGGCCGGGTGATGGTCATCACGCTCGACAACCAGACCATTGCCCTGTCCACCGACGACGGTTCGGTCCAATGGTCGCACCAGGGCATCCTGGAGACGGCCGGCCTGCTCGGCGCCGCCAGCCCGGCCATCACCGGCACGCTGGTCGTCGCCCCCTATTCCTCGGGCGAGCTGTTCGGGCTGCGTCCCGAAAACGGCCGTGTGGCGTGGCAGGACAGCCTGGCCGCCATCCGCCGCACCGGGGCGCTGAGCAATCTGGCCGACATCCGCGGCCTGCCGGTGGTCGACCGCGGCGCCGTCTATGCCATCGGCCATTCCGGCCGCATGGTCGCCATCGACGAGCGCATCGGCGCCCGCATCTGGGAAACCGAGATCGGCGGCGTCAACACCCCCTGGCTGGCCGGCGACTATCTGTTCACCGTCACCAACGACCAGGAGGTCGTCGCGGTGGCGCGCCAGAACGGCCGCGTCCGCTGGGTGGCGCCGCTCGCCCGCTTCAAGGATCCCGAGGACAAGTCCGGTCCGATCGTCTGGTCCGGTCCGGTGATGGCGGGCAGCCGCCTGTGGGTTGCCGGGTCGAACGGCCAGCTGCTGGGCCTGTCGCCCTCGGACGGCAAGGTCGAGGTGGCGCGTTCGCTGCCCACCGGTTCCTACTTGTCTCCGGTCGTTGCCAACAACACTCTCTATGTGCTGTGCGACAACGGAACGCTCGTCGCGTTCCGCTGATCGCGGATTTCCTCCGTCTGTTGTGAAAGGCCTTTGGCCCCATGTCGTTCACCGTGGTCCTCGTCGGTCGGCCGAATGTCGGCAAGTCGACTCTCTTCAACCGTCTGGCCGGCAAGAAGCTGGCCCTGGTGGACGATACGCCGGGCGTCACCCGTGACTGGCGCTCGGCCCCGGCCCATGTCGGCGGCCTGTCCTTCACGGTGGTGGATACCGCCGGCCTGGAAGATGTGACCGATGACAGCCTGGAGGCGCGGATGCGCCGCCAGACCGAGCAGGCGCTCGCCCGCGCCGACGTCGCGCTGTTCATCATCGACGCCCGCGCCGGCATCACGCCGCTGGACCGCCATTTCGCCAACCTGCTGCGCCGGGGCAAGACCCCGGTCCTGCTGGTCGCCAACAAGACCGAGGGCAAGGCGAGCCAGCCCGGCATGTTCGAGTCCTACGAACTTGGTCTGGGCGACCCCATCCCGCTGTCCGCCGAGCATGGCGAAGGCATGGCCGATCTGGTCGAGGCGCTGCTGCCCTACGCGCCGCCCGACGACGGGGGAGACGAGGAGGAGGCCGACGACGGCTTCGACCCCAGCATCCCCATCGGCGACCAGCCGGAGCCGGAGGAGGATCGCAGCAAGCCGATCCAGATCGCCATCGTCGGCCGCCCGAATGTCGGCAAGTCGACCCTGCTGAACAGCCTGCTCGGCGAGGAGCGCGTGCTGACCGGCCCGGAGGCCGGCATGACCCGCGACGCCATCGCCGTCGACTGGGAATGGCGTGACCGCCGGTTCAAGCTGGTCGACACCGCAGGCATGCGCCGCCGCGCCCGCGTCGACGAGAAGGTCGAGAAGCTGGCGGTCGCGGACAGCCTGCGCGTCATCCGCATGGCGAATGTCGTCATCCTGGTCGTCGATGCCGGCGCCATCCTGGACAAGCAGGATCTGACCATCGCCCGGCTGGTGATCTCCGAAGGCCGCGCCCTGGTGATCGCCATCAACAAGTGGGACGCGGTCGATGATCGCGCCATGGCGCTGCGTCAGGTCGAGGACAAGCTCGAGGCGACGCTCGGCTACATCAAGGGCGTGAAGGTCGTCACCATCTCGGCGCTGAAGGGCCACAAGCTCGACACGCTGCTGGATGGCGTGCTGGAGACCTACACGGTCTGGAACCGCCGCATTCCGACGGCGCAGCTGAACCGCTGGATCGAAGGCGTGCTGGAACACCATCCGCCGCCCCTGGTGGAAGGCCGACGGGTCAAGATCCGCTACGTCACCCAGGTGAAGACCCGCCCGCCGACCTTCGCCCTGTTCGTCAACAAGCCGCTGGATTTGCCGGAAAGCTACCAGCGCTATCTGACCACCCATCTGCGCGAGAGCTTCGACATGCCCGGCGTGCCGGTTCGGCTGCTGCTGCGCAAGGGCAAGAACCCGTACGCGGACGACTGAGTGGGGAGGGGTGTTGTGCCCCCTCCCTCCCGCTCTTGCGAGCGGGTCTCTCTCTCCCCCGCTTCGCGGGAGAGGGTAGATTCGCAATAAGGCGGCAGTTCCCTCTCCCGCGTAAGCTCTCGCACAAAGCTTTGCTTTGTGCTGACGCGACAGGCGGACCGTAGGTCCGCTGAGAGCGGGGAAGGGTTAGGGAGGGGGCAGAGAGTTCCCCGGCTCCCAACCCTCGGGCGCCATCCTGAACCCGGCGAAGTCGAAGGCCGGCGCCACGGTGCAGCTCACCAGCGACCAGTCACCCAGACTCCGCGCCGCCTGCCAGGCTCCGACTGGGACCACCGCCTGCGGCCGCTCGCCGCCCGCGATGTCCATGCCCAGCCGGCAGCGCTCGACCGAACCGCCGTCCTGATACACCGACAGTTCCAGCGGCGCCCCACCGTGCCAGAGCCAGATCTCGACGGCATCCACCGTGTGCCAGTGAGACCGCTCGCCCGCCCGCAGCAGGAAATAAATCGCTGTAACGGCTCCGCGCCCGCCATCCGCCGGCGCTCGGTAGGTCTCGACGTAGCAGCCGCCTTCCGGATGCGGATGCAGTCCCAGCAACTCGATAAGCCGCTCCGCGGTCAGTGCGCTGTCCGTCATCGGACGCTCCGCGCTGCCATGCCGAGCCCCTCGCGCAGCTCCGGCATCAGAACCGCCCCGAGCATGGCGATCACCGGCAGCACCGCATAGCCGCCGCGCGCCGCCGCGTCGATCAGCTCGCGCGCGCTGTGCAGTTCGATCCGCATGTCCTCGAGGTCGCCATTGTCCGGCTCCGCAACCTTGCGGGCTCCCTTGGCGTGGAACATGTGGCAGGTGCTGCCCTTGGAGTTTGCCCCGACGACAAAGCCACCCAGCGCCGTCCAGTCATCGGCGGCATAGCCGGTCTCCTCCAGCAACTCGCGCTTGGCGGCGGTGAGCGGATCCTCGCCGGGCTCGATGGCGCCGGCCGGGAAGGTCAGGCTGACGCGCCGCGCCCCATGCTTGTAGGTGCGCAGCATCACCACCCGGCCATCCTCCGCCTCGACATACATCATCGCGAAGTCGGGCTGGTCGAGCTGGTAGAAATTCTCCACCATCCGCCCGTCCGGCAACTGTACCGTCTCCGCCCGCACCTTCAGATAGGGGCTGGCGTCCAGCAGGTCGCGGCTGCCCAGCACCGTCCACGGTTCAAGCTCGTCGCTCATGCCGCGTTCCCATAGGGCGGCTGGGTGTAGCCGGCGGGGGAGAGGGTGAAGATCTCGCAGCCATCCTCGGTGATGCCGATCTGGTGCTCGAACTGCGCCGACAGCGAACGGTCGCGGGTGACGGTCGTCCAGCCGTCGGACAGGATCTTCACCTCATGCCGGCCGGCATTGATCATCGGTTCGACCGTGAAGACCATGCCCGGACGCAGCTCCACACCGGTGCCGGGCTTGCCGAAATGGTCGACGTGGGGCGCGTCGTGGAAGACCTGCCCGATGCCGTGCCCGCCGAAGTCGCGCACGACGGAGCAGCGCGCCGCCTCCGCCATCGTCTGGATGGCATGGCCGATGTCGCCCAGATGGTTGCCCGGCTTGGCCTGCGCGATGCCGGCCATCATGCAGCGATAGGTCAGGTCGACCAGCTTGCGCGCCTTCACGCCGATCTTCTCGCCGACGAAATACATGCGGCTGCTGTCACCGTACCAGCCGTCCAGGATCACGGTGACGTCGATGTTGACGATGTCGCCTTCGACCAGCTTCTTGTCGTCGCTAGGGATGCCGTGGTTGACGATATGGTTGGGCGAGATGCAGCTGCAGGCCGGATAGCCATGGTAGCCCAGCGTAGCCGGGATGCCGCCGCGGTCGCGCTGGAACTCCTCGATCAGCTTGTCGAGCCTGCCAGTGCTGACGCCCGGCACCACGAAGGGGGTGATGTAGTCCAGCGTCTCGGCCGCCAGCCGGCAGGACTTCCGCAGCGCCGCGAAGCCTTCCGGGCCATGCAGGACGATTCGCTTGCCTTCCTTGTCCATCAGACCGTCATCCGTCACGTAATCCTCAATCCGATCGAAACTCCTTCTCCCGCCCTGGGAGAGGGATCCGCTCAAAAGCGTGCAACAGGCTATCACGGCCCCGGTCTGAAAAAAGCCCCCGCATTCCACCCCTGCAAGCATAGGATTCGGCGGAACGGCTTGCTATATGTGGCGGGCCTTATCCCCATCGGACTACCAGACCTTTGGCGAAGCCCACCACCCGATATGTCTGTCAGGCCTGCGGTGCCTCCTTCCCCAAATGGGCGGGCAAGTGCGACGCCTGCGGCGAATGGAACAGCCTCGTCGAAGAGGCTGCACCCGACAGTGCGCCCAAGGGGCTCGGGCCCGCCCGTGGCCGCCGCATCGACTTCGTCGGCCTTCAGGGCAACAGCGAGGCGCCGCCGCGCCGCATGACCGGCATCGCCGAGTTCGACCGCGTGTGCGGCGGCGGGCTGGTTCCCGGCTCGGCCATCCTGATCGGCGGCGATCCTGGCATCGGCAAATCGACCCTTCTGCTCCAGGCCATGGCCCGGCTGTCGCAGGACCACCGCTGCGCCTATGTCTCGGGCGAAGAGGCGGTGGATCAAGTGCGGCTGCGCGCCCAGCGCCTGGGCTGCGCGTCTGCCCCCGTGGACCTCGCTTCGGCCACCAGCGTGCGAGACATCGTCGCCTCGCTGGACGACGCCAAGGGGCCGGAGGTGATCGTCATCGATTCGATCCAGACCATGTATATGGACAATCTGGACAGCGCCCCCGGCACCGTCGCTCAGGTCCGCGCCAGCGCGCAGGAGCTGATCCGCGTCGCCAAGCGGCGCGGCGTCGTCCTGCTGCTGGTCGGCCACGTCACCAAGGAAGGCATGATCGCCGGGCCCCGCGTGCTGGAGCACATGGTGGACACCGTCCTCTATTTCGAAGGCGAGCGCGGCCACCAGTTCCGCATCCTGCGCGCGGTGAAGAACCGCTTCGGCCCGACCGACGAGATCGGCGTGTTCGAGATGGGCGATGGCGGCCTCGGCGAGGTCGCCAACCCGTCGGCCCTGTTCCTGGCCGAGCGGCGCGGCGACGTGTCCGGCGCCGCGGTCTTCGCCGGGATGGAGGGCACCCGCCCCGTCCTGGTCGAGGTGCAGGCACTGGTCGCCCCGTCGCCGCTCGGCACGCCGCGCCGCGCGGTGGTCGGCTGGGACTCGGCCCGCCTCGCCATGGTGCTGGCGGTGCTGGAGGCGCGCTGTGGCGTACAGATCGGCGCCAACGACGTCTATCTGAATGTCGCCGGCGGACTGCGCATCACCGAGCCGGCCGCCGACCTCGCGGTTGCCGCCGCGCTCGTCTCGTCGCTGACCGGGGAGCCGGTTCCGGCCGACGCGGTGGTGTTCGGCGAGATCGGCCTGTCCGGCGAGGTCCGCGCCGTCGGCCAGAGCGACACGCGGCTGAAGGAGGCGGCGAAGCTCGGCTTCTCCTCCGCCATCTTCCCGGCGCGGCGAACCGGCAAGAAGGGCGGCCGCGGCGACAACGGCCTCAAGACGGTCGAACTCCAGCAGTTGGGCGAGCTGATGCCGCTGTTCCAATCGCAGGGCTCCGCCGGCCGGCCGCCTTCCCGCCGACCCCATGACGACAACGACACGCGCCGCCGGCGCGACGACGAATTCATCTGACGCCACCCCTCAATCGGCATTTCAATTATCGGCACAGGGTCATGGACAACCTTCCCGTCAATCCGGTGGACATCGTCGTCATTGCCGTTTTGCTTCTGTCGGCGCTGCTCGCCTTCAGCCGCGGCATGGTCGCCGAAGTGGTGTCGGTCGCCGCCTGGGCCGGCGCCGCGGTCATCACGCTCTACGCGCTGCCCCATGTCCTTCCCTATGCGCAGATCTATATCCGGTTCGAGATGCTGGCCTACGCCGCTTCCGCGGTCGGGGTGTTCATCGTCGCGCTGATCGTGCTGTCCCTGCTGGGCCGCAGCCTGTCGCGCGGGGTGCAGGCCTCGGCCCTGTCGGCGCTGGACCGCACGCTGGGTTTCGTCTTCGGCCTTGTGAAGGGCGGGGTGCTCGTTTCGATCGCCTACCTGTTCTTCCTGTGGCTGGTGCCCAACCCGGCGGAACAGCCGGCCTGGCTGCAGGAGGCGAAGACCCGTCCGTTCCTGACGATGGGGGCTGAGACGCTCTACGGCTTCGTTCCGGAGAATCTGCGAAAGGAAGGGCTCGGTCAGATGGACATGGCGCGCGACCGCGCACGTCAGGCGATGGAGGCCAAGCAGGCGCTCGACCGCCTGTCGACGCCGGTACCCAGCCCCGCGAAGACCGGGGGTGCACCGGCACCCGATACCGGTTATAAGGACCGCGACCGCGCCGACCTTGAAAGGCTGATGCAGAACAACGCCCGCTGAGCTTGACCGCTCGGTTTCGGCGCTATCGACGTTTGTGGACCGTTTTTTCGTTGCATGTGCTGACGCGCCCCCGGCGCCTCTTGGACGAAGGACTTCTGGTGATGCTGACGACGCATCCGTTCGACGACGACAAGCTGCGCGAAGAGTGCGGCGTGTTCGGCATCTACGGCAACCCGCAGGCGGGCGCCATCACGGCGCTGGGCCTGCACGCCCTGCAGCACCGCGGGCAGGAGGCGGCGGGCATCGTCAGCTTCGATGGGGGCCGCTTCCACCTGCAGCACACGCTGGGTCTGGTCGGCGACCATTTCAGCTCTGAGGCGATCATCGCCAAGCTGAAGGGCGCCAGCGCCATTGGCCATGTGCGCTACGCCACCACCGGCGATACGTCCATCCGCAACGTCCAGCCGCTCTACGCCGATTTCGAGTTCGGCGGCTTCGCACTGGCCCACAACGGCAACCTGACCAACGCGCAGACGCTGCGCCGCCAGCTGGTCCGCCGCGGCTGCCTGTTCCAGTCGTCAACCGATACCGAGGTGATCGTCCACCTGATGGCGACCGCCCGCGGCGGCTCGCCGGTGGATCGCCTGATCGAGGCGGTCCGGCAGGTCGAAGGCGCCTTCTCGCTGGTGGCGCTGACCTCCAAGGAAGTCATCGGCGTGCGTGACGCGCTGGGCGTCCGTCCGCTGGTGCTCGGCCGGCTGGGCGACACCCACATCCTCGCGAGCGAAACCTGCGCCTTCGACATCGTCGGCGCCGAATATGTCCGCGACGTCGAGCCGGGCGAGATGATCGTCATCGACGCCAGCGGCGTGCACAGCCTGCGCCCGTTCCAGCCGCAGCAGCGTCGCCTGTGCATCTTCGAATACATCTACTTCGCCCGCCCCGACAGCGTGATGGAAGGCACCTCCGTCTACGAGGCGCGGCAGCGCATCGGCCGTGAACTGGCCCGCGAGGCCGGAGTGCCCGCCGACGTGATCGTGCCGGTGCCGGACAGTGGCGTTCCCGCGGCACTGGGCTATGCCCAGGAAGCCGGTGTGCCCTTCGATCTCGGCATCATCCGCAATCACTATGTCGGCCGGACCTTTATCGAGCCGACCGACCAGATCCGCCATCTGGGCGTGAAGCTGAAGCACAACGCCAACCGCGCGATGATCGAAGGCAAGCGCGTCGTGCTGGTGGACGACTCGATCGTCCGCGGCACCACGTCCAAGAAGATCGTCGAGATGGTGCGCGCCGCCGGTGCCGCCGAGGTGCACATGCGCATCTCCAGCCCGCCGACCTCGCACCCCTGCTTCTACGGCATCGACACGCCGGAGCAGGGCAAGCTGCTGGCCCACCGCATGACGGTGGAGCAGATGCGCGAGTTCATCCAGGCCGACAGCCTCGCCTTCATCTCGCTCGACGGTCTTTACCGCGCCATGGGCGAGCAGAAGCGCGATCCGGCCAAGCTCGGCTATTGCGATGCCTGCTTCACCGGCGATTATCCGATTCCGTTGACCGACGCGTTGGAGAACCCACCCGTCGAGGCCAACGTCGCCGTCCGCGCCTGACGAAAAGCCCTCCCCCCGCAACGGGGGAGGGCTTTTCATATGTGAACGAACAAATCCCAGGAAACGAGTCTCCCCATGTCCCGTCTCTCCGGTCGCATCGCCCTCGTCACCGGCGCATCGCGCGGCATCGGCGCCGCCGTCGCCAAGCGCTTTGCCGCCGAAGGCGCCCATCTGGTCCTGGTCGCCCGCACCGTCGGCGGGCTGGAGGAGACCGACGACGCCATCCAGAAGCTCTCCGGCCAGTCGGCGACCCTGGTTCCGATGGATCTGCGGGACTACGACAAGATCGACCAGCTTGGCCACGCGCTGTATGAGCGATTCGGCAAGCTGGACGTGGTCGTCGGCAATGCCGGCGCGCTGGAGGCGCTGGGTCCCGTCGCTCAGTATGACCCGAAGCTGTGGTCGCGGGTGATGGACCTGAACGTGACGGCGAACTATCGCCTGATTCGTTCGATGGACCCGCTGCTGCGCGCGTCCGGCACCGGCCGCGCCGTCTTCGTCACCTCGGCTGCGGCCAAGGCCCCGCAGCATTACTGGATGCCCTACGGCGCCAGCAAGGCGGCGCTGGAGATGATCGTGAAGGCCTATGCGATGGAAGTCGCCGGCTCCAGCGTGCGCGTCAACCTGATCGATCCCGGCGTGGTCGCGACCAAGCTGCGCACCCAGGCCTTCCCCGGCGAGGATCCGAAGAAGATCGCCCAGCCGGATCAGGTGACCGAGCGATTCGTGGAACTGGCCGAGGCCGGCTGCACGAAGCACGGCGAATTGGTTCTGGCGCAGTAACCGGCTCCGACTCGTCGTCGCAACGCCTTGCTCCCGATCCTTCCCCGCAGCCGGCAGACGCCGGACGGGGAAGGGCGGTTGGAGTTGGAGCCGCGGCCTTGAAGCCTGCCGCCTCTACAGGGTGAAGATCGCCAGCAGAACCAGCACTGCGATGACGCCCGCGATGCTGAGCTTCATGAATTTGGTGAAGGCGATCCAGGTCGCCTGATGGGTACGTACGGTCTCTTCACTGACCGGGTTGGGACTCACGGCCGCCATATCGATCAACCCTCCAACAGTTTCTTTTGCCCGCAATTCTGACGCAGACGTACGGAAACGCAACAGATTCCGAGCGGAACCGTCAACTATGCCGGAAGGGTAGGGGCCGGAAGGGAAAGCCCGCCTAAAGGGGTGGGTTGAGAATCGTCGCCAGTTCAGGCACCGGACCGTCGATCCGCACCAGATCGCCGTCGACGCGGGCGCGTCCCTCCGCGATCAGGCGGACGGCGTGGGGATACAGCTTGTGCTCCGCCTCCAGCACCCGGTCGGCCAGACGGGGGGCGTCGTCGCCGGGCAGGACCGGAACCGCGGCCTGCGCGATGATCGGACCGTCGTCCATCGCCGGGCGGACATGATGGACGGTGCAGCCATGGAAACGGACACCGGTGGCCAGCGCCCGCTCATGGGTGTCCAGGCCCTTGAAGGAGGGCAGCAGGGACGGGTGGATGTTGATGAGCGCATCCTGCCAGCGCCCGACGAACCAGGGCGACAACAGCCGCATGAAGCCGGCGAGGCAGACCAGCTCGACGCCGGCCTCCCGCAGACGGGCGTCCATCGCCGCCTCGAAGGCCGGCTTGTCGCCGGGATAATCGCGGTGGCTGACTACCGCGGTGGCGATCCCGGCCGCGGAAGCCCGTTCCAGGCCGAAGGCATCGGCCTTGTTGGACAGCACCAGCGCGATCTCGGCCGGGAAATCCGGCGCGGCGCAGGCGTCGATCAACGCCTGCAGATTGCTGCCGCGCCCCGAGATCAGGACGCCGAGCTTCAACTTGCTCATCGAACTATCCTTGGGAACGATTCCCGGGGGCGTCCCTTACGCGGTCCAGGCCGCGTCCATACCATTGACGGTCACGCGGGCGTCGCCGTCCTTCAGGGCAGTGACGGTGCCGACGGTGTAGACCGTCTCGCCACCCTCGCGCAGGATGTCGATGGCCTCCTTCGCCTTGTCGGCGGGAACCACGACGACCATGCCGAGGCCGACGTTGAAGGTGCGCGCCATCTCGTACGGAGCGATTCCGCCGGTCTTCATCAGCCAGGAGAAGACGGGGGGCAGTGCCCAGGTCGAGGCGTCGAGCACGACACCCAGCCCGGCGGGAAGGACGCGCGGAATGTTCTCGATCAGGCCGCCGCCGGTGATGTGGGCCATGGCACGGACCGTGCCGGCGCGCACCGCCTTCAGCGTGCTCTTCACATAGATGCGGGTCGGCATCAGCAGGGCCTCGCCCAGCGTCTTCGACTCGTCCCACGGGCAGGCGGCGTCGTAGCCGAGTCCCGACTTCTCCACCAGCTTGCGCACCAGCGAATAGCCGTTGGAATGCACGCCGGTGGACGCGAGGCCGAGAACCACGTCGCCCGCCTGAACGGTGGAACCGGTCAGGGCGTGCTGGCGTTCAACAGCACCGACGGAGAATCCTGCGAGGTCGTAATCGCCTTCCGAATACATGCCCGGCATCTCGGCGGTCTCGCCGCCGACCAGCGCGCAGCCGGCTTGGCGGCAGCCTTCGGCGATGCCGGCGACGATGTCGCGGCCGGCGGCCACGTCGAGCTTGCCGGTGGCGTAGTAATCCAGGAACAGCAGCGGCTCGGCGCCCTGGACCACGAGATCGTTGACGCACATGGCGACGAGGTCGATGCCGACCGTGTCGTGACGGTTGGCGAGAATCGCCACCTTCAGCTTGGTGCCGACGCCGTCGGTCGTCGCGACCAGGAGCGGATCCTGGTAGCCGGCGGCGCGCAGGTCGAACAGGGCGCCGAAGCCGCCCAGCCCCGCGTCGGAGCCGGAACGCGCGGTGGAGCGGGCAAGGGGCTTGATCGCTTCGACAAGCGCGTTGCCCGCATCGATGTCCACACCGGCCTGCTTGTAGGCGTCGGACATGTTATAGGACTGGGTGCTGATGGTATCCTCGCTTGGGCTGAGCTATATACCGGGCCTTGGGCTCGGGCCGAACATACTCGAATCGGAAGGCTTTGCAATGCTCCACCGCCGCCGCGCGCCGCTCCTCGCCGGTCTTGCTGCCATGTCCACCGCTCTGGTCCTGACCATGACCGGGCCGGCGGGTGCGCAGACCGGCTCCCCGCCGCCGGCCGCCACCTCTGCCGCCATGCCGTCCGCCGCGGACCCCTTCGCGGTGTCGGGCGTCCGGGTCGACATCAACGGCAGCAACCCGACCACGGTCCGCGACCAGGCGATCCGCGAGGCGCAGGCCAAGGCCTGGGCGGAGCTGTACCGCCGCCTCGTCCCCGGCGGCACCCCGCCGCGCCTGTCGGACAACGAAATCGCCCGGCTGGTCCAGGGCTTCGAGATCGACGAGGAAAAGGTGTCGGCCAGCCGCTATGTCGGCGCCATCACCGTGCGGTTCCGTCCCAACGCGGTGCGCGACGCGCTCGGCCAGAGCGGCGGCGCCACCCAGTATGTCGAGCCGCCGTCGCGGCCCTTCGTCATCCTGCCGGTGACCCAGAGCGAAGGGCGCACCATCCTGTGGCAGGACCGCACCCCCTGGCGCGCGGCGTGGGAGGCGCGGCAGCCTGCCGCGTCCCTGGTGCCGCTGGTGGTGCCGGACGGAGAACTGACCGACGCGCAGGCGATCAGCGGCGAGGACGCCATCGCCGGCAATCCCGAGGCGCTTGCCCGCATCGCCCAGGCCTACAAGGCCGGCGGGGTCGTCGTCGCCCGCACCGATCTGCCGGCCAACGGCCCGGATCCGGCGCGCGGCATGACGGTGGACGTCACCCGTTATGGCGTGGACGGCACGCGCGACAATCAGGTCGTGCAGGTGAAGGGCGGCAGCAGCGCCGACGACGTGCTGACCCGCGCGGTCGCGGCGGTCGGCACCCAACTGGATGAGTCCTGGCGGCGCGAGCACACCACGGCGACCGGTCCGGAGCACAGCACCCTGGTCCGCATTCCGCTGTCCGCGGTGAACGACTGGGTGGAGACGCGCAAGCGGCTTTCCTCCGTCAATGCGGTGACCCGCACCAACCTCATGTCCATCAGCCGCAGCGAGGCGCTGATCACCCTGACCCATCGCGGCGACCCCGATCAGCTGGCCCAGGCGCTCGCCCGCCAGGATCTGGGGCTTGCGCGCACGGCCGCGGCGGCTCCCGCCGCTTATCCTGGCGCGCCGCTGCCGGTTCCCTCCGCCGACTGGCAGCTGACGCTGATGCCGCGCGGGTCGGGTGCCGCATCGGCCGGAGCCGTTCCGTCTTCCGCGTCTCCGGTCGCGTCTCCGACCACCCTGGCGCCGTCGGCGCCGCTCGATGCCGGCGGCACGCTGGGCGCTCCGCCGCGCAACCTGGGAACGCTGCCGGGCAAGAGCGCGCCGTGAGCGTTCCGAACATCATCACCTTCCTGCGCATCGTGGCGGTTCCGGCCGCGATGTACATGATCCTGACCGGCAGGATGGAGTGGGCCTTCGCCCTCTTCGTCGCCGCCGGCCTGTCCGATGCGCTGGACGGCGCCATCGCCCGCATGTTCCGGGCGCGCACGGTGCTGGGCGGCTACCTCGATCCGCTGGCCGACAAGGCGCTGATCGTCGGCGTGTATGTGGCGCTGGCCTGGGTCGGGTCGATCCCGCTCTGGCTGGCGATGATGGTGATCTTCCGCGACATCATGATCATCGGCGGCGTCATCCTGCTGTTCACGCTGAAGGAGACGCTGGCGATGCAACCGCTCTACATCAGCAAGGTGAACACGGTGGTCCAGATCGCGCTTGCCGCCGCGGTGCTGGCGCCGCCGGCGCTGGGCCTGCCGGAGATCCATCTGTACGGGTGGGAGCTGGTCGATGTGCTGGTGTACGCCTGTACGGTGACCACCGTGCTGTCCGGCCTGCTGTACGCGCGGCGCGGCGCCCTGCTGTTCAACCGGCTCGGCGGCGTTCCGTGACCTCGGCCAAGCAGCTCCGCTTCTGGCTGATCGGGCTCGGGCTGTTCGTCCTAGCGCTGTGGCTGCTGTCCGACATGCTGCTGCCCTTCGTGGTCGGGCTGGCCATCGCCTATCTGCTCGACCCGCTGGTCGACCGGTTGGAGCGGGCGCGGCTGCCGCGCTGGCTCGGCACCACGCTGGTGCTGCTGGGGTTCCTGCTGGTCCTGGTGCTGATGGCGCTGCTTCTGGTTCCGCTGGTGCAGGGGCAGGTATCCCATCTGCTGGAGGTGTTGCCGACCTATGCCACGCTGGTGAAGGAGCGGCTGATCCCGGCGCTCGACCGCTTCATCCACCGGCTTCCGGCCGACGATGTGGAGCGGCTGCGCGCCGCCGCCGGCAATTATGCCGGCGAGGTGGCGGGGATCGTCGGGCGCATCGTCAGCCGAATCCTGTCCGGCGGTCTCGCTGTGTTCGACATCGTGACCCTGATGTTCATCACTCCCATCGTCGCCTTCTATCTGATGCGCGACTGGGACTTGATGGTGGGGAAGGTCGATTCGTGGGTGCCGCGCCAGCATGCCGAAACGGTGCGCGAGCAGGCGCGCGAGGTGAATGTGACCCTTTCCGGCTTCGTGCGCGGTCAGGCGATGGTCTGCCTCGTGCTGGGCGTCTTCTATGCGCTGGCCCTGTCGGCGGCTGGGCTGGATTTCGGGCTGGTGATCGGGCTGGTGGCCGGGCTGCTGTCCTTCATTCCCTATGTCGGCAGCCTGTTCGGCTTCGTCGCCAGCACGGGCCTCGCCCTTCTGCAGTTCGACGAGCTTTGGCGGGTCGCCATCGTGGTCGGCATCTTCCTGTTCGGGCAGGCGGTGGAGGGCAATGTCCTGACGCCGAAGCTGGTCGGCGACAAGGTAGGGCTGCATGCAGTCTGGGTGATGTTCGCCCTGCTGGCCGGCGGCAGCCTGTTCGGATTCGTCGGCGTGCTGCTGGCGGTTCCGGTGGCTGCGGTGATCGGCGTGTTGACCCGCTTCGCGTTGCGACAGTATCTCTCGAGCCCGTATTACCGCGGCACCGACGCGGAACGCTGATGGGTGTGTCCGCATGAGCTTGCCGGCGCAGATACCGCTCGACCTCGGGCACCGGGCGGCGATGGGCTGCGAGGACTTCCTCGTGGCGTCCAGCAATGCCGACGCGGTGGCGTGGCTCGACCGCTGGCCGTCCTGGCCCGCTCCGGCGCTGACCGTGTTCGGCCCGGCCGGCTGCGGCAAGACCCATCTGTCCCAGGTCTGGCGCGCCCGCAGCCATGCGGTTATCACCAGGGGTGAGATGCTCGACTCGGGCGTCGTGCCGGCGCTGCTGGCGCCCGCCAACGCCGTGGTGGTCGAGGATGCCGATGCGGTTTCCGGCAGGCCCGAACGGGAAGAGGCGCTGTTCCACCTCTACAATCTTGCCCGCGAGCAACAGGGCCATCTTCTGCTGCTGTCGCGCAAGGCGCCGTCGCGCTGGCGCACGCGGCTGGCCGACCTGAGGTCCCGCATCAAGGGGGCGCCGGCGGTCGAGGTTCGTCCGCCCGACGACGCGCTGCTGGCCGCCGTGTTGGTGAAGCTGTTCGCCGACCGGCAATTGCGGCCGGGGCTGGAGGTCATCACCTATCTGCTGGCGCGGATGGAACGGTCGCTCGACTTCGCTCGCCGGCTGGTGGCGGCACTGGACCACGCATCGCTCGCCGCCCATCGCGGGGTGACCGTGCCGCTGGCGCGGGAGGTCCTTTCGGAACTGCAACGGATGGAACCGCAACGATCCGGTTCCAAAACGACGCGCTGAAAACAAATCAGCTGAAAACACAAGGAAGGGATGAGCATGGATCTGGGAATCGCCGGCCGACGCGCCATCGTCTGCGCCGCCAGCAAGGGGCTGGGCCGTGCCTGCGCCTTCGCGCTGGCCCGCGAAGGCGTGCATGTCACCCTGACCGCCCGCAGCGCCGACGCGCTGGAGGCGACCGCGGAGGAGATCCGCAAGGCCACCGGCGTCACCGTCACCACCGCCCCCGGCGACATCACGACGGAGGAGGGACGGGCCGCGGCGCTCGCCGCCTGTCCGGAGCCGGACATCCTGATCAACAATGCCGGTGGACCGCCGCCCGGTGATTTCCATGACTGGGACCGCGAGGACTGGATCCGCGCGCTGGACGCCAACATGCTGGCGCCGATCTTCCTGATCAAGGCGACGGTGGATGGGATGATCGCCCGCCGGTTCGGGCGGATCGTCAACATCACCTCGGCCGCGGTGCGGGCACCGATTCCCATTCTCGGTCTGTCGAACGGTGCGCGCAGCGGCCTGACCGGATTCGTCGCCGGCCTGTCGCGCCAGACGGTGAAACACAACGTCACCATCAACAACCTGCTGCCCGGCCCGTTCGAGACCGACCGCCTGCGCAAGACCATGGAAGGCGGAGCCAAGGCCGCCGGGCGCAGCATCGACGAAGAGATGGATCTTCGCCGCAAGGGAAATCCCGCAGGCCGATTCGGGGATCCGGATGAATTCGGAGCCACCTGTGCCTTTCTCTGTGCCGCGAATTCCGGTTTCATGACCGGCCAGAACATTCTTTTGGATGGCGGAGCCTACCCGGGCACTATGTGAAGGGGCGATTGAGGGTCAGGAAAGCCCCCGCGTCTCAAGTTTGTCTCTCCAATTCGCATCAAAATCCGCCCATCGTCACAGGCCATTAAGAAACGACCGCGGGAAGGGGGCTTCGGCACCGCTTCCGCGGTCCGCCGGTTCGCAAGCGCGGCGGTGTCGCGGCGACCGGACAACGGCTGAAAAGCCACTGGCACAGGAACGATGAGCATGCAGCAGAGTGTGGCGGCCCCCGCGGTCTACACCGACCTTGGCCGCGTCATGGAAAGCATCACCCGGCGCTTCCTCGACGTGCTTCGGATGGAATTGGCCCGGATCGGCGTAACCGACCTCAGCCCGACCCAGGCGCTGATGCTGCTCCACATCGGGACCGAGGAGCTTTCCGTTCGCGATCTGCTGGAGCGCGGCTATTACCTGGGCTCCAACGCCTCCTACAATCTGAAGCACCTTGTGGAAGCCGGCTATGTCGACCGCAGCCCGTCCCTGCGCGATCGCCGCGCCGCGCGGCTCAAGCTGTCCGAACAGGGGTTGGCCACCTGCGAGGCGCTGAAGAAGCTCGAAGCGGTGCGGGCCGACAGCCTGCTGCGCAGCGACAACGACGGCGCCGATTTCGAGACCACCTACCGTACCTTGCGGCGGCTGGAGCGCGCCTGGACCGACCTGATCCGCTACGACGACGCCGATCCGGCCTGAAATTTTCCGGCGTTCGACACGTAATCTTATACCCACCTACCCGTTCGATCTGTGTCCGGGAGGGAACACACGCGCTCATAACAGGAACATAGACGGAACTGCGCAGTTGCCGTTCCGTGTCCGTTCTGGTAGCTATGCTGGAACAAGACACGAACAATGGAGGTTGGCATGTCGGTTCTGGCTTTCCTGCGTGAATGCATGACCCTCGCCCTGTTCCTCGCTGTGCTCTATGGCTGGGCAACGGTCGGGCCGATCCTGATCGGCTGATCAGGCCTATGGCGTCGGGGTGCCTGCCCCTTCGGAAGAGGCCCCCGAATGAGGGATGCCGCGTCGGTATTATATCCGAAATCCCAGCCCACCCCGGCCGGCGCAGCGCTTACATCGGGAACACGCGGAACCGTTCCTGGCCCGACAGAGAAGCCGAAAGGGGAACGGTTCCGCGAACGCCGACAACGCGTGGGGATTGGGACGGATGCGGAATTTCTTTCGGAAGCGTCGTTCGACCGCTGTGGCGGACGAACGGATGCCGGCGGCTGGCGGTGCGGGTCTCGGCGGTAGCGGACTTGGCGGCGGCTTGGCAGGCGGCGGCCTCACTGGCAATGGCCTCACTGGCAATGGAATGGGAATGACCGGTCCCGGCATGTCGGGACCGGGGATGTCAGGCTCGGGTCCGGCCACGGGCAACTTTCCCAATGCTCCCGGGTTCTCCCGGCCTGGCGGGGCGCTCCTGCGTCCGGTCGACGGTGGGCAGGGCCGGGGCGGGTTCGACGCGATGCGCGGTCCCGCATCACCGCGTCAGCCCGACATCATCGACAACGACGCCACCGGGGACCGCCGTGGCCACATGTTCCCGCAGCCCGGCGGGCGAGAGGCGGAGAGCGAGCACGATCTGCCGCGCTTCACCATGTCGGTCAACGGCGGCTATCGCGGCGGCATGGGCGCCAATGCGCCGGCCATGCTGAAGGGCCTGACGCCCGAGCTGAACGGCCTGCTGCGGGAAGCCTTCACCCCGACCAGGCCGAAGCAGCAGCTGAACGGTCTGTTCATCGGACGCAACGACACGCTGCGCCGTATCATCTCGGCCATCGAGGAGGAGCGGGCGCACGTCATCCTGTATGGCGACCGCGGCCGCGGCAAGACCTCCGTCGCGAATGCCATCGAGAAGATCGCCGGGCAGGCCGGCTATCTGTCGCTGAAGCTGACCTGCAGTGGCGAACTGAGCTTCGAGGACATCTTCAGGCATTTCCTGAAGAAGATCCCCTCCACCTATTACCGGTCCGCTCTCGACAACCCGTTCGCGGCCCGGCGCAACTTCGCCAGCCTGAACGAGCTGCTGCCGGATGGCACCTTCAGCGTCACCGAGCTGAACGAGGTGCTGTCGGGCATCCACGCCACCCATGTTCTGCTGATCCTGGACGAGTACGACCGCGTCCTCGACGAGGATTTCCGCAACAAGCTGGCGGAGCTGTTCAAGAATCTGACCGACAGCTCGATCCCCGTCACGCTGCTGGTGGTCGGCGTCGCCGAGAATCTGGACCAGCTGCTGGGCAAGCATCCGTCGATCCAGCGGTCGCTGGTCCCGGTGCATCTGCCGCTCATGACCGATCAGGAGATCGGCCGGCTGATCCAGGCCGGCGCCCAGAATGCCGCGATCGAGTTCGCGCCCGACGTGGTGCGGCGGATCGCCGAGTTCGTGCGCGGGCTGCCTTACTATGCGCAGCTTCTCGGTCTGCATGCGGCGCGCAGCGCCGTCAGCCGCGGCAGCAAGCTGGTGGAGCGGCCGGATCTGGCCTACGCCGTCGCCCGCTGTCTGCAGGAGGCCGAACGCGGCATCGTCGAGAGCTATGCCCGTGCGCTGGCAGCCGACCGGCGTGCGGAGCTGGAGGATGCGCTGCTGGCCGCCGCCCTGTGCCCGGCGGATGCCTATGGCGTGTTCGATCCCAATGATCTGGCGGGCGACAGCGGCGAGTTGCCGAGTGCCGCGACGCTGGACCTGCTGAAACGCCTGACCCGCGAGGACCATGGCGGCGTGCTGGCCCCGGTGGTGGAGCCGGGCCTGGAACGCTACCGCTTCCGCAATCAGATGATGCGCCAGTACGTCCTGATGCGTCAGGCGAGCGAGCGCGGCCAGATCTGATCCATCCCCGATCAGGCCGTCCTTCGGCCCTTCCCCGGCGACGGGGGAGGGCCACTCTTTTTCAGGGGAGCCGCGTTACAGATAGGCCGCGCGGCGTTGGCCGGTGGCCTTCTGCCACGACCATTCGACGACAGCGCTCATCAGCCGCTCCAAACCCGGCTTCACGTCGCCCGCCAGATCGGGGCGGAAGCGGTAGGGAGCATCCTCGTCCATGTAGGTGGACTGGGTCAGCTCCAGCTGGATGGCGTGGATGTTCTCCTCCGGCTTGCCGTAGCTGCGGATGATGAAGCCGCCGCGCATGCGTCCGTTCAATGCGGCGGAGTAACGTTCCGATGCCGAAAGGACGTTCATCAGACGCGCGACCAGCGGTTGGGCGGCGCTGCTGCCATCGCCGGTGCCCAGGTTGAAGTCGGGCAGGGTGCCGTCGAAGAAGCGCGGAACCCGGCTGCGCACGGAATGGGCGTCGAACAGGACCGCGACCCCGAAGCGGTCGCGCAGGGCGCGCAGCTCGTTGTGCAGCTGTTCGTGATAGGGGCGCCAGTAGGTACCGACCCGTCGTTCGATCTCCGCCCGGTCGGGCTCCTGCCCGGCTTGGTAGATGGGCGCATGGTCGAAGGTGGTGAGCGGACAGAGTTCCGTCGGGTCGAGGCCGGGCTGGGCAACGAGACCGTCGGGATCGCGGTTCAGGTCCACCACATAGCGCGAACAGAGCGCCGTCAGGAAACCGATTCCGAGCGCCGGAGCGAAATGGTACAACCGGTCCAGGTGTCGATCGACGTCGGGCTGTGCCAGCCCGTGTTCCGTCATCGTCGCGGCGACGTCCGGCGGAATCATGGTCCCGACATGCGGGATGCTGAGCAGGACCGGCGTTTCGCCTGGCTGGAAGCGGAAGGTTTCCATGGCTCGTCTCGCTACGGGAACGGCTGGCTCAGGGCTGTGTGCAGTGCGGCAGGAACAGCCGGTGGACTATGGGGCGCGCTGCCGTACTCCGTCAAACACATTGCGTTTTTTTGAAACCTGCAGCGATGCCGCGTGCCTTCGGTCCGCACAAGGAGCCCCTGTCCTTCCGGACCGCATTCCCTACAAAGGCATACCGAATTGGCCGTTGACCGGAAACGCGACTTGCCGGACACTCCCGCGCAATCGGCGACCGCCCGGCAGAAGGCGGCGCCCAGCACCGGATCATGCTGTCCCCCGGCGACCGGACCGAAGAGTTTCAAAACACACGGCGCCCCGTTTTCGCAGCCCCGGTGACGAACCAACGCAGCAGGGGAGAAGCGACCATGAACACCGCCATCCGTCTTGGCGCGGCCATGCCCGGCCGGCGCCAGATCTTGTTGCCGCTTGCGCTGGCACCCGTCGCCGGTTGGGCCGTGTGGGCTGCCGGCACGCCGGATGCGCCCAACCACCCCGCCGGCCCCTTCCACCTGCCGCTGGACGAAACCACGGCGCTGTGGCGCGATCTTGGTGCGGTCCGGCTGGGGGGCCTTGGCGGCGATCCGCAGTTTCCGGTCAAGGTTTCGGCATTGGAAGGCCGTACCGTCACCGTCCGCGGCTTCATGGTTCCGTTGACCGGCGGCACCACCCACAACCGCTTCATCCTGTCCGCCAACCCCATGGGCTGTCCCGCCTGCGAAAGCCCCGGTCCGGCCAGCATGATGCACGTCCATTCCGCCATCGCGCTGCCCGCCACGCGGGAGCCGGTGACCCTCACCGGAACCCTGCGTCTTCGTCCGCAGGAAGGGCTGTTCTACCGGTTGGATCGCGCCGAACAGCGCTGGGCCTGACCGGCGCCGACGCGTCACCGCCGGTGCGGCGGTGACCGCCGCGACCGGACTGCGCCTGGCTTCGGCGTCGGCCATGGCGGCGGCGCTGCTGCTGTATGGCGGCGTCAGCGTTCCGGCACCGCCGTCCCTGCGCTGGGGCGAGGCCGCCATCGGTCTGCTGATCCTGCTGTCCGTCGGCTGGAGGCGGCTTCTGAGGGTCGCAACCGGACACGCCCTGCGCGACTCGGATGAGCCGGCCTGGATGGTTGTGGCGGTCGCGGCGCTGGGCTGGCTGCTCTGGGTGCCGCTGCTGCGCGGGGCGGCGCTGGGTTGGGAGGCGGCGGACATCCTGCGCGATGTGGTGCCGCTGTTCTATCTGTTCCTGCCCGTGCTGCTGGTTCCCGTGTTGCGGTGCGCCGGAGCCTGGGGGGTGCGCCTTCTGGCGGGTGGGCTGATGCTTGCCGGGCTTCTGCTGGCCTTACGCTGGTGGAAGCAGGCGGATTGGGGATTTGGTGCCATCGGCACGCGGGCGATGGCGGACGGGGGCGCCTATCTGCTGAATGCCCCATCGGTTCTGTTCGCGGCGGTGGCGTTGCCGGCGCTGGCGCTTTCGTTGGTGGCGGTCGGGGGATCGTTCAGGCGCTGGATCGCGGCATTCGCCTGCGCCGCCGGCGGAGCGCTCTGCCTCGGCGCTTTGGCTGGAGCCGTCCACCGCACCGCCCTGGGGCTTGCGGCTCTGTCTCTGACGATGGTGGCCCTATGGTGGGTGCGGCGACGCCCCTGGCTGGCGGTGCCGTTGCTGCTGGCAACCGGTTTCGTCGGTCTGGCCGTCGGGGATGCGCTGGTCGGCGCCTGGCAACAGGTGGCGGAGAAGACCCGGCTGACCGGGGCCAACACGCGCTGGGAGGAAGCGGCGGCGGTGATCGACCATGCCGTCTCGTCCCCCTGGGCCCTGCTGTTCGGCGAAGGGTGGGGAGCACGCATCGCCAATCCGGCCGTCGGCGGATGGAGGGTCAGCTACACCCACACGCTGGTCAGCTACAGCCTGTTGAAGACCGGGCTTCTGGGCATGCTGGCGCTCGCAGCCTATCTGTGCGCCCTGGTTCGTCCCTGGCGCCGCCTGCTGGCGGAGGATCCGCCACTGGCCATGGCGGTGGTGCCGCCGCTGCTGATGGCGCTCTGCCTCCACACCAGCTTCAAGTATCTCGACACCGGCGTCATCCTGTCGTTGATGCTTTTGAGATCCGAACTCAGGAAAGGGTTGTCCAAGACGTAGAGCCAAAGCATACTTCCGCGTGCAATTCAGGCTTTGGTGCGCTGTGACGCTCGGCTGTCCCTCCATCCTGTTCGTCAATCGGGTGTTCCCGCCGGACCGTGGGGCGACCGGGCGTTGCCTCCATGATCTGGCGACCCGCATGGCGACTGCGGGCTGGCGGGTCACGGTGGTCGCGGACGGCACGGAGTCGTCGGCTGGTGCGCCGGGCGGCATTGCGCTCCACCGGACCGGCGGCAGCGTTCCGGAGGGGGAGCGGCCGGATGCCCGTGCCTATCTCGAGTCGCTGTGCCGTCTGACCGGACTAGCCCTACGCCTGCCTCGTCACGACGTGGTGGTGACGATGACCGACCCCCCGATGCTCGCGCTGGCCGGGCCGATGCTGGCGGCACGCCACGGCGCGGCATCGCTGCACTGGTGTCAGGATCTTTACCCCGATCTGTTGCCGGTGCTGGGGGTGCGGATGCCGTCGATGCTCCGCCGCCTTGCCGGGATGGGCATGGCCCGGTCTCTCCGCCGTCACGACGGTGTGATCGCAATCGGACGCTGCATGCGTGACCGGATCGCAGCCATGGGCGTTAAGGAGGAGCGGCTGTGCCTTCTGCCCAATTGGCCCGATTCCGCCATCCGCCCTCTGCCCGAGGACAGGAGCGGGTTCCGCAGTTCTTTGGGGGTGGAGGAGGGGGAGAACCGCTTTCTGGTCGCCTATTCCGGCACGCTCGGCCTCGCCCACCCGATGGACGGCGTGCTGGAGGCGGCGGCGCGGCTGCAGGACAGCGACCCCGGTGTTCTGTTCGTGCTGACCGGGGAAGGACGGGGATTTGCGGCGGTGGAGGAGGAGGCGCGACGCCGTGGCCTGCGCAACCTGCGGCGCCTGCCCTGGCAGCCGGCCGACCGGCTGGCGGAGAGCTTGTCCGCCGCCGATCTGCATCTCGTGACGATGCACCCGGCGGCGGAAGGGATGCTTGTGCCGAGCAAGCTGGCCGGCGTCCAGGCGGCGGGCCGACCCTGTCTGTTCCTTGGTCCGCCGGGGAGCGAGGCCGCCGCGCGGGTTGCCGGCTGTGGACTGGTCATCGACCCGTTCGACGGTGCTGCCATCGCCGATGCGGTCCGCTCCTATGCCGCCGATCCGGTGCGCTGCGCGGCGGAAGGCGCGCATGCCGCCAGCCGATCCGCGGTATGGACGGCCGATCGAGCCGCCACCGCTTTCGCCGGGATCGCCGAACACCTTGTGCCGGCGCGGCGGATCTCCCGGCCCATGATGGCAAGGCCGCTGCCCCATGCCTGACGGCGCGCTGGCCCAACCTGATGCCATGACGCTGCGGCTCCCCGCCACGGGTGGGGAGAGCGAACTGCGCAGCGTCGTTCGCGTGCTGCGTCAGGGCTGGCGCTGGCTCCTTGTCGGCGGGCTCGGCGGTATTGCGCTTGCGGTTAGCGCCCTGTGGCTGGTTACGCCGGCTTATACGGCGGCGATGGTGATCGGCCCGACAGCCAGGGTCGGTTCTGCCGCCATGGGTGCGCGCGTGCCCATGCTGAGCGGACGCGACTCCGCCGCGATGGCCGAACCTGGGGCCGGAGACGAATCGCTGTCGGACTTCGCCCGTTATCTCGAGCTTTTCGGTTCCAGCCCGGTGGCGGAGCAACTGGCGCGCGATTCCAGGCTGCTGCAGGCCCTGTTCCCCGACCGTTGGGATGCGGAAACGCAGCGATGGCGCCCGCCCCCCGGAATGGTTCCGGCGGTGAAGCGCGCAATGCTGGCGCTGGTCGGCCGGCAGGATTGGGTGGAACCGGATGGGGAGCGGGTGGCGCGCGCCCTGCGCGACCGTCTGGTGATCGACATGCTGCGGTCGGGTCCGATGCGGCGGATCACGTTGCGCCATTCCGACCGCGCGACGGCTCTCGACCTGCTGGGCCGCGTCGCTGCGGCCACCGACGCCCATTTGCGGGCGGAGGCGGCCCGGCGTAGCGCTGCCCAGATTGCCCACATCAAGGACCGGCTGCGTGCCGTCACCGTGGCCGAGCATCGGCAGGCCTTGAGCGACCTGCTGCTGGATCAGGAGCGCGTGGCGATGATGATCGGGGTCGATCTGCCCTTTGCCGCCGACATGATCCAGCCGCCCGGTGCCGCGGCCCTGCCGGACTGGCCGAACCCGGCGGTGGTGGTGCCGCTGGCGGGCATGGCCGGTTTGATCGCCGCCTGCTTCTGCCTGTCGGCCCGCCACGCCCTGCGGGATACGCGGGCAGGGGAGGCGGCGCGATGACTCCGATCCCCGTTTCCGTCGTGGTGATGACCCGCAACGAAGCCGTGAACCTCGTCCCTTGCCTGACGGCGCTGGCCCGCTTTGCCGAGTGTTTCGTCGTCGACAGCGGCAGCGACGACGGCACGCCGGACATCGCCCGATCCCTCGGCGCACGGGTGGTGCCCTTCCGCTGGAACGGCCGGTATCCGAAGAAGAAGCAATGGTGCCTGGACAGTCTGCCGCTGGCCCATGACTGGGTGCTGTTCGTCGATGCGGACGAACGGCCGACTGAGGCGCTGGTCGAAGAGATCGCCGAGCTGATGGCCGGCGGTCCGCGTCATGCCGCCTATTGGATCGACGGCCGACCGGTCCTGCGCGGCCGTGCGCTTCGCTTCGGCTGCTGGAACCGCAAGCTGGCCCTGTTCGACCGCCGCCACGTCCGCTTTCCCGATCAGCCAGACCTGGACGTCACCGCCATGTGGGAGGTCGAGGGGCATTACCAGCCGCAGGTCGCCGGCACCACAGGGCGGCTGCGGCACCCGATAGATCATGGCGACGCCAAACCGCCGTCCGCCTGGTTCGACCGGCACAACCGCTATTCCGACTGGGAGGCGGCCTTGCGCGCCGACGGCCGGATGGACCGGCTGATCGACGGCGAGCCGGGCGATGTCGGAGTCCTGAGCCGGCGGACGCTGAAGCGATTGTTTCAGCGCCTGCCCGGCCGTCCGCTCTGGGCCTTCCTGCATGCCTATGTGCTGCGCCTGGGCGTCCTCGACGGCACCGCAGGGCTCGATCACGCGTTGGGACGCGCGTTCTACTACTGGCAGGTCGGGCTCAAGATGCGGGCTGCCGTTCAGGCGCAGGCTTCCGCCGCACGCCTTCCGTCGGGCTGCTCCCCTTCGCCCGGCCCTTATTCCTCGACCAGCGCGATGCGGTCGCCGCCCAGCGCCTTCAGCAGGTCGAATGTACGTTTGCGCACGCCCGGATCCTCGATCCGGTAATAGGCACGGACCAGCTCCAGCGTTTCACGGCGGGCCATCGATTCGAACTCGTCGGTCTCGCTCGCGCTTTCGGCCGGTGTCTCGGCGGCGATCTGGTCGGGAGACGGCATGTCGTCGAAGAAGTAGCTGACCGGCACACCCAGAACCTGGGAGAGGTTGTAGAGGCGGCTGGCGCTGATGCGGTTCGATCCTCGCTCGTACTTCTGCAGTTGCTGGAAAGTGATCCCGACCGCTTCGCCCAGCTTCTCCTGGCTCAGGCCGAGCAGGGTGCGGCGAAGCCGCAGGCGGGCACCGACATGGATGTCGATGGGATTGGGACCTTCGCCGCGGCGCGATAGGGTGTGGGCGGGGGCGAGTTTGGTCTTGGTCGCGCTCATAAGTCGTACCTCTAAGGGAAAGCCGAAGGGAAGGCGCCGCGAGAATGCTTAGTTCAGAAAGTAAATTCTATGCAACCAATTGTGCGCATCAATGGTCCGTTTGGGTGGAAGTGAGAGGTAGAGCACGAAAGACATTAAGTTTCCGGGCATCGGAAACGTAATTTCGCGTAAGCCGTGGGAAAATGCTGACGCAGCGCCAGCGCGACTCGTTGCAGTGCGGAAATTGCCGCCGCGCGCGTCGGACCCTGCCCCAACTGCTTGCGTCGAATCGCTTCCTGTTCGCGCCGGCCCGCGGCAGCGTCACGTTGCGACAGCCCGCCGGCGGCGAACACGCAGACGGGCCAGCGCAGCCGGACCGCCGGACCGCGACTCAGGGCGGCCAGCGTGAAGGCATAATCGGCCGCGATCCTGAATGCAGGATCGAAATGAAGACCGGAGAGCGCCGGTACGCTGTAGATCATGGCCTGATGGTGCGTGAACATGCCGAAAGGCGCCCAACGGTGGGACCGCGCGCGCTTCAACAGGATACGTCCGTCGCTCTGCCGTTCCAGCGCGTCGCCGTAGAAAAGGGCGGCACCAGGACGGCGACCGGCGGCCTGCAGCAATCGGATGGCGCTGTCCGCCGCGGCCAGCCGGTCGCCGGCATTCAGAAACAGCACATGGCTGAAGCCGAGACGCCGGGCGGCATCGAGCCCATCGTTCATCGCCGCATAGAGTCCCCGGTCCGGGGCGGAGCGCCACCAGACCGGCAGATGGGCGTTGTCCGTCAGCCATTCCGCGGTACCGTCGGTGGATCCGCCGTCGGCGACCAGCCAGGCGACCTGCGGCCCCAACTGCCTCCGCAAGCTGTCATGGGTGTCGATCAAGCCGGCGCGGTCGTTACGGACCACGGTCAGGATGGCGAGTCGGGGAGGGGGAGCCGCGGTCATCGCGTGATAACCGAAACGGAAGCGGCGGTGATGGCAAGCTGGCTCAGGATGTTGCCGAAGGTCTTGGCGACGTCGAGCCCATCGAAGGGCCGCGGGTCGCGCGGCACCACCAGGATGGAGCCGGGCGGAATCGTCTCCACCCGATGGTTCCAGGACGACATGGCCAGCGGACGCGCCCGGCCGTCGGGCAGAACCAGGAAACTGCGGCCGGTATCGGCATCACGGGTTGGTCCTCCGGCCTCGCTCAGGTAAACTTCCGCGCTCTTACCGCTGACGAACTGGGCCGCGGTAGGGTGCAGGACCTCGCCGGCGACCGCGACGGTCAGCGGTCGCTTGGGGATCACGATCCGGTCGTCGGGCTCCAGCAGCGGATCCAACTCGGGGCGCGTGCGCAGGACCGCAGGATCCGCCTCCACCACCACGCGGCCGAGCGGTTCCGCTCCGCGAAGCTGGGCGGCAAGCTGCCGGGCCAACGCGACATTCTCCGCCTTTACCGGCTCGCCCTTCTCCACCTCCAGCGCCAGCGTGCGTTCCAGTTCCCGCGCCTGACGCTGGAACTGGTCCTTTTCACGGCGGCGTTCGCTCTCGCGGGTAAGGATGGCTCCGGCCGGATAGGCATCCTCCAGCAGGCCGCCGGCCCGTGTGATCAGGGAGGACAGCGTCTCGTTGCGGCCGATGTCGTACCGGCCGGGCCGGCGTACCGCCCCGTCGATGGCGACGGCACGCGACTCAAGGGCCTGCGGCCGCGGATTGATCCGCAACGCATCGCCGGGACCTGCCAAGTGCGCTCCATCGCGACCGAGATCGACGATGTTGCGGCTGCCGGTCGCAGCCGTCAGCTCCGCCGCAGTCGGATCGGCGTCGGCCGACAGCCCGCCCGCGACGGCGACCAGCGCGGACAGCGGCGTGCGGTCGGCAACCGGATAGCCGCCGGGGGCGCGGACGGCGCCGCGCACCTGCACCGACCGCTCGCCGACCAGCGCGACGATGGCGGGATCGAGCAATGCCGCCAGCATCGGCGGCTCGTCCGCCGCGTCTCCGTCGGCCGATGCGGCGGATTTGCCAATTGTGCCGACGTCGGTGGGCTTCACCAGACTGCGAATGTCGTCGGTGGCGAACAGGTGGATGCGGTCACCATCGACAAGTCCACGGTCGGCACGCCCGGCCGCCACCTCCTGCGGGGAGAAGGGCAGGTAGGCGCGGGTCAGGCTGCGCCGTTCATAACGCTCCACGATCCCCAGCAGCGGATAGACGTCGCGCTTCAGGGCTTTCCCCTCCGCCAGGGCACCGCGCAAGGTCGATCCTGCGGTCAGACGCCGTGTGCCAGGACGGCGAACATGGCCCAGCAATTCGTATTGCGGTGCATCCGATTCGACGATGGCCTCGCGGGCACCGGTGCTCGCCGCGTTGGCGGCGCCCGCGACCGGATAGAAGCCGGGGCGCGGGACGCCGGACAGCCGAAGCACGGCATGGCGGAGCGCCAGGGGAAGAAGGTCGGGCACCGCGATGAAAAGCGGCGGACAAGGCGTGCGTGAGCCGGTCAGCCCGGCGGCGGCGCGCGCTTGCGGACCGGTGGCGAGCGGCCCATCGGGTTCTGCGGCAAGGGTGCGGGCCAGCGCGACCAGACCGGGGCAGGCGTCCTCCGGCGGCTGCCGCTCACCGCGAAGCAAAGCCAGCACCGGCTCGGCTGTCAGATAATCGATGTCCTCCGCTCCCAGCACATAGAGGATGTCGCCCTCCGCCATCCGGCGGCGGTCGCGCCCGTTCAGAACGGCGGAGAGATCGACCGGGTGGAGGGTGCGCGAACCCGTGTGGGAGGCTGTGGTCTCCAGCGCCGCGAAAGGCAGATAGGGGGCGGGCCGTAGATCGCTGCGGGAGAGCAGTCCGCCGAGGGTTCCGGCCGGCGGAAGGGCGCGCGGACCCGGGCGCAGGACATGACCCTCCAGCCGCACATCATCCCGGCGGTCCTCGCGCAGCGGGGCGATCAGCAGCAGGTCGCCGTCGCCGAACCGGCGGGCATTGGCGTCTCCGATCTCCTCGGTCGTCTCCTCGCCGGACGGACCGATGCCGAATCGCAGCAGCCGGGCGCGGCCGGGTCGCAACGCGCCGCCAGCCAGATCGCGCAATTCGGCGGCCGACAACTGGCTGCCGCCGGGCGGCAGCTCATAGATGCCCGGCCGCTTGACCGGTCCGCCGATACCGACCGTGGCGCCCAGCGGCGGAATAAACAGGCGGTCGCCGTCGCGCAGCGGCTGATCGGCATTGCCCGCGTCCCCGGCCAGTTGCAGGGCGTACAGGTCCACGACGATGCTGCCGCCTGCCCGCATCAGGCGGATGGCACGCAAGCTGCCGCTCCGCTCCACACCGCCGGCCGCCGACAGGGCATCGAGAGCGGTGGCGAAGGCGCTGACCTCCTGCCGTCCGGGATGCCGTACGGCGCCGGTGACGACGACGCCGATCCGCCTAACCTCCGCCAGGGTGGCGAAGGCCTCGGTGTTGGGCCAGGTCGCGGCGACCGCAGCGGCAAGTTCCCGCCGGAGGGCATCCAGCGACAGGCCCGCGGCAGTGACCGGGCGCAGGTCGTCCACCACCAGCTGACCGTTGCGGTCTATGGCGAAGCGTTTGCTGAATGACTTCTGGCCGCGGAGAGTCACGGTCACAGCGTCGCCGGTGTTCAGTACGTAGTCGCCCTGAACGGCGCCGGGTGCGCTTTCGTCGGTGGCCGCCGGCTCTCGGGCGGAGGAGAACAGGTCGTAGCCGAACTGACGCAGCGGCTCGCCGGCGCGGGCGGAAAAGGCGGCTTCCAGAGGTGAGGCGGAAAGCGGCAAAAAAGGATCGCTTCGCGTCGGCCCGGCGGCCAATACGGCGCACGCCCACAGCAGTGGCACCGCCCCCGGTGCTATACGGGCGAATATCCTGCACGCAGCAGACAGCATCGATGTCAAATATCCCGCCATTCACCCGCCCTGAGCGAGCAAAAACTGGTGAACACTATTGAATGTATTCAACCGGAAGGCAATGCCCTGCATCCGGGGCGCCATGCAAAAGGGCGGCATCCGTGCGCTTGCGGGTGAGGCTATCATGTGCCGTCCGCCCGTCGCGCTGCCGCGGCGGAACCGTGGAGCCGCAAAGCACCGGCAGATGGCCGGAAAACACAAGGATGCCAGTGGCGTGATCGTCATCCACAGCGAAGAGCACCGGCTGCAGGCCGGCCGGTCCGAACTCAACGACGGCCAGCTCGTCCCCTGCTACGAAAAGCCGGCGCGTGCCGACATCGTGCGGGCGCGGATCGAGGCGGTGGGGCTTGGGCCTATCGTCGAACCCACCCGTCACGGCCTCGGCCCGTTGAAGCGGGTGCATGACGCCGGCTATCTCGGCTTCCTCCAGACCGCATGGGACGAGTGGGTGGTGGAGCATGGCGCCGACATCGACGCGCTGCCGCTGAACTGGGTGGCACCGGGCATGTCACGGCGGCAGGTACCGCGGTCCATCGACGGGCGGCTCGGCTTCTATTCCTTCGATGCCGGGACGCCGATCACCGCCGGCACCTGGCGGGCAGCGACCGCGGCGGCGGACAGTGCGCTGACCGGCGCCGACCGGCTGCGGGCCGGCGACCGCAGCGCCTTCGCGCTCTGCCGCCCGCCGGGGCACCATGCCGGGCATGCCTTCTATGGCGGCTACTGCTTCCTGAACAATGCGGCCATCGCGGCGCAGCGCTTGCGTGACGGCGGGGCCGCGCGGGTGGCGGTGCTGGACGTCGATTACCACCATGGCAACGGCACGCAGGAGATCTTCTGGGAACGCGGCGACGTGTTGTTCGTGTCGATCCATGCCGATCCCATCGACGAGTTCCCCTATTTCTGCGGTCATGCCGACGAGACCGGCGCCGGGGCGGGCGAGGGAGCCAACCTGAACCTGACGCTGCCCTGGGGCACCGATTGGGCCGGCTACGCCCAGGCGCTGGCCGCCGCTGCGGCGCGAATCCGGGAATTCGGGGCGGATGCCCTGGTCCTGTCGCTGGGGGCGGACACCTATGGCGGCGAT
Source organism: Pseudomonadota bacterium (assembly GCA_023423695.1). Taxonomy (GTDB): domain Bacteria; phylum Pseudomonadota; class Alphaproteobacteria; order Azospirillales; family Azospirillaceae; genus Azospirillum. The sequence continues at coordinate 262,319 of JAFAFA010000079.1, read as the reverse complement.
CCGATCTCGCGCTTCCGGCTTCTGTCGGAGGATTTCCTGCGCATGGGGGCGGCCATCGCCGGCATCGGCCTGCCGACGCTGTTCGTGATGGAGGGCGGCTATGCCGTCGACGACCTGGGCGTGAACGTCGCCAATGTGCTGACCGGCTTCGAGCAGGGCTGAGCGGAACCGGCGGGGACGGATCGGCCTTGCCGTTGCCGGTGCGGCCGATTCGTCCTAAATTGAGCGGAGAACCGGGCCCTTCTTGAGGATGTGGACGGTGGCCGTCGACCTTTCCATCTCCAGCCTGTCCATCGGGACCCACGCCACCCCGCGTACCCAGCCGCCTCGGGGCCAGGGGCGGGGTGAGGGGGAGGGTGCGTCCGGCGCGAAGGACGGCGGTTCCGCCGGGGGCACCGACACGGTTACCCTGTCCGACGCGGCCCGGCAGCAGCTCCAGAAGCTCAAGCAGATCGATGCGAATGTCCGCCAGCACGAGGCGGCACATCAGGCAGCCGGCGGCAGCCATGCCGGCGGCGCGTCCTTCACCTACACGCGCGGACCGGACGGCAAGAGCTACGCCACCGCGGGCGAGGTGCCGATCGACGTCAGCGCCGAATCGGAGCCGGCCGACACCGTCGCCAAGATGGAACAGGTGAAGGCCGCCGCCCTCGCCCCGGCCGATCCATCGCCGCAGGATATGCGCGTGGCAGCCCAGGCGGATGCGGCAAAGCTGCAGGCCCAGGCGGAGCAGCGCCGGCAGGGCGGAGAAACTGCGGCCGGACGCGCCGCCTCGGCTTACGGGGCGGCACAATCCCTGGGTTATACCCAGTCCGGCAGGGGACTGACGGTCTGAAGCGATGCGGCAATGAGGCCGCCGCGACGCTCCGCCCGCGACGCTCAGCGCCGCGGCGTGGTCTCTCCATCCAGCGTCAGCAGGGCGCCGTACAGTTCCGGACGCCGGTCGCGGAAGACGCCCCAAGAGGCGCGCTGGGCGGCGATGCGGTCGAGGTCGAAGGTCGCGGTCAGGACCGTCCGGTTTTCGCGGTCGGCCTGCGCCACGATCTCACCCTGCGGCCCGGCGATGAAGGACGAGCCGTAGAAGGTCAGCGCGCAGCTTTCTCCCGCTTCCACCCCGACGCGGTTGGATGCGACGAGCGGCATCAGGTTGGCGCCGGCATGCCCCTGCATCACCCGGGTCCAATGGCCCTGGCTGTCGATGGAGGAATCCTGCGGCTCCGACCCGATGGCGGTTGGGTAGAGAAGGATTTCCGCCCCCTTCAACGCCATGACGCGGGCGGTTTCCGGGAACCACTGGTCCCAGCAGATGGCGCAGCCGACGGTGGCGTAACGGGTCTTGAACACCGGAATGCCGGTGTCGCCGGGGCTGAAATAGAACTTCTCCTGATAGCCCGGCCCGTCGGGAATGTGGGACTTGCGGTAGATGCCCAGCAGACTGCCGTCCGCATCGACCATGGCCATGGAGTTGTAATAGGCGTTGCGCGCCTTTTCGAAGAAGCTGACGGGGATCACCACCGACAGCTCGCGAGCCAGCGACCGCATCCGCTCGATCACAGGATGACCTTCGGCCGGGGCGGCGAGTTCGAACAGCGACTGCTTCTGGTCCTTGCAGAAATAGGGGGTCTCGAACAGTTCCTGCGGCAGGATGATCTGCGCGCCCTTTGCTGCCGCCTCGCGAATCAACGATTCGATGCCGTCGACGTTGGCGGCACGGTCCCAACTGCAGGCCATCTGGGTGGCGGCGACGGTGACGGTGCGGGACGAGGGAACGGTCGGCGAAGCGGTCATTGCGGTCGCTGGCTCCTGTTGCGGCAAGTGACTGTGGCGATTGACGTCTGTGTGACCAAAGGTCGCGGCGGATACAAGGGGCAGGACGGGACTTTACTGGATTTTAGCGAAATATTCACATTTCATTGATCCGGCATATATTATTTGCCAAATAAAACCGATCAAAAAAGTAATGTTCGTGCCCTTTATCATATGCGGATATGGCAACCCACGCCCGATCTGAAAAGATCGACTGCACACAAGGCGGCCATGCACCGTATCCGAGCCGCTGTTCTGCTTAAGTTGGATGAAATTTGCCGGTCCTTTGGCCGACATATCGTTGCATGCCTGCGGCCGACGGCTGCGCAATTGATTTGCGCTTTGCACACAGCACGTTATGATTGGATGACGCAGCCAGGACCGTTCGTGTCAAGGTGGTACCACCAGGAACGCATGGACCCGACCGACGCTATGTCGCCAGGTACCCTTACGGGCAACCACCCGGCGCTTGCACCCGGTGGGCGGGAATGGCTGTTGGATCGGTAACGACGGCAGAGAGATTGTCGGTATGGAGGCGTCTGTCAAGGGGTGGGAGCCGGAGCGCCCCGACGGTTCGGAGGATGTGGCCGGTTCGGCCGACGGTGCGTTATCGTTCGTCGTCCGTGAAGTGAACCGCGCATTCGCCCGTGCTCTGCAGACGCGCATCGCGCGGTCGGGTGTCAGCATGGGGCAGTGGTTCTTCCTGCGCGCCCTGTGGGAGGAGGACGGCCTGACCCAGCGCGAACTCAGTCACCGCGTCGGCATGATGGAGCCGACCACCGTCACCGCCGTCAACGTGATGGAAGGGCAGGGGCTGGTCCAGCGGGTGCGCAACAGCCACGACCGCCGCAAGATGAACATCTTCCTGACCGATAAGGGCCGGGCGCTTCGCAATTCGATGATGCCCAGCGCGTCCGAAATCGCTCAGCTCGCCATTCAGGGCATCACGCCGGACGAGCTGGATCTGACGCTGGACGTGCTGCGCCGCGTCGGTGCAAATCTTAACGCCGCCGCGGCAGCCGCCCGCGACGGCGAGGACGAGTGAACCGGGCGGCGTTCGGCCGCCCATTTTCCCAGATTTCAAGCGACCTCAACCGTGGGACCTCAATCGTCGTCCGGGTCGGGCGGCGGCGGCAGGCTGGCGCCGGTGAGATTCGCTCCGGTGAATTTGGCGTCGCGGATGTTCGCGTCGCTCAGGATCGCGCCGGTCAGGTTGGCGTTGGCGAAATCGCAGCCCGACAGGTTGGCTCCGCGCAGGTTGGTGCGGATGCAGGACGCGTTGGTCAGCCGCGCACCGGTCAAATTCGCCGCCCACAGCCGGCCGGTCGGTTGTCCGTCCGGCCCCTTGATGTCCACCCAGCCGATGCCGGCCCCGTCCAGCCGCACCCCGTCCATGTTGGCGCCGCGCAAGGTGGCGCCGTCCAGAATCGCACCCCCCAGGTCGGCGCCGGCCAGCACCGCCTCGGAGATGTCGCACATGATCAGCAGCGCCTCACGCAGCTTGGCGCCGCTGAGGTTGGCGCGCTTCAAATTTGCGCCGGACAGATTGACACCGGAGAGGTCGATGTGGCTGAGGTCGGCGCCGGTCAGGTCGGCGCGTGCGCCCATCGTGCCGTTGGTGTTGATCCAGGTGTAGTGGCTGTGCAGGGCCTGTTGGATTTGGACGGAAAAATTGTCCGCCGACCGCGCCAGATTGGCGCCGGTGGTATCGGCGCCGGCCAGATCGGCTCCCTCCAGCTTGGCACCCTGCAGGTCGGCATTGCGCAGGTTGGCGCCGGCCAGCATCGCGCCGGTCAGGTTGGCGTCGCGCAGAACGGCCCCCTGCAGGTTCACGCCGGACAGATTGCTGCCGCGCAGATCGGCGCGCGCGAGATTGCAGCTCTTCATGCTGGCGCGCATCAGCGTGGCGCCGGTCAGCAGCGCGCCCTCGCAATCGGCGCCGTTCATCGACACGTCGGTCAGATCGGCACCCGACAGGTTGGCGTTGGTCAGGGACGCATCGTCGAAATCCGAGCCGGCCAGATCGGAGCGGACGAAATCCAGCCCCTTGCCGCCGCCCTGACCGCCATAGAGCAGGGCGCCGCCGCGCAGGTCGGCCTCTTTCAGGATGGCGCGCTTCATCTTGGCGCCGCGCATATGGGCGCCGCGCAGATCGGCGCGATACAGGTTGCAGCCGGACAGATCGGCCTTGGTCAGGTGGGCGGCGAACAGGTCCGCGGTGCTGAGATTGGCGTTGGACAGGTCGCAATGGGACAGGTTGGCGCCGGACAGCTTGCCCTGCGCCAAGTTCACCCCGGACAGGTTCGAGCCTTCCATGTTGGCCATGGTCAGGTTGGCGCGCGAACCGCCCGACTTGTTCTTCAGCCAGCGCTCGTGCTTTTCCAGCACGGCAACCAACTCGTGCGGTGTCATCGGCCCTGTCCGGTGTGTCTGGTTGCGTGGTCCATCGATAGACCAGTGTCCCGAAATAATCTATGCCAAAGGTTAAGGCCGCTTCCAGTGCGTGAACGGCTTGGCGCGGCGGCGCCCGCCCCCCATCTCCGGGGCGTCGGGCACCGGACCGCCTGTCACAGCAAGGAGTTGGGGATCATGTCGGGTGGACATACGCTTGCGGCGTTCGACACCGAATTGGCGGCGCTGCGGACCGCCATCGACCGCATGGGCGAGCTGGTCGAACGGCAGGTCGGGCTCGCGCTCGATTCGCTGGCCGGTCCGGACGCCGATATCGCGGGCGAGGTGCTGAAGGGCGATGCCGAGATCGACCGGCTGGAGATGGAGGTGGAGGCGATGACCGTCCGCCTGCTGGCCCTGCGCCAGCCGATGGCCAAGGACCTGCGCGAGATCGTCGCGGCGCTGAAGATCGCTTCCAACCTGGAGCGGATGGGCGATTTCGCCGGCTCCGTCGCCAAGCGGGCGGTGACGCTGTCCACCCTGCCGGTTGCGCCGCCGGTCGCCTCGCTGGTCCGGATGGGCCGCATGGTGCAGGCGATGATCGGCGACATGCGCCGCGCCTACACCGTACAGGACGCCGATCTGGCCACCTCCGTCCGCGACTGCGACGGGGAGGTCGATGCCGCTTACACCGCGCTGTTCCGTGAATTCCTGACCTACATGATGGAAACGCCGGCGCAGATCACCGGCTGCACCCACCTGCTGTTCGCCGCCAAGTCGATCGAGCGCATCGGCGACCATGCCACCAACGTGGCGGAGAACATCAGCTTCCTGGTCAAGGGCCGCCTGCCGTCGGACGAGCGCCGCAAGGAGGACCTCAGCAGCTACGCCGTGGCTCCGCCGCGCGAAGGGGTGTGAATGCCGGGGCTTGACAGCCGGCGGTGGCATGTGGTGCCGTTGTCGGTATGAACATGTCCTCGCCCCTCCTGTCGCAGCATTGGTGGTGGCCCGTCTCCAACGGGCCGGCCTGGCGACGCGTGTGAACGTGGATTGACGATAAAAGGCCGCCCGGTGCATCCGGAGCGGCCTTTTTCCTGACCCGGCAGCGGGTCACCGAAGGGAAAGACGGACAAGCAGGCGGAAGCACCGTGCGGCGTCACCGACAAGACGCCCGAACCGGAGCCCCGCCGCCATGACGCCCTCCCACCTGTTTTCCTCCCACATCTTCCTGGCCGATCCCGCTTTCCTCGACCCGTTCTCCGCCATCACCGGCGGCGGGATTGGGCTGCGCCGCACCGCCGAGCCGGTGGGGATCGCCGACGCGCTCGACACGCTCGCCTCCGCGCTGGACGAGCGGCGCGGCCTGCTGCTGTCGGGCGGAGTGGAGGCGCCCGGTCGCTATCGTCGCCAAGCCATGGGCTTCGTCGATCCGCCGCTGTCGGTGACCGCGCGTGGCAGGACGGTGCGCATCGATGCCCTGAACCCGCGCGGCCGCCTTCTGCTTCCCGCCATCGCCTGCGCACTCGACGGGCATGAGGCACTGGTCGGGTTGGAGGTGACGGCCGGCCGCGTCACCGCTCTGGTTCGCCGGCCGACGGGCGTCTTTGCGGAGGAGGACCGCAGCCGCCAGCCGTCGGTCTTCAGCGTGCTGCGGGTGCTGATGGCGCTGTTCGCCTGCCCGGACGAGCCGTTCCTGGGGCTCTACGGCGCCTTCGGCTACGACCTCGCCTTCCAGTTCGAGCCGATCCGGCGCCGGCTGGAGCGGCCGGACGACCAGCGAGACCTCGTGCTGTATCTGCCCGACCGGTTGCTGGTCGCCGATCATGGTGCCGGGGTGGCCCGCCGCTTCACTTACGAGTTCGTGGTGAACGGCATTTCCACCGAAGGGATTGCCGGCGGCGGCCGGGTCCATGCCTACCGCGCCGACACCAATGCCGCCGCGGAATGCGACCATGCGCCCGGCGAGTACCAGCAGGTGGTACGGGCGGCGAAGGAGGCCTTTCGCCGCGGCGACCTGTTCGAGGTGGTGCCCGGCCAGACCTTTGCCGAGCCCTGCGCCGACAGCCCCTCCACCATCTTCCGCCGGCTGCGCGCCGCCAATCCGGCCCCCTACGAGGCGTTGATCAATCTCGGGGACGGCGAGTTCCTGGTCGCCGCCAGCCCGGAGATGTATGTCCGCGTCGGCACCGGTCCAACGGCGGCGCGGGTGGAGACCTGTCCGATCTCCGGCACGGTGGCCCGCGGCGCAGACGCGCTGGGCGATGCCGCGCAGATCCTGACCTTGCTGAACTCCGCCAAGGACGCGGCGGAGCTGACCATGTGCACCGACGTCGACCGCAACGACAAGGCGCGGGTGTGCGAGCCCGGTTCGGTCCGCGTGGTCGGCCGGCGGATGATCGAGCTGTACTCCCGCCTGATCCATACGGTGGACCACGTGGAGGGGCGGCTGCGCGACGGCTTCGACGCGCTGGATGCCTTCCTCACCCACAGCTGGGCGGTCACGGTGACCGGCGCGCCGAAGCGCTGGGCCATGCAGTTCCTGGAGGACACCGAACGGTCGCCGCGCCGCTGGTACGGCGGAGCCTTCGGCCGCATCGGCTTCGACGGCGGCATGGACACCGGCCTGACCCTGCGCACCATCCGCATGAAGGACGGGGTCGCTTTCGTCCGCGCCGGCGCGACCCTGCTGTCCGACAGCGATCCGGAGGCCGAGGACGCCGAATGCCGCCTGAAGGCTTCCGCCTTCCTCGACGCGGTACGGGGGGAGGGGGCGTCGCCGCGGCTGGCGCTGGTTGCCACCGAGGCATCGTACGCCGCCCGGCGGAGCGGGGAGGGGCGGCGGGTGCTGCTGGTCGACCATGACGACAGCTTCGTCCACACGCTGGCCGACTATTTCCGCCGGACCGGCGCGACGGTGACGACCCTGCGCCACATCCACGCGCGGACGGCGCTGCACGACGACCCGCCCGACCTGCTGGTTCTGTCGCCGGGGCCGGGGCGTCCCGCGGATTTCGATGTCGGCGGCACCGTGCAGGCGGCGCTGGGCCTCGGCGTTCCGGTGTTCGGCGTTTGTCTGGGCCTGCAGGGGATGGCGGAGAGCTTCGGCGCGACGCTCGACCGGTTGCCCGAGCCGATGCATGGCAAAGCGTCTCCCCTGATTCACCAGGGCTGCGGGCTGTTCGAGGGGCTGCCGCAGGGGATGCGGGTAGGCCGCTATCATTCGCTGGTGGCAAAGCGCACCAGCCTGCCGCCCGAGTTGCAGGTGACGGCGGAGACGGAGGACGGAACGGTGATGGCGATCGAGCACCGGACGCTGCCGCTGGCCGCCGTGCAGTTCCACCCCGAATCGATCCTGACGCTCGACGGCGGCCATGGGTTGGCGCTGATCGACACCGTGATGGCGACGCTCGCTACGCGGGCCGGCAGGCTGCCGGAAAGGGAGGAGGCGGCGTGAAAGAGGGGGACGCCGGGGGAGTGCTGCGCCGCCCGCTCCCCCGGAACCGATCCGTCACACCGGCAGCCGGATCACCGCGCGCAAGCCGCCATAGGGGCTGTCGTCCAATGTGATGTCGCCGCCATGGCTGCGCGCCACGTCGCGGGCGATGGTCAGCCCCAGCCCCGAGCCGCCGGTGTCCAGGTTGCGGCTGCTGTCGACGCGGAAGAAGGGCTTGAACACATCTTCGCGCAGGTAAGCGGGGATACCGGGGCCGTCGTCGTCGACGGTGATCTCGATCACCCCCTCCTTCCGCTCGGCCTTGACCCAGGCGGTGCCGGCATGGCGTCCGGCATTGACCAGCAGGTTGGCGATGCAGCGGCGGACCGCATTGGGACGCAGCGGCAGGACCAGCCCCTCCGGCGCCGTCAGCGTCACCTCGGTCCCGTCGCGCCGCGCACCGGCGGAGACCTCGTTCAGCAGGCGGGTCAGGTCGGTCGGCTGCACCGCCTCCGTCCCTTCGCCGCGGGCGAAGGCGAGATAGCCTTCGATCATCTGCTCCATCTCGGCGACGTCGGCCTTCAGCTCCTCCACCTCGGGGTCGAGGTCGGGATGCTCGATCATGTCCAGCGCCAGCTTCATCCGTGTCAGCGGGGTGCGCAGGTCGTGGCTGACGCCGGCCAGCATCTCCGTCCGCTGGTTCATCTGGCGCTGGATGCGTTCGCGCATCAGCAGGAAGGCGGAGGCCGCCTGCCGCACCTCCGTCGCCCCTTCCATCTTGAAGTTGGAGACGTCGCGGCCCTTGCCCAGCGCGTCGGCGGCGATGGCCAGACGCTTGATCGGGCGGATCTGGTTGCGCATGAACAGGATCGCCACGGCGAACAGCACCACGGCCGACCCGACCATCCACAGGATGAAGATGTAGCTGGTCGGCGTGAACAGGCGCCGCTCCGGCGACATCACCGACAGGACCCCATCGGCCATCTGCACCCGGATCTCGTACCATTCCCGCGCGACGCGGGTGTTGATGGCGAAGGGCCGGCCGATCCGTTCGTCCAGCGCCTTGCCGAGCGTGCGTTCCAGCAGACCGCTCAGCCGGCGGCGTTCATCCGGCAGCGTCTGCCCCGGCTCCAGCGTGACGATCAGGTCGGTGGTGCGGGCGACGGTGGCCAGCGTCCAGTCACGCCCTTCCTGCGAGGGATCGTGTTCGATCATGGCGATCACGGTGGCGATGTCGCCGGCCACGGCATAGGCCAGCCGGTTGGTCACCGTGTCCCAATGGCGGTCGTAGAAGATCCAGGTCGCCACCGCCTGTGCCAGGATCACCGGAGTGACGATGATCAGCAGCGTCCGGCCGAACAGGGTCCGCGGCAGGAACCGCTTCAGGAACGGCGTGCGCCGCCGCCGTTCGGCCCGCCGGGTCGCGACCGTCCGCTCCGACGCCGCCGTCAAGGATCGGGCCTCAGCACATACCCCTCGCCGCGCACGGTGTGGAGGTAGCGCGGCTCGCGCGGGTCGGCCTCGATCTTGCGGCGCAGGCGGGTGACCTGTACATCGACCGTGCGAGCATTGCCGGCGACCTTGCTGCGCTCCGTCAGCTCCTCGCGGGTGAAGGTGATGCCGGGCGAGGCGGCGAGGATGCGCAGCAGGCTCGCCTCCGCCGTGGTCAGGCGGATCACCTCGTCGCCTTGGCGCAGTTCGTCCCGGTCGGGCAGATAGGTCAGGGGACCGAGCCGCACCGGAGCGGCGGGCGGCGCCGCCGGTTCCGGCGCGCGGGCGGCCTGCCGGCGCAGGATGGAGTTGATGCGCAGCAGAAGCTCGCGCGGGTTGAAGGGCTTGGCGAGATAGTCGTCGGCCCCGGCCTCCAGCCCGGCGATGCGGTCGTCCGGTTCGTCGCGGGCGGTCAGCAGCAGGATGGGCAGGTCGCGCTCGCGCCGCAGCGACTCGGTCAGTGACAGCCCGGATTCGCCCGGCATCATGATGTCGAGCACCAGCAGGTCGAAGGCCAGCCCGCCCAGCTGCGCGCGGGCATCCGCGGCGTCACGCGCGGTGCTTACCAGAAAGCCGTTGCTGGCGAGGTACTTGCGCAGAAGCTCGCGCAGGCGGGTGTCGTCGTCGACGACCAGGATGTGAGGCTGATCTTCGGTCATGGCGCGACTATAACGCGTGTCCCCGCAATCGACATAGTGGCACCATGCGTGACGCTTCGTGGGTGCGCATGGCGGGCAGTCGTGTAAGCGGTTGGCCGTTTCGCCCTCGTTCCGTGTTACCCTCCATATGCCCTCCTCTGAGGGCCGAGAGACACAGGAGCGATCACGATGGCCTACGACCACAGGTCCAATGACCCCCGGGACCTGGACGCCCAAGACCTCGCCGAAATGACCCGCAACTTCCTGGCGAAGGGCGGCAACATCGTTCAATGTCCGCCGGGCGCTTCCGAAAACGTGGTGTACCGCAAGGGCGGCTTCCGCCGCCGCACCCCCAATGACACCAAGGCCGCCGCCGAAAAGCCGGCAGAAACCAACACCGCGGAGGCTGGCTCCACCGAGGCCGGGCCGGCGGCGACGGAAACGAAGACGGAGCCGAGCGCCGGCTGAGGCGCTTTCAGCGTTTCGTCTTCAGCGTTTCGCGGCAAGACGGGCAGGGGGAACGGGCGGTGCGAATTTCGCGCGGTCCCCCTCGTCCAGCATGCCCATCATCACCTTGCGGAATCCCTCGACCGCCTCCGCCCCGGCCATGCGGTAGGCGCGGGCGATGCGCTGGCGCTGGGTCTCGGACAGCTGGCGCTCCAGCTCCACACCCTTTTCCGTCAGCTCCAGCAGACGCTGCCGCCGGTCGCGGGCGCCGGTCTGCTGGTCGATGAAGCCCTGGCGCACCAGTTCGCCCAGCACGCGCGACAGGCTCTGCTTGGTGATCTTCAGGATCGCCAGCAGTTCCGAAACGGTGATCTTCGGATAGCGGCCGACGAAATAGATCACGCGGTGGTGCGCGCGGCCGAAGCCGATCTCCGCCAGAATTTCGTCCGGTTCTGCGGTGAATTCGCGATAGGCGTAGAAAAGCAGCTCCATTCCGGTACGGAGTTCCTCCTCGCGGAGGAAGAGCTGGTTCACGCCTGCTTTCAGGTCAGCCATGGCGACGCGGTTGGTTCGATTTATTCTAATTAGGACAGCGGCTCAGACATAAACAATCGTACGTCCGGTTACAAGAACAAGCTCGTTCGCGAAAGCGGCTTTTCCTCCGCCGCTCAGGCGCTGCCGATCAGGATTCCGGTGGCGAAGACAAGCAGTCCTCCGACCACCACCTGGAAGGCGGCCGACAGCGGTGGCGTATCCATGTAGCGGTTGCGGATCCAGGCGATGATGGCCAGTTCGATCACCACCACGGCGATGGCGACGGCGGTCGCCGTCCAGAAATGCGGGATCAGATAGGGCAGGGCGTGGCCCAACCCGCCAAGCGTGGTCATCGCGCCGCAGACCAGCCCGCGCAGCCACGGGCTGCCGCGCCCGGTCAGCGACCCGTTGTCGGACAGAGCCTCGGCGAAGCCCATGGAGATGCCAGCGCCGATCGAAGCGGCCAGACCGACCAGGAAGGTTTCGTGGCTGTCCTGCGTGGCGAAAGCGGCGGCGAACAGCGGGGCCAGCGTCGACACCGATCCGTCCATCAGCCCCGCCAGCCCCGGCTGGATGATCTGCAGCACGAACAGGCGGCGCTCCGATTCGTGTTCCTGCTCCCGCACCGCGGGAGAGACGTATTTCGCCTCCAGCCGCTCGGCCTTCGCCTCGTGCCGCCGCTCCTCCTCGGCCAGATCGCCCAGCAGTTGGCGGATGGCGGCGTCCTGGGACCGCTGGGCTGCGCGGGTATAGAACCGTTTGGTCTCCGCCTCCATCAGTTCCGCCTGCCGGCGGACGGTGTCCAGTCCCAGCGGGCGCGTCAGCCATACCGGCTTGCGCTCCACGAATCCTTTCACGTCCTGGCGGCGGATCAGCGGGATGTGATCGCCGAATCGCGTGCGGAAGAGGTCCAGCAGCCGGTGCCGGTGGCCGTTCTCCTCCGCCGCCATGGCGCTGAACATGCGCGCCGTGTCGGGGTAGTTTTCGGCCAGGCCGTGGGCGAACTCGTCATAGATGCGGCTGTCCTCCTCCTCCAGCGAGATGGCGAGCGCCAGCAGCTCCTTTTCCGTCAGGTCCGAAAAGTTCTTCATTTGCCAGTGCTTTCACCGCAAGGGGATGGTGCGTTGCGAATAAACCTATTCCAGATGTGGATATCTTCAACTTGGCGGTTCGGCCGATATGGCTGCCCGGCGCCGGCGATGGCATAGGCAGGGTGCTACACGATGTCCCTTAAGGCCAGCGCGGGCGGATGCGCCGGTCGGGTGAGTGGAAATTCGGCGGCGGGCTTGGTATGGGCTGTGGTCACGAGAGGCCAAGAACGTTCCGCAAGTTCCCATATAAAGCCGAGACAAGAAGGAAACGACCATGACCGCACGCCGGAAGCTGATCGCCGGAAACTGGAAGATGAACGGGTTGAAGGCCGATGGGCTGGATCTCGCCTCCGACCTCGCCGGGCGGCTGAAGGGCGCCGGGCCGGTCGCCTTCGACATGCTGGTCTGCCCGCCCTTCCCGCTGCTGTTCCCGGTGGGGGAGGCGATCGCCGACAGCCCGCTGGCGCTGGGCGGCCAGGATTGCGCGCCGAAAACCTCCGGCGCCCACACCGGCGACGTGGCCCCGACCATGCTGAAGGACGCCGGCTGCCGCTTCGTCATTCTCGGCCATTCGGAGCGCCGCGGCGACCATGGCGAGAGCGACGCCGTGGTCAACGCCAAGGCCGTCGCCGCCCATAAGGAGGGTCTGGTCGCCATCGTCTGCGTCGGCGAGACCGAGGCGCAGCGCGATGCCGGTCAGGCGAACGCCGTGGTGTCGGGCCAGCTTGCCGGTTCCATCCCCGCCGGTGCGAATCCGCAGAACACCGTCATCGCCTATGAACCGGTCTGGGCGATCGGCACCGGCAAGACCGCGACTCCGGACGATGTGAAGGCGATGCACGCCCATATCCGCGCCGAGCTGGCCGGCAAGATCGCCGATCCCGACAAGGTGCGCATCCTCTACGGCGGCTCGGTCAAGCCGGGCAACGCGGCGGAACTGATGGCGGTGGAGAACGTCGACGGCGCTCTGGTCGGCGGTGCGTCGCTGAAGGCCGAGGATTTCTGGGGCATCGCCACCGCCTGCCGCTGATACCCCCGTCGCGAGCGACATGGCACCATCCGGTGTCAGCCATGCCGCCAATGGATACGGCCTAGGTATTTTGGCGCTGGCATATCGCGCGGCTCCGCGGTACAAACAATGGGCGCGCGCCACGGGCCCTTAAGACGGCCTGTGGCGCGCTATTCGATTTTTGGGATGGGTGTGGGGTGAGCATCGCATGGAATCGGTGATTCTGGTTATTCACCTGCTGATCGCCGTAGGGCTGGTCGGCGTGATCCTGATCCAGCGGTCGGAAGGCGGCGGGCTCGGCATCGGCGGCGGCACCATGGGCGGCATGATGAGCACCCGGGGAACGGCCAATCTGCTGACGCGGACCACCGGCATCCTGGCGGCCTGCTTCTTCGCCACCAGCATCGTGCTGGCGATCCTTGCCGGCGGGCACTCTCGCCCGGCGTCGATCATCGACAGCCTGCCGGCGGCTCCCGCGCAGTCGACCGCTCCGGCGGCTCCGGCTCAGCCTGCCGCTCCGGCCCAACCCGCTCCGCCGGTGGCCCAGTAAAGGGTCCATCCCAGCAGCGCACGGGTACGAGCGAACAGCGAGGCGGCCTCCCCGAAGCCGCCTCTTTCTTTTGAGGGCCGACGTTCGCGACGCCATGTCTCGGCGGCGACCCTTCGGGGGACGTTGAACATTTCTCTCCTCTGGGGAGAGGGACAAATCCGTCCCCTATGGGGAAGGACACTCCCATCCCCATCAGGGGATCGATCACTCCGTCCCCTCTGGGGACATCGGCCATCCGTCCCCCCACGGGGACATGGAACAGCTCTCAAGCTCTTCGGACGGACATGACTCGCTACATCTTCATCACCGGTGGCGTCGTTTCTTCGCTGGGCAAAGGTCTGGCGTCGGCGGCGCTTGGGGCGCTTCTCCAGGCGCGCGGCTACAAGGTGCGTCTGCGCAAGCTGGACCCGTACCTGAACGTCGACCCCGGAACGATGAGCCCCTACCAGCACGGCGAGGTCTTCGTGACCGACGACGGGGCTGAGACGGACCTGGACCTCGGCCATTACGAGCGGTTCACCGGCGTTTCGGCCCGCAAGGGCGACAACATCACCACCGGCCGCATCTATTCCACCGTGATCGCGAAGGAACGTCGCGGCGACTACCTGGGCGGCACCGTCCAGGTCATTCCGCACATCACCGACGAGATCAAGGAGTTCATCCGCGCCGACGCCACCGACGAGGACTTCGTCCTGATCGAGATCGGCGGCACGGTGGGCGACATCGAATCGCTGCCCTTCCTGGAGGCGATCCGCCAGTTCGGCAACGAGGTCGGGCAGGAGAATGTCCTCTACATCCACCTGACCCTGCTGCCCTACATCCCGACCGCCGGCGAGCTGAAGACCAAGCCGACCCAGCATTCGGTGAAGGAGCTGCTGAGCGTCGGCATCCAGGCCAACATCCTGCTGTGCCGCGCCGACCGTCCGATCCCGGAGAACGAGCGCAAGAAGATCGCGCTGTTCTGCAACATCCGTCCGGAGCGGGTGATCGCGGCGCTGGACGTCGATTCGATCTATCAGGTGCCGATCAGCTACCACGAGGAAGGCTTCGACACCCAGGTCCTGAGCTATTTCGGCCTGCCGGTCGACAAGGAGCCGGACCTGTCGCGCTGGACCCGCATCATGGAGCGGGTGCGCAAGCCGCAGGGCGAAGTCACTATCGCGGTGGTCGGAAAGTACATCAGCCTGCTCGACAGCTACAAGTCGCTGGCCGAGGCGCTGACCCACGGCGGCATCGCCAACAACGTCAAGGTCAACCTCGACTGGATCGATTCGGAGATCTTCGAGGATGACGACGCGGCGGTGAAGCGGCTGGAGAACGTCCACGGCATCCTGGTTCCGGGCGGCTTCGGCTCGCGCGGGACGGAAGGCAAGATCCGCGCGGCCAAATTCGCCCGCGAGCGCAAGGTGCCCTATTTCGGCATCTGCTTCGGCATGCAGATGGCGGTGATCGAAGCCGCCCGCAACATGGCGAAGATCGAGGATGCCGGCTCCACCGAACTGGGCAAGCCGGGCAACCCCGTCGTCGGCCTGATGACGGAGTGGATGCGCGGCAACACGCTGGAGCGTCGCGCCGAGGTCGGAGACCTGGGCGGCACCATGCGGCTCGGTGCCTATCCGGCCAAGCTGCTGGAAGGCAGCAAGGTCGCCGAGGTCTACGGCACCACCGACATCTCCGAACGGCACCGTCACCGCTATGAGGTGAACGTGTACTACAAGGAGCGTCTGGAGCGCTGCGGCATGAAGTTCAGCGGCCTGTCGCCGGACGGGGAACTGCCGGAGATCGTCGAGATCCCCGATCATCCCTGGTTCATCGGCGTGCAGTTCCACCCGGAACTGAAGTCCAAGCCGTTCGAGCCGCACCCGCTGTTCACCGCCTTCATCAAGGCGGCGATCGATCAGAGCCGGTTGGTCTGAGGGCGCATCTGCCCCCTCCCTAGCCCTCCCCCGCTTTTGCGGGAGAGGGAACTCCGCCGCTTCCGCGCTTATCTCCCTCTCCCGCGAAGCGGGGGAGGGTCGGGGAGGGGGCAAGCCGCATTCGAGCTTCTGTACTGAAAAAAAGCCCCGCCCCATAAAGCGGGGCTTTTTCACGCCCACAACCTTCCCCATACGTCACCTTCCTTGTTCGTCCGACACCCTTGTGCGACCATCCTCTGAAAATCGCATAGGCGAACAATCGGATCGGGGGAAGGACCATGAATCGCGCCAGGATCGCCGCGTTCGCCACCTGCCTGACCGCGCTCGGCGCCGTCCCGGCCACGGCGGCGGACTACTCCTCCACCATCTTCTTCGGCGACAGCCTGACCGATAGCGGCGCGTTCCAGTCGCTTTTGCCGGTCGGCGGCAAGTTCACCACCAACCCAGGCCCGGTGTGGGCGGAGAGCCTCGCCGGTGCGCTCGGCACCTCCGCCGTCACGGCGGTGCGCGGCGGCACCGACTATGCGGTCGGCGGAGCGCGGGTGAACACTTCCGTCGGCGTGCCGGCGACCGGTCCGACGGCGCTGGCGCCCAGCGTGGCGACGCAAATCTCCGGCTATCTCGCCTCCACCGGCGGGCGGGCCGATCCGAATGCGCTCTACACCGTCTGGGGCGGTGCCAATGACATCCTCGCCTCGCTGAGCAGCCCGTCAACCGCCCAGGCGACGGTGACGCAAGCGGCCACCGATCTCGTGACGCAGGTCGCACGGCTGCGGGCGGCCGGTGCGCGCACCATCCTGGTGCCGACCGTGCCGGACATCGGCTCCACTCCATTCGGGCAGGCGCAGGGTGCGGCGGCCGGGCAGATCTCCCAGCTGGTGAGCGGCTATAACCAGTTGGTCACGCTGGGGCTGGCGAATGCCGGTGTCTCGGTCATCCCCATCGACACCTATTCGCTGCTGCGGGCCGCGGTGGCGAATCCGGCATCCTTCGGCTTCACCAACGTGACGGGGACCGCCTGCGTCACCAGCAGTTCGCTGCTCTGCACCTCCGCCACCTTGGTGGCACCGAACGCGGCGGAGAGCTATCTGTTCGCCGATGGCGTCCATCCGACGACCGCCGGACATCGTGCCGTGTCCGACTTCGTGCTGAACGCGCTGACGGCGCCCGGCAACGTCGCGCAGCTTGCCGAATCGCCGTTGCGGACGCGCGACCGGGTGACCGCGACGATTCTCGCCCAGGCGGCGACCAGCCTGTGGAGCCGCAAGCCCGGAGAAGCCGGCGCCTGGATCAGCGGCGGAGCAGGGCGCCTGACCAGCGACCGCACGGGCGATCCCGGCGCCGGCGGGCAGGCGGAGGTGCGCGGCACGCCGCTGGCGGTCAGCGTGGGCATCGACAAGCGCTTCGGCGAAAACCTGCTGCTGGGCGTGGCCGGCACGCTGTCGCACTATCGCGGCAGCTTTTCCACCGGCGGCGATTACAAGCAGCGCGACTATGTGCTGAGCGGTTATGGCGTCTACCGCATGGGCGGCGCCTTCGTGAACGGTGTCGGGTCCTTCGGCTTCACCGACTACGATCTGCGCCGTGGCGTCACCATCAACGGCACCGACCATTCGACCGGCGGCAACACCGATGGCATCAACGCTTCCATCGGTGTCGAGGGCGGCTACGACTTCGCCATGGGAGGTCTGACCCATGGTCCGGTCCTCGGCCTGCGCTATCAGCATGTGGAGGTGGAGGGCTTCAGCGAGGACAGCAGCCTGTTCGGCTTCACCTACCGCTCGCAGACCCGCAACTCGCTGGTCGGCAGCGTCGGCTATCAGGCGGCCTATGATTTCGGCAGCGTCCTGCCCTACGCCAAGGTCACTTTGAACCGCGAGTTCAAGGACGACCAGCGCAGGATCACGGTGGAAAGCCGCAGCATCTCCACGCTCGCCTACGACGTGGCGGTGGCGAAGCCGGACCGCAGCTATGTCGACCTGATCGCCGGTGCATCCTTCCGCCTGGCCGCGTCGGTGACAGGCACGCTGGGCCTCAATGCCCGGTTGGGCGATCAGGACCGCGGCGACTATGGCGGCTTTGTCGGCGTCAGCGTCGGCTTCTGACCAAAGGCGGGGTGACCGGGGCCAAGTCCGCTCCATATCAGGGGCGGATTTGCCAATGGGAGGAGAAGAACGCCATGTCCGAAGTGATGATCGATGCCGCAGACGGCGGCCGCTTTTCGGCCTACGTCGCCAAGCCCACGGTAACTCCTGCCGGCGGGCTGGTGGTGATCCAGGAGATCTTCGGCGTCAACGCGGTGATGCGCGAACTGTGCGACTGGTACGCCTCGCAGGGGTTCCTGGCGGTGTGCCCGGACCTGTTCTGGCGACAGCAGCCGGGCGTGCAGCTGACCGACAAGACGCAGGAGGAATGGAACCAAGCCTTCGCCCTGATGAACGGCATGGACCAGGACAAGGCGGTGGATGACCTGAAGGCCGCCCTCGCCTGGGTCCGGGGGCAGGAGAGCTGCACCGGCAAGGCCGGCAGCGTCGGCTATTGTCTGGGCGGCCGGCTGGCCTTCATGATGGCGACGCGGTCGGATGCGGACGCCAATGTCGGCTATTACGGCGTCGGGTTGGAAGGGCTGCTGGGCGAGGCCGGCAGGATCGCCAAGCCGCTGCTTCTGCATGTCGCCGAGAACGACAAGTTCTCCAGCCCCGACAAGCGCGACGCCCTGCTGGCCGGGGTGAAAGGTAACAAGTGGGTGACGGCCAAGGTCTATCCCGGCATGGACCACGCCTTCGCCCGGCCGGGCGGCGAACATTACGACGCGGATGCAGCCGACGAGGCGAACCGCCTGACGGTGGAGTTCTTCCGGACGCATCTTGGGTGATGTTTGCCCCCTCCCTAACCCTCCCCCGCTACGCGGGAGAGGGAACTCCGCCGCTCCTTCGCTCAACTCCCTCTCACGCGTAGCGGGGGAGGGTCGGGGAGGGGGTATTCCGCTTTGCGCTTCGGCTCGCTGCCCAGCATTGACGCCGCCCGCCATTGACCATCCCCCCATTTAATGGGATGCAAAGGCCCACGGGCGCCCTCTCGCCCGTTCTTGTTTTGGAGCACTCCGATGACCACGCCGCGCGCCGTCCAGATCGGCGACCTGACCATTGCCAACGACCGTCCCTTCGTCCTGATCGCCGGCCCCTGCCAGATGGAAAGCCGCGACCATGCGATGGAGACTGCGTCAGCGCTGGTGGAGATGACCAAGGCGTTGGGCATGGGGTTGATCTACAAGTCCAGCTTCGACAAGGCCAACCGCACCTCCATCACCACCGCGCGCGGCCTCGGCATGGACAAGGCGTTGCCGATCTTCGCGGAAATCCGCGAGCGCTTCGGCTGCCCGGTCATCACCGACGTGCACGAGTCCGGCCAGTGCGCCCCCGTCGCAGAGGCGGTGGACGTGCTGCAGATACCAGCCTTCCTCTGCCGCCAGACCGACCTGCTGATCGCCGCCGCGGAGACCGGCCGGGCCGTGAACGTCAAGAAGGGTCAGTTCCTGGCGCCGTGGGACATGAAGAACGTCGCCGCCAAGCTGGTCGCCTCGGGCAACGAGCGCGTGCTGCTGTGCGAGCGCGGCGCCAGCTTCGGCTACAACACGCTGGTGTCGGACATGCGGTCCCTGCCGATCATGGCGGAGACCGGCTTCCCAGTGGTGTTCGACGCCACCCACTCCGTCCAGCAGCCCGGCGGGCAGGGCACCACCTCCGGCGGTCAGCGGGAATTCGTGCCGGTGCTGGCGCGTGCGGCCATCGCGGTCGGCGTCGCCGCCGTCTTCATGGAGACGCATGAGAACCCGGACTGCGCGCCCAGCGACGGCCCCAACATGGTCCCGCTGACGGACATGCCGGCGCTGCTGGCGAAGTTGCAGGCCTTCGACCGTCTGGCGAAGTCCTAGAAAAGCTTAATTTGGCAGGGAAGGGGCGCCGTGGTTGACTGGCGCCTCTTCCGCTTCAGCTGTTCGGGGACGAGCATGATGTTCGGTCGGGGTTTTCGGGGTGCCGTCATGGCGCTCCTGCTGCTGGTAGCCGCCCTTCCGGCGGTGGCGCTGGAGAGCTTCCAGAAGTCCAAGCTGACCGTCGAGACGGCAGGCGGCGGCAAGTTCCGCTTCACCGTCGAACTGGCCCTGACCCCCGGCCAGCAGGCGCAGGGTCTTATGTATCGCCAGTCGATGCCGGCCGATGCCGGGATGCTGTTCGTCTACGACCGGGTGCAGCCGGCCAGCTTCTGGATGAAGAACACTCTGATCCCGCTGGACATGTTGTTCATCGCCGCCGACGGTCGCATCGTGAACATCCACGAGCGCGCGGTGCCGGAATCGCTGGACTCCATCAGTTCCGACGGCCCGGTGAAGGCGATCCTGGAGTTGAACGGCGGCATGGCGGCACGGCTGGGCATCCGTCCCGGTGACCGCGTGGTGTCGCCCGACATCACGAAGCCGTAAGCGGAAAGACGATCCCCCGCCCATGACTTTCGCTTAAACTCCCCCAGATTGATCGCGCGGCTTACGGCGCGGAGGGCAGGCATGGCGAGGGGAGCAGGCAGGCGGGCGGCGATCATGGCCGGGGTGGCGCTCAGCGCCGCGGCCGGCCTGTCCGCCTATGTCGTGCTGGCGCGCGCCGAGCCTGGACCGTCCTACCGGCTCGCGCATGTCGAACAGGGCCCCCTGGTCAGCGCGATCACCGCCACCGGCACCATGAGCGCCCTGGTGACGGTGGAGGTCAGTTCCCAACTCTCCGGCCAGATCGCGGAGCTGTACGCCGATTTCAACAGCCGCGTCACCAGCGGCCAGATCCTCGCCCGCCTGAACGGCGACCAGCTCGCCGCAAGGCTGGCCCAGGCGGGCGCCGACGTCGATTCCGCCAAGGCGGCACTGATCCAACAGCAGGCCCTGCACGACAAGGCGCAGGCCGACCTTGCCAGCGCCAAGGCCAGCGTCGCCAATGCCGATGCCCAGATCCTGCGTGCCGAGCTTGCCCAGCGCGATGCGGAGCGGGACCTGCGGCGCCGGCGCGACCTGCAGGGCCGCGGGGTGGTGGCCGCCGCAGACCTCGAAAAGGCGGAGACGGCGGCCCACAGCGCCCAGGCCCAACTGGTCGCCGCCCGCGCCCAGAAGCGGCAGGCCGAAGCGGCGGAATCCTCCGCCCAAGCCTCGCTCGCCGTCGCCGCGGCCCAGGTGGAGGTCGCCCGCGCCCAGGTCGCCCAGCGCGAGGCCGCCTTGCAGCTCGTCCGCGTCGACCTGAACCGCTCGGTCATCCGCTCTCCCATCGACGGGGTGGTGGTGAACCGTGCGGTCAGCACCGGCCAGACGGTGGCGGCCAGCCTGTCGGCGCCCACCCTGTTCACCATCGCCCAGGATCTGCGGCAGATGGAGGTGCTGGCCAACATCGACGAGGCCGACATCGGCCGGGTGCGCGAAGGCATGCCGGTGCATTTCACCGTGAACGCCTTCCCCGGCGACAGCTTCACCGGCCGGGTGGCCCAGGTGCGGCTGGCGCCGAAGGAGGACCTGACCGTCGTCACCTACATCGTCGTCATCACGGTCGAGAATCCGGATTTGCGGCTGTTGCCGGGCATGACCGCCAACCTGCGCATCACGGTGGACGAGCGTCCGTCGGCGGTGAAGCTGCCCAACGCCGCACTGCGGTTTCGCCCGCCGGGCGCCGGGACGCCGGACGACGCGCCGGCCCCCACCACCGGTGGGCCGAATGGCGGCCGCGGCGCCGCGGCGTTGGAGGCGGCAGCCAAGCGGGTAATGGACGGGCTGAAGCTGGACGAGAGCAAGCGCCGCGACATCGCCGCCCTGGTCGCCGAAGCGCGCGAGCGCTTCACCGCGTTGGACGCCGAAGGCGGTGATCCGGAGCG
The DNA here is from genome assembly GCA_023423695.1 of Pseudomonadota bacterium. Taxonomy (GTDB): domain Bacteria; phylum Pseudomonadota; class Alphaproteobacteria; order Azospirillales; family Azospirillaceae; genus Azospirillum. The sequence continues at coordinate 241,112 of JAFAFA010000079.1, read as the reverse complement.
CCGCCGGATGGAGGCCGGCACCATCCGCACCGCAACCCTGGAAAGGATGGCCGCTCTACTGGAGCCTGCGCAGCGCGACCGCTTCGATGCGCTGGTGGAGCCCGGCCGGGCTGCGGAAGCCGGGCGCACCGTCTGGGTTCCCGGCCCCGGCAACGGCAACCCCATCGGTGTGCCAGTCCGGCTCGGCATCGGTGATGGCAGCTTTACGGAGGTGGTGTCCGGCGATCTGCGTGCCGGGCAGGAGGTCATCACCGGCATCCTGTCCCCCGACCGCGACACCCGCCGGGGACCGCGCCTTGGCTTCTGACTCCGATTCCCTCGCCGCTTCACTCAAATCCCCCTCTCCCCCCGGGGGGGAGAGGGGGCATCGGAAGCCCCTCATCGCCGTCGAAAACCTCTCCCGCCACTACCGCATGGGACCGCAGACCGTTCATGCGCTGGACGGCGTCACCGTCGCCATCGCCCGCGGCGAGTTCGTGGCCGTGATGGGACCCTCTGGATCCGGCAAATCCACCTTCATGAACCTGCTGGGATGCCTGGACCGTCCCGATGCCGGCCGTTACCGCCTGGACGGGCGGGAGGTCGCCGGCCTCTCCTCCGATGCCCTGGCGGCGGTGCGGAACCGCAGCATCGGCTTCGTCTTCCAGTCCTTCAACCTCCTGCCGCGGCAGACGGCGCTCGCCAACGTCATGCTGCCGATGGTCTATGCCGGTGTCGGACATGCCGAGCGGGCGGAGCGGGCACTGGCAGCGCTCGACGCGGTGGGCTTGCGGGAGCGGGCGGGGCATCGGCCGACCCAGCTTTCCGGCGGTCAGCAGCAGCGGGTCGCCATCGCCCGTGCCCTGGTCAACGACCCGCTCCTGCTTCTGGCCGACGAGCCGACGGGCGCGCTCGACACCGCAACAAGCCTGGAAATCATCGCGCTTTTCCAGCGGCTGAACCGGCGCGGCATCACCGTGGTGCTGGTCACTCATGAACCGGAGGTGGCGCGCTTCGCCGCCCGTGTCCTGCAGTTCCGCGACGGCCGGCTGATCGACGACCTGCGCCAGGATCCGGAGGTGGCGGCATGACGGCATGGGACGCCCTGCGCGCGGCGCTCGATTCACTGCGGGCCAACCCGTTGCGCAGCGCGCTGACCATGCTGGGCATCGTCATCGGCGTCGCCGCGGTGATCGCCATGGTCGCGGTTGGGGCAGGAGCGCGGGATCAGGTTCTGCGCCAGATCGCCAGCCTCGGCACCAACCTGATCATGGTGGGGCAGGGCAGCATCGTCCGCAGCGGTGTGAAACTGGGCGCCGGCACCGCATCGACCCTTACAGAGGACGATGCGCTGGCGGTGCTGACCGAGATCCCCGGCGTGGTGGTGACGGCGCCGTCGGTGCGCTGGGGACTGCAGATCGTCGCCGGAAACCAGAATTGGGGCACGGTGCTGTTCGGCATCACGCCCGACTACATGGATGCCCGCGACTGGACGGTGGAGACGGGGCGGGGGCTGTCCGACGAGGATGTGGCCCAGGCCAACAAGGTGGTCGTGCTCGGCCGGACGGTCGTGCGCAACCTGTTCGGCGGCGGCGATCCCATCGGCGAGCCGGTCCGCGTCTTTTCCACGCCCCTGACCGTCGTCGGCGTGCTGGCGGAAAAGGGCCAGAACACCCAGGGGCAGGATCAGGACGACGTCATCTTCGTTCCGCTGTCCACCGCCAAGCGCAACATTCCGGGCATGGCGAAAAGCAACCCGCGCTTCGTCCACACCATTGTGGTGAAGATGCGGGATGGCGCCGACATGGCTGAGGCGCAGGCCCAGATCCGCGACCTGCTGCGCCAGCGCCACCGGCTGATCCCCGGCCAGGACGACGATTTCTGGATGCGCGACCTGTCGGAGGTTTCTGCGACCCGCGATGCCTCGTCGCGCGCGCTGTCCTTCCTGCTGGCAGCGGTGGCGGCCGTGTCGCTGTTGGTCGGCGGCATCGGGATCATGAACATCATGCTGGTTTCGGTGACCGAGCGCACACGGGAGATCGGGCTGCGGCTCGCCATTGGGGCGCGGCGGCGCGACATCCTGGTGCAGTTCCTGATCGAGTCGACCACCCTGTCGCTGATCGGTGCCGCGGTCGGGGTGGCGCTGGGCATAGCGACCGCCATGGGGGTGGCCGCCCTTGCCGGCTGGCCGACCCTGATCCAAATCGACTCAGTGGTGCTGGCCGTGGCCGTCAGCGGACTGATCGGGGTCTTCTTCGGCCTCTATCCGGCCCGGCGGGCGGCGCTGCTCAATCCCATCGAGGCGCTGCGGCACGAATAGCCGCGAAGTCGACCGCCGCGTCGCCAGCCAAGCCCGCCATCCGTGCGTCGCTGCGCGCAAGCCACAGCGCCGCGCGGGCGATCCATGCCGCCTCCCGCGGTGCGGCGAGCAGCCCGTGCTGCCGTTCCGCCACCACCCGTGCCAGTGCCAGGACGGAGGTTGCGGCGTGCCGTTTGGCAAGGTCGATCTGCCCGATGGCGGGATCGAGGGCCGCCCGCAGGGGACCGCCGCCCATCGGCGCGACGACATCCACCGCCGCACCGGTGCGAAGCAGGCGATGGGCGAGGTCGACCGCCGCGCGCCGGTCCGGCCGGTCGCCCAGGTCGGGCAGGAAGAGGGCGACGACGAGCGGGGCAGGGGTGAGCGAAGGCAACGAACGGATCCGGAAATCTGTTGAAGGGTTGGAGTTTAGCGACCGAACGCCGCACCGGATGGCCGGTGTGGCGGGCGGAATGGAGAAAGAGCGTGAAAGCGATGCGCCGTCCGCTTGCCGTGGGCGTGGCGTTCGTGTATCTCACATCGCGGCGACGGGGCGTAGCGCAGTCTGGTCAGCGCGCCAGTTTTGGGTACTGGAGGCCCCCGGTTCGAATCCGGGCGCCCCGACCATCGCCGAGGGACAAAACCGCGTCCAAGCCATATGTGCCAGGACGCAACCGCAGCATTGGGGGAGACGAGCGAGCCATGAACGTCCGGATCTATCAGCCGAGCAAGACGGCCATGCAGTCCGGCCGGGCCAAGACTCACCGTTGGATGCTGGATTACGAGATCGAGACTCCGCGCCGTCCGGAGCCCTTGATGGGCTGGACCAGCTCCGGCGACACGCTGAACCAGGTGCGCCTGTCCTTCGAGACGAAGGAAGAGGCCATTGCGTTCGCGGAGCGCGAGGGCTGGAATTACACCGTGCAGGAAGCCCCGGTCCGCCGCGTACGTCCGCGCAACTACGCCGACAATTTCCGCACCGACCGTCCGCGCTTCTGACCGCGGCCCCGTCCACCGCGGCTGGTCCGCCGAGGCCGGGATCCGGGATAAGGCCCCATAGCTCAGTTGGATAGAGCAGCCGCCTTCTAAGCGGCAGGTCGCTGGTTCGAATCCAGCTGGGGTCGCCATCTCGGTGTGTGACGTTTCAGAGAAAAAGCCCCGCTTCGGCGGGGCTTTTTCTTTGCGGGCGTCTTGCGAGGGGTGGGGGCGCCGTCCGCCCCCGACCGGTCAGGCCGCCTTGATGTCGCTCAGGAAGGTTTCGACATCCTTGCGCATCAGTTCGGCTTGACGGGACAGTTCACCGGCGGCGGTCAGAACCTGCCCGGCGGCGTTGCCGGCTTCGCCTGCGGCCTGGGTGACCTGGAAGATGCTGCCCGTGACCTCCTGCGTGCCGGCGGCGGCCTGCTGGACATTTCGGGAGATCTCGTTGGTCGCGGCACTCTGCTCTTCAATCGCAGCAGCGATGGCGGTGGTGATGTCGTTGATGCTGCCGATGGTGCCGCCGATGCCGGTGATTGCCGTCACCACGCCTTGCGTCGTCTGCTGAATGGAACCGATCTGGCTGGCGATCTCCTCCGTCGCCCTGGCGGTCTGTCCGGCCAGGCTCTTCACCTCGCTGGCGACGACGGCGAATCCCTTGCCGGCCTCACCGGCACGCGCCGCCTCGATGGTGGCGTTCAGGGCCAGGAGGTTGGTTTGACTGGCGATGTCGGTGATCAGGCCGACCACTTCGCCGATCTTCTGCGCGGCATCGGCAAGGCTGCGGACCGCTTCGCTGGTCTGGGTCGCCTCGTTCACCGCCTTGCCCGCGACATCGGCGGAGCGGGAGATCTGAGACCCGATCTCACGGATGGAACTGGCCATCTCTTCGGTCGCGGTGGCGACGGTCTGCACGTTGGCGCTGGTCTGTTCGGCGGCCGACGCGACGATGGTCGCCTGGGTGCTGGTCTGCTGGGCCATCGCCGACATGCTGTGGGCGGTGGCATCCAGTTCCGACGCCGCGGCGGCGACGGTGCGCAGGGCCGTGCTGGACGAACTCTCGAATCCGCCGAGCAGCCGATCGATGGCTTGCGCCCGGCGTGCCTTTGCCTGCTGCTCGGCGGCCTCGGCGGCGGCGAGGCGGTCGGCCTCGATCAGCCCGTCCTTGAACACCTGAACGGCACGCGCCATGGCGCCCAACTCGTCCTTGCGCTCCGTGCCGTCCACCGCAACCGTCAGTTCCCGGTTGGCCAGCCGCGCCATGATACCGGTCAGACCGTGCATGGGCCGGACCACGGCCCCGAGGATCAGCAGAGCCGCGCCGACGCCCACCATCATCGCCACCAGGATGGAGCCGGTAATCCAATTGCGGGATGAAACGTAGATCTCGGCTCCGCGGTTGGCGGCTTTGACACCCTCGGACCGATTAAACTGCACCAGCTCTTCCAGCAGCGCCTTCGCGTTGCGGAATTCCTGACGCGACTCACCGACGAACAGTTCGGCGAGTGCCGAGGTCTCGTTCTTGCGGGCGAGCGGACGAATCCTATCCCGGCTGATCGCCATGTACCGGTTGAGCGAGTCGACGAGTTTCCGGTAAGTCTCCGTCTCCCAACCTGCGGTCAGCAGCGATTCGTAGAGCGCGCGCTTCTCCTCGAGGGAACGCATGGATTGGTCGAGGCTTTCCTCCTCTGCGCGGATCCGGCCCTCGTCCTGAACTGCGATCAAGGCACCTTCGACGGAGCGGTAGAAGTAGAAGGTCGCATACAGGTCGGAAACGGCGGTGACCGAAGGAAGCCAGTTGTCGCGGATCTCCGCCGCTTCGTCATTGACCGACGACAAACGATTAATCGCGAACAGCCCCAGCAGTGCAGTTCCTATTACGAGCACGGAAAAAGCCGCAATCACCTTCGTACGAACAGATGCGTTCCTCAACCAATCCATAGTCACCCCCAGTTTTCACTGGTTCGGACTCTTAATAGGATTGATGGAAGATTAAATAGGGGCTGCCCCTTACCGACGCCGATCTGTCGTCTGCAGCGATCTATATGCCGCAGTGGATTTTGCTTGGTAAGGTTTTGAAAAGGGTGGTGATCCGGGTGGGATTCGAACCCACGGCCACATGATTAAAAGTCACGTGCTCTACCGACTGAGCTACCGGATCATCCAACGCGGCGGTGGGAAACTGGCCCCCGCCGGAAGTGGGCGCACCATAGAAAGACGCGCCTGAAAGGTCAACCATGGGCTTGATGGCGAATGCAGGATTTTGCCGCCAAGCCCGCCCATCAAGCCCATGGCTTCAGGATCAGGTCTGACTGGTCGTCGGAGTGTTGCCGTTGCCGGCCTCCAGCGCGAAGCGTTCGGCCAGACGCTCTGCCACGCGGGCGGAGACGAAGTGGCGGATGTCGCCACCCAGGCGCCCGATCTCCTTCACGAAGCGGGAGGAGATGAACTGGTGCTTTTCCGACGACATCAGGAAGATCGTCTCGACCTTCGGGTTCAGCCGCGCGTTCATGCCCGCCATCTGGAATTCGTATTCGAAGTCCGAGACGGCGCGCAGGCCACGGATGATGACCCTGGCGTTCATCTCGATGGCAAAATGCATCAGCAGATTGTCGAACGCCCGCACCTCGATGCTGGCCCCTGCGGCGTTCAGCGCGGCCACGTCCTCGCGAACCATGGCGACCCGCTCGTCCGTGGAGTAGAGCGGCCCCTTGCCGGCATTCCGGGCGACGCCGATGATCAGGTGGTCGACCTGACGGGCGGCGCGCTGGATGATGTCCATGTGACCGTTGGTGATCGGATCGAAGGTGCCGGGATAGACACCGATTCGACGCCCCATGCTGGTCTCGGTCTGGCTGGTCGCCATGGAAGTTTCCCCTTACGCCCTTCCGTTACTCGTTCGGCGCGGCGGAGCTGCCGGCATCACCGGTGGGCTCGACCGAACCGTTGGCGTCATCGCCAGTCTCAACGCCCGTATCCACGCCGTTCTCGCCTTCTTCCTCGGCGATGGTGGCGACGGAGACCACACGCTCTTCCGCCCCCACGCGGAACAGCGTGACGCCCAGCGTCTTCCGGCCGGCCACCCGCACGTCGTGCAGGGGCATGCGGATCACCTGGCCGCCGTTGGTCACCATCATCACCTGATGGTTCGATTCGACCGGGAAGGCGGCGACGATGGACCCGTTGCGCTCGCCCATCTCCATGTTCCAGATGCCCTGGCCCCCGCGACCGGCGATGCGATACTCGTAGGACGAGCTGCGCTTGCCGTACCCGCGGTCGGAGACGGTCAGAATATACTGTTCCTTCTGTTTCAGTTCTTCATACCGCTCCTGCGACAGGGTGACGCTGTCCGCCGGCACGTCGTCAGCTTCCGGCGCGGCCTCGCCCTCCATCTCCAGCCCTTCGTCGCGCTTCATCTTGAAGAAGGCGGCGCGTTCCTCGGGCGTGGCGTCGACATGGGTCAGGATCGACAGCGACACCACCTCGTCGCCGTCTGCCAGCCTGATGCCGCGGACGCCGGTGGAGGTGCGGCCGGCGAAGACGCGCACGTCGTCGACCGGGAAGCGGATGCACTTGCCGCCGCGCGTCGCCAGCAGGACGTCGTGCAGGGCCTCGGTGCAGGTGTGGACGCCGATCAGCCGCTCGCCTTCCTCCTCCAGCTTCATGGCGATCAGACCGTTGGAGCGGATGTTGGCGAAGTCCGACATGCGGTTGCGGCGCACGTTGCCCTTCGACGTGGCGAAGACGACGTGCAGATCGGCCCAGGCCGCCTCGTCCTCCGGCAGCGGCAGGACGGTGGTGATGGTCTCCCCGTCGATCAGCGGCAGCAGATTGACGAAGGCCTTGCCGCGCGCCTGCGGGTTGCCCAGCGGCAGCCGGTAGACCTTCAGCTTGTAGACCATGCCGCGGTTCGAGAAGAGCAGCAGCGGCGTGTGGGTGTTGGCGACGAACAGGTCGCTGACCGCGTCCTCCGCCTTCATCGACATGCCGGCGCGTCCCTTGCCGCCGCGCTTCTGCGCCCGGTAGGTCGACAGCGGTACCCGCTTCACGTAGCCGGACTGGCTGACGGTGACGACCATGTCCTCGCGCTGGATCAGGTCCTCGATGTCGGCCTCGAACTCCAGGTCCTGGATCTCGGTGCGGCGCGGATTGCCGAACCGCTCCTTCATCTCCACCAGCTCGTCGCGCAGGATGCCCATCAGCTTCGGCCGGTTGGCCAGCGTGGCGAGGAAATCGGCGATCTGGTCGGTGACGTCGGTCAGTTCGGCGCCGATCTTGTCGCGCTCCAGCCCGGTCAGGCGGTGCAGACGCAGATCGAGGATGGCGCGGGCCTGAACCTCCGACAGCCGGTAGGTGTTCTGCGGGCTGACGCCGCGGCCCGGCTCGTCGATCAGTTCGATCAGCGGGCCGACGTCATGGACCGGCCATTCGCGGTTCATGATCTCCTCGCGCGCCCAGACGGGATCGGGAGCGCTGCGGATCAGCTCGATCATCGCATCCAGGTTGGCGACGGCGACCGCCAGACCGACCAAGGTGTGCGCCCGCTCGCGCGCCTTGCCCAGCAGGAACTCTGTCCGGCGGGTGATGACCTGCTCGCGGAAGCGGATGAAGGCGGCGATGATCTGCTGGAGATGCATCAACTCCGGACGGCCGCCGTTCAGCGCCAGCATGTTGACGCCGAAGGAGGTCTGGAGCTGGGTGTGGCGGAACAGCTGGGCCAGCACCACGTCGGGGACCGCGTCGCGCTTCAGCTCGATCACCACGCGCACGCCGTCGCGGTCCGATTCGTCGCGCAGGTCGGAGATGCCCTCGATGATCTTGTCGTTCACGACCTCGCCGATGCGTTCCATCAGCTTGGCCTTGTTGACCTGATACGGGATCTCGGTCGCGACGATGGCGGTGCGGTCCTTGCGCACCTCCTCGAAATGCGTCTTGGCGCGCAGGATGATCGAGCCGCGCCCGGTCTGCAGAGCCGCCCGGCTGCCCGACCGGCCGAGGATCAGGCCGCCCGTCGGGAAATCGGGTCCGGGCACATGCTCCATCAGCTCTTCGAGCGTGATGTCGGGGTTGTCGATGTAGGCGCAGCAGGCGTCGATCACCTCGCCCAGATTGTGGGTCGGGATGTTGGTCGCCATGCCGACGGCGATGCCGCCGGCGCCGTTCACCAGCAGGTTCGGGAAGCGCGCCGGGACGACGGTGGGCTCGCGGCCCGAATCGTCGTAGCTGGCCTGGAAGTCGATCGTGTCCTTGTCGATGTCGTCCAGCAGCGCTTCCGCCGCCTTGGCCAGACGCGCCTCGGTGTAGCGCATGGCCGCCGGCGGGTCGCCGTCCATCGAACCGAAATTGCCCTGGCCGTCGATCAGCGGCAGGCGCATGGAGAAGTCCTGCGCCATGCGGACCATGGCGTCGTAGATCGCGCTGTCGCCGTGCGGGTGGTATTTACCCATCACGTCGCCGACGATGCGCGCCGACTTCTTATAGGGCTTGGTCGAGTCGTACCCGCCCTCCTTCATCGCATAGAGGATGCGCCGGTGCACCGGCTTCAGCCCGTCGCGGACGTCGGGCAGGGCACGGCTCACGATCACGCTCATCGCGTAGTCGAGATACGATTTCCGCATCTCGTCTTCGATGTTGATCGGCGCGATGTCGGAGGCGGGAGGAAGGGGCGTATTGCTCAAGCAGGACACTCATTCTTCGAATGCGCCGCCGCTTTAGGAATCCGCGGCAGTCACTGGCCTTGCGGGCCGAAGGTTTTGCCCAGGAAATATAGCAACTCTCGCAATTGCACACAATGATTCGGGGCCGGAAAGCCGGCTCAGCGCCGGCTCAGACGGGCGAATCGCAGGGACAGGATGGTCACCGATACCAGGCTGGCGATCAGGATTCCCTCGAAAAGCCCATGGACGCCGTGGCCGAGGCCGAAAGTGAGGAATGCCGACACCGGTATCATCACCACCGCATAGGAAAAGAAATGCAGCGCGGTCGGAACCCAGGCGTCGTGACGGCCGCGCAACGCGTTCGCCATCACAGTCTGGCCGCCGTCGGCGATCAGGACCCAGGCGGTGAAGGCGATCAGCGGCACCACTGCCTCCAGCAGTTCCGGGTCGTTGGTGTAGATGCCGCCCAGCGCGTCGGGCAGGCTGCGGTAGAGGATGCCGACGCAGGCCAGGATGGCGCTGGTGACTCCGAGGCCGGTCCAGCCCGCCAGCACCATGTCCCTGCGGTCGCCGCGGCCATAGGCCACGCCCACCCGCACCGCCGTCGCCGAGGCCAACCCGACCGCCGCCATGAAGGGCAGGGCGGTCAGGTTCAGACCCACCGTATAGGCGGCCAGCGCCAGCGGGGAGATCATGCCGGCGAACAGGCCGAGGGCGGCGAAGGCGCCGCTCTCCACCCCGATGCTGAGCCCGGCGGCATAGCCGAGATGGCGCTGGCGCGCCGCGCCGCTCCACCAGTCGGACACCGGCAGGCGGACCTGCCAGCGGACATGGTCGCGCATCCACCAGACATAGGCGACGAGACTCAGCCCCATGCCCCAGCGCACGATGGTGGTCGCCCAGGCGGAGCCGACTGCGCCCAGCGGTTCCAGCCCGAGATGGCCCCAGACGAGCGCCCAGGCGAGCGCCGCGTTGACGATGTTGCCGATCACCATGGCGACCATGCCCGGCAGCGCCCGCTTGATGCCCTCCAGGAAGAAGCCGGTGGTGATGTACAGCATCATGCCGGGCGCCCCGAGGCCTAGCACGGCCAGGACATGAGCGCCGCCCGCCGCCATGTCGGGTGTCTGGCCGCCCGCCTGGAAGAGCGGATCGCCCAGCAGGGACACCAGCGCGAACAGCACGCCCAGAAGCAGTGCATAGGGGACCGAGCGGCGCCATGCCCGCCCGCACTCCTCATCGCTGCCGGCGCCGAAGGCATGGGCGGTGATCATCACCGTGCCCATCAGCAGGCCGACGCCGGTGCCGACCATGATGTTGCCCGGCAGATGGGCCAGCCCGTAATAGGCCAGTTCCTGTGCCGAGTAGCGGCCGACGATGGCCGTGTCGACCGCCATCATCACCATCAGCCCGGCACGGGAGACGATGACCGGCGCCGCCAGCCGCAGCAGCTCGCCGATGTGGGCGGCGAGGCGCGCGCGCAACGGCTCGGGCGTGGGCAGGATGGCGGTGCTCATGAGGGGACCTGTATCGGCATTGGGAATGCGGCCTTGGCCGCGCCGCCGGACCGTAAAGGCTGGCCGGAAAGCGGGCAGGCTGCGCAAAAGCCGGTCATCTTGCCCGGTGGGCGTACCGCGTCAAGGATTTCAGGCGCCTCGAAAGGACCGTTGCATTCCCTGCATGGCCGGAGGGGCACCCGCGGAACCAAGCCGCCGCCGCCCCGTTGTCACAAACAGAGACGAACGACGCCCGGACAGCCATTCCCCCCTTCACACCGGAGAGACGCCATGCACCACGCCAAGAACCGCCGGCAGCGCGCCACCGCCCGCGCGATCCCGTTCCCCGCGCGTGAACTGGTGATCCTGACCTTTCTGATGGCGCTGGCGGCCATGCTGACCGGCTGCAACACGGTGGAAGGTGCCGGACAGGACGTACAGGCCGGCGGCCGGGCGATTGAACGGACGGTCGATTGAGGCGTTATCCCAGGGCCGTCCCCCAGGCTAACCGCTACGGCCACCCCAAGGAGTTCCGAATGAGCGATCAGCAGAAGCCGTCCACTCCCGGCGAGATTCCGCCGCCGTCCAACCCGAACCCGCCGCAGCCCGACCGGCCGACCACGCCCGATCCCTACCCGGTGCCCGACAACCCCGACATCCTGCCGGAAATTCCCCCGCCGGCCGACGAGCCGATGCCGGGCATGCCGAACCCGACGACGGCGTGAAGGGTTACGGTGTGAAGGGGCCGAGGGGGCGCATGTGCCCCCTCAACCCGCCTCCGCCATCATCGTTGCCGAAACCCATCCCTCGACCCGCTCTGCGACCGACTGCCAGTCCTGTTCCAGCATCATCGCGTGCCCCATTCCCGGCATGAAGACCGGCGAGGTGCCCAGCGCCACGGCGGTGGCGATCACCTCCGCGCGCGGGAACAGCAGATCCTCCTCCGCACCCATCACCATCACCGGCGTGTCGCGCGGCGGCAGCACGGGGAAGGGGATCCAGCCGCCGATGTCCAGCAGGACCCGGCGCGATTCCTCCTGCAGATAGGCTTCGTACTTCGCGGCCTCGGCGCGCGGCATCTTGTCGGAGAACATCGCTCGGCGGATTGCGTCCGGATCGATGGCCTTCTCGCCGAAGGTGGTCAGCATCGCCATCTGCTGGAACACATAGGGCGACCTCCAGGCGAGCCCCATGGTGGAGGACCACAGGCCGTAGGGCGGGGCCGACGCCATCAGCACGCCGCCGGCAAAGCGGCGCTTGGACAGTGCGCGCTGCACCACCATGCCGCCCATGGAATGGCCGATCAGCACCGGCGGGGCCGACAGCCTGTCCGCGGCCTGCAACACATCGTCCACATAATCGGCGATGCCGAACTCGTGCAGCCGGTCGCGCCCCTCGCTGTTGCCATGGCCGCGCAGGGAGACGGCATGCGCCTCCCACCCGCGCGCAGCGAACCAGGTCAGGAACTTGGCATCCCAGATCCAGGCGCCGCTGAAGGCACCGTGAACGAACAGGAGCGGCGGCGCCTTCGGCGTGCCGGCGGGACGGCGGCTGATGATTTCCAGGCTGGGCATCGGATCGCAGGTTGTGATTTCGCGTTGCGATAAGCATGGTGGGCGAGGGTGAGCCTGTCCAGCCGCGCCCCCTTCAACCCTGATCCGCAACCCTGCCGACAGGGGAATTTGCACAGTTTGACGGCGCCGGCCCGGTTTGCGACAGTCCTGACCCGCAATGCCAATCCGGAGACCGCCCGTGCCGAAACCGCCGGTCATCGATCCAGCCGCCCTGACCGCCGACGCCGGCTCCACCGACTATCCGCAGCCCTTCCGGGCGCAGGTGGCCGGGCGGCACCGGATTGCGCTTGGCGATCCGCTGGGGCTCACCAATTTCGGCGTCAACCTGACCCGGCTGGCGCCCGGCGCGTCGTCGGCGCTGCGCCACTGGCACAGCCGCCAGGACGAGTTCGTCTATGTGGTGGAGGGGGAACTGACCCTGGTCACCGACGCGGGTGAAACCCTGCTGACCGCCGGCATGTGTGCTGGATTTCCCCATGGCGTCGCCGATGGCCACCGCCTGATCAACCGCAGCGGACTGCCGGCCAGCTATCTGGAGGTCGGCGACCGCAGCGGCGGTGACGAGATCGATTATTCGGACGAGGACATGGTGTGGCGCGACGGCGCCTATCGCCACCGTGACGGAACGCCCTGGGAATGACGGTTGACTTGACCCTGGTGCTGGGCGGCGCCCGCTCCGGCAAGAGCCGCTATGCCGAAGGGCTGGTGACGGCGCTGGGCGGGCCGCGCGTCTATATCGCCACTTCGCAAATCTGGGACGCGGAGATGGCGGAGCGGGTGGCGAAGCACCGCGACGACCGCGGCCCCGATTGGACGACGGTGGAGGAGCCGCGGGACCTGACCGGCGCGCTCCGCCGCCATGCCGCCGCCGGCACCGGCGTGCTGGTCGATTGCCTGACCCTGTGGCTGACAAATCTGATGATGGCGGAGGCCGACATCGCCGCGGAGACTGCGGCATTGGTGGAGCTGTTGCCGACGCTGCCGGGCCGGGTGGTCCTGGTCTCAAACGAGGTCGGCCTCGGCATCGTGCCCGACAACGCGCTGGCGCGCCGCTTCCGCGACCATGCCGGACGCCTGCACCAATCCATTGCGGCCGTTGCGCCGCGCGTCGTGTTGACCGTCGCCGGTCTGCCGATGTTCGTGAAGGGAACCTCCACATGACCGACAATATGGTCGATACCGACGAACTGAACCGCCGTCATGCCGAGAAGATGATGCGGCGCAAGGCGCTGCAGGAGCGGGCGCTCGCGTCGAAGAGGATCGAGAAGGGCCTGCTGATGGTCCACACCGGCAAGGGCAAGGGCAAGTCGACCGCCGCCTTCGGCCTGATGATGCGCGCCGTCGGCCACGGCATGCGCGTTGGCATGGTGCAGTTCGTCAAGGGCGCCTGGTCCACCGGCGAGACGGTTGCGCTCGAGCGCTTCGAGGATCTGGTCGATTTCCACACGATGGGCGAGGGGTTCACCTGGGACACCCAGGACCGGGCCCGCGACATCGCCGCCGCCGAGGCCGCCTGGGCCAAGGCGAAGGAACTGATGGCCGACCCGCGCTACCGCCTGATCGTGCTGGACGAGTTGAACATCGTGCTGCGTATGGACTACCTGCCGTTGGACGACGTGCTGGCGACGCTGGCCGCCCGCCGGCCCGGCCTGCATGTCTGCATCACCGGCCGCAACGCCAAGCCGGAGCTGATCGCCGCCGCTGACCTCGTCACCGAGATGACGCTGGTCAAGCACCCGTTCGAGGCCGGGGTGAAGGCCCAGGCCGGCATCGAGTTCTGAGCTATGCGGTCGCAGGCGATGAGGTCTGGTGCGATCATGCTGCAGGGCACCGGCTCCGATGTCGGCAAGTCGCTGCTGGTGGCGGGGCTGTGCCGGGCGCTGGTGCGGCGCGGGCTGACCGTCCGGCCGTTCAAGCCGCAGAACATGTCCAACAACGCGGCGGTGACGGCGGACGGCGGCGAGATCGGACGGGCGCAGGCGCTTCAGGCGCGGGCCTGCGGCGTGGCGCCCAGCGTTCACATGAACCCGGTTCTGCTGAAGCCGCAGTCGGACATCGGAAGTCAGGTGGTGGTGCGCGGCGTGGTGGTCGGCACCGCGCGCGCCGCCGACTATCAGGCGCGCAAGCGCGAACTGCTGGGCACCGTGCTGGACAGCTTCGAGCGGCTCCGCGCCGAGGCCGACATCGTGGTGGTAGAGGGCGCCGGCAGTCCGGCCGAGGTCAATCTGCGGGCCGGCGACATTGCCAACATGGGCTTCGCCACCGCAGCCGACGTGCCGGTCCTCTTGGTCGGCGACATCGACCGCGGCGGCGTGATCGCCAGCCTGGTCGGTACGCACGCACTTCTACCAAAATCTGAGCAAGAGAGGATAAAAGGCTTTCTCATCAACAAGTTTCGCGGCGATGTTCGCCTGTTCGATGAAGGTCTGCGGATCATCGAGAGCCACACCGGCTGGCGCGGCTTCGGCGTGGTGCCCTGGCTGCCCGAGGCGGCGACCCTGCCGGCGGAGGATGCGGTTGCGCTCGACCGGCCGCGGGCTGCGGGTGACGGGGCGGTGCGCGTGGCCGTGCCGATGCTGTCGCGGATCGCCAACTTCGACGATTTCGATCCGCTGGCGCAGGAGCCCGGCGTCGCCCTGACCATGGTGCGTCCCGGCCAGCCGCTGCCGGGCGATGCCGATCTGGTGATCCTCCCAGGTACCAAGGCGACCATCGCCGACCTCGCGTTCCTGCGGGCGCAGGGCTGGGACATCGACCTGCTGGCCCACTGGCGGCGTGGCGGGCGGGTACTTGGCATCTGCGGCGGATACCAGATGCTCGGGCATCGGATCGCCGATCCGGACGGCATCGAAGGCCCACCGGGCGAAGCCGCCGGGCTTGGGCTGCTGGATGTCGAGACGGTGTTGAAAGGCCCGAAGGTGCTGGAGGAAGCCCGCGGTCGGGAACGCCGCACCGGCGCGGCGGTGGCGGGGTACGAGATGCACATGGGCCGGACCGACGGACCGGACCGGGCGCGGCCGATGCTGGAGCTTGCGGGTGGCGTGACGGACGGCGCGGAGTCGGCGGACGGGCGGGTTGCGGGTTGCTACCTGCACGGGCTGTTCGGCGCGGACGGATTCCGCGCGGCGTATCTGCGTGGGATGGGCGGCGGGTCGGAACTGGCTTATGGAGTGGCCGTGGAGCGGGCGCTCGACGCGGTCGCGGATCGGCTGGAGAACGTGGTGAATGTGGACGGGCTGTTGGCGGTGGCGGAGGGAAGACGTTAGACCCCCACCTAACCTCCCCCGCTGGGCGGGGGAGGGACAACTGCTGAACGCCGACAAAAGTCCAATGTCCTCCCCCGCCCAGCGGGGGAGGATCAAGGTGGGGGTCTAACTCCGCAATCGCAGTACGGCGGCCCCTCAAACCGTCTCCCGCTCCACCGATAACGCGCGCGGCAGCTTGAACACGATGTTCTCGGTCGCCGTGCGCAGCTCTTCCACCGTCACGTCGAATCGGGCGCGGGCGGCCTCGAGGACTTCCTCCACCAGCACTTCCGGTGCCGAAGCGCCGGCGGTGATGCCGAGCCGGGCGACGCCGGACAGTGCGCTCCAGTCGATCTCGGCGGCGCGCTGGACCAGCTGGGCGGCCGGGCAGCCATGGATCTTCGCCACCTCCACCAGCCGCTTGGAGTTCGACGAGTTCGGCGCACCGAGCACCAGCAGCGCGTCCACTTTCGGCGCTATCGCCTTTACCGCCGCCTGACGGTTGGTGGTGGCGTAGCAGATGTCCTCCTTCTTCGGCCCGGCAATGGCGGGGAAGCGGGCCTGGAGCGCGGCCAGGATCTCCGTCGTCTCGTCGACCGACAGCGTGGTCTGCGTGGCGTAGGCGAGGTTTTCCGGATCCCGGACTTCAATCGTGGCGACATCGGCCACGCTCTCCACCAGCACGACGGCGCCGTCGGGCAACTGGCCCATGGTGCCGATCACTTCCGGATGCCCGGCATGACCGATCAGGACGATCTGGCGGCCGTCCTCGAAATGGCGTTCGGCCTCGCGGTGGACCTTGCTGACCAGCGGGCAGGTGGCGTCGAGGTAGAACAGGCCGCGTGCCTCCGCCGCCTGCGGCACCGATTTCGGCACGCCATGGGCGGAGAACACCACCGGGCGGCCGTCGGGCACCTCGGTCAGTTCGTCGACGAAGACGGCGCCCTTGGCCTCCAGGCTTTCGACCACGAATCGGTTGTGGACGATCTCATGCCGGACATAGACCGGCGCCCCGAAACGGTCCAACGCCGTTTCGACGATCTGGATCGCTCGGTCGACGCCGGCGCAAAAGCCGCGGGGAGCCGCCAGCAGAATCGTCAAGGGCTGGATTGCCGGGGAATTGGTGGTGGTCATATGCGCTGTTCCGCCCTTGCATAGAAGACGTGCCCAAAGGTGGTCCTGTGCCGAACCGTCGCAAGGGATAGAACCGCCGCGCGGTCTTGTGCCGGTCAAGCTGGGACACTAAAGTCGCGGTCCAACAGCCCGTTAACCGATCAGGCCGAACCGATGGACCGCCGCGACCGTAATATAGGAACCCCCGCCCGGAAAAGCCCGCTGGCGTCCCTGATGCGTAAGAGCCGCCCTGCGCTGCTCGCCGCCGGGGCCGTCGCGGTGCTGTCCGGCTGTTCCGGTTTGGGACCGACCGACCCGGCCGAAGCGGCGCTGGCCTGCCCCAAGGTCAACATCGTCCGCGACCTGCAGGAGGTGACGGTCTTCCGCCCCGGCGGCAAGGATCTGACCGATCTGGAGTCGCGCGCGGCGCTGGTCGATTACACCGGCAACTGCGAATACACCAGCAGCGGCGTCACGGTGAACGTGAACGTCTTCCTGGTGGCCGAGCGCGGTCCGGCCCTGCAGGGCAACACCGCCAAGTACCAGTATTTCGTGGCGCTCGCCCAGCCGGACGACACGCTGGTGTCGAAGGCCTATTTCGACACCGACGTGACCTTCGTCACCGGCCAGCCGCGCGCCGGCACCAGGGAGGAACTGGCCCCGCGCATTCCGCTGCCCAAGGATGCCAACGCCAAGGACTGGAAGATCTATCTCGGCTTCCAGCTGACGCCGGAGCAGCTGGAGTTCAACCGGACGCAGATGAAGAAGTAAGGCGCCGGTCTGCCTGAGTTCGGCTGACACCCTCTCTGCCGTCATTCCCGCGAAGGCGGGAATCCAGCTGCATCAGATGCTTGGCTGCAAAGTCTGGGTCCCCGCCTTCGCGGGGATGGCGGCCGATGAGAGAGCAGGTCTTGGCCGTATCCGTCGATTGACAAAGCTGTCCATTCGCGACAGTGTGCCGCCATCACGCCGATGATCCCTCGCGGGAGAGATCGCCTGTCGAGCCGCCGGAAACGGGCGGGTTCGCAGGCGGCGCCGAAGGAGCAACCGCCCCCGGAAACTCTCAGGCAAAAGGACCGCAAGGGGATAAGGCAACTCTGGAAAGCAGCCTCGGCGCTCACCCGCCGCGACTCACCGAAGGAGTAAACCGGGTGCCCGGCTCGACCGGTCGGCGGTGAATCTCTCAGGTCCAAGACAGAGGGGGCAGCTTCCTGCATCGATCCCGGTGCGGGCGCTGAAACCTTGTCGGAGGACCCGCGTGACCGAGGCCGCAACCGCACTCAAAACCACCCCGCTGCACGCGCTCCATGTCGAGCTTGGCGCCCGCATGGTGCCTTTCGCCGGCTATGACATGCCGGTGCAGTATCCGCTGGGCATCCTGAAGGAGCACCAGCACACCCGCGAGAAGGCCGGGCTGTTCGACGTGTCCCACATGGGGCAGGTCCGCCTGACCGGCGCCGATCCCGCCGCCGCCCTGGAAACGCTGGTTCCCGGCGACATCAAGGGCTTGGCGCAGGGCCGCATGCGCTACACGCTGTTCCTGAACGAGCAGGGCGGCATCCTCGACGACCTGATGGTGACCAATGCCGGCGACCACCTGTTCCTGGTGGTGAACGCCGCCTGCAAGGAGCAGGACGTCGCCCATCTGCGCGAGAAGCTGGCCGGCAAGGCCGAGGTCGAACTGCTGGACGATCTGGCGCTGATGGCGCTGCAGGGTCCGATGGCGGCCGAGGTGATGGGCCGCTTCGTGCCGGAAGCCGCCACCATGAAGTTCATGACCTACCTGTCGGCCACCTTCAAGGGCGTGCCGGTGATCCTGACCCGCTCCGGCTATACCGGCGAAGACGGCTACGAAATCTCCTGCGACAAGGCCGATGCGGAGATGATCGCCCGTGCCCTGCTGGCCGAATCGGAGGTCGAGGCGATCGGGCTCGGTGCGCGCGATTCGCTGCGGCTGGAGGCCGGGCTCTGCCTCTACGGCCACGACATCGACACCACCACCACGCCGGTCGAAGGGGCGCTGGAATGGACGCTGCCGAAGCGCCGCCGCGCCGAGGGTGGCTTCCCCGGTTACGACATCATCCACCGGCAGCTGACCGAAGGCGCCACGCGCCGCCGCGTCGGCATCCAGCCGGAAGGCCGACAGCCGGCCCGCGAGCATACGGAAATCCAGGACGCCAACGGCAACCGCATCGGCGAGATCACCAGCGGCGGCTTCGGCCCGACCGCCGGCGCGCCGGTGGCCATGGGCTATGTCGACATCGCAAATTCGGCGGTGGACACGCCGCTGACGCTGGTGGTGCGCGGCAAGCCGCTGCCCGCCCGCGTCGCCGCAACGCCCTTCGTGCCGCAACGCTATTACCGGGGCTGAGCCCTCGGCATTCCCAACCACAAGCAACCGTTTTGAACAGGGAATTCTTCAGATGACCAAGAAGTTCACCAAGGATCACGAGTGGGTTCTCGTCGAGGGCGACATCGCCACCATCGGCGTCTCCGACTTTGCGCAGAGCCAGCTGGGCGACGTGGTGTTCGTCGAACTGCCCGAGGCCGGCCGCGTGCTGGAGCAGGGCAAGGAAGCCGCGGTCGTCGAATCGGTGAAGGCCGCCAGCGACGTGTACGCCCCGGTGTCCGGCACTGTCGTGGAAGCCAATCAGGCTCTGGTGGACGACCCGTCGATGGTCAACAGCGCCGCCGAGGGTGACGGCTGGTTCTTCAAGATCCAGTTGAAGGACGCCTCCGAACTCGATGGTCTGATGGACGAAGCGGCCTACAAGGCCTTCGTGGAGGAATCCCACTAACATGCGCTATCTGCCCCTGACCGAGGCCGACCGGCAGTCGATGCTGGAGGCCGTCCGCGCAACATCGGTCGAAGACCTGTTCCGCGATGTTCCAAAGTCGGCCCGGCTGGCCGGCCCGATCGGGGGCCTGCCCAACCATATGGGCGAGCTCGAGGTCGAGCGGCTGCTGGGCTCCATGGCGGCGAAGAATGTGCCGGCCGGGTCGGTGCCGAGCTTCCTCGGCGCCGGTGCCTACCGCCACCATGTGCCTGCCACCGTCGATCATCTGGTCCAGCGCGGCGAGTTCCTGACCGCCTACACCCCGTATCAGCCGGAGGTGAGCCAGGGCACGCTGCAGGTGCTGTTCGAATTCCAGACCCAGGTCGCGCTGCTGACCGGCATGGATGTGGCCAACGCCTCGATGTATGACGGCGCCACCTCCTGCGCCGAGGCGGTGATGATGGCCAACCGCATCACCCGGCGGAAGAAGGCGATCCTGTCCGGCGGCCTGCATCCGCATTACCGCGACGTGACCACCACCGACGCGCGCTTCATCGGGTTCGAGGCGGTGGCCCTGCCGGCCGCACCGACGGGTGGCGAGGATCTGCTGGCGCTGGTCGACGACAAGACCTCCTGCGTCGTCGTGCAGAACCCCGACGTGTTCGGCCATGTCCGCGACTACACCGATCTGGCCGCCGCCTGTCAGGCCAAGGGCGCCCTTCTGATCGTCGTGGTGACGGAGGCGCTGTCGCTGGGGCTGCTGACACCGCCGGGCGACATGGGCGCCGACATCGTCGCGGCGGAAGGCCAGTCCTTCGGCAACGCGCTGAACTTCGGCGGCCCCTATGTCGGGCTGTTCGCGGTGAAGGACAAGTATGTCCGCCAGATGCCAGGCCGCCTGTGCGGCGAGACGGTGGACGCCGACGGCCGCCGCGGCTTCGTGCTGACGCTTTCTACCCGCGAGCAGCACATCCGCCGCGAGAAGGCGACCTCCAACATCTGCACCAACTCCGGCCTGTGCGCCCTGGCCTTCTCGATCCATGTCAGCCTGCTGGGCGAGGCGGGGATCACGCAGTTGGCACAGCTGAATCACGCCAAGGCGGTCCAGATGGCCGACAAGCTGGCGGCGGTTCCGGGTGTCCAGGTGCTTAACGACGGCTTCTTCAACGAATTCACCGTGAAGCTGCCGAAGCCGGCCGCCGCGGTGGTCGAGGAGCTTGCGAAGCGCCGAATCCTGGGCGGTGTGCCGGTGTCACGCCTCTATCCGGGCGAGATGGAAGACCTGCTGCTGGTCGCCGTTACCGAGACCAACACCGACGCCGACATGGACGCCTTCGCCGCCGCGCTCACTGAGGTTCTGGCATGAGCATGAACAACCAGGGCCGTCCGTCGGCCATTCCCGCCGGCAGCGCCGGATTCGATGGCGTGACCGGCACCGTCACCGGCAACCGCGGCCTGCAGATCGAAGAGCCGCTGATCTTCGAACAGGACAGCGCCGGCCGCACCGGCGTCGACCTGCCCGAATTGCCGAAGGTGGCCTCCCGCCTGGGTGCGGTGAAGCCGCGGGGCAAGGTGGGGCTGCCCGGTCTTGCCGAGCCGCAGGTGGTCCGCCACTACACCCGCCTGTCGCAGAAGAACTACGCCATCGACAACGGGTTCTATCCGCTGGGCTCCTGCACGATGAAGCACAACCCGCGCCTGAACGAGAAGATGGCGCGGCTTCCCGGCTTCTCCGACGTGCATCCGATGCAGCCGGTCAGCACGGTTCAAGGCGCGCTGGAGCTGATGGACCAGCTGGCCTATTGGCTGAAGACGCTGACCGGCATGGCTGCCGTGACGCTGGCGCCCGCCGCCGGCGCCCATGGCGAGATGTGCGGGATCATGGCGATCCGCGCCGCGCATGAAGCCAAGGGCGACAGCGGCCGCACCAAGATCCTGGTGCCGGAAAGCGCCCACGGCACCAACCCGGCGACCGCCGCCGCCTGCGGCTACAGCGTCGACGCCATCCCGGCGACCGCCGACGGGCGCGTCGATCTGGAGGCGCTGAAGGCCAAGCTCGGTCCCGACGTGGCCGGCCTGATGCTGACCAACCCCAACACCTGCGGCCTGTTCGAGCGCGACATCGTCGAGATCGCCGAGGCGGTGCATGCGGCGGGCGGCTATTTCTACTGCGACGGCGCGAACTTCAACGCCATCGTCGGGCGGGTGCGTCCGGCCGACCTCGGCATCGACGTCATGCACATCAACCTGCACAAGACCTTCTCCACCCCGCATGGCGGCGGCGGTCCGGGGTCGGGGCCGGTGGTGTTCGCGGAGTCGCTGGCGCCCTACATCCCGGTGCCCTACGTCACCCATGGCAAGGACGGCTTCGTACTGGTCGAGAACGCCGGCGATGGCCCGGCCTTCGGCCGCATGAAGGCCTTCCACGGCCAGATGGGCATGTTCGTCCGCGCGCTGTCCTACATGCTGAGCCATGGCGCCGACGGGCTGTGGCAGGCGTCGGGCGATGCGGTGCTGAACGCCAACTATGTCATGGCGCGGCTGGAGGACGTGATGACGGCCTCCTTCGAGGGACCGTGCATGCACGAGTGCCTGTTCGATGACCGCTTCCTGAAGGGGACGGGGGTCACCACGCTCGACATGGCGAAGGCGCTGATCGACGAGGGCTTCCACCCGATGACCATGTATTTCCCGCTGGTCGTCCACGGCGCCCTGCTGATCGAGCCGACCGAGACGGAAAGCAAGGCCAGCCTGGACCAGTTCGTCGATGCGCTGCGTGCGCTGGCCGAGCGGGCGAAGTCGGGCGATGTCGCCTATTTCCAGGCCGCGCCGCGCCTGACGCCGCGCCGTCGTCTGGACGAGACGGCCGCCGCCCGCAAGCCGGTTCTGCGCTGGACCCCGCCGGTCGTGGCCGAGGCCTTGGCGGCGGAGTAAGGGGGTCGCGGCGGGTGCCCCCTCCCTAACCCTCCCCCGCTTTTGCGGGAGAGGGAACTCCGCCGCTTCGATATTTCAGTCACGCTGACAAGCGTCCTACCCCTCTCCCGCGATCGGACCGGCCTTCGGCCGGCCGAGAGCGGGGGAGGGATGGGGAGGGGGCAAAGCGTCACTTGTCGGTCTTGTCGACGTATTTGTCGGCCTTCTTCTGATCCTCGGCGGCCTCGCGGGACATTTCCTCGCCGATCTTCGGATCGATGCGCTTGGCTTCCTCGATCAGGTCGCGCGCCTTGCGGGGGTCGCCTTCGGCGGCCTTGTCCAGGGCCTGCTCGGCAAGATCATGGGCCTTCTTGTGTTCGGGGCTGTCTTCGTGGCGGGTTGCCATGGGGGCGCTCTCCTAAACTTTCCACACGTGCTATTGACCAACAGGCCCCGCCCGGCCAAGTTCCCGCCATCGCAGCGCACAAAATTTTTTCCAGAGAGCGTGGAATAGGGAAGTCGGTCTGCCCGTTTGTGCGGATGTCCGGTGGCGAACGGCCACCCTGCAACAGGGCATCGCGAACTCCCCATGAGCAACCCGAAGAACCCGATCCGGCGCGCAGCCATCGCCGCCGCTCTGCTGGCCGTGACCGCCGGCCACGCGTCCTTCTGGTCCTGGCGCAATGCGCCGACGCCGGTGGAGGCGGAGCCCGGCCGTATCGAATCCGTGTCCTACTCGCCCTCGGGCCGCAGCTACGATCCCAACGATCAGCCGGTGGTGCCGCGCAAGGAGATCGAGAAGGACATGGCAGCCATCGTCGGCTTCGCCGATGGCGTCCGTACCTACTCCACGCTCGGTTCGCAGGGTGAAGTCCCGGAAATCGCGATCTCCAAGGGCCTGGACGTCACGCTCGGCATCTGGCTGAGCGAGGACAAGTCCCGGAACGAGCGCGAGATCCTGCACGCCGTCGCGCTGGCCAAGGAGTTCCGCGGCATCAAGCGCATCATCGTCGGCAACGAGACGCTGCTGCGCGCCGAACTGACCGACGCCGAACTGGCCGCCTACATCAAGCGCGTGCGCGCCGCCGTCCCCGCCACCATCAAGGTCGGCACCGCCGACGTGTGGTCGGAGATGATCAAGGCCGACGCCACGGTGAAGGCCTCCGATTTCATGGGCGTCCACGTGCTGCCCTACTGGGAAGGCGTTCCGGTCGAAAACGCGCTGACCTGGATCCGCGACCGGCTCGACACCGTGCGCAAGTCCCATCCGGGCAAGCCGCTGTTCGTGGGCGAGGTCGGCTGGCCGTCGGGCGGCGAGAACTTCCACGACGCCTATCCGACGCCGGAAGCCCAGGCCGCCGTGGTCCGCGGTTTCGCCGCGGAAGCCAATGCGCTGGGCCTGCACTACAACGTCGTCGAGGCCTTCGACGGCATCTGGAAGTCGACCATCGAAGGCTCGCCCGGCCCGACCTGGGGCGTGCTTGATGCCGACCGTCAGCCGAAATGGTCGATGACCGGCGCGGTTGCCGCCCCCTATGGCGAGCGGGTCGGTGCGGGCGTCGCGCTGGCCGTCGGCCTTGCCCTGTCGGCCTTCGCAGTGTTCCGCCGCCGGACCAATGCCGGCTTCGCGCTCGCCGCGTCCATGGGCGCCAACATCATCGGCTTCGCCATCGGCTCCGCCGTGGCCGGCGCCTTCGCCGAGTATCTGACCTTCGGTGCTGTCACCACCTGGGGCTCCGCCTTCGCGCTGGGCGCCCTGATGATGAGCGTCGCCTTCGCCGATCTGGTGGACGTCGCCCGCCGGCTGCTGACCGGCCGTGCCCCGGCGCTGCTGCCGCATGCCGTGCCCGCCATCGACCACAAGCCGATGGTTTCCATCCACGTCGCCGCCTGCCGCGAGCAGCCGGACGTACTGAATGCCACGCTGGCCTCGCTGTCGCGGCTGGACTACCCGAATTACGAGGTCGTCGTCCTGATCAACAACACCGAGGAGGAGCATCTGGTCCGCCCGGTGGAGGAGATGTGCCAGGCGCTGGGCCCGAAGTTCAAGTTCCACTGGTACAAGAAGATCTCCGGCTTCAAGGCAGGCGCCCTGAACGCCGCCCTGCGCCACACCGATCCGTCGGCCGAGATCGTCGCCGTGCTGGATGCCGACTACACCGTGTCGCCCGACTGGCTGTCCAAGTTGGCTCCGACCTTCGCCGATCCGTCGGTCGGCATCGTCCAGGCCCCGCAGGAGCACCGCGACGGCCACGAGACGGCTCTGAAGGCCGCAATGACCGCCGAGTATCGTCCCTTCTTCGACGTCGGCATGCAGGAAGGCGTGTCGAGCCAGGCCTTCATCTGCCACGGCACGATGATCATGCTGCGCCGCTCGGCGATGGATCAGGTCGGCGGCTGGTCGGAAGCCGGCATCTGCGAGGACACCGAACTGGGCCTGCGCATCCTGTCGGCCGGCTACCGCGCCGCCTACACCGACGAGCGGTTGGGCGCCGGACTGGCTCCGGACAACTTCATGCAGTTCCGCAAGCAGCGTGACCGCTGGGTGTTCGGTTCGACCCAGATCGTCCGCGCCCACTGGAAGAAGTTCCTGCCGGGTGCGACCGAACTGAACGCGCGGCAGAAGCTGGGCTACGTCACCAACTGGATCCGCTGGTGGTCCGACGCCGTCGGCCTGTTCGCCGCCGCCGCCGCCGTGGTCTGGACCTTCGCCTCGCTGGTTCTGCCGCTGCACCTGCCGCCGGTGGCCGCAACCGCCGCCGTCCTGGGCGCCCTGGTCCTGCGTGCCGGCTCCAGCCTGCTGGCCTCGCGTTACGCCTCCGGCAACAGCTGGAAGGAGAGCCTGGGTGCCTGCGCCGTCGGCATGGCCCTGTCCACCACCGTGGCACTGGCGGTCGTCCGTGGCCTGTTCCGCAAACAGGATGCCTTCCGGGTGACCGCAAAGGGCGGCAAGCGCACCGCCGGCCGCTTCTGCGCCAAGCCCGAGGCCTGGCTGTCCGCCGCGCTGGTCGCCTCGTCGACCACCGCCGCGCTGGTCAACCCGCTGGGTACCCTGTCGCTGGAACTGTGGTCGGTCCTGCTCGCCGCCATGGCGGTGCCGAACCTGATGGCTGTCGCCTTCGGCATCGGTGACATGCTGCCGGTCCGCGAGGCCAAGCCGGCGCCGGTTCCCGCCACCCAGCAGGCCAAGCCGGCCGGCCAGGAGCAGGGGGCGAACCAGCCGATCGCCGCGTAACTCCCCTTCGCCTCATGCAAGATGCGGCCCCTCTCTCGCCTGCCCGGCGGGGGAGGGGCCGACTTTTTTGGGGGTATAGTCACTTTTCTCACCAAGGTGAAACTTGTCGGCAACAGCGCTTCGTGTCTACCATCGGCCGCTCAAACCGACAAAGACGCGCGAGCCAACGCGCCCAGCAATCCCCGGAGGGAGATCGCCATGCATGTCGTTACCGCGTCCGACCAAGTCCGGCCTTCGCTGTTGTCCGATGACAACCGTGCCCGTCTGGAAAGCTGGCTCGCCGCACAGGCCGGTGCATCCCGCGTCACGGTGACGGATGACGGACGGCTCGGCGGCGGTGCGATCTCCCTGAATCTGGCGGTGACGCTGGACATCGACGGGGGTCCGCTGGCCGGGCGCCATGCCTGCGTGCTGCGGGCCGAAGGCGGCGGGCGCATCTCCGCCAGCATCGGCAAGCTTCGGGAGTATGTGGTGCTGCGCGCCGCCTTCACCGCCGGGGTGATGGCGCCGGAACCGCTGTTCGCCTGCGACGACCCCGCCATATTGGGCCACGACTTCTACATCATGCGCCGGGCCGAAGGGCTGGGTGCCGGCCATGCGATCACCCGCTCGGAAGCGGCGCAGCCGGACTTGGCGCGCGAGCTCGGCCGGCAGCTTGGACTTCTGCACCGGATCACGCCGGAAAGCGAAGGGCTGGAGCGGCTGGGCGAGGCGCCGGACTGCCCGGCGCAGGAAACGCTGACACAATTCCGCCGCTGGTTCGGCGACCTGGGGCGCCGCGATCCGGTGATCGCGTGGGGGCTGCGCTGGATGGAGGTCAACGCCCCGCTGCCGGGGGCGGTGGTGCTGTGCCATCGCGATTTCCGCACCGGAAACTATCTGGTCAAGGACGGTGCGCTGACCGCGATTCTGGATTGGGAGTTCGCCGGCTTCGGCGACCCAATGGAGGATCTGGGCTGGTTCTGTGCCCGGTCCTGGCGCTTCCGCCGACCGGACCGTGAGGCGGGCGGCATCGCCGACCGGGCGGACTTCTATGCCGGGTATGAGGAGACCTCCGGCCGACGCGTCGATCCGGCGCGCGTCGCCTATTGGGAGACGGCGGCCTACCTCCGCTGGGCTGCCATTGCGGTGGAGCAGGGGCTGCGCCACAGCTCCGGCGCCGAACCTTCGCTGGAGCTGGCGTTGACCGGACGGATGTTGCCGGAGATCGAGATGGACATGCTGCGCCATCTCCGCTCCATCGGCGGCATGGCCTCCGGCGCTGTGGAGAAGGTGGCCTGATGCGTGCCAATCCCGACGCCCGCGGCCTGCTGCAGATCGCCGCCTCCACCTTTCGGGCGGATGTGCTTCCCCATGTCGCTCCCGAAGCCCGCTTTGCCGCGCTGATGGTCGCCAATGCGCTGGAGATCGCCGAGCGGGAGCTGAAGGGGCTGGATACCGCCGGCCATTCGATGCTGGGGGCGCTGGCCCTGCTCTATGGCGAGGACGCTGACGACGCTCTGTCCGGCGAGGACCTGCGCAAGCGGGTGGAAGCGCTGCAGCACCGCCTGTGTATCGAGATCGCCGCCGGCGACTTCGACACTGAGGGACAGGACGTGCTGATGGACTCGCTGGAAGCCATCGTCAAAGCGCGTCTGGGTATCTCCAACCCAAAGGCACTGGGCCAACAGTAAGACGGGGCCAGAGCGGCACTGCGTTCCGCTCTGCGCCGGGCGCAGTGCCGCTCAGCCTGCGCTCGACAGACGGGGGCGTTGCGGCCATATAATCGGTTCCTGTTCCGTACCCCCTCCCTGATCCGGATCGCCGCCCCATGGCAAGCCCTGTCCTGTCCGCCATTCCCGCCAAGCCGCTCGCGAAGCTGGAAGCCGGAAAGCAGTTCGTCATCTCGTCGGATTTCACGCCCTCGGGCGATCAGCCAAACGCCATCGAGGAACTGACCGTCGGCTTGCGGCAGGGCGAGAAGGATCAGGTCCTGCTGGGCGTCACCGGGTCGGGCAAGACCTTCACCATCGCGCATGTCATCCAGACTGTGCAGCGCCCGACGCTGATCCTGGCGCCCAACAAGACGCTGGCGGCGCAGCTGTATGGAGAGATGAAGTCGTTCTTCCCGAACAATGCGGTGGAATACTTCGTCTCCTACTACGACTATTATCAGCCGGAAGCCTACGTCCCGCGCACCGACACCTACATCGAGAAGGAATCCTCGATCAACGAGCAGATCGACCGCATGCGCCACTCGGCGACGCGGGCTCTGCTGGAACGGGATGACGTCATCATCGTGGCGTCGGTGTCCTGCATCTACGGTATCGGTTCGGTCGAAACCTATTCGGAGATGACGGTCGACCTGCGCAAGGGCGAGGTGATCGCCCAGCCGGAGCTTCTGCGCAAGCTGACCGAGCTTCAGTACAAGCGCAACGACGCCGCCTTCGGCCGCGGCCTGTTCCGCGTGCGCGGCGACACGGTGGAGCTGTTCCCGGCCCACATGGAGGACCGGGCGTGGCGGATCTCTCTGTTCGGCGACGAGATCGAGGGCATCCACGAGATCGACCCGCTGACCGGCGAGAAGCTGGCGGCGCTGGAGGCCGTACGCGTCTATCCGAACAGCCACTATGTGACGCCGAAGCCGACGCTGAACCAGGCGATCAACCAGATCAAGAAGGACCTGAAGGACCGGCTGGAGGAGTTCGCCGCCGAGGGCAAGCTGCTGGAAGCGCAGCGGCTGGAACAGCGCACGACCTTCGACATCGAGATGATGGCTGCCACCGGTTCCTGCGCCGGCATCGAGAACTATTCCCGCTACCTGACCGGCCGTGCGCCGGGCGAGCCGCCGCCGACGCTGTTCGAATATCTGCCGGGCGACGCCCTGCTGATCGTCGATGAGAGCCACGTCATGGTACCGCAGATCGGCGGCATGTACCGCGGCGACTTGGTGCGCAAGTCGACGCTGTCCGACTACGGCTTCCGCCTGCCCAGCGCCAAGGACAACCGTCCGCTGAAATTCGAGGAATGGGAGGGCATGCGGCCGCAGACGGTCTTCGTCTCCGCCACACCCGGCCCATGGGAACTGGAGCGCACCGGCGGCGTCTTCACCGAACAGTTGGTCCGCCCGACCGGCCTGATCGATCCCCCGGTGATCGTCCGCCCGACCGAGACCCAGGTCGACGACCTGATCGGCGAGTGCAAGGAAGTGGTCGCCAAGGGTTATCGCGTGCTGGTCACCACTCTGACCAAGAAGATGGCGGAGGCGCTGACCGAATACATGCACGAGGCGGGACTGCGCGTCCGCTACATCCACTCCGACGTGGAAACGCTGGAGCGCATCGAGATCATCCGCGACCTGCGGCTCGGCGCCTATGACGTGCTGGTCGGTATCAACCTGCTGCGCGAGGGGTTGGACATCCCGGAATGCGCGCTGGTGGCGATCCTGGACGCCGACAAGGAGGGCTACCTGCGCTCCAAGACCTCGCTGATCCAGACCATCGGCCGTGCGGCGCGCAACGTCGACGGGCGGGCGATCCTCTACGCCGACAAGATCACCGACAGCATGAAATACGCCATCGACGAGACGGCACGCCGCCGCGAGAAGCAGATGGCCTACAATCTGGAACACGGGATCACGCCGGAATCGGTCAAGAAGGCCATCGGCGACATCCTGGAAAGCGTGTTCGAGCGCGGCGATCATGTGACGGTGAAGACCGGCCTGAACTCCAACGAGCTGGTCGGGCACAACCTCAAGAGCGTCATCGCCGACCTGGAAAAGCGCATGCGCGCCGCCGCCGCCGACCTGGAGTTCGAAGAGGCTGCCCGGCTGCGCGACGAACTGCGCCGGCTGGAGGCGATGGACCTCGGTCTGGAAACACCCGGCAGCATCGGCATCAGCAGCGCCCGCCAGGGCCGCGGGATTCCCGAAGGCGCTCCGAAGAAGCAGGGGCGGCGCCGTCGCGGGCCGTGACCGAATACTCCCTCTCGCGGGGCGGAAGAGGGCTCCGGGTCGCTGCCCTTGTCCCAAACAGGTTGCATCACCATACTTCCGCTTCCCGTATGATGACGCGGGTTTGCAGGAGGGTCTAAGTTTGCCGTTTCGTCGTGTCGTGATGGTGCCGCTGATGGCACTGGCGCTATCGGGCGCCGGGTTGGCATCGGTACCCATGGCCGCTGCGGCGGATGCCAAATCCTCGAGCAAGCCGGCGTCTGTCGCCGAACTGCCGCCGCCGTCGCTCAAGACGAAATCCGGCGATTGCGAACAGGCTGAGCAGGGTGACGCCGATGCCGCCTTCCGGCTGGCCCGCCGCTACCTGTTCGGCAAAGGCGTGCGCAAGGACCGGCGGCTCGGCACCGCTTGGCTGCGCGCGGCGGCTTCGCGCGGGCATCCGGAAGCGCGCAGGCTGGTCAACTATGTTCCCGGCCGCATGGGGCGCATCCGCCCCTGGTGCCGCCCGGGTGCCGGCCCGGTGCGTGAAGTCGGACCGCCGCCGGCCGAGGTCGTGTCGCTGGTCAATTCCATCGCTCCGAAATATGGCGTCGACCCGGCGCTGGTGTTGGCGGTCATCCAGGCGGAGAGCGCCTTCCGGACCGACGCGGTATCGCCCAAGGACGCCGCCGGACTGATGCAGCTGATCCCCGACACCGCCGACCGCTTCGGCGTCGGCAACGTCTTCGATCCCAGGGAGAACATCACTGGCGGCGTGAAGTACCTGCGCTGGCTGCTGGCCTATTTCCAGGGCGACGTGACGCTGGCTCTGGCCGGCTACAATGCCGGCGAAGGGGCAGTGGACCGCTACAAGGGCGTCCCACCCTACGAGGAGACGCGGAACTACGTCCGAATCATCCGCCGGAGTTACGACGCCGCCCGTCATCCTTACGACCGGTCGGTGGCGGTGCCGTCATCCGCACTCCCCGCCATCCGCGATGCGACCGCCAGCGACGACGAGGCGGAGTTGCCACGCAGCGCCAAATCGCCGAAAAAGGGATAAGCCCCTCACCGCTGAACAGGAGTGCCCGCCCGTGCCGATGTCCGAACGCAGCGTCCTCGGCCTCAGCGCCGCCGGCTTCCATAAGGTCGCCTACACCCAGTGGGGGCGTGACGATGCCGCGCGGACCGCGGTCTGCGTCCATGGGTTGACGCGGAACGGCCGCGATTTCGACCGTCTGGGATTGGCGCTGGCGGATCGTTGGCGGGTTGCCTGCCCGGATGTGGTCGGGCGGGGGCGCAGCGACTGGCTGCCAGTGCCGGCACTCTACGGCTACCCGCAATATTGCTCCGACATGGTGGCGCTGATCGCCCGCATGGGGGTGGAGACGGTCGACTGGGTCGGCACCTCGATGGGCGGGCTGATCGGCATGACGCTGGCAGCACAGGCCAACAGCCCGATCCGCCGCATGGTCATCAACGATGTCGGCCCCTTCATCGCCCAGGCCGGCCTGCAGCGCATCGCCGACTATGTCGGCAAGGACCCGGTGTTCGAGGATCTGCCGGCGCTCGAATCCTACCTGCGCTTCGTCCTGATGGGGTTCGGTACGATCAGCGACGAATGCTGGCGCCATATGGCGGAGCACAGCGCTCGCCCGCTTCCTGACGGCAGGTTCCGCCTCGCCTACGATCCCGGTATCGGCGAAGCCTTCAAGACCGCTCCGATCGGTGACGTCGATCTGTGGGCGCTGTGGGACCGCGTGCGCTGTCCGGTCCTGGTCCTGCGCGGTGCGGACTCCGACCTGCTGAGCGCCGAGACGGCGGAACGGATGGCCGAACGTGGTCCGGGGGCGTCCGGACTGGTGAGGGTGGTGGAAATCCCGAACACCGGCCACGCCCCATCCCTGATGACGGACGACCAGATCGCGATCGTCCGCAACTTCCTGGCCCAGGACTGAGCACTCGGGACGGCAAGAGCGACCGCCTCATACCAGCGGTCATTGATGATGACCGCTGGCCTCAGTTCACCCGGCGCAGCAGGGTGTCCAGCCGGCCGTGGCCATCCTTGTCCAGCCAGGTGGCGGAGACCCGCCCATCCGGCCGCAGTCGGTAGCGCAGCATGTTCCGGCCCTTCTCGTCGAAAACGAGTTCGCCGTTTTCGATACGGCCCTTGCGGCGCACCCGCTCGAAGGGCTGGTCGGCCTCCATGCCGGCACCCAGCAGATAGTCGGCATAGACGGCGTCGCCTTCGGCCTTCTCGACCGACAGGGCGACTTCGCGGCCATTGATGTAGCTGCCGTACCACATGCCCATGAAGGGGCGCAGGGCAGCAGTGGTATCGACGTCGCCCTTGGCGGAGCCGGAGGCGTTGGCGGGCAATGCCGCCTGCAGGAGTTCGGCGCTCGGGCTACGGCCCCAGGACTCGTCGCAGGGCGGATCGTTCGGGGCCGGCGGCGCCTCGGCGAAGCGGACGATGCATGCACCGAAGCGGCGGACGAACAAACCGGTGTTGGCGGCACCATGGCCGGGCAGCAGCGACGGCTGGTCGACGATCAGGCTGCTCAGACCACGCTGTGCCAGGATGTTGCGTGCCGGCTCCGCCCGTCCGCCCGGATCGAAATCGTCGCCGTGGAAGAAGAACATCATCACCCGGGCGCGGCGGATCTCGCGCAGGATCGGCCAGAGTTGGGCGGCGTTCTCGCGGTAGCTGTCATAGGCTTCGGTGAAGTTGCCGAATGCGGCCGGCGCGGTGGCGATGACGGAATCGATGGCGTTGGTCTGGCCGGCGGCGATCAGCGAGATGAAGGCGCCGAAAGACTGGCCGGTCAGCGCGACACGGCGATAGCCCTTGGTCTTCAGCATGTCCGAATAGCCTGCCAGCGCACGTGCGCTGTTGGGCAGGGTGTCGCTGACGCGCATGCGGTCGAGCCGGAAGACGTCCCACCCGGCGTCGCGCAGAGTCTTCATGTAGAGCGGGGTAGGGGCCTCCGAGTCCTCCGAATCCACCGAACGGCCGTGGCTCCACACCACCGCTCCGCGCGCCTTTGTCGGACCCGACAGAGACGCCTCGCCATAGGCGGGCTTCAGAACGATCTGGGCCGCCGCCGGGCGGACCTCCGTCAGTCCTCCCGCAAAGCCCAATCCGACCATCGCGACCAGTCCGAGCACAGCCCCCCGAATCGTCCGCATCATCCCCACCGATCCCCCCTGTACTGCGAGTCGGTCTAGGATTGGCTCCGTTGGTTAACGCGTCCTTTCCGGCATTCCGTATGCCCACCGGAAGCCACATTTTGTCACAGCCCATTCTTGCAAATAATAATGACTCGCAGTATCGAGCGTGTCGCGCTAGGATGAGCACGCAACCGAACGAAGGAGCATCGGCATGTGCGGGACGGTGGAAGAAGGGCGGCCATCGCCTTGGACGGTAGCAGACCTGACGACGGCCGAACGGGCGCTGTTGACCGGCGTACGGCAGTGGTTCCGAGCCGGAACTGCTGGTGCGATGGCGTCGATGCGCATCGGTCTGAATGTCGCCGGCGTGCCGAATACGGCATTGCTGCCGCTGTTCGCGCTGCTCGGCACCTTCGCCCTGTCGGGCGCCTGCAAGCCCGAGATCCGTTGCCCGGCCTGCAGCCGCATCAGTGCGGACGAGGCGGCCTTGCTGGACTCACTCGCCGCGGTGCAGAACGGCGACATGGAGATGGCGGCGCAGTATCTCGACCGCTGGCTTCCGCCGGTCGCGCTGTGCATGGCAACCGATGCCATGCGCGAGCTGGGCGCCATCCTGGACGCCGCCCGCATCTATCTGCCGCGGCGACGGCCGGCCCGACTGGTGCCGCTTCCGCCCGGCGCGGCGCTGGCGGCGGAATAACGCCGGGTTTCCTATTCGGTGGCCAAGCGCAGTCCGCGGCCACCCTCCGGCTTCGAACCGTCCGTCATGCGTTTCTGCAAAAGCCACTGGTCGATGGCAACGCGGACCAGCCGGCCTTCCGGCGTGTGGTAGAGGAACTGTCCGCGCTCCCGGCCGCAATGTTCGTATCCCAGCCGTTCGTAGAAGGGCAGAACCCCCGCATTGTCGCGGTCTACACCCAGTTCCGCAAAGGGCACGCCGCGCTGGACCACCAGCCGTTCCGCCGCCCGCACCAGCCGGACGCCGAGCCCAAGCCGCCGGAAAGGCTGGAACACGCGCAATGCCCACAGCGTGGCCCGGCCGCTCGGCCGCTTACGCAGGAAATCGATGCAGATCTGCCCGACGGGAAAGCCGTTGACGTCCGCCAGCAGCATCGCGCCGTCGCCTCGCTCCTGAAGGCGGAAGGCTCCGGCAATGATCTCGCGGTGGGGCGTATGCAGGCCATACCATTCCAGGGTCGACAAGTCGTCCTGCCTTGCCGGCCGGATGGTCACCGGCAGGGCGAGCGTCGCATGACCGTCGTCCTCCCCGCCCGTTTCCATACCGAACCGCCCATTGGCCCCCGTGCCGCTCGTTCCGGTGCGGCGGTGTGCTGTTGCCATGTGCCGATGCCTCGCAGGTGCTGTCCCGCCTTCGGTCGCCGCTTGGATCGCGGCCATCGGTGACAACCTACACGGCGTGCCCTCGTTCCGACGCTGTGCGGTCGGGATAAGGCTTTTGGCTGTATCAATGAAGCAGGCTGTGGAAGGCATGAAGAAAAAATAAGAATAAAATTTATCATAAATAGAAAGTTCCGTAGTTCTGCGAGGCTTAGGGGTTGAATCGGCACTTTTAGGCGAAGGAGGGACTATGAAGCCGGCAAATGGTTGAGTAACCGAAGTCTTATTGACGCGCCGCGGTGCGTTTTGATAACCATTGAAGACCAACGGGGATTGTCGTTCAAAGAATGATCTGGAAAGATTTTCTCTAAAATGTCAGCTATCGGGTGGGGGATAAGATTATGATGAGGATTGTGAATCTGGGACGGACCGGCATTTTCGTCGCGATGCGCGGCGGCGTTCTCACCAGCCTCGGCGGGCGCAGCCACTGGCGCAGTGCCGAAGAGGTTCGGCGCGCCGCACAGGCGGAAAACATCGCAGTCAGCGATTTCGTGGTCCGCACGCTGCCCTGATCGGCAGTTCCACCGCACCGTCGCCGTACATGGCGGTGTGCAGATACGGAGAAGGGCGCGTTCGGCGGAACGCGCCCTTCTTCTTTTGGCCAGACAGGCGGAGTCGGTGTCGATCAGCCCGCGCGGACGCGGGCGAGGAAGCGGTCGACCTCCGTCCGCAAGGTGGTGGACTGACGCGACAATTCGGTGGTCGCCTCCAAAACCTGCCTGGCCTCTTCGCCGGCATTGTTGGCGGAGGCGTTGACTGCGACGATCGTCTCGCTGACTTCGCGGGTGCCGATGGAAGCCTGCTGGACGTTGCGGGCGATTTCCGTCGTGGCCGCACCCTGTTCTTCCATGGCGGTGGCGATGGAGGTGGAGATCTCATTGATGCGGGCGATGGTGCCGGAGATGGACCTGATGGCGCCAACCGCCTCCTGCGTGGCGCCCTGGACGGCACCGATCTGCGAATTGATCTCCTCGGTCGCCTTGGCGGTTTGGTTGGCGAGGCTCTTGACCTCGCTCGCCACGACGGCGAATCCCTTCCCGGCCTCTCCGGCGCGCGCCGCTTCGATCGTGGCGTTCAGGGCGAGCAGGTTGGTCTGACTGGCGATGTCGTGAATCAGCTTCACCACCTGACCGATTCGGCTGGCCGCATCGGCAAGCCCCTGCACCGTGGCATTGGTCCGCTCGGCCTCGGTCATCGCAGCGTTGGCGATGGCGGCGGACTGCGTCACCTGATGGCTGATCTCGCCGATGGATGCGGTCAGCTCCTCCGCCGCGGCTGCGACGGTCTGAATGTTGACGGACGCCTCTTCCGCGGCAGCGGCCACCTGGGTCGATTGCTCGCTGGTGGTTTCAGCGGTGCGGCTCATCGTCTGAGCCGTGCCCTGAAGCTGCTGGGCCGCACTCGCCACCGCCTGGACGACGCCCTTCACCTCGCGCTCGAAGCTGTCGGCTGTGCTGCCCAGTTCCCGCGCGATGATGGCCGCGGTGTTCAGGTCGATATAGACGGAGGTGGCGAGATCCATGTCCAGGAACACCGCCTTGTTGATGGCCTGGAGCAACTGCGACAGCTTCTCCGGCTTCTTGCGATGGATCTGGGCAGCCAGTTCGATCAGCTTGTTCAAGGTGAAGCAATAGGCGCCTGTATACCAGCGCGGCTCCAGCCCGATGCGCTGATGCGTCTGGCCGATCTTCAGGACCTGATTGACATAGGCCTCGTCGAAGGTGCCGGTGAAGACGTTTCGCAGCCAATGCTGCTTCTGCAGCTCCCGCGCACGGCCGGTCACCGCCGGGTTCACCAGCATGGGGGCGACCTGCGGGACCGAGCGGAGATAGGCGTAGAACTCCTCCAGAATCTGGTCGATCCGTTGCGCCAGATAAGGCTGGAATTCGCGAAGCGTTGCCTTCGTCGCCTCGTCGATGCGCAGGAAGGTGATGCGGTCAATGATCGACTGAGTCTGGGCAGCGTTCGACATGGAGCCCCTCTCCCATTTGAGATATGACGAGCGTACTAAGAATTGCCAAGAATGTAAACTTTCCCGCGAGCGGCACATCATGAGGAGGCACTCGCATCTTTGAACCAGTCACTTTGTCGCAGAATCTCCATTACGGGTGATCAAGCATCGTGACCGTCCACACGGATGTTGGATTATTGCTCGATATCGGAACGAAAAAAGCCGGCGGTGCCCAGGGGCGCCGCCGGCGTACAGGTTGACAGGTCTGGAGGCAACAGGCGGGCCGCAGCCCGCGGGAGCGATGCGGCGAAGTCCGTCCCGATGGCCGGTGCCGCATGAGACCCGTCCGGAGCGGTAACCCGCGCCGGAAGGGAAACCTTGTGGGATCAGGCCACCATCGGGGTGGCCGGCCGACGCAGAGCCTGAGCGGCGCTGAGCACGGCCTTCTGAAGCTTCTCGAAAGCCCGCACCTCGATCTGACGAACGCGTTCGCGCGACACCGAGAATTGCTGGCTCAGCGCTTCGAGGGTCGACGGATCGTCCTTCAGGCGGCGCTCGAACAGGATGCGGCGTTCACGCGCGTCCAGCCGGTCCAGGGCCTGACCGACAAGCCGACGGCGCAGCGCCAGTTCGTCCGCTTCCGCCAGCATGGTGTCCTGCGTGGGGCGGTCGTCCGCCAGCAGTTCAAGCCAGTTGGTCTCGCCGTCGGTCGACAGGGTGGCATCGAGCGAGCTGTCGTTGGCGGCGAGGCGGCGGTTCATCTCCACCACTTCGGTTTCCGGCACGTCCAGCTCGGCCGCGATTGTGGCCACCGTCTCGGGCGACAGGTCGCCCTGTTCCAGCTCGGCCATCTGGCTCTTCAGCCGGCGCAGGTTGAAGAACAGCTTCTTCTGCGCAGCGGTGGTGCCCATCTTCACCAGCGACCAGCTGTGCAGGATGTATTCCTGGATCGCGGCCCGGATCCACCAGGTGGCGTAGGTGGCAAAGCGGAAGCCACGCTGCGGATCGAATTTCTGGGCGGCCTGCATCAGGCCGACATTCCCCTCGGCCACCAGATCGACCAGCGGCAGGCCGTAGCCGCCGAAGCCGCGGGCGATCTTGATCACGAGGCGGAGATGGCTGCCCACCAGCTGCTCCAGCGCCTGCGGGCTTCCGCGCTCCCGCCAAGCGATGGCGAGGTCGCGCTCCACGTCCGGCGCCAGGATGGGGAAGCGCTTGGATTCCTCGATGTAGCGGGTCAGGCTGGCGTTTTCACCGGTCAGCAGTTTCTTCAGCACGCGAATGCCTCCTCTCCAACGCTTCATGGGGCAGCCCGCAATCGGGGCCGGCCCCTGTCGGGACCCATGGCGGGGATCGCCCTTGAGGCGATGAACCAACGGCGGACTATGGCGCGAACGTAGGAATAACGTCCGTCGATCCGACCTTAGCTGTTGTGGGTTTTGTATTTTGCCCGGTGTCTCAAGGAACCGCGTCCTTTTGACAATGTTAATGTGGCCGCGGATTTGCGGCGGATCAAGCCAGGAAAGGGCATGTTCCGGGTGTTTTTCGGCGTATACCCAGGCTCTTCTTCCACCCGCACCGGCAGTCTGGGAGAGGAGGCAATCCTATGACCCATGACGTTCAGCCGGGTGACGTTCGGGCGGTCGATCCTCTTCCGATCAGCCGGCACATGTCCGGGCGGACTGCCGTCGTTATTCCGCACCCGCGAAAGGGATCGGCTGCATGTCAGCCGGCGGCGCGGAAGGCAACTATGCCTCTGCGGTGAGGATGGTGATAGGACTGCCCGTGGCCTCGCCACCATACCGGAACCCTAGATGGGAAGGCCGATCCGCTTCGCCACCCGAACCTTCGTCATAGGCCGTCAAGTCTGTTTAGGGGTAAGCCGGGGGAGGGCGTGCAGACGGTCCGAAGCTCGCGGTCAGCTTGCGCTCCCGACGCCGGTTATGATGTCGGTTTTGACGGGCACAAATAAAAAAGGCGCCACCCGCTGGGCGCGCCTTTTCTATACTCATGCGGATGGAGACCGGTTATTCGGCCGCCGCACGCTTGCGGCCGAGGCCGAGCTTGGTCGCCATTTCCGAACGGGCCTTGGCATAGTTCGGCGCCACCATCGGGTATTCGGCCGGAAGGCCCCATTTGGCGCGGTATTCGTCCGGCGTCATGTCATAGACGGTCTTCAGATGCCGCTTCAGCATCTTCAGCTTCTTCCCGTCTTCCAGGCAGACGATGAATTCCGGCGTAACCGATTTCTTGATCGCGACCGCCGGAACCAACTCGGCCTTCGCCTGGGTCGGCTTGTCCTCGCCCAGGTTGCGGAAAGCCGCTTGGACGCTGTTGATCAGCGTAGGCAGGTCGTGGACCGGCACCGAATTGTTGCCGACATAGGCGGCAACGACCCTGGCGGTCAGCGATTGCAGTTCGGTTTGATCGATGGACATGGCTGCGCTCCCCCTGGGACTGGTTGCGTGCGTATCAGCCGTTCACCAGATCGCGCAGCTGCTTGGCCGGCTTGAACTTCGGAGCCTTGGAAGCGGCGATCGCCACGACTTCGCCGGTGCGGGGATTGCGGCCTTCACGGGCGGCGCGCTCGGCCACCTCGAAAATGCCGAAACCGGCCAGGCGCACATCCTCGCCACGGCCCAGCGCGCCGGAGATGCCCTCGAACACCGCCTGAACGACCTTGGCCGCGTCGGCCTTCTTGATGCCGGCGTTGGTGGCGACGGTTTCGATCAGCTCGGCCTGGTTCATGCAAAACTCCATTTGGTCGGTTTGGTTTCGGTTTTTCGGAGTTTTTGGCAGAACGGCACCATCCGCACAAGAGCGAACACAGATTGGGCAACCGTCGGTGTTTTTCTTGCACGACATTCGTTCCCGATCTGTGGCGGCATTGCATCAAGCGCCGAGTCCCGAAGCCGCCAAGACCGCCGGAGCCTCGGTTTTCCACGTCCGTGCGCCTGTGCGGCTGCCGTTGACGCTCCGCAAGAGCCGCGACTCGCCCGAAGTCGGAGTTCAGCGATTTCCAAAGATGGTAAAGAGAGTCCAACTGCGCTTTGCTTGAAATGCAAAAATGCAGTCTTCGGCCATCTTGACCGGAAGCACGACGACACCATCTGCCAGAAAGTTCGGGTCCGGGCCCCTCTGGCGACCGAGGCGTCGGTCGTGATGTCGGAACCGCTTGATTTAACCGCTGACGTAGCGTCATCAAGTGGGTCTTGCTATGGATGGTATGTTTGCGACGGTTTTCCTAGAATTTTTGGGAAAACCAATCTGGATTTGGCTTGTTTTCATTGGCGTCGTGCTGACGCTTCTGGTTTTGGATCTGGGTGTTCTCAACCGCCGCGACCATGTCATCGGGGTGGGCGAAAGCCTGAAGCTGTCGGCTTTCTACATCGCAGTCGCAATGCTGTTCGGCGGCTGGGTCTGGTACTCGATGGGCTCCGAGGCAGGGCTTCAGTACTATACGGGCTTCTTCGTCGAGAAGAGCCTGTCACTGGACAACGTCTTCATCATATCGCTGATCTTCGGTTACTTCGCCGTGCCGCGCGAATTGCAGCACCGCGTGCTGTTCTGGGGCATCCTGGGCGTGATCGTGCTGCGCGGCCTGATGATCGGCGCCGGTGCCGCCCTTGTTTCGGAATTCCATTGGATCCTCTATATCTTCGGCGCCTTCCTGGTGCTGACCGGCATCAAGATGCTGTTCGCGAAGGATGAGGAAACCGACTTCGGCGAGAATGCCGCCCTCCGCTTCCTGAAACGCCATATACGGGTAACCGACCGTTTCCATGGCCATCACTTCATCGTGAAGGAGCCAAGCGGTCCGGGCGGTGCGATGCGCTGGGCCGCCACCCCGCTTCTGCTGGCGCTGATCATGGTGGAACTGGCCGACCTCGTCTTCGCGGTCGACAGCGTGCCGGCGATCTTCGCCATCACCACTGACCCGTATCTGGTCTATACCAGCAACATCTTCGCCATTCTCGGGCTGCGTGCGTTGTATTTCGCTCTGGCGGCGATGGTCCATCGCTTCCGCTACCTGAAATACGCGCTCGCTCTGGTTCTGGTGTTCATCGGCGGCAAGATCTTCTACACGCAGTTCTTCGGCAAGCCCGACCCGTTGATCGCCCTGGGCGTCACCTTCGCCCTGATCGGCGGCGGCGTGCTGGTGTCGCTGTGGAAGACCAGCCAGGAAACCAAGGCCGCTGCGGCCGAGTAAACCATCGGGTGGGGACGGGGGCGGCACGCATGTGCCGCTCCTTTTCCTTTTCAGAACCCCAGCTTGACCAGTTCAGCGATGCTGCCCGCCGCGTTGCGGTGAAGGATGAAGCGGCCACCGGCCGTCTCCCAGGGATCGCGGGCCTTCTCGCGGTCATCGACGAGGACGGCGCCGGGGCTGGCATGGCGGGCCTTGTCCCGGGCCATGCAGGTGATGACCGGCACGTCGGCCCCCAGCATGCGGGCCACCCAGCGCTTCTTCTGTTCAGGCGCCCAACTGCCCAGCGGCAGTCCGGTGAGGATGGTCGGCCGGTGGGGAGCGCAGAACTGCCAGAGCTCCTGCGCGTCATGCATGAACTCCAGCGTCCCGAAAAAGTCGGAGTGGCGGGACAATGCCCGCCACATCTCCTTCATCGGCAGCTGTTCCGGCCGCTTGCCGGTGACCGCGACGACGCCGCGGTCGAAATCGGCAAGCACGCCGTCCAAGTCGAGGAACAGCTTCACCGACACGTTACGCCCCGCTCAACTCGGTCCGCTCGCGGAACTCGTCGAGAGCCTGCGGGTTGGACAGCGCCTCCGTGTTCTTGATCGGGCGGCCATGGACGGCATCGCGCACCGCCAGTTCGGTGATCTTGCCGGAGCGGGTGCGCGGGATGTCCATGACCTGCACGATCTTCGCCGGCACATGGCGGGGGGAGCAATTGTCCTTGATCCGCTTGCGGATGGTGGCGGCGAGATCCTCGTCCAGCTTCATGCCTTCGCGCAGGACGACGAACAGAACAACGCGGACGTCGCCGTCCCATTCCTGGCCGATGCAGACAGCCTCCATGATCTCCGGCAGTTGTTCCACCTGTCGGTAGATCTCGGCCGTGCCGATGCGCACGCCGCCCGGGTTCAGCACGGCGTCCGACCGGCCATAGATCACCCAACCGCCATGTTCCGTCTGCTCGATGAAATCGCCATGGACCCAGACGTTGGGGAAGCGGTCGAAATAGGCGGAGCGGTACTTGGATCCGTCGGGATCGGCCCAGAAGCCGATGGGCATGCTGGGGAAGGGGCGGGTGCAGACCAGTTCTCCCTTCTCGCCGCGCACCGCGACACCGTTGTCGTCGAACGCCTCCACCGCCATGCCGAGGCCCCGCGTCTGGATCTCGCCTTTCCAAACCGGGGAGATCGGGTTGCCCAGCACGAAGCAGGACATGATGTCGGTGCCGCCGCTGATCGAGGCGAGATGGATATCCTGCTTGATGGAGCGGTAGACGTACTCGAAATTCTCCGGCATCAGCGGCGAACCGGTGGAGGCCAGGGCGCGGACGCTGGCGAGCGAATGAGTCTTCATCGGCTCCAGCCCGGATTTCTCCAGCGACTGGATGAACTTGGCCGAGGTGCCGAACAGCGTCACCTGCTCCGCAT
This sequence comes from Pseudomonadota bacterium, assembly GCA_023423695.1. GTDB lineage: Bacteria > Pseudomonadota > Alphaproteobacteria > Azospirillales > Azospirillaceae > Azospirillum. Next base: position 199,794 of record JAFAFA010000079.1, on the reverse strand, counting down.
CGGCATAGTCGAACAGGATGTTGCCGCTGGGTGCGAAGGGCGAGCCGTCATAGAGGACCAGCGTCGTGCCGCTGGCCAGACCGGTCACCAGCCAGTTCCACATCATCCAGCCGCAGGTGGTGAAGTAGAACAGCCGGTCGCCGGGCTTCAGGTCGCAGTGCAGCCGGTGTTCCTTCACATGCTGAAGGATGCTGCCGCCGGTCCCATGGACGATGCATTTCGGCTTTCCGGTGGTGCCGGACGAATAGAGGATAAACAGCGGATGGTCGAAGGCCACCCGTTCGAAGGTCGGCTCGACCGCAGGGAAGGGCGCCATGAAGTCCTGCAGGCCGACGGCACGCGGGATACTTGAGACGTCCGGCGCCTTTTCGACATAGGGCACGATCACCGTGGCGACCACGGTCGGCAGGTCCTTCAGAACCTCCGCCACCTTGGCACGGACGTCGTGGCTCTTGCCGTTGTACCAATAGGCGTCGGGCGCAAAGACCACCTTCGGCTCGATCTGGCCGAAGCGGTCGGTGATGCCCTGGATGCCGAAGTCGGGCGAGCAGGAGGACCAGACCGCCCCCAAACTGGTGGTGGCGATCATCGCCGCCAGCGTTTCCGGCATGTTGGGCATGATGGCTGCGACCCGGTCGCCCTTGCCGACACCCTTGGCCTTCAGCGCCTGCTGCAGGCGGGAAACGGTGGCCTTCAGTTCCGCCCCGCTCCAGCGATACTTCACCTTGTCCTCGCCCCAGAAGACGACTGCGGTGTCGTCGGGGGCGCCGGCCAGCAGGTTCTCCGCATAGCTGAGGCTCGCCTCCGGGAACCAGCGGGCGCCCGGCATCTTGTCGCCGTCCAGCAGATCGACACTGCCGAGGTCGCCGGTCAGCCCGGCCCACTCCCACAGGAAGCGCCAGAACCGCTCCTTCTCCGCGATCGACCAGTTGTAGAGGGCGTCGTAATCGTCCAGCCGCAGTCCGAAGCGCGCATTCGCCGCCTCGCGGAAGGCGGTCAGGTTGGCCTGCGCGATGCGCTCCTCATTCGGGCTCCACAGCGGAGTGTCCATTCTCGGTTCCCTCAGCGTCTCGTTATCCACCGGCGTCAGCGGCCGGCTCGCCTTCCGGGTTGTTGGTTCGCGTCCCGGATTGCCGTGCAGCATAACGCATGGCTGCACCGGTTGTCTTTTCCAGGTTGGACGAAATCGGATAGGACGAGCCGAAGCCAAGAGGAACGAAATCAATGGGCTACGAACGAAAACGGCGGGGAGTCGCCTCCCCGCCGTCCGCGTCGCACCGTTCGTTCAATCAGGCCGCTTTCTTCTTGCCGGCGCCGATCTTCGGCTCCTCGCCCTTCAGCAGGCGGCGGATGTTCGCCTCGTGCCGGATGAAGACCAGCACGGCGATGAACAGGCAGAGGCCGGCGATCAGCGGCCCGCCGAAATACCAACCGGTCAGCGGGCTGATTCCCAATGCCGTCAGTGCGGACAGCGAAGAGATGCGGAACAGCGCCGCCATGACGATCCAGGTCAGACAGGCAATCAGCCCCACTGGCCAGGACACCGCCAGCAGGACGCCCAGCGCCGTCGCCACGCCCTTGCCGCCCTTGAAGCCCAGCCAGACCGGAAAACTGTGGCCCAGCATGGCGCCGCCGGCGGCGAGCACCGCCGCCTCGGGGCCGGCCCACCACAGGGCCAGCAGGGCGGCGATGGCGCCCTTGCCGCTGTCGAGCAGCAGGGTGGCCAGGGCCAAGGGCTTGTTGCCGGTGCGCAGCACGTTGGTGGCGCCGATGTTGCCGGAGCCGATCTGGCGGATGTCGCCCAGTCCGGCCAGCCGGGTCAGCACCAGCCCGAAGGGGATCGAGCCCAGCAGGTAGCCCAGCAGGGCGGCAAGCACGAGGGTAAGCACCGGATCAGTCCTCCGCCTGCCAGACGGTGCGGCCATCCACGATGGTGCGCAACGGCCGGCCCTGGACCGGGCGGTTCTCGAATGGCGAGTTCTTCGACTTCGACTTGAAGCGGCCGACGTCGATCTGCCACGGAATGTCGAGGTCGAAGGCCACCAGATCCGCCGGTCCGCCCTTCACGATGCGGCCGACGGCCAGATCGAGAATCGCGGCCGGGTTCGACGTGACGCAGGCCAGCGCCTTCAGCAGCGGCATCTTGCCCTTATGCACCAGTTCCAGCGTCAGCGGGAACAGCGTCTCCAACCCGATCACACCGGGCGCGGCCTGGGCGAAGGGGAGGCGCTTCTGATCCTGATCCTGCGGCACATGGTCGGACGCGATGGCGTCGATGGTGCCGTCGGCCAGACCCTCGACAATGGCGCGGCGGTCCATCTCGCCACGCAGCGGCGGCGACACCTTGGCATAGGTGCGGTAGTCGCCGACATCGGTCTCGGTCAGGGCGAAGTAGTGCGGGGCGGTGTCGCAGGTCACCTTCAGCCCGCGCGCCTTGGCGCGGCGGATCAGGTCGACCGACTCCGACGTGGTGATATGGGCGAAATGCAGGCGCCCGCCGGTCAGCTCGGCCAGCCGCAGGTCGCGCTCGATCATGATGATCTCGGCTTCGCGCGGGATGCCGACGAGGCCGAGGCGGGTGGCGATCTCGCCGGAGTTCATCATGCCGCCGGACGCCAGCGACGGCTCCTCCGGGTGCTGCACGATCAGCTTGCCGAAGGTCTTGGCGTAGCTGAGCGCGCGGCGCATCGTCTTGGCGCTGACGATGGCCTTGGTGCCGTCGGTGAAGGCCACCGCGCCGGCATGGCTCAGCAGCCCCATCTCGGTGATTTCCTTGCCTTCGGTGCCGCGCGTGGCGGAGCCGTAGGCGAAGACCTTCACCAGCCTCACCTCGCGGGCGCGCCGCGCGATGAACTCCAGCCCGGCGACCTCGTCCAGCACCGGGTCGGTGTTGGGAAGCAGCGCCATGGCGGTGATGCCGCCGGCTGCCGCGGCGCGGGACGCGCTCTTGATCGTGTCCTTTTCTTCCTCGCCCGGTTCGCCGATCAGCACGCGCATGTCGACAAGGCCGGGGGCGAGGCATTGGCCGGCGAGATCGATGACCTCGGCCCCTTCGGGCGTGGAGTCGCTGAACAGGCCGGGACCGAAATCGGCGATGGTCTCGCCCTCGATCAGCAGGTCGGCGCGCTGGTCCAGCCCCGTCGCCGGATCGAGCAGGCGGGCGTTGCGGTAGACGACACGGGCATTCATCGGCGCACTCATCGGGCGACTCCCGCATGGTCGGACTGGCGGCGTTCGCGGGTCAGCAGGTCGAGCACGGCCATGCGCACGGCCACGCCCAGTTCCACCTGATCGAGGATCATCGAGCGCTTGAGATCGTCAGCGACCTCCGAATCGATCTCGACGCCACGGTTCATCGGGCCCGGATGCATGATGACCGCATCGGGCTTCGCCACCTCCAGCTTCTCGTAGTCGAGACCGTAGAAGTAGAAATACTCGCGGGTGGACGGGACGTATTGGCCGCTCATCCGCTCGGTCTGCAGGCGCAGCATCATCACCACGTCGGCGTCGCGCAGGCCGGTCTTCATCGAATGATGGACCTCGACGCCCAGCCGCTCGATCTGCGAGGGCAGCAGCGTCGGCGGCGCCACGCAGCGCACCCGCGCGCCCATGGCGTTCAGCAGGTGGATGTTGGAGCGCGCGACGCGGCTATGCAGGATGTCGCCGCAGATCGCCACGATCAGCCCGTCCAGCCGGCCCAGACGGCGGCGGATCGCCAGCGCGTCGAGCAGGGCCTGGGTCGGGTGTTCGTGGTGGCCGTCGCCGGCGTTGATGACGGAGCAGTTGACCTTGTCGGCCAGCAGCTTCACCGCGCCAGAATCGGCGTGGCGCACCACCAGCGCGTCCAGGTGCATGGCGTTCAGCGTCATCGCCGTGTCGATCAGGGTCTCGCCCTTCTTCACCGAACTGCTGTCGGTCGACATGTTGATCACGTCGGCGCCCAGCCGCTTTCCCGCCAGCTCGAAGCTGGTGCGGGTGCGGGTGGAGTTCTCGAAGAACAGGTTCACCTGCGTGCGGCCGTCCAGCAGGGTGGACTTCTTCACGGGGCGGCGGTTCTGCTCGACATAGCCGTCGGCGAGGTCGAGAATCTGGGTGATCTCGCCGGCCCGCAGCCCCTCGATACCGAGGAGATGGCGGTGCGGGAAGACCGTGTCGGGGGACGGGTTCGCGCTCATGGGCGCGGACTATAGGAGCGGTCCGGCACGCCCGCAAGCCGTTCAAGACGATGGCTTGATGCAGGACTTTCGCCGCGACTTTCAGCCCGTCCCGGCCTCTTCGAACAGCCAGTCGCGGAAGGCCTTCACCTTGGGCCGGGAAAAGTAATGCGGCGGCGCCACGACGTAATAGGCGAGGCTACCCGGCAGCCGAACCTCGAACAGGCGAACCAGCCGCCCGGCGGCGATGTCGTCCGCGACCAGCACCCCGCGGGCGAGCGCGATGCCGTGGCCATTGATCGCTGCCTGCAGGGTGAAGGATGAGTCGTCGAATCGCAGGCCGCGCTCGGTGTCCACCCCGTCGATCCCCGCCGCCCGGCACCACACCGCCCAGGAGATGTTGTAGTCGTCGTGCAGCAGCGTGTGATTCCGCAGTTCCTCCGGGTTGACCAGCGGCCGGTCGCCGGCCAGCAGCGACGGGTGGCCGACCGGGAAGATGTCCTCCGTCAGCAGCCGCTCCACCCGCAGGTCCGGCCACAGCCCGTTGCCGAAGCGGATAGCCAGATCGACGTCGTGGCGGGCGAAATCGACGATTTGGGCGGTGCTGTGTACCCGCACATCCATGTCCGGATGGCGCTTCTGGAAACGCATCAGCCGCGGCACCAGCCACTTCGACGCGAAGCTCGGCATGGTGGAGATGGTCAGCGTCCCGCTGCTGTCGGCGCGGATCAGCCGGTCGGTTGCCTGGGACAGGGTGTCCATCGCCTCGCGCACCGGCGGCAGGTAGCCCTGCCCGGCCTCGGTCAAGGCCAGTGCCCGGTTCATTCGGCGAAACAGCGGTAATCCGAGCCATTCCTCCAGCGCCTTGATCTGGTGGCTGACGGCGGCCTGCGTCACATGCAGCTCTTCCGCGGCTTTTGTGAAGGAAAGATGGCGCGCGGCGGCTTCGAAGGCGCGGAGCGCATTCAGCGGGGGAAGGCGGCGGGACATGGGGGAAGGGACCGGAGAGTGGATTCGGATTAGGTCAGCTAATCGATTCTATGAGAAACCGTCGTTTGTCGGCAAGCGGCCTCTGCACCATCCTCAACTCCACAAGCGATCACACGAACCGGAGCGGCGAGGCGGATGCCCCGCTCCCTTTCCCCGGAGGAGACCGGATCATGGCAAAGGCTACGCAGTCGTTCCTCTCCAACACCGACCTGTCCCGTCGCACTCAGGCCACTGATGGCAAGGCCGCCGGTCAATGGATGATCACCCTGTTCGACCGTTTCGCGACCTGGAGCGAGCGGCGGCGCCAGCGCCGGGCGCTGGAGGCGCTGCCGGACCATCTGCTGTCCGACATCGGCATCTCCCGCGCCGATGCGGAGCAGGAAGCCCACAAGCCCTTCTGGCAGGGCTGACCCCATGGCCGGCATGTCGAATGTCGTGACGGAGCAGGGCAGCGAGGAGGATCGGGTCTGGACCGGCGGATGCCTGTGCGGCGGCGTGCGCTACGCCATCGATGTCCGGCCGGAACCGATCTCCTTCTGCCATTGTGCCCAGTGCCGCCGACAGCACAGCCATGTCGGGGCCTATACCGGTGCGCCGCGTGCGGCACTGCGCCTGCTCAACGACGCGACGCTGACGTGGTACGCCTCCTCCAGCCAGGCACGCCGCGGCTTTTGCGCGTGTTGCGGTGCTGGGCTGTTCTGGGAGGCACTGGACCAAGACCCGGCCGACGGCGCGCCGCGCATCACGGTGACTGCCGGCAGCCTGGACGATGCGACGGGCCTGCGGGTGGAGCGGCACATCTTCGTCGACCACAAGGGCGCCTATTACGACATCGGCGACGACGGCGTCGAACGCCGGACCAGCACGGGAGAGATCGTGGCATGAGCGGCAGCGGCAACGGGCGGGAAGGCGGCGGAGGGCAGGGGCCGGCGCTGTCCGGAGGCTGCCTGTGCGGCGGCGTGCGCTTCCTGCTGGCCGAGCGGCCGGACGGGGTTGTCACCTGCCATTGCGGGCAATGCCGCCGCTTCCACGGCCATATCGGCGCCTACATCACCGTCCCGCGCGACACCGTCATCTTCGACGCGGCCGAAACATTGTCCTGGTACCGCTCGTCCAGCTTCGCGGAGCGGGGTTTCTGCGGCCGGTGCGGCTCGTCCCTGTTCTGGAAGGGCGACGGCAAGTCGGAGATCGAAATCGCTGCCGGCAGCCTGGACCAGCCGACCGGACTGAAGACGCTCCGCCACGGCTTTGTCGAGGGCAAGGCGGATTACTACGAGATCACCGACGGGCTGGAGCAGTTTCCCGGCTCGTCCGAGATCGGGTAAGGACACGCTGTCACGGGTGAGCTGGTGAGGGACGAAGGCGGCCGCATCCGCAGTGGATGCGCGTTTCCGTCGCAGGTGCGTTGCAGCGTCAGCGGGAGCCTTTTGTTTGACCGTCGGCGGATGGGGTGAGAATGATTTTCACAAGCAATGCCCCTATCAGTCCCGAGGTCTTCCCAGAATGCGCCGTCCATCGCAGCTGTCCGCCGCCCGCGCCGCCCTTTGTGCCATCGCCCTGTCCGGTGCCGTGCTGATCCCCGCCGGTGCCGTACGTGCCGACGACATGGTGACCATCGTCATCAAGGACCACAAATTCGAACCGGCGGAGGTGAAGATCCCCGCCAACAAGCGCGTGACCCTGCTGGTCGACAACCAGGACGCCACGTCGGAGGAGTTCGAAAGCAACGAGATGAAGGTCGAGAAGATCGTCGGCGGGCGCAAGCAGATCAAGGTGATGGTCGGCCCGCTGAAGCCTGGGCGCTACCCCTTCTTCGGGGAGTTTCACGAAGCGACGGCTCAGGGCGCCGTAATCGCCGAGTGACGCGGTCCTGACCGCCCGCAAATCCCGGAGACGACCATGCTCGCCAGTCTGATCATTGTGTTTCGCGAGGTCCTGGAAGCAGGCCTCATCGTCGGCATCGTGCTGGCCGCGACCCAGGGGGTTGTCGGGCGGGCGCGCTGGATCGCGCTCGGCATCGTCGGCGGCATCGTCGGCTCCTGCGTCGTCGCCGCCTTCGCCGATGCCATCAGCGGGCTGTTCGCCGACACCGGGCAGGAACTGTTCAATGCCGGCGTCCTCCTGACCGCGGTGGTGATGCTCGCCTGGCACAATGCCTGGATGGCACAGCATGGCCGCGAACTGGCGCGCGACATGAAGGCCGTCGGCCATGCGGTGCGGAGCGGGGAGAAGTCGCTGGCGGCGCTGGCGATCGTCATCGGCGTGGCGGTGCTGCGCGAGGGGTCGGAGGTCGTGCTGTTCCTCACCGGCATCCTGGCGTCGGAGGAGGGCGGACTTGCCACCGTCGCCGCCGGGGGGCTGGGCGGCATGGCGCTCGGCGCGCTGGTGTCGGTGCTCCTCTATGCCGGTCTGGTGCAGATCCCGACGCGGCACCTGTTCTCCACCACCACATGGCTCCTGACCCTGCTGGCCGCCGGCATGGCCGCCACGGCGGTCAATTTCCTGGCGCAGGCCGGCATCCTGATGGCGGGCGGCACCATCCTGTGGGACAGCTCCGGCATCCTGCGCGACAACAGCCTGATCGGGCAGGCCCTGCATGTGCTGGTCGGCTATACCGACCGTCCGACCGAAGCGCAGCTGATCGCCTATATCGCGGTGGTGGCGGGAATCCTGCTGCTGACCCGGTGGGCGGCCCGCGGTTCCTCCCGCATGCCCATCCCGGCCGGGTGATCCAATGGACAGAAGGTATTGCCGGGCTGACGGTTAAGCGTCTGGTGCCGGACTTCGAAAACACGCCATAGTCCCCCGTGACAGACGGACTGCGGGGGACTATGGCGGAACTGGTGACGTTGGTCGTGCTGCTGGCGGCGATGGTGATCGCGGTGCCGGTGGCTAAAAGGTTCGGGTTCGGCGCGCCGCTCGGCTATCTTGCCGCCGGTCTTGCCGTGGGGCCGGCGGGTCTAGGGTTGATCACCAATGTCTCGGCGATCGCCCATGCCTCGGAACTCGGCGTCGTGATGCTGCTGTTCCTGATCGGGCTGGAGCTTCGGCCGGCCCGCCTGTGGGTGATGCGCAAATCGGTGCTGGGGCTGGGCGGGGCACAGGTGGCGGTCACCGGCGCCGTCATCGCGGGCTTGTGCGGCTGGATCCTCGGCCTTGCCTGGCCGACGGCGGTGGTGCTCGGTTTCGGCTTCGCCTTGTCCTCCACCGCCATGGCCCTGCCGATGATGGCGGAGCGCGGGCTGCTGGCAAACCAGTCGGGGCGCAACGCCTTTTCCGTTCTGCTGTTCCAGGATCTCGCCATCATCCCCGCCGTTGCCCTGCTGCCCTTGCTGGGCAACGGCACCGTGCCGCAGGCAGACGGGGCGTGGCTGGCGGTCGGCAAGGCGGCTGCCGCCGTGGCCGTCGTGCTGATCGGCGGGCGCTATCTGCTGCGCCCGATTTTCCGTGCCGTCGACCGCGCGGGAGCGCCGGAGATCTTCACCGCCACCGCCCTGCTGATCGTCGTCGGCACCGCCGTGCTGATCGAGGAGGCCGGGCTGTCGATGTCGCTGGGCGCCTTCATGGCGGGTGTGCTGCTGTCCGATTCCGAATACCGGCACGAGGTGCAGGCCGATATCGAACCGTTCGAAGGGCTTCTGCTCGGCCTGTTCTTCGTTTCCGTAGGCATGGGCGCCGATATTCCGGCCTTGTTCCAGCACCCGATCCGTTTCCTTGGCCTCGCCCTGGTGCTGCTGATGGTGAAGGCGCTGGTGATGCTGGTGCTCGCCCGCATTGCCGGGGTGCCCTGGGCCGGTGCGATGCGGATGGCGACGGTGCTGAGCCAGGGCGGCGAGTTCGGTTTCGTGCTGTTCGGTCTTGCGGTCGCCGGCGGGGCGATGGCGGGGGAGCAGGCGTCGGCGGCGATGTTGGTGGTCACGCTGTCCATGCTGGCCACCCCCTTTCTGTTCGCGGCGGAGGAGCGCTGGCTCGCCCCGCGCTTGATGGCGGCGAAACTGAAGCGCCCCTTCGACTCGCCGCCCGACGACAACCCGCGGGTCATCATCTGCGGCTTCGGTCGGGTGGGGCAGGTGGTCGGCCGAGTGCTGCGGATGCGCGGCATTCCCTTCACAGCGCTGGAGCAGAGCGCCGCCCAGGTCGATTTCGTCCGTAGATTCGGCAGCCAGGCCTATTACGGCGATCCGACCCGGGTGGAGCTTCTGCGCGCAGCCGGGGCGGACAAGGCCAGGATCCTCGTGGTGGCGCTGGAGGACATGGAGCAGTCGCTGCGCGTGGTGGAGATGGCAAAGCGCCATTTCCCCAACCTGACCATCTTCGCCCGCGCCCGCAACCGCCGCCATGTCCATCATCTGATGGACCGCGGCGTCACCCACATCGTGCGCGAGACCTTCGATTCCAGTCTGCGCCTGACCGGCGACGTGCTGCGCCAGATGGGATTGGCGGAAGGGGAGGTGACGCGGACCCTCGACACCTTCCGCGTCCATGACGAACGCACCCTGATCCGCCAGCATGCCGTCCACAATGACGAGACCAAGCTGATCCAGACCTCCCGCGATGCTGCCGCCGAGCTTCAGTCGCTGTTCGAGGCGGACCGGGAGGACGATGTGGACGACGATTCCAGGACGGAGGCCAAGGTCTAGCCGATCAGCAGGCTGTCGTCGCTGATCTCCACCCCGCCGCGCTGTTTGGCGAACAGCGCCAGCAGATGCGGGACGTCAAGGCCGGCGCGCTCGTCGCCGGCCACGTCCAGCACGACGCGGCCCTCGTGCAGCATCAGCGTGCGGTCGCCATAATCCAGCGCCTGCCGCATGGAGTGGGTGACCATCAGCGTCGTCAGCCGGTTGTCGCGGACGATGCGCCGGGTCAGGTCCAGCACGAAGTCGGCGGTGGCGGGATCGAGGGCGGCGGTGTGCTCGTCCAGCAGCAGGATCTTGGAGCCCGCCAGCGTCGCCATCAGCAGGCTGACCGCCTGACGCTGGCCGCCTGACAGCAGGCCCATGCGGTCGTGCAGCCGGTTCTCCAGCCCGAGGCCGAGTGCCGCGATGCGGTCGCGGAAGCCCCGGCGGCGGTCGCTGCCCAGCGCCAGTGCCAGGCCGCGGCGGCGCCCGCGGGCGGCGGCGAGCGCCATGTTCTCTTCGATGGTCAGGGCGGCGCAGCTGCCGGCCATCGGATCCTGGAAGACGCGGGCGACCAGCCCGGCCCGGCGCGGCGTGTCCCAGCGGGTGACGTCGGTGCCGTCGATGGAGATGCGCCCCTGCTCCGCCAGCACATCGCCGGCCAGCGAGCCGAGGAAGGTCGACTTGCCGGCCCCGTTGGAGCCGATGACGGTGACGAACTCGCCCTCCGGAATGGTCAGGTCGATCCCGCGCAGCGCGTGCTTCTCCAGCGGCGTGCCGCGACCGAAGGTGACGTGGATGTCCTCGACGACGATCATTTGGCTACTCGTGCACTGCGTGATGCCTTGGCCTTCAGGCGCGGCAGGATCAAAGCGACGGCGACCAGCACCGCGGTGACCAGATTGAGGTCGGAAGCCTGCAGGCCGATGCTGTCGGCCGACAGAGCCACCTGCACCGCCAAGCGGTAGAGGATCGAGCCGGCGACGCAGCCGATCAACGCCAGCGCCAGCGCGCGGGCGGGCAGCACCGTCTCACCGACGATCACCGCGGCCAGACCGACCACGATGGTGCCGATGCCGGTGGTGACGTCGGCGAAGCCGTTGGTCTGGGCGAACAGCGCGCCGGCGAGGCCGGTCAGGCCGTTGGACAGGGCGATGCCGGCATAGACATGGGCATCGGTGTCAACACCCTGGGCGCGCGCCATCCGGGCATTCACCCCGGTCGCCCGCATCGCCAGCCCGAACTCGCTCGCCAGGAAGCGGGCCAGCAACAGGACCACCACCGCCACGATGACGCCGACCACCAGCGGCCGCACGATATGGTCCGGAATCCCGAGCCCGTAGAAGGGGGTGAGCACCGTATCCTGCATCAGCAGAGCCACGTTCGGCCGCCCCATCACCCGCAGGTTGACGGAGAACAGCGCGATCATCGTCAGGATGCTGGCGAGCAGGTGCAGGATCTTGAAGCGCACGTTCAGCGTCGCCGTCACCAGCCCGGCCACCGCCCCGGCCAGCGCCGCGGCGAGGCTGGCGAGCCAGGGATTGACGCCCGCGATCAGCAGCACCGCGCAGACGGCCGCGCCCAGCGGAAAGCTTCCGTCGACCGTCAGGTCGGGGAAGTCCAGGATGCGGAAGGACAGATAGACGCCGATGGCGACCAGCGCATAGACGAGGCCGATCTCGATGGCGCCGAAGAGGGCGATTTCGGTCATTGCGGTGCTTTAGTTAGGTGCAGGCACTTGCCCCCACCCTAACCCTCCCCCGCTGGGCGGGGGAGGGGACAAGCGCTTGTGCGGGAGAGCGGCGGAGTTCCCTCCCTTGCGATCGGACCAACCTCAGGTTGGCCGAGAGCGGGGGAGGGTTAGGGTGGGGGCATTCGGAGCCAGCAGCCTTACTGCCCGACCACCTTCGTCGCGCGCTTCACCACCGCGTCGGGCAGGGTGACGCCCATGGCGGCGGCGGACTTCGGGTTGACGAACAGGTCGGTGCCTTTGGCGAGCTCAACCGGCAGGTCGCCGGGCTTCTCGCCCTTCAGGACGCGTGCAACAATGGCGCCGGTCTGCTTGCCGACCTGGAAGTAATCGAAGCCGATGGAGGCCACGGTGCCGCGGGCCACGCTGTCGGTGTCGGCGGAGAAGATCGGCAGCTTGGCCTGCTGGCCGACCGCGATCACGCTTTCCAGAGCCGAGACGACCGTGTTGTCCAGCGGGATGTAGACGGCATCGGCCTTGCCGACGAGGCTGCGCACCGCCGGCTGGGCATCCGAGGATTTCGGGACGGAGGCCTCGACCACCGTCAGGCCGGCCTTCGCCGCCTCTTCCTTCAGTGCCTTGATCAGCACGACGGAGTTCGGCTCACCGGGGTTGTAGAGCACGCCGATCCGCTTGGCCTGCGGAACGATCTCGCGGATCAGGGCGACATGCTCGGCCACCGGGGCCATGTCGGACAGGCCGGTGATGTTGGCGCCGGGCTTGTCCATCGACTTCACCATCTGGGCCGAAACCGGATCGGTCACCGCGGTGAAGACCACCGGAATGTCGCGGGTCGCCGCCGCCACCGCCTGGGCCGAGGGGGTGGAGATCGGCACGATCACGTCGGGACGCGATCCGGCGAACTGGCGGGCGATCTGGGCGGCGGTGGCTGGGTTGCCCTGCGCGCTCTGGTATTCGACCTTCAGGTTCTGGCCCTGGACGAAGCCGGCCTCCTTCAGCGCCTCCACCACGCCGTCGCGGGTCGCGTCGAGCGCCGGATGCTGGACGATGGCGGTGATGGCGACGGTCTTGCTCTGCGCCAGCGCCTCGACCGGGGCGGCGAACGGACCGACGAAGGCGGCGAGTGCCGCGGCGGCGCACAACAGACGGGTGAAGGACATGGCTGCGGTTCTCCTGGACACGGAAGGCCTTCCCCCTAGACCGCGGCGGCTCCGCCGTCAACTCGGCAGCAGGGCGCGGGCAGCCCGGGATGGAACATTTGAAACGCTATGAAACATATCCTGGAGACTGTTCCACTGTTTCATCCGATGTTCGATCCATCATGTCCCTCCACGTCCGCAAACGGTCCGTACCGTCATACCACGAGGCGCGAAGTGCGATAAGGACAGGGTTGAAAAGCCCCGATTCCGAAAGGAAGCACATCGGCATGGCCGACCCGCCCGCAATCGGGGATGTGGTTTGCCGGGCAAGACGCTATATTGTCCGCAGCACGGAAGGAGTGGTCATGACCCTTGGAACCGAAGCGGCCCCGTCGAAGTTTCTCGCCTCTTTCCGCGGCCTGATCGGCTGCTGCCCCAACTGCGGGCAAGGCCGGCTGCTGCGGAACTTCCTGAAGCCGGTCGACCGCTGCGCCGCCTGCGGCGAGGCCTATGGGCATCTGCGCGCCGACGACGCGCCGCCTTGGATGACGATCCTGATCGTCGGGCACATCGTCATCCCGGCCCTGCTGTCGGTCGAGCAGTCCTATGAGCCGCCGACCTGGGTGCATCTGGCGGTGTGGCCGCTGCTGACCCTCGTCCTGACCCTGATCCTGCTGCCGCGCTGCAAGGGGCTGGTGCTGGGCCTGCTGTGGAGCACCGGGGCGCCCGGGTCGGAGCAGGCCTGAGCGCCGACTGCCCGGTCGCTTGGAATGGAACGGCTTCAAATGAAGAACGGCACTGCGCGGCGTCGCGCAGTGCCGTTCTCCTTGCGTATGGCCGGACCTTACATGAACCCGCCACCGGGCGGGTGTATCGGTCAGCGTGCGCTCGGGCTCAGCGCCGCCGGGCCGTGATGGTCACGGTGGCCGGACAGGGCGGCGCGCAGCTTGCCGAACAGTTCGCGCAGGTACTCGGCGCGCATTTGGCGGGCAGCCAGCATGAGTTCCTGATGGCTGCGGGGATCGCGGACTTCGTCGAAAAGCGTGTTCATGGCTCTGGGAATCTCCACGTGAGGTGAGAGACGTCCACTCCCTTGGAATTTGTTTGCCTTGTGAGGCTTAAGATAGGGCAGAGCCGCTGCCCTAAGAAGCGCGGTCCACGCAATGCCGCCTGACGATTTCCGTATCAGCTTCCCCAATCAACGGAGGTGCGAACTATTGTCGCAGGCCGCGGTCGGTCAGCCATCGACAATAGTTCGCCTTTCCGATTATTTGCGGTCCCGGGCGCCGTCCACGGCGACATTGCGATCGGAGACGATCCTGTCGTCGGGTGCGCCCTGCCTCTGCCCCGGTGTTTGCCCCATCGGCCTGTCGGGCTGGCGCGGCGGCAACGGACCGGTTCCGAGGCCGCTGGCCTCCTCGCTGCCGGGAATGCCGAAATCCTCGTCGGGCTGGTCGATGGGACCACCCGCGCCCGGGCCGATGATGCGTTGGAAGCCCTCGATCTCCTCGTCGACGTCTAGGTGATCGCGCGTTTCGCGGATGTCGAGCGGGATGGGGCGTTCGTCGATACCGCCACTGTCGCTGGGGCCGGTGGCGTTGCCGACATTTCTGTCGTCACGCGGCCTGTCGTCGCCGGTCCGGTCGGCGGCGTTGCGGCTGTCGATGTTGCGGTCGTTGGAGGCCATGGGCGCTCTCCCGTCTGCTGTGTGAGGTCTCGGTCTTCCTCAACAGGGCGGAAGCGCGCTCGTCACCGCATGCAGGTCGAACCAGCCGCCGACGCTGTGGCGCAGGTCCTGTCGGCGGTCCTGTTCCGGCGCCGGGGCGATGTCCCAAAGCCAGGACATGTCGGGCGCGGGCAGGGAAAGACCCCAGGTCGATTCCTCCACCTCCGTCACGGTGCCGCGGTGCAGCCAGGAACTGTCGATGTCCGTGAACAGCGCCGCCCGCTCGGCGATATCGGACAACCAGCAGAGATGCCCGTGGACCATGCGTCGGGCGAAGGTCAGCCGTTCGGCATCCGGCGTGTGCGGCGCGCGGCGTTGCACCGCCTCCAGCGGCAGAAGCGGCAGTTGGGACAGCAGGTTGCAGGACAGGGCGAAGCGGAAGGGCTCGCCGTCGATCGGTGGCGGCTCGAAGCCGGTCGGCAGCGGAGCGCCACCGTCGAGTGCCGCGGCGAGCGGGGCGAGGGCGCCGCTGACATCGAGTTCAACCAAGCGAACGTTCGGCAGACCGGCGGCACGGCGGCGGACCGCCCGGCTGTGCAGCATGTCCGCAAGCACCACTTGGTCGAATCGCGCGGTCAATGTTTCCAGCGGGACTTCGATCAGCAGCCCGGATCCGGCGATCAGAGCCCGGCCGCCCGGTTCCACGCGCTGGATCGCCTGTTCGACGAAGCGGTGGCAGGCGGCCACATGCGGCGCCCAAGCCCGCCGCTGCCGCCGGTAGCGGGCGCCGAGCGCCACCATCTCCGCCAGATAGCCGAAGCGGCGGGCCAGCGGATGACAGGGCGTGGTCAGATATTCGAACGCTTCGCGCAGCATGGCCGGTCGCTTCTCCCCCTTGACCCGCGGCGGTGGCAAGGTACCTATGGCGGCATGGTCGAGATCAAGAGGAAAGCGGCCCTGGTCACCGGGGCCGGCAAGCGCATCGGGCGGGCCATCGCGCTCGATCTGGCGGTGCAGGGGTGGGACGTCGCCGTCCATTACCGAAGCTCCCACGAGGAGGCCGATGCCGTCGTCGCGGAGATCGGGCGGGCGGGCGGCAGGGCCATGGCCTTCGCCGCCGACCTGGACCGCGAAGCGGAGGTGAAGGCGCTGGTGCCCGCGGTTACCGAGCAACTCGGCCCGCTGACCCTGCTGGTCAACAACGCCTCCCGGTTCGAGCGCGACGAAGTCGCCGACGTCACCCGCGAATCGTGGGACGCGCATATGGAGGCGAACCTGCGGGCGCCCTTCGTGCTGTCGCAGGATTTCGCCTCACGGTTGCCGGAGGGCGAATCCGGTCTGATCGTCAACATCATCGACCAGCGGGTGTGGAATCCCACGCCGCATTTCGTCTCCTACACCTTGTCCAAGATGGGGTTGTGGGCGCTGACCCGCACGATGGCCCTGGCGCTTGCCCCGCGCATCCGGGTGAACGGCATCGGCCCCGGCCCGATCCTGCGCAACGACCGCCAGACCGAGGAAGAGTTCTCCGCGCAATGGGAGTCCACTCCGCTCCGGCGTGGCAGCACACCGGAGGAGATCTGCGCAGCCATCCGCTTCTTGATCGCCGCCCCGGCGGTGACCGGCCAGATGATCGCGCTGGACGGTGGAGAGCATCTGGGTTGGGCGCAGCCGACGCATGGCTTCGTCCCCAACGAATAGGCGCCTGTTACAAGCCGGAAACCGCTTCGAGCCAAACCGTGCCGGGCCGGATCATGGCCCCCGGCCTCCCTGCCGCCGGGAAAATGACCGCGCGTTTTACACAGGTGCCCCACCCCGCGCAAGAGGCGCCTGCGACCCCGCGACAATTTTGCGGCCACGCGTCAATTCCCTCCCTTGACTCGAGCCTGACCTAAGGAAATCAATGGGTTGGCAAAAATGCCCAAAAAATAGGCGGAAGCACGGGAGCCCTTGCGCCGCCTCGCTCCAGACGCGCTACCCCCTCCGTTATCGACAAACTTATCCACAGGTTTCGTGGATATTCTTTCGGAGCGGTGAGTCGCTCCATTTGTTCCCTCCCTGTGCCCAACGGTTGACCCGCGCCGGCCGCTCGACGACATTCTGGTCATGTCCGAAACGCATTCCTCCGACCCCCGGGCTCCTGTCGCCGCAGAGCCGGCAGACGCTGCCGACGCCATGTCCTCTGCCGATGCTGCGCCCGGCGAAAGCGGTGCCGCGCGGCCGAAGCGGCGCCCGGCCGACATCGACCGGGGCGTCGAGGTCATTCGTGAGCATCTGAAGACTCTGCCTCAGACGCCGGGTGTGTACCGCATGCTGGCTGGCGACGGGGCGGTCCTGTATGTGGGCAAGGCGCGCAACCTGAAGCGCCGGGTGACCAACTACACCCAGGTGGGAAAGCTGCCGGTCAGGCTCCAGCGCATGGTCGCGGAGACCGAGACGATGGAGTTCGTCAACACCCACACAGAGGTGGAGGCGTTGCTTCTCGAATCGAACCTGATCAAGAAGCTGATGCCGCGGTACAACGTGCTGTTGCGGGACGACAAGACGTTTCCGCACATCATGATCACCAGGGATCACGACTATCCGCAGCTGACCAAGCACCGTGGCGCCCGCGGGCGAGACGCCGACTATTTCGGCCCCTTCGCTTCGGCCGGGGCGGTGAACCGGACGATCACGGCGCTGCAGCGCGCCTTCCTGCTGCGCAACTGCGCCGACACCGTGTTCGCCAGCCGCACGCGGCCCTGCCTGCAATTCCAGATCAAGCGCTGCACGGCGCCTTGCGTCGGCCGGGTCACCCCGGCGGAATACCAGGCGCAGGTGAACCAGGCCCGCGCCTTCCTGTCGGGCAAGAGCCGCGACATCCAGACGGAATTCGCCGACCGGATGATGGCCGCCTCCGACGCCATGGATTTCGAAACGGCGGCGCGCTACCGCGACCGTATCCGCGCGCTGACCGCGATCCAGGCCCACCAGGACATCAATGTCGAGGGGGTGGTTGAGGATGCCGACGTCATCGCGGCCTATGCCGAAGGCGGCGTGACCTGCATCCAGGTCTTTTTCTTCCGCGGCGGGCGCAACTACGGCAACCGCGCCTATTTCCCCAGCCACGACAAGGCGGCGGAGACCGACGAGGTGCTGGCCGCCTTCATCGCCCAGTTCTATGAGAACAAGGCCGCGCCGCCGCTGGTTCTGGTCAGCCACGCCCTGCCGGAACTGGAGTTGCTGAGCGAGGCGCTGGCGGTTCGTGCCGGCCACAAGGTGGAACTGGCGGAGCCCAAGCGCGGCGAGAAGCGCCGGATCGTCGAGCACGCCCTGACCAATGCGCGCGAGGCGCATGGGCGGCGTCTGGCCGAAAGCTCCAGCCAGGCGCGTCTGCTGGACGGGGTGGCGGCAGCCTTCGGCATGGATGCGCCGCCGGAGCGGGTCGAGGTCTACGACAACTCCCACATCCAGGGAGCCCATGCGATCGGCGCGATGATCGTCGCCGGGCCGGAGGGGTTCATCAAGAACGCCTACCGCAAGTTCAACATCCGCGAGCAGGGAGCGGCGGGCGACGACTTCGCCATGATGCGCGAGGTGCTGACCCGCCGATTCGGCCGGGCGGTGAAGGAGGATCCGGAACGCAGCCTGGGAAGCTGGCCCGATCTGGTGCTGATCGACGGCGGGCTGGGCCAGCTGAACGTGGCGCTGGAGGTGTTCGCGGAACTGGGAATCGACGACGTGACGCTGGTCGGCATCGCCAAGGGACCGGACCGCGACGCCGGGCGCGAGCATTTCTTCATGGAGAACCGCCCGCCCTTCCAGATGGAACCGCGCGACCCGGTGCTGTATTTCCTGCAGCGGCTGCGCGACGAGGCGCACCGCTTCGCCATCGGCACCCACCGTGCCAAGCGCACCAAGGCCATCGGCAAATCGCCGATCGACGAAATCGCAGGAATCGGCCCGGCCCGGAAGAAGGCGCTGCTGCACCATTTCGGCAGCGGGGCGGCGGTCGCGCGCGCCGGGCTGGCCGATCTTGAAGAGGTGGAAGGGATCAATCGTGCCGTTGCGAAAAAGATATACGATCACTTCCATCCCGATGGTTAGAATGCGGGCAGATTCAAACAGCCGGCTCTCTCACGGGCGCCGTGCAGCGGCGTCCTCCAGCGGTTCGAGTTTTCCGTCATGCTGACCAGCCTGCCCAACCTGCTGACCCTGTCGCGCATCGCGGTGATCCCGGTGGTGGTCGGGCTGTTCTATGTGCCGGAGGCGTGGGCCGCCTATACCGCCTGCTCGCTCTATGCCGCCGCCTGCATCACCGACTGGTTCGACGGCTATCTGGCGCGCGCCTGGGCGCAGGAAAGCGTGATCGGCAAGTTCCTGGACCCCATTGCCGACAAGCTGCTGGTCGCGGCGACGCTGATCATGCTGGCGGGGTTCCACCGGCTGACCGGCCTGTCGATCCTGCCGGCGGTGGTGATCCTGCTGCGCGAGGTGCTGGTTTCGGGCCTGCGCGAGTATCTGGCCGGCCTGCATGTCGGCGTGCCGGTGACCTGGCTGGCCAAATGGAAGACGACGATCCAGATGATCGCGCTGGGCTTCCTGATCGTCGGCGACTATGGTCCGGCGGAACTGCCGGTGACCATCATCGGCACGGTGGGTCTGTGGATCGCCGCAGCCCTGACCTTCTACACCGGGTGGGATTACATGCGTGCCGGATTGACCCACATGATGGCCGAGCAACCGGCGAAGCCCGGTTCCGCCCGTTCCGCCCGCAGCGCCGGTTGAGAGTTTCCAAGATGAAGATTTTCGGGCTGACCGGCTGGAGCGGCAGCGGCAAGACCTCGCTGATGGTGCGACTGATCCCGGCGCTGACCGCGCGCGGCCTGCGCGTCTCGACGGTCAAGCATGCCCATAAGGGCTTCGACATCGACCATCCCGGCAAGGACAGCCACAACCACCGCGTCGCCGGCGCGACGGAGGTGCTGGTCAGCTCCCCCCGCCGCTGGGCCCTGATGCACGAGCTGCGCGACGGCGAACCGGAGCTGACGCTGGAGCAGCTGATCGGCAAGGTCTCACCTGTGGACTTGCTGCTGATCGAGGGCTTCAAGCGCGACCGGCACGAGAAGATCGAGGTGTGGCGCGCCGAAGTGGACAAGCCGCTGATCGCGCCGGAGGATCCCACCATCGTCGCCGTGGCGAGCGACGGCCACGTTCCCGGCTGCCCGGTGCCGGTCCTCGACCTCAACGACGCGGAGGCGGTCGCGGCCTTCGTGGTGAAGCGTTGCGGGCTGGGGTGATTTAAGCGGCTTTCGATGATTGCCGCATTTGCAGGACGACATGGACAACGCACCTTCTCTCCAACCGCAGGCGCTCGATCGCCGCGGCTACAAGCTCGCCATCTTCGATTTCGACGGCACGCTGGCCGATTCCTTCCCCTGGTTCATCGGCGTTCTGAACGGCGTCGCCGACCGTTACGGCTTCAACCGGGTGCGACCTGACGAGGTTGAGCAGCTGCGCGGCTACGATGCGCGGCAGATCATGCGGCACCTGCGTGTCCCATCCTGGAAGCTGCCCTTCATCGCCAACCACATGCGCCGCCTGATGGCGCGCGATATCGACGGCATCCGGCTGTTCGACGGGGTGCCGGACATGCTGTGCGCGCTGAACGGCCGGGGCGTGACCGTAGCCATCGTCAGTTCCAACTCGGCCGCGAACATCCGCGCGATCCTGGGATCGGGCGCGGCGGGGCAGGTGGCCCATTACGGCTGCGGCTCCTCGCTGTTCGGCAAGGCGGCGAAGTTCCGCAAGATGCTGCAGGTGACCGGCGTTCCGGCTGACCGGGCCATCGGCATCGGTGACGAGGTGCGGGACATCGACGCGGCGCGGAAGGTCGGGATCGGCTGTGCGGCGGTCGCCTGGGGTTATGCGCGGAGCGATGCGTTGGCGGCGCGGCGGCCGGATCGGCTGCTGACGCGGGTGGAGGAGATTGCCGGGCTTTTCGGCGGCTAAGTGCCACGTCCCGGAAACCACGCCTTTTCCCTCTTCGCACGCGGCGCCGCGACGGACTAGAGTGCGGCCATGGTGCAACTCGACAATGATTGCTTCGCCTTTGGCGGGCCGATGATGGCGGTGGAGCCGGCGCTGGCGCTGCTGGCCGGACGGGTCGGGCCGGTGACGGCGACCGAGACGGTTCCGCTGACCGATGCGCTGGGCCGGGTGCTGGCCGCCGATCTGGTCGCACCCTTCAGCGTGCCGCCTCACGACAATGCCGCGGTGGACGGCTATGCCGTGTTCTTCGACGACCTCGCCGCAGACGGTCCCACGGTCCTGCCGGTCACTGCGCGAATCGCCGCCGGGCAATGGCTCGGTCGGCCGGCGGTGCGGGGGGAGGCGGTGCGCATCTTCACCGGCGCCCCGATGCCCACGGGAATGGACACCGTCTTCATGCAGGAGGATTGCCGCAGCGACGGCGCCTCCGTCACGCTGCCGGCCGGGAACCGCCGAGGCGTGAACCGGCGGCTGGCCGGCGAGGATGTGCGCGAGGGATCGGTCGTGCTGGCCGCCGGGCGCCGCCTGCGGCCGGAGGATGTCGCGCTGGCCGCGTCGCTCGGCCATGCGACGCTTCAGGTGCGCTGCCGCTTGCGGGTGGCGGTCTTTTCCACCGGCGACGAACTGCGGCAGCCGGGGCAGGCGCTGGAGCCGGGTGCCGTCTACGACGCCAACCGCTACGCCCTGATCGCATTGCTGACCCGGCTGGGCTGTGCCGTCACCGATCTCGGTATCCTGCCCGATCGGTTCGAGGCGATCCGCGACGCCCTGGCGGAGGCCGCGGCCGGCCATGACGCGCTGATAACCTCCGGCGGCATGTCCACCGGCGAGGAGGATCACGTCAAGCCGGCGGTGGAGGCGAACGGGCGGCTGGATTTCTGGCGGCTGGCGATCAAGCCGGGGCGCCCGGTGGCTCTGGGCCGGGTCCGCGACGCCGTCTTCGTCGGGCTGCCCGGCAATCCGGTCGCGGTGGTGGTCACCTTCCTGCGCATCGCCCGGCCCATCCTGCTGCGGCTGATGGGGGCGATGGACGAGGCGCCGCGGCCGATCCCGGTGCGCGCCGCCTTCGCCCACAAGAAGAAGCCGGGCCGGCGCGAGTTCTTGCGCGGATCGCTGACGCGGGAGGCGGATGGCACGCTCTCCGTCACCAAATACCCACGCGACGGGGCGGGCGTCCTGTCGTCGCTGGTCGAGTCCGAAGGTCTGATCGAACTGCCGGAGGATCTTGCCCAGGTCGAACCCGGCATGATCGTCGACTTCGTGCCTTTCAAAGAATTCCTCTAGGGGACGCGTGATGAAGATTCTCTATTTCGCCTGGCTGCGCAGCAAGATCGGCGTGCCGACGGAGACGGTGGACCTGCCGGCGGAGGTCGCCACCGCCGGCGATCTCGTCGAGTGGCTGAAGACCCGCAGCCCCCGCCATGCCGAGGCGCTGGCCAACAGCAAGGTGGTCAAGGTGGCGGTGAACCAGGAGCATGTGCCCTACGACCACCCGATTTCGGCGACCGACGAGGTGGCCCTGTTCCCGCCGGTGACGGGGGGCTGACGCCATGGCGATCCGCGTCCAGGCCGAGGATTTCGACGTCGGCACCGAATATGCCGCCTTCACCGCCGGCCGAACCAGCGTCGGCGGGGTGGCCATGTTCGTCGGGCTGGTGCGCGACATCGCCGGCGGCGAGGCGGTCAGCGCCATGACGCTGGAGCACTACCCCGGCATGACCGAAAAGCAGTTGGAGGCGATCGAGGAGGAGGCGCGGCGGCGTTGGCCGCTGGACGACGTGCTGGTGATCCACCGCCATGGCCGGCTGGAGCCGGGCGACCGCATCGTGATGGTCGCCACCGCGTCGGCCCATCGCGACGCCGCCTTCGAGTCCTGCCGCTTCCTGATGGACTGGCTGAAGACGAAGGCCCCCTTCTGGAAGCTGGAGGCCACGCCGGAGGGAGAGCGCTGGGTGGAGGCGAAGGAGAGCGACGACGCTGCGGCGGCACGCTGGGCGGAGTGAGACTAAGCGGACGCGGGCCGGTCAGGCGTGACCGGCTTCGCCGGACAGCATGGAAACGCTGACGCCCAGCTTGCCGATGGCGCGTTCCCATTTTGCGTCGAGGTCGGTGTCGAACAGGAGCTGTTCGTCGCAGGGCACGTTCAGCCAGCCGTTTGCCTGGAATTCGGCGTCCAGTTGACCCGGTCCCCAGCCGGCATAGCCCAGCAGCAGGATGTTGCGGCGCGGGCCGCGGTCTTCGGAGATGGCGCGCAGGATGTCGATGGTGGCGGTCAGCGCCACGTCGTCGTTCACCACCAAGGTGCCGTCACGGACATAGTCGGTGGAGTGCAGGACGAAGCCGCGGCCCGATTCCACCGGCCCGCCGTAATGGACCGGCAGGTTGTTCATCGGCTGCGGGATGTTCATGTCGAGCTGTTCCAGAAGGTCTTCGAACGTGATCGACCCGAACAGCCGGTTCACCACCAGCCCCATCGCACCATCTTCATTGTGGGCGCAGACATAGATGACCGTGCGCTGGAAGCGCGGGTCCTCCATACCGGGCATGGCGATCAGCAGCTGGCCGGTCAGCGATTCCGTGGTCTTGGAGTCCGGAGACTTGGTCAGGCGCGGCATGGTCGATTATCCTTGTCGTCGGTCCGGTGCGGAAAACCGCCACCGTCCGTACGGTCGGTTGTGGTTGGCGCTCTGGCGACGCTTTCACCGGAGTGTGACAGCACCGGTCGAGCTTTGTCACCTGTATATGAGCTATCATATAGGGCGTCGGGGGCACCGTTGCGCCCCTTCCCGGGAAGAGAACAGTGCGCGCGATGAAAAGACATGCCTCCCTCCTTCTGCTGCTGCTTGCCGTTCTGGCGGGCGGCGCCTCGCCCGCCGCTGCGCAGGACGGTATCGGGTCCTGGATCAAGGCCGGGCAGGTCGAGGCGCGTCTCGTCTCCGCCGTGCGCGGCACCGGCGACCTGACTGCGCTGCCGCTGGGGCTGGAAGTGCGGCTGGAACCGGGATGGAAGACCTACTGGCGCTCCCCCGGAGATGCAGGCTTCGCCCCGCGGCTGGACTGGAGCCGATCCGGCAACCTGACCGATGCGACGTTGTCCTATCCGGCCCCGCACCGCTTCTCCGTTCTGGGGTTCGAGACCGCCGGCTATGACACCGCGGTCCTGTTCCCGATCCAGGGCAAGCCCGCCGAGCCCGGTAAACCCGTCGATCTGGTGCTGACGGCGGAACTGCTGGTCTGTTCGGACATCTGCGTGCCGCAGACGCTGAACCTCGCCCTTGCCCTGCCGGCCGGCCCGGCGGAGCCGAGCGACGCCGCGAACGATGTGGCGCGCGCCCAATCTCTGGTGCCGCGGGGGCCGAACGGTCTGCTGCGCATCGATGCGGTGCGCGCCACCGGCACGACGCTGGAGGTGGAGGCGACTGCCGCCGATGGCTTCGTCACCCCGGACCTGTTCGTGGAGACCGAGCCGCCGCTGACCTTCTCAGCACCCAAGACCGTCTTTTCCGACAACGACCGCCATGTCCGGCTGACGCTGACGGTGACCGAACCGCAGGCGGGCCTGGATCTGGCCGGCCGCGCGATGACCCTGACGCTGGTCGATGGCGACAAGGCTGTGGAAGCGCCGGCGACGGCGTCGGCCGGCGGCGCGCTGGCGGTTCCCGCCGGTGCCGGATTGGCGGCGATGCTGGGCGTGGCGCTGCTCGGCGGGTTGATCCTGAACCTGATGCCCTGCGTGCTGCCGGTGCTGTCGCTGAAGCTGATGTCGGTGGTGAAGCATGGCGGGCAGGCGCCGGCCGCGGTGCGAGCCGGTTTCCTGGCGAGCGCCGCCGGCATCCTGACATCCTTCCTTCTGATGGCGTCGGTTCTGGTCGGCGTGAAGGCGGCAGGCGGGGCGGTCGGCTGGGGCATCCAGTTCCAGCAGCCGCTGTTCCTGGTCTTCATGGTCGTGCTGGTCACCCTGTTCTCGGCCAACCTCTGGGGATTGTTCGAGGTGCCGCTGCCGCGCGTGCTGGCCGACCGGCTGGGCGGGGAGGGGCTGGCCGGTCCCTTCGCCACCGGCATGTTCGCCACCCTGCTGGCGACCCCCTGCTCGGCACCGTTCCTGGGTACGGCGGTCGGCTTCGCACTGTCCAAGGGGCCGGTGGAGGTATACGCCATCTTCGCGGCGCTGGGCGTCGGGCTGGCCTTGCCCTATCTGGCGGTGGCGGCCTGGCCACGGGTGGCCGGCTGGCTGCCGCGGCCCGGGCGCTGGATGGCGACGCTGAAGACGGTGCTGGGCTTTGCGCTGATGCTGACAGCGGTCTGGCTGCTGTCGGTGCTGACCGCGCAGATCGGCGAGGTCGCCGCCGCCACGGTCGGGTTGCTGATGGCGGGGCTGGTGCTGGCGCTGTGGATCGGGCGCAGCGCCAGAGGTGCGGCGCGGATCGCCGGGCCGGCGCTCGCCGGCGTGCTGGCGGTCGCCGCCTTCGCCATGCCGGCGGCGGTCGGCCCCTCCGCAGGCGCCGCGCCGGTGGTCAGCGACGCCATGACGCGCTGGGTGCCCTTCGTGGAATCCGCAATCCGCGACCATGTGGCGGCCGGCCGTATCGTCTTCGTCGATGTCACGGCGGATTGGTGCATCACCTGCCAAGCCAACAAGAAGCTGGTGCTGAACCGCGACGAGGTCGCCAAGCGGATGGAGGATCCCTCCCTGGTGGCGATGCGGGCCGACTGGACCCGCCCGGACGCGGCGATCGCCAAGTTCCTGGCCGACCATGGCCGGTACGGCATTCCCTTCAACATCGTCTACGGCCCCGGCGCGCCGGACGGCATCGCTCTGCCGGAACTGCTGAGCGACAGCACGGTGCTGGAGGCGCTGAACAGGGCGGCCGGAAAGGGAGCCTGATTGGGCGTCGGGAAAAGGCCTATGGCCGTTGCGGCTATTCTGCGGTAACAGGGCGCCTCCGGGAGGCTCTCCCGCCCCATGAGGACGATGATGGACGATCAGATCAACTGCCCGCAGTGCGGCTCCGAAAACGCCTACAATGACGGAAGCCTGTGGAACTGCCCCGACTGCGGGCATGAGTGGAACCCCGACACGGCCACGGCCGCTGCGGACGCCGAGGCCGGGCAGGAAGGGGTGCGGGATGCCAACGGCAACCCGCTGACCGACGGCGACAGCGTGACCGTCATCAAGGATTTGAAGGTCAAGGGTTCGTCGCTGGTGGTGAAGGGCGGGACCAAGGTGAAGAACATCCGTCTGGTCGACGGTGCGGACGGGCACAACATCGCCTGCAAGATCGACGGCATCGGCGCCATGAACCTGAAGTCGGAGTTCGTGAAGAAGGCCTGACGCCGCCCGCAAGGGACGCGAACCGTGCCTTGCGGCCATTCGCCGCGGGGGATAGAAGGGATGCTGGGCCGAGCCCCGCCAAGAGGGTCCGGCCCGACCCAAAGGGTCAAACCCAAAACGGGAAAGACCCAAGAAAACGGGAAGGGTTAGAGACGATGAGCATCCAGGTTGGCGACACCATTCCGTCCGTCACGTTGAAGTGGCTGACCGACAACGGCATGCAGGAAGTGACCACGGACGAGCTGTTCAAGGGCAAGAAGGTCGTCCTGTTCTCCGTCCCCGGCGCCTTCACCCCGACCTGCTCCGCCAAGCATCTGCCGGGCTTCGTCCAGCAGGCCGAAGCGCTGAAAGCCAAGGGCGTCGACAGCATCATCTGCCTCGCGGTCAACGACCCGTTCGTGATGCGCGCTTGGGGCGACAAGGGCGCCGTCGGCGACAAGGTGAAGATGCTGCCGGACGGCAACGCCACCTTCACCACGGCTCTCGGCCTGACCATGGACGGCTCGGCCCACGGCCTTGGCACCCGCGGCCAGCGCTTCGCCCTGGTGGCGGAGGACGGCAAGGTCACCCACGTCGCCGTCGAGGCCCCCGGCAAGTTCGAGGTGTCTTCGGCCGAATCGGTGCTGGAGAAGGTTTGAGGTTGATCTCCCTCTCCCCCCTGGGGAGAGGGTCGGGGTGAGGGGGATGCTCGGGGTGGATTCTCGGTGGAAACTCGCCCCGTATCCCCCTCACCCTAACCCTCTCCCCGGGGGGGAGAGGGGATGTGTTTTGTTCAGCCCCGTGCCCGCACGTCGGCCACGCCGCGCCGCGCCAGTTCGTCGGCGCGTTCGTTCTCCGGGTGGCCGGCGTGACCGCGGACCCAGTGGAATTCGATCTGGTGCTGCCGCTTCGCCTCTTCCAGGCGCTGCCACAGGTCGACGTTCTTCACCGGTTTGCGGTCGGCGGTCATCCAGCCCTTGGTTTTCCAGCCATGGATCCACTTGGTGATGCCGTTCTTCACATACTCGCTGTCGGTGAAGAGTCGGACGGTCACCGGCTTCTTCAACGCCTCCAGCGCCATGATGGCGGCCATCAGCTCCATGCGGTTGTTGGTGGTCGCCGGCTCGCCGCCGTACAGTTCCTTCTCCACCTCGCCATAGCGCAGGATCGCGCCCCAGCCGCCGGGACCGGGATTTCCGCTGCAGGCACCGTCGGTGAAGATGTCGACGGTCTTGCCGCTGGATTCAGTCGGGGTGAGAATGTCGGTCATTGCCCGCCTGCATCGGAGTCGTCGAGGAAATAGTCGCCCAAGCCGCGGACCGTCTGGTGGAAGCGCAGCTTGCGCAGATACTCCAGCGGGTCCTTCGGCCGCACGAAGGCACCGGGCGGATGGTTCAGCCAGTCATAGAGTCGGGTCAGCAGGAAGCGCACCGCGCTGCCGCGGCAGAGCCAGGGCAGGGCGTCCAGCTCTTCACGGGACAGCGGACGGACCTTGCGGTAGTTGGACAGCAGAAGCCGGGCCTTGGTGGCGTTGAACGAACCGTCGACCTCGAAGCACCACGCGTTGATGCAGATCGCCACGTCGTAGACGAAGAAGTCGTTGCAGGCGAAATAGAAGTCGATCAGGCCGGACAGGCTGTCGCCGCGGAAGAAGACGTTGTCCGGGAAAAGGTCTGCATGGATGACACCGGCCGGCAGGCCAACGGGCCAGTTGGCCTCCAGCGCCGCCAATTCGGCCTCCAGCGTCTCGCGCAGGCCCGGCGCGACCTCGTCGGCACGGGGCGCCGACTTGGCGAACAGGTCCTTCCAACCGGGCAGGGCCAGCGCGTTCGGCCGTTCCATGCGGAAGTCGCCGACCGCCAGATGCAGGCGGGCGAGAGCTTCGCCCAATTGGGCGCAATGCTGCGGCATGATCCGGCGCGGCCACATGCCGGCCAGGAAGGTGACGATCACCGCCGGGCGGCCGCACAGCTCGCGCAACGCCACGCCGTCACGCGCCGCGACCGGCAGGGGACAGGCGATGCCCTTTTCCGCCAGATGCTCCATCAGGCCGAGGAAGAAGGGCAGATCCTCCTTCCGCGTGCGCTTTTCGTAGAGCGTCAGGATGTAGGGACCGCGTTCGGTCACCAGCAGGAAGTTGGAATTCTCCACCCCCTCCGCGATGCCTTTGCACGACAGCACCGCGCCCAGATCGTACTGGGCGGCGAAGGTGCTGAGATCCTCGTCGGTGACTTCGGTGTATACGGCCATGATGTGCAGCGCCTTACCGGGTTTCCGGCTTGCGGTCAATTTCGGGTGTGATCGGCTCGTAATATTCCGGGCCGAAGCCGGCAAGCTGGCGGCTGTCGACGTTGAAGGGCCGCTTCAGCCCGCCGCGGAAATGGCGTCCGACCAGTTCCTGCCATAGGGCGACCGGCTCCGCCCCGCGCTCGGCGCAGAGATGGACGAACCAGCGCCGACCGGCGGCGACGTGGCTGATCTCCTCGTCATGGATGGTCTGCAGCAGGTCGGCGCTCTCCGCGTCGCCGAAGTCGCGCAGGCGGCGCACCGTGTCGGGCGTGACGTCCAGGCCGCGCGCCTCCAGCACCATCGGCACCACCGCCAGCCGGGCGGCGAGGTCGTGCGCGGTCTCCGTCGCCGCCTGCCACAGCCCGTCATGGGCCGGCAGGTCGCCGTAGGAGGAGCCGAGCGCGTTCAGCCGCGTCTCCAGCATCTGGAAATGCCGCGCCTCGTCGTCGGCCACCTGGACCCAATCGTCGGCGAAGCCCTTCGGCAGGCCGAGAGGTGCGAATCGGGCGACGATGTCCCAGGCCAGGTCGATGGCGTTCAGTTCGATGTGCGCCAGCGCATGCAGCAGGGCGATGCGGTTCTGCGCGCTGCCGCCGCGCCCGCGCTTGGGCATGTCACGTGGCAGCTTCAGTTCCGGCCGGTCGGGACGGGCAGGGCGGTCGGGTGGCGGAGCGGGCACGTCGGGTGACAACAGGCCGTCGCGCCAAGCAGCAGCATGAAGGCGGGTCAGGCGCACTTTCTCCAGCGGCGACGCGGTGGTCAGCACCGCGGTCGCCGCATCGCCCAGGCACGAAACAGAGGAGGTCATTTCCAGCCGTAGGCGACGAAGTTCGGGTTCAGGATGTCGTCCTTGCCATAGACGAGCGGCGACCCGTCCGGCTGCTCCACCCGGCCGCCGGCGCCGATCAGCACGGCATGGCCGGCAGCGGTGTCCCACTCGCTGGTCGGTCCGAAGCGCGGATAGAGGTCGGCCTTGCCGCTGGCCACCGTGCAGAACTTCAGCGAGCTGCCGCAGGAAACCCGGTCCTTGACGGTGAATTGGCCGAGGAAGTCGTCCAGGACCGACCCGCTGCCATGCGACCGGCTGGCGACGACGGTCAGGCCGTCCGTTGGCGGGTTGCGGACGGAAATCGGGTGGTCGTGCCGCCCCTCCGCGCAATGGACCGCGGTGCCGGGGCCGGCCGCGGTGTACATGTCGCCGGTGGCCGGGGCATAGACGACGCCGAGAACCGGCACGCCATTCTCGATCAGCGCGATGTTCACGGTGAACTCGCCGTTGCGGGAGATGAACTCCTTGGTGCCGTCGAGCGGATCGACCAGCCAGAAGCGGCCGCCGGAGATGTCGGGCCGGTGGCCGGCGGATACCGCCTCCTCCGCGACCACCGGTACGCCGGGCAGGAGGTGGTGCAGAGCCGGAATGATCACCGCCTCCGCCGCCTGATCGGCCTGCGTGACAGGGCTGCCGTCGACCTTGGTGGCGACGTCGATGCCGTCGTTGTAAAAGCGCAGGATGACCTGACCGGCCTCATGGGCGATGGTGCGGACCGTCGGCAGCAGGCTCGCCACAGCGGCGTCGGGCATGGGGTGAACTCCCTTTGGTATGAACGATCAGCATATCGTGCCCGCCAGCGGGCCGGAAGCTTTTGAACGGGTGTGGAACGGAGAAGGCGGATGACGGTGGGAGAGCGGTCGGAGGGTGGGCGTGTGGTCGGTGCAGGCGCATCGGCCCTATGGCGTGCTATGACCGTGGCCGATCTGGACCGGCTGCTTGCCATTGCGGACATCGTGCATCCGGCCTACCCGGAGGACCGCAGCGTGTTCGATGAGCGGCTGGCGCTTTACCCCGCCGGCTGCCGCGTGGCGGAATGCCGCGGCGAGGTGATCGGCTACGGAGTCATGCATCCGGGCAGGCTGGGCGTCCCGCCGCCGCTCGACACGCCGCTGGGAGCACTGCCGCCGGATGCGGACTGCCTCTACCTGCATGACATCGCCTTGCTGCCGGAGGCACGCGGCACGGGGCTGGGGGCGGCGGTGCTGGGCTACGCGCACGGGCTGGCGGCACGCGAGGGATGGCGGTGGCTGGCGCTGACCTCGACACCGGGGGCGCGGAGCTATTGGGACCGGGTCGGCTTCACGCCCTACCGGGACGGCGGACCGGCCTTGGCCGCGAAGCTGGAGAGCTATGGCGGCGGGATGAGCTACATGACGGCACCGGTGCGGCCCTGATCAGGCCGCCAGCATCGCCAGTTCCGGTTCCACCACCGCCTCGAAAGCCGGCTTGGCGAACAGGTAGCCCTGCATCAGGGTGACGCCCAGGTCGCGCAGGGTCTTGGCCTCGTCCGCCGTCTCGATGCCCTCGGCGATGGGGGTGATGGCGAGATCCTCGCACACTGCGAGGATCGCCTTGACGATGCTGCGCCGCGCCCGTTCGGAGTCGATGTTGCGGGTCAGCTCCATGTCCAGCTTGATGATGTCGGGCTGGAATTCGGCCAGCAGGTTCAAGCCGGAATAGCCGGAGCCGAAATCGTCGATGGCAGTCAGGAAGCCCTGGCGCTTGTATTCGCTGAAGATGCTCTTCAGGTGGTCGTGGTCCACCACCCGCTCGTTCTCCGTCACCTCGAAGATGATGCGGTCGGTGGGAAAGCCGGTGCGGCGCGCGGCGGCCAGCGTCGCGCGGATGCAGGCCTCCGCCTTGTAGACGGCGTTCGGCAGGAAATTGATCGACAGGCGGGCGCCGTTCATCGGCAGGGACGAGGCCAGCTCGATCGCCTTGATGCGGCAGGACTGGTCGAAGGCATAGCGGGTGGCGTCGGTCACCTGACCCAAAACCCAGCCGGCGCCTTGGCCTTGGGCGCCGCGGACCAATGCTTCATGGGCCCAGACAGACCCGCTGGCGACATCCACGATGGGCTGGAACGCCATCGTGAAGTCGAGATCGAGCCTGTCCGCGCACTGTCCACCGCACCCACCGTCACCAAACGCCATCGCCTTACCCCCGTCAGACCAGAGAATTCCACCTTCAGGTAAGCAACAATGCCACGGTTTTCATCGGACAGAGGTGTGGCAAGTACCGCACCTTCCGACTAGGACTTTCCCTTACGCCTCCGGTAAGAATTGCCAGCTTACTCCGCCGCATTGCGGATCTCGGCGTGTCGTATTGCCGCCCACACAGTCTCGGGCGTCGCCGGCATGTCGATGTGGGTGATGCCGAGGTCTGACAATGCATCCACCACCGCATTGATAATGGCCGGCGGCGCGCCGATGGCCCCGGCCTCGCCGGCGCCCTTCATGCCCAGCATGTTGGTGGTGCTGGGAACGCTGTTCAGCTTGACCTCGATCGGCGGCATGTCGACCGCGCGCGGCATCTGGTAGTCCATGAAGGACCCGGACAGCAGCTGCCCGCTGTCGGGATCGAACACCACCCGCTCCTGCAAGGCCTGACCCAGCCCCTGGGCGACGCCGCCGTGGATCTGGCCGATCACCAGCATCGGGTTGATGACCGTGCCGAAATCGTCGACGACGCTGTAGCGCACCACCTCGATCACGCCGGTCGCCGGGTCGATCTCCACCTCCGCGACGTGGCAGCCATTGGGGAAGGTGCTGGCCGGCGGGGTCCAGCGCGCCATCTCGGAAAAGGCGATGCCGCCGGTGCCGCCATCGGCTGCCTTGGCGGCGACCTCCTTCAGCGACACCGCGCGGTCGGTGCCGACGACGGTGAAGCGGCCGTCGGCAAACTCCACGTCGACCTCGGCGGTCTCCAGAAGGTCGGCGGCGACCGAAGTGGCCGCCTTCACCACCTTTGCGGCACCCTCCGCCAGCGCCGAGCCGCCGACGGGCACGGAACGGGAGCCGCCGGTGCCGGCGCCCCAACTGACGCGGTCGGTGTCGCCCTGCACGACCTCCACATCCTCCGGCGGCACTCCCAGCCGGTCGGCGAGGATCTGCTTGTAGGCGGTCTCGTGGCCCTGGCCGTTGGTCTGGGTGCCGATCAGCAGAACCACCTTGCCGTCGCCGTTGACCTGTACGGTCGCCTGCTCCGGTCCGCCGCCCGAGCAGGCCTCGATATAGGTGGACAGGCCGGCACCGCGCAGCTTGCCGCGAGCCTTTGCCTCCGCCTTGCGGGCGGGCAGGCCGGCCATGTCGGCGAGAACCAGTCCATCCTCCAGATTCTGGGCGAAGTCGCCGGTGTCGTAGATCTGCCCCATCGGCGTGGCATAAGGCATGGCGCTGGGCGGGATGAAGTTGCGCCGCCGGATCTCCGCCGGGCCGAGGCCGGTGACGCGGCCGGCATGGTCGATCAGCCGTTCCAGCAGATAGGCGGCTTCCGGCCGGCCGGCACCGCGATAGGCGTCCACCGGCTGGGTGTTGGTGAAGACGCCCTTCACCCGCACATAGACCGCCGGGGTGCGGTAGGAGCCGACCAGCATCGCCGATCCGGCATCGGTCGGGATGAAGGGGCCGTAATTCGATAGATAGGCGCCGAGATTGGCGACCGTGTCCACCCGCAGTCCCAGGAAGCGGCCGTCGGCGTCGAGCGCGAGGCGCGCCTTGCTGACGTGGTCGCGGCCATGGTCGTCGCTGATGAAGCCTTCGATGCGGTCGGCGGCCCATTTGACCGCGCGGTTCAGCCGGCGGGCGGCGAACAGGCAGGCGACATATTCCGGGTAGTTGAACAGCTTCATGCCGAAGCCGCCACCGACGTCGGTGGTCAGCACGCGGATGCGCTGTTCCGGCTCGTTCAGGATCTTGGCGAACTGCTTCTGCAGGCCGTGCACGCCCTGGCTGGTGACGTAGATCAGCAGGCGGCCGGGCGCGCCGTCGGCACCGGATTCGACACCGGCGACGCAGGCACGACCCTCCAACGGGTTGGCGACGACACGGTTGTTGACCAGTTCCAGCTCCACCACGCGGTGGGCGCCGGCGAGCGCCGCCTCCACCGCCGCCTCGTCGCCGGTGTCCCAGTCGAAGCAGAGATTGCTCGCCGCCCCGTCCCACACCAGCGGGCGGCCGGGCTCCAGCGCTTCCAGCGTTCCGGTGACGGAGTCGCGATCCTCGTAATCGACCATCACCAGTTCGGCCGCCTCGCGCGCGGCTTCCAGCGTCTCTGCCACCACCATGGCCACCGGATCGCCGACATGCCGGGCGAATCCGCGGACCAGCGCCGGACGCGGGGTGCGGACATAGTTCGACCCGTCGCGCTGCTTCAGCACCGCCTGACAGGGGATCATGCCGACATTCTCTGCGTCCAGGTCGGCGACGGTGTAGACCGCCAGCACACCGGGCTGCGCCAGCGCGTCCGACGCATCGACCGAGCCGATCGCGGCGAAGGCGTGGGGCGAGCGGACGAAGGCCGCATAGGCCTGGCCGGGAAGAGACACGTCGTCGGTATAGCGGCCGCCGCCGGTCAGCAGCCGGGCGTCTTCGGTGCGCGGAACCGCCTGTCCGATGCCGAACTTCATGGGTGAACTCCCGACTTCCGGTTCGATGCGATTGGTGTGCCCCGCGAAGATAGGCCGGCTCAAGCGTCAGGGAAACCCCCGGCGGCGGCAAGCAGCGCGTACCATTGCGGACTGGCGCCGGCAATCCGCAGGGACCATATTCGGTGGCATGTGTGGACGCATGCTACTCACCACCCCGGTCAGCGAGGTCCAGCGCCTGTTCGGCGTGCCCGAACGGCCGAACCTGATGCCGCGCTGGAACATCGCCCCGACGCAGGACATCCCTGTGATCCGGCGCGAGGAGGACGGCCGCCATCTGTCGATGGTCCGCTGGGGGTTGGTGCCGCCCTGGGCCGACGATCCGTCCATCGGCGGGCGGATGATCAACGCGCGCGGCGAATCGGTGGCGGACAAGCCGGCCTTCCGCGATGCCTTCCGCAAGCGCCGCTGCCTGATCCCGCTCGACGGATTCTATGAATGGACCAGCGTGGGGGAGGGGACGAAGCCGCGCAAGCAGGGGCACGTCATCCGCCGCCGGGACCGCAGCCTGTTCGCACTGGCCGGGCTGTGGGACCGTTGGCGCGGGCCGAAGGGCGCCGCACCGCTGGACCCGCCGCTGGAAACGGCGACGGTGGTGACGACGGCGACCAACGCCACCCTGTCCTTCCTGCACGACCGCATGCCGGTGGTGCTGGATCCCGCCGACTGGGACGCTTGGCTCGACCCGGCGACCCCGCTGCCGGTGGTGGAAGGGCTGATCCGCTCGGCGCCCGACGACTGGCTGGACGTGGTCCCGGTGGGGCCGCGGGTGAACAGCGTGCGCAACGACGACTGTTCCTGCCTCGATCCGTCGGAAGAATCGGCGGCAGTCACGGAAAAGCCCGCCAAGGGGAAGCCGGCCGAAGCAAAGCCGGACGATAAACAGCCCAGCCTGTTCTGAGCCGATGAGGGTGCGGAGACTCTCAACGGTCGCGCTCGGTGGTCTGGTCCTCGGCGGTCTGGCCCTCTGCGGTCCCGCGGGGGCGCAGACCAATCAGGCCGCCAAGGGACGCGGGCCCATCGCCAACACGCCGGACCAGACCATCAAGGGCTCCGCCATGGCAGTGGAGGGCGATCTATTGACCATCAACGGCACGGCCGTGCGGCTGATGGGCATCGACGCCCCGGATCCGGGGCAGACGTGCAAGAACCGCTATGGCCATGAACTCGACTGCTTCAAGGTCGCCACCGCCGTGCTGGCCAACATGGTGAAGGGCGAGGAGGTGACCTGCACCGTTACCGAACAGGACCGCACCGGCGAGAAGAAGGGTGAATGCCGGGTGCGCGGAGTCGATCTGGGAGCTGCGATGGTGTCGCGCGGCTGGGCCTTCCAGTATGCCAGCCTGTCACCCGCCTACCAGAAGGGCGAAGCCTATGCCCAGAGCAAGCGGATGGGGTTGTGGGCGGGGCAGGTGGAAAAGCCGTGGCAATGGCGCTCGCGTCAATTGCGCGAACGGGCGAAGTGACCGGGTGGCCTCGTGAGGAAACCGGAGCTTGCCGTACGGTGGCGTTGCGCACCCCCATTTCCCATTCGACCGCTCCGACTGGCATGATAAGATTCCGACAATATGAATAACGACCTCCACAGGCCGGCAGGTTTGCCCGGCGAACGATCTAAGAGGCAGAATCCCAGAGCGGTAACTCCCGGCAGGGAGCGGAGTCACGGGTATGCTCGTTTACGAATGTGAACTGTTCGAGGTGGTACCGATCCTGCGCCGCTATGCGCGGGCGCTGACGGGCGCCACCGACCGTGGCGACGCGCTTGTGACCCGTTGCGTCGAGGCGGCGGTTATGGCGCCGTCGCGGTTCGGCCTGGACCGCGGCGGCGATGGCTCGCGGCTGTCGATGTATGCGCTGCTGAACCTGCTGTTCGACCGCTCTCCGGAGGAGTTCGGCCCACCCGGCCGGCCGCTGCCATCGCCCCATCCCATTGAGCGCGCGCTGGCCGAACTGCCGGAGGCCGACCGCCGCCTCTATCTGCTGACCGCGCTGGAAGGGTTGAGCATCCGGCAGGCGGCGAAGGTGCTGCAACTGCCGGCGGGGGAGTCCATCGACCGGCTGAAGGCCGCCCGCGCCCGCGTGCGCGCCGCGATGGTCCAGCGGGTCATGGTGGTCGAGGACAACGCCCTGCTGGCGATGGAGCTTGGGGAACTGGTGGCCGACATGGGCCATGTCGTCTGCGGCACCGCCGGCAACGAGACGGAGGCGCTGGCCCTGCTGAAGGCGGAAAGGCCGACGCTGGCCCTGCTGGATGTAAGGCTGGCGGATGGCGGCAGCGGGATCGAGATCGCCCGCCGGCTGAAACGCGTGCGTGACCTGCGCACAATCTTCGTCACCGCCTTCGACGACGATATCCGCGCGTTGGACGCCCGCCATCTGGGGCAGATCGTACGCAAACCCTTCAC
Organism: Pseudomonadota bacterium; assembly: GCA_023423695.1. GTDB lineage: Bacteria > Pseudomonadota > Alphaproteobacteria > Azospirillales > Azospirillaceae > Azospirillum. The sequence continues at coordinate 164,006 of JAFAFA010000079.1, read as the reverse complement.
CAACGCCGGCATCCAGGCGGCCATTTCGCGCGCCATCTTCATGCCGCAGCCGGTGGCGCTGGCCTGACCGTCTTCGACCGATCAAGCCCATGAAAAAAGGGACCGTCGGCGATCCGGCGGTCCCTTTTTCCGTAAGGCGGCTTTCAGGCAAACCGCCTTCGAACAGCGCCCGTCATACGGTGTGACGGCGGCCGGCGATCATGCGGTAGATGGCCAGGATGATTATCGCGCCGACGATGGCGCCGATGAAGCCCGCTCCTTCACCCGGCCGATACCAGCCGACTGCGGCACCCAGATACGTGGCGACGAAAGCGCCGGCGATGCCCAGCAGCGTGGTGATGATGAAGCCGCCCGGATCGCGACCCGGCATCAGGAACTTGGCGACGATGCCGGCGATGAAGCCGATGATGATCGTCCAGAGAATGCCCATGGTGTTTTCCCTTCCGTTGCGGGACCGTCTTCCCATGCCCAATAACGGGCAAAGCGGCGATTGGTTCTCCTTCCCGGCGGATCTTTTGGCCGGATGCTCTTTTGGACAGCCGGAACTTTTCGCATAGGCATCATGTTCTCCGCAGCACATGACCGCCGTCGCGCTTCGGTGCTGACGCGGTGGACCGGAACGCCTCCAGGCCTTGCCGGCCGGGCCGTTCCGAAAGGAAAGCTGGGAGAATTCTTATGACCAGGACGTTCGTTTTCACCGCCATGGGCGCGGTTCTTCTGTCTACCACGGCAATGGCCCAGGTGGGCGGCGCGACCTCGCCGCAGGCCGGATCGAGCTACACCATGGGCACTCCGTCGGGCGGCATCCCGCCGCTGGACGCGCCGGCCCGCGGCCTGCCGGTCACCGACACGCCGCAGGGCGGCAAGGTGGTGGTGCTGGGCGAAGGCATCGGCGCTCGCCGGCTTGCCGAAGAGCGCCGCATGGAACAGCAGATGGCGACCGGCATCGCCGGGTCCACTGCCGGCACGGGTGCGGCGATGACCGGCAGCAGCATCGGCGGCGGCAGCACGGCCGACCAGGACCGCGCCGCCCGCATGGCGCCGGTGGCCAGCGCGGCCGATTTCGTGAACCGCGCTTCGCAGAGCGACCTGTTCGAGATCACGTCGAGCCGCATGGCGGTCGACCGCGCCACCACCGAGCCGGTGCGCCAGTTCGCCCGCCATATGATCATGGATCACACCACCACCAGCGAACTGGTGAAGACCCAGGCCCGCGCCAGCGGCCTTGAGCCGCCTGCCCAGCCGGATCTCGACCAGCAGCAGAAGCTGAGCCAGTTGCAGGGCCTTCGCGGTGTCGCGTTCGACCGCATGTATGTGAACCAGCAGGTTCTGGCGCACCGCGAGGCGGTCGACCTGTACGGCACCGTCGCCCGAAGCACCGATCCCGACCTGCAGCCCTACCGCAGCCTGGCTCAGCAGACTCTGCCGAAGCTGCAGCAGCACCTGAACCAGATCGAGGGCATCGCGGCCAGCGCCCCGCTCGCCAGCGTCCGCTGATTCGGCGAACCCGAGAGGCCGGTAAAGGAAACGGCCCCGCACCGTTCCCGATGGGGGCGGTGCGGGGCCGTGGCTGTTCTCAGTCGCCGCTCAGCGCAGAGCGGCGATATTGGCGGCGTACTGCTCCGGACCGCCGGTGAAGGTGGCGGTGCCGGCGACCAGGACGTCGGCGCCGGCCTCGATTGCCAGACGGGCGGTCTCCGGGTTGATGCCGCCGTCTACCTCCAGGTCGATCTGCTTGCCCAGCGCGTCGATGCGGGCGCGCAGGTCGCGGATCTTCGGCAGCTGGCTCTTGATGAAGCTCTGGCCGCCGAAGCCGGGGTTGACCGTCATCACCAGCACGAGGTCGATGTCCTCGAGCACATGCTGGATGGCATCCACCGGCGTCGCCGGATTCAGCGACACGCCGGCCTTCTTGCCCAGCGACTTGATCAGCTGGATCGTGCGGTGCAGGTGCGGCCCGGCTTCCGGATGGACGGTGATGATGTCGGCGCCGGCCTTGGCGAAGTCCGGAATGAACAGGTCCACCGGCGAGATCATCAGATGGACGTCGAAGACCTTGGCGGAATGCGGCCGCAGCGCCTTCACCACGCCCGGCCCGATGGTGAGGTTCGGGACGAAATGCCCGTCCATCACGTCGATGTGGATGTAGTCGGCGCCGGCAGCGTCGACCGCGCGGACCTCCTCGCCCAGCCGGGCGAAGTCGGCGGAGAGAATCGAGGGGGAAATCTTCACGGCGCGCATGGGAGGTTCCTGAAGCAGAGGGAGGGCTGGGACCGGGTCCGATTCGCCGCACTTCCTATCACGGGCCGGCGCGGCAAGTCATGACATGATGTGAATTCCGCAAGGCCTCAAGCGCAGGCCCCACCAAGTAGCCGGCAGCGCAAGCCCGGCCGTTTGCGCTTTACCGCAACCGCGAAGCGCTGTATCCATCGGTATATAGGTGAGGCGGTGTCAACGGCAGGAGGTGACGATGGTCGGTGTGCATTCGATCCGCGGGTGGAGCAAATTCAGGCATGCAGTGTCGGCGGCGGTTCTTGGCTTCGGTATGACCGTCACGGCCCCGGCGGCGATGGCGCAGGACGTGTTGGTTCTGGCTGCCGCCTCCACCAAGAACGCGGTTGAGAAACTCGCGTCCCAGTTCAAGGCGAAGACAGGCCTGTCGGTGACCTCGTCCTTCGCCGCGTCCTCCGCGCTCGCCAAGCAGATCGAGAACGATGCACCGGCCGACATCTTCATCTCGGCCGATCTCGACTGGATGGATTATTTGCAGAATCGCAATCTGATCAAGACAGACAGCCGCACGAACCTGCTGGGAAACGAGTTGGTGGTGGTGGTGCCGAAGGGGACGGCACTGAGGCCGGACCTGTCGAAGGGCGGCAAGCTGGCGGAGCAGCTGGGCGACGGGCGGCTCGCCACCGGCGACCCGTCGAACGTTCCGGTCGGGAAGTACGCCAAGGCGGCATTGGAGTCTCTCGGCCAGTGGAAAGCGGTCGAGCCGAGGCTGGCGCGGGCCGACAGCGTGAGGGCGGCGCTGGTGCTGGTCAGCCGGGGCGAGGTGCCGATGGGCATCGTCTATCGCACCGATGCCGCCATCGATCCTGGGGTGGAGGTCGCCGCCGCGTTTCCGCCGGACAGTTACCCGCCCATCGTCTATCCGGCGGCGCTGGTGGCGGCATCCAAGAGCTCCGGCGCCGCCGCTTTCCTCGACTACATGAAGTCGCCGGACGGCATGGCGGTGTGGACGGAATTCGGCTTCGTTCCGGCCCCCAAAGCACCGTAAGCTCCGCCGCATGGATATCCTGACGCCGATGGAAACCACCGCGCTGTTGCTGAGCCTGCGTGTCGCGGGCGTCGCCATCGCGTTGGGGTTGCCGGTTGCCGTGCTCGCCGCCTGGGTGCTCGGGCGCTATGACTTTCCGGGCAAGACGCTGCTCGATGGATTGGTCCATCTTCCGCTGGTCCTGCCGCCGGTGGTCACGGGATATATCCTGCTGGTGACCATGGGGACCAAGGGGGTGGTGGGCGGCTGGCTGTACCAGACCTTCGGCATCAAGCTGATCTTCACGGCGGAAGGGGCGTCCCTGGCGGTCGCGGTCACATCCTTCCCGCTGATGGTGCGCGCCATCCGCCTGTCGGTGGAGGCCATCGACGGCAGGCTGGAGGCGGCGGCGCGCACGCTGGGTGCCGGCCCCATCGACCGCTTCTTCACCATCCTGCTGCCGCTGATGGCGCCCGGGCTGCTGTCCGGCGCCATCGTCGCCTTCGCGGCGGCGATGGGAGAGTTCGGCGCCGTCATCACCTTCGTCTCCAACATCCCCGGCCAGACACAAACCCTGCCGCTGGCGATCTATGCAGCGACCCAGGAACCGGGTGGCGACGCGGTGGCGGCGCGGCTGGCGGCCATTTCCTTCGGCGTGGCCCTCGTCGCACTGATGCTGTCGGAATTTCTGGCGCACCGCGTCCGGCGGCTGATCGGGCAGACCTGACCATGCTCGACCTTTCGATCCGCCAGACGCTGGGCGCTTTTGCGCTCGACATCGCCTTCACCGCCGAGGAGCGCGGGGTGACGGCCCTGTTCGGCCGCTCCGGGTCCGGCAAAACCTCCGTCATCAATGCCATCGCCGGTCTAACGAGGCCCGATGCCGGCCATATCCGCATTGGCGACACCGTGTTCTTCGACAGCGCTCGGCGCATCGACGTCCCGGTGGAAAAGCGGCGCATCGGCTACGTCTTTCAGGATGCGCGGCTGTTCCCGCACATGACCGTGCGCAGCAATCTGGAATTCGGCCTGCGCCGGGTGCCGGTCGCGGAGCGCCGCATCGCCTTCGGCCCGGTGGTGGAGTTGCTGGGACTGGCTCATCTGCTGGACCGCCGACCGCGCAGGCTGTCCGGCGGCGAGAAGCAGCGCGTCGCCTTCGGCCGCGCCCTGCTGGCACAGCCGCGCCTGCTGCTGATGGACGAGCCGATGGCCTCGCTCGATGCCGGCCGCAAGGCGGAGATCATGCCCTACATCGAGCGGCTGCGTGACGAGATGAACATCCCAATCGTCATGGTCAGCCACGCGCTGGACGAGGTGGTGCGCCTCGCCACCACGATGGTGCTGATCGGGGAGGGCAGGGTGCGCGCCGTCGGGCCGGTCGGCACGGTGATGGGTCGGCTCGACCTGTCTGCCGTGACCGGCGCGCAGGATGCCGGCGCCGTGCTGGACCTGACGGTGGAGCGCCATATCCCCGAGGACGGGCTGACAGTGCTGGCCTTCGATGGCGGGCATCTGACCGTCCCACGGGTGGAGCGTGCGCTGGGCGCCGCGGTGCGCCTGCACATCCATGCCCGCGACGTCATCGTCGCCTTGCAGCAGCCGGCCGGCATGAGCGTGCGCAACGCGCTGGCAGCGACGGTGGTGGAGGTCGCCGAGTCGGGGCCGTCCTCCGCCGACGTACGGCTGGCGGTTGGCGGCTCCTTCCTGATCGCGCGCATCACCCGCGCGGCGGTGCGCGAGTTGGACCTGACGCCCGGCCGCTCCGTGGTGGCGCTGGTGAAGGGCATCGCCTTCGAGCCGGGCAGCACCGGCGCGCGCGCGGATGGGCGGCGGGTCGTGGATGTGTGAAGAAGCTCGAAACGCCCCTCTCCCGCGGTGGGAGAGGGGCTATTCCGCAGGCTTGCTGAAGGCCGGGCTTTACTGACCACCCGACGGGGTGGCCGAACCGCCGGTGCTGGCGCCGCCGCCGGCGGATCCGCCGGCCGTGGAGCCGCCCGGCACCGTGGTGGTGGCGCCGCTGCTGTCATTCATCGAGTTGCCGGAGGTGCCGCCCTGCACCGGGACGCCGGTCGACGGCGGCGGGACCGTGGTGGAGCCGCTGCTGGAGCCGCTACTGGTGGTCGGGCTGGTCTGGTTCGCCGCGTTGGAGTTCTGGGCGTTCTGGTCGTCGCAAGCCGCCAGCCCCAGAAGCAGGGCGGGAAGGGCCGCGATCAGAAACTTGCTGCGCATGGAGTGTGTCTCCTCAGCCATTGGGCGGCGCCGCCCTGGAAACCGGCAACTGGGAGCGCATTCGCTGTCCCGGTACGGCTCCGGCAACGCCGTGTGGGTCCAAACACGCCACCGCCGGTTTCATTCCATTCGTCCTTAGCACTATGTCGAGTGGGTGCCGTGCAGCAACGGGGCCGGGAGCGCCGGCGGGCGCACCGGCTGGAGACGGAATACCCCACCGGAAGGCACGGAGAACTTTCACGGAACGTTCTGACAACTTATGGCGCAGGCGTGGTAGGTTGCCCATTACTGGGTTGCGCAAAGAACACGACACTTTTGCGACTTGGCTGTTCCAGCTTTTTCGTTTGACCGGTGGAAAGTCGCTGTGATTCCATCCAACCACCATGACGATGATCGCCGACTTCACCGACACGCTCGCCCGCGCTGCCAAGAGCGCGATCCGCCAAGCCATCATGCCGGCGCTGTGCGCCTGCGTGGTTGCCTACTTCGCCTACTACGCGATCCATGGCGATCGCGGGTTGGTGGCGATGAAGCAGATCCAGGGGGAGATCGCCCAGGCCGAAGAGGTCCTGAACCAGCTCCGCACCGAACGGGAGGAGATGGAACGCCGCGCCCAGCTTCTGCGCGGCGACGGGCTCGACCGCGACATGCTGGAGGAGCGGGCGCGGCTGATGCTGAACTTCTCCAACCCGCGCGACGTCATCGTCAAGCTGCCCAAGCTGGTCGAGCCTGAAGGGGCCCCGGTACAGAAGTAGGGGGAAATCAGCTGATTAACCGAAATTCGGTTAATCGAAAATAGCGCTGCAAAAACAGATATTTGCGCGGGCTGTAAAGCTCGTGTAGTGTGCGCGCCATAGTCGCTTCCGGTGCGGGCTCTCGCATGCCCGCAACGCGCGGCGGCAAGGGTTGTTGTAAGGCCCATTGCCGCTTGAACCCTGGGGAGGAATCATGGCCGCGTCCCGACGCCGTCCCACCAAGGCGCAGACCGACACCGCGCCCGCTCAAGCCGTCTCTTCCGAAGAGCTTCTTCATTACTACCGCGAGATGCTGCTGATCCGCCGCTTCGAAGAGAAGGCGGGCCAGCTGTACGGCATGGGCCTGATCGGCGGCTTCTGCCACCTGTACATCGGCCAGGAGGCCGTCGTGGTCGGCGTGCAGGCCGCCCTGAAGCAGGGCGACACCGTCATCACCAGCTACCGTGACCACGGCCACATGCTGGCCTGCGGCATGGAAGCCAAGGGCGTGATGGCCGAGCTGACCGGCCGCATCGGGGGCTACTCCAAGGGCAAGGGCGGCTCGATGCACATGTTCAGCCGCGAGAAGAACTTCTACGGCGGCCACGGCATCGTCGGCGGCCAGGTTCCGCTCGGCACCGGTCTGGCCTTCGCGCACAAGTACCTCAACGACGGCGGGGTCTCCGCGGTCTATTGCGGCGACGGCGCGATCAACCAGGGCCAGGTGTACGAGAGCTTCAACATGGCGGCGCTGTGGAAGCTGCCGGTGCTGTTCGTCATCGAGAACAACAAGTACGCCATGGGCACCTCGCAGGAGCGCGCCTCGGCCGGCGAGCTGCACCAGCGCGGTGCCGCCTACGGCATCCCCGGCTATCAGGTCAACGGGATGGACGTGCTCGAGGTGAAGGCCGCCGCCGACCAGTGGGTGAACTACATCCGCGAGGGCAACGGCCCGGTCATCCTGGAGATGAAGACCTACCGCTACCGCGGCCACTCCATGTCCGATCCGGCCAAGTACCGGACGAAGGAGGAGGTCGAGAAGATGCGGTCGGAGTCCGATCCCATCGACCAGCTGAAGTCCAAGCTGCTGGGCGGCGGCCATGCCGACGAGGACAAGCTGAAGGAGATCGATCGCGAGGTGAAGGCGATCGTCACCGAATCGGCCGAGTTCGCGCAGCAGAGCCCCGAGCCCGATCCGTCGGAACTGTGGACCGACATCCTGGTCGAGACCTGATCGTCGAATCCACCGTCTGGTCCTGACGTCAACGAAAAGCAGGAGCGGCGCCGACCGGAACGGGTTGCCCCCAGATTGGGAGCGGCAACCGGGTTCCCCCGCGCCGCCGGAGGTTGAGGAATGCCGATCGAAGTGCTGATGCCGGCCCTGTCGCCCACCATGACCGAGGGCAAGCTGGCGAAATGGGTCAAGAAGGAAGGCGACACGGTGAAGTCCGGCGACGTGCTCGCCGAGATCGAAACCGACAAGGCCACCATGGAAGTCGAAGCGGTCGATGAAGGCCGGGTCGGCAAGATCCTGGTGCCGGAAGGCACCGACAACGTCGCGGTGAACACCCCCATCGCCATCCTGCTGGAAGAAGGCGAGGATGAGAGCGCGCTGTCCAAGGGCGGCAACGCCCCGGTCGCCGCCGCTCCGGCCAACGCCGCCCCGGCTTCCGACGAGACCAAGGCCGCCCCGTCTGCGGTGCAGGCTCCGGCTCCGACCGTGCCGGCCGCTCCGGTATCGGTCCCGGACTCGGACGAGGACAAGTTCTTCGCCAAGACGGTGAAGAAGACGGTCCGCGAAGCCCTGCGCGACGCGATGGCCGAGGAAATGCGCCGTGACGAGAAGGTCTTCGTCATGGGCGAGGAGGTCGCGCAGTACCAGGGCGCCTACAAGGTGACCCAGGGCCTGCTGCAGGAGTTCGGCGAGCGTCGCGTCATCGACACGCCCATCACCGAGATCGGCTTCGCCGGTCTGGGCGTCGGCGCCTCCTTCAAGGGGCTGAAGCCGATCGTCGAGTTCATGACCTTCAACTTCGCCATGCAGGCGATCGACCACATCATCAACTCCGCCGCCAAGACGCTCTACATGTCCGGCGGCCAGATGGGCAGCCCGATCGTCTTCCGCGGCCCGAACGGCGCCGCCGCCCGCGTGGCGGCCCAGCATTCGCAGTGCTACGCCTCGTGGTACGCCCACTGCCCGGGCCTGAAGGTGGTCTCGCCCTGGTCGGCGGCCGACGCCAAGGGCCTGCTCAAGGCGGCGATCCGCGATCCGAACCCGGTGGTCTTCCTGGAGAACGAGATTCTCTACGGCCAGAGCTTCGAGGTTCCGGAGGACGAGGAGTTCGTCCTTCCGATCGGCAAGGCCAAGATCGAGCGTCAGGGCAAGGACGTGACGATCACCGCCTTCTCGATCATGGTCGGCCATGCGCTGGCCGCCGCCGAGGAGCTGGCGAAGGAAGGCATCGACGCGGAGGTCATCAACCTGCGCACGATCCGTCCGCTGGACACCGCCACCATCGTCAACAGCGTCAAGAAGACCAACCGCCTCGTCTCCGTCGAGGAAGGCTGGCCCTTCGCCGGCATCGGTTCGGAAATGTGCGCGCTGATGATGGAGCAGGCGTTCGACTATCTCGACGCGCCGGTGGCCCGCGTGGCCGGTCTGGACGTGCCGATGCCCTACGCCGCCAACCTGGAAAAGCTGGCGCTGCCGCAGGTCGCCGACATCGTCAAGGCCGCCAAGCAAGCCTGCTATCGCTGAGAGGAGGGCTGATAGGATGACCGTTCAGATTCTGATGCCCGCCCTCTCGCCCACGATGACCGAGGGCAACCTCGCCAAGTGGCTGAAGAAGGAAGGCGACACGGTGAAGTCCGGCGACGTGCTCGCCGAGATCGAAACCGACAAGGCCACCATGGAAGTCGAAGCGGTCGAAGAAGGCCGCATCGGCAAGATCCTGATCCCGGCCGGCAGCCAGGGCGTGGCGGTGAACACCCCCATCGCCATCCTGCTGGAAGAGGGCGAGGACGAGAGCGCGCTGGCCTCCGCCGGTTCGGCTCCCGCTCCGGCGCCTGCCGCGGCTCCGGCTCCCGCTCCGGCGGCTACCCCGGCCGCTGCGACTCCGGCCCCCGCCGCCGCTCCGGCCCCGGCGGCTTCCGGCGAGCGCGTGTTCGCCAGCCCGCTGGCCCGCCGCATCGCCGAGCAGGCCGGCGTCAACCTGAAGTCCGTCAAGGGCACCGGCCCGCACGGCCGCATCGTCAAGGCCGACGTGGAGGCCGCCAAGGCCGCCGGTCCGGCCAAGGCCGCTGCCGCTCCGGCGGGTGCTCCCGCGCCGGCCACCGCCGCTCCGGCTCCCGCCGCGGCTCCGGCTCCGGCGCCGAAGGCCGAGGGAGTGGATGCCAAGGCGCTCGCCGACAAGCTGGGCATGGCCTACACCGCCGTGCCAAACAGCGGCATGCGCAAGACCATCGCCAAGCGCCTGGGCGAGGTGAAGCGCACCGTTCCCGACTACTTCCTGACGGTGGATGTCGAGATCGACGCGCTGATGAAGGTCCGCGCGGAGCTGAACGGCCGGTCGGACGCCTACAAGCTGTCGGTGAACGACTTCATCATCCGCGCCGTGGCGCTGGCGCTGAAGAAGGTCCCGGCGCTGAACGCCGCCTGGACCGACGAGGCGATGCTGCAGTTCCAGCATGCCGACATCTCGGTTGCCGTCGCCACTCCGACCGGGCTGATCACCCCGATCGTCAAGAAGGCGGAGACCAAGGGTCTGGCCGACATCTCCAACGAGATGAAGACCTTGGCCAAGAAGGCGCGCGACAACGCGCTGAAGCCGGAAGAGTATCAGGGCGGCACGATCTCCATCTCCAACCTGGGCATGATGGGGATCAAGCAGTTCCAGGCGATCATCAACCCGCCGCAGGCCTGCATCCTGGCGGTCGGCGCCAGCGAGCAGCGCCCGGTGGTGAAGGACGGCGCTCTGGCCATCGCCACGGTGATGAGCCTGACCGGCACCTTCGACCATCGCGTGGCCGATGGCGCCGTCGGTGCGGAATTCCTTGGAGCGGTGAAGAAGCTGCTCGAGGATCCGCTCTCGATGCTGCTCTGACGGTTTGAGGACCGGTTCCATGTCGAAAAGCCTTGCCCCGCTCCGCGCCGAAATCGACGCCATCGACGACGAGCTTGTCGCGTTGCTGGGCAAACGGCTGTCCGTCGTCCATCGCGTCGCAGCGGTGAAGATGGCGGAGAAGCTGCCGGCCGTCCTGCCCGACCGCGTCGAAGCGGTCAAACGGCGGGCGGCCGAGGCGGGCTTGGCCTACGGCCTGGATCCGGACTTCATGGCCACCCTGTACCAGACGATCATCGACGAGGCGTGCCGGGTCGAGGAAGGCATCTTTGCCGCCGGCCGCGAGGATGCGCCTCGCTCCTGAATGGGGAGAACACCCTTGGCCGACATGAATTACGACGTCATCGTCATCGGCGGCGGGCCGGGCGGTTACGTGGCGGCGATCCGCGCCGCGCAGCTGGGCCTGCACACCGCGGTCATCGAGCGTGAAAATCTGGGCGGCATCTGCCTGAACTGGGGCTGCATCCCGACCAAGGCGCTGCTGCGCTCGGCCGAGGTGCTGCATCTCGCCAAGCATGCCGCCGACTATGGTCTGGTGATCCAGAACCCGTCCTTCGACCTGGACAAGGTCGTCGCCCGCTCGCGCAAGGTCGCCGGGCAGCTGAACGGCGGCGTCAAGCACCTGCTGAAGAAGAACAAGGTCGCGGTGATCGAAGGCTCCGCCAAGCTACTCGGCAAGGGGCAGGTGGCGGTCAGCAAGGGCGACGCCCCGGTCGGCACCTTCGGCGCCAAGCACATCATCATCGCCACCGGCGCCCGTGCCCGCACGCTGCCGGGCCTGGAGGATGACGGCAAGTTGGTCTGGACCTACCGCAAGGCGATGACGCCGGACAGCATGCCGAAGTCGCTGCTGGTCATCGGGTCCGGCGCCATCGGCATCGAATTCGCCAGCTTCTACAACGCCCTGGGCGCCAAGGTCACCGTGGTCGAGGTGATGGACCGCATCCTTCCGGTGGAGGATGAGGAAATCTCGGCAATGGCCCGGAAAGCCTTCGAAAAGCAGGGCATGCGCATCATCACCGGCGGCAAGGCCGGCAATCTGCGCAAGGCCGCCGACAGCGTGACCGTGGCCGTCGAGGCCGGCGGCAAGACCGAGGACATCACGGTCGACCGCGTCATCGTCGCCGTCGGCATCAGCCCGAACACCGAGGGCCTCGGCCTGGAGAACACCAAGGTCAAGACCGACCGCGGCCACATCCAGACCAACGGCATGTGCGAAACGGACGAGCCGGGCGTCTACGCCATCGGCGACGTGACCGGCGCCCCCTGGCTCGCCCACAAGGCCAGCCATGAAGGCGTGATCGTGGCCGAGCACATCGCCGGCAAGCATCCGCATGCGCTGAACGTCCGCAACATCCCGGGCTGCACCTATTCGCACCCGCAGATCGCGTCGGTCGGCCTGACGGAGAAGAAGGCCAAGGAAGCCGGCTACGAGATCAAGGTCGGCCGCTTCCCGTTCGTCGGCAACGGCAAGGCCATCGCGCTCGGCGAGCCGGAAGGCCTGATCAAGACCATCTTCGACGCCAAGACCGGCGAGATGCTGGGTGCCCACATGATCGGTGCGGAAGTGACCGAGCTGATCCAGGGCTACGGCATCGCCAAGTCGTCGGAGCTGACCGAGGCCGAACTGATGCACACGGTGTTCCCGCATCCGACCCTGTCGGAAATGATGCATGAGTCGGTCCTTGATGCCTATGGCCGGGCGATCCACTTTTAAATAAGATTTTCCGAGGTGACGTTTTCCCCTTTTGGACGGAGCCATGGACCGCAGCAGCGCCGCGTATGACGAGGATTTCTACGCCTGGACGCAAGCCCAGGCGCAGGAGCTTCGCCGTGCCGGCGCCGAGCGGAACAACGCCCCGGTCGACTGGGAGAACGTCGCCGAGGAGATCGAGAGCATGGGCCGCGGCCAGAAGTCCGAGATCGACAGCCGGCTGACCGTGCTGTTCGTGCATCTGCTGAAATGGCTGTACTGTTCGGATTTGCGCGAAAGATGCGAGCGCGGCTGGCGATTGACCATCCGGGAGGAGCGGGAAAAGCTGATCGACGAGATCGCCGCGAGCCCCAGTCTACGGCCGTTCTGCGCCTCCGTCTTCGAGAAAGTCTACCGCCGTGCCCGCCTGCGGGCCGCCGTCGAGGCGGATACCCCTGACGGGCATTTCCCGGTTGAGCCGCCTTTCACGCTTGACCAGGCGCTCGATCCGGCCTATCCGGCCGAGCTGTTTCCGCCGGAATGGCGGGTTTGACATCCTCATCGCACCTATTGTCGGGGCCGGGGCATCGCGTCGGCCGTCGGGAGCTTTAGACCATGACCCTCGTCGACCAGACCGAGAAGCTGCGCCACCCCGAAAAGGCCCATAAGCCCGACAACCCGATCCAGCGCAAACCGGCCTGGATCCGGGTCAAGGCGCCGATGAGCCAGGAATACAACGAGACCCGCCAGCTGATGCGCGGTCTGAAGCTGAACACCGTGTGCGAAGAGGCCGCCTGCCCGAACATCGGGGAGTGCTGGAAGCACAAGCACGCCACCTTCATGATCCTGGGCTCCATCTGCACGCGCGGCTGCGCCTTTTGCAATGTCGAGACCGGGCGGCCGGACCAGCTGGACCCGCATGAGCCGGACAACGTGGCCGAGGCCGTCGGCAAACTGAAGCTCAGCCACGTCGTCATCACGTCGGTCGACCGCGACGATCTGGCCGACGGCGGCGCCGAGCATTTCGCCCGCACCATCCGCGCCATCCGCGCAGCCTCGCCGACGACGACCATCGAAATCCTGACCCCCGACTTCCAGAAGAAGAAGGGTGCGGTCGAGGTGGTGGTCGAGGCCAAGCCCGACGTCTTCAACCACAATCTGGAGACGGCTCCGCGCCTCTACCCGACGATCCGCCCCGGTGCGCGCTATTTCGCCTCGCTGCAGCTGCTGGCGCGGGTGAAGGAGCTGGATCCGACGATCTTCACCAAGTCCGGCCTGATGGTCGGATTGGGCGAGACGAAGGAGGAGATCGGGCAGGTGATGGACGATCTGCGCTCCGCCGATGTGGACTTTCTGACGATTGGGCAGTATCTCCAGCCCACGCCCAAGCATGCGGCGGTGGATCGCTTCGTGACTCCTGAGGAGTTCGACGGTTATTCCACTGTCGGCCGCGGCAAGGGCTTCCTGCTGGTGGCCTCGTCGCCGCTGACGCGCTCGTCCTATCATGCGGGCGCCGATTTCGAGAAGCTGCGCGAAGCCCGGCTGCGCAAGCTGGGGGTCGCCGCCGCCTGATGCAGGCGGTTCAATAAGAAAGGATATGGTACGGGCATGCCCACGCACGCAGAAAAGAAGGTTCTTCCCTACACCCCCCGGCAGATGTACGACCTTGTCGCCGACGTGGAGAAGTATCCGGAGTTTCTGCCCTGGTGCCTGGCGGCCCGCATCCGCAAGCGCGAAGGCAACGTCATGTTCGCGGACCTGATCATCGGGTTCAAGATGGTCCGCGAACGCTTCACCTCGCGGGTGGAACTGAGTGAATCCGCATGCCGGATCGATGTGCAATACACCGACGGGCCGTTCCAGTACCTGAACAACCACTGGATCTTCAGTGAACATCCCGGCGGTTGCTGCGTCGACTTCTTCGTCGATTTCGAGTTCCGCTCGAAGATGCTTCAAAAGATCATGGGCCTGCTGTTCAACGAGGCGGTGCGCCGCATGGTGCAGGCCTTTGAGACGCGGGCGGCCCAGCTTTATGGACCGGGCAGGGCGACGCAACCGGCGTGACGCCCTGCGGGCCTGATGAAAGCTGGCGGGTCAGGTCTTGTCCGACCACAGTTCGCCGCCGCTGGCCCAGTCGCTCTTCTTCACGTCCTGGAAGATGATGTCCACCGCCGAGGGCGAGCAGCCGAGCACCTTCACGGTCGCCTCGGTCAGCGCCTTGGCGTATTCGCGCTTCTGCTCGATGGTGCGGCCTTCGAAAAGCTGGATGTTGATGGTCGGCATCTGGATTTTCCCTCGTAGGTGAAGAACTTGCAGGCGTTCGTTCAGCGCAGGCTTCCGTTCGGGCGGGCCAGCCGCAACCGCTCCAGCGCCGCCTGAACAGTCGCCATGCGTACGGCCTCGCGGTCGCCGGGGAAGGTGTATTCCTTGGCCTTGGCCGCACCGCCGCGTACCGCGGTCGCGATGTAGACGCGGCCGACCGGCTTGGTCTCGGTGGCACCGCCGGGACCGGCGATCCCCGTCACCGCCACCGTTACGTCCGCCCGCGACTTCGCCAGCGCACCCACCGCCATCGCGACCGCCACCTCCGGGCTGACGGCGCCATGGGCATGCAGCAGGCTGGCAGGAACGCCCAGCAGTTCGGTCTTGGCGATGTTGGTGTAGGTGACGAAGCCGCGGTCCACCACCTTGGACGATCCGGCGATATCCGTCAGCGCGCCGGCGATCAGCCCGCCGGTGCAGGACTCGGCGGTCGCGATCATGTAGCCGGTAAGGCCGTATTCGGCCAGCGTCTGGGCGGCGAGTTCGCGGATGGTTTCGGGAAACATGACGGCCTCTCCCGGTTCGTGGCGTCGACTTGGGATCTTATCCGGGAAGCCGGATGGTCGCCACCGCCTGCGCGGCGATGCCCTCGCGCCGGCCGGTGAAGCCCAGCTGCTCGGTGGTGGTCGCCTTGACGCTGACCCGCCCGACCTCGATGCCCAGAATATCGGCAATCCGCTCCGCCATCGCGGCCCGATGGGGACCGACCTTGGGGCGTTCGCAGATGATGGTCACGTCGGCATGGGCGATGACGCCGCCACGCTCCGCCACGAGATCGGCGGCATGGCGCAGGAACTTGGCGCTGTCGGCCCCGCGCCAGCGCGGATCGGTCGGCGGGAAATGACTGCCGATATCGCCGGCGGCCAGCGCGCCGAGAATGGCGTCGGTCAGCGCATGAAGGCCGACATCGGCGTCGGAATGCCCTTCCAGCCCATGGCTGTGTGGAACCTGAAGGCCGCAGAGCGTCACGAAGTCGCCGTCGGTGAAGCGATGGACGTCGAAGCCGCTGCCGGTGCGGATGTCCCACAGGCAGCTCATGATCGCGCGGGTGGCGCGGGTCAGGTCGTCGGGGGTGGTCACCTTGAAATTGTCCTCCTTGGACGGCACCAGGGCGACGGCCAGCCCGGCGCGCTCCGCCACCGCGGCATCGTCGGTCAGCGACAGCCCGGCGGCGGCGCGGTGCGCTTCCAAAATGGCGGGGAAGCGGAAGCCCTGCGGGGTCTGCGCGCGCCATAGCCCCTCGCGGTCCACCGTCGTGTCGATGCTGCCGCCGGATCCGCGCTTCAGCGTGTCTGCCACCGGCACCGCGGCGATGGCGCCGGGCTGTGCGTCGAGCGCGGCAATCACCGCGCCGATGGTGGCTTCGTCGATCAGCGGGCGGGCGGCGTCATGGATCAGAACGAGGTCCGGTGCGCCGTCGGCGGTCAGCGCCTCCAGCCCGTTGCGCACCGAGTCCTGCCGGCTGGCTCCGCCGGGCACCGGGTCGGGCAGACCCAAGCCATCCACCGCAGCGTCATAGGCGTCGCGCCAGGTTGGGTCGATGACGACACGGACACCACAGACCTGCGGATGGCGCAGGAAGGCCTCCACAGTCCGGCGCAGAACCGGTTTGCCGGCAAGGTCGAGATATTGCTTCGGCCGTTCGGCTCCGAACCTCTGGCCGGATCCGCCGGCGACGATCAGTGCGATGCAGGTGGGCGCGATGCGGGTGGGCATGAGGCAAACCGTGAGATATGATAGCCACTTGACGGAAACGTCGCGGAGCCTAGCCTGTCGCCGTGGTTCCGCCAAGTGCCGAGCCTGCCTGTTTCATCGCCGGACGATTCCCGGCGGGTCGATGGCCACATGATGGGGCCACATGACGGCGGCGGCATGTCGGGGCGGAAAGACGGGAGTGCGTTCGGGTCCATGTCGCAGAACATCCTTTTGAGCCTGACGGCGCTGGTGACCCTGGTGCCTGCCGCCTTCTATCCCTACCGGCGCATCGCGGGGCAGGGGGTGGAGGGGCGTGGCTGGTCCTTTTGGGGCGCCCTGCTGCTTGCCGCCGCCGGACCTGGCATCTGGGCGATTCTGCAGGTGGCGGGGCAGTGGCACACCGGCTTTTCCACCGCGCTGTGGGTGACGACCGCCGCCTGCATGGCGCTGTTCATCGGGCTCAGCCTGTTCCATGGCACGGCCTGGAGGCTGGCGCCGCTGCTTCTGCCCTATCTGCTGGTCGTCTGCCTGTTCGCCACCCTGACGGAGGATGCACCGGCTCCGGTCATGCGCGGCAACGCCCCCGGCGTATGGATCGACCTGCACATCGCGGTGTCGGTGTTCACCTATGCGCTGTTGACGCTCAGCGCCGTGGCATCCTTGGCCGCTGTGCTGCAGACGCGGGCATTGAAGACCAAGAGGCCGACCCCGCTCAGCCGCTTCCTGCCGCCGGTGGCGGAGAGCGAGCGTCTGCAACTGCGCCTGCTCATCGCGTCGGAGGTGATTCTCGGCGCCGGCCTCGCCACCGGAATGGCGGTGCTCTATTTCGAGCAGGGGCTACTGTTCCGCACCGATCACAAGAGCCTGCTGTCGCTGGCGACCTTCGTGGTGATCGGCCTGCTGCTGCTGGCGGAATACCGCACCGGCGTGCGCGGGCGGACGGCGGCGCGGACGATGCTGATCGTCTATCTGCTGGCGACGCTCGCCTATCCCGGCGTCAAGTTCGTGTCGAATGTGCTGATCCGGCAGTGGGCCTGGTAGGGAGCGCCTTGGCGCCGCCGTGGGCTTCGCCCTTGCACGGCGCCGTGCCCGCGTGATAGCTTGCCCAAAATGTTGGCAATTTGTTGTTTTGCCCATCAAACGGGCAGGTGAATATGACCATACAAATCGGATCCATCACGCTCGCCGGACCGGTGATCCTGGCGCCCATGTCGGGCGTGTCCGACCTGCCGTTCCGCCGGCTGGTGAAGCGCGCGGGCTGCGGTCTCGTGGTGTCGGAGATGATCGCCAGCCAGGCGATGATCCGCGAGAACCGCCAAACCCTGCGCATGGTGGAGACCGAGCCCGAGGAATTTCCGATGGCCGTCCAGCTCGCCGGCTGCGAGCCCGAGGTGATGGCCGAAGCGGCGAAGCTGAACGAAGATCGCGGTGCCGCGGTCGTCGACATCAACTTCGGCTGCCCGGTGAAGAAGGTGGTCAACGGCCATGCCGGCTCCTCCCTGATGCGGGACGAGGTGTTGGCCGGCCGCATCCTGGAGGCGGTGGTGAAGGCCGTCGGCATCCCGGTGACGCTGAAGATGCGGCTGGGCTGGGACGAGACCAACCGCAACGCCCCGGATCTGGCCCGTATCGCCGAACAGTGCGGCATCAGGATGGTGACGGTCCATGGCCGCACCCGCATGCAGTTCTACACCGGCACCGCCGACTGGACCTATGTCCGCCACGTCAAGGAGGCGGTGTCGATCCCCGTCGTGGTCAACGGCGACATCACCAGCTTCGAAGCGGTGGACCAAGCCTTGGCCGAAAGCGGCGCCGACGGCGTGATGATCGGCCGTGGCAGCTACGGCCGGCCCTGGTTCCCGTCCCAGGTCATGCATTACCTGCACACCGGCGAGAGGCTGACCGACCCGCCGCTGCATGAGCAGATGAACACGCTGCTGGAGCATTTCGACAGCATGCTGAGCCATTACGGCAATGACGGCGGCATCAAGGTCGCCCGCAAGCATGTGTCCTGGTATTCGACCGGCCTGCGCGAGTCCAACGAGTTCCGGCAGGAGGTCAACCGGCTGGGCGATCCCGACGCCGTGCGCGACCGCATCCGTGCCTTTTACGAACCGGCAATCGAAAGGATGGCCGCTTGATGGATCCAGTACCGATGACCGCCCCGGGCCAGCGTGGCCGCAACCGGTCGGGTGCCTTGCGGGCGCCGCGGCTGGACTCGCTGGTGGTGCTGAACAGCCTGCCCGATCCGGTGCTGGTGGTGGACGGCAATGGGGAAATCCGCTTCGTCAACCTGGAAGGGCAGGAGTTCTTCGACCTGTCCGCCAACGCCATGGAAGGCATGCCGCTGCCCGATCTGCTGCCGCCGGACAGTCCGGTGATGGGGCTGATCGAGCAGGTGCGCCGCGGCAGCCGCCGGGTGTCGCAGGACGGTGTCGTCATCGACACGCCCCGCATCGGTCCGCATCATGTGACGGTCCAGGTGGCGGCCATGGGCGATCCGCCCGACCATGTGGTGCTGACCATCCATGAGCGCTCGCTGGCCCGCAAGATCGACCATTCGCTGACCCACCGCCACGCCGCGCGCTCCGTCACCGCCATGGCCGCGATGCTGGCGCATGAGGTGAAGAACCCGCTGTCGGGCATCCGGGGCGCCGCCCAACTGCTGGAGGAGAATGCCGGCGAGCAGGACCGCGTGCTGACCCGCCTGATCTGCGACGAGGCCGACCGCATCGTGGCGCTGGTCAACCGGATGGAGGTGTTCTCCGACGAGCGGCCGCTGGAACGGGCCGCGGTGAACATCCACACCGTGCTGGAGCATGTGCGCAAGGTCGCCCAGAGCGGGTTTGCCCGAAAAATACGCTTTGTCGAGCGTTACGACCCATCACTGCCTCCCGTTTATGGCAATCGCGACCAACTTGTGCAGGTTTTCCTAAATCTGATCAAAAATGCGGCAGAGGCTGCACCGGAATCAGGCGGTGAGATCACGCTGACCACCTCCTACCAGCATGGTGTGCGCATGGCCCTGCCGGGCGGCGACACCCGCAGGCATCTGCCGCTGCTGGTGACGGTTCAGGATAATGGCGACGGCATTCCGGAAGACCTGCAATCGAACCTGTTCGATCCCTTCGTGACCAGCAAGGTGAACGGGACTGGCCTTGGTCTTGCATTGGTGGCGAAACTCATAGGCGACCATGGCGGAACCATCGAGTTCGACAGCCAGCCTCGCCGGACAGTCTTCAAGGTGTCGCTGCCGATGTACGATGATTCGAAACACGAAGACTTGAAACTTTCCGGGAATTCGAAGATTTCTGACGCTGGCTCGCGGTCCAAGGGCGGCCGGGGGAGCCGTTGATGAGCGCGGCGACCATTCTCATCGCAGATGACGACCGCGCCATCCGCACCGTCCTGACGCAAGCCCTCGCCCGCCTGGGGCACGAGGTGCGCACCACCGGCAATGCCGCGACCCTGTGGCGCTGGGTTGCGGACGGGCAGGGGGATCTGGTCATCACCGATGTGGTGATGCCGGACGAGAACGGCCTGGACCTGATCCCGCGCATCAAGAAGCTGCGGCCGGAACTGCGCGTCGTCGTGATGAGCGCGCAGAACACGCTGATCACCGCGGTGAAGGCGGCGGAACGCGGGGCGTTCGAATATCTGCCCAAGCCCTTCGACCTGAAGGAACTGGTGTCGGTCGTCGAACGCGCGCTGAACGCCAACAACGCGCCCGCCGCCATGCCCGGCGGCGATCAGGAGAGCGAGGAACAGCTTCCCCTGATCGGCCGGTCGCCGGCGATGCAGGAAATCTATCGTGTGCTGGCGCGCCTGATGGGCACCGACCTGACAGTGATGATCACCGGCGAGTCCGGCACCGGCAAGGAACTGGTTGCCCGCGCCCTGCACGATTACGGCAAGCGGCGCAACGGCGCCTTCGTCGCCATCAACATGGCGGCCATCCCACGCGAACTGATCGAATCCGAACTGTTCGGACACGAGAAGGGGGCCTTCACCGGCGCGACCAACCGGTCGACCGGCCGGTTCGAGCAGGCGCAGGGCGGCACCCTGTTCCTGGACGAGATCGGCGACATGCCGCTCGACGCCCAGACCCGCCTGCTGCGCGTGTTGCAGGAAGGCGAATACACCACGGTCGGCGGGCGCACCGCGATCAAGACCGATGTCCGGATCATCGCGGCGACCCACCGCGACCTGCGCACCCTGATCCGCCAGGGCCTGTTCCGCGAGGATCTGTTCTACCGCCTGTGCGTGGTGCCGATCCGCCTCCCGCCGCTGCGCGAGCGCACCGAAGACATTCCGCTGCTGGTCCGCCATTTCCTGAACATTGGCATCAGCCAGGGACTTCCGGCCAAGAGCATCGATCAGGCTGCGATGGACCGGCTGAAACGCTATCGCTGGCCCGGCAACGTGCGCGAGCTGGAAAACCTCGTCCGCCGGCTGGCCGCCCTCTATTCGCAGGAAGTCATCGGCCTGGACGTGGTGGAGGCCGAGCTTGCCGACGCCACCCCCGCTGCCCAACCGGTGGAGGAACCGCAGAACGAAGGGCTGTCGTCCGCGGTCGAACGCCATCTGAAGGACTATTTCGCCGCGCACAAGGACGGCATGCCGTCCAACGGTCTCTATGACCGCGTGCTGCGTGAAATCGAACGGCCGCTGATCTCGCTGAGCCTGTCGGCGACCCGCGGAAACCAGATCAAGGCGGCCCAGTTGCTGGGGCTGAACCGCAACACCCTGCGCAAGAAGATCCGCGATCTGGACATTCAGGTGATGCGCGGGATCAAGTAGCGGTCCCGCCACGCTGCAGCAACCGGTCCGTGCCAAAATTGTGACACAGGCTTGGCACGGACGGATGCGCATCTTACGGCGCCCATTCGTCTTCGCAGCCCATATCGGCCGGCATATCGATGCCCTGTCCGAAAGACAGAGCCATTGCATCTTGGCAGGGCCGCAACAGAGGTGTATCTTTCCGGCAACAGATTAGTGCCGGAACATGCCCCTGACAACCGACACCCCTGCAGCCGGCCAGATGCCGGTTTGGCAGAAATTCCTTAAATGGTCCCGGCGGGTCGGCCTGGGCAAGCGGCTGGCCTTTGCCCTGTCGCTGGCGGCGCTGGCCGCCGGCTTCGCCACTTACGCGGCAATGACCGAAAGCGCGCCCTTCGGGCAGGCCAATCCACGCACGGTCACGCTTCTGCTGACGCTCGACCTGGCGATCCTTCTGACGCTGGGCGTGCTGATCGCACGGCGGATCGTGGCGATCATGATCGGCCGGCGGCGCGGGCTTGCCGGCTCGCGGCTGCACACCCGGCTGGTCCTGGTGTTCAGCGTGCTGGCGGTGGCGCCGGCCATCATCATGACCGTCTTCTCGACCCTGTTCTTCTATGCCGGTGTGCAGAGCTGGTTCAGCGACCGCGTCCGCACGGCGGTCAATGAATCCCTGGTGGTGGCCAGCGCCTATCTGCACGAGCACCAGCAGAACATCCGCGCCGACGCCCTGGCCATGGCCAACGACCTGTCGCAGGAGGCGCGCTTCTCCAGCGATCCGCAGCGGTTCGAGCAGGTCGTCGCCACCCAGGCGATGCTGCGCGCCCTGTCGGAGGCCATCGTCTTCAACGGCACCACCGGCGCCATCGTCGCCCGTGTCGGCTACACCTTCACCCTGGAATTCGAGCCGATTCCGGAAGAGAAGCTCCAGCAGGCCCGCAACGGCGAAGTCGCGCTGATCGTCAAGGAATCCGACGACCGCGTGCGCGCGCTGGTCAGCCTGGACCGGATGTCCGACACCTTCCTCTATGTCGGCCGCATGGTGGAGCCGCGGGTCCTGCAGCACATGGCGGCGGCCGAGGGGGCGGTGAAGGAATACAGCGCGCTGGAGAACCAGCGCGGCAGCCTGCAGATCACCTTCACCCTGATTTTCCTGGTCGTGGCGATGCTGCTGCTGCTGGCCGCGGTGTGGGCCGGACTGAATTTCGCCACCCGCCTGGTCCGCCCCATCAGCGCGCTGATCGGCGCCGCCGAGCGGGTGCGGGCCGGCGACCTGACCGTCCGCGTGTCGGAACCGCCGGGAGAGGACGAGTTCGTTCTGCTGTCCCGCGCCTTCAACCGCATGACGACCGAAATCGAGGGGCAGCGGAGGGAGCTGCTGTCGACCAACCGCCTGCTGGACGAACGCCGCCGCTTCACCGAGACGGTGCTGTCCGGCGTGTCGGCCGGCGTGCTGGGCCTGGATGCCGACGGCGTCATCAACCTGCCCAACCTGTCCGCCGCGCGCCTGCTGGGCGAGGACGATCCGGAACGGCTGGTCGGCCTGCCGCTGGTCGAACTGCTGCCGGACATGGGCGACCTGCTGGAGAACGCGCCGAAGAAGCCCGGCCGCGTCGTACAGGACCAGATCCATGTCCGCCGACCGGGCAAGCCGATGCTGACCCTGCTGGTGCGTATCGCCGCCGAGGTGCGGGACGGCAACGTGCGCGGGTATGTGGTGACCTTCGACGACATCACCGAACTGGTGTCGGCGCAGCGCAAGGCGGCCTGGGCCGACGTGGCGCGCCGCATCGCCCATGAGATCAAGAACCCGCTGACGCCGATCCAGCTTTCCGCCGAACGGCTGCGCCGCAAGTACCTGAAGGAGATCTCCAGCGATACGGAGGTCTTCACCATGTGCACGGACACCATCATCCGGCAGGTGGACGACATCCGCCGCATGGTGGACGAGTTCTCCGCCTTCGCGCGGATGCCGCAGCCGGTGATGAAGCCGGTCAACATCAACGATCTGGTCCGGCAGGCGGTGTTCCTGCAATCCAGTGCGCACACCGGCAGGATCCGGTTCGAGACGCGGCTGCCGGCCGGACCGCTGACGGTGGCCTGCGACAGCCGGCAGATCTCGCAGGCGCTGACCAACCTGCTGCAGAACGCGGCCGACGCCATCGAAGGGCGCAGTCCGCCCGCCGACGGGTCGGAACTGCCGCCCGGCGAGGTTTCGATCGCGGTGGAGGACGACGGCGAGAAGGTCGTGGTGACCGTCGAGGACAACGGCAAGGGCCTGCCCGGCGGCGAGCAGCGCGACCGGATCACCGAACCTTATGTGACGACGCGGGCCAAGGGCACCGGGCTGGGGCTCGCCATCGTCAAGAAGATCATGGAGGACCATGGCGGCGTGCTGACCCTGGATGACCGCGAAGGCGGGACCGGGGCGCGCGTGACCCTGGTCGTTCCACACCCGGTTGCGGCCGCGAACGACGCGGGCGGCCGTGACGACAGGCCGGCGGAGACCGGCGGAGAGATGAGGCACGAAGCCCATGGCGCATGACATTCTGATCGTCGACGACGAAGCCGATATTCGGATGCTGATAGCCGGCATCCTGAACGACGAAGGCATCAAGACGCGCGAAGCCGCCGACGCCGATCAGGCCTTCGCCCAGGTGGCGGCGCGCCGGCCGAGCCTCGTCGTGCTCGACATCTGGCTGCAGGGCAGCAGGCTGGACGGCCTGCAGATCCTGGAACAGCTGATGCGCGACCATGCGAACCTGCCGGTCATCATGATCTCCGGCCACGGCAACATCGAAACCGCGGTGCAGGCGATCAAGGTCGGCGCCTACGACTTCATCGAGAAGCCGTTCAAGGCGGACCGCCTTCTGCTGATGGTGGACCGGGCCATCGAGGCGGCGCGGCTGAAGCGCGAGAACCAGGAACTGAAGCTGCGTGCCGGCGGCGACGCCGAACTGATCGGCCGGTCCTCCGCAGTCAATCAGGTGCGCCAGTCGATCGACAAGGTGGCGCCCACCGGCAGCCGCGTCCTGATCTCCGGCCCGCCCGGTGCCGGCAAGGAGGTGGTCGCCCGCCTGATTCATGCCCGCTCGCGCCGGGCCGGAGGCCCCTTCGTCGGGTTGAACTGCGCCACCATGCGTCCGGAACGGCTGGAGATGGAACTGTTCGGCACGGAAGCCGGCGTCGATGGCCCCGGCCGCAAGATCGGCACCTTCGAACAGGCCCATGGCGGCACGCTGCTGCTGGACGAGGTCGCCGACATGCCCTTGGAAACCCAGGGCAAGATCGTCCGCGCCCTGCAGGAGCAGGTGTTCGAGCGCGTCGGCGGCGGCCAGCGGGTCGAGGTGGACGTCCGCGTCATCGCCACCTCCAACCGCGACCTGCAGGCGGAGATCGAGCAGGGCCGCTTCCGCCAGGACCTGTTCTACCGCCTGTCGGTGGTGCCGATCCGCGTGCCTTCGCTGGCAGAGCGGCGGGAGGATATCCCGGTGCTGGCCCGCCACTTCATGCAGCGCTCCGCCGAGGCGTCGGGCCTGCCGATCCGCGAATTCGGCGAGGACGCGATGGCGGCGCTCCAGGCCTATGACTGGCCGGGCAATGTGCGCCAGCTGCGCAACGTGGTGGACTGGCTGCTGATCATGGCGCAGGGCGACCCCAAGGAGCCGATCCGCGCCGACACCCTGCCGCCGGAGATCGGCGCCATCACGCCGACCGTCCTGAAATGGGACAAGGGCGGCGAGATCATGGGCCTGCCCCTGCGCGAGGCGCGCGAGGTGTTCGAGCGCGAATATCTTCTGGCCCAGGTCACCCGCTTCGGCGGCAACATTTCGCGCACCGCGTCCTTCGTCGGCATGGAGCGCTCCGCCCTTCACCGCAAGCTGAAGTCGCTGGGCGTCCATGGCAGCGAGAAGGGGAAGATGTTCATCGAATGAGTGGCCGCTTGTACGGGGCCGCCAAAATGGTCATATTGAATTGACCATTTTGGCGGAGGCTGCCATGGGATTGCCGGTGGTGACGGTCAGCGTGACCGAGTTCAAGGCGAAATGTCTTTCGCTGTTCGACGATCTGGAGGACCACCGCGTCGCCAAGATCGTGGTGACCAGGCATGGCCGCCCTGTGGCTGAATTGAACCCGCCGGATCGGACGTTGTCGCCGTTGTTCGGCGCCCATCCCGGTTCCGTCGAAGTGGTCGGCGACTACGACCTGACCCAGCCGACCTTTGACGACGACGCCTTCGACGCCGAAAGCGGGATCCTTCACCGGTGACCGCTGAATGATCCTTCTCGACACTCACGCGATACTGTGGCTTGACGCCGGCATCGAGCTTTCTCCCGATGCATGCGAGCGCATAGAGCAGGAAAGATCGACCGGCGGGATTCTGGTCTCGACCGTCTCGGCCTGGGAAATCGGCACGTTGGTGCGCAAAGGCCGGATTCGGTTGGATCTGGAACCCTCGGCATGGATGCAGCGTTTTCTCGCCTCAGCCGGGCTGCGCTGCCTGCCGCTCTCACTCGACGCGGCGTTGGGAGCGTCAAGCCTGCCGGAACCGCTCCATAATGATCCGGCCGACCGGATGCTGATCGCCACCGCCCGCGAACTCGGCGTTCCACTCATGACCCGGGACAGGCTGATCCATGAGTATGCAGCCACATCCGGGACCATTCGGGTGCACTCCTGCTGAATTCATGCCTGCCCCTTCCGACTTGACCGGAGCATCCCCTTGTCCGCCCCCATCACCCTGCCGCGCGCCGTCATCTATGACTGGGACAACACCCTGGTCAGCAATTGGGACACCGTGCGCGAGGCGCTGAACCACGCGCTGGTGTCCTTCGATCTCGCCCCCTGGAGTGCGGAGGAAGCGCGCGAGCGGATCAAGGCGTCGCTGCGCGACAGCTTCCCGCGCATCTTCGGCGAGCGCTGGACCGAGGCACGCGACCTGTTCTACGCCTATTTCGCCGCCCACCATCTGGACGGGCTGAAGCCGCTGGCCGGCGCCGAGACGCTGCTGGCCCATTTCCACGAGCGCGGCGTCTACCAGGCCGTCGTCTCCAACAAGAACGGCAAGTTCCTGCGGGCCGAGGCCGAGGTGCTGGGCTGGACGCGTTATTTCGGCAAGCTCGTCGGCGCCCAGGATGCGGAGTTCGACAAGCCGCATCTCGCCCCGGTGCGGATGGCGCTGGAACCGGCGGGAATCGAACCCGGACCCGACGTTTGGTTTCTCGGCGATGCCGACATCGACATGGAATGCGCCCATGGCGCCGGTCTCGTTCCGGTGCTAATAGGGCTCGGCGAGGGGAGCGGCTTCGACCGTTTTCCCCCCGCCCATCGCCACGCCGACTGCACGGCGTTGCAGAGCGTCCTGTGTGGCTTGGTGGATGGCAATGGTGATACCATATCCCTGCAAACGGCTGTCGAGACGGTACCTGCGCGCACCAAACCTACACCGTGAAACGGGGAGCGGACCGCCTTTAGACAAGGGGTCCCAAGAACATTGAAGAAGGGGGCATGAAAAATGTCTGAAAAAAGCCAGAACGTGCAGGACGTGTTTCTGAACCACGTCCGCAAGAACAAGACTCCCGTAACCGTCTTTCTCGTGAACGGCGTTAAACTTCAGGGCATCATTACTTGGTTCGACAACTTCTCGGTACTGCTGCGACGCGACGCGCATTCCCAGCTCGTTTACAAGCACGCAATCTCGACGGTCATGCCGGCCCATCCCATTCAACTTTTCGAGCCGCCCAAGGAAGGTGAAAGCGTCTGATCCCTTGACCAATGGCAACGGCGCGGCCCCGGAAGGCGCCGCGCGGGCCATCGTGGTCCACCCCGTCCTCCGCAACGAGGCGGACGGGGACTTGCGCCCTCCCGAATCACGGCTTGAGGAGGCGATCGGTCTTGCCCAGGCGATTCAGCTGGACGTCGTCCATGCCGAATGCGCCAAGGTGAACCGGCCGCAGCCATCGACCCTGCTCGGCTCCGGCACGGTGGAGCATCTGGCACAGGTCGTGGAGGAGAACGAGGCGACGCTGGTCATCCTCGACCATGCCCTGTCGCCGGTGCAGCAGCGCAACCTCGAACGGGCATTGAAGGCCAAGGTCATCGACCGCACCGGCCTGATCCTGGAGATTTTCGGTGCCCGCGCCCGCACGCGGGAAGGCATGCTGCAGGTCGAACTGGCATCGCTGACCTACCAGAAGTCGAGGCTCGTCCGCTCCTGGACCCACCTGGAGCGGCAGCGCGGCGGCTTCGGCTTCCTCGGCGGTCCCGGTGAATCCCAGCTTGAACTCGACCGCCGCCTGATCGGCGACCGGATCATCAAGATCAAGAAGGAACTGGAGGAGGTGCGGCGTACCCGCGGCCTGCACCGCAAGGCGCGCGCCAAGGTGCCTTACCCGGTGGTGGCTCTGGTCGGCTACACCAACGCCGGCAAATCGACGCTGTTCAACCGGCTGGCGAATGCCGACGTCTTCGCCCAGAACCTGCTGTTCGCCACGCTCGATCCGACCATGCGGCAGGTGACTCTGCCGTCCGGGCGCAAGGTGATCCTGTCCGACACCGTCGGCTTCATCTCCGACCTGCCGCACGGCCTCGTCGCCGCCTTCCGTGCCACGCTGGAGGAGGTGGACGCCGCCGACATCATCCTGCATGTCCGCGACATCGCCCACATCGACAGCGACGCCCAGAAGGCCGACGTCCATGAGGTGCTGTCCGACATGGACATCGATCCGGAAACGGACGACCGGGTGATCGAGGTCCTGAACAAGATCGACGCGCTGGACGGCGAAAGCCGCGCGGCGATCCTGGCCCAGACCAGCCGCAACCCGCGTGCGGTTGCGGTATCCGCCCTGTCCGGCGAGGGAATCGACGATCTCGACCGCCTGCTGGACCAGCGGATGAACGTGAACCGGCAGGTGGTCGACCTGTCGGTCGAGTTGGGCGACGGTGCGGCGCTCGCCTGGCTCTATGCCAAGGGCGAGGTTCTGGACCGCCGGGACGACGAGGAGCGGGCGCATCTGCACGTCTCCCTCGACCCGGCCGACCTCGCACGGTTCGAGAAGCGGTTCCAGCCGCAATCTCAGACCTGACGGTGCGGTAGGACCTATGCGGCCGGGGCAACCCTAAGCGGTGCCTCACCGCTTTGGCCAAACGGAAAGGGTGCAACGATCGGCTATGACCTGTTGCACCCCACTCCGGTCTTACGACGAATGCGGCGTGGTCATTTCCCCGTTGGGGTCCGATTATGGGAACGGAGCAACACGCTCGCCCAGGAGGAGGACTGCCAATGCGGTTGCAAACCGATCCGTCGTGTTTTTCGATCACGGCTTTCCTCGCAGATCAGGTCGCGCTGGTTGCCCGTGAGGAGAAGTTGCCGCCGGGTGCGGCGCTGCTGCGACTGCAGGAGTTGTCGCGTACCCCCGAAGGACGTGCCAAGCTGATCCGCCTGATCGACGCTGCCGCGCAGCGGGAGCCGAATGCCGATGAAGCCGCCAAGATCGCCGCGATCTGCCGCGAACTTTCGGCCTGGGGCTATGGCGAGGGGCGGCGGTCCGCCGGCTTCCCTGACGGAAACCACCGCGCCGCCGCATGATAGTGATTTGACACGCGCTTGATGGATGACTGCGCGGGGGATGGCGGGCCATAATGGGCCGTTCGCCATCGTCGCGGTTCCGTCGTGCTCCGTTCCCCCTCCCGTTCCGTCCTGATCGGTGCCGGTCACCTGCTGCCGGCCTTGCCGGTGCTTCTGGCGCTCGCCCTGACGTCTGCGGCGCCATCTGCGGCGGAGCCCTTGCGGCCCGGAATGCCTCTTCCGCCCGGCTATGTCGAAGAACCGGACGTCCCGCCCGAAGACCCGCTTCCGCCCCCGCCGGAGCCGCTTCCGGTGGCTCCCGACGAACCGCTGGTCATCGCACCGGATGCAGTCGAACTGCTGAAGGAGTGCAAACAGCCGGCCTTCACCGACTGCTTCCGCCTCTGGCAGCCGCCGCCTCCGCCACCGGAGCCCGAGAAGGAAACGGCCGGCCCCCCGCCATCTCCACCGCCGCCACCGCGGATCGACCCCAATGCGCCGCGACAGCCGGCGCAGGGCGGTCCGGTGCCGCCGTCGCCCCCCGATCAGGCCAAGGAGGCCGCGGCCGCCGCCGCCGACCGCGCCACGCTTGACGCCTTGTCGAAAGCGCTGAAGGACAGCGGACTGGACGGCAAGGTCCTGCTGACCAACCCCGGCGGCGGCGAGCCGACATTGAAGCTGGACAGCCATCCGGCCAAACCGGCGGTGAAGCCGTGACGCCCAACACCTCCAAGCCAGTGAGAGCGCCCAACCATGACGGGTTTCCCGCTTCCTGACATCGACCGCGTGTCCGACCTGATCCGCTCCGTCGCCCGGACGGAGATCATGCCCTATTTCCGGAAGCTAGACGCCTCCGGCATCCGGCAGAAGACCGGGCCGACCGATCTCGTCACCCTGGCCGACGAGGCGGCCGAACGCGCGCTGACCCCGGCGTTGTCGGCCCTGCTGCCGGGCAGCCGGGTGATCGGCGAGGAAGCGGCGTCGGAGGACGAACGCGTGCTCGACCGCATCCATGGCGACGATCCGGTCTGGATCATCGATCCAGTGGACGGCACCATCAACTTCGCCCAGGGCCGGCCGATGTTCGCGGTGATCGTGGCGCTCGCCTGCAAGGGCGAGACGGTCGCCGGCTGGATTCACGACCCGGTGGACGGGCGGATGGCGACGGCGGTGAAGGGGCAGGGGGCGTGGCTCGACGGCCGCCAAGTCCACGTCGCGCCGGCGGTGCCGCTGCCGCAGATGGTCGGTGCTCTGTCCACCCGATTCTGTGCAGAAGAGATGAGCCGGCAGTTGGAGGAGCGCAGCGTCGGCCTCGGCGAGCGCGCCTGTCTGTCGAGCGCCGCGCAGGAGTATCTGCGGCTGCTGGAAGGGCGGGCGCATTATTCGCTCTACCACCGCCTGATGCCGTGGGACCACGCGGCCGGCGTTCTCCTGCACGCTGAGGCCGGCGGCTATTCGGCGCTGATCGATGGCACGCCCTATCGGCCGGGGCTCCTGCGGGGCAGCATCCTGCTGGCGCCCGACCGGGACAGCTGGCAGGCGTTGCATGGGCAGCTGTTCGGGTGAGTGCTGAGTGGGGCGAGCGTTTCGCCCCCACCCCTCAATGTGTCATCAGCACCGGCAGCGTCAGCTCCTCCAACACCGTGCGGGTGGCGCCGCCCAGGACCAGTTCGCGCAGGCGGGAGTGGCCGTAGGCGCCCATCACCAGCAGGTCGGCGCCCTGATCGGTGCAGCAGGACAGGATCATGTCGCCGACCTCGCCGCCCGACGCGATGACCGACTGCGGGCGGGCGGCGATTCCGTGGCGGTGCAGCCAGTCGACCAGTGCCGCAGCCTCGTCGCTGCGTTGGCCGGGCGGCTCCACCGTCAGGACGGTGACGGACTGCGCCGCCTCCAGGAAGGGCATGGCGGCGCGGACGGCGCGGGCCGATTCGCGGCTGTTCTTCCAGGCGACCAGCACATGCCGGCCGATGGCGGCGGTTGCCGGCTGGCTCGGCGGCAGGACCAGCACCGGAGTGGCGGTCTCCAGGGGCAGGCGGTCGGGGATGTTGTGCAGGGAGACGCGCTCCCCCGCCCGGACTGCCGCCGATTGCGCCACCACGACAAGATCGGCGTAGGAGGCCCGTTCGGCCAGCAATTCGACGTGATCGCCTTCCTCGACCGTCCAGTCAAAAGACAGGCCGTTCAGCGCCTGCCGCACCTCCTGTTCGATCCGCTCGGCATTCTCGTGGGCGATGGCGGTGGCTTCCGCCATGAAGACGTATGACGCAGCCCGGCCGGTGGCGCCCGCTGGCATCGACACCGGCGTGGCGACGTAGAGCGCCTGGATATGGGCGGAGAATTGCCTGGCCAGCGCTGCGGCTACGGCCATCCGGCCGGCGTGGGCGTCGTCATTGGCCATATGCAGCAGGATGGTCTTGATCGGCATACCCTTGCGTCTCCCGATTTATGCCGCCGCCGATCATTGGGCGGCGGAGCGGTTTTCCTCTAGGTAACGCGCCGCCGGCCCGGATGGCAATGTCGTCGGATGGCGGGTTACTTCACCACCACCGCATACTGGTCGACCGGCGCCACCTCCTTGATCAGGCCGCGCGCCTTCAGGAACTCGGCGAAGCGGGTGTAGCGCTCGGCATCCAGGGCGGCGGGGCTGTGGGAGAAGCGCCGCAGCGTGTCGGCCCAGGCACGGCGGTTGAGCTCGTCGTTCAGCTCCGGGCGGCCCTTGACGAAGGCGGCCTGCGATTCCTCCGGATGGTTCAGGATGTAGAGCGTCGCGCGTTCCACCGCCGCCAGGAAGCGCTTGAAGCGCGGATCGTTGGCCTTGGCCTTGTGGGCGACCAGGATCAGTTCGTCATAGGGCGGCACGCCTTCCTCCTCCGGGTAGAAGGCGCGGCCGGGCCGCTTTTCGATCTCCAGCTGGTTCAATTCGAAGTTCCGGAAGGCGCCGACCACCGCATCGACCTGGCCCGACAGCAGTGACGGCGACAGCGAGAAGTTGACGTTCACCAGTTCCACGTCCTTCAGGCTCAGCCCGTGCTTCTCCAGCATGGCGCCCAGCAGGGCATCCTCGAATCCGGCGATGGAGAAGCCGATCTTGCGGCCCTTCAAATCCTTCAACGTCTTCACCGGCCCGTCGCGAAGCACGACGACGGAATTCAGCGGCGTGGACACCAGCGTGCCGACGCGGACCAGCGGCAGCCCTTCGGCCACCTGCATGATCAGCTGCGGCTGGTAGGACACCGCAAGGTCGGTGCCGCCGGCGGCGACCAGCTTCGGCGGGTCGTTGGGGTCGGCCGGGGCGGTCAGCGTCACCTCCAGCCCGGCATCCTTGAAGAAGCCCTTCTCCTGCGCCACCACCAGCGGGGCGTGGTCCGGGTTGACGAACCAGTCCAGCATCACGGACAGCTTGTCCTGGGCCAATGCCGGAAGCGCAGTCATCAGGCCGGCCGCCATCAGGCCGGCGGCGAACAGGTGCTTCATCGGTTTTCTCCCCCTCAAGGATTGGCGTCTTCGGCCGGTTGCGTATCGGGTTGCCAGGGCAGGGCACGGCGGGCCAGCGCATCGACGGCGGCATAGAGCGTTACCGCGAACAGCCCCAGCACCAGCACCGCGGCGAACAGAAGGTCGATCTGCATGCGGGCGTTGGCGTGCAGCATCAGGTAGCCGAGGCCGGAAGACGACCCGACCCACTCGCCGATCACCGCACCGATGGGCGCCACCGCCGCGGCCACCCGCACGCCGGACCAGAAGGCGGGCAGGGCGGCCGGCAGGCGGATTCGCCACAGGATCGCGGCGGGCGAGGCGCCCATGGTGCGGGCAAGGTCGAGCCAGCCGGGATCGGTGCGGCGCAGCCCGTCGAACAGCGCGGTCGTCACCGGGAAATAGATGACCAGCACTGCCATGGCGATCTTGGATGCCATGCCGTAGCCCAGCCACAGAACCAGCAGCGGCGCCAGCGCAAAGACCGGAATGGCCTGACTGACCAGCAGCAGCGGCATCAGCCAGCGCCGCGCCGTGCGGAACCGCGCCAGCAGCAGCGCACTGACCCCGCCCAGAGCCACGCCGGCCACCAGCCCGATCAGGATCTCGGTCAGGGTGGTCAGCCCATGGCTCCACAGCAGGGGCGCCTGCCGCCGTATGGCATCGGCCACCGCCAGCGGGCCGGGCAGCAGATAGCGCGGCAACCCGGTGGCCCAGACCAGCGTCTGCCAGCCGGCGACCAGCACGGCGAGCGTAACCAGGGCGCGCAGCAGCGCTTTCATTCCGCCAGCCTCCGCAACAGCTCCGCCTGCAGCGCCAGCAATCCGGGATCGTCGACCCGGCGCGGCACCGGGCCGGACGGCTCCAGAGCCGGCCCCATGACGGCGGGACGGCCGGTCATCACATGCAGGCGGTCGCCGATGCGCAGCGCCTCCAGCGGATCATGGGTAACCATCAGCACCGTGCGGCCGGCCAGCGTCTCCGCCGCCGTCTCCTGCAGCCGCAGGCGGGTGATGGCGTCGAGTGCGGAGAAGGGCTCGTCCATCAGGACCAGCGGCTTGTCCTCCATCAGCGTGCGGGCCAGCGCCACCCGCTGCCGCTGCCCGCCGGACAGGGCGGCCGGCCGGTCGCGCTCCCGCCCCGCCAGACCGACGCTGTCGAGCAGCGCGCGGGCACGCTCCAGCCGCGCCGCATCGGGACGCCGGTGGCGCAGCCGGTCGCCCAGCAGGACATTGTCCAGAACCGTCAGCCAGGGCAGCAGAAGGTCCTGCTGCGCCATGTAGGCGATGCGGCCGGCCAGCGGCTGCCCGTCGCCGGTGGTGATGGCGGTCGGCGGCTCCGGATCCGCCAGCCCGGCGAGGATGCGCAGCAGCGTGGTCTTGCCGACGCCGCTCGGCCCCAGCAGGCAGGTGGTCCGTCCCGCCGGCAGATCCAGCGTCAGGTCGGAGAACAGCAGCGTGCCGCCATAGGTCAGCCGCGCGCGCGAGACGGTCACCGAAAGCGGCGTCATCGCGAGCATGGGCGCGAACAGGGCGACAGGGCGGAGAGGGTGCGCTTGCGGTCTGCCATCACTGATCCCTACGCCGGCATGAACCGGATCAGGTTCCAGGGGTCGTCCCGCAACAGGACCTCTCAGCCGCCCATCGGCTCCCCCCAGTGAAGGCCGCGACTATAGGCGCTGACCATCCGTGACCGCAAGCATTGCCGGTATCCACTCCCCTACCGCGGAAGCCGCGGGGCACCGCTTGACCGGCGCGCGGCGCCGCCTAGTTTCTGGCGGGAGCTATGGAGTTCATCCCCTGACCACGCCTCTCCGCATCCCGTTGTTCATAGGCGGCGACATCTATCGCGGCTCGACCTATGGCCCGAAGCATCCGCTGGCGATCCCGCGCGTATCGACCGCCATCGACCTAAGCCGCGCCATGGGGTGGCTGCCGGAGGAGGTCTATCTCGACACCCATGTGGCGAGCGAACGCGAGCTGGCGCGCTTCCACACCGTCGATTACATCGCCGCGCTGAAGCGGGCGGAGGCGGAGCAGCGGGTGGACGAGGCGACGGCGGCCCACCACAATCTGGGCAAGCTGGAGAATCCCGTCTTCGCCGAGATGTACCGGCGGCCGGCCCACAGCAGCGGGTCGGCCCTGCAGGCCGCCCGGATCCTGGGCGACCGGCCGGCCGGTCTGGTCTATGCACCGGCCGCCGGCACCCACCATGCGCGGCGCGACCGGGCCAGCGGCTTCTGCTACTTCAACGCGCCGGTGCTGGGCATCCTGGAACTGCTCGACCATGGGCTGGAGCGGGTGCTCTATGTCGACCTCGACGCCCATCACGGCGACGGGGTCGAGGAGGCCTTCGCCGACGACGACCGGGTGCTGACCATCTCCATCCACGAGGACGGGCGCTGGCCCTACACCGGCAAGGCGGAGGATCGGGCCGGCGGCATGGCCCGCAACCTGCCGGTCCCGCCGGGCTTCAACGACAGCGAGATGGAGCATGTGATGGAGGCCGCGGTGCTGCCGCTGGCCCGCGCCTTCCGTCCGCAGGCGATGGTGATCCAGACCGGTGCCGACGCCCTAGCCGAAGATCCGTTGAGCCGGCTGGAGCTGTCCAACCATGCGCTGTGGGAAGCGGTGGCGGCCCTTCTGCCGCTGGCGCCGCGGGTGCTGGTGGTCGGCGGCGGCGGCTATAATCCCTGGTCGGTCGGGCGCTGCTGGGCGGGCATCTGGGCGGTGATGAACGGGATCGACCCCACCGTGCCGCCGACGAAGGAGGCGGAGGCGGTGCTGCGCGCGCTGACCTGGAACCGCGCAGCCGGACGCAACCCGCCGGAGCACTGGTTCACCACCCTGGCGGACGAGCGCCGGCCGGGATCGGTGCGCGATGCGGTGAAGCGGGTGGCGGAGATGGCGGTATCCTGACTCATTTCCGACGAATTTCGTGCGAAGCCGAGACGATTCGTTGACGGGGGTGGATTGTTCGTCGATCCTTGAAGTTGCGTACCGGGGGTGATCACGCCCACTCCCGCAGGTCGGGCGGTGCAAATTACGGCAGGAGAACGGGCGGGCGGATGTCGAACACGACGCTGTTCCTGATCGCCATCGTCATCATCATGCTGGCCGCAGTCCCGGTCGCCATGATGTTGAAGGATTTCCTGCCGAACGTCCTGGAGAAGAGCAGCGGTCTGGAGCAGATCGAGAACCGCGTCTATGTGCTGCATGCCGAGGCGCACGAGCTTCAGAACCGCGTCAATCACCTGGTCCAGCGCCGCAACAGCCAGTCTTCCGAACACCACCGCCTGGAAACGGACATTCGCAAGGCGGAAAAGCAGATCAGGGAGTTGGCGGAACAGCCCCCGCTGTTCGTGCATGAGGTCGGCGATCCGCAGGCCGGCCTGATGAAGTTCGTCGCGACCCTCACGCAGGAAAAGGCATCCGCCGCCGCAAGGGCCGCCGGCGACCGGGGGCCGGTCAACCCCATCTGGCGCTGCGCCAACGTGGTGGAGGTGTGGGCGTCCAGCCTCGACGAGGCCAAGCAGATGGTCGACGTCGCCTTTCCCTTCAAGCTGGGCTTCCAGAAGTCGTTCATGCGCGGCGACGCGCGGACCGGCGGTAAGGGTGGTGTGAAGGGCAGCGTGCCCCAGGCGCCGGCGACGGCGCGGGCCAAGGCCTCCGCCGTCACGTCCGGTGCCGTCACATGATGATCAACTTCATCATCATCCTGGGCATCATCGCCATCGGCGCATGGCTCGGCAATGTGCTGCTGGCGGTCGAACGGCGGGTGTCGCAGGCCCGGCAGCGCGTCCGCGGCGTCCGCGGCACGCTGGACAAGCTGGACGCGACCATCCGCCGCCTGCGCCGGGAGGAGGAGACCCTCCATGGCGAGATCGACGAACTGGTTCGCGACATGGTGGAACTGCGCAAGAAGCAGGTCGAGGTGCATCAGCGCCTGACCGAGGCGCAGAGCCGCCGCCGTCCGCAAATCCTGATCCTGACCGACCGCCGCAACTCCGGCGACAGGGAATGGCTGGTTACCATGGTGAACCAGCAGATCGGCGAGATCGACGCCGCCCACCCGCTGGCCGCCGACTGGGCGCGCGGACGCGATTATCTGGTTTGGGCGGAATCGGAACGCGAGGCGGCCGAACGCGCCAGCCGGCGATTCAGCGCAAGGCCGGGCTATCAGGTGAAGTCTGTGGCGGCGGTGAAGGAAGACCTCTACAGCGCGAGCGCTGCCCGCAACGCGGCGGCCTGACCGGACCGCCAAAGAGAAAGCCCTTCTCCCACGGGGGAAGAAGGGCTTGGAAGAGCCGACGGTTCGGCCGAAGGCTCAGCGCGCCTTGGCGGTCGCCGGAGTCTGGCGGAAGGCGTCGTGCAGATAGGGCGACAGCGCCTGACGCATGTTGCGCAGCCATTCGTGGATGATGATCAGCGAACGGGAGGCGACGGGCGGGGTCATGCCCAGCTTCACCAGATCCTCGCGGGTCATCGTCGCCACCTGATCCAGCCGGTGGCCGGTCAGGCGGGCCCAGGCGGGGGCGGCGCAGGGCGACATGGAGATGACCTGCAGCCCCTCGCGCTCAACCATCTCCGCCTTGCGGCGGGCGTACTGGCTGTCCTCCAACTGCGAGAAGGGACCGGAGAAGCCGTTCTCCACCAGGACGCGCTTGGCCTTCGGCGCGATGGTCGCCACCCGCTCCAGCGTCGTCATGCCGGTGGACAGCGAGGCGAGATCGACGGTCACCGGCACCATGAAGGTCAGCCGCTCGCCGTCGCCGACGTAATAGTCGAAGCCCGACACCTCGGCCCAGTTGAAGAACCACTGCGAGATGTTGCCGCCGAAATCATACAGGCGGCCGCCGCGCTGCAGCTCCGGTCCGATCAGGTCCCAGAACTCGTAGAAGCCGTCGCCCGACCCCATCATGTTCATGAAGTCTTGGGTGATGCGGCGGTGTTCGACCACGTCCGGGCCGAACAGGCGGGCGAGTCGCTCGTTCACCTCGTACTCGACGACCTTCAGCTGCAGGCCTTCCAGCATGGCGGTCGCCATCAGGTGATGGGACAGCAGCGTCTTGCCGACGCCGCCGCGGTCATTGAGGACGAAGATCGTGCCCAGCATGCGATCGCCTTTCCAGTGTACGTTTGTTGAGTCGTCTTGAAGCATGGGGGGGGACATCAAGGTGCCGGTGTTCTGTGCGGCCGCCGTGGACGTCGGTTGGGGAGCCGGCCGTGAGGCCGGTTCGGGTGTCGGTTCGGGGGCCGGAGCCTCTTCCGCTTCACTCTCTACAGCGGTTTCCGGTTCCGGGGCACTGGCCTCCGCTTGACTTCCAGCCTCCGCCGCCGGTCGATCCCCGGCCTCCTTCGCCGCCGGAGCCAGCAGACTCGGGGCAGGGGAGGCGGGTTCGGAGGCGGGTTCGGAGACGGAGCCGGCCGGTTCCAGGTCGGATACAGGCGGCTCTGCCTCTGCCGGTTCCGGGGCGGGAGCAGCGTCGACAGACACCAGGACGGCCTCGTCGGCATGATCAGGGCCGGCGGTGGTCTCGGCGGTCTCTTCGTCCTCGCCCTTCAGCCCGGCCGACAGGGCAGCCTCGTGGACGGCGGCAAGCGTTTCCGCCGGCATTGCCGCGGCGGCACCGCCATGATCTTCGACCGCCTCGCCGCGCCCCTCGTTTCCGACCAGAAAGAAGGCGGAGCGCAGGGTTACCGGCGAGATCGGCTGGCTGTCGCGGGCGGTGATGCCCAGCTTGGCCAGCAGATCGGAGATTTCGGCCCAGGACAGACCGCGTTCGCGCATCAGCCCGATATCGGCATAGCTTTCGCGCACCGCCTGCATGGCGCTGCGGTTGCCAGCCGGGCGATCGGCAAGGAGCCGTTCAAGTTCCGAGCGGTCGATCGACACCGTATTGGATTCCGGCAAGATGAAATGGCGGCGGGGAGACGCCCGGACGTTGGATCACAAGGAATCCATTCCCCTGGGGCCGAAAAAATAGTACAAGCGGCCATCACGCGCAAACGGTTTCCAAACGACATCAACGGCGCTAAACATTGCTCTCCGAATGGGCGCGCCGGCCGTGACGTGCGGCAACTTCGCCGACGCTCCGGCAGACCGCACCGTGACGTTGGCTTTTGGAACCGCTGTCCGGTTGCGTGGTTTGCAATACGGGTGTCCGGCTGTTTTCGTCGCGACGTGTGTTTTCACTGGGCTGGGCTTGGAACCGGGGTTGGGCAGGATGCCTCACGATTTTGGTTCATCACGGGACCGGCGATCCGCACCCGCACTGGGGGCGGGAATCGGCTTCCACGAGTTGCGGCAGGCCTGCGAGATCTCTGCGTTGCGCGAAGATCTGGAACGGCTGGCCCACGAGGCAGGCGCGTTGCGTGACGGCGTGGAACAGGCGGTGGAGGATGTCCGCGATCGCTTCGCCGCCCTGAGCGCGGAGGAAATGGCCGATCCCATGGTCCTGGCCCCGCTGCTGCAACTCGCGGTAACCACCTTGCTGGAGATCCGCGAGCAGGCGCGGCAGCTCAATACCAGCACAGGCCCGCTGGCCGACGACGAGCGCCCCTCCTGGCTGGGGGCCGCGGAGGCGCCGCGCCTGCGTCCATCCACGCCTCCGGCCGCCTGGGGCGGGGCGTGGGATGAAGAAGCGCCGCCGTCCCAGCCCGTGGCCCCCGTCCCGCCATCCGACCAGCCGGCTGCAGCGCTTACCGATTCGCCGCCGCCCGACCCGCCGGCCCGACCGGCGCAGAAGGCATTGGCGGCACCGACCCTGCCGGATCCGGTGGCGGAGCCGTTCCGTCCGGCAGGGGGTCCGTCCACCTCGCCTTTCTCGCCTAGCCCGTCGACGGCCGCTTCGTCTGCGGCCCCCATCCAGCCGGCCGACGCCCAGGCCGCCTGGCTCGCCGGCGAGCCGGCTCCGCCGCCACCGCCGTCA
Source organism: Pseudomonadota bacterium (assembly GCA_023423695.1). Classification (GTDB taxonomy): domain Bacteria; phylum Pseudomonadota; class Alphaproteobacteria; order Azospirillales; family Azospirillaceae; genus Azospirillum. The sequence continues at coordinate 125,199 of JAFAFA010000079.1, read as the reverse complement.
AGGGCAGCGACGGCGCGAAACACCGGAACCGGCAGACCGCGCCCGCCCGGCGGCATCGACTGGCTTGGCCGGGCAGGACGTTGACCATCTCTCCGGCATTGCGGCTGCAGACCAAGGCTCTCCGACTCGAGGTGATGTGTTTCTGCACCGTTGGGCGAAAAAGGTCAGATCCTGAACGATTGATCTTGCAAATTCGAGGTGGTGTAGTACAAACGGCGTAATGGTAAACACAATTTTACCAAAATTCGCCGTTTGTCGCTCAACGCCATGTCTCCCGGAGGTCGGTCGCATGCTCAGGATCGACGCCATCGCCAAACCACAGGCAACCTACCGCACCCGCGCGCCCGGCCAGCCGTTGCGCGTGATGGTGGTCGAGCATGACGGGACCGCCGCCGATGCCCTGGCGGCGGTGGTCAGCGACCTGGGCCATACCGTCTGCGGTGTCGCCCGGACCGAGGCGGAAGCTGCGGATTTCGCTCTGCGCGAACGGCCGGACCTGGCACTGCTCGACGTCCGGCTCGGCGGCGGTGACGGCATTGCGGCGGCCCGACGGTTGAACCTTGACCATGGCCTGCGCTGCATCTTCCTGTTGGGCAACAGCGACCACGGCATTATGGCCCGCATCACCGAAACCTATCCGCTCGGCGTGGTCCACAGGCCCTTCTCCCATGCGCAGCTGAAAGTCGCCCTCGATCTGGCGGCACGGCGCCTGCGCTGACCGGAAACCGGCGCTACTTCGAAGGAATCGGTTTTCCGACGCCTGTTGCTCTGCTATATTTGTTCATGGAGTGTTCTGGTCCGGAGCGGCAGGGCGAGTGCGCCGGTCCGGGTGGCGCCAGGGCAGTTCCGACGGCGGTTGACCGGCGTCGGTCCCTCGTGCTTCGTTGCGCGGGACCGGGGGGATGGTCGCCATTGAACAGCCGGCCCTGCGAATGGGAACCCTCGGCATCTGGGTGCCTCCGCCGGGCATCCTGACGGGTCGGCATGGATGCTGGGACACTCGCGCTTAGGAGCAACGAGCGATGAATGTTTGGACGTTTACGGGACGCCTGGGCGCGGACGGCGAATTGCGCACGACCCAGAGCGGCGAGAAGGTGCTGGGTTTCCGCGTCGCCAATGACGTCGGCTTCGGCGATCGCAAGACGACCCAATGGGTCGATTGCTCCATCTGGGGCCGCCGCGCCGAGTCGCTCGCTCCGCACCTGACCAAGGGCAAGAGCGTCGTCGTGTCGGGCGAGGTGACCCTGCGCGAATACGAGAAGCGCGACGGCACCCGCGGCGCCGGCCTGTCGGTCCGCGTGGCCGAAATCGACTTCACCGGCGGCGCCCGTGAAGAGGGCGGTGGCGGCAGCTTTGGCGGCGGTGGCGGCGGCTACGAATCGCGTGGCGGTGGCAGCAGCGGCGGCTATGGCGGCGGCAGCGGCGGTGGCGGCAACTACGGCGGCGGATCGTCGGGTGGCCGCAGCGGCGGCGGCGCTCCTCCGCGTCACGAGGATCTCGACGACGAAATCCCGTTCTGAGGCTGAACGCCCCAACGGTACGTCTCATCGGCCGGATGCCCGTCATCCGGCCGATGTTGTTTTGGGCTGGGGCCGATTTGTAAGTCACTCCGCCAGCCGGGACCGCAGGCGCGGGGCCATATGGTCCAGGAAGGCGCGGACACGGCGCGGGGCGCGGTCGCGGCCGGTGTACACGGCGTGGATTTCCTCCATGTCCACCAGCACATCGTCCAGCACCGCCGCCAGCCGCCCATCGCGCAGATCGTCGCGCACATGGTATTCGGCCAGCCGCGCCAGCCCCAGGCCGAGCAGCGCCATGTGCCGCACGGTCTCGCCATTGTTCGCCAGGATGCGTGTCGGCACCTCCCGGTCGACAAGGCGCCCGCCGGACTTCAGCGGCCAGACCGCGGCTGCGCGGCGGAAGTTGAAGCCCAGGCAGTCATGCGCCTCCAGATCGGCCGCCGTCTGTGGCACGCCGCGGCGCTCCAGATAGGCGGGGGAGGCGACGATCCGCCGGCGCACCACACCAAGCCGCTGGGCCAGCAGGGCCGAATCGCTCAAGGGGCCGGCGCGGAAGGCAACGTCCACCCGCGCGGCATAGAGGTCCACCACCTCGTCCGTCATCGTCACGTCCATGGTGATGCCGGGATGATCGCTCAGAAAGTCGGGCAACAGCGGCAGCAGGCAATGCTGGCCGAAGGGGACGGAGGCGTTGACGCGGATCAGCCCCGTCAGAGCGCGCGCTCCGCCGGCGATCTCGGCGTCGAGCATGTCCATCTCCCCCAGCAGAGACTCGGCCCGCTCGCGATACAACTCGCCTTCCGCGGTCAGGCGCAGCTTCCGGGTCGACCGCTCCACCAGTCGCACGCCCAGTCGCTCTTCCAGCCGGGTGACCAGTTTGGCGGTGGATGAGGGCGTCATGCCGACATCCCGGCCGGCGGCGCTGAAACTGCCATGGGCGGCAACCCGCAGGAACACCCGCATTTCCCAGGCGCGAGGATCGCTCATCGGCGCACCTTTCGTCAGCCTTGTCATTGGATGACAAAATCATGGGAATGCGGCAGGCATTCCTGTCCAGGACCTTGTGGCGCACATGGTCTCCCCCAGAACAGTCCTTAAGGGAATGGAGACCTTGAAAATGCCTCTCGCACTGCTGGCGCTGGCGATCAGCGCCTATGCGATCGGGACCACCGAATTCGTCGTCGTCGGCCTTCTGCCCACGGTGGCGAGCGATCTGGACGTCAGCCTGCCGCTGGCCGGCATGGTGGTCAGCGTCTACGCCCTGGGTGTTACCTTCGGGGCGCCGGTCCTGACCGCCCTGACCGGCAGGATCCGGCGCAAGCCGCTGCTGCTGGGCCTGATGGGCGTCTTCGTCGCCGGCAACCTGCTGGCCGGTGTCAGCCCGAACTACGAGACCCTGCTGGTGGCACGGGTGCTGAGCGCCTTCGCCCATGGCGTCTTCTTCTCCGTCGGGTCGACCATCGCGGCCGATCTGGTGCCGGAGGACAAGCGCGCTTCGGCCATCGCCATGATGTTCTCAGGCCTGACCATCGCCATCGTCACCGGCGTGCCGCTGGGCACCTGGATCGGACAGACCTTCGGCTGGCGCGCGACCTTCCTGGCGGTTTCGGCCCTGGGCGTCATCGGTGGCCTGGGTGTGGCGGCGCTGGTGCCGGCCCGACTCAGCCAGCCGCCGGCCGCCGGGTTGGGCGTGCAGATCGGAGTGCTGGGAAAGCCGCGGCTTCTGCTGGCCTTTGCCATCACCGCGCTCGGCTATGGCGGCACCTTCGTCGCCTTCACCTTTCTGGCGCCGATCCTGGAGACGATCACCGGCTTCTCCAGCGCCACCGTCAGCCTTGTGCTGGTTCTGTATGGTGCGGCCATCGCCGTCGGCAACGTCGTCGGCGGCAGGCTCGCCAACCGCCGCCCGGTGCGGGCACTCGCCTGGCTGTTCGCCTTGCAGGCGCTGGTCCTGATCGTCTTCACCTTCACCGCCGACGCCAAGATCCCGGCGCTGGTCACCCTCGCCGGCATGGGCGCCCTGGCCTTCGCCAACGTGCCGGGGCTTCAGCTCTATGTCGTCCAGCTGGCACAGCGCCATGCACCGGGTGCGGTGGACGTGGCATCCGCCCTGAACATTGCCGCCTTCAACCTGGGCATTGCCGCAGGCGCATTCTTCGGGGGACAGGTGGTGGCGTCGCCGCTCGGCCTTGGTGCCACGCCGTGGGTCGGCGGCCTGTTCGTGCTGGGCGGCCTGGTCCTGACGCTGGCGAGCGGAGCGCTCGACCGGCGGGAACGGGCCGCCCCCGCAACCGGCTAAACTGCCTCGGCTTCAAACGTCAGGGTGTCGAGCAGGAAACTGCCGTCGGCGGTGATGTCGAAATGGCTCTGGACCTCCGCCGACGCATCTCGCTGGAGCGAGCGGATGGCCTGGGCATGGAGGTCCGACGTGCGGGTTCGGGCGGTCCAGACCGGAAATTCCATCCGCAGGCGCCGCGGCGTCAGCGAACGGACGGCGAAGCCCGCCCGGGCCAGCGCGGCCATCCACTCTGCCGCCGTGTAGTTGCGGACGTGGGAGGGATCGCGCAGCACCTCCACCACCTGCAGATGGGTGTCGAGAATGGCGGCGGCAGGGGCCACGCAGTCGATGAAGACCGCCATACCGCCGGGGGAAAGCACCCGCCGCGCCTCGCGCAGACCGGCTTCGAAATCACACCAATGATGGGCGGTGAAGCGGCACAGCACGACGTCGAAGCGGCCGTCCTCGAAGGGCAGCTGTTCGGCTGCCGCCTGACGGGTGAGGATGTTGGCCAAGCTGCGCTCCGCAGCCGTCCGGGCGACCACCTCCAGCATCTCCGGCGTCAGGTCGACGGCCACGACCTCGGCCACATGGGGAGCGGCGCGATAGCTGACATGGCCGCCGCCACACCCCAAATCCAGAACCCGCGCAGCGGATCGGCCACGCAAGGCTTCTTCGATCTGGTCCAGGTCGGCACCACCGGCATGGACGGCACTGGTGACATAGGCATCGGCCCGCGGGCCGTAGTTGTCGGTGACGACGGTGTGATGGCTCTGAGTCATGAAGAGGGTCCCCGCTTGGCTGATTGGCTGATGAGGCGAGGGTCGCGCCTCCCGTAACCGGGTACAAGGCTGGCAGTTATCCTGGTATAAGGACTGCCACCATGCCGAGCGCGCCCCCCGAACCCGGTTCCGATCCAGCCGCCGACCGCCGTCGTCTGCTTGGCGCCTTCCTGCGCCGTCATCGTGAGCGGATGACCCCGGCGGAGGCCGGTATACAGAGCGGCTCCGCCAGACGGCGCACCCCCGGCCTGCGGCGGGAGGAACTCGCGCAACTCTGCGGCATCAGCCCGACCTGGTACACATGGCTGGAACAGGGGCGGGACGTGTCGGTCTCCGCCACGGCGCTGGCACGGCTGGCTGAGGCGCTGCAGCTGACTGCGGCGGAGCGGACCTACCTGTTCGAATTGACGCGCAGGCGAGACCCGAATGCACCGGCGGGTGGATCTGCGGACAAGCCGCCTGCGGCCTTGCTGGCTGCGCTAACGTCGATGACGGCGCCGGCCTATCTGCTCGACCGGCTATGGACCGCGGTCGGTTGGAACCCGGCTGCACAACGGCTGTTCGGCGGCTGGCTCGGCGCCGGGGAGGATAGTCGGGAACGGAACCTGCTGCGCTATGTCTTCCTCGACCCCGCGGCCCGGACCTTCATCCTGGACTGGGAAAATCGCGCCCGCCGGTTGCTTGCGGAATTTCGGGCCGACACCGCACGCCTCCAGGACGATCCCGGCGTGGGACCATCGGTGTCGGCCCTGGTGGAAGGGCTACGACAACAAAGCCCGCTGTTCGCCCGTCTGTGGGACGACCATGGCGTGCTTGAGCGGGAAGGGGGGCTGCGCCGCTTCGCGCATCCTCTGGATGGTCTGCTGACGTTGGAACAGGTGACCCTGCGTCCGGGCGGGCGATCCGGCTACACGCTGGTCATGCTGGTGGACCCACCGGCAACCGACTGAATTGCGGTGGATCGGACGGAATGCAGCAGGGCCGTTCCACTGCACTCCACGTCGACGGCATCGCAACCGCCTGTTCAGCCCAAATAGCGTTCTGACAGCGGACGTCGCGTGATGCGAGACGCTGAACGAGTGGATTCTGAAGAGGGGAAAGTTGGCTGGGGCGCCAGGATTCGAACCTGGGAATGGCGGTACCAAAAACCGCTGCCTTACCACTTGGCGACGCCCCAACCGGCGCGGCGATCAACTCGTATCGCCGGAAGGAGCGGCACCATAATCGGAAGCCCGGCTGAACGCAACAGGCTGTTTTCGGAAAATTTTCGCCGAGAAAACAGCCCTCCGGCCGGTCAGCGTCCCTCCCGCCGCCACGCCATCAAGAGGCCACCCAGCACCAGGGCCAGAACCGCACCCACCGGCAGCAGCGGCACCTCCGTCACCCCGGTCACCGTATAGTCGCCGTTGGCCCGCAGGCCGATCCAACCGGAGCCGCTCTGGCTGCGGTTGGCCTGGGTGCGACGCACGTCGATGCCGGGGTTAGGACCGTTGTCGGTGTCGTTGATCCAATGGATGCCGCCTCCGGTCGCCTCGGCCACCGGCTGCATCCGGTCGCCGGTAGAGCGCACGTCTGCCAGTTCGGGCGTGTTGACCGCACCCACCACCGCCAGCGTCGTCCGCTCCCCGTCGGAGATGCGGTAGATCCCGGGCGCACTGGCCGTCACCGTCGCAATGGCGCGGCCGGTCTTGTCGTCGGCCAGCTGCAGCGTGCTTGTCTGGTCGGACGGGTCGGTGAGCGTGACCGAACGCGGATCCGGAGTGAGGGAGCGGCGTTCCACCGTGATGCGGTTGCCGTCCACGCGGGCGCGCAGATCGTTCTCCTCCAGCTCCGGTTCCTTCATCAGCCAATGGGCGAGGCGGCGCAGAAGCTCCGCCTGCGGACCTCCGCCTTCGAAACCGCGGCTCCACAGCCAGATCTGGTCGGAGGCGAGCTGCGCCACCCGGCCTTTGCCGACGCGGTCCAGCAGGAGAAGCGGGCGGTTGTCGGCGCCCTGCATCACCACGGTGCCGCCATTGGGAGCGACATCGACCTGATGAAACCAGCGGCCCCAGGTCGGCGGGGCATCCACCCGGTCGCCGGGCAGCCCGGCGGTCACCGGATGGCGGCGGCCGACATCGGTGACGGTCGGCAGGAAGGGACGGTCCACCGTCTGCCCGCTGGGGGCGGCGGGGAGAATGGCGCCCAACGGCGTGCGGTAAAGCGACAGCGGCGAGGCATAGCCCTGGCCCGACGCCTCCAGCAGGGCGCCGCCCTTGCGCACATAGTCGGCGATGTTCTCCAGATACATCTGCGGCAGCACGCCGCGGCGGCGGTAGCGGTCGAAGATGATGAGGTCGAATTCGTCGAGCTTCACCTCGAACAGCTCGCGGATCGGGAAGGCGATCAGCGACAGCTCGCGGATCGGCGTGCCGTCCTGCTTTTCGGGCGGGCGCAGGATGGTGAAATGGACCAGATCGACGGCGGGGTCTGCCTTCAGCAGGTTGCGCCATGTGCGCTCGCCGGCATGGGGCTCGCCGGAGACCAGCAGAACGCGCAGCCGGTCGCGGACGCCGTTCACCACCACCGCGGCACGGTTGTTGGCAAGCGTCAGCTCCTGCTTCGCCGGCTCCACCTCCAGTTCCAGGACATTCTGCCCGCCATGGGTGACCGGCAGGTCGATCCGCACGTCCTGTCCCACCGGAACGCGGATGGTGCCCGGCGCGCCGCCGTCCTGGCGCAGGGTCACCGCAGCGTCGGGGGATTGCCGTCCCGGCATGTCGTCGACGCGAATGGTCAATTCCACCGACTTGCCGACAAGGCCGTAGTTGGGCGCCTGCACGATGGCGATGCGGCGGTCGCCCTCGTTACGGTCGCCGGTCAGCAGGGTGTGGACGGGACCGATGTCGGCCAGCTTGCCCGGCACCTGCGGCACGTCATGCACCTGTCCGTCGGTGATGAAGACGGCGCCCGCCATGCGGCGGCGCGGAACGTCGGCCATCGCGCGGTTCAGCGTGTCGAACAGGTGAGTCTCGTTGATCGTGCCGCCGGCCTCGGCTCCTTCGCCGGTGCGCGCCACGCGCACCTCCAGGTCGTCGAAGCGCTTCAACCGTTCGGTCAGCTGTTCCACCGCCCGATCGGTGCGGGCGCGGCGGTCGCCGATGGCCTGGCTCGGTGAATCATCGACCACGATCACGGCGACGTCCTTGATCGGGTCGCGCTTCTCCTGCACCAGTGACGGGTTGATCAGGGCCAGCGCCAGCACGATCACCGCCAGCAGGCGAAGCAGCGTGCCGCGCGCCCGGCGCAGGGCCGCGACCAGCACCACCAGCAGGGCGAAGCCGACCAGGACGCCCAACACCGGCCAGGGCAGCAGCGGCGCCAGAGCCACCGAAAGTCCGGAGAGCAGATCGACGGGCATTACTGGCCGAACCTTTCCAGGATGGCGGGCACATGGACCTGATCGGCCTTGTAGTTGCCGGTCAGGGCGTACATCACGACATTCACGCCGAAGCGATAGGCCATCTCGCGCTGGCGCTCGCCGCCGGGGATGACCGCGTACATCGGCTGGCCGTTGCGGCTGACCGCCCAGGCGGAGGCCCAGTCATTGCCGCCGATCACGACGGAGGAGACGCCGTCATTGGCCGGCCCCTCCCGCGCTTCGATCCACAGCTGGCCGCCGGCCTGCCGTCCGGGGAAATCTGTCAGCAGATAGAAGGACTTGCGCAGCACATGGTCCTGCGGCACCGGGGCCAGCGGCGGGATGTCCAGCCCCTGCACCAGACGCTGCAGAATGCCGGAACCGCCGCCCGGCGCCTGATCGCGGGTGTCGAACAGGATGGTGCCGCCGCTGCGCATGTACTCGTTCACCCGCTGGCGCGCATGGTCCGACAGCGGCCTCTGCCGGTCGGAAACGGGCCAGTAGAGCAGGGGGTAGAAGGCCAGTTCGTCCCGCTCCGGATCGACGCCGACCGCTCCCGCCGCCTCCACCGCCGTGCGCAGGCCGAGAACGCTGACCAGCCCCTCCAGCCCGGCGCGGGAGGTGTCGTCGACGCCGCTGTCGCCGGTCTGGACATAGGCGAGATAGGTCTCCGCCGTCACCTTGACCGCATTGTCCTGGTCCTGCGCCCGCACCGGTTGCGGCGCGGCGGCGAGCGCCACGGCCAGAAGCAAGCCGGCCGCCGCCCCGCCGGCCCCGCGGCGCAGACGGGGCGCACGCAGCAGGCCGCGGAGCGCCAGCGCGATCAGCAGGTCGATGGACAGCAGGGCGAGTGCCGCAGCCAGCAGCGACGGCTTCAAGGGAACCTCGCCCCGGCCGCCATAGCCGTCGCGCCCGACGCCGGCCGGCATGGGCGGCAGCGGATCGATGGTGGTGACGGCGGATGACAGGTTCAGGGCTCGGCGGGCATCGTCGGTTCCGTAGAAGCCCGGCGGGTGGCGCGGCCCGATCACGTCAGCGCCGGCATTGCCGGGAATCGGGAAAGCGGTAGGCGGTGGCGGAATGAGGCGCCCGGTTCCGTCCAGCACCTCGACCGGGTCAAGCGAGGTAGTCGCTGCGGTGCCCGTCACGCCGCCGCTGAGCGCCACCAGCCGGCGCAGCATATCGACATACAGGCCCGACAGCGGCAGGTTCGACCAGTCGGGGTTGGCCGTGGTGTGGACCAGCACGATCCAGCCGTCGCCACGCTTCTGCGAGGTCACCAGCGGCGTGCCGTCGGCCAGACGCGCCCAGGTGCGGTCGGCCAGATCCAGCGCCGGTTCAGCCAGCACCTGCCGGTTGACCTGAACGTCGGCGGGGATCGTCAGCCCTTCGAAGGGCGACTTGGCCGGGAAGGGCTGCAGCCGCGCCGGCTCCGACCAGGACAGGGCGCCACCCAGCGCGCGGTCGCCGATGCGCAGCCGGACCGGCACCAGCGTGTCGGCATGCTGGGCCAGACGCGGCCCGGCGAAGCGCAGCAGAACGCCGCCCTTCTTCACCCAATCCTCGATGTCCTGCACCTCGCTGCCGGTCAGGGCGCCGATGTCGGACAGGATCAGGACCGCAAGATCGCGTTTCAGCAGGTCCAGCGTGTCGCCGCGCCGCACCTCGTTGTAGGGCGACAGGGCGCGCTCGAGGTAATAGAGGTCCGACAGCAGCGGCTGGCTTTCCCCCTCCGAGCGGCCGGAAACCAGCCCGACCGGGCGGCGGCGCCAGCGCTCGTCCAGCAGCACGGTGGCGCCGGCGGTGGTGTCGCCCTCCACCCGCAGGGCGGCGGCGTCATTGCGCAGCTCGGTGGGCACGTCGAGGCGCACCTCCCGCGTCTTCTGGCCCGGCTCGAAGGCCACGGTCTGGCGGGTCAGCAGCCGGCCGTCGGCGGCGGTGAGGCGGACGGTCACCGGCTCCGGCCGGGACGGGTCGGCGCGGACGATGCGGGCGGTCAGCACCGTGCCCTCGCTCGACGGCGGAAGCAGCAGGTGCGGCGGGCGTTCGGCGGCATCGTCGATCACGTCGGCGGAGCCCAGCCGCTGCAGCCCGGCCGCCAGCGCCGCGGCACGGCCGTCGCCGATACCGTCGCTGAGCCATACCGCGTGAATGGAGCCGCGGCCGTTCGTTTGGGTTGCCACTGCCTTCAGCGCCTCAAGCGCCGCGGCCCGATCGGTTGGCCAGGGCAGGGGAGCCAGCGCCTGGGCCAGACGGCGGGCCTCGGCGGCGGGCAGGACGGCGCTGGCATGGATCGGCTGGCCATCGGCCGGCGGGGCGGTCGGCAGCAGGATGACCGGCCGCTGCTGGCGCTCGGCCTGGGCGATCATCTCGTCCATGGTGCGCTTGCGCGTCGGCCAGTCGCGGCCGGAGGCCCAGCCATTGTCGACGACCAGCAGAAGCGGCCCGCCGCCCGGCAGCGCCGCCCGCGGGTTCAGCAGCGGCCCTGCCAGCGCCAGGATGATCAGCGCCGCCACGATCAGGCGCAGCAACAGGAGCCACCAGGGCGTGCGGGCCGGCGTCTCCTCCTGCGCGATCAGGTCGCGCAGCAGGCGGATGGCGGGAAATTGGACGGCGCGCGGCGCCGGCGGCGTGACGCGCAACAGCCACCACAGAACCGGCAAGGCGGCCAGTGCGGTCAAGACCCAGGGGGCGGCGAAGGCGATCGGTCCGAGACCCAGCATTGGCGCGTCTTCAAGAGGGGGAGGGGCGGAAATCGGTCATCCGCGCCTGCGCGGAGATGACGACCGTTCATGAGTATGGGACGCCGGCCGCCGCTTCACACCGCCTCCATCGCCATCGCACCCCATAGGGTGAGCAGCGCCGATTGCGGGGAACGGTCGGTGCGGTGGACGGCGAAGCTCCATCCTGCGGTGCGGGCCAGCGCGGCCAAGCCGTCCTGCTGCGTCTTCAGGCGCTCGCGGTAGGCCTCGCGCACCGCCTCCACCCGCGGGACCAGCAAATTCTGCTCGCCCTCCATGCCGTGGAAATCGACGCGGCCGTCATAGGGCAGCGTCTCCTCCGCCGGATCGAGGATCTGGACCAGATGGCCACGCAGGCCGCGCCCCGTCAGGCCGGCCACGGTGGCGTGGATTTCCGGCAGGGGGGACAGCAGATCACCGAACAGCACGGTCTGGGCGTGGCGGGGCAGGGGCTCCACCCGCGGCAGGGGATCCGGGGACGCGGCGGCGCGCGGGTCGGTCATCAGCCGGGCAATGCGGTCGATGGCGGTCTTGCCATGGTCGGGGCGCACGCCGCTGTTCAGCAGCGCCACCCGCTCGCCGCCGCGCGCCAGCAGGACGGCGGTGGCGAGCGTCAGCAGGTCGGCCCGCTCGCGCTTGGTCGGCAGGCCGGGGGCGGAGCGGAAATCCATGGAGGGCGAGCGGTCGCGCCACAGCCAGACGCTCTGTGCCGCCTCCCATTCGTTCTCGCGCACATAGACCGGCTGGGTCTTGGCGGACTGGCGCCAGTCGATCATCGACGGCGCGTCGCCGGGCTGGTAGCGGCGGAACTGCCAGAAGGTCTCGCCCAGCCCGACGCGACGCCGGCCGTGCACGCCCTGGGCGACGGTGGCGGCCACCCGTTCCGCCGCGACCAGAAGCGGGGGAAGGGCGGACGCCAACTCCTCCGCACGATGCCGGGCGAGCAGCGTCGTCGCCACCTGGGTCTTGGGCTGTGGGGCTGGACTGCGCGGCATCGTGGCTCCGCTCCGAAGGGGTCACATCAGGGGGGCGCAGAGGCGGTCGATGACGTCGTCCAGCGTCACCCCGTCGGCCCGCGCGGCGAAATTCAGCGCCATGCGGTGCTTCAGGATCGGCTTTGCCAGCGCCACCACATCGTCCAGCGAGGGCGACAGCCGGCCGTCCAGCACGGCGCGGGCACGGGCGGCAAGCATCAGCGACTGGCTGGCGCGCGGGCCCGGCCCCCAGGCGACGTGCTGGCGCACCTCCAGCAGCTCCGACATCTCCGGCCTGCCGCGGCGGACGAGGTCGAGGATGCCGTCGACCACCCCTTCACCCACCGGCACGCGGCGGACGAGGCGTTGCGCCGCCTGCAGGTCGGCGGCGGACAGCACCGTCACCGCGCGCTCGTCGGCGGAACCGGTGGTGGCGATCATCATCCGGCGCTCGGCCTCGCGGTCCGGGTATTCGACGTCGATCTGCATCAGGAAGCGGTCGAGCTGGGCTTCCGGCAGCGGATAGGTGCCTTCCTGCTCCAGCGGGTTCTGGGTCGCCAAGACGTGGAAGGGCTGGGGCAGGGGGTGGTACTGGCCGGCGACCGACACGCGGTGCTCCTGCATCGCCTGCAGCAGCGCCGACTGGGTGCGCGGGCTGGCGCGGTTGATCTCGTCCGCCATCAGCAGCTGGCTGAACACCGGGCCGGGCAGGAAGCGGAAGGACCGGCGGCCGTTGTCGCCCTCCTCCAGCACTTCGGAACCCAGGATGTCGGCGGGCATCAGGTCGGGCGTGCACTGGATGCGCTTCTCGGCGAGGCCGAGCACGATGCCCAGCGTTTCCACCAGCCGCGTCTTGGCAAGGCCGGGAACGCCGATCAGCAGCACATGGCCGCCCGCCAGAAGCGTGACCAGCGTGCGGTCGATCACCTCCTGCTGGCCGAAGATCACGCGGCCGATGCGGTCACGGACGGAGGCCAGCCGGTCGCCCAGCGCCTCGATCTCCTCCATCAGCCGTTGCGGGTCCTCCGGCACGGGAGGCTGTCCCCTCAGGATGTCCTGTGCGCTCAAGGTCTGCTGCTCCCCCGATGATGGGCTGGCCCCAAGATGGGCCGGTTCGGCGTGGCAGTCGCGGTCCTCCGCGACGGGAAACACGGGATCCGCATGGTTGGCCCTGTTCCTGCGCGTTGTCGACACCCATTTTCCGGATCCCGCTGCCGGACCGGGTAGGCCGACGGACCATTGGAGTGGACCTAACGGTCGAGTGTGGCGAAAATACGCATGTTCGGGGACAAAACAGTTCCCAATCCCATGAAGGTCGGTAACGCAATGGCGAAAGACAAGCGCGCAGATGGGCCAACCGTATCGGAAACACCGGTGGATGTTCCGGCCGCGCTGGGACGCACTCCGACGTTGGAGCAGTACGACATCCGCATCGCGCGCGACGGCACCTGGTTCCACAACGGCGATCCGATCCGCAGGATCGAATTGGCGAAATTGTTCTCGACCGTCCTCAGGCGCGAGGACGATGGCGATTACTGGCTGGTCACGCCGGTCGAGCGCGGCCGGATCGTGGTGGAGGATGCACCCTTCGTCGCGGTAGAGATGACGGTCGCGGGCAGCGGGGCCGATCAGGTCCTGTCCTTCCGCACCAATCTCGACCATCAGGTCGAAGCCGGCCCCGACCATCCGATCCGTGTGGCCGTAAACCCTGAAACCGGGGAGCCGGCACCCTACATCCAGATCAGAAGCCGGCTGGAGGCGCGAATCCTGCGGCCCGTGTTTTACGACATGGTGGAGCGCAGCGAGACGCGCCGCACCGAAACCGGCGAGTCCGAGGTGGGTCTATGGAGCAACAAGGTCTTCTTCGCGCTGGGCAAGCTGCCTGGCGATTGAGCCTGGATGAGGTTCGCCGGCGTTTTCCGGCCATGAGCGACGACGCGGCGGTGGAGAACGCGGTCCGGTCGAACCGGATGGCGCCGAAACACGCGGCCAAAATCCGCGGAGACCACGATCTGAATCCGGATCTGGGGCCGCCGGCCACCCTGCGCGAGGCGGCGGTGCTGGTTCCGCTGGTCGACCGGCCGGAGGAGCTGACCGTCATCTTCACCCAGCGCACCGCGACGCTGAGCGCGCATGCCGGGCAGATCAGCTTTCCCGGCGGCCGGATGGAACCGGAGGATGACGGTCCCGAGGATACCGCACTGCGCGAAACCGCGGAGGAGATCGGGCTTGAGCGCGGCCGCATCGAGATCGTCGGCCGGCTGGACACCTATGTCACGCGCACCGGATTTCGGGTGACGCCGGTGGTGGGGGTGGTGACGCCGCCCTTCATCCTGACGCCCGACCCGACCGAGGTGGCGGAGGTGTTCGAGGTGCCGCTGTCCTTCATCCTCGACCCGTCCAACCCGCAGCGCCACAGCCGCGAATTCCTGGGCAAACCGCGCTGGTTCTACGCCTTCCCCTATCCGCAGCGCTACATCTGGGGGGCGACCGCCGGCATGCTGGTGAACCTGCGGGACGTGCTGGGTGCCGCGGCGCGTGAGGCCGGGGAGGGCGGGGCATCCTCCGGTCCGCTCTGACGGCGGTGGAAGACGCCTTGGGAATGGGGTAGCGTCGCGCGCCATGACCGTTGCCGCACGCCTGTCGCCCCAGCCCTGGATGACCGCGCCCGAAAGCCGGGCGGTGTTCGCCGCCCTCGATGCGGGCGGCGCCGACGCGCGATTCGTCGGCGGCTGTGTGCGGGACGCGTGGCTTGGACGCCCGGTCAAGGACATCGACATCGCCACCCACGCTCCGCCGGAACGGGTGATGGAACTGCTGCAGGCCGCCGGCATCCGCGTCATCCCGACCGGCATCGCCCATGGCACCGTCACCGCATTGTGCGGCGGCAAGCCCTACGAGATCACCACGCTGCGGCGTGATGTCGAGACGGACGGCCGTCATGCCCGCGTCGAGTTCACCGACGACTGGGTGGAGGACGCTGCCCGCCGCGACCTGACGATGAACGCGTTGAGCTGCACGCCGGACGGCGCGATGTTCGACCCGTTCGGCGGGTTGGCCGACCTTGCCGCAGGGCGAGTCCGCTTCGTCGGGGAAGCCCGGCGGCGGATCGAGGAGGATGTGCTGCGCCTGCTGCGCTTCTTCCGCTTCCACGCCCATTACGGCCGCGGCGAACCCGATGCCGAGGCGATGGCCGCCTGCCGCGAACTGGCGCCGCGCCTGCCGACGCTGTCCGGCGAGCGGGTGCGGGGGGAGCTGTTCCGCCTGCTGACGGCATCCTGCGCGGCGGCGGTCTGGCGGCTGATGATGGGGCAGGGGATCATGGCCCACCTGCTTCCGGAGGCGATGGACACCGACCGGCTGGACCGGCTGATCGCGGTCGAGCGCGACCTGGGCGTCACGCCCGATCCGACCCGCCGGCTGGCCGCGGTGCTGGACAGCGACCGGCCGGGAGCGCTCCGCGCCGCCGAAGCGCTCCGCCTGTCCAACCATGAACGCGACCGGCTACTGGCCCTTGTCGAACCGCCGGTGGCGCTGGCGCCGTCCGACGACCGCAAGGCGCTGCGCCAGGGGCTTTACCGCATCGGCGACGGCGAGCTGTTCGGCGACCTGCTCATGATGGCCGCTGCCATCCATGACGGCCCGCTCGACCTCATGGCCCTGCGGAGGGCGCTGGAAGTGGCCGGCGACCTGCCGGACCTGCGGCTGCCGATTGCCGGCCGCGACCTGCTCGATCTCGGCATTCCGCGCGGCCCCGCCGTCGGCGAAGCACTGAAGCGCATCGAAGGCTGGTGGATCGCCGCGGATTTCCAGCCCGGCCGGGAGGCTTGCCTGGAGATGGCGCATGGGCTGTGCGATCAGGCGTCGGGACGCTCGGCATAGCGGCGGCAGTGTTCCAGGTAGGCCGCCTCATGGCCGACGATCAGGTCGACGATGCTGGACCACAGCCAGGACGGCGCGTCGAGGCTCTTGGTGCGGTTGCGCGCCAGCTCGCCGCGCCATGACCTGCGCGTCGCCTCGTCCATCTGGCGGGCATGCGCCTTGCCGACCACGGCAGCCAGGAAGAAGGCGACGTGGGTCGCTTCCTCCCGCGTCAGATGGTCGAAGTCGAGTTTGATGTCCTGCGGCAGCAGCTCACGCAGGAAGACGGCACGGTCGAGCAGGCGGGCAGGGCGCATGCGGTCGCCGAGATAGGGCGAGAGATTCTCCGCGCCGGCCACCACGCGCTCGGCATTGTCGCGCGGCATTCCGGTCCCGGCGACACGCGGCGCGGCGGCCTGCACCGCCTCCTTGATGTCGATCAGGCTAAGGCCACCCTCATCGTAATGGCCCTCGCCGACACCGAGCAGCACTGCGATCCGCAGCCGGCCCAGCGAACTGCAGCCCTTCACCCAATAGGCGGCGTCGAGAAGCTCGATCCGGTCGTTGTCATCGCGGGAGTGCAGGGCGGTCACCAGACGGCGCACCTGATCCTTGCGGAAAAGCTCTTCCACCTCCACGCGTTCCTCTTCGGTCAGCGGCCAGAAGCGCTTGCCGAGCGGGATGGACGGGCGGATGTCCTTGATGCGGTCCCTGGCCAGATGCTTCCAGGTGCGGCCGATGGCCTCCCGCATGCCGACGCGGACGACCGACGGCTTCTTGCGCACGGCATCGCCGCCGAGTTCGCCATCCAGGGTCATCATATAGCCTTCGATCATCTGCTCCAGCATCAGCGCCGTAGTGACGCCGGGCAGGTCCGATCCGCGCGCGGCGGTGGCCAGCGACAGGCCGAGCCGGATCAGGTCATGGGCCGGGTTGCCGATCACGGTCTGGTCGACGTCGCGAATCTGGATGCCGATCCGACCTTTGGCGTTGGCGACCGGTCCCAGATTGCCGACATGGCAGTCGCCGCAGATCCAGACCGGCGGACCGTCCGGTATTCTGCCGCCGGACTGCTCCAGCCATTCGTAGAACTTCACCGTGCTGCCGCGCACATAAGCGTGGGCGGATTCCGCCATCTTGTGATTTCGGCGCCGGGACAGGAGCTCTTGGCGCTGATCGGGCCGGGTGGGCAGGCTTTTCGACGACATATTCCATCCGCTGATCCGAAGGGGCGAGGCCGGACATGGGCAACGCGCGGGACGTCCGCCATGGGACATCCGGGCGGGCCGCAACGACCCAGCCATGCAGGATCTTCAGGGGGGACTATGGGGGGAAGACAAAAGACACATAAGGAAGATTATGGAAATAAAACCGGAGCAGGGCCGTTTGACCTTGCGAATTCGAAAGCAAGAACCGGATAGCCGCGTATGGCCTGAGTTCCCGATTCTGGGGCCGTTCGTTGCAACGGAGAATGACCATGGGACAGCTCGATGGAAAGATTGCAATCGTCACGGGCGCCAGTTCGGGGATCGGACGCGAGGCGGCGCTGCTGTTCGCTGAGCATGGTGCGAATCTCGTACTCGTAGCGCGGCGGCACGGCGAACTTGAACGGCTGGCGGAGGAAATCCGGAACCGAGGTTCCGAGGCCGTCGCAGTGGCCGGCGACGTCAAGGACGCACAGGTGGCGCGTGAAGCCGTTCAGGTCGCCGCCCAGCGGTTCGGTGGTCTGGATATCGCCTTCAACAATGCCGGCACCACCGGCGCCCAAACCTCGATTCCGGACATGACCGCGGAGATATGGCATGACGTGATCGACACCAACCTGACCAGCGCCTTTCATGCCGCCAAGCACCAGATTCCGGCGATGCTCGCCCGCGGCGGCGGATCGCTGATCTTCACCTCCACCTTTGTCGGCCACACGGTCGGCTTTCCCGGAATGGGCGCCTATGCGGCGAGCAAGGCCGGGCTGATCGGGTTGATGCGGGTGATCGCCGCCGAATACGGACCTCTTGGCATCCGTGCCAACGCATTGCTGCCGGGCGGCACCGACACGCCGATGGGACGGGCGGTGTCGAACACACCGGAAGCCTTGGCTTTCGTCCAGGGATTACACGCGCTGAAACGCCTCGCCACGCCGCGCGAGATCGCACAGTCGGCGCTCTATCTGGCGTCCGATTCTTCCAGCTTCACGACCGGTACGGCGATGCTGGTGGATGGCGGCGTTTCCATCACCCGAACCTGATACGGTCGGGCCGGCCGCCATTCAGCGGCGGGCGGCCCGACCGCCCTGCTCACTGGCCCTGCTCTGCCCCCTACTCCGCCGCCTGAGGCCGCAGTGGCTGAACCACGTCGCTCTTCAGATTCATCGCCTTTGCGAGTGCGTCGATGCGGCGCTGCACCGCTTCGCCGGACGGCACGCTGCCGTCATCGGGAAGGGTCAGCACGATGCGCCCGTCGCCCACCTTCAGGCTGGTCCGTTCCAGCAGCGCCGTGGCGCCGCCCGACAGCGTGTGGGCGAGGCGGAGCGCAAGGCCCAGCACCAGCGCCTTCATCCCCTGCCCTTCCGACACCAGGGTCCGCACCGGCGCCGTCAGCGGCACATCGATGGTGCCCGAATAGCGGGCATGGGCGGCGAGCGCCAGGAAGGCCCGCTCGTCATGGTCCAGGGCCGGGAACGGGTAGCGCAGCACGCGCAGAAAGGCATGCTCGGCCCGGTAATCGGGATGGTCGGCCCAGCCGACATCGCTCAGCAAACAGGCGGCATGGCGCAGGCGGATGGCGTTGTCGTCCTCGCCAGCGAACAGCCCGGCGGTCCACGACATCAGCAGAGCCGGGTCGCCCATCCGCACGAAGCGGCGGGCCCAATCGGCGGCTGAGGCCATCAGCGGATCCTCCCGCTGCCCTTCCGGCGACATCAGCGAATAGAGGTGGCCTTCTCGCAGGCCGTAGGCGGAGAACACGAGCTTCGACGGCTGGGCGATGCGCAGCAGCCGCTCCAACACCAGCCCGGCGAAGGGCAGCGTGTCGAGCCGGCGGCGCGACCCCGCCATCTTCTCCAGCGACGAGCGGCTCTGCCGGCCGATCAGGGCGGTGAACTCCCGCGCGTCGGCGGAGGGAATCGTGTAGTGGTGGATGATATGAAGCGGGTGACCGGACTGCTCCATATGCAGCTTGGCAATGGCACGCCAGCTTCCGCCGACCGGGTAGAAGGGCTTTCCCTTCATCGCCGAAAGCCACGGCAGCGATTCCAGATGCTGGTCGATCAGCTTGGCCGGCCCGCCCTTGGAAGAGCCGACCTCCATCAGCCGCAAGGGGCCGAGCGGCAGCGTCACCTGCTTGCCGATCACGCCGCGGTCGAGCGTGACCAGTTCCAGGCTGCCGCCGCCGAGGTCGCCGACGAGGCCGTCGGCGCCGGGGGTGCCGGACAGCACGCCCATGGCGGACAGCCGCGCTTCCTCCTCCCCGCAGATGACGCGGACGGTCAGGCCGGCGCGGCGTCGGATGGCCTCGACAAAGGCGGCGCCGTCACGGGCGTCGCGCACCGCGGCGGTGGCGATCACGTCCAGCCGGCCGACGCGCATGCCCTGGGCCAGTGTGGCGAAGCGTTCCAGCGCGGCAAGCCCCTGGGCGACGCCGTCGGGATTCAGCAGGCCCGACTTCTCCACCCCGCGGCCGAGGCCGCACAGCACCTTCTCGTTGAACAGGGCGAGCGGCGAGCGGGTCAGCCCGTCATAGACGACGAGCCGGATCGAGTTGGATCCGATGTCGATCACGCCGACGCGCTCCGCTGCCCCCCCGCTCGACGAATTCCAGATGGCGGAAACGTCGCCCGGAACGGCGGCCGCGCGATTGTCCTTGCTCATACTCAGACTCCCGTCCCCCGTCCTCAGGACACCGCGTGCAGCATGAGCCGCGGCGGCGTGCGCTTGCTGCTGAGCGCGCTGCCCCGGCCCGACAGGCTGGGGTTGGTCATGAAATAATTATGGGCGCTGAACGCGTCAGGGCCAGCCTTGACGCGATGGTACACGCCATCGGGGCCGAGCTTCCAGGTGCTTGCATCGTCCTTCATGTTGGCGACCATGATCTGGTCGAGCACCTGTTCGTGCACCGTCGGGTTCTCGATGGGCACCAGCGTCTCGATGCGGCGGTCCAGGTTGCGGGTCATCCAGTCGGCCGAGGAGATGAAGATCTTGGCTTGGTTGCTGGGCATCGGATGGCCGTTGCCGAAGCAGATGACGCGGCCATGCTCCAGGAAGCGGCCGACGATGCTGCGCACCCGGATGTTCTCCGAAAGCCCCTTCACCCCCGGCCGCAGGCAGCAGATGCCGCGGATGATCATGTCGATCTGCACCCCGGCCTGGGAGGCCTTGTACAGCTTGTCGATGATGACCGGATCGACCAGGGAGTTCAGCTTCACCCAGATCGACGCCGGGCGTCCGGCGGCGGCATGCGCGATCTCCCCCTCGATCAGGTCGGACAGGCGCTGGCGCAGGGTGATCGGCGCGATGGCGATCTTCTCCAGAACCTTGGGCGTGGCATAGCCGGTCATGAAGTTGAACATGACCGCGGCATCGTGGCACAGCGCCGGGTCGCAGGTGAAGAAGGACAGGTCGGTATAGACCTTCGCGGTGATCGGGTGATAGTTGCCGGTCCCGAAATGGACGTAGCTGCGCAGCGCCTTCTTCTCGCGCCGCACCACCAGCGACACCTTGGCGTGCGTCTTCAGATCGACGAAGCCGTAGACCACCTGGGCGCCGGCGCGTTCCAGGTCGCGCGCCCAGCGGATGTTGGCCTCCTCGTCGAACCGCGCCTTCAGCTCGACCAACGCCGTCACCGACTTGCCGGCCTCTGCCGCCTCGATCAGGGCGGCGACGATCGGGCTGTCCTTGCTGGTGCGGTAAAGCGTCTGCTTGATCGCCACCACCTGCGGGTCGCGCGCCGCCTGCCGGATGAACTGCACCACCACGTCGAAGGATTCGTAGGGGTGGTGCACCACGATGTCCTTGTGGCGGATCGCCGCGAAGCAATCGCCGCCGAAATCGCGAATCCGCTCGGGGAAGCGGGCGTTGAAGGGGCGGAAGACCAGGTCCGGCCGCTCGTCGACGATCAGCAGCTTGGTGTCGGTCAGGCCGATCAGCCCGTCCAGGATGAAGACGTCGTCCGACGCCACGTTCAGTTCATGGCGCAGGAATTCGCGCAGATCGGCCGCCATGCCGCTGTCGGTCGCCAGCCGGATGACGCTGCCGCGCCGGCGGCGCTTCAGCGCGCTTTCGAAGGTGCGGACCAGATCCTCCGCCTCTTCCTCGATCTCGATCTCGCTGTCGCGCAGCACGCGGAAGACGCCATGCGCCTTAACCTGGAACGGAGGGAACAGGCGGTCGATGAACTGCATCACCACCTTTTCCAGCTGGATGAAGCGGATGTCCGACCCCGGCAGGCGCATGAACCGCTCCAGCTGCGTGGGCAGCGGCACCAGCGCGTCGATGTGCCGGCCCTTGACCGGATCGTGCAGCTGCAGCGCCAGCGAGAATCCCAGATTCGGCAGGAACGGGAAGGGGTGAGCCGGGTCGACCGCGATGGGCGTCAGTATCGGGAAGATGTCGTCGAGGAACTTGGCCTCAAGCCAATCCAGCTCGCCTTCGCTGAGATCGCTGGGATCGACGACGGAGATCCCGGCCTCGCGCAGCTCGCCTTTCAGGGTGCGCCACATCGTCTGCTGGCTGTCCATCAATGCGGCGATGCGCTGCTTGACCGCCGTCAGCTGCTGGGCAGGCGTGAGATTCTCCGGGCTGGGCGCCTTGACCCCGGCGGCCACCTGCCCTTTCAGGCCGGCGACGCGGACCATGTAGAATTCGTCGAGGTTGCTGGCGGAAATCGACAGGAAGCGCAGCCGTTCCAGAAGCGGGTGGTTCGGATTGGCGGCCTCGTCCAGGACGCGCTGGTTGAAGGCCAGCCACGACAGCTCCCGATTGATGAAGCGTTCCGGAGCGTTGGGCTCGATGCCGACCGACTCGAGTTCCTGGAGATGCGTCACGTCAACCTCTGAAATCTTGGGACCCCGTCTGCCCGGAGCCGCCGTGCGGCGCCTTGGGCAACCGTTATATGGTGGGCAGACAGAGTATCCCACATGCGTTACGGTTTCAGGACTCCCATTTGGCGATGTTCCAAGCCATCTCCACCCCTTCTCTGCCTTACGGCCAGTCCAATCCGACCGAATCCCGCCATGAAGACGCTGTTCCTGCTGCGCCACGCCAAATCCGCCTGGGACGATCCGTCGCTGGGCGACCATGACCGGCCCCTGAACGCCCGCGGGAAGAAGGCGGCCTCGCTGGTCGGCGGCTATCTCGCCAGGCATCATGCCCATATCGACCTCGTCCTGTGCTCGACCGCGGTGCGGGCAGTGGAAACGCGCAAGCGCGTGATGACGGCGATGGGCGCGCCCTATCCGCCGGTGGAGCATGAACGCGGCCTGTATCTGTGCGGCGCCCGCACATTGCTGGAGCGGCTGCGCGACGTGCCGGACAAGGCGACCGGCGTGATGCTGGTGGCCCACAATCCTGATCTGCACGAGTTGGCGAACGCGCTGACCGGCAGCGGCGACCATCACCTGCGCCATGATCTGGCCAACAGGTTTCCGACCGGCGCCTGCGCCGTCCTGGTCTTCGAAACCCTGCATTGGGCGGACCTGGAGCTCGGCGCCGGCAGGCTGGCGGATTTTGTGCAGCCGCGTAAACTCACTTAACCTGCGGCGGCCGTTGGAGTATCCACGGATCCACCTGTTCAATTCCAGGCCGCTCTGGCCATCAGGCCATTTCGACCGGATTCGGGAGGACGCCGACCCTTGCCACCCGCCATTCCGCCCACCGGCCCGTCCGCCGCCAGCGATGCGCAAGCGTCCACCCCCGCCTTCCGGGAGGTGGAACTGAAACTCCATGCGGCTTCAGCGGATCTGGCGCGGGTCGCCTCGCTGCCGGCTCTGCTGGCGCTGGCCGACGGGCCGGCGACGACACAGCGCCTGCGCACCGCCTATTTCGACACGCCGGACCTGAAGCTGGCGGCCAATGGCGTGGCGCTGCGCGTCCGGCAGGAAGGCGATCGTTTCATCCAGGCGCTGAAAACGGTCAACAGCGCCAGTCGCGGCGATTCCGCCGCGGTCGCGGTGCGCCGTGAGTGGGAGTGGGCCGTCACCGGCGAGGCGGTGGACCGCGGCGTGCTGACCGATCCCGGCGTCGCCGGGCTGGTGCCGGCGGCGGCGCTCGACGATCTGGACTGCCTGTTCATCACCGATTTCCGTCGCACCATCCTGCTGCTCCGTCCCGATCCGCTGACGGCGGTGGAGATGGCGGTCGACGACGGGCGGGTCTATGCCGGCGGCAACTCGCTGCCGATCAGCGAGGTGGAATTGGAGCTCAAGGCGGGCAGGGTCGCCAGCCTGTTCGATCTGGCGCTGACCCTGCAGGCCGCCATCCCCATGCGTATCGGCACCGAAAGCAAGGCGGAGGCCGGAGTCCGGCTGGTCACCGGCCGGGCGCCGGGGCCGGTGGAGGCCGAGCCGCTGGGCCTGTCGCCCCTGACCACGGTGGCCGAGGCCTATCGCCACATCCTGCGCCATGCGCTGCGCCAGTTCCTCGCCAACGAAGCCTGCGCGCTCGGCGGCGGCGATGTCGAGGGGCTGCACCGGATGCGCGTCGCGTTGCGCCGGTTGCGCATCGCCCACCGCTTCTTCGCGCCGCTGATCGCCTCCGCCGAGGCCGACCGGCTGGTGGAGGAAAGCCGGGCGCTGGCGAAGCGGCTTGGGCCGGCGCGGGGCTGGGACGTGCTGACGTCCGGCGTCATTGACCCGCTGCTCGCCGGCTCCGCCACGCTGCCGGGCATCGATCGCGCGGCACTGGACCGGTTGGCTTCCCTCGCCCGCTCTGCCGGAGCCGGTCCGGCGCGGGAGGCGATGGCGGCGATTCTGGCACCCGGCTGCACCACCATGGTCCTGGCGCTGGGTGCGTGGCTGGAACATGGCCGCTGGATGTCGGAGGCCGAGGGCGACCGCCGCGCCATGCTGTCGGCGCCGGTCGCCACGCTGGCCGGCGGCTGGCTGTCCGCCCGCATGGCGAAGCTCGGCAAGGCGGCCAAGCCGCCGGAGGACGCCAAGGGCCGCGACAAGCTGCGCCGCCGGCTGCGCAGCCTGCGCTATACTGCCGATTTCTTCCGCGGCCTTTATCCGGAAGCCGCCGCCCTGCCCTTCTTCGCGGCGCTGGAACCGCTTCAGGCGGCGCTGGACGCCGAACAGGATGCCGTCACCGGCGCCCGCATGCTGGGCGAGTTGAAGGGGGCGGACAGGAAGACGGTCGCCGCCGTCGCCGCCTGGATCGAGCGCCAGTCGGACAAGCGACGCAAGGCCCTGCCCGAGCTGTGGAAGCGCTTCCGCGCGATGCCGCCCTTCTGGTCATGACCGACCCGCGCCGGGCGCCGGTGGCAATGGCGCGCCCGGCGCATATATCGTCAGCCGGCCGGCAGCCAGCGGTCCCGCAAGAGATTCCGCAGGACGGTCCGTTTTTCGTCCTGCGGCGCGGCTGCTTGCCACTTTCCATCGGGATGGGCTTCGGGTAAAAGAACACTCCATGAACAAGTACATCAGCGTCCGCGGCGCGCGGGAACATAACCTGAAGAACGTCGATGTGGATCTGCCGCGCGACGAGCTGATCGTCATCACCGGCCTGTCGGGGTCGGGCAAGTCGTCGCTCGCCTTCGACACGATCTATGCCGAGGGGCAGCGGCGCTACGTGGAAAGCCTGTCGGCTTACGCGCGCCAGTTCCTGGAACTGATGCAGAAGCCGGACGTCGATTCGATCGAGGGTCTGTCGCCGGCCATCTCCATCGAACAGAAGACGACGTCGAAGAATCCCCGCTCCACCGTCGGCACGGTGACGGAGATCTACGACTACATGCGCCTGTTGTGGGCACGCGTCGGCATTCCCTATTCGCCGGCCACCGGCCTGCCGATCGAAAGCCAGACGGTCAGCCAGATGGTGGACCGCATCATGGCCATGCCGGAGGGCACGCGCCTGCTGCTGCTGGCCCCCTTCGTCCGCGGCCGCAAGGGCGAGTACAAGAAGGAAATCCAGGACCTGCGCAAGCGCGGCTTCCAGCGCGTGCGGGTCGACGGCACAATGTACGAGATCGACGAGGTGCCGGCGCTCAACAAGAAGCTGAAGCACGACATCGAGGTGGTGGTCGACCGCATCGTGGTGCGCGAAGGGTTGGGCAACCGTCTGGCCGACTCGCTGGAAACCGCGCTGGGGCTGGCCGAGGGCATCGTCTGGGTCGAGAATGCCGAGACCAACGAGCTGACCGTCTTCTCGCAGAAATTCGCCTGCCCGGTCAGCGGCTTCACCATCCCGGAGATCGAGCCGCGGCTGTTCTCCTTCAACAACCCGTTCGGCGCCTGCCCGGCCTGCGACGGCTTGGGCAGCAAGATCTATTTCGACCCGATGCTGGTGGTGCCGGACGAGCGTCTGTCGCTGGCCAAGGGTGCCATCGCGCCGTGGGCAGGTTCGACCTCCAAGTACTACGACCAGACGCTGGAGAGCATCTGCGAGCATTTCGGCGTCGCGATGACCACGCCTTGGCAGGATCTGCCGGAAAAGGTGCGCCAGACCGTTCTGTTCGGCTCGGATGGGTCGGCCATAACCATGACCTATGACGATGGCCTGCGGCGCTACCAGACGAACAAGGCGTTCGAAGGCATCGTCAACAACCTGGAACGGCGCTACCGCGAGACCGACAGCGCCTGGACCCGCGACGAGCTGTCGAAATACCAGTCCTCCCAGCCCTGCGAGGTCTGCAAGGGCGCGCGCCTGAAGCCGGAAGCGCTGGCGGTCAAGATCCGCGGCCGCAACATCTCCGAGGCGGCGGAACTGTCCATCGCCGGGGCCGGTGCCTGGTTCAGCGAGCTGAACGAGCATCTGCGCCCGAAGGACCGCGAGATCGCCTACCGCATCCTGAAGGAGATCAACGAGCGGCTGGGATTCCTCAATGCCGTCGGCCTCGACTACCTGACGCTCAGCCGCGGGTCGGGCACCCTGTCGGGCGGCGAGAGCCAGCGGATCCGGCTGGCCTCGCAGATCGGCTCCGGCCTGACCGGCGTGCTCTATGTGCTGGACGAGCCGTCCATCGGCCTGCACCAGCGCGACAACGACCGGCTGCTTGAAACGCTGAAGCGCCTGCGCGACATCGGCAACACCGTCATCGTCGTCGAGCATGACGAGGACGCCATCCGCAGCGCCGACTATCTGGTCGACATGGGCCCCGGCGCCGGCCAGCACGGCGGCACCGTCATCGCCCAGGGCCGGCCGGAGGAGGTTCAGAAGAACCCCGACAGCATCACCGCCCAATACCTGAACGGCACCCGCTTCGTCCCGGTCCCCGACACCCGCCGGCCCGGCCATCCCGGCCAGTTCCTGGAGGTGCGGGGCGCGCGAGCCAACAACCTGCAGAACGTCTCGACCAAAATCCCGCTCGGTACCTTCACCTGCGTGACCGGCGTATCGGGCGGCGGCAAGTCGACGCTGATCATCGAGACGCTGTACAAGGCGGTGGCGCGCAAGCTGATGGGAGCGCGCGAGCATCCGGCTGACCATGACGCGGTGCTGGGCCTGGAGCATCTGGACAAGGTCATCGACATCGACCAGTCGCCGATCGGCCGCACCCCGCGCTCCAACCCCGCCACATACACCGGCGCCTTCACGCCGATCCGCGACTGGTTCGCCGGCCTTCCGGAATCGAAGGCGCGCGGCTACGGTCCCGGCCGTTTCTCGTTCAACGTCAAGGGCGGGCGCTGCGAGGCCTGCCAGGGCGACGGTGTCATCAAGATCGAGATGCACTTCCTGCCCGACGTCTACGTCACCTGCGACGTCTGCCACGGCAAGCGCTACAACCGCGAGACGCTCGAGGTCACCTACCGCGACAAGACCATCGCCGACGTGCTGGACATGACGGTCGAGGAGGGCAAGGAGTTCTTCAAGGCGGTCCCCGGCATCCGCGACAAGATGGACACGCTGGAACGGGTGGGCCTCGGTTACATCCACATCGGCCAGGCGGCGACCACCCTGTCGGGCGGCGAGGCGCAGCGCGTCAAGCTATCCAAGGAACTCAGCCGCCGCGCCACCGGACGCACGCTGTACATCCTGGACGAACCGACCACCGGCCTGCATTTCGCCGACGTCGAAAAACTGATGGAGGTGCTGCATGCGCTGGTCGACCAAGGCAACACGGTGCTGGTGATCGAACACAATCTGGAGGTCATCAAGACCGCCGACTGGATCATCGATTTGGGACCGGAGGGCGGCACCGGCGGCGGCGAGATCGTCGCCGAAGGCACCCCGGAGGATGTCGCGAAGGTGGAGCGCAGCTACACCGGCCGTTACCTCGCCCCCTACCTGAAGGCGAAACCGGCGGTGCGGAAATCGGCAACCCGAAAGAGAGCGTGAACAAACGCAAGCTGCGCCGTGTTCTCCCCTGCAGAGTTCGCACTGCATGGGAGAAGAGGCGCATGAAGACAATTCTGACCGGTGTGGGCACCGCCCTGGGGGCCGCGCTGCTGCTGGCCGCCTGCGGCTCCGACGGCTCCACCACCAGCACGACGACCACCACGACCACCACGCCGAGCTACGGTTCGACCACTGTGACCCCGGCCCCGACCGGAGCCACCACCATCGAACGCAGCACGACGACCAAGAGCGAGTGAGCCTCCGCTCGACTTCACGGTTCTGATTGACTCCTGATCGACTTGCGGCCGGCCTTCCCTGTGGGGGCCGGCCGATCTGTATTGGCGCGCCGCCATTTGAGGACTGTCGTTTTGGGCGCAGACAGCCTAGATTGCGCGCGAATCATCCGCAGTCTTTTGTCTGGAATATCGTCTCAATGACCGACACCCTTCGCCCCGTCCATGTCATCGGCGGCGGTCTCGCCGGATCGGAAGCCGCGTGGCAGCTCGCCTCGCGCGGCGTGCCCGTCGTGCTGCACGAGATGCGGCCGGTCCGCAAGACCGAGGCCCACGATACCGACAAGCTGGCGGAGCTGGTCTGCTCCAACTCCTTCCGGTCGGACGACGCCGAATACAACGCGGTCGGGCTGCTGCATGAGGAGATGCGGCGCTGCGGCTCGCTGATCCTGCGCTGCGCCGACGCGCACAAGGTGCCGGCCGGCGGCGCGCTGGCCATGGACCGCGACGGCTTCGCCGATGCGGTGACGGAGGCCATTGCCTCGCACCCCCTCATCACCCTGCAGCGCGAGGAGGTCGCCGGCCTGCCGCCGGAGGAGTGGGACAGCGTCATCGTCGCCACCGGCCCCCTCACCTCCCCCGCCCTGGCGGAAGCCGTGCGCGACCACACCGGCGAGGAATCGCTGGCCTTCTTCGACGCCATCGCTCCCATCGTCTATCTGGAGAGCATCGACCTGTCGAAGGCGTGGTTCCAGTCGCGCTACGACAAGCCCGGCCCCGGCGGAACCGGCAAGGACTACATCAACTGTGCCTTCGAGAAGGACGAATACCGCGCCTTCATCGCCGCGCTGATCGAGGGCGAGAAACTCGACTTCAAGGAGTGGGAGAAGAACACCCCCTACTTCGAAGGCTGCCTGCCGATCGAGGTGATGGCGGAGCGCGGCGTCGACACCCTGCGCTACGGCCCGATGAAGCCGGTCGGCCTGACCAACCCGCACAAGCCGGAACGCCGCCCCTATGCCGTGGTGCAGCTGCGCCAGGACAATGCGCTGGGCACGCTCTACAACCTCGTCGGTTTCCAGACCAAGCTGCGCCACGCCGAACAGGCGCGGATCTTCCGCATGATCCCCGGCCTGGAGAATGCCGAGTTCGCCCGGCTGGGCGGCATGCACCGCAACACCTTCCTCAACAGCCCGCGCCTGCTCGACGGCGCCCTGCGTCTGAAGTCGCTGCCCCGCCTGCGCTTCGCCGGGCAGGTCACGGGCTGCGAGGGCTATGTCGAGAGCGCGGCCGTCGGCCTGCTCGCCGGCCGTTTCGCCGCGGCGGAACGTCTGGGCCAGGAGATCACCAAGCCGCCCGTCACCACCGCGCTCGGCGCCATCCTCGGCCACATCACCGGGGGGGCGGAGGCCGAGACCTACCAGCCGATGAACGTCAACTTCGGCCTGTTCCCGCCGGTCGACGACAAGATCCGCGGCCGCGACCGCAAGCTGGCCTACACCCGCCGGGCGCTGGGCGACCTCGACGGCTGGCTCAAGGACTGACGGGCGTAAAGTCGCGCGGGTGTCAGTAGCGCCCGCGCATCGCGGCCCAGCCCAGCTTCATCTGCCGGAACGGATTCGGCAGCAGCACGCGCGGGGCGAACACGTCGTTCCCCTCCCGCGCGATCACGCCCAGATGCAGGTCGGCCAGCGTGGCCGGCAGCAGCGCCGGCACCGCCGCCTTCGGCACCTGACGGCGCAGGGCGCGCGCCTCGGCCAGATGCCCGCGCGCAACCTCGGCGATCTCGCCCACCACCGACCGCAGTTCCGCAGTGGAGCGGCCGGCAAACAGATCCTCGCTCTTGGCGCCATGGCGCTGCATCAGGTCTTCCGGCAGGCGCTGGCGATGCTGGCGGGCCAGGAAGGGCGCCGCGCGCAGGATGCCGGCGAGGGCATAGGCGATGCCGACATGGCGGCCGGCCTGCATCGCCTCCCCGTCCCGCACGCCCAGGATCTCCAGCGCCAGTTGGACCAGCGGCGCGCCCGTCACCTCGGCATAGTTGACGAGGCAGGTCAGGTCGGCCGGCGGCGTGTCGTCCAGGTCGGCCTCCCGCGCGTCGATCAGCCGGTCGAACAGGGTGCGGCTCAGTCCCAGCCCGCGCGCGGCCTCGGCCAGCGGGTCCATCACGCCATGCCGGGGTACGGGTCCATCCTCATAGACGGCCTCGATGCCGTCGCGCCAGAATTGCAGCCTCATCTGGCCCAGGATCGGCTCGCTGACGACCTCGCGGGTCTTCGCGATCTCCAGGTTGAAGGCGTAGAGCGCGAACATCGCCTCGCGCCTGTCGGCGGGAGCGAACAGACCTGCCAGAAAGTGGTCGTTGTCATATTTCCGAACCTCCCGTCCGCAATAGGACAGGTCGGTCGCAGCCTTCACCATGGGATGCCTGATTGGAAAAAGTGGGGAGGATCGACGGAAGGACGGGCCAAAGCCTGTTGCCACGCCTATATGAAGCACACAAGGTCGCATCGCCAGCCCCGACGCGCAGCAGGCAGGGATCCCATGACGGATTTCAACATCGCCCCGACGAAGCCCCGCAAGACCGGTCCGGTCGCCCGCAAGGACGAGACGGGGGAGAATTTCCCGGTCGCCTCCCGCCTGATTCCGAAACATCTGCGCCCCCATGTGATCGCCTTCTACCGCTTCGTGCGGCTGGCCGACGACATCGCCGACGATCCCGATCTCGAGCCGGAGACCAAGCTGGCTTACCTTGAGGCGCTCGAACGGGCGCTGACCTCCGGCCAGGCCAAGCACGCCTATCTCAAGCCGGCGACCGAGCTGCGCGAGAGCCTGCAGAAGACCGGCGTCAGCGACCGCCATGCCCGGCAGGTGCTGCGCGCCTTCCGCCGCGACGCGGTCGGCGCCCGCTGCCACAGCTGGAGCGACCTGCTGCTGTATTGCCGCTTCTCCGCCAACCCGGTCGGCCGCTACCTGCTGGAGCTGCATGGCGAGGGGGTGGCGGCCGGTCCGGCCTCCGACGCGCTCTGCTCCGCATTGCAGGTGCTGAACCATCTGCAGGACGCGCGGGAGGACTGGACCCAGCTCGGCCGCTGCTACATTCCGCTGGTCTGGTTCGACGACGCCGGCATCAGCGTCGAACGTCTGGTCGAGTGCGAGAGCGACGTCCGCATGCGCGCCATCTTCGATCAGGCGCTGGAGCATACCGACAGGCTGCTGGAACGGGCGGCGGCCCTGCCGGGCCTGATCCAGCACCGCGGCCTGCGGATGGAGGCGGCCGTGATCCTCAGCCTCGCCGAATCGCTGTCGCGGCGGCTGAAGGCGCGCGACCCGATGAAGGCGAAGGTCACGCTGGGCGCGCACCACAAGCTGGCAGCGGTGGCGCGGGGGCTGGCGCGGAGCTTCTCCGCCGCATAAACTCCTGGGCCACACGTCACGACGTGCACGCCAGGCACGTCACCGCGTGCAATGCCCAGGATGCGACAGATGACCCCTCCGCCGCTGGAGACGGCCCCGCTGGAACCGGTATCCACGACGTTGCCGGACAAGAAGACACCCAATACGGCCTCGGCCGTTACTGCAAAGTCGGGCAGCACCTTCTACTGGCCGATGCGTCTGCTGCCCGCGTCCAAGCGGGCGGCGATGTTCGCCATCTATGCCTTCTGCCGCCGTATCGACGACATCGCCGACGAGCCGGGCGAGCCCGCCGCCAAGCGCGCGGCGCTCGACGTCTGGCGCCGGGACATCCGAGATCTGTATGTCGGCGGCGCGCCCAACGGTCCGCTCACCGCCGCACTGAAGGGCGCCATCGAGCGCTACGGCCTGCCGCGGGCGGAGTTCGAGGCGCTGATCGATGGCATGGCCATGGATGTGGCCGGAGAGGCTTCCGGCGGCATGCGTGCGCCCGACCTCGACACCTTGCGCCTTTATTGCCGCCGCGTCGCCGGCGCCGTCGGCATGCTGGCGATCCGCGTCTTCGACCGCGCCGAACCCTCAACCGAGAGATTCGCGCTGGCTCTGGGCGAAGCCCTGCAGCTGACCAACATCCTGCGCGATCTGGGCGAGGATGCAGACCTCGACCGGCTCTACCTGCCGCGCGAGCTTCTGCTGGCCGCCGGCATCACCAGCGACCGGCCGGAGGAAGTGTTGGCACACCCCGCTCTGCCGCAGGCCTGCGAGGCGCTGGCGGAACTCGCAGAAGCCCGCTTCGCCGAAGCCAGGGAGGCTGTCGGCGGACAGGCGCGGGGCTCGCTGTGGGCGGCCACGGCGATGATGGTGCTGTATCACCGGCTGCTGCGGCGCCTGCGGGCGGCGGGCTGGCGCGACCTGAACGCCCGTGTCCGTGTCGGGCGGCGGGAAAGCGCCTGGGTGGCGGTGCGCTGCATGCTCGGCCTGCCGCCGGCCACCTGAATGACGCCGGCATCAACTGTCGGGATCCGGGCCGCCCATGAGAGCGGGACCGTCCATGTGATCGGCGCGGGGCTGGCCGGTCTCGCAGCAGCCGTAAGATTGACGGAAGCCGGCAGGCGGGTCGCAGTCTACGAGCAGGCTCCACAGGCCGGCGGACGCTGCCGCAGCTTCCACGACGCCACGCTCGGCCGCTCCATCGACAATGGCAGTCATATGGTGCTCAGCGGCAACCGGGATCTCCTCGATTACGCCCGACGCACCGGCGGTACCGATGCCCTGGAGGAGGTCCGCCCGGCTGCCTTCCCCTTCCTGGACCTGCGGGACGGCGCCGCCTGGACCTTGAGGCCCGGCGGGCTGTGGCTGTTCGATGCGGCGCGGCGGGTTCCCGGCAGCCGCCCCCTCGACTATCTCGCCGCCCTGCGCACCCTGACCGCCCGCGAGAATCACTCCGTCGCCGATCGCCTGCGACCAGATGGCCGACTGTTCGAGCCGCTGTGGCGCCCGCTGGCGGTCTCCGCCCTCAATGGCCCGGTGGAACGCGTCTCCGCCCGTCTCTTCGGCGCGGTTCTGCGCGAGACGCTGCTGCGCGGCGAAGCGGCCTGCCGCCCGGTGCTGGCTCCGCGCGGCCTGTCCGCCGCCTTCGTCGATCCGGCGCTGACCCGTCTGCATGCGGCCGGAGCGTCCGTGCATCTCGGTGCTCGGGTGGACGGGCTGAACTTCGATGGCGATCGCGTGACCGGCTTTTCAGCTGCCGGAAGCACTGTGACCCTGGGCCCGGCGGACGATGTGATCGTCGCCGCCCCGGCCTGGGTGGCGGAACGGCTGGTGCCCGGCCTGACCGCACCGCCGCCGGGTGCGGCCATCGTCAACCTGCATGTCCGGCTCGACGACCCGGTGCGGCTGCCCGGCGGCCTGCCCTTCCTGGGGCTGGTCGGCGGAACGGCGGAGTGGCTGTTCGCCCGCGACGACCTGCTGTCCGTCACCGTCAGCGATGCCGACGCGCTGGCCGAGCTTCCGGTCGATGTGGCCGCCGCGAAACTGTGGGCGGAGGTCGCACCGCAGCTTGGCCTGGACCAGCGACTCGGACCCCCGATTCGGCCCTTCCGACTGGTGAAGGAGAGGCGGGCGACGCCGGACCAGTCGCCCGAATCGGTCGCACGCCGGCCGGGACCGCTCACCCGCTGGCGCAACCTGACGCTAGCCGGAGATTGGACGGAAATGGGGCTGCCAGCCACGTTGGAGGCGGCCGTACGCTCGGGAAATCGGGCGGCCGATGCCGCTTTGTCGAATGGAAATAACCCTATAAGACGTTCTAGACGTTTTCCGGCCTTCACAAGCTTCCGTCGTCGGCCTATTTGGTCGGACGGAGGTGCCGTGCTCGCAAGGCCCGGCCCGGAAGGACAATCAAAGAAGAGAGGGTGAATTAAAATGGCGTTCGAACTTCCGCCGCTTCCGTATGCGTACGACGCTCTGGCTCCGTACATCTCGTCGGAGACGCTGCACCTGCATCACGACAAGCACCACCAGACCTACGTCACCAACCTGAACAACCTGACCAAGGACACCCCGCTGGCAAATGCCAGCCTGGAGGAGGTCATCAAGGCCTCGGCCGGCGACGCGTCCAAGGTCGGCATCTTCAACAACGCCGCCCAGGTGTGGAACCACACCTTCTTCTGGCAGTGCCTGAAGAAGGACGGCGGCAAGATGCCGGCGGCCCTGGAGCAGCGGATCGTTGCCGACTTCGGCAGCGTCGAAAAGTTCAAGGAAGAGCTGACCCAGGCCGCCCTGACCCAGTTCGGTTCCGGCTGGGCCTGGCTGTACCTGGACGGCGACAAGCTGAAGATCGGCAAGACCGGCAACGCCGACACCCCGCTGGCGCACGGCCACAAGCCGCTGTTCACCATCGACGTGTGGGAGCATGCCTACTACGTCGATTTCCAGAACCGCCGCGCCGACTTCGTGAAGGCGGTCATCGACAACCTCGCCAACTGGGACTTCGCCGCCGAGCAGCTGGCTGCCTGACGTCCCGTCCGGCGCGCTCCATCTCCCTCCCCTGCCATCGGACCGGCCTTGCCGGCCGAGGGCGGGGGAGGATCAGGGTGGGGGCAAGCGCCGTGAGGTGTTCGCCAAAAGCAAAGGCGCCCCGAAAGGGGCGCCTTTGTCGCATCTGACCCGATGGCTTCGCCGTCTACACCGGCAGCATCGCAGCCGCCACCCGCCGCCCTTCGGCCAACAGGACGTTGTAGGTCCGACACACCGCGCGGCTGTCCATCGGCTCCACCACCACCCCCTGCTCGCGCAGGCTCAGGCGAAGCGCCTTCGGGATCATCGTCATGGTCGGGCCGGTGCCGAGCAGCAGGATTTCCACCTTCGGCTCGGCCGCCAGCACCACGGCGAAATCCTCCAGGGTCAGGGAAGCGGCATCGGTCGCCCCCCAGGCCTGGGTGCGGTCGGGCAGCACGACCACCGCGCCGACCCGCCATTGGCCGGAGACGCAGAACTGTCCCGGACCATAGCCGTCGATGACCTGACGGTCCGACGGGATCATCGGCATGATGTCGGCCATGCTGCCCTCTCCTTACCTTTGTCGCCCGGATTTACGGCGTGGTCGCCGGGGTGTTTCCCGCAGCCGCATCGGTCGGGGTGCCGCGCCGCAGGCGGTTCTCGCCAAGGAACAGCAAGATGGGAGCGGCGATGAACACGGACGAGCTGGTCGCAAGGATAACGCCGAAGATCAGGACGATGCCGAAGTCCTGCAGCGCCTCGCCACCGAACAGGGCCAGCGGGATGATCGACAGCAGCGTACAGACCGAGGTGCCGACGGTGCGGTTCAGCGTCTCGTTGATCGACAGGTCGATCAGGTCGCGCAGCGGCATCTTCTTGTAGATGCGCAGGTTCTCGCGCATGCGGTCGTAGACCACGACCTTATCGTTCACCGAATAGCCCATGACCGTCAGGATCGCCGCCACCGCCGTCAGATTGAACTGCATGTCGGTGATGACGTAGAAGCCGATGATCTTGGTGATGTCCAGCAACAGGGTCACCACCGCGCCGAAGCCGAACTGCCATTCGAAGCGGAACCAGATGTAGACCAGCATCGCCACCATGGCGAGACCGAGCGCCAGCATGCCGTTGGCGAACAGCTCGCCGCTGACCGAGGCGCCGACGGCCTCGACGCGGCGCACCTGCGTGCCGGGGACAGCTTCGGCAAGCGTGTTGCGCACCTTGTCGGCAGCGACCTGCTGGGCAGCGTCATCGCCGGGCTGGCGTTCCAGGCGGATCAGAACGTCCTGGGGCGACCCGAACTCCTGCAGCGCCACCTGCCCCATGCCGAGGCCGGACAGCGTATGACGGAGCGAGCCGAAATCGGCGGCCTGCGGGGTGCGTGCTTCGATCACGATGCCGCCGCGGAAGTCGATGCCGTAATTCAGGCCGGGGTGGAAGAACAGGATGATCGACGCGATGGACAGGACCGCCGACACGACCAGGCCGGCGATGCGGCCGTTCATGAAGGGGATCTTGGTGTTGTCGGGGACGAGGCGGAGATGGAACATCGGAA
The DNA here is from genome assembly GCA_023423695.1 of Pseudomonadota bacterium. Lineage (GTDB taxonomy): Bacteria > Pseudomonadota > Alphaproteobacteria > Azospirillales > Azospirillaceae > Azospirillum. The sequence continues at coordinate 89,958 of JAFAFA010000079.1, read as the reverse complement.
AACCTCTCAGACCGGCAACACGGCCGGACGCGTCCGGCGCAGCCACGTCACCATCATCAGGCGCACCAGCACCGTGGCGGTGAACATGGAGATGAGAATGCCGAAGGTGATGGTGACGGCGAAGCCCTTGATGGCGCCCGTGCCGAAGATGAACAGCAGAACCATCTTGATGGCCGTCGTCAGGTTGGAGTCGACGATCGTGCTGTAGGCGCGGCTGAAGCCGGCCTCCATCGACGCGAAGACGCCGCGGCCCTTCTTCGTCTCCTCGCGGATACGCTCGTTGATCAGGATGTTGGCGTCGACCGCAAGGCCCAGCGACAGCAGGATGCCGGCGATGCCCGGCAGGGTCAGCGTGGCCTGCAGCAGCGACAGCGCCGCCAGCGTCAGCACGATGTTCACGAACAGCGCGGTGCAGGCGAAGGCGCCGAACAGCCCGTAGGACGCGATCATGTAGACGCAGACCATGACGAAGCCAACGGCGACGGAGGTCAGGCCGGCGCGGATCGAATCGGCGCCAAGGTCGGGGCCGACGGTCCGCTCCTCGATCACCTTCAGCGGAGCAGGCAGGGCGCCGGCGCGCAGCAGGACGGCGAGGTCGTTGGCGTTGGCGGCGGTGAAGTTGCCGCTGATCTGGCCGCGTCCGCCGGTGATCGGCTCGCGGATGACCGGGGCGCTGATCACCTTGTTGTCGAGCACGATGGCGAAGGGCCGGCCGACATTCTGCTTGGTCACTTCGGCGAAGCGGTTGGCTCCCGCCGTGTTGAACTCGAAGTTCACCACCCATTCGCCGGTCTGCGGGTTGGTGCCGGCCGACGCGTTCTGCAGCGTGGCGCCGTCGACCTCGACCTTCTTGCGGATGACGTATTTCGACTGGTAGCGGTCGCCTTCGGTGGACGGCAGGATCTCCGATCCCGGAGGGGCGCGGCCGGTGTTGGGGTCGGCGTTCACGTCGACCAGCCGGAAGGTCATCTTGGCCGTGGTGCCGAGCAGGCGCTTGATCCGGTCGGGATCCTCCACGCCGGGCAGCTGGACCAGGATGCGGTCGTTGCCCTGGCGGGCGATGGTCGGCTCGTTCACGCCGGTCTCGTCGATGCGGCGGCGGACGATCTCGATCGACTGTTCGATGGCCTGGGTGGCTCGGTCGCGCAGCGCGACCTCGCTCAGCGCGACGGTCACCGTGCCGCCTTCGACCGAGACGGTCAGGTCCGGCTGCCCGCCGCCCAGCGTCGACCCGCCCACCGGGCTGGCCAGCTGGCGGAGCGCCTTCACCGCGTCTTCGGCCTGTGCCGGGTCGCGCAGCTGCACGGTCACGGCGCGGTCGCCGGCGTTCAGCGCGGTGTAGCCGACATTGGCGGTGCGCAGCTGCTGCCGGGCGCCGTCGACCAGCCCTTCCACCCGGTCACGGATGACGGTGGCCATGTCGACCTCGAGCAACAGATGCGATCCGCCGCGCAGGTCGAGGCCCAGCGACACCTTGCTGTGCGCGTACCAGGACGGCAGCGCCGCCAGCGTGTCGCGGCCCAGGAAGTTGGGCAGCATCATGATGAAACCGGCGATGCAGGTCGCCAGGATCAGGTAAATCTTCCAGCGCGAAAAATAGAGCATGCGTCACTCGAATCCGATCAGACACCCGCGCGGGTGCGACCGGTCCGCCGCGGGTGGGCGGCGGCCGGCCGGTCCGGACGGGAAGCGCCTTCGGGCTGGCCCGCGTGAGAGGAGCCCGGCTGCGGCTTACTTGCGGCCGAACAGCTTGCCGATGCCGCCGGCGGCGGGGGTGTCGGCCGGCTTGGCCTCACCGTCCGGGGTGGCGGTGGGGGTGGCGTCGCCGCCGGACTTGCCGGCCGGCTCGGTCTTGGCGAGCACGAGGTTCACGGTGGAGCGCAGGCAGCGCACGCGCACGTTCTCGGCGATTTCGACGGTCAGTTCGTCATCGGCGACCTTGGTGACGACGCCGATGATGCCGCCGCCGGTCACGACGCGGTCGCCGCGGCGGATGGCCGACAGCATGGCCTTATGCTCCTTCATCTTCTTCTGCTGCGGACGGATCAGCAGGAAGTAGAAGACGACGAAGATCAGGATCAGCGGCAGAAATTGGACGAGCATGTCACCGCCGCCGCCAGCCGGCGCCGCCGTCTGTGCATAAGCCGTCGAAACGAACATCTGAAAGCTCCTTACAGGTTTGATCTCGGCACCGGATCGGCGTTCCGCCGGGACGCCGCGACTATAAACGCCCATGACCGGGATGCAATGGTGATGCGCCACAATCCGCGGGGCCGCCACAGCTTGTGCGCTTGCCCTGCTGTGTTACGGTGCGCAGGCGTCGGAAAGATGGCTGCGCTGGCGCCCACTTTCCATGGAACATCCAGAAAAAATATCCGGAGAATTATGTCGCAATCCATCACTGGCTCCGGTGCTGGCCCCTCAGGTGCCGATCAGGCCCTGATTCCGCTGCTGACCCGCATCGCGGAGGCGCTGGAACGGCTGGCTCCGCCGCCGGACCGCCCGTTGGACTTCACCGCGGCCGACGCCTTCGTCTGGCATCCCGATCCCGACCGGCTGGAGCCGGTTCCGGTGGTCAACCGCGTCGACATCATGCTTCTGCAGGGCATCGAACGGCAGCGCGAGATCCTGCTGGACAACACGCGGCGTTTCGCCGCCGGCCTCCCGGCCAACAACGCCCTGCTGTGGGGGGCGCGCGGCACCGGCAAGAGCTCGCTGGTCAAGGCGGCGCACGCCGCCATCTGCACGGAGCGCCCGGGCGAGCTGGCGCTGGTCGAAATCCACCGCGAGGACATCCCCACCCTGCCCAGCCTGCTGGCCCGGCTGAAGGGCGAGCCGCGCCGCTTCATCCTGTTCTGCGACGATCTGTCCTTCGACCATGACGACGCGCATTACAAGTCGCTGAAGGCGGTGCTGGACGGCGGGATCGAGGGGCGGCCGGACAATGTGGTGTTCTACGCCACCTCCAACCGCCGCCACCTGATGCCGCGCGACATGATCGAGAACGAACGGTCGACCGCCATCAATCCGGCGGAGGCGGTGGAGGAGAAGGTGTCGCTGTCCGACCGGTTCGGGCTGTGGCTGGGCTTCCACAACTGCGACCAGGATACCTATTTCGCCATGATCGAGGGCTATGTCCGCCATTTCGGCCTGGACATCCCGGCCGACCGGCTGCGCGCGGAAGCCGTGGAATGGTCGGTCACGCGCGGAAGCCGGTCGGGCCGGGTGGCCTGGCAGTTCATCCAGGACCTGGCCGGTCGTCTCGGCCAGCCCCTTCGCTGACCTTGCGGTCCATCTGATCGCTCGGGTCGACGGCCTGGCTGCCCTTGCGCAGCTCGAAATGGAGCTGGGGCGAGGAAACGCCGCCGGTCTGGCCGACCCGGGCGATCACCTGCCCCCGCTTCACGGTGGCGCCACGCTCCACCTCGATCTTGTCGAGATGGGCGTAGGCGGTGATCCAGCCGTCGGAATGCTTCAGCAGCAGCAGGTTGCCGAAACCGCGCAGTTCGTTGCCGGCATAGGCGACCACGCCGTTGTCGGCGGCGACCACGGCGGTGCCCTTCGGCGCCGCGATGTTCAAGCCGTCATTGTGCAGCCCGTCGGGCTTCGGCCCGAACCCCGAAATCAGCTTGCCCTTCACCGGCCACAGGAAACGGCCGCCGCCGCGCGGCGGAGTCGCGGGCTCCGCCTTCGGCTCCGGCTTGGGCGGCGGTGCAGCGGCAACTTCCTGCTGCGGCGCGGGCGCGGGCGCCGCCGAGGGGGGCGGGATCGGGGTCGGGGCCGGCTTGGCTCCGGGCGGGCGCAGCACGGTCGGCGCCTGTCCCGGCTGATAGGTGGTATCGCCGGCAGGCGCCTGCGTCGTCTGGGCAGGCGCCGGTTCGACCGTCGCGCCCGGCTTCGACGGCGGCGGCAGCGGCGTGGCAGAGATTCCGCCGGATGGGGAGGCCGCGCCCGGCGGCGGCAATTCGGCCGACTGGACCGAACCGCGCCCGGCAGGCGAGCCCTGCGGCGTCAGCGGCACGGCGCCGCCGGAGGCGGGGCTCGACGCGACCATCGTGCCGCTGCCGTCGTTCGCACCCGGCAGACGCAGGGGCTGGCCGGCCTGCACCGCGTAGGGCGGCGACAGGTTGTTCAGCCGCGTCAACTCGCTGACATCGACATTGTGCATGCGCGAGATGCTGTAGAGGCTGTCGCCCTTCTGCACGATGTACTGGCGCGAGGTCGGCAGGACCAGTCGCTGGCCGACCTCCAGACGGTAGGGGGGGGCCAGCTTGTTCGCCTCGATCAGGTCGCGCAGCGGCACGTTGTAGCGGCGGGACAGGCTGTAGGCGCTGTCGCCCTTCTGCACGGAGATGGCGCCGCCGGCCGACTCCGGCGCCTCTGTGACATGGGTGAAGGGAGCCAGCCCGCCCACCCGTTCGCAGGCACCGAGTGCCAGGACGGCGGTGGACAGGACCAGGACCGGCAGAAGGCGAGCGGACATGACGGGTCTCATGCGGAACGGACCGGTTGTGGCGGGTCGGACAGCAGCGGAACGAAACGGACGGGCCACAGGTCCTCCCGGATAAGGGCAGCTTCGGAACGCCGGAAACGCACGACCCTTTGGTCGCGGTGATCGGTCCCCAGCGGAATGACCATGACACCACCAACGGCGAGTTGATCCGTCAAGTCTTTTGGCGGCTCCGGCCCACCGGCGGCTGTGACCAGTATGCGGGCGAAGGGCGCCAGCTCCGGCCAGCCGCGCGTCCCGTCGCCGAGCCGCGTGGTGATGTTGCCGATGTCCAGCGCCTTGAACCGCGCCTCCGCCTCGCACAGCAGCGGTTTCAGCCGCTCGATGGTGAAGACCCGTCGGCATAGCCGCGACAGCACCGCCGCCTGATAGCCGGAACCGGTGCCGACCTCCAGCACAAGATGCCGCGGGTGCAGGTCCAGCGCCTGGGTCATCAGCCCGACCACCAGCGGCTGGCTGATGGTCTGGCCCAGATCGATCGGCAGCGCCACATCCTCCCACGCCCGGTCCTGGAAGGTCTCCGGAACGAACAGTTCGCGCGGGATCCGCTCGATCGCCGCCAACACGCGGGTGTCGGTGACGCCGGCCCCGCGAAGGGCCATCAGCAAGCGGATCTTGCGCGGGTTGTAGGTCACACGAAGGCCTGCCTCAACGTCTGCAGCGTCGGGGTGTGGGTCAGGTCGAGATAGATCGGCGTCACCGAGATGCCGCCGTTGAACACGACATGGATGTCGGTGTCGTCGGACACGTCGGCCTCGCCGCGCAGGGTGCCGATCCAGATATAGGGCTTGCCGCGCGGGTCGACGCGCTCGAACAGCTCGTCGCCGATCTTGCGCTTGCCGTGGCGCACCACCTGGATGCCCGTCACCTCCTCGGCCGGGCGGGCCGGGAAGTTGACGTTCAGCAGCACGTTCTTCGGCCAGGCCACCGTCACCGCCTTGCGCACCACGTCGGCGCCATGGGCGGCGGCGGCGGACCAGTCGATCGGCTGGCCCGGCTCGTAGTGCTGGCTCATGGCGATGGCGGGGACGTTCAGCAGCGTCGCCTCCATCGCCGCGGCGATGGTGCCGGAGTAGGTCACGTCCTCGCCGATGTTGGAGCCCTGGTTGACGCCGGACAGCACCAGCGTCGGACGGGAGTCCCGCATCACATGGTTGACCGCCAGCAGGACGCAGTCGGTCGGCGTGCCGTCCACGGTGTAGCGGCGCTCGTCCAGCTTGCGCAGGCGCAGCGGCCGGTTGATGGTCAGCGAATGGCTGGCCGCCGACTGCTCCATCTCCGGCGCCACCACCCAGACGTCGTCGGACAACTCGCGCGCGATGGCTTCCAGAACCTTCAATCCCTGCGCATGGATGCCGTCGTCGTTGGTGACGAGGATGCGCGTCTGGGACAGGTCGAGCGGCAGGTTGAACATCAGATCGAAATCCTCTCCACTCCGCGCATGTAGGGGCGGAGCGCTTCGGGAACCAGGATCGAACCGTCGGGCTGCTGGTAGTTCTCCAGCACCGCGATCAGGCAGCGCCCGACCGCCACACCCGATCCGTTGAGGGTGTGCAAGAATTGAGTTTGCTTCTCGCCCTTGGCCCTGCAACGGGCTTTCATCCGCCGCGCCTGGAAATCTCCGCAATTGGACACGCTGGAGATCTCGCGGTAGGCGTTCTGGCCCGGCAGCCACACCTCGACGTCATAGGTCTTGCGCGAGGAGAAGCCCATGTCGCCGGTGCACAGCACGATGGTGCGGTAGGGCAGGCCCAGCCGCTCCAGGATGGTCTCGGCGCAACGGGTCATCCGCTGGTGCTCGTCCTCCGACTGTTCCGGCGCGGTGATGGCGACCATCTCCACCTTCCAGAACTGGTGCTGGCGGATCATGCCGCGGGTGTCGCGCCCGGCCGATCCGGCTTCCGCCCGGAAGCAGGGGGTCAGCGCGGTGTAGCGCAGCGGCAGCTCCTCCGCCGCCAGGATCTGGTCGTTGACCAGATTGGTCAGCGGCACCTCGCTGGTCGGGATCAGGTAATGGCCGCTCGTGGTGGTCTTGAACAGATCCTCCTCGAACTTCGGCAGCTGACCGGTGCCGAACAGGGCATTGTCGCGCACCATCAGCGGCGGCGCGATCTCGGTGAAGCCATGCTCCGACGTGTGGATGTCCAGCATGAAGTCGGCGAGCGCGCGCTCAAGCCGGGCGAGCCCGCCCTTCAGAACGGTGAAGCGGGCGCCGGACATGCGGGCCGCCGCCTCGAAATCCATCAGGCCCAGCGCCTCGCCCAGTTCGTAATGCTGCTTGGGATTGGCGATGTCGGCCGGGGTGCCCCAGCGGCGGACCTCGACGTTCGCGGTCTCGTCCGGCCCGTCCGGCACGTCGTCTGCCGGGATGTTGGGCAGTCCGGCCAGCAGCGCGTCGAGTTCGGCGCCTAGCGCGCGCTCCTCCTCCTCCACCTGGGGCAGGCGGTCCTTCAGGGCCGCCATCTCGTCCAGGATCGGCTGGGCGTCGCGACCTTCGCGCTTGGCGAGGCCGACTTCCTTCGCCGCCTCGTTCCGGCGGGCCTGCATCTCCTGCATCTGGGTCTGCGCGGCGCGGCGGCGGCCGTCGAGGTCGAGCACGGAGGACGACATCGGCGCCAGTCCCCGGCGGCCAAGGCCGCGGTCGAAGGCTTCGGGATTCTCACGGATGGCGCGAAGGTCGTGCATGGCTCGAACAATCAACGAATTGTGTGGGGCACTGGTTATACGGCGCGGCCCCGCCAAGGTCCAGTGCAAGGCCGCGGCGGCACCACTCCTGATAGGGACCTGCACGAACGGCATGGCCGCTGCGCCGCGGCGGCTGTTGGAACGGAGGGACGCCGCAGGGCAATGTCGCGGGTGCGCTGCAGCATGCCGCGCGAAGACGACCATGGAGACCAGCGCGTGCGCGACGAGATCGAGACCGGTGCCCAGGCCGATGCAGAAACCGCCTATCTGCAGGCCGGCACTCCCGCCTATCGCCGCGCCAGCCGCATACTGTTCGTCGCCGGATTCTCCACCTTCGCGACGCTCTACTGCGTCCAGCCGCTGCTGCCCGACTTCGTGCGGGAGTTCGGGGTGACGCCGGCCGAATCCAGCCTGTCGCTGTCGCTGACCACCGGCATGCTGGCGGGCGCGCTGCTGGTGGCCGGCGCCATCTCCGACGGGATCGGGCGCAAGCCGGTGATGGTGGCGGCCCTGCTCGCTGCCGGCCTGCTGGGCATCGTCGGCGCGCTGATGCCGGACTGGCATGGATTCCTGGCGGTGCGGGCGCTGGAAGGTCTGGCGCTGAGCGGCCTTCCCGCCGTCGCCATGGCCTATGTCTCCGAAGAGGTCGATCCGAAATCGGCCGGCGTCGCCATGGGGCTCTACATCGGCGGCACCGCCATCGGCGGCATGTCCGGCCGTGTGGTAACCGCCATCGTCACCGATCTCGGCACCTGGAGGCTGGCGGTGGGGGCGGTCGGGGCAATGGCGGTGGCAGCCGCCGTCATCGTCTGGTTCGCCCTGCCGCCCTCGCGCCATTTCGTCCGCCGCGCCGCCGGGTTGGCGGGGCTGGTGCGGGCCTGGCGCGGACTGCTGACCGATCCGGCCCTGCTCGGGCTGTTCTCGCTGGGCTTCCTGCTGATGGGCGGCTTCGTCACCGTCTTCAACTACATCGGCTTCCGCCTCAGCGAGCCGCCGTTCGAGCTGCGTCCGGCAATCGTCGGCGCGGTGTTCCTGGTCTACAGCTTCGGCGTCGTCAGTTCGCCGCTGTTCGGCGGCTGGTCGGGCCGCTTCGGGTCGAACCGCACCCTGGCGACGGCGGTGGCGCTGATGGTGGCTGGGCTCGTTCTGATGGAGTTCGACAGCCTGTTCGCCATCGCCCCCGGCATCGCCCTCTTCACCTTCGCCTTCTTCGGCGCCCATTCCATCGTGTCCGCCTGGATCGGCCGCCGGGCCACGGTGGCGCGGGGGCAGGCCTCGTCCATCTACCTGTTCTGCTACTATCTGGGCTCCACCCTGGCCGGAACGCTGGGCGGGCTGTTCTGGCATGATTACGGATGGACGGGGGTGGCGGCCTTCGTCGGGCTGCTGCTGGTGATCGCGGTCGCCGTGACCGTGGGGCTCCAGCGGAGCCGCTAGAATCGCCACAAGCCGGCGCGACGAACGGTCGCGCTTGCGATTCCGCTTATTGCGTCGCGAACGGCATCACTTCACGCTGCGTACATTGGTTCGGCAGGAGTGCGCGGATTGAGTCACCTGACCGTTTATCTGGAGAATGACGCCCTTCGGCCGGAATTGAGCACGGCCGATCCCGCTTTGATGGCCGGACATCTGGCCCATGTCGGCATCCTGTTCGAACGCTGGATCGCCGAAGCTCCCCTGCCCGCCTCCGCCGACAGTGAAGCAGTGCTGGCGGCCTACGCCGCGCAGGTCGAGGCGTTGAAGGAGGCGCGCCGCTTCCGCTCCGTCGACGTGGTGCGGGTCACTCCGGCGACGGAGGGCGTCGCAGCGCTTCGCGCCAAATTCCTGGACGAACACACCCATGACGAGGACGAGGCACGCTTCTTCGTCGAAGGCGCCGGCGCCTTCTACATCCATCTCGACCGCCGGGTCTTCCGCGTGGTGTGCGAGGCGGGCGACCTGCTGAGCATTCCCGCAGGCACGCCGCACTGGTTCGACATGGGGGCGCGGCCCCGCTTCACCGCCATCCGCTTCTTCACGCGGTCCGACGGCTGGATCGCCAGCCCGACCGGCGACACCATCGCCGCGCGCTTTCCCCTGTTTGAACCCGCGATGGTGGAAGCGGTCTGACCTCGCCTTATTCGCGCCCCAAAAATTTCACTTGAATCACGGACGGAATAGCGTAAATCAATCGGCACGACGCACCCGCACGTGCCTATGGCCCTCTGTGGTTATGCTACGACGTACCGCGTCCTTTTTGGCAGAACCGGCCATTCCAGTGGGCCGGTCCCGAGAGGGAGGTCAGTATGTACGCTGCCCACGGTGGGGCTGTGAGACGGTAGCCCTTTAGCCGGTAAACGACGCGCTGTTGCCCGGAGCTTCACAGCCCGGGGCCGCTGCTCGCACCGGCTTTTTCCGTCTCCCCCCTTTCCAAATCCGATCAATCGCCGATTCCGCTGCACCACCCGTGCCATAGCCTTGCGCTGGCACGGCTCGTGGCGCGGCCGGGAATCGACGTCTGCTCACCGGACCGGTTTGCACGCCGCCGTCCGGGGATAGGAGTGCGCCATGGGTTTCCTGCGTTCCCGTTCCGCCGTTACCCCGCTGCGCCGCGTCGGCCTGAACGACAGCAGCGCCGTTTCGCTGTCCAGCGGCCGCCGGTCCACCGTGGCGCAGGCCGTCGCCCTGCACCGCCCGGAAGAGCCGATGCACTGCATCCGTCCCGGCGTGCTGGCCGACACCGCCGGCAGCTTCCTGGCCGCCTTCGCCGAGGCGACGGACGCCGTCGCCCGCGGCGGCGACGTGCTCTATGCCGTGAAGTGCAACCCGGAACCCGCGGTGCTGCGTGCCCTGTGGGCCGGCGGCGTGCGCCATTTCGACGTCGCCTCCCCCGGCGAGATCCGGCTGATCCGCCAGATGTTCCCGGACGCCGTCCTGCATTACATGCACCCGGTCAAGGGCCGTCAGGCGATCCGCAACGCCTATCACCAGTATGGCGTCCGCGACTTCGTGCTCGACAGCCGCGAAGAGCTGGACAAGATCCTGGAGGAGACCGACAGCGCCACGGACCTCGGCCTCGTCGTGCGTCTGGCCCTGCCGAAGGGCAATGCCGTCTACGACCTGTCCGGCAAGTTCGGCGCCGCCATGGCCGATGCGGTGGAGCTGCTGCGCGCCGCGCGCGCCGTGGCGCCCAAGGTCGGGCTGTCCTTCCATGTCGGTTCGCAGATGCTCGATCCGTCGGCCTACGAGCGCGCCATCGCGCTGGCCGGCCGCGTCATCGCCGAGAGCGGCGTCGCCATCGACGTGCTGGACGTCGGTGGCGGATTCCCGGTGTCCTATCCGGGCGTCACCCCGCCGCCGCTCGGCGATTTCATGGCTGCCATTGCCCGCGGCGTTGCCGCCCTCGACCTGCCGGCGCATTGCCGCCTGTGGTGCGAGCCGGGCCGCGCCCTGGTCGCTCCCGGCGTCTCGCTGGTGGTGCAGGTGGTGAAGCGGCGCGGCAATGAGCTGTTCATCAACGACGGCGTCTATGGCGCCCTGTCGGACGCCGGCGTGCCGGGCTTCCGCTTCCCGGCGCGGCTGATCCGCCCGTTCGAGGCGATGGTCGACGTCGAGGATGCGGCTTTCAGCTTCTACGGCCCCACCTGCGACAGCGCCGACAAGATGGCCGGCCCCTTCCACCTGCCGGCCGACGTCAAGGCCGGCGACTGGATCGAACTGGGCCAGCTCGGCGCCTACGGCTCCTGCCTGCGCACGGCCTTCAACGGCTTCGACCAGGCGCGCGTCGTCGAAGTGTCCGACGCGCCGCTGCTTGCCACTCCCGGCTATCAACTGCGTTCCTGCGCAGCCTGATCGCACCGCCGGAATCTGTGGATAAAGCGTAAAGACACCCGTAACATTCACCGGTCCGGCGCGTTCCGTTCCCACTTCTCGAAAGTGGGCGGAAGCGCCGGCTCATGTCGTTGGCCTAAACTACCTCGGGGAGACAAAAAATCATGGCCCTGGACACAAAGCTCTGCACGTTCACAGGCCGCATGGTCATCGTTGGATTCGGTTCGATTGGCCAGGGTGTCTTGCCGCTGCTGTTGCGTCACATCGACGGACTTACCGCCGACCGGATCACCATCGTCACCGCCGAGGAGCGCGGGCGCGAGGAGGCGGAGCTTTACGGCGTCGCCTTCCACAACAACCCGCTCGACAACGACAACTTCTTCCAGATTCTGAAGCCGCTGATCGACAAGGGCGATTTCCTGGTCAACCTGTCGGTCGACGTCTCGTCGGTCGCGCTGATCGAGTTCTGCCAGCGGGTCGGCGCCTTCTACACCGACACCTGCACCGAACCGTGGGCGGGCGGCTATACCGATTCCAGCCTGTCGCCGTCGCTGCGCTCCAACTACGCGTTGCGCGAGACGGCGCTGGCGCTGCGCGGCCGCTTCCAGGGTGGCCCGACCGCGCTGATCACCCATGGGGCGAATCCGGGTCTGGTGTCGCATTTCGTCAAGCAGGCGCTGCTGAACATCGCCGCCGACACCGGTGTCGGGACGGAGGTTCCCACCGACCGCGACGGCTGGGGCCGGCTGGCGCAGAAGCTGGGAATCAAGACCATTCATGTGGCGGAGCGCGACACCCAGGTGTCGAACCAGCCCAAGCAGATCGGCGAGTTCGTCAACACCTGGTCGATCGACGGCTTCGTCAGCGAAGGCTGCCAGCCGGCCGAGCTCGGCTGGGGCACGCATGAGAAGGACCTGCCGCCCGATGGGCGCCGGCACGAGTTCGGCTGCGGTTCCGCCATCTACCTGATGCGGCCGGGCGCCGCCACCCGCGTGCGCACCTGGACTCCGCTGGAGGGTCCGTTCCACGGCTTCCTCATCACCCACAGCGAATCGATCTCGATCTCCGACTATTTCACGGTGCGCGAGGGGGACAAGGTCGTGTATCGGCCGACCTGCCACTATGCCTATCACCCCTGCGACGACGCCGTGATGTCGCTGCACGAACTGGTCGGCAAGAACTACAACATGCAGGCCGAACAGCGGCTGATGATGCATGAGATCACCGGCGGCATGGACGAACTCGGCGTTCTGCTGATGGGCAACCCCAAGGGCGCCTACTGGTACGGCTCGCGGCTCGACATCGACACCGCGCGGTCGCTGGCCCCCTACAACAACGCCACGTCGATGCAGGTGACCTCCACCGTTCTGGGCGGCATCGTCTGGACCCTGGAGAACCCGAATCGGGGCTTGGTGGAACCGGACGAGGTCGACTTCCGCCGGGTGCTGGAGATCGCTTCCCCCTATCTGGGCGAGGTGGTCGGCGCCTATGGCGATTGGACGCCTCTGCAGGACCGCAACACCCTGTTCCCGGAGGACATCGACGAGGACGATCCATGGCAGTTCAAGAACTTCCGGGTCGTTTGAAACAGTTCGGATGAAGTCCCGCAGCCCCTGCCGCCGCTCCGGCGGCGGGGGTTGCGGCGTTGCTGCCACAGGGCCGACGGCGACACGGTGACATTGCCCGCGATAGGGTCTTGAAACCGTTGACTTGGGCTTACGCTTCCCCCAATCGTTCCGCCATGCCCAAGCACGTCTCCCGGCGCGCCCGCGCCAAAGCTCCGACCGCCGCCAATCCCATCCTGCGCTCCGGCATCGTCGGGCTGATGGTGGCGTGCGGGGTCGCCGCCGTGGATCTGGCCCTCACCGACATGGCGCAGGCCCAGTCGCCGGCCACCCCGGTTCCCGGAACGAAGCCGGCCACCGCCCAGGCTGCCGCCGGGCAGGGAAATGGCAATGGGACGGCCGGCGGAAATGCCGCCGGGGCGACGCAGAAGCAGGACCCGGTGCTGCTCACCGCCGATCAGGTCACCTTCGACGAGGTGAACAGCCTCGTCACCGCCAGCGGCAATGTCGAACTGGCGCAGGGCAAGCGCAGCGTCCGCGCCGACAAGATCACCTACAACCAGAAGACCAAGGTCGTCACCGCCACCGGCAAGATCCGGCTGGTGGAGCCGTCGGGCGACATCGTCTTTGCCGACTATGCCGAGCTGACCGACGACCTGAAGGACGTGTTCATCGAGAACATCCGCGTCCTGATGACCGACAACGGCCGCATGGCCGGTGCCGAGGGCGAGCGGCGCGAGGGCCGGCTGACGCGCGTCAACCGCGGCGTCTACAGCCCCTGCGACCTCTGCAAGGAGGACCCGACCCGGCCCCCGCTGTGGCAGATCCGAGCCGTGCGCATCGTGCACGACAACGAGGAGCACGAGGTCCGCTATCGCGACGCGACGATGGAAATCTTCGGGATTCCCGTCGCCTACACGCCTTACTTGTCGCACCCCGATCCATCGGTCGACCGCAAGAGCGGCTTCCTGACGCCGTCCGCCGGCAACAGCTCCAACCTCGGCGCCATCCTCAAGACCCATTACTACTGGGACATCGGACCGGATCAGGACGCCACCTTCGACCTGCATTACTATTCGCAGCAGGGGCCGCTGCTGGGCGGCCAGTACCGCAAGCGCTTCGAGAACGGCCGGCTGTCGCTGGAAGGCGCCATCACCCGCGGCGACGGCGGCAACAGCACGACGGCACCCAAGGAGACGCGCAACCGCGGCTACGTCGCCGCGCGCGGCCTGTTCGACATCGACGAGACCTGGCGCGCCGGCTTCGACGTCAAGCGCGCGAGCGACCCGACCTTCCTGCGGCGCTACTACGATTTCCGCGAGGACTATCTGACCAGCAAGGCCTTCGTCGAGGGCTTCCGCGGCCGGAACTATGCGGCGATCACCGGTTACAGCTTCCAGGACATGCGCTATGGGAACCCGATTCCCGAGCCGGTCGCCCTGCCCGATGCGCGATACAATGCGCTGGGCGAGCCGGGAAGCCTGTTCGGCGGCCGCTGGTCGCTGGACACCAGCCTGCTGGGCGTCTCGCGCTTCCGGAATGCCGGCCCCGACACCCAGCGTTTCGTGGTGCAGCCGGGGTGGGAGCGCAACATCGTCTCCAACGCCGGCTTCGTCACCACCCTGTCGGGCAGCGTGCTGGTCGCCGGCTATACGGCGCAGCAGTTCAACAACAACGACCCGACGGTCCGCGGAAACGACAACATCAGCCGCTTCCGCTTCTTCCCGCAGGGGCAGGCGACCGTCCGCTATCCCTTCGTCCGCTACGGCGAAAGCTCGTCCCAGCTGATCGAGCCGATCGGCCAGCTGACCTTCGCGCCCAAGCTGCCGAACGGCCGGGTTTTCCCGAACGAGGACAGCCTGGACATCGAGTTCGACGACGTGAACCTGCTGCAGCCGAACCGTTTCACCGGAATCGACCGGCTGGATGACGGCACGCGCTTCACCTACGGCCTGCGCACCGCGATCTACGGCAACACCCAAGGCTCGGCCAGCCTGTTCCTGGGCCAGAGCCGCCGCCTGACGGAGACCGGAGCGGGCTTCACCGGCGGCTCGGGCCTGGAGGATAGCGTGTCCGACTATGTCGGCCGCCTGGACCTGCAGCCGGCCGAGTGGCTGGACGTGAATTACGGCTTCCGCATCGACCATGACACGCTCCGGCCACGCCGCCATTCGCTGAACGCCTCGGCCGGCGTGCCTCTGCTGCGGCTGTCCACCTCCTATACCTATGTCGACCAGACCACGTCGCGCACCGCAGTCACCCGCGACCGGGTGGAGCAGGCATCGTTCGGCGTGTCCTCGCAGTTCACCGACTATTGGAGCATCGGCGTCAGCCACACCCAGGCGATGGAGCCTCAGCCCGGTCCGCGATCCAGCCTGGCGGTCCTGTCCTACGCGGATGAATGCCTGGTTTTCCAGACCATCGCGCGCCGCGACTACACGGTCAGCACCACCGGGGAGCAGGACGGCAACACCATCTTCTTCCGTCTGGTCTTCAAGAATGTCGGTGAGTTCAAGAGCCCCGGCCTGAACGCCAGCTTCCTGGGCGGCAGCTCGGCCAACCAATAGACTCAGTGCGCCCATACAGCCGGAAGCGACAAGGCATCACGGCAAATCGAACGGCCAAGGGGTTGCATCCCTTGGCCGTTGCCGTTAGCCATATCGCCCGACGAGACAGCCCGCCGCGACCGACATCATGACCCTGGGACGTTACGACTACGAAAGACGGTACCGCCGGCGCATGCGGGCGGGCGTGATCAAGTTCCTGCTGCTGGCCGCCTTGGTTCTCGGCGTCGGGCTCTTCTCCTATCAGATGGGAATCGAGCAGCTGAAGGGCCGCGACGTCACCCTGCGGGAGGAGATCGCCACCCTGTCGCGCCAGAAGGCGGAACTGGAACTGTTGGCCACGCAGATGCAGCATGCCGCCCGCACGGCGGAGGCGCGTGCCGCCGAGCTGGACGACCGCCTGCAGCGGGAGGTGCCGACCGGCGACCTCGCCAAGCTGACGCAGCTCGTGTCGGAACGGCTGAAGAACGGGCTGGACGCCAACCGCCTCTCCTTCGTCATCTCGCAGGCACAGGTTCAGCGCAACTGTCAGCCGGCCGAGACCAAGCGCTTCACGCTGAGCACACCGCTGCTGAAGGGGGGTGCGCGCGGCGTGACCTTCGGCAACGGCACCGTGACCGTCACCGGCGAAGGCCAGTCCGCTCACAACGCGCAGGGCAACGCCGAAAGCTGGTTCGATCCGGGACAGCCGGTGACCATCCGAATCACCGGCATCGGCGGCAAGACCGCGACGGTCGCCGGCGTGCTGCCGCTGCACCAGTCGCTGGTGGTCGACAACAGCGAATACCGCTTCACCTTCGCCGCCTCCCAGCGCTCCTTCGTGGAGGTCACGGCGGACCGCTGCGCCTATCCCTGAGGCGGAATTCTGAGCCCACGCGGCGGTCCGCCCGCCGCGTGGATGTCCCACATGGCGAGGTAGGCGGCCTCGATGGAACGGGCGAAGCGGTCGGTGTCGAACAGCGGGGCGGTCGCACGCGCTTCCTCCAGCCGCCGTTTCAGCGCAGCCAGCTCCGCCGGCATTTCGGCCAGACGCCGCGCCGTCGCCTCATAGGCGTCCCAATCCGGCACCGCCAGTTCCGCCAGCCCGACGGCCCGCAGCAGGCTGGCGGCGACCCGCCCGGCGAAGGAGCGGCCCGGCACCGTCAGCACCGGCAACCCGGCCCACAATGCATCGCTCGCGGTGGTGTGGGCACCGACCGGGGTCGAATCGAGGAAAAGGTCGGCCAGCCGGTGCCGCGCCAGATGGGCGGGGCCGGGCAGACGGGGGGCGAAGACCAGCCGCGCCGCCGCGATTCCACGCTCCGCGGCGGCGCAGCGCAGGTTGACGGCGACCTCCGCCGGTCCTTCCAGCAGCCACAGGACCGATCCCGGCACCCGTTGCAGAATGCGACACCAGCGGCCGAACAGCTCCGGCCCGATCTTGTAAGGCGCGTTGAAGGCGCAGAAGACCACGCCCTCCGCCGGCAGGCCGCAGTCGGCACGGCCGGGCACCGGCCCGATGGCGCGCTTGCGGTCGTTGGGCTGGTAGCTGTCGGGCAGATGGACGATGCGCTCGCTGTAGAAGCGCTGATGATCGGCTGGCGCCACCACCGGATCGGCGATGACATAGTCGATGGCCGGGCTACCGGTCGTACCCGGATAGCCCAGCCATTGCGCCTGCACCGGTGCCGGCCGGCGGGCAGCGATGCCGGGCCGGGCGCCCTGGGTGTGCCCCTTCAGATCGACCAGGATGTCGATTCCCGCCCGATGGATCGCCTGTGCCGCCGCCTCGTCCGTCAGGGCGGACAGGTCGAGGAAGCGGTCGAACCCCAGGGTCAGCCGCCGGCGCAACGGCCCGCCATCGTCGGGACCGTAGGAGCAGCCGAAGATCTCGAACCGCCCGCGGTCGTGCCGCTCGACCAGATCGGCGATCAGCACCGCGGTGGCGTGCTCGTGGAAGTCGGCGGACAGATAGCCGATGCGCAGCTTGGCGCCGCGGGTGGTGCGAATCGGGAAGGCCGGTCCGATACCGCGTGTCTTCCAGGCGGCGTAGCGCTCGGCGCAGGCCCGTTCCAGTTCCGGCCCGGCTCCTTCGCCGAGGAAGATCCAGGGATGAACCTGCTGTGTCCGCCCTTCCCGCACCAGCCCGACAAGCTTGGTGGACAGCGCCTCCAGCTCATCCCAGCGACAGAGATGCCGGCGCTGCTGCACCAGCTGCGCCAGCACTCCACCGGGATCGGGAAGGCCGATGCGCAGGGCGCGCTCGAAGCCCGTTAGGCTGGCGGTATCGTCTTTCGCTCCGCCTCGCTGCCCGCGCTCCTTCAAGGTCAGGGCGAGGTTCGCCTGCCCCTCCGCCAGATCGGGCTGCAGACACAGGCAGGTACGGAAACCACCGACGGCGCGGTCAAGTTCGCCGCGGTCGCGGTGCAGCGCCGCCAGGGCAAGCCGCGCCGGCACAAGCATCGGGTCGAGCGCCAGTGCCCGGCGCAGCGCCGCCTCCGCCTCGTCCAGCCGGCCGAGCTCGCGCAACAGGACACCCTGGTTGCAGGGCGCCGGGGCGAAGCGCGACATCAGCCTCGCGGCCTCGCCATAGGCCGACGCGGCTTCCGCCGTGCGGCCCAGCGCCTGCAGGATGACGCCCCAATTGAAATGGTTGCCGCCGAAATCCGGCAGCCATGCCAGCGCCTTGCGGTGATGGGCCTCCGCCTCGGCCAGCCGGCCCTGGCGCCTCAGCGCCTCGCCGAAGTTGGAGCGGGCGACCGCCTCCTCCGGCGTGCCGGCCAACCTTGCCGCATCGAGCGCCGCGAACAATGCTGCCAGCAGCGCGCCGTCGCCGGGCTTGCCGGCAAGACGGCGGCGCAGGTCGGCGACGGTGGCCGCGTCGGTCACTTCCGTTGCCACTGGCCGGCGGCGGTCATCACGAACTGGCCGGCGGGGGTGCGCTCGATCAGTTGCTGGCCGGCGACTGCCTGAACCTTGTCGAGCGCCGTGCCGTTGCCCTTGGCGATCTCGCGGTAACGGGCAAGCCGCTGGGCGTTCACCTGTTCAGCCAGCGCCTGGGCCGTTGCAGGGGCGCCGGGAACGGCACCGACCAGCCCGTCGGGACGTTCGCCGATCTGGCCGGCGGCCTTGGCGGCGGCCAGCGCATCCTGCGCAAGGGCAAGCGACGGCAGGGCGGAAGCCAGCAGGCCAGCGGCCATGGCGGACAGCGCCAGCCGGTTGAAGCGGCGGCGGGTGATGGGTTGGGTCGTCATCACTTCTTCCCCTTGGCAGGAGAGGGTACGGAGTCCGTCGGCAGACCGAACAGGGCGGGGTCGTTGCGGATGGCGTCGTCGACGTCGCGTTCCAGCTTGACCCGAACCTCCTGCTCGATGCGGACATTCAGGTTGATCTCGATGGGCTTGTCGGGCGCTTCGATCTTGACCGTTGGGGCACAGGCTGCCGCCGCGACCGGCAACAGCAGGGCGGCCATCAGGCGGGCGGATAGGAATTTGGTTATCATGGTGGCGATCAGGGGTCCTTCTGGTCGAAGCCGGTCATGCGGTCCCGCAGCGTGTCGGGGATCCGGTAGACGTCGAGGTTCTGGCGCAGAATCCGGTCGAGCGCGCCGGACAGCTTAAGGTTAAGCGCGACCGGATAGCCATCGTAGAATGACGGGTTGGCGCCGCGCAGCGACAGGCCGGCGCTGAGTTCGCCGCCGGCCTGCCCGTCGATGGTGATCCGCAGGCTGTCGTATCGGAAGTCGGTCAGCGCCCCCATCAGCATGGCGGTGGGGCTTCCCTCCTCCCCCTTCAGGGCGGCGGGCGGGTTGGCGGGATCGTAGCGCAGGGTACCGGGGGCGGCGGATTCCAGCACGCCGCCGTTCAGCGTCACCGTATCGTCGGCGAAGACCACCGGCAGTGTGCCGGCCAGCCTGCCGCTCGCCTCCAACCCGTCGACGGCGATCAGTTCCAGCAGCTTGGCCGCGTCGATGCCGTCGGCATGCAGGGTGACGGTTCCCTTAGGCGCGGCGGGCGCCAGCTTGAACGGATCGGCACGCAGCGTACCGCCGGCCCAACGCCATTCCGCGCGGCCCACATCCAGCCGCCCGTCGCGTCCATAGCCGAACTGCAGGGTGCCGTCGGTCAGCGGAATGCCGACATCGAGCAGGCCGATCGACAGCTTCTGTCCGGCAGGGATCACCGGCGGAGACAGGCTCGACAGGGCGACCGTTCCGGCCACGCCGGCGACGGTCACCGGCCCGGCGACGCCGGCCAGCCCCTTCACCGTCGCCTGCCCCGCCGTGGTCATGCCCTTGGCGTCCCAGGCGATTGTCGCCTTCCCCGACAGGGTGCCGGACGCCTTCTGAAGAAATGTCGCCGCCAGCGGCGAAATGGCGGCCAATCCCGGCCCGTCCGGAGCCAGCACGACCGGCTTCGCCACCGCCTCCACCCGGCCGGTGCCGGCGGTCTGGTCATGGCTGCCGGTCAGCGTGACCGACAGCAGGCCCTTCGCATCCTTAGCGATGCCGTCGATGGACCAAGGCCGCTCCCCCTCCTGGGCGGCGTGGAGGGTGACGGCGAGCGGCACGACCGGCCCCGGCTTGGCGGTGTTGGTCAGCGTGGCGATGGTTACGTCAGCCTGCCGCCCGTTCCCGTCCTGCCCCAACCGCAGCACCAACCGGTCGGCACGCAGGCCGCTGGCCGGCACGTCGAGCCGCGGGGCCTTCACCTCCGCAGCAATGGTCATCACCGAGGGGGACCAGCGCAGCAGCGGTGCATCCGGCGCGGCGCAGACCGTCGCTTCCTGCGGCAGGACCAGCGTCTGGCCGCTGACAGTCAGCTTCTCCACAACGGCCGGCAGACAGCCGTCGGGGCTGACGGTCAGCGTCCCGCCGTCCATCCCCACCCGCAGGGCACCGGACAGCGTGACACGGCCGGCCATCGGCAGCTCCAGCGTCGGGGCCGCCGCCTCCAGCGGTCCGCTGCCGGCGGTGAACTCCAGCCGCAGCCCGTCCCAGCCATCGGCGATCCTTAATCCGGTAACGGTGACCTCCGCCCCGGCGAAGCCGGTATCGCGCAGCAGTTCGGTCGCTATCCCGCCGATCAGGGCAGGGCCGGCCAGAATGGCACCGCCAAGGCCGACGACGCCCAGCGTCACCGCAACCGCCGCCGTTCCCGCTATCGCCCGTCCCAGCCTCACCCGCCGTCCCCTCCCCGCTCCTTCGATCCGAATGGCTTGCCATGTCCTTGCTGCGATGAACACCCGGACAAGCGTCGGTCATCCGTGACTTTTGGCGGATCGCCACCCCCCGCCAGCGCGGCTTTGCATTCCCCCGCTTTTCCCCTATGGTCCGGGGTGCGGATTTCGGCTCATCGGAGTGTTTCGCATGAAGCGGTGGACCCGCGCGTTGCTGGCGGCCTTGTTCGCCACAATCTTCACTGTCTCGTTCTTTACAGTCTCGCAAGGGGAGGCGAAGGCCTTGGATCCGGAAAACACCATTTACCTCGACCTCAAGGATGGTCGCGTGGTGATCGAACTGCGGCCCGACCTGGCGCCGAACCACGTCGCCCGCATCAAGGAACTGACCCGCCAGGGCTTCTACGACGGCGTCGTCTTCCACCGCGTCATCGACGGCTTCATGGCCCAGACCGGCGACCCGACCGGCACCGGCATGGGCGGCTCCGGCAAGAAGCTGAAGGCCGAGTTCTCCAGCGCCCCGCACATCCGCGGGACCCTGTCGATGGCCCGCGCTCAGGATCCGGACAGCGCCGACAGCCAGTTCTTCATCTGCTTCGCGCCGTCGAACTTCTTGGATCGCCAGTACACGGTCTGGGGCCGCGTGGTCGAAGGCATGGAGTTCGTCGACATGATCAAGAAGGGCAGCCAGTCCCGCAACGGTCAGGTCACCGACCCGGACAAGATCATCAAGATGCAGGTGGCTGCCGACGCCAAGTAAGGCATCGCTCCAGCGGACCAGAAACGGGGGACCGGTGCGCCGGTCCCCTTTTTCATGCCCGGATCACGCCGCTGCCGGCCACACCACTGTCGGTCACGCCATTGTCAGCCGCCGGCCAATGCGGTGGTCATGGCGCGCAGCAGATCCTTCATCGACTGCGGCCGGTCCTGCCAGCGCATCGCCAGCCCGGACATCAGCACCTTCTCGAATCCCGGCGGCAGCGCCACCCCCAGTTCGGACGGCCTCGATACCTTGTCGTTCATGAAGCGGGCGGTGGCGTCCGGCGGGGTGCGGCCGGTCAGCGCCAGATAGATCGTGGCGCACAGCGCATATACGTCCGACCAGGCGCCCTGGCGCCCCTCGTTCGAATACTGCTCCGGCGGGGCATAGCCCGGCTTCAGGATGACGGTCAGACCGGCCCCCGGCCGCGCCGTCTGCCGGGCCGCGCCGAAGTCCAGCAGCTTGCGGTCGCCGCCATTGGTCAGGAAGATGTTGTCCGGGCTGACGTCGCGGTGGATCAGCCCCTGCTCGTGGATGGCCTGCAGCGCCTTGGCGATGGGCGTCACCACCGACAGCGTCCGCCTCACGTCGATCCGGCCGCCGCAATCGGCCAGATACTTCTTCATGGTGCGGCCTTCCAGCAGCTCCATCACCAGATAGGCGGTGCCGTTCTCCTCGAAGAAGTCCTGGACGCCGACGATCTCGCGCACCTCGCGCAGGCGGGCAAGCGTCCGCGCCTCTTCCAGGAATTTGGCGAGGCCGACGGCGAACGTCTCCGCATGTTCGTCGGAGAAGGGGGAAACGGCGGCGGCGTTGGGAAGCCGCGCGATCAAGTTGGCGGGGTAGTATTCCTTGATCGCCACCTTCACCCGCAGCCGGTCGTCCCAGCCCAGATAGGTGGCGCCGAACCCGCCCTGCCCCAGCACCCGCCCGGCACGGTAACGGCCATGCAGAAGCGTGCCGGGCGCCAGATGCACCCCCGGCCGGTTGTCCAACCTCGCCGGAAATCCGCAGCCGGTGCAGGGACTGGACGTCATCCGGGCAGTATAGCAGTTCGGGCAAAGCTCTTCCGAAGCCGTCCGGGCGCTCGCAACAGTCGGCGTGCCGACCAGAACCGTATTCGCCGGCACCCGAGCCGAGGCAGGCATGGCGGCAATGGCGGCGGCCGGACTGCAGACGGTATCGACACTGTGCGGACGCGGCCGATGCGCACCCGGCACCGGTATCGCCACCGGCGGCGGAGCCGGAGCGGTGGCCATCTGGCGCAGGCGGTCGAGCAGATGCAGCAGCCGGCGCACCTCGGCCTGGGCGACGTCGCTGTCGGGCTGGGCGATCTCTGCCTGGAACTGCGGTTGCCGCACGATCTCCAGGATATGCTGCCGCACCAGCGGCAGAGCGCCGTCCTCGCGGATCAGTCCGGAGCAGGCGACCTCCGCCAGCCGGATGGTGCGGCGGCGCAGCACCGGCTCAACCTGCTTCAGCCGGGCGGCAAGCTGCCCGGTCTTCACATACTCGTCGACGGAACGTTCAGCACGGGCGGCGATCCGTTCGCAGGCATCCGCCGGAAGCGGAGCGGAGCGGACGGCCGCCAGCGCGCGGGCGAAGTCGCGCTCCAGCAGCGCCGTGTCCGGCGTCTGCACCAGCATGTTCTCAATCAGCAGCTCGTTGCCGACCGCGGCGTCCAGCGAGGCAAGGATCTCGTCCGCATGGCGCGCCCCGGCGGGAGTGGCGGCAACGCGGGTGAGATAATGGATGCGGCAGATCAGGTCCGGCTGCCCTTCGCTGAGGCCGATGATGGAGCGGCGATAAGCACTGGCCCCACCCTGTTCCAGCCGGCGCGAATAGCGCACGGTCAGAGCATCCGCCATCGCCGCTCCACCGATCAGCCCGTCGCGGGTCAGCAGATGCCCGGTCAGCGTCTTCAGCAGTTCCGCCTCCTGGTCGAAGGCGCCGCGGCCCAGCGGCTGGGGCGCCTTCAACTGCCGGCGGATGCGGTCCAGCACGGCGGCCTTCGCCATCGGAAGCTTGCCCTGCCGGAACAGGGCGTTCAGCACGCCGATGCGATTCGGCCCCATGGCCTCCATGCCGATCCGGCCGAACAGCATGTCGCACAGGGTGGACAGCAGGGATCCGGGCAGCAGGTTGGCGCCGAACAGCTCCGCCCCCGCGGCGGCGGAGCCCAGAACATCGCCGATCACCCCGTCGACTGCAGCGGCCAGCCGTTCGTCCCGATCCCACTGGTGCAGTTCCAGCAGCCGGTCCAGCTTGCCGCCCCAGCTCTTGATCTCCGTCAGCTCCAGGGCGACCGCCACCCGCAGGTCGTACCCGGCGTCGCCGGTCGGCGTTGCGGTTCCCTGGGACAGCAGCCAGTCCACCGGCCGGCGCCCGCGCGGCATGGCGGCAAAGGCGGCCTGGGCGGAGCGCGCCCTGGACCAGCTCTCATCCACCGCGCTACGGATGGACTGACGGCGCTTCGACTGCTCCTGCCCCGGCGCACGGGCCTGCGCGGCGGCGACCCTGGTGATGGCGGATTCCACCAGCGCCCCCTGGTCCAGGCAGGATTTCAGCGGCTTGGCGAGATGGATCAGTTCGGTGGGCGTCAGGCACAGCGGGTCCAGGTACGGACGCAGCACGACGCCGATCACCATCCGCGCCGGCAGCGCATGGTAATCCGCCAGGGCGCCGCACAGTTCCGCCTCGTCGAGCGAGCCCGTGGCGGCCTGCGGCGGCAGCATCGCGCGGCTGAGCGGTGACCTGGACACTCCCGACCTTTCCTGAGGATGGCCTTTCCGTCGATGGCAACAACGGGGCGATCCCCGCGTTGACATCCGCGGCTGCACGCACCCCGGTTTGCGCCCATCGTCGCCGGTGGAGGGTAAAGGAGGGGTGTACGAAACCCACATTTTTCGTCAAACACACAGAAACTGTGTCAGCGTTGCGCCACCGGCGGCGGCCGTTCCTTTCGGTCTTCGCATGTGCGATAAAAGCCGGGACGCTGACGATGGGGGAAACGCATGATCCGGACCGGCACCATCATCGCGTTGCGGCACGGGGCCATGACGCTCACCGCGGCTCCGCACATCGGCGGGTCTCTGGCGAGTTGGAGCCTGTCGACGCCCAGCGGTCCGGTCGATCTCTTCCGCCCCGCCTCTGATGGTGCGCTGGCCGGCGATTTCGCCCCGGACATGGCCTGCTTCCCGCTGGTCCCCTTTTCCAACCGCATCGGCGGCGGCCGTTTCGTCTTCCAGGGGCGGGAGGTCGTGCTCGCCACCGATCCCGGATCGCCCCACCGCATCCACGGCCATGGCTGGTCAACTCCCTGGACCGTGGAGGCCGCGGCCGACGATGCGCTCCGCATGGGCTTTGCCCACCGCGCCGACGACTGGCCCTGGAGCTACCGTGCGATGCAGACCGTGGCGCTCGACGGCGAGGGTCTGACCGTCACCCTCGACCTGATCAACGAGTCCGACAGCGACATGCCAGCCGGGCTGGGGCTGCATCCCTATCTCGCCAAGTCGCCCGGCAGCATCGTCACCGCCGATGTTCGCGGCGTCTGGGACAATGACGACACCATCCTGCCGTCCCGCCGCCGCCCCCTGCCCGCCGCCTGGGATTTCCGGCACGGCGTGGTCATAGACCATATGGCGCTCGACAACGGCTTCACGGGATGGTCGGGCACGGCGACGCTCGACCGCCCGCGGGAGCGGCTGCGCCTGACCATGATGGCAGACGGGCCGGTCGGCCACCTGATCGTCTATGCCCCGCCCGGCGAGCCCTATCTGTGCCTGGAGCCGGTCACCCACATGACCGACGCGCTGAACCGTCCACAGGAACCGGATGCCGGCGTCATCGCCCTGCCGGCGGGGGAGCGGCTGTCGATGACCGTCCGCTTCCTCGTATCACGAATCTAGAGAACCGCCCTTTGCACCGAGTTCGCGGGCCAAGCCGATGAAGGCCCTGAAGGCCGCGGAGGGATTGCGCCGTCCGGAATAGTAGAGGCAGAGCCCGGCACGCGGCGGCGTCCAGTCATCGAGCACGCGAACGAGATGGCCCGCCGCCAGGTCGGTCCTCACGTCCTGTTCCATGAAGAAGCCGAGACCAATGCCTTCCAGGGCGGCGATCCGTGCCAGACTGGCCTCGTCCAGGGTGACCGGTCCATCCACATCGATGTGTGCCGGCTGTCCGTCCTTCTCGAATTGCCACCGGAAAATGGCTCCGTTCGGCAGGCGGACACGAATGCACGGGTGATTGAGCAGGTCAGGCGGCACGCAGGGCCGATCATGCTTCCCGAAATATGCCGGAGATCCGACGACGGCATATCGCTGCGGACGCCCCAGGGAAATCGCGATCATGTCGCTGGGGACAAGGTCGGCCACCCGGACACCGAAGTCGAACCCTTCGGCGACTATGTCCACCAGCCGCCCTTCGGTGACGAGGTCGACATGCACCTCCGGATAGCGGCGCAGGAACTCCAGCACCAGCGGCGAGAGGAGTTCGCGCGCCGCCGTGGCGAACGCATTGATGCGCAACGTGCCTGACGGAATCGTCTGCTGCGACCGCACGGCTTCCAGGGCACCGTGAACATCCTGCAACGCCGGGCCAACCTGCTCGACGAACACCCGCCCTGCATCGGTGAGCGAGACGCTGCGCGTCGTCCGGTTGAACAGTCGGACGCCGAGACCGGCTTCGAGTTTTCCGATGGCGTTGCTGAGCGCGGTCGTCGACATGCCCAGATCGAGCGCCGCGGCGCGGAACGAACCCCGTCGTGCGATGGCGATGACCGCATCCAGATCGTTCAGTTCAGCCCTGTTCATTGTCCCGTTTATCGATATTCCACATCCCATTTTATCCCGGTTATCGGAACAGGCGTCCAGGCTTACCTTTGCGGGACAGTGCAATCCCGATCAGAAAGAACGATCCATGACCCCGTTCATCAGTCTCGAAGGCAAGCGAACGCTCATCACGTCGGGCACGCGCGGCGCCGGTGCGGCCACCGTCGCGCTGTTCCGCGAACTGGGGGCCCGTGTGCTGACCGCCGCACGGTCCCGTCCTGATACGCTGGACGAGGAGATGTTCGTCTCCGCGGACCTGACGACCGCGGAGGGGTGCGCCACGCTCGCCGCAGCAGTGCGCGAACGCCTGGGTGGAGTCGATGCCATCGTGCACATGCTGGGCGGCTCCTCCGCACCGGCGGGCGGATTCGCGGCACTGAGCGACGCAGTGTGGCGCAAGGAACTCGATCTCAACCTGATGCCCGCCATCCGGCTCGACCGCGAACTCGTGCCCGCGATGGTGGCGCAGGGTCACGGCGTGGTGATCCATGTGACCTCGATACAGCGCGAGCTGCCGTTGCCGGAGGCCACGACAGCCTATGCCGCCGCGAAGGCCGCGCTCTCGACCTACAGCAAGAGCCTCTCCAAGGAAGTCTCGCCGCAGGGCGTGCGTGTGGTGCGCGTTTCGCCCGGCTGGATCGAAACCGAGGCGGCGGTGCGGTTGGCCGAGCGGCTCGCGACGGACGCCGGCACTGATTACGAAGGCGGCAAGCAGATCATCATGGACTCGCTCGGCGGCATACCCATCGGCAGGCCATCCAAACCGGAAGATGTCGCCAACCTGATCGCTTTCCTCGCTTCCGACCGGGCCGGAACAATTACCGGTACCGAATACGTCATCGACGGCGGTACCATTCCCACCGTGTGAACGATATGTCAGCCGGGATTGCCGGTACGAGCGTTTCCGCTCGCACCGACACACGTCAGCGGCAGCGGACGAATTCTGCCGCGAAGGTGGCAGGTGCGGCCATGCGCAGGATCAGCCGGTCGAAGCGCGCTGAGTCGGCGGGCAGCAGACGCACGGCGGCCAGCGGCGCAGCAGCAGCAGCCCCTTCGGCAGGCGGCAGCGGGTGCACGGGCACCTCCTGCACCGGATCGCCCTCGGCCGGCAAGCGGCCGGTCAGCGGAAACTGCGGCACCCGCGCATCGACGGCGGTCAGGGTACGGTCGGCACCGATCTCCAGATATGAGCTGCGGCAATCGTCGATGGCGGTGCGGTCGTTCGGGTCGGCCTTGGCCCAGCGTCCGGCCAGAGCCGACAGTGTCGCCTTGCGGTTGATCGGGGGAACCGTCGCCTGCGGTGCCACGAATCGTGGTGCCGCGGCTCCGGTGACGGCCAGAGGCAGGTCGGCGACCGGACGGGAGCGCGCCTGTCGTTCCGACTCCAGCGCCGCGGTACGCTGGCGGGTGACGCGCAGCAGGCAGTCGGTGCGCGACTTGGTCGCCTTGGCATCTTCAAGGTCGGCGGCGGTCACCGGGCAGGCATCGTCACGTCGCGCCCGCCAGACGGTCTGACCGGCCTCGATCGCCGCCCGTCCGGTGGCGTCGGTGGTTGCGCCCAACGCCGCCAGCGCCGCCTCCATCGCCTCGCCCGCCGCCACCAGTCGGGCGTCTCGGCAGAGCAGTTGCGCCGATGGCGTCTTAGCGGCATCGCAGTTCGGTGCATCGGCGTTCGGGACAGGCGTCTCAGCCAAGGCCGGGGCCGTCGCCAGAACCGCGAGCATGGAGCCGGCAGCCAGAAGACCGCTCACCAGAGACAGGGCACGCATGGCAGAAAACCTTGGGTAATGGCGAAGCAGGACATCACGAAGCAGGGAAGGCTTCCAGCACGGCCTTGACCTGACGCTGGAAATCCTGGTCGGTGCGATAGCGCGTCACGACCGACTTGTCACGCTCCACGAAAAACAGCATGTCGTTGCGGCTGGGCAGCGCGCGCGGGTTCGGCTTCTCCAACAGCTCGCCGTTCCAATCGATCCGCGCCATGAAATAGACCGCTCGGGCGAACAGCATGAACAGCTTGTTGTCCGGCGCCAGCTTCTCCCGCCTCAGCAGCGCGAAGTAGTAATAGTTCCGGCCATGGAAATAGTTCGTATGGATCGCCTGCAGCGCCGCGAACTTTTCGTCCGGATTGTTGACCTTCTTGAGCTGTTTTTCCAGTTTGAAGCCCGCGAAGAAATACTCCCGCGCCTCATGCTCGAAGGAAAAGGCGCTGCCCTTCATCAAGGCCATCTGCTCGCCATACCGCTTCAGTGCGCGGGTCATCAGCAGTTCGATGAACCGCCGCTCCGCCGCCAGCGCATCGGGGATGTTCGGCAGCATCTCGAACACATGGCGCAGATGATAGGGATGGCGCACGACGACGACCGGAACCGACAGCTTCTTCTGCTTCACCGTCGCGCGCTTTTCCGCCACCAGCGTCACGGCGGGCGACAGCGAGGCCATGGTCGCCTGGATGGTATCGTACAGCTTCCAGCGCAGCCGGGTTTCCGCCGATTGGCTGCCCAGGTTAATCCGGGCGAGGAAGCGCTTCACCCGGCTGCCGAACGTCTCCTTCGGCAGCTTGTGCGTCGGCAGGTTGGGCACGACCAGCGGGTTGCCCAGTATGTCCGCCGGCGGAGGCAGCGGCTTGAAGTTGAAGTATTTCCCGGTGACGACGCCCCGTCCGGCGCCGCCATTGCCTGCGTCGCCCATGCCGCCCGCTCCACGGTTGCCGCCCGATATCGAAGAAGCCGCCACCGACACCATCCAGATGCGAGACCCCGCCGCAGCGATACCCCATTTTCTTAGGATATAAAGTGTAACGCGAACGGAAGAAAGCCGCAGCGCACGTCATGGGCAACTTCATGACTTTTTCGCAACTGCGGTAGGATCGGGGCCGGGCCGCCCTGTCGGGCCAGATTTATCGGTGTTACCGTTGCAATGGCGACCCCGGACCAAACCGGGGCGCGAACATCATCGAACAGGCATGAGGTGGGGTATTCCATGGCGATCCACGTCGCGCTGAATCACAAGACGATCTATCGCTACGACCGGCCGGTGTCCCTCGGCCCGCAGATCATCCGCCTGCGCCCGGCGCCCCATTGCCGGACGCCGATCCTCAGCTATTCGCTGAAGGTCACGCCGAAGCAGCATTTCCTGAACTGGCAGCAGGACCCGCAGTCCAACTTCCAGGCCCGCTTCGTCTTCCCGGAAAAGACGCGCGAGTTCATCGTCGAAGTCGATCTGGTCGCCGAAATCGCCGCGATCAACCCCTTCGACTTCTTCTTGGAGGAGAAGGCGAGCCACATCCCCTTCACCTACGATGACTGGCTGCAGCGCGAGCTGCGCCCCTATCTGGAGACGGAGGATCCGGGGCCGGAGCTGACCGCCTATCTCCAGGCCATCCCGCGCGAGAAGACGCCGACCATCGACTTCCTGGTCGCGGTGAACCAGCGGCTGCAGCAGGACATCGGCTACGTCATCCGCATGGAGCCGGGCATCCAGACCTGTGCGGAGACGCTGACCAAGCGCACCGGGTCCTGCCGCGATTCGGCCTGGCTGCTGGTGCAGATCCTGCGCAATCTCGGCCTCGCCGCCCGCTTCGTCTCCGGCTACCTGATCCAGCTGACCGCCGACCAGAAGGCGCTGGACGGCCCGTCCGGTCCGGAAAGCGACTTCACCGACCTGCATGCCTGGACCGAGGTGTTCCTGCCCGGAGCCGGCTGGGTCGGACTGGACCCCACCTCCGGCCTCCTGGCGGGCGAGGGGCACATCCCGCTAGCCTGCACGCCCGACGCCTCCTCCGCCGCCCCCATCTCGGGCCTTGTCGACGAGGCGGAGGTGGAGTTCGGCCATGAGATGTCGGTCACCCGCATCTACGAGGCGCCGCGCGTCACCAAGCCCTACACCCCGCAGCAATGGGCGTCGATCGAGGCGCTCGGCCACCGGGTGGACGAGGATCTGAAGGCCGAGGACGTCCGCCTGACCATGGGCGGCGAGCCGACCTTCGTCTCCATCGACGACATGGACGGCGCGGAATGGAACACCACGGCGCTCGGTCCGCAGAAGCGGAAGATGGCCGCCGACCTGATCCACCGGCTGATGGCCCGCTTCGCCCCCGGCGGCCTGCTGCATTTCGGCCAGGGCAAATGGTATCCCGGCGAATCGCTGCCGCGCTGGGCGATGACCCTCTACTGGCGCCGAGACGGCGAGGCGCTGTGGGCCAACAGCGACCTGCTGGCGCGCGAGGACACCGACTACGGCCACACCGCCCAGGATGCCGGCGTCTTCCTTATGGCGCTGGCGAAACGCCTGTGCCTCGACCCGAACCTCGTGCTCGGCGCCTATGAGGACCCCTGGCACTACCTGCGCAAGGAGTCGCAGCTTCCCATCAACGTCGATCCGCTGAACAGCAGGCTCGACGACAAGGAGGAGCGCGAGCGGCTGACCCGCGTCTTCACCCGCGGTCTGGCGGAGCCGGTGGGCTTCGTCATGCCGATCAACCGCCGCATGACCCAGCAGGGCCCGGTCTGGCTGTCCAGCACATGGCCGTTGCGCCAGGAGAAGCTGCTGCTGATCCCCGGCGACAGCCCGGTCGGCTACCGCCTGCCGCTGGGCTCCCTGCCCTGGGTGTCGAAGTCCGATTATCCCTATGCCTGGGAAACCGACCCGTTCGAGGATCGCGGCCCCTTGCCCCCGCATCCGGTGCAGCGCCGGCAGGAGATCCGCGGCGCCGTCCAGGAATCCGACCGCGGCGTCCACACCGACAAGCGGATCGCCCAGCGCCAGCGCATCATGGCGGAGATCCGCGACGAATTGCCTGAACAAGGCAAGTCGGCCTGGTGGGTGGTGCGCACCGCCCTGAGCTGCGAGGCGCGCAACGGCCGTCTCCATCTCTTCATGCCGCCGATGAGCACGCTGGAAGACTATCTGGCGATGCTGGCGGAGATCGAGGCGACGGCGGTCGAGCTTGAGATGCCGGTGGTCATCGAGGGCTACCAGCCGCCGAAGGACCCGCGCCTGAACTCCATGGCCGTCACCCCCGACCCCGGCGTGATCGAGGTGAACATCCACCCCGCCCACAGTTGGGACGATCTGGTGCGCAACACCATCGCCCTGTACGAGGATGCGCGCCAAAGCCGCCTGGGGGCGGAGAAGTTCATGATCGACGGGCGCCATTGCGGCACCGGCGGCGGCAACCATGTGGTGATGGGCGGCGCCACCGCGGCCGACAGCCCCTTCCTGCGCCGGCCCGACCTGCTGCGCAGCCTGATCACCTACTGGCAGAACCACCCTGCCCTGTCCTACGTCTTCTCCGGCCTGTTCATCGGCCCGACCAGCCAGGCGCCGCGGGTGGACGAGGCGCGCGACGACCAGCTCTATGAGCTGGAGATCGCCTTCAACCAGATCGATCAGGCGGCGGCGAGCGGCAATTGCCCGCCCTGGCTGGTCGACCGGGTGCTGCGCAACCTGCTGGTCGACGTGCAGGGCAACACCCACCGGGCGGAGTTCTGCATCGACAAGCTCTATTCGCCGGACAGTTCGACCGGCCGTCTCGGGCTGGTCGAGTTCCGTGCCTTCGAGATGCCGCCCCATGCGGAGATGAGCCTGACCCAGCAGCTTCTGATGCGGGCGCTGGTCGCGCGCTTCTGGAAGCACCCCTACAAGGGCCGGCTGGTGCGCTGGGGCACCGACCTGCACGACCGTTTCATGCTGCCGCATTTCGTCCAGGAGGACATGGCCGACGTGCTGCAGGACCTGCGCGACCATGGCTATCCGCTGGAGGACGGCTGGTTCGCGCCGCACTTCAACTTCCGCTTCCCGGTTTATGGCCATGTCAGCCAGCGCGGCATCACCATGGAACTGCGCATGGCGCTGGAGCCCTGGCACGTCCTGGGCGAGGAGCCGGGCGGCGGCGGCACGGTGCGCTATGTCGACAGTTCGGTGGAGCGGGTGCAGGTGCGCGTCACCGGCCTGATCGACGCCCGCCACGTCATCACCTGCAACGGCCGGCGCGTGCCGCTGATCCCGACCGGGGTGGAGGGCGAGTTCGTCGGCGGCGTGCGGTATCGTGCGTGGCAGCCGCCGTCCTGCCTGCATCCGACGATTCCCGTCCACACCCCGCTGATCTTCGACATCCTCGACAGCTGGGCCGGCCGGTCGATCGGCGGCTGCACCTATCACGTCATGCATCCGGGCGGGCGCAACTACGAAACCTTCCCGGTCAACGCCAACGAGGCGGAGGGGCGCCGTCTGGCCCGCTTCTTCCCCTTCGGCCACACCCCCGGCCCGATGGACGTCCCGGCGGAGGAACGCAACCCGCAATTCCCGATGACGCTGGATCTGCGGCGGGGGTAAGTCTCCCTCCTCCCATGCAACCGCTCCCTCCTTCCGGGGAACGGGAACGGTTGCATGACCACCACGACATCAACTTTTCGGCGTCATAACGCGATATAATTTCGCGCGAACAGATTATCGACATTACCCTCTTCGGTCGAAGGCCCATGCGCCACGCCACCGAAGAGGGAACTACCGGGATGAAAACTCCCTTCTACGCGACCCTGGCCGCCACCGCGCTGCTGCTCGCCTCCTGCGCCGAAACACCCAAGCCGCCCCGCCCCGTGCCGGTCAAGCCGCCGACCGAGGTCAATGGCCTGTGGTATCTGGACCAGGGCTGGTCGCAGGAAGCCCGCCAGTGGTACTACACCACCACCCAGGGCTCGCAGATCATGCGCTATGACTGGTTCATGGCGCTGGAGGATCCGCAGACCAGGCAGCCCTTCGTCAAGAGCATCACCCGCTACGGCTATCCCGCCAACACGTCGGCCGATTGGAACCCCGATCTGCTGCCGGTCGGATTCGTCAAGGATGTCGATCCCGACAAGACCGAATGGTTCGGCATGACCTGCGCCGCCTGCCACACCGGCGACGTGACGGTGAACGGCAAGACCATGCGCATCGACGGCGCGGTCACCACCGGCGACCTCTACGGCTTCATCAGCGGGCTGAGCAACGCGGTCCACACCACCGTGACCACCGACGCCGCCTTCGAGCCCTTCGCCACCCGCGTGCTGGGGCCGAACGCCACCGATCAGCAGAAGCTGGCGCTGTACGACGCGCTGAAGGATTTCGACCGCTCCTTCGCCGAGTTCGTCGTGGCCAGCACCCCCGATACGCCCTGGGGGCCGATGCGCACCGACGCCTTCGGCATGATCTTCAACCGGGTGTCGGCAATCGACCTGAACCTGCCGAAGAACAACCGTGCGCCCAATGCCCCGGTCAGCTATCCCTACCTGTGGGACGCGGCACACCAGCCGCGGGTGCAGTGGAACGGCCTGCTGCCGAACGCCACCGCCTTCGACGCGCTGGGCCGCAATGCCGGCGAGGTGCTGGGCGTATTCGGCAAGGTGACGCTGAAACCGCCGGCCGACGCAGCCCACTACTATTACAAGTCCACGGTCCGCGGCCGGAATCTGGTCGACATGGAAAACCAGCTGCGCAAGCTGCGCTCGCCCGTGTGGCCGGACAGCCTCGCCGGCAACGTCGACATCGTGAAGGCTGCGGCCGGCGAGCCGATCTACAAGGAAAACTGCGAGAGCTGCCACGCCATCCTGCCGCGCGGCGAGACCTACACCACGGCTCCCATCCAGATGGTGCCGCTGTTCAACTGGGCGCAGCCGGACAATGCCGTCGCGGTGGTCACGGCCTTCACCACCATCTGCACCAAGGGCGTCGATGCCGCCGTGGCCGCCAAGATGATCACGGTCAACTACGACGCCGATCCGAAGATGGCGGTCGATGCGCTGTGCCGCAAGGTCGACACCGGGGCGATCGCCACCGTCGCCATGCCGCCGCAGTTGCTGGGCGGAAAGCCGCTGGCCAACCCCGATCTCGCCGCCAACCTGCTGTCCAACGCGGTGATCGGCGCCATCCTCGGCGATCTGGTCCGCGAACCGGCCCTGCTGGCCGACCTGCTGAAGGGCGACGACACGCCGGCACCATGGCTGACCGCCAGCGCCCCCGCAAGCTGGGCGCCGGAGTCCCAGGCGAAGGGCGGCACGCTGGACACCACACCCTTCGTGAAGCCGGGTGCCAAGCAGACCGCCGACCACCAGAAGGTGATCGCCGCCCTGACCGGCCATGGACAGACCAAGCCGACCGTCGGCGCCGTCCCGGCCGGCGGCAGCGCGGCGAAGGCCCAGGCGAAGGCCGCCGCCGCTCCCGCCAGAGCCGCCAGCTCCGGCGCCACTCCCTCCGACGTGGAAGCGCTGGCCGCCACCATCAAGCAGCTGATGGCCTACAAGGCCCGCCCGCTGGACGGCGTGTGGGCAACGGCGCCCTACATGCACAACGGATCGGTCCCCAGCCTCTATGAGATGCTGCTGCCGGCCTCCCAGCGGTCGGCGACCTTCCGCATGGGCAGCACCTCCATTGACCCGGTCAAGGTCGGCGTGGATTCCTCGGCGGCGGGCGCCACCTTCGTCTATGACACGACGAAGCCGGGCAACCGCAACACCGGCCACGAGTTCGGCGCCGGCCTGACCGATGCGCAGCGCTGGCAGCTGCTGGAATACCTGAAGACGCTCTGATCTTCGGCGTTTCTTCGCAACATCCGGCAAGCCGGAGCGTCGCCTCACGTGGCGCTCCGGCTTTTTCCGTTTCGGAGCCAAGCCCTCAGGTCGATCCGCCGACGACGGATCGGTACGGATTGTTTCCACTTTCGGATTGTTCCGCGGCCCGCCAGCCTTGCATCGCAGCACGCGGACGTTCAGACTGTTGCTCCGTTCATAGGCAAAAAGCATCAGTCAGACCTTGTCCCAGCCCGATCAGCCATTCCGCGCGCCGGCGTCCGTGGTCCCGTCGGGGATGCCGCCGGTTCCCTTCACCCAGGGATCGCTGTTCGGCGAGGCCGATGCCATCGGCTATGGCTCCGGCCAAGTCTATGACGAGATGGTGACCGGTCAGGGCCGGCTACGGCCGCACTGGCAGACCTTCATGAGCACGCTGGGTCCCCTCGACGCCGGGCAGATGGCGGAACGGTGGGAGGAGGCGCGGCGGCTGCTGCACCAGAACGGCGTCACCTACAACATCTACGGCGATCCCAACGGGATGGAACGCCCCTGGCCGCTCGACATGATGCCGCTGCTGCTGCCGGCGCATGAATGGAAGGCCGTTGAATCGGGGCTGATCCAGCGCGCCTCGCTGCTGAACGCCATCCTGACCGACCTCTACGGACCGCAGACCCTGACCCGTTACGGCCGGCTGCCGCCGTCGGTGATCCATGCCGATCCCGGATTCCGCCGCGCCGTCCACGGCATCCGCGTGCCCAACGACGTCCATCTGCATTTCTACGCCGTCGACCTCGCCCGCGCGCCGGACGGGCGCTGGTGGGTGCTGTCCGACCGCACCCAGGCGCCGAGCGGCAGCGGCTATGCGCTGGAAAACCGCGCGGTGATCGCCAAGGTGCTGCCCGACAGCTTCCGCCATTGCCAGGTGGAACGGCTGACCGGCTTCTTCGACACCTTCAAGGAAACGCTGCTGTCGCTGGCACCGCGGGCGAACGGAACCGGGAGCGCCCGTGGCCTGCCGCGCGTGGTCCTGCTGACCCCCGGTCCCTACAACGAGACCTATTTCGAACATGTCTATCTCGCCCGTTACCTTGGCCTGACGCTGGTGGAGGGGGCGGATCTGACGGTGCGCGACCGGACCGTGTACCTGAAGACCCTGTCCGGGCTGGAACAGGTGGACGTGATCCTGCGCCGGCTCGACGCCGATTTCGCCGACCCGCTGGAACTGCGCGCCGACAGCTCGCTGGGCGTGGCAGGCCTGATCGAGGCGGTGCGCGCCGGCAACGTGGTGATGGCGAACGCGCTGGGCTCCGGCCTGATGGAATCGATGGCGATGAAGTCGTCGCTGCCGACGCTCTGCCGCCATCTGCTGGGGGAGGAGCTGCGGCTGCCCGGTGTCGCCAGCTGGTGGTGCGGCAACGATGCGGAGCGCGCTTACGTCATCGACCATCTCGACGGGCTGGTGGTCAAACCGGCCTTCCCGTCCCTGTCCTTCGAGCCGATCTTCGGCGCCCAGCTGTCGGCCGCCGCGCGGTCGGCCCTGATCGAGCGGATCAAGCGCCGCCCCTGGTATTTCGTGGCGCAGGAGCAGATGGCGCTGTCCACCGCCCCGGTCTGGCAGGATGGCCGGCTGCAGCCGCGCCCGCTGGTGCTGCGCGTCTTCCTCTGCGCCACGCCCAGCGGCGGCTATGCGGTGATGCCCGGCGGGCTGACCCGCGTGTCGAGCGAATCCGGCCGGCTGGTGGTGTCGATGCAGAGCGGCGGCGGCAGCAAGGACACCTGGATCCTGGCGCCGCGGCGCGCCGATGTCGCCTCCACCCAGCCACGCCCGGCGCCGGCCACCGAGCCGACGGCCAGCGGTGCCCGTCCGTCCGCTAACGACCTGCCGAGCCGCGTCGCCGACGGCCTCTATTGGCTCGGCCGCTACGCGGAACGGGCGGAGGGGGCACTACGCCTGCTGCGCGCGACGCAGAGCCGGCTGATCGACAGCAACATGCCCGGCGCCACCCTGCAGCTCCGCCCGCTGCTCGACCTGCTCAGCTCGCTCGGCATGATCCCGGCCGACATGGTGCGGGTGACGGAAAGCGGCGCCCATCGCGGTCTGCGCGAGGCACTGTACGCCGCCGTCACCGACCCGGACCATCCCAACAGCCTGCGCGCCCAGGTTCTGCGCCTGCACCGCACCGCCTATTCGGTACGCGACCGCCTGTCGATGGATATGTGGCGGGTGGTGTCGGCCATCGACCGACAGTCCCAGCCGCAGAAGGGACGGATGGACGCGGCATCGCTCCTGCTGCGGCTGGACGACGTGATGATCGCGCTGGCCGCCTTCTCCGGCCTGGAGCAGGAGAGCATGACCCGCGGCGCCGGCTGGCGCTTCCTCGATATCGGGCGCCGCATCGAACGGTCGCTGCACATGATCGCACTGATGCGCGGCGTCCATGTCGCCGACCTCGACCGCCTGGACGAACCGATGCAGGCCGCCACCCTGGCAGTCCTGCTGGAACTGGGCGAGAGCGTGATGACCTATCGCGCCCGCCACCTGACCAGCGTCCAGCGGACCTCCGTTCTCGACCTGCTGCTGGGCGAGGAGGCGAACCCCCGCGCGCTGGCCTTCCAGTTGGCGGCACTGGACCGGCACCTGCGGGCATTGCCCAGCCAGGGCGTCGGCACCGGCACCGATCCCACCGGCGGGGCGCTGGCCATCGTCGCCGCCGCGCGCAACGGGCTGGAGCGGACCGATGCGCTCGCCTCGGGCGAGGCGCTGCGGGCGCTGCTGGACACGCTGGCGATGTCGCTGCCGGACGTATCGAACTTCCTGGCCCACGCCTATTTCAGCCATGCCTTCGCACGATCAGCCTGACCCGATGCCACCTCCCACTCCACCTCCCGGCAGCAGCGGTTCCGTCACCCGCTACCGCGTGCGCCACGCAACCGCCTACGACTATGGCGAGGATGTGCCGATCTCCCACCACCTGCTGCACCTGACCGCCCGGCCGCACCCGCGCCAGCGCATCCGGCGCAGTCAGCTGACCATCGATCCGGTCCCGGCGGTGCGGTCGGACCGGGTGGATTACTTCGGGAACACCGTCACCTATGTCGCCGTGCAGGAGCCGCACCGGACCTTCTCGGTCATCGCCGAAAGCGAGGTGGAGGTGTTCGAGCCGCCGGCATCGGCGCCTGACGACTCGGCCCCGTGGGAGCATGTGCGCGAAAGCCTGCGCGGCCTGTCCGGCCCGGATGACGGGGCGGAGATCACGCAATATTGCTTCGACAGTGCGCTCGTCGCCTCCAGCCCGGAACTGCTGGACTATGCGCGGGTCAGCTACACCCCCGGCCGCCCGGCGGTGGCGGCGGCCATCGACCTGATGAACCGCATCAATCGGGAGTTTGCCTTCGACCCGGCGGCCACAACGGTCGCCACGCCGCTGGCGGCGGTGATGCGCAACCGCCGCGGCGTCTGCCAGGATTTCGCCCACATCGCTGTCGGCTGCGTTCGTGCCATTGGCCTGCCGGCCCGCTACGTGTCGGGATACCTGCGCACCCTGCCCCCGCCGGGCCAGCCGCGGCTGGTGGGTGCGGACGTCAGCCATGCCTGGGCATCGGTCTGGTGCGGGCCCGCCACCGGCTGGCTGGACATCTGCCCGACCAACGCCTGCGTCGCCAACCGCGACTTCATCACCATCGCCTGGGGCCGCGATTACGACGACGTCAGCCCGGCCCGCGGCGTTCTGGTCGGCGGGGCAGGCCACGGCCTGACCGTCAGCGTCGACGTCGAACCACTGGAAGACTGAGCCGCGCCGGTGGCAACTGTCCTTTCTTAAAGCGGATTGCAATCCGCTTTGGACCGCGACGGCGGTCCCGGCCGCTCATGCGGCCGAAGCCCGACCGGCGTATGAGGTCATGTGACTCTAAAGCGAATGCAAATTCGCTTTAGGCTTCCAACGGCAGCCCGAGCATGCGGTGCAGCGTTTCGCAGATGATGCGCGGGTTCACCGGCTTGCTGAGGATCTCCAGCGGCTTCCAGCGCTCATGCTTCAGGTCGCTGTCCTCCGTCAGATAGCCGGTCATCACCACCACCGGCAACACGGCATCCCGATTGCGGATTTCGCGGATCAGGGTCTGGCCGTCCATACGCGGCATGCGCAGGTCGGTCACCAACGCATCCACCTGCTCACAGCCATAGCGCTCCAGCGCCTCCGCCCCGTTGGCTGCGACGGTCACGCGGAAGCCCTTGAGCGACAGGAAATCCTCCAGCGCCATCGCCGCGAGGACTTCATCCTCCGCGATCAGGATGTGGAACGGATCAGGCATGCGACAGCTCCCTGTCGGATGAGGAAACCGGCTGGCTGGGCAAGGTTATGGTAAAGCGGACGCCACGGCGCCCTCCCTCCAGATCGACGTTGCGGGCATCGATGCGGCCGCCCATGCCGTCGATGATGCCGTAGCCGATCGACAGGCCGAGTCCCGAGCCCTTGCCGACCTCCTTGGTCGTGAAGAAGGGGTCGAAAATCTGGGGCAAAACCGACGGGTCGATGCCGCCGCCATCGTCGGTCACCTGGATGGCGACGGATTGGCCATCTGGATCGTCGGTGATCACCACCATTATGCGTCCCGCCTCCCGGCCCTTTTCACGAAGCGCGATTATGGCATCACGCGCGTTCGAAAACAGGTTGAGAATCACTTGCTCCAATTCAAGTGGCCGCCCGGTCACCGGGAGTTGCGCCGACGTGGCACTCTCAATGATCTCGATGTCTTCCAATGCGTATTGGTGGCGCACCAGTTCCACCGCACTTTCGATGCAACGGGCGGGGGTGAAGGCCTGCATGCCGCCGCCATCCCGACGGCCGAAGGTGCGGACATGGTCGATCAGCTTCGCCATGCGGTCGGTCTGCTCGATCACCAGGGTCAGCGAGCGTTCGGCACGATCCCGCTCCAGCAGATTGTCGCGCAGGCGGGACAGCATGTTCTCCGTCCACAGGCGGATGACGTTCAGCGGCTGGCTCATCTCATGCGCCATGCCCGCCGCCAGCGTGCCCAAGGTCGCCAGCTTGGAGGTCTGGACCACCTCCGCCTGCAGGCGCTTGCGCTCGGTCACGTCGCGGCCGCTGCCCAGAATCTGCACGACCCGGCCGGCGGCGTCCTTCACCGGAACCAGCATGGTGTGGAAGACGCGCTGGCCGGCCGGCATGTCCAGCGTCTCTTCGTAATCGATGGTCTCGCCGCGATCGCGGCAGGCTGTGTAGCGGGGGATGACCAGATCGGCCAGCTCCGGCGTTACGGCATCCCGGACGCGGCGGTCGCGCAGCTGCTCGGGGTCCAGGCCGCCGATCCGCGCCAACGCAGGATTGATCGCCTCATAGGCGAAATCACCGTCCGGCAGCACCTGTACGATAAAGAGCGCCTCGCCCAGATTGTTGAAGAAGCCGGAATAGCGCGTCTCCATCTGGCGTCGGATGGCGATTTCCTGCTCCAGCGCCCGGTTGGTCGCTTCCAGCTGCTTGGGGCTGGGCAGCGCCAGAAGGCGCGGCATCAGC
Organism: Pseudomonadota bacterium; assembly: GCA_023423695.1. GTDB lineage: Bacteria > Pseudomonadota > Alphaproteobacteria > Azospirillales > Azospirillaceae > Azospirillum. The sequence continues at coordinate 49,992 of JAFAFA010000079.1, read as the reverse complement.
CACCAAAGCGCCGCCGCGGTCGCCAGGGACGCGAACGCGGTGATCACCTTGACCAGCCCCTCAAGCACGTAATCGGGGCTCCACAGCGTCCAGACGGAAAGGAAATGGGTGGTGCCGCAGGCGATGATGAACAGGGCGAACAGAAGCGCCATCCATCCGAATTCGACATCGCGCCGACGCAGGACGAAATAGGTCAGCGCCACCGGGATGGAGAAATAGGACAGGCCGATCAGGACATCGGAGGCGACGTGGATCGCCAGAATGTCGGGCCGCCACAGCAGGCAGACGCCATGCGGCACCAAGCCGCTGGTATCCAGAAGTTCGTCTAATCCCAACGCCATGACCGCCTCATTTCCGACCCTGTCCGTCCGACGGAAGCCATTGATTACGTGTCGAAACTGTTAAACGCATCCGCACACGTTCCGACACCGGACCGGCGGCGTCAAGCCATCCGTCCAGCCGGGAAGCCCAGTACGAATTCGGTCGGTAAAAGGAAGCCCGCCCCAGGGATCAACCAGGGGCGGGCGACAGGAAGAGCGTACTGTCCGTCAGGCCGCCGTGTGGACCTTGCGGTTCTGCTCGCGCGTCTTCAGGAACCGCAGCGCCGGGAAATCCTCCTGCGCGCGGTTCAGGTGCCAGGCGTTGCGGGCCAGGAACACCAGGGCGCCGTCATGGTCCTCCGCCAGCGCCGAGCGGTTCAGCTCGATGAACTTTTCCAACTGAACCTTGTCGTCGGTCTCGACCCAGCGGGCGGCATCGAGGCCGGCTCCTTCGAAACGGGCGGCGATGCCGTACTCCGCCTCGATGCGCGAGGCGAGCACCTCGAACTGCAGCTGGCCGACGACTCCGACCACCCAGTCGGCGCCGGTCAGCGGCTTGAACACCTGGGAGGCGCCCTCTTCGGCGAAATGCTCGAGCGCCTTGCGCAGGTGCTTCACCCGCATCGGGTCGTCCGGGCGGACGCGCTGAAGCAGTTCCGGCGCGAAGCTGGGCACGCCGGTGAAGCGCAGATCCTCGCCCTCCGTCAGCGTGTCGCCGATGCGAAGGCTGCCGTGGTTGGGGATGCCCATGATGTCGCCCGGCCACGCCTCTTCCGCCACCTCGCGGTCACGGGCCAGGAACAGCACGGCGTTGTTCACCGCCATCAGCTTGCCGGAGCGGATATGCTTCAGCTTGGCGCCGCGCTTGTAGCGGCCGGAGCAGAGGCGGACGAAGGCGATGCGGTCGCGGTGGTTCGGGTCCATGTTGGCCTGGACCTTGAACACGAAGCCGGTGACCTTCTCCTCGTCCGGCTGGACGGTGCGGGGATCGGCCGGCTGCGGACGCGGTGGCGGGGCGTTCTCCGCCAGACCGGACAGCAGCTCGCGCACGCCGAAATTGTTGATGGCGGAGCCGAAATAGATCGGCGTCAGATGGCCGGCGCGATAGGCCTCCAGGTCGAAGGCCGGCATCAGGCCGCGCGCCATCTCCACCTCTTCGCGCAGCTTGGCGACGGCATGGGCGGGCAGCAGCTCGTCCAGACGGGGATCGTCGAGACCATTGCACTCGATGCCCTCGTCGATCTCGTCGCCCTTGCTGCGGTCCATCAGGATCAGCCGGTCGCGGATCAGGTCGTAGCAGCCCAGGAAGTCGCGGCCCATGCCGATCGGCCAGCTGGCCGGCGTGACCTCCAGCGCCAGCGCACTCTCGATCTCCGAGATCAGGTCGAAGGGATCGCGCGCCTCGCGATCCATCTTGTTGCAGAAGGTCATGATCGGCACGTCGCGCAGACGGCAGACCTCGAACAGCTTCAGCGTCTGCGCCTCGATGCCCTTGGCGCCGTCGATCACCATCACCGCGCTGTCCACCGCGGTCAGCGTGCGGTAGGTGTCCTCCGAGAAGTCCTCGTGGCCCGGCGTGTCGAGCAGGTTGAAGGTGCGCCCGTCGAAGTCGAAGGTCATAACGGAGGCGGTCACCGAGATGCCGCGCTCGCGCTCCACCTTCATCCAGTCCGACTTGGCGCGCCGCTGCTCGCCGCGGGCCTTGACGGCGCCGGCCATCTGGATGGCGCCGCCGAACAGCAGCAGCTTTTCCGTAAGCGTGGTCTTACCGGCGTCGGGGTGCGCGATGATGGCGAAGGTCCGACGGCGGGAGACGGCGTCCTGAAGTTCGGACATGCGCAAAGTCCCGTGACAAGAGAAGGTGATCGTGAGAACGGCGAAAGGGCCGACAGGCGAAACACGCCCATCGGCCCCCGTTGCATTACATAGCAGTGCCCGCCCTTGGATTCCAGATCCTTGGGATCGGCCTTGCCCTGGACTTTACAGCGCCAGCTCGGCGATCTGCACGGCGTTCAGGGCGGCGCCCTTCAGCAGCTGGTCACCGCAGACGAACAGGTCGAGGCCATGGTCGCCGAACACGAGGTTGCTGCGGATGCGGCCGACCTCGACGTCATACTGGCCGGTGGCGTTCAGCGGCATCGGGTAGGCGCCGTTGGCCGGATCGTCCACCACCTTCACACCGGCGGCATCGGCCAGGACGGCGCGGGCGGCGTCCGGCGTGACCGGCTGGATGGTTTCCAGCGTGATGGCTTCGGAATGGGCGCGGTAGGTCGGGATGCGAACGGCGGTGCAGCTGACCAGCAGGTCCGGAACCTCCATGATCTTCCGCGTCTCCCACGTCACCTTCATCTCCTCCTTCGTGTAGCCGTTCTCCTGGAAGGCGTCGATCTGGGGGATCAGGTTGAAGGGGATCGGGTGGCGGAACACGCTGTTGGTGACCGGCTTGCCGTCCAGCTGGTTGCGCGTCTGCTCCTCCAGCTCGGCCATGCCCTCGGCGCCGGCGCCGCTGGTGGCCTGATAGGTGGAGACGATGGCGCGCTTGATGCCGAAGGCCTTGTGCAGCGGCCCGAGCGCCACGACGGCGATGGCCGTGGTGCAGTTCGGGTTGGCGACCAGACGGGAGCCGTTCGCATACGCCTCGCGGAAGACGTGGGCGTTGATTTCCGGAACGATCAGCGGAATGTCGGCGTCGTAGCGGAAGGCGGAGCTGTTGTCGATCACCAGCGCGCCGGCCGAGGCCAGATCCTTGGCATGCGCCTTGGCGAAGTCGCCCGACACCGCCAGCAGGACAACGTCATAGCCCTTCACCACCGCGGCGTCGAAGGCCTTCAGGGTCAGGGCGCCGTAGGGGGTCTCCTGCACCTTGCCGGCGGAGCGCTCGGAGGCGAACAGGCCGAGTTCGGCGACCGGGAAGTTGCGGTCGTGCAGGACCTTGACCATCTCGCGGCCGACGGCGCCGGTGGCGCCGACCACGGCGACGCGGAGGGACTTGGAGGAAGCGGAGGCGTTGTTGCTGCTCATGTCGGGGTTTCGTCCTGTCTATCGCACTGTTGATCGGACCGGCCTATCGGTCGTTCGGACAGCGGACCCCGGATACGACGAGGCCCCGTCCGTTGTCCGGCGGGGCCTGCCTCGTGGAAGAAACGCTGGTCGATCCGATCAGCACGCACCACGACGCTGCCCGCCGAAGCGAGTCGCTTTTTTGGTCGTAGTGGTGGTGATGGCCGTGCGGTTCATAGCGCTTTCTTATCCGAATGCGCAGGCATTGTAAAGCGCCTGCGCATTCGCCTGATCGAAGATTACCGGAACCCCTCACCGTCATGGTTGGGATGCACCGGGTGTACGTCCCAGATCTCCCCGGCGTACTCGTTGACCGTGCGGTCAGACGAGAACCAGCCCATGTTGGCGGTGTTCAGGATCGCTTTGCGGGTCCATTCCTCCGGATCGCGGTACAGCTCCATCGCCGCATCCTGGGCCCTGCAATAATCCGCAAAGTCCGCCGTCACCAGGAAATGGTCGCCGCCGTCGGTCAGAGCCTGGACGATCGGATGGTAGCGGTTGCGGTCGTCCGGCGAGAAGGCGCCGGTGGAGATCATGTCGAGCGCCCGCTTCAGGCTGGGGTTCGACGCGATCACCTCGCGCGGGTTGAAGCCGCCGCTGGCGCGCAGGTCGTTCACCTCGTCGGCGGTCATGCCGAAGATGAAGATGTTGTCCGGGCCCACATGCTCGCGGATCTCGACGTTGGCTCCGTCCAGCGTGCCGATGGTCAGCGCGCCGTTCAGCGCAAGCTTCATGTTGCCGGTGCCCGACGCCTCCATGCCGGCGGTGGAGATCTGCTCCGACAGGTCGGCGGCCGGGATGATGATCTCCGCCGCGGTGACGTTGTAGTTCGGCAGCAGCACGACCTTCAGGTTGTCATGCACCGACGGGTCGTGGTTCACCACCTTGGCCACGTCGTTGATCAGTTTGATGATCAGCTTGGCCATATGGTAGGACGGCGCCGCCTTGCCGGCGAACACCTTGGTCACCGGAACCCAGCTGACCGTCGGGTTGTCGCGCATCTCGTTGTAGAGCGCGATGGTGTGCAGCACGTTCAGAAGCTGGCGCTTGTACTCGTGCATGCGCTTGACCTGCACGTCGAAGATGCTGTCGACCAGCACCTCCTCGCCGGTCTGGCGGGCGATGTAGGCGGCAAGGCGCTTCTTGTTCTTGCGCTTGGCCCGGCGGAATTCCTCGCGGAACACCACGTCGTCGGCCTTCTCGCGCAGGGCCGAGATCTGCGACAGGTCGGAGATCCAGCCCTCGCCGATGCGGGTGGTGATCAGCTCGGACAGGGCCGGGTTGGCCTGCTTCAGCCAGCGGCGCGGCGTGATGCCGTTGGTCTTGTTGTTGATGCGGTCCGGGAATTCCTCGTGGAAGTCGGCGAACACCGTCTGCTTCATCAGCTCGGTGTGCAGGGCCGACACGCCGTTGACCTTGTGCGAGCCGAGGAAGGCCAGGTTGCCCATGCGAACGCGGCGCTCGCCGCGCTCGTCGATCAGCGACAGGCGCGACAGCTTGGCATTGTCGCCGTCCGCCCGCGCCTTGGTGCGGTTCAGGAACTTGGCGTTGATCTCGTAGATGATCTGCATGTGGCGCGGCAGCACCCGCTCGATCATCCGCACCGGCCAGGCTTCCAGCGCCTCGGGCAGCAGGGTGTGGTTCGTGTAGGCGAAGGTGGCGCGCGTGATGTCCCACGCGTCGTCCCAGCGCAGCGCATGCTGGTCGACCAGCAGGCGCATCAGTTCGGCGATGCCGATGGCCGGGTGGGTGTCGTTCAGCTGGATCGCCGCCTTGTTGGGCAGGTTCTCGAAGCTGGAATGATGCTGCAGATAGCGGCGCAGGATGTCCTGCAGCGAGGCGGAGGTGAAGAAATACTCCTGCTTCAGTCGCAGCTCCTTGCCGGTCTCCGTCGCGTCGTTGGGATAGAGGACGCGGCTGAGATTCTCCGACAGGATCTTCTGCTCGACCGCCTTCATGTAGGCGCCGTCGTTGAAGTGGCCGAAGTTGAAGTCGCGGGTGGCGCGGGCCGACCACAGGCGCAGCGTGTTGATCGTCTCGCCGCCGAAGCCGACGACCGGCGTGTCATAGGCCATCGCCAGCACGCGGTCGGCATCGACCCAGCGATAGGCGCGCTCGCCGACGCTGTCGCGGAACTCCTCGACACGGCCGTAGAACTGGACCGGGTACAGCACCTCCGGCCGGGCGAACTCCCACGGGTTGCCAAACTGCAGCCACTGTTCCGGATACTCGACCTGCCAGCCGTTCTCGAAACGCTGCTCGAACAGGCCGAACTCGTAGCGGATGCCATAGCCGTAGCCGGGCAGCGCCTGCGAGGCCATGCTGTCCAGGAAGCAGGCGGCCAGACGGCCGAGGCCGCCGTTGCCGAGCGCCGCGTCCGGCTCCGCATCGACCACGTCTTCCATCGACAGGCCGAGGCGGTCGAGCGCCTGCCGGCATTCGTCCATGATGCCCAGGTTCGACAGGCTGTTGGTCAGCAGGCGCCCGATCAGGAATTCCAGGGACAGGTAGTAAACGCGCTTGGCGTCTTCCTGGTAGTAGCTTCGCGTCGTGTCCATCCAGCGGTCGACGACGCGGTCGCGCACGGCCAGCGCCACGGTGTGGAACCAGTCGCGGCGGGTGGCGGCGCGGGCATCCTTGCCGACCGAATAGACAAGCCATTCCAGGAACGACCGTTTCAGGCCGTCGACATCCAGGCTGCGGCGTTCGATGTCGCGAGATTTAAACCGAGCGTCCATGTCCTGACTTTCTGCTTGAAAGGCCAACGGGAGCGGGCGGCTGGAAGGACAGCGCTCCAACAGGGGGCCAACATGGGGGGAAGTGTCGGCGCTGTTGGTTAAACAATGCTTTCCCCACGCGGATCATACTGTCGTTTCACCGTGGTAAAAGGGAGTAGAGTAGCACCCCCTCCCCTTTTTCCCGTCAACGATGCGTCACGAAATCGATCCTGTCCACTGCGATGCAGCATGCATCGTCATCCGCCGTGCCATAGCGGCCGATATCCCCGAGCTGCTGGCGATCGAGGAGCAGAGCTTCGCGACCGACCGGATGACGCGGCGCAACTTCCGCTATGCGATCCTGAAAGCAAAAGGTGTGGTCCTTGTGGCCGGCTGCCAAGTGTGCGACCGGTCAGGCGACTGCCCGTCCGGCATAGGGAGCAGGCCGGTGGCCTACGGCGTGCTTGGATTCCACGCCGGAACGCCCTTGGCCCGCCTCACCTCCTTCGCCGTGGAACCGGACAGCCGGGGCCGGGGCATCGCCCGCCGCCTGCTGTCGGCGCTGGAGGATGCCGCGGCGGCCCATGGTTGCGCCGGGCTGCGGCTGGAGGTCCGGGCGGACAATACGGCGGCAATCGCGCTCTACACCGGCGCCGGCTACCGCAGCTTCGCCATCTATCCCGCCTATTACGAGGACGACATGGCGGCGCTGCGCCTGGAAAAGCTGCTGCCGGCGCCCTCTCCGGCCATCTCCTGACTGTTGCGTACCGGCACCAACCGGCGCGTTCGGTGGTGGTAAGCCCGGCAAGCTGGACCGCGACCGGAATCTCCGCGATCTGCCACCGATGTCACTCTTTCCTAATCAGGCGGTGGAACATCCGCGGCGGACGGCGCGTTTAGCTCCCGACACGATCAACGACGGGCAACAACGGGACCGCCTCAATGACGCCACCGCCGACCGGATCGTTCCGCGATATCCCGCTGGGATCGCCCCAAGGGTTGTCCAAGAGAGTGCCGGCCAGAGTCCTATGACGGGCCGGCAGATGGCATCCCGCCGGGCCGCCTGACGCCGCAAGACCAAAACAACTTCGATCCTCAGCCTTTCGAACCGGCAGCGCCCCGCTCGCGCGCCGGAACAGCAAACGCCGTCCCTGCTTTGCGCCCCGCCGCCGATTGAAGGGCGCCGCCACTCAACCGGCCGGCCGGGACGAACAGACCGTGGAGGAAGGAAAGACCATGGCGTACTCGTTCGAAAACGAACTGATCCGCTGCATGCCGAACCTGCAGCGCTATGCCTGCAAACTGACCCGCGACGCCAATGCCGCAGAGGACCTGCTGCAGGACTGCCTGGCACGAGCCCTGTCGCGCCAGCATCGTTTCGAACCCGGCACGAACATGCAGGCGTGGTTGACCACCATGCTCAAGAACCTGCATTTCAACAACCTGCAGCGCGACCGCCATGTGACGAAGGTGGAGTTGTGGGACGGCGCCATGTCCGTCGATGCGGCGCAGATGTCGCGTCTGGTCTTCCGCGACGTCGACCGCGCCTTCTCCTCCCTCACCCCCAGTCAGCGCAAGGTGGTCAAGCTGGTTGCCATCGAAGGCCGTCCTTATCAGGAGGCCGCGGAAACGCTGAACGTCTCCATCGGCACCATCCGCTCCCGCCTGTGCCGCGCGCGGGAACGGCTGAACAACCTGATGACCGCCTGATTCCATTTCCTCCGCGGCCGGTCCCGCCCGGCAGCACCATGCTCCCCCCGCAACCTGTTGCGGGGGGAGCATGCTTTCGGGCACAGGGTCACGCCCTCAGATGGGGAGTATCTGTTTCATATTTTTCTAAAGCGTGATCCAGCTCACCGCTCAGCCTGACAAAGAGGCGTTTTCGCCAATATTGTAAATTATTTTACGAATGCTGGATGGCTGGAGAAGCCTGAGAAGCTTCGTCAACAACTCGGACGTTAAGCCATTTTTCATATGGTAAGTCCCTATACTTTCGCGGACTGCGATTCGATTGGGTCTCGTATCGATCGCACCTTGATAATCAGTTCGCTTAAGTGTGGGTGGTAGCAATGAATCCGTTGTCGCGAATCGGGATCGGCCCGAAGATCTATTTTGTCGTCTTTCTTCTCAGCGTGGTGGCGGCCGGCTTATCCACCTTCATGGCCAACACGCTGAATCGCGTGGACGGCAACTATTCCGACCTGATCGCCACGGACATCGAATTCGCTCAGAAAGTCGAACGGATGCGCGGCGACGTCGCGAATCTCGGCCGCTTCATGAACAGCATCCTGCTGGTTCAGGACCCGGCCGAACTGCCTCCGCTCATGAAGACGCTGAGCGAAATCCAGGTCGGAATCGTAGAGTCCAGTGCCGTCGTGACACGTCTCGCCAAGCCGGATTCGGCGGCGGCCGTCACCCGGATGACCGACATGCTGGCATCGATCAGGCGAACCCTGCCCAACGTCTTGGCTCTCAAGCAAAAGGGCGACCATGCCGGCGCCGCTGCCCTGTATGCCAAGGACTGCCGCCCGCTGGTGGTCGGGACATTCGACATCGCCGCGAAGCTCGCGGACGAGGTGAATGCCGGCGTGCTGCGGTCCTCCGACCGGTTGAGCGACGAGACCGATACCATCATCGCCTGGGCCATGGGCGGGATGATCGCCGCCATTCTCCTTGCCGGCGCCACCGCTGTCGTCATCGCCGTCGTCGGCATCCGGCGCCCGATCACCGCATTGAACGACGTGATGGAGCAGTTGGCCAAGGGCGACGCGACGGTGGCGGTCACCGGCGCCGACCGCGGTGACGAGGTCGGGTCGATGGCCCGCACCGTGGAGGTCTTCAAGCAGAACCTCCTCAACAACCGCCGCATGGAGCAGGAGGCCAAGGACGCCGAAGCGCGCACCGCCGCGGAAAAGGCACGGACGCTGAACGCGCTGGCCGACAGTTTCGAATCGAGCGTCCAGGGCGTGGTCGGTGCGGTGTCCTCCGCCGCCACCCAGTTGCAGAGCAACGCGGAAAGCATGTCCTCCACCGCGGAGGAGACGACCCGGCAGGCCTCCTCGGTCGCCGCGGCCAGCGACCAGACCCTCAGCAACGTTCAGACGGTGGCCTCCGCCGCCGAAGAGCTGGCGAGTTCCATCAGCGAGATCGCCCGCCAGCTGGAATCCGCCACCCGCATGAGCCGGTCCGCGGTGGACGAGGCGCAGCGCACCAACGCCACCGTCGAAAGTCTGGCCCAGGCGGCGGAGCGGATCGGCAGCGTCGTGCAGCTGATCCAGGAGATCGCCAGCCAGACCAACCTCTTGGCGCTGAACGCCACCATCGAGGCGGCGCGTGCGGGTGAGGCCGGCAAGGGCTTCGCCGTCGTCGCCAGCGAGGTGAAGAGTCTCGCCAACCAGACCGCGCGGGCGACGGAAGAAATCTCCGGCCAGATCCAGGCCATCCAGAAGGAGACGCAGGGTGCCGTCGGCGCCATCCGCGGCATCGCCGACACGGTTCAGCAGGTCAACCAGATCGCCACTTCCATCGCCTCCGCGGTGGAAGAGCAGACCGCCGCCACCGGCGAAATCTCCCGCAATGTCCAGCAGGCCGCTCAGGGCACGGCGGAGGTATCGCGCGCCATCATGGGCGTCAACGACGCCTCGCAGGATGCCGGGCGGGCGGCGTCCGAAGTGCTTCAGGCCGCCGGCAGCCTCGGCACCCAGGCGGAAGGCCTGCGGGAGTCCGTGAACGCCTTCGTCGCCCGCATCCGGGCGGCCTGACCGCCCCACAGCCGAAAAGGCCCGCCGCGCCGGACTGGACGCGGCGGGCCTTCTTGCCCGCCGGATTGCCGTCAGCCGTTCACCACCGTACCGCCGTTCGGGTGCAGGACCTGGCCCGACATGTAGGAAGAGTCGTCCGACGCGAGGAAGACGAAGGACGGCGCCACCTCGTCGGGTTGGCCGGCTCTCTTCATGGGCACGTTGCCGCCGAAATTCTCCACCTTCTCCTCGTCGAAGGTCGAGGGGATCAGCGGGGTCCAGATCGGGCCGGGCGCCACCGCGTTGACGCGGATGCCGCGGTCGGCCAGCGCCATCGACAGCGACCGCGTGAAGGCGACGATGGCGCCCTTGGTCGCCGAATAGTCCAGCAACTCCGGACTGCCCTTGTAGGCGGTGACCGAGGTGGTGTTGATGATGCAGGCGCCCTCGTGCATGTGCGGCAGGGCGGCCTTCACCATGAAGAACTGGCCGAAGATGTTGGTGCGGAAGGTCCGCTCCAGCTGTTCTGCGGTGATGTCCTCGATCGACTTCTGCGGGTGTTGTTCGGCCGCGTTGTTGATCAGGATGTCGATGCGCCCATGCTCGCCGATCATGCTTTCCACCGCTTTGCGGCAGGTCTCCTCCTGGCCGACGTCGCCGCTCAGGATGGTGCAGGGCTGGCCCTCCGCCTCGACCAGCCGGCGGGTCTCGCGGGCGTCCTCGTCCTCGTTCAGATACAGGATTCCGACCTTGGCTCCTTCGCGGGCATACAGCACGGCGATGGCGCGGCCGATGCCGCTGTCGCCGCCGGTGATCAGCGCCACCTTGTCGCGCAGCTTGCCGCTGCCGCGGTAGCCGGGCCGGGTTTCCGACGGCTGCGGGTCCATCGGCGCCTGATGACCGGGCCGGCTGTCCTGGTGCTGGGGCGGCTGCCTGCTCTCCTGCTGAGCCACGGGCATATCTCCTTTCACTATACCCCCGATGGGGCGCGGATGGGCTGCGTTGCACAATCACAACAGCCCCGATTGCGTCGCGTTCCGGCCCATCGCCGGCTGGAACAATCGGCGACACCGCCCTGTTACTTGGCCGGGCGACGCGAAAGAGGATGGCGGTGCCGGATTGCTCGCCTCGAAAGGGAGCAGTGATCGCGCCGTTTGTCGGACTGGTATGGCCGAGGATCATGCCCATAAGATTGGGTAGGCGTCCTTTCGGCCGATCTTTCCGGGAACGGCGGAGCCACCGGACGTGTCACGGTTGATCGTGTCCCAGGGGAGAAACCCCGGCGACCCATCCGGGAACGACAGAGATGAAGCGTGTGACGATGACCGATATCAACGCCTATCTGGACGGCGCCCTCGACGAACGGGAGCGCGCGGCATTCGAGAGCGTGGTCGAGAGCGATCCCGACGCAAAGGCGCTGCTCGCCCAGCATCGCCAGCATGTGGAGGAACTTCATCGCCTGTACGACCCGGTCCTGAACGAACAGGTCCCCCCCCGCATGCTTGAGCTGCTGCGCAAGCGGAAAGCCTGATCCCTCGCGATTTTCCTCTCCGTTCCGCGGCGCCATGCGCTATGGGATGCGGTGATGTCCCCGTTCGGGGGAGCCGGTTCGGACGGATGAGTCATGGCGCGCAGACGAGCGGAGCCGAGCATCCTGCTCGGCCCCATCCTGTATTTCCGCGGTGAACAGCGCGACCGTTGGTGGCTGTCGGCGCTGTTCGTCCTGGACGGAGAGATCGAACCCGACGATCTGCGGGTTGACGGCGTCACCCTGCCGGTTCCTCCGCGCCACCTGACGGTCTGGCGCCGCCGCCACGTCTGGCGCTTCGACTTCGCCGTTCCCCGCGGCATGCGCGACACCGATGTCGCCTATGGCTTCCCCGACGGCCCCCGTTGGACAATGGTCGTTCCGGGCCGTCATTCATTCCCACGCATGGCTATTCTGTACGGAAGCGGAATGACCGGCGCGACGAACCGCGCGGCGGATGGCATTGGGGTGGATGGCGTTGGGGCGGATGGTGGGGCGCCGCCGACGGCCCCGGCCCCGGCCCCGGCACTCTGGCCCGATCTTCTCGCCGCGCATTCCGCCGACCGCTATCACCTGCTGATCCAGGCCGGCGGACAGGTCGACGGCGATGCCGTGCTGGCCTCCGCCCCGCAGGCGGCCTCCCTGCTAAGCGACGCCTCCCGGCGACTCGGTCCGCCCTTGCCTAGCGTGGCGGAGGAACTGATCTCGGCCGGATTCGACCGGATGCTGCGCGGGTGGAGCGGTGCTGCGGCTGCGGCGGTGCTGGCCTCGATCCCGTCGGTGATGATGTGGGACGGCTCCGACCTCGGCCGGCTGCTGGCCGGCGCCTGGGGTGGCCGGGAGGACGGCGATGCCGCTTCGCGCAGTCTGCGCCCGCTGCTGGTGGCGACGCGCCGCCAGGCCCAACTGTTCCAAACCGGCTCGGTCGCCGATTCTCCGCCCGACTGCCTGTGGGGGGCTGCCTGCGGAACTCTGGCACAGGGCTTCGTCATGGGAGAGGCCGGGTTGCTGGCGCTCGACCTGTGGACCGACCGCAATGCCCGCCGCATCCTGTCGGAGCGTGACTGGAGCCTGTTGCCGGACTGGCTCGACCGCTTTGCGGCCTGCCGGCACCTGATCCTGGTCAGCGGCGCTCCGCTGCTGGTTCCCGCCGCCGCCGCGCTCGACCGGCTGGGTGCGGTGCTGCCGCCGCCGCTGCAACGCCGGTTGGCGCGGCGGCTGGGCGATCACTGGACCGCGCCGGGTCGCCACGCCGAGTGGGAACGGATGCTCCGCACCCTCGCCGATTTTTCACGGCGGACCGGCTGCCGCATCACCGTCGCGTCGCGCGGCCTGTCGGGCGCCGGCGGCCGGGGGGTGCTGCGCGGGGGCGGGCTGGAGATGTGGCAACTCTATGCCCCCCGTTTCGCCGTCTCTCCCTCTGCCGCCATCCGGCCGGACTGGCGTTCCCGGCTGGCGGAGCCGCTGGCGACCCGGCCGGATCACCCCCTGCCCGCCCACAGGTTCGAAATGCCGCCCTTCACGAACGGTGGCCGACGACTGCTGCACGGTTCCGGATGGATCGCCTGCAGCTTCGACGGCAAGGGCCAGCTCCATGCCCGCTGGTGCCTGCCCACCGACGCCGGCCGCTATGCACAGGCCATCTAGCACGACACCGCAACCAATCGACCCTGCCCTCCGCTCCTTCTCCGCGTCCAACGTGCATATCCGGTTGAAAACTGCGGTTCTGCGCGTCTAGGCTGCCGCTCCCACCCCTTTGCCGCAGGCCGCCATGACCCGCCGTTTCGCCCTGACCTGGCCGCTGTCCGAAATCCATGGATGGGGGTTGGTCGGCGTCCATACCGCGCTGTACCTGACTGCACAGGGCATGCGCCCGCTTCTGCTCGACGCCCCGATGATGGACAGCCTGCGGCCGGAGAACAGGGCGGCTCTTCAGGTCCTGGAAGACGAGCATCGCCGTTACATGGAGGCCGCCGCCCCCTACGGCGACGGCACCATCGTCATTCCGGACGCCGATGTCCTGCATGCGCTGGGCAACGGGTTCGTGACCGGCGAGCCTTCCCGCCGCTTCCGCGGGCACCGCAACATCGGCGTCATCGCCTTCGAGGATACGAACTTCAATGCCGAGGTGCTGGCACGCGCCGGCGCCTTCGACCGCATCGTGGTGCATTCCACCTACAATCGCGACCTTCTGCTGGAGCAGGGATTCGACACGGTCGGCCTCGCCTTCCAGGGCGTCGACCCGACGGAGATCCGTCCTCTGCCACCGTCCGGGCGCTTTGGCGACCGGTTCGTGGTGTTCTCAGGCGGCAAGCTGGAATACCGCAAGGGGCAGGACATCGTGCTGATGGCCTTCCGTGCCTTCCAGCAGCGCCATCCGGAGGCCCTGCTCGTCACCGCCTGGCAAAGCCCTTGGCCGGAAGTCGCCTTCTCCATCGCCGACTCGCAGCTGACCCGTACCCCGCCGGACATCGGGCCGGAAGGACGGCTGCAGGTGGTGGAGTGGGCAGTGCGCTACGGCCTGCCCGTGGGGTCGGTGGTCGACCTCGGCCTCGTCGGCCGCGCCGACATCGCCGCCGTGATGGCCGATTGCCACGCCGCGGTGTTTCCCAACCGCTGCGAGGGAGCGACCAACCTCGTCGCCATGGAGGCGATGGGCTGCGGCGTGCCCGTGGTGCTGTCGGCCAACACGGGTCATCTCGACCTGATCGGTCCGGCGGATGAACCGCGCTGCTGGCCGCTGACGAAGCAGACCCAGCTGTTCCACAAGGGCGACCGCAAAGGCTGGAAGGAGTCTTCGGTCAACGAGCTGGTCGCTCATCTGGAAGCGATCCATGCCGACCGGGAGGAGGCGAAGCGCCGCGCCGACCGCGCCCTCGCCTTCATCCAGGGCGAACGGACCTGGACGCACTTCGCCAGATCCTTCGTCGAAGCCTGCGGCGCCTGACGGCGCTATCCGTCACCCGGCGGCGCGTTCCACCACGAACAGCAAGCCGGCGACCGGCACGCCCTTTTCCCGCCGCGGCGCGCAAGGCTCCATCAGGCGCAAGGTGAAGCCGGCATTCTCCGCGCTGCGGCGGACATAAGCTTCGGCATGGGCGTAGCGGCGGGTGGCGCCGAGGGCGAACTCCTGTTGCGACTCCACCGGCAGGCACTCCACCGTGGCAGCGAAATGGCCACCCGGCGGCAGGGTATGGGCCGCCGCCGCGAAGATCGGGGCAAGGTCGCCGATGTAGACCAGCACGTCGGCAGCGACCAGCAGGTCCCAACCGCTTGTGGAGCGCTCCATCGCCTCCACCACGTCACCGACGCCGAGTTCGTCGTAAACTCCGCGCTGCCGCGCCTTTTCCACCATCCGCGGCGACAGGTCGACGCCGGCCAGATGCGCTGCCAACGGCTTGAAGGTGACGCCGGCCAGCCCGGTGCCGCAGCCGAGATCGAGGACCCGCAGGCCCGCCGCCCCCGGAACCACGCGGTCCACCGCCGCACGCAGCAGGTCCGGCGCCGCATAGCCGAGCTTGCCGACGAGATCCTGGTCGAAACGGTCGGCATAGCGGTCGAACAGGGCACGGACATAGGCGGCCGAGAGGTCGGCGCCCTCCCCGGCCTCCAACGCTGCGATCAGCCGGTCGATCGGCGCCGCCTCGTCCCCTTCGGCGACATCGCGCGCATGTCGGAGCGCGGCCAGGGCCTTCACCGGTTCGCGCAGAGCCAGCCAGCAGCGGCCCAAAGCATGGTGGACCGTCGCGTCATCCTCATGCTGCCGGGCGAGAGGCTGCAGCAATTCCACCGCCGCCAGCGCGTCACCCGCCATGGTCAACGCCTCCGCCAGCGCCAGCACGGCATCGCGGTCGTTGGAGCGCAGAGCGACCGCCTCACGGAACTCCTCCAATGCCTCATCAGGCCGGCCCAGCGCCGACAGGCAGCGGGCGAGGCCGAGTCGCACCACCGCCGAATCGCTCCGTTCAGCAGCCAGCACTCTATATAGAGCATATGCGGCATCGTTTTCGCCGCATTGCCGCAAGGCCTCGGCCAGCATCAGCCGCCATATCCGATGGGCCGGATCCAACGTCACGGCGCGCCGGTAGCAAGCCGCCGCCCGCTCCGGCAACTCTGCTCCGCCGCAGGCGTCGGCCAGCGCCGCCCAGGCCTCCCCATTCGCCGGATCGGCGGCGGTGGCCATTTGGAATCCGTGGATGCTCCCGGCAAAATCCCCGGCATAGAGCCGGTCGTAACCGAAGCGGAACAGTTGATCGAGATCTGGAGCGGGCAACGCTCCCACCAAGGACGAGTCCGCGGGCACGGGATGGATTCCTCTGAGGTCGAGCCTGCACGACCGGGGTGCCCCGGCCCGTGAGGCTCGGCATCCGCTTGCCGCGACCCAGTGGCGATCAGCCCCTGGCGGCACCCTCGAACCCGACCCGCCCGAGTCCAGGGAAACAAGGCGGCGGAGTTTACTGCCCGAACATGCTGCGCCGCGCAAGGGGGTCGCGAAAATCATCTGGAAGTGTGATTCCGGCGACACGCGGTCGCAGTAGCCCCTTTTTCATCACCTGTACGGAAGGCAGACCCATACCATAGGGACACCCCTTTCGATTTCGTCGGCAAATGTGGCGATTCAAAGGCTTATGCCTGGGCACGAAGAGCCTAGGCCGTCGGTCCGGTACCGCTGCGTGACATCTGACGGACGAAAGCTGTGGTATTACCAGGGTGCAAGGCGGTTGACGGTGGATCAAATTTTTGGAAGTGTGGCCGCGGCGCCCGATTGGGAGGCGTCGAACATCTGGGTAGGAGGCGGTCGCCGTAAGCGACTCGGTGACCGGAACAACGGCCCCGCGCGGGGGGTCAAACAGCCGCCGTAGAACACGGGGCGACATCAGAAGGAGGTTTGGGATGCGGGGACGAAATCAGCGCGTATGCGCCACAGCGGGTGGACGCATCGCACTGGCTGCGGGACTGCTGACGGCCCCCCTGGTGGCGCTGACGATGGCAACTCCCGCCCAGGCCCAGACCGCAACCCCGGCCCTCGCCAAGGAAAGCTGCGTCACCCACGCAGTGGAGGCCGAACAGAAGCTCGGCATTCCGTCGGGCATGCTGGTGGCCATCGCGCTGGTCGAAAGCGGACAGGACGGCGCACCGCACCCCTTCGCGATGAGCGTGCAGGGCCGCCCCTATTACGCCCGCAACGTCAATGACGCCGCCCGGCACCTCCGCGACAATCGCGGACAGCTTCGTTCAAACACCTATGTCGGCTGCATGCAGCTGTCCGTCGCCTCGCACCGCGGCGAATTCCAGCCGCTGGAAAAGATCGTGGAGCCGCGCGACAACGTGTTCTACGCCGGCCAGCTGCTGGTCCGCTTCCATGGCGAGGAAGGCAACTGGAAGACCGCGCTCGCCCGCTACAACGGCGGTTCAGGCCGCCGCGCCCAGGCCTATGTCTGCAAGATCTGGCAGAGCCTGTCCGAACTGGATGCGCAGAGCGCCAAGCTGCTCGCCTCCTCCCGTTGTGAAGACACCGATCCGGTCAGCGTTGCCCCCGGCACCCGCCGCAGCTTCCGCAACGCCCAGCAGGTCGCCGCCATCAACTGATCCCCGCATCGACAGTAACGCCGGCATGACCGCTGGCGCGAAGCGGCGTGATCGGGTAAACCCCGGCGCATGAACTATCGCCACATCTTCCATGCCGGCAACCTGGCCGACGTGATGAAGCACGCCGTCCTGGCGCTGATCCTGGATCATCTGCGCGCCAAGCCGACTCCTTTCTGCGTGCTCGACACCCATGCCGGAATCGGGCGCTACGACCTGACCTCCGAACCGGCCCGCAAGACCGCGGAAAGCGAAGACGGCATCGGCCGCCTGTGGGGACGGCCGGCACCCCACCCGGGGCTGACACCCTATCTGGATGCCGTGCAGGCGTTGAACCCGAACGGCTCCCTGCGCTGGTATCCCGGTTCTCCCCGCATCGCCCGCGCCGCCCTGCGTCCGCAGGACCGCATGGTTCTGGTGGAACTGCATCCCGACGACGCCCGCAGCCTGAAGGCGGAGTTCGCCGACGACCGAGCCGTGTCCGTCCACCAATCGGACGCCTACACCGCGCTGAAAGCCCATCT
Organism: Pseudomonadota bacterium; assembly: GCA_023423695.1. Classification (GTDB taxonomy): domain Bacteria; phylum Pseudomonadota; class Alphaproteobacteria; order Azospirillales; family Azospirillaceae; genus Azospirillum. The sequence continues at coordinate 32,517 of JAFAFA010000079.1, read as the reverse complement.
TCCGCCCAAGGAGAAGCGCGGACTCGTCCTGATCGATCCACCCTTCGAACAGCCGGACGAGTTCGCCCGCATGGCCGAAGGGCTGGCGCTGGCCCACCGCCGCTGGTCCACCGGCATCTTCGCCCTGTGGTATCCCATCAAGGAACGGGCGGCGGTCTGGCGGTTCCAGGACGCCGTGGAGAAGACCGGCATCCCCAAGGTGCTGATCGCCGAACTGACGTGGCATCCCGAGGACACCCACCTGCGCCTGAATGGTTCCGGCCTGATGATCGTCAACCCGCCCTGGAAGCTGGACGAGACGCTGCGCGAAATGCTGCCGGCCCTGCACCACGCCCTGCCCTCCACCGGCGGCGGCACGTCGGTGAGCTGGCTGACGCCGGAGGCGTCTTAAACAAGACTCACGCCGGAGGCGTCGTAAACAAGACTCACGCCGGAAGCGTCATAACCAAAACCGACGCCGAAGGCATCGTGACCGGCGCATCCGGCGCAGAAAAAACCCCGGTCCTTGCGGGCCGGGGTTCAGGTCAGGATGGAGACCGTTCCTTTTCGGATTGTTGGATGTTTAGAAGCGGCGCTCCGTCTGCTGAGCCGCCCCTTCGAGGCGGGCGTTCAGCTTGCCGATGGCGGTGCTGGCGGTGTTGGCCGACAGCTCGGAAATCTTGACGCCGCGGCTCAGCACCAACTGCATGTTGTCCTTCAGCATCCGGCTCTGCGTCGCGCAGAAATCCGGGACCGTGCGGCTGCGCATCAGCGCGTTCATGCCTTCGGCATTGCGGCTGGCGACTTCCTGGGCCAAGCCCATCCATTCGCGCCAAGCGTTCTGCCAGCCGTCGGCCAGGACGCTGCCGCACTGAACCATGACGTCCATGGTCTCGCGCGTCTGGCTCGCGACCTCTCCCTGGGCTTCCTTGGACAGCCCGAGAGCGCGCTGCAATTGCTCGGAGGTGCGACCGGCGACGTCGCTGGCCGTCCCCATGACCGTGCGGGCGGTGTCGGCGGTGCCGCGCGTCATGTCGGCACCGGCGCCCATCACCGTCTGGCCGGCTTCCGCGCCAGCATCGGCGGCCTGACGGCCGGTCTCAGCCGCCTCTTCGCCCATAGACCGGGCGGCATCGGCGGCGCGGCGGGTGGTCGCTTCGCCAGCGCGGGTCATCTCTTCCACCGTACCTTTCGCACGGTTGGCGGTGTCACGCGTGTGGATCGTGGTGTCTTTGTCCGTGGCCATGCGGGATGCTCCTCGAATACGTTCGTCCGGGCGGACGCTTCTTCCCAAAGCTCGCGTCGGTCATTTTGCTGCACCGCCGCACGCGTTGAGTCGTATAACACCCGACAAGCAGAACGTTCCAGGACGCAAAATAATAGCCCCGCACCCCTTATTTCGAGGTATGCGGTATCTTGAAACCGTAGTGTCTTTCTTTCGAAACAGTTCTTACTTCACCTGCCACTCTCGTCCAAAATCTTTCCAATTCAGTGCTTCTTTCCCAGCCTCGCCTGGATTTCGCCGGCTATGCCGCGGCGGAAGACCAGGACGCAGACGACGAAGATGCAGCCGATCACCACCGGCACCGGCAGGCTGGTCGCCGCCAGATAATTTTCCAGCGTCACCACCAGCGCCGCACCGATCACCGGGCCGGACAGCGTGCCCATGCCACCGAGAAGCGTCATCAGCACCACCTCACCCGACATCTGCCACGTCACGTCGGTCAGGCTGGCAAGCTGGAAGACGATGGCCTTGGTGCCGCCGGCAAGTCCCGCCAGCGTCGCCGAGAGCACGAAGGCAACCAGCTTGTAGCGGTCGGTGCGGTAGCCGAGAGACACGGCGCGCGGCTCGTTCTCCCGGATCGCCTTCAGAACCTGTCCGAAGGGCGAATGGACCGCCCGCCAGATGATGGCGAAGCCGATCAGGAACACGGCCAGCACGGTGTAATACATCGCCATCGGGTTGTTCAGGTCGAAGATCCCGAACAGGACGCCGCGTGGCACACCCTGGATGCCGTCCTCGCCATGGGTGAAGGGAAGCTGCAGTGCCAGGAAGAACACCATCTGGCTCAACGCCAGCGTGATCATGGCGAAATAGATGCCCTGCCGCCGGATGGCGATGCCGCCGAACACCAGCCCCAGGAAGGCCGAAGCCGCGGTGCCCAACAGAATGCCGAGCTCCGGCGGCAGCCCCCAGACCTTCACCGTATGGGCGGTGACATAGGCGGCACTGCCGAAGAAGGCGGCATGGCCGAAACTGAGCAGGCCGCCGAAGCCGATCAGCAGGTTGAAGGCGCAGGCGAACAGCGCGAAGCACAGCACCTTCATCAAAAAGACGGGGTAGAGCAGGAAGGGGGCCGCCAGCAGGCCGGCGAGCACCACCAGCGCACCGATCCTCGCCGGCGTCAGCCCCTTGTCGGGGACTGACACCCGCGCGGCGGTACGGGGAGCCTTGGCGGACGCCCGGCCGCCGCTTTGCGAATGAAGGCTCATGCGCTCACCTTTCCCGTCCGAACAGGCCGGCGGGCTTGATCATCAGCACCACCGCCATGATGACGAAGACCACGATGTTCGAGGCCTCCGGATAGAACACCTTGGTCAGCCCTTCCAACAGGCCCAGACCATAGCCGGTCAGCACCGCGCCGAGGATCGACCCCATGCCGCCGATCACCACGACGGCGAACACCACGATGATCAGGTTGGAACCCATCAGCGGCGATACCTGATAGATAGGCGCCGCCAGCACGCCGGCCAGTCCGGCCAGCGCGACGCCGAAGGCGTAGGTCAGCGTCACCATGCGCGGCACATTGATGCCGAAGGCCTGCACCAGCACCGGATTCTCCGTCGCCGCGCGCAGGTATGCCCCCAGCTTGGTCTTTTCGATGGCGATCCAGGTGCTGAGGCAGACGACCAGCGACGCCACCACGACCCAGCCGCGATAATTGGGCAGGAACATGAAGCCCAGATTCTGGCCGCCCTTCAGCGCATCGGGAATCGGATAGGGCTGGCCCGACACGCCGTACTGGTGGCGGAAGGCCCCCTCCACGATCAGCGCGAGGCCGAAGGTCAGCAGCAGGCCATAGAGGTGGTCCAGCTTGTACAGCCGCGACAGCAGCGTCTTCTCCAGCACCACGCCGAACAGCCCGACGATCAGTGGTGCCAGCAGCAGCGCCCACCAATAGCCGATGCCGAGCTGGGTCAGCAGCAGCCAGGACACGAAGGCGCCCATCATGTACAGCGCGCCGTGGGCGAAGTTGATGACGTTCAGCATGCCGAAGATGACCGCCAGCCCAAGGCTGAGCAGCGCGTAAAACGACCCGTTGATCAGCCCCAGGAGAAGCTGTCCGAACAGCGCCTGGGGCGGAATGCCGAAAATCGTCCCCATCATGAGCGTCGCTCTCCCCTGCCGCCCCCGCCGCAGCGCCGGCCTGACGACCGATGCGGCGGCGGGGATGCCGCTCCGTCACGTCATGCTCTGACTCGCGTCATGCTTTTACTCATCTCGCGCTTTTACTTGGGCAGCTTGCAGCCGCTCTCTTCGAAGGTGGCGAAGGCCTCCTTGCCGGGGATGGTACGCAGGATTTCGTAATAGTCCCACGGCCCCTTCGATTCCGACGGCTTCTTCACCCGCGCCAGGTACATGTCGTGGACCATGCGGCCGTTCGGCAGGATTGTGCCGTTCTTGGCGAACATGTCGTTGACCGGCATTTCCTTCATCTTGGCGGCGACCGTCGGCCCGTCGTCGGTGCCGGCGGCTTCGATCGCCTTCAGGTAGTGGCGCACGGCGGAATAGCTGCCGGCCTGCACCATGGTCGGCATCTTGCCGTGCCGGTCGAAGAACTTCTTGGACCAGGCCCGGGAATCTTCGTCACGATCCCAGTAGAATCCGGTGGTCAGCACCAGATCCTGGGCGACCTGCAGCCCCAGCGCATGCACGTCGGACAGGAAGATCAGCAGACCGGCCAGCTTCTGCTGACCGCTCTGCGTCAGGCCGAATTCCGACGCCTGCTTGATCGACGTGATGGTATCGCCGCCGGCATTGGCGAGCCCGACGATCTTGGCGCCCGACGATTGCGCCTGCAGCAGGAAGGAGGAGAAGTCGGCGGTGTTCAGCGGCGCCTTCACCGAGCCCACCACCTTGCCGCCGGCCTTCTTCACCTGGGCCGAGGTGTCCGCCTCCAGCTGGTGGCCGAAGGCATAGTCGGCGGTGATGAAGAACCAGCTGTCGCCGCCCTCCTTCACGATAGCCTGACCGGTGCCGACGGCCAGCGCGCGGGTGTCGTAGGGCCAGTGGAAGCCTGTGGGGGAGCAGGCGTCACCGGTCAGGCGCGACGTGGCCGGGCCTTCCATCAGGAAGATCGTCTTCTTTTCCCTCGTCACCTCCTGAACCGCCAGCGCGACGCCGGAGTTCGGCACGTCGACGATCACGTCGACCCCGTCCTGGTCGATCCACTGGCGGGCGAGGTTGGAACCGATGTCGGGCTTGTTCTGGTGGTCGGCGGTGATGATCTGGATCGGCTTGCCCAGGATCTTGTTGCCGAACTCCTCCGCCGCCATGCGCGCGGCGATCGCCGAACCCTCGCCGCCGAGATCGGCATAAAGGCCGGAGCGGTCGTTCAGCACACCGATCTTGACCATATCGCCGGACAGCTTGCCCTGCTGGGCATTGGCCGGTCCCGTGGACAGGACACCGATCGTCAGGGCGGCCAGGGCGGCACCGGTCAAAAGACGTGCGATCATGCGTGAATTCCTCCCCCTCAGCGTTGCGTTGCGCGTGGTTTCGGGTGGCTTGCCGGACCGGTTCGTCAGGCGGCCTCCCCGCGCGGTCGCGCCGGCCCTTTCCGTCCGGTTTGCCGGAACCGTCTGGCCGTCCGCGCCGCCGCTTCCCAACCACTATGCAGGGGCATCGCGTTGTAGGCGAAGCGGAATTTCAGCTTCACAAACAATTTTCATCAAGGGTCGGGCGAAACACCCGCTTTTTCCATTCGGGGGTGTATGGCGGCGGCCGGCGGCGGGTCCATGGCCTGTCGGCGCCGGTCGATCCGCCGCATGATCGGCGTCACCGTCGTGCCATGCACGAGAATCGAGAGAAGCACGATCAGCCCGGTCACCGCCCACAATGCGTTCGGCACATCGAACTCGGCAGTGTTCAGGGCGTAGGCGACGTAATAGATGCTGCCCATGCCGCGGATGCCGAAGAATCCGATGGCCAGTTTCTCAGCCAACGGCACCGGCACGCCGGCCAGCCCGGCGACCCCCGCCAACGGCCGCACCAGGAACAGGATCACCACGGCCGCACCCACCGCACTCCAGGACAGAGCGTCGATCAGCCCGTGGACGAGCGTGCCGCCGAACAGGACCAGCATCACCATCATCATCAGCCGCTCGGTCTGTTCGACGAAGTCGTGCAGCCGCTCGTGATACTCGCTGTCCCGCTCGGCATCGCGCAGAGCCACGGCAGCAACGAACACGGCGACGAAGCCATAGCCGCTGACCAGTTCGGTCAGCCCATAGGCGATCAGAGTGATGCCGAGCGATACGAACCCGTCGCCCGTCCGCGACAGGTTGGCCCGATTCGGCACCCTGAAGGTAACGTAGCCAAGGAACCGCCCGACCAGCCAGCCGACGCCGACCCCGGCGGCCAGCCGCCAAAGGACGTCCAGCAGCGCCCAGTGCTTCAACATCTCCCAGGGCGGGTTGTTGTTCAGCAGGGCGACGCCGATGGCGAGATGGACGAAGGGAAAGGCCAGCCCGTCGTTCAGCCCGGCCTCCGAGGTCAGGCTGAACCGGATCTCGTCCTCCTCCCCCGATTTCGGTGGGCCGACCTGGATGTCGGACGCCAGAACCGGATCGGTGGGCGCCAGCGCCGCCCCCAGCAGGATCGACGCCGCCAGCGGAAAATCCAGCCAATACCAACCGATCAAGGCGATCATCAGGATCGAAAGCGGCATGGTGATGCCCAGCAGCCGCCATGTGATGATCCAGCGCCGCCAGCCGATGCGGCGGTCCAGCTTCAGCCCCGCGCCCATCAGCGAGATGATGACGATCAATTCCGTCAGCCTCTCCGTCGCCTCGGGAAAGGCCAGCGGCTCCGGGTTCTCCAGCCGCAGAAGGCTGAAGACCGCGAATCCAAGCGCGACGCAGATGATCGGCAGCGACAGCGGCAGTTCCTTCAAAACCATCGGCAGCCAGGCCACCAACAGGATCAGGAAGCCAAGCCCAACCATAAGGACGATGTAGGACATGCGCCGCCCGTTCCAGTAAATGCCCGCGAAGCGGCCTGCCGGCTGGACATCGTCCGAGCGCACAGGAGCCGAATCCCGTCAACGCGAAAGGACACGGAAGGGTTCAGCGACAAAAATGGAACACTGCGGAAAGATCGCGAAGATACCGGCTCGTTCGGCTTTGCTTCCCTGACCTGTTCTGCCGGTCTTCGACCGGACCCCCATGAAAAAACACAAGGAGTGCGAAGGGATGGGAAGCATGACCGGATGCCACCCGCGGGAGCCGGAACCGCGGGGGCCGTAGCGAAACCCGGCCTGTTTTCAGGCCGCGGACGTCATCGGAAAGCCGCTGTAGTCGAGCGAAGCCGACCAGAAGCGTTCGAGCTTGCGCAGGGTCTCGTTCGCCTTGGTCAGTTCTTCATCACTGAAGCCGGCCTTTTCCAGGGCAGCCAGATGACGTTCGAACATGACGCTGATCTTCTCACGCAGGTCCAGACCCTTTTCCGACAGGCGGACGCGGACGGACCGGCGGTCATGCGGAGAGCGTTCCTGTCCGAGATAGCCGTTCTCGACCATCTTCTTGACGTTGTAGGAGACGTTGGAACCAAGGTAATAGCCGCGCGCGGTCAGTTCGCCGACCGTCATCTCGTCTTCACCGATATTGTAGAGGATCAGGCTCTGGACGTTGTTGATGTCCTGGATCCCAAGCCGGTCGAGTTCGGTCTTGAGCACTTCGAGAAAGTGGCGGTGAAGCCGCTCGATCAACAGAATGCTCTCGTAATAGGGTTTGCGCACCGCGGTCTCCTTTGGCTCTAACCGGCCGTTCCCCGCGCAAGGACGATACCGGGACCTTAAAGCGAGATTAACCGATCATTCGTCGGCAATCATCCTAATAATTCCGGAAAAAGTCTGGCACAACCCGTCTGTACAGGCACCTTTTGCCGGGTGCCCCCATCCGAATGTTTTCGACCGGGTGGAGGCGCGGGCATAACCGGAACGGAGTGGCCCCGAGAACCGCGCCGGGGCCGCTTCCCACAGCTATAGCGTCAGTCGCGGAACAGCAGATCGCCGTCCGCGGGTTCGGCGAAATGACGCTCCACGTCGGACGGTCCGACATCGACCAGATCGGCCGGCTTCCATTTCGGATTCTTGTCCTTGTCGACCAGGACGGCGCGGATGCCTTCGTAGAAATCGTCCCCGGCAAGGCAGGCAAGGCTGAGGCGGAGCTCCTGCACCATGCAGGCCTCGAAATCCAGTTTGGCCCCGCGGCGCAGGGCCGCCAGCGTCACCTTCAGGCTGGTCGGCGACACCCGGCGCAGCGTAGCGACCTGTCCGGCCGCCCACTCGGTCCCTTCCGCCTCCAGCGCCTTGATGATCGCCTCGACACTGTCGAAGCCGTAGCAGCGGTCGACCGCAGTGCGAATCGCGGTGACGGACGCCGCGCCGGCCTCGCCGCGATGGGCTGCCATCGCCTCGTCCGCCGGGACGCCGGCCGCCAGATCATCGATCAGCGCGTCGATCCTGCCACTCGGCACGAACGCGTCGGCGGCGCCGATCGCCAGCATGTCCGCGGCCTTCAGCCGGTCGCCGGTCAGGCCCAGCCAGATACCCACCTGTCCCGGCAGCCGCGGCAGGAAATAGGTGCCACCGACGTCGGGATAGAGGCCGATGCCCGTCTCCGGCATGGCGAACAGGGTGCGTTCGGTGACGATGCGGTGGCTGCCATGCACCGACAGGCCGACGCCGCCGCCCATGGAGATGCCGTCGATCAGTGCGACATAGGGTTTGGACAGCCGCTTGATCATCCGGTTCAGCACATACTCCTCGCTGAAGAAGGCGCGGACCGGTGCCGTGTCGCCACGCCCTTCCTTCGCGGCCTTGCCGGCCTCGTACAGGCTGACGACGTCGCCGCCGGCGCAGAAGGCCTTCTCGCCCGCGCCGCGGATCACGACGGCCTTGACCTCCGGGTCGGCATTCCAGGCCCGCAGCTGCGGGTCGAACAGCCTGATCATGCCCAGGGTCAGGGCGTTCAGGGCCTTCGGCCGGTTGAGCGTGACGAGGCCGATGGCCCCCCGGCGTTCGAACAGAATCTCAGCAGCGTCACTCATCGTCTTGTATTTTCTCGATTATCGTTGGAAATCGGGCGGTGGCGGGCCACCCGCTCCGTCCACCCCTGATGCATCCCCTGACACAACGGGCGAAGCTTGCGGCCACCGCAGATGATACGGGAGCCTGCGCCCCTGTCAAACCGGCCATACGGTGCCGGATGTTCGCAAGAGCCGCCGCACGACCGGTCAAGGAACTTCGCCCCCCTTGGACCGTTGCGCTCACGCTCTCATCTGTACAGCACAGCCCCGAGACGCAGAGCTATGGGCAGATACAGGGGCAGATCCACGGAAGGTTCTTCGCCATGCCGCTTCACAACCGGGCCGGTCAGCCATGAAGGTAGGTATCATCCTGAACCAGCAGGCCGGCTCGCTGGTCGACCGACCGTTGGACGGGGCCAAGCAGGCGATCCGCGCCGCCTTCGAGCGGCGTGGCGCCGAGGTCGACCTGCACACCGTCGACGGCGCCCAATGCACCGAGACGATCCAGCGGGTGCTGGAGTCGGACGCCGAGACGGTGGTGGTCGGCGGCGGCGACGGCACGCTGCACAGCGCGGTGAAGCTGGCGCTGCCCACCGGCAAGACGCTGGGGGTGATTCCCCTAGGCACCCTCAATCTTCTGGCCCGCGATCTTCATGTTCCGCTTGAACTGGAGGCGGCGGCAGAGGCGCTGGCCGCCGGGCGGGTTCGTGTCATCGACGTGGCCGAGGTGAACGGCGAGCCCTACACCAACAGCTCCGTCCTCGGCTTCTATCCCCAGGTGGTGCAGGAACGCGAACGCCAGCGCAAGCAGCACCGGCTGCTGAAATGGCCGGGTGCCGCGCTGGCCCTGGCGAAGACGCTGTACCGGCTGCCGATGCTGGACGTCCGCCTGGATTGGGGCGAAGGGCCGAAGCGGATGCGCACGCCGATCCTGGTCGTCTCCAACAATGTCTACGACGACGGCTTCGGTCTGGTCCTGACGCGCCAGTCGCTGGACGCCGGAAAACTTGGGGTCTACGTCGCCCGCGAACGGAACGCCTTCGCGATGCTTCGGTTGATGGGACGGCTGGTCGCCGGATCCTGGAAGCAGGACGAGGCGCTCGACACCTATGCGGTCACCAGCCTGACGGTCCACAGCCGCCGCCATCGCCTGAAGATGGTCAACGACGGCGAGATCCGGAAGCTGCACGCGCCGCTTCACTACCGGATTCGCCCCGGAGCCCTGAAGGTTCTGGCACCCGGCTGAGAGAAAGGATGAAGCTGGCGTGAAACGGCTCGCTCACATTTCCGATCTGCATTTCGGGCGGATCGACCCCCGTGTGGTCGATGGATTGCTGGCCGACCTGACGGCCCAGGCACCCGATCTTATCGTCATCTCCGGCGACTTCGTGCAGCGGGCGAAAGCACGCCACTTCGAGGAAGCGCGAGCCTTCCTGCAGAAATTACCCTTTCCCTACATGGCCGTACCGGGGAATCATGACATCCCGGTTTATAATGTGTTCAAGCGCTTCACCGACCCGTTCGGCCATTACCGGCGCTACATCACGAGCGATTTCAGCCCGCTGCATGTCGACAACGAAATCGCCGTGCTGGGCATCAACACCGCCCGCCCCGTCATCATGGATTTTTCCGAAGGGCGGATGAACAAGAGGCAGATCGCCCGCGTGCGCGAGGTGTTCTGCGGCATGCCCGACACCGTGTTCAAGGTGCTGTTCACCCACCATCCCTTCCTGCCGCCGCCGGACTTGCCGAAGACCCAACTGGTCGGACGGCACAAGCTGGCCCTGCCAACGCTGGAAAGCTGCGGCGTCGACCTGCTGTTGGCTGGCCATCTGCACAAGGCCTATTCCGGCGACATCATGAGCTTCCACACCCAGATCGCCCGCTCGATCCTGGTGGCCCAGGCCTCCACCGCAACCTCCACCCGGCTGCGGAACGAGACCAACGCCTACAACCTGATCACCGTCGAGCATCCGACGGTGACCTTCGAAGTGCGGTCGTGGGAGGGTGCGGCCTTCACCGGCGGGCTGGTGTCCACCTATCGCAAGCAGGGGAACCGCTGGATCCTGCAGACGCAGGACACCGGATTCCGACCCGTGACCGGCGATCCGGTCGCCGCCGCCTGGGAAACGGCCGACCGCCTTTCAAGAGGGCACGAACGGGACAGGGCATGAGGCGTGCGCAAGGCTGCCGGCCCATCCCAAGGGACCGCAGGCGCCCCCATGGCTTGAGTTCACTATGCGGGAAGGCGTAGGATCGCCGCACTCGTTCTAAGTGCATGGTCTTCCCGATGCCGATCTCCCTCCCCGCCGCCTTCCCGCGCACCCGTCTGCGCCGCAACCGCGCCGACGCCTGGACCCGCCGTCTGGTCGCCGAGAACACGCTGACCGTCGACGACCTGATCTGGCCGGTCTTCGTGATCGAGGGCGAGAATCGTCGGGAGCCCGTCGCCTCCATGCCCGGCGTGGAGCGCCTGACCATCGACCTGCTGTGCGAAGCGGTGGCGTCCGCCGGCTCGCTCGGAATTCCATGCATCGCGTTGTTCCCGGTCGTCGGCTCGGATGGCAAGTCGGAAGACGCGGCGGAAGCCTACAATCCGGAAAACCTGATGAACCGCGCCATCCGCGCGGTCAAGGCGGCGGCACCGGAGGTCGGCATCCTGGGCGACGTGGCGCTTGACCCCTACACCACCCACGGCCATGACGGCCTGCTGCGCGACGGCTACATCCAGAATGACGAGACCGTCGAGGTCCTGATCCGCCAAGCCCTGTCGCAGGCGGAGGCCGGGGTCGACATCGTAGCCCCATCCGACATGATGGACGGCCGCATCGGTTCCATCCGCGACGCGCTGGACAAGGACGGCTACCATCTGACCCGCGTCTGTTCCTATGCGGCGAAATACGCCTCCGCCTTCTACGGCCCCTTCCGCGACGCGGTGAACTCCGGCGGCTTCCTGAAAGGCGACAAGACCACCTACCAGATGAACCCCGCCAACACCGACGAAGCCCTGCGCGAGGTCGCCTGCGACCTGCAGGAAGGGGCGGACATGGTGATGGTGAAGCCGGGGCTGCCCTATCTCGACATCATCCGCCGGGTGAAGGACCAGTTCGCGGTTCCGACCTTCGCCTATCACGTGTCGGGCGAATACGCGATGCTGCGCGCCGCATCGGCCAACGGCTGGCTGAACTACGACAAGGCCCTGCTGGAGACCCTGATGGGCTTCAAGCGAGCCGGCTGCGACGCCATCCTGACCTATGGCGCGGTGGACGCCGCGAAGCTGCTCAAGCAAGGCTGAGCAGTTCGGAGCCATCTTTGAGCCGTCCGGGGCCGCGGAGCGATCCGCGGCCCTTTATCGTCATGGGCATCCCACTCAGCGGAGGTGCCCCGATGAACCCGACCATTTTCGCCCGCCCGGCCATGCTGGCCGCCCTGCTGCTGACCGCCGCTCCCGCAGCCGCCTTCGAACTGCGCAGCCCCGACTTCACCGACGCATCGCCGATCCCGGAGCGCAACGTCTTCGCCGGATTCGGCTGCAGCGGCGGCAACCGGTCGCCGGCCCTGAGCTGGAGCGAACCGCCGGCCGGCACCCGCAGCCTCGCCGTCACCATCTACGATCCCGACGCCCCGACCGGCAGCGGCTGGTGGCATTGGGTGCTGTTCAACCTGCCGGCCGACACCCGCGGCCTGCCCGCCGGTGCCGGCGACCCGGCAAAGCCGATGCTGCCCGCCGGCGCGGTGCAGAGCCGCACCGATTTCGGCACCGCCGGCTATGGCGGCCCCTGCCCGCCGCAGGGCGACACGCCCCATCGCTATGTCGTCACCGTCCACGCGCTGAAGGTCGACAGCCTGCCCCTGCCGGCCGATGCGTCGGGCGCCATGGTCGGCTTCAACCTGAACGCCGCCACGCTGGCGAAGGCGACTCTGATTGCCCGCTACGGCCGTTGATCGCCTGCCGGCCGCCGCCATAGGATGGTGCCCATGGGTCCAGACCTCCTCGCCCGCCTGTCCCGCTTCGTCGCCCGTGACCAACGTCCCGGAGCGGGTGACCGTCCGCACCGGCCGGAACTGTGGGCCTTCGTCGCCCATGACCGTGAGCGGCTGGCCGAGGTGCGGATCGAGCGCACCGCTCTGATCGCCGTGCTGGAGGGCGTCAAGGAACTGACCGACGCCTCCGGCACCACCCGCCGTTTCGCCACCGGCACGGCCATGCTGCTGCCGCCGGGCTGGAGCGGGTCGGTGGTGAACGATCCCGGCACCGCCGGCCGTTACCGCGCGCTGGTGCTGGAATTCCCGGCGGATATGGTGCGGCGCCTTCTGCGCGCCCATGGCACCGAGGGGTTGACCCCGCGCGCCCGGCCGGGCGACTGGCATGTCACCCTCACGCCGGCCCTGACCGACGCCATCCACCACGCCGCAACCGGCCTGACCGCCGATCCGCCGCTGCCGCCCAAGCTGGCCGAGCATCGCTGCATGGAGGTGCTTCTGGCGCTGCTGGAGGACGGCGTCTGGTGGCTGGGTCCCGTCGCGCCGACCGGCACCTCCGATGCGGTGCGCCAACTGCTGCGCACCCGGCCCGACACCGCCTGGACGGCGGAGAGCGTCGCCGACGCACTCAACCTCAGCACCGGCACGCTGCGCCGCCGATTGTCCGAGGAGGGCTGCTCCGTTCGCAGCATCCTGGTCGAGGAACGCGTCGCCCATGCCCGCGATCTTCTGGAACGCGAGGGGATGAGCGTGCAGGAGGCGGCGGAGGCCTGCGGCTATTCCAACCGGTCCCACTTCGCCCGGCGCATCCGCGCGGCCGTCGGCGTCAACCCGTCGGACCTTCGCGACCGCTGACCGCCGCCGTGCCGTAAGCCCGCACCAGCGCCGCCACCGACTCGGCGATCACCCGCTCCGGATCTGCCGTGACCGGCAGGCCCAGCATGGTCGGCCAGAACAGCACCTCCTTCAGCCCGCCCATCAACTGGGTCGCCGCCACATGCGGATCAGGCGCATTCAGGCGCCCGCGAGCATGCTGGGCGGCGATGTAGTCGTCGAGCAGCGCATAGGCCTGCCCCTTCCCGCCCTCCAGATAGATCTGCGACAGCTCGGGAAAGCGCTGATGCTCGGCGATGACGAGGCGCAGCAGACCCCGCACCACCGGTCGCCCCATATGCACCAGCAGCGACCGCAGGAAGGCGGGAAGCGCCTGCTCCGGCGGCTGGTCATGGCGAAGGGTCTGGTCGCCATCGCTGTGGAATCCTTCATACAGGCCGGAGACGACGGCCTGGAACAGCTCCCGCTTGCCGGGGAAATGATTGTAGACGGTGCGCTTGGACACGTTGGCGTCGGCGGCGATGGCGTCCATCGACGACGCCTCGTACCCATGGGTCAGGAAGGCGCGGGTCGCCGCCTCCACCACCGCATCCCGCTTCGCCGAACCGCGCACAGCATCCCCCTCCCGAGACATTGACAATCATGGGCCACCAAGTACACTGCACTGTGTAGTGTATTTGCTGCCGCAGGCTCCCAGGGTAATCCGCCCGGCCGCGGCACGGGAGGGGTAAAGCGATGAAACAGCGCAACATCGGCAGCATTCTCTCGGTTTCCGAAATTGGCCTGGGCTGCATGGGCATGTCGGAGTTCTATGGACCGACCGACGACGCCCAATCGCTGGCGACCTTGGAACGGGCGTTCGAACTGGGCGTCACCCATTACGACACCGCCGACATGTACGGCAGCGGCCACAACGAGTCGCTCCTGTCCCGCTTCCTGGCCGGCAAGCGCAACCGGGTGGTGATCGCCACGAAATTCGGCATCGTTCGCCAGCCCGGTGAATACGCCCGCCGCATCGACACCAGCCCGGCCTATGTGGCGCAGGCCTGCGACGCCTCGCTAAAGCGGCTGGGGGTGGAGACCATCGACCTCTATTACGCGCACCGCGTGAATCCGAATATTCCGGTGGAGGAAACGGTCGGCGCCATGGCCGAACTGGTGAAGGCCGGGAAGGTCCGGGCGCTCGGCCTGTCGGAGGTGTCGGCCGCCACCCTGCGCCGCGCCCATGCCGTTCATCCCATCGCCGCGGTACAGAGCGAATACTCGCTGTGGACCCGCGACGTGGAGGAAGCTGTTCTGCCGGCATGCCGGGACTTGGGAATCTCGCTGGTCGCTTATGCTCCGCTCGGCCGCGGCATGCTGACCGGTGCCGTAAGCAGTCCCGATCAGTTCGCCGAGAACGACTTCCGCCGGGTGGCACCGCGCTTCGCCGGGGACAACTTCGACCGCAATCTGGCCTTGGTCGAGCAGGTGAAGGCGCTGGCCGCACGGAAGGGCTGCACGCCGGGACAGGTGGCGCTGGCGTGGCTGCTGGCCCAGGGGCCGGAGATCCTGCCGATCGCGGGGACCAAGCGGATCAAGTATCTTGAGGAGAATGTCGGCGCCGCGGCGGTGACGCTGACCGATGCCGAGGTGAAGGCGCTGAGCGACGCGCTGCCGCCGGGTGTCGCGGCGGGGGACCGCTATACGGCGGAGGGAATGCGGGGTGTGAATGTTTAGGTTGCGTTTCTGGGGACGTTAGACCCCCACCTATCCTCCCCCGCTGGGCGGGGGAGGGATCGGAGCCTTTGTCGACGTTCGGCGGCAGTCCCTCCCCCGCCCAGCGGGGGAGGTTAGGTGGGGGCATTAGGCACCTGCCCCTGCCCCCTACTTCGGCGTCCCCGCCCAGACCTGGAACTGCGTGGTCTCCAGAAGCATGTCGCTGTGGCCGAAGGCCGCCTTGAACAGCTTGCCCACGCCCGCCGTCCGCTGGGTCACCGCCACCAGCGTGCCGCGCAGCTTCAGATACTGCTTGGTCCCCGCCACCAGTGCGTCGAGCATGCCGAAATCCTCGTCCTTGCCGCGGTGGAGCGGCGGGTTGGACAGGATCAGGCCGAAGCGTTCACGGGTGCCAAGCCCCGCCAGCCCGTCGCTCAACACCAGTTCGGCATCCGGCACATTCTGGCGGGTGGCATGGAGCGCAACCGCATCGATGTCCAGCAGGGTCAGCGGGGCGTCCGGCTGACGTTCCCGCACGGCCCGCGCGATCACCCCGGCCCCGCAGCCGAAATCCAGCACGCGGGTGCCGGCGGCCACCTCCGGCAGCACCTTCAGCAGGCATTCGGTGCCGGCGTCCAGATGGCCGTGGGCGAACAGGCCGGGATAGGACACCAGTTCCAGCGTCCGGTCCGGCAGGGTCAGGGTGACGGTCTGCCGCCAATCCTCCAACTCGCCCTTGGCCGGCGCGTCGGTGCGGCGGGTCAGCAGCAGCCGGGCGCGGCGCTTGATGATCAGCGTTTCCGCGTCCCCGGCCAACCCGTCGAGATGCTTGGGCGCGCTGGTCACGCCTTCATCGTTGCCGCCGGCGATCCACAGCGGCGCGCCGGGGGCAAGGCGCGATGCCAGCGCATGCAGCGCCATCTCGAACCCGGCCCAGCCACGCGGCAGGCGCAGCACGGCGCCGTCGAACGGCCCCTCGGCCGGCCAAGGCGTTGCAACCTGCCCGCCTACAGCGAGCCGGTTCCACACCACCACCTCGGCCCCCCCGTCGCGGAGCGCCTCGGCGATGGCGCCATCGCTGTCGAAGGCGACGAGAATCCGGCCCTGCGGCCGGATTTCGGACAGGGCTTCGGCGGCCACGGCGGCGACGGTCTGGTCGCGGTCCGTGGCCCGGTTGTCTAGACGTGCCACCCGAATCAGCCCTTGTCCCGCATCAGCCGCGCCTTGTCGCGCTGCCAGCTGCGTTCTTTCTCGCTCTCGCGCTTGTCGTGCTTCTTCTTGCCGGTGGCGAGACCGATCTCGACCTTGGCGAAGCCGCGGTCGTTGAAATAGACCGACATCGGCACGAGCGTGACGCCCTTCTGCTTGATGCCGGCCGCGAGCTTGTCCAACTCGCGGCGGCGGACCAGCAGCTTGCGCGGCCGCTTCGGCTCGTGCTGATCGACGCGGCCGGCCTGGAGATATTCGGGGATGTACGCGTTGAACAGGAACAGCTCCCCGCCCTTCAGACCGGCATAGGCCTCGTTCACACTGGCGCGGCCGCCGCGCAACGACTTCACCTCCGACCCGGTCAGCATGATCCCGGCCTCGAGGACATCATCGATGAAGAAGTCGAACCGCGCGCGGCGGTTCTGCGCCGCGTATTTTTTAGCTTCCTCGCGCGTCGCCAAGTCTCTCTCCTATACGGCCCGTTCCGTCACTCAGGACAACAAGCCGGCTTTGGTCATGGCTCCACGAACGGCGGCACGGGCAGTCTCCGTCGCCGGAACCAGCGGCAGGCGCACCTCGTCGCTGCCGAGGCCCAGCAGGCTGGCGGCGAACTTCACCGGGGCCGGGCTGGTCTCGACGAACATCGAGTCGTGCAGCGGCGACAGCACGTCGCGCAGGCGGAAGGCCTCCTTCAGGTCGCCCTTCGCCCAGGCGGTCTGCATGGCGGAGCACAGCGCCGGCGCCACGTTGGCGGTGACGGAGATGCAGCCGACGCCGCCCTGCGCGTTGAAGGCCAGCGCCGTGGCATCCTCGCCCGACAGCTGGATGAAGTCGGGGCCGACCTCCTGCAGCAGGCGGGACGGGCGGGACAGATCGGCGGTCGCGTCCTTCACGCCGACGATGTTGGGCAGCTTTGCAAGCCGCGCCATCGTCGCCACAGACATATCCACGACACTGCGGCCGGGAATGTTGTAAATGAAGATCGGCAAATCCGCCGCGTCATGGATCGCCTTGAAATGCTGGTACAGACCCTCTTGAGACGGCTTGTTGTAGTAGGGCGTGACCACGAGCGCCGCCTGCGCGCCTGCCTGCTTGGCATGGCGGGTCAAGGCGATCGCCTCGTCGGTCGAGTTGGAGCCGGTGCCGGCCATCACCGGCACCTTGCCGCCGGCCGCCTCGATGCAAAGCTCCACGACGCGGTTGTGTTCTTCGTGGGACAGGGTCGGCGACTCGCCGGTGGTGCCGCAGGGCACGAGACCGTGCGTGCCTTGGGCGACCTGCCACTCCACGAAGGACTGGAAGGCCTTCTCGTCCACTTTCCCGCCCTTGAACGGAGTCAGAAGGGCGACGATGGAACCGTGGAACATGGCTGCCTCCTCAGTCGGCTTAGCTGGAAAAAAGAGTTGCGCACATTATCCCTCCCCGCCGCCCTCGGCAAGAGCGCCCGGACCGCTGTTTTCGCGGGTCTCCTCACCCTTCTCGCCGGGGTTCCCGGCGCCCTGCCCGCCGCGGCGCTGAGCCCGCAGGACATCGCCGTCTATCGCGAGGCTTTCAAGCTCGCCGACAACGACCGGCTGGCCGAGGCGCTGGCCGCTGCGTCCCGCGCGCAGGACCCGTTACCGGCGAAGGTTTTGCGCTGGATGGCGCTCGCCACCCCCGGAGGCGGCAGCTTCGCCGACATCACGGCCTTCATCCGCGACAATCCGGACTGGCCCAACATGGCGGCCCTGCGCCGTCAGGCCGAGCTGGCGATGCCCGACATCCCGCCGGCCGAGGTGGTGGAGTGGTTCCGCCAGTCCCCGCCGCAGACCAACGACGGTTTCGTCCGCTATGCCGACGCGCTGATCGCCACCGGCAGCGTGGAGCGCGCGACCGGCCTGATCCGCAAGCAGTGGGCCGACGCCACCTTCACCCCGGACGAGGAGGCGACCTTCCTTGCCCATTACACACCTTATCTGCGTCCGTTGGACCACAAGGCGCGCATCGACCGGCTGCTCTGGGCTAGGCAGGACGCGCCGGTGCGCCGGATGCTGCCCTTCTTCGACGAAGCCTATGACACGCTGATCGAGGCGCGCATCGCGCTGGACGGCGACAGTCCGGGCGCCGACGCGGCACTGTCGCGCGTCGCTCCTGCCCTGCGCGACGATCCCGGCCTGATGTTCGACCGCGCCCGCTATCTGCGCCGCAAGGGCGACGATGCCGGCGCGCTGGAGATCATGGCCCGTGCCGGAACCGACCTCGGCCGTCCACAGGCCTGGTGGCCGGAGCGCCATCTGTTGGCCCGCCGGGCGATGGAGCGCGGCGACTTCAACCTTGCCTACCGGCTGGTCAGCACCCACGGCATGACCGAGGGCAGCGCCTTCGCCGACGCGGAATTCCTGTCGGGCTTCCTGGCCCTGCGCTTCCTCGACAAGCCGTCGGAGGCCTTCGCCCATTTCCACAAGCTCTACCGCTCGGTCTCGGCGCCGATCAGCAAGGCGCGCGGCGCCTACTGGTGCGGCCGGGCAGCGGAGGCGCTGGGGCAGACGGAGCCCGCCCGCGACTGGTACGCCAAGGCCGCGACCTACCCCACCACCTTCTACGGCCAGCTGTCCTTCCGCCATGTCTCCAACGGTGCGGTGACCCTGCCGGCGGCGCCGTCGGTGTCCAGCGCCGACAGCGCCGCCTTCAACCGGCGCGAGGTGGTGCGCGTCGCCCGCCTGCTGGCGGAGATCGGCGGCAGCACCGACGAGCGGTTGGGCAGCTTCGTCCGCCGCATCAGCCTGGATGCAAAATCCCCCGCCGATTATGTTCTCGCCGCCCGGTTGGCGAGCGAGGTCGGCCGCCGCGATCTCGCCGTCGCCGCCGCCAAGGACGCTGCGCAGAACGAGGTGTTCCTGGTCGAGGCCGGCTACCCGATGATCGACGCCCGGCCGGCAGCGCCGGAACTGGCGCTGATCCACGGCATCATCCGCCAGGAAAGCACCTTCAACCCCACCATCGTCTCGTCCGCCGGCGCCCGCGGCCTGATGCAGCTGATGCCGACCACGGCGCAGCTGGTGGCGGGCAAGCTGGGCCTGAAGCACACCACCGCCCGGCTCACGTCGGATCCCGGCTACAACGTCACTTTGGGCTCTGCCTATCTGTCCGAGCTGATCGACCGCTTCAACGGATCCTGGGTGCTGGCGATCGCCGGCTACAACGCCGGGCCGAACCGCGTGCGCAATTGGCTGCAGACCTATGGCGATCCGCGGACCGAGGCGGTGGACGTGGTCGACTGGATCGAGCTGATCCCGATTTCCGAGACCCGCAACTATGTCCAGCGCGTGCTGGAAGCCGTCCAGGTTTACCGCACCCGCCTGAGCAGCGATCGGGCGGAGCCGAACCTGGACAGGGATCTGCGGCGGTAGGATGTCGCGGTGGGGCCGTTACGCTCCCACCTCACCCCTTCTGCCGTTCCGCCCGCGCGTAGTTGCTGAAGTGTCCTTCCTTCGCCGCCATCCGGCGGGCCGACTGGACGATGGCGCCGGACTTGCCCTCCGGCGCCACGTTCGACAGCTGACGGCTCAGGTCGGCGCTGCCGCAGGACGGGCAGGCCAGCGTCTCTCCGGAGCGCACCAGGGTCTCGAACCCGTGGCCACAGGCTTTGCAGCGGTAGGAGTAGAGCGGCATCGGGACCTCACGGCACGAATCGCGTCAGCCCGAGCATCCCATCATATACACAAAATGAAAATGGTTTTATTGCGCCGCACAAGGCACGGCGCGCCGGACCGGCGTCAGGCCGCGGCACCGGCGAAATCGAAGCCTGCGGCCTCCACCGCCTGCCGCACCACGTCCACCGGGATGCCGCCATCCACCAGCACGGTGCCGGCCGCGAGATCCACGGTCACGGCGGCATCGGGCGCCGCCTTGGTGATCGCATTGGAAACGGAGCGGGCGCAGCCGCCGCAGGTCATCCCATCCACTTTGTATGCATCGGCCATCGTCACGGGGCACCCCTCACGGTCGGGTCAGCCGCCGGCATGGTGCGTCCGCACCACCGCGCTGACCGGGACAAGAACGAAGCCACGCTTTTGCACCTCCGGCAGCCAGGATGCCAGAGCGTCGATTGTCGCATCATGCGGGTGGCCGATGGCGACGGCATAGCCCTGCCGCTTCGCCACCTGCTCCGTCTTCGCCAGCTGGGCCTTCACCGCCGCGACCGTTTCCTGGTTGTCGAGGAAGATGTCGCGGCCGATCCAAGGCATCTTCAGCTCCTGCGCCAGCCCGATGCCCGCGCTGTTGGGCGTCGTCCGGCTGTCCAGCCACAGCAGGCCGCGGCGATGCAGTTCGGCCAGCACCGGCGCCAGCGCCGCGCGGTCGGCGGTGAAGCGGCTTCCCATATGGTTGTTGACCCCGACATAGCCGTCGAAGCTTTCCAGTGCAGCGCGGGCCCGCTTCACGATCTCTCCGCGGTCCAGCGACACCAGCAGCGCGTTGGGGCCGGGATCCGCCTTCACGCTCGGTTCCATCGGCATGTGCAGCATCAGTTCGTGCCCGTTGGCCCGTGCCGCCTTGGCCTGGGCCGGCAGGTCGCGGGCATAGGGCAGCCAGGACAGGGTCAGCGGTCCGCGCAGCCCCGCCATCCGGGTCGAGCGTTTCCGGTCCAGCCCCATGTCGTCGATGACGATGGCGATGATCGGCTTGCCCTGGGGCACCTCCGCCGGCAAGGCGTTCCTGCGCCACAGCGCGGCGTTGCCCGATGGGGCCTGCACCGGCGGCTGGCTGGGCGGGGCTGGCGGCGGCAGCATCGCCACCGTCGTCGCCGGCGGGCGGGACTCTGCCTGCGCCGGCTTCTCCACCACCGCTTGGCCCGGGATTTCCGTATTTGCCTGCGCGGTTGATTGCGGGGTTGAGGCCGGCGGCTCCGCCTTAGCCGCCGGCACCGGCGGGGGCTGCACAGCCTGCTGCCCGCTAGCCTGCTGCACCGGCGCCGGCTTGCCGGCCTCGCCACCGGACCCTCCGCCGGTCAGCGTCGCCACCCCCATCGCGACGGCGAACACCGCGGCGACGGCGGCCAGCGCCAGGACGAAGGGGTTCGACAGAAAGGGGGGAAGCGGAGACTTGCGGGCTTTCGAAGGCGCCTTGCGGGCCATGGTGACGACGTCCATCCTGCATCATGGGCGCCGCACACTGGCACCCCGCCGCCGCGACCGCAATCGCCCAATCGGCGCAAAAGCCGCCGCGACGCCACCCGCCCCCTGCGGCCAAGCCCATTCCGAAGAGTCCGCCAGATGCGTCCCATCTTTGTCATCGCCGCCCTGCTTCCGGTCGCCGCCGCGACTCCGGCGCCGGCCGCTCAAGGCCTGGACTGCCCGGCCAGCCTGACGGTCCAGGCGCAGCCCGATGCCCCCGGCGGCTGGTCGCCCTACCCCGGCCGCGACAGCCACAGCTTCGCCGGCATCTCCATCGTCGCAGGCGACCGCGCCAGCCAGATGACCTCCGCCGCCCCGGCCACGCTCGCCCCCGACCGCGAGCTGCGCCGTGGCCGCAGCCTCGTCCAGGTGTGGGAGTTCTCCGGCACGCGCCGGGACAACGTCTTCCTGGTCTGCCGCTACCGCAACACCCAGGCGACGCTCGCCGCCGATCTTCCGCGCCAGATCCGCCGCTGCACCCTGACGCTGGAGATCGACATCCGCGGCGCCGTCCCGGACGATCCGAAGACCCTGCCACAGCTCGACTGCCGCTGATGCCGCGGAGTTCTGCGCGGAGGCTGGAAATCCGCCCCCTCAGCGGCTAGGGTGTCCGTCGTTGGAACAGGGGCGGAACGGCCCCGGCGATCCGGGCGAAGGTGGAAGGCGCATGCTGCTGCTCATCGATAACTACGACAGCTTTACCTACAACCTGGTCCATTATCTGGGCGAGCTTGGCGCCGACGTGCAGGTCCGCCGCAACGACGCCCTGACGGTGGACGAGGCGATGGCTCTGCGCCCCGACGGCATCGTGCTGTCGCCCGGCCCCTGCGATCCCGACCGCGCCGGCATCTGTCTTCCGCTGATCGACGCCGCCGCCAAGGCCCGCCTCCCGCTGTTGGGCGTCTGCCTGGGCCACCAGTCCATCGGCCAGTCCTTCGGCGGCCGGGTGGTCCGCGCCCCGGTTCCGATGCACGGCAAGGTCGACAGCATGCTGCACCGGGGCCGCGGCGTGCTCGCCGGCCTGCCCAGCCCGTTCCGCGCCACCCGCTACCACTCGCTGATCGTCGAGCGGGAGACCCTGCCCGCCTGCCTGGAGGTGACCGGCGAGACCGCCGACGGCCTCATCATGGCCCTGGCCCACCGCGAACTGCCGATCCACGGTGTGCAGTTCCATCCCGAGAGCATCGAGAGCGAGCACGGCCACAAGATCCTGCAGAACTTCCTGGACCTGACCCGTCCCCGCCCGGAAACCGCGGCCCTGGAGAACGCGGCATGAGCGGCGACCTCAGCGACATGAAGGCGATCCTGGGTAAGGTCGCCACCGGCGCCGCCCTGACGGAGGCCGAGGCCGGCTTCGCTTTCGACATCATCATGTCCGGCAACGCCACCCCGTCGCAGATGGGCGGCTTCCTGATGGCTCTGCGCGTCCGCGGCGAGACGGTGGACGAGATCACCGGCGCCGCCCGCGTCATGCGCGCCAAGGCGATCCCGGTCGAGGCGCCTCCCGGCACCATCGACACCTGCGGCACCGGCGGCGACGGCGCCGGCACCTACAACATCTCCACCGCCGCGGCGCTGGTGGTGTCCTCCTGCGGCGTGCCCGTCGCCAAGCACGGCAACCGCGCCATCTCGTCGAAATCCGGCGCCGCCGACGTGCTGGGCTCGCTGGGCGTCAACCTCGACTGCGACTTCGCGCTGGTGCGCAAGGCACTGTGGGACGCCGGCATCGCCTTCCTGATGGCGCCGCGCCACCACCTCGCCATGCGCAACGTCGGTCCGACCCGTGTCGAGCTCGGCACCCGCACCGTCTTCAACCTGCTGGGCCCGCTCGCCAACCCGGCGACCGCCCGGCGGCAGGTGCTGGGCGTCTTCTCCAAGCAGTGGGTGGAGCCGCTGGCCCAGGTGCTGAAGCGACTGGGTTCCGAAGCGGCCTGGGTGGTCCACGGCTCCGACGGGCTGGACGAGATCACCACCACCGGCCCCACCACCGTCGCCCAGTTGAAGGACGGTGAGGTGACCGTGTTCGAGGTGACGCCCGAGGATGCCGGCCTGCCCCGCGCCCGCATCGAGGATCTGAAGGGCGGCGACGCACAGGTCAATGCCGAGGCGATCCACGCCCTGTTCGACGGGGTGCGCAGCCCCTACCGCGACATCGTGCTGCTGAACGCCGCCGCCGCCCTTCTGGTGGCCGGCAAGGCCGCGACGCTGAAGGAGGGTGTGACGCTTGCCGCCGACGCCATCGACAGCGGCGGCGCCCGCGACCGCCTGCGCCGGCTGGTCGCCATCACCAACGAGGCTGTGGCCTGATGAGCGACGTTCTGACCCGCATCAACGACGACAAGCGCGCGCTGGTCGCCTCCCGCAAGGCCGCCCGCCCGCTGTCGGAGGTCGAGGCCGCCGCCAGGGCCGCCAACGAGACCAACCCGCCGCGCGGCTTCATCCGGGCGCTCGGCGCCGCGGTGGAGGCCGGGCGCTACGGTCTGATCGCCGAGATCAAGAAGGCCAGCCCATCAAAGGGTCTGATCCGCGCCGATTTCGACCCGCCGGCCCTTGCCCGCGCCTATCGCGACGGCGGGGCGAGCTGCCTGTCGGTGCTGACCGACGAGCCCTATTTCCAGGGCAAGGACGAGTATCTGGTCGCCGCCCGCGCCGCTGTCGATCTGCCTGTGCTGCGCAAGGACTTCATGGTCGATCCCTACCAGATCGTGGAGGCACGCGCGCTGGGTGCCGACTGCATCCTCATCATCATGGCCTCGCTGTCCAACGCCCAGGCGGCGGAGATCGAGGATGCCGCTCTCGCCCAGGGGCTGGACGTGCTGGTCGAGGTGCATGACCGCGCCGAACTGGACCGCGCGCTGCTGCTGAAGACGCCGCTGCTGGGCATCAACAACCGCAACCTCAAGACGCTGGCTGTGGACATCGCGACGACGGAGGAACTGGCCGCCAATGTTCCGGCCGACCGCATGCTGGTGGCCGAAAGCGGTCTCTACAGCCCCGCCGATCTGGCCCGCATGGCGAAGGTCGGGGCGCGCTGCTTCCTGGTGGGTGAATCGCTGATGCGGCAGGCCGACGTGACCGCCGCCACCCGCGCCCTGCTGGCTCCGGTCTAAGCGCATGGCGGACATCGCGATAGCTGCGGAAAGCCCGCGCCAGGACCCGGTGATCGCGCTGGTGGCGGCACTGGACCGTTATCTGCTGGAGCTCTATCCGGCCGACACCTGCCATCTGCTCGACATCGGGGAACTGGAGGCGCCGGACGTCCGCTTCTTCGTCGCCCGCAAGGACGGCGTTCCGGTCGGCTGCGCCGCGCTCCGCGTCGATCCGACCGGCTATGGCGAGATCAAGCGCATGTATGTCGATCCCGCCGCCCGCGGCCACCGCGTCGGCGACCGGCTGCTGGCCCGGCTGGAGGAGCAGGCGCGGGCGGAGGGTCTGACCGCCCTGCTGCTCGAATCCGGCATCCACCAGCACGAGGCGCTGGGGCTCTACCGCAAGGCTGGATTCACAGAGCGCGGCGCTTACGCCTGCTACGAAGAGAACGGCGTCAGCGTCTTCATGGAAAAAACCCTGCGGGAGACCGTCGCATGAGCGGCTTCACCCATTTCGACGCCGAGGGCAAGGCGGTGATGGTCGACGTCTCCGACAAGGCGGACACCGTACGCACCGCCACCGCCGCCGCCACCGTGCTGATGCAGCCGGAAACGCTGGCGCTCATCATGCAGGGCGGGGTGAAGAAGGGCGACGTGCTGTCGGTCGCCCGGCTTGCCGGCATCATGGGGGCCAAGCGCACGCCGGACCTGATCCCGCTGTGCCATCCGCTGATGCTGACCTCCGTCAAGGTGGATCTCACCTGCGATCCCACGCGCAACGCGGTGGACGTGACCGCCACCTGCAAGCTGAAGGGCCAGACCGGTGTGGAGATGGAGGCCCTGACCGCCGTCACCGTCGCGGCGCTGACAGTCTACGACATGTGCAAGGCGGTGGACCGCGGCATGACCGTCACCGACGTCCGTCTGCTGCACAAGGCCGGTGGCAAGAGCGGCGAATGGGGCGCCGCTGCGACCGCGCCGTCGGCCGGGGCCTGACGCCATGATTTCCGTCGCAGAGGCGCGCGCCCGCATCCTGTCGGCCTTCGCCCCTCTGCCGGCGGAGACGGTGGCCTTGCCCGACGCGCTCGGCCGCGTGCTGGCCGAACCGGTGGTAGCCCGGCTGACCCAGCCGCCCTTCCACGCCGCCGCCATGGACGGCTGGGCGGTCCGCTCCGCCGACATCGCCGCCGCGACCGCCGACTCTCCCATTCCCCTGCGACGTATCGGCGAATCCTCCGCCGGCCACGCCTTCGGCGGCAGCGTCGGCGTCGGCGAAGCCGTGCGCATCTTCACCGGCGCGCCGCTGCCCGACGGGGCCGACGCCGTGGTGATGCAGGAGGATTGCAGCGCCGACGATGCGACGGTCCGCATCGGCCGCGCCGTCCCCGCCGGGCGGTTCGTCCGTCAGGCCGGCTTCGACTTCGCCCATGGGCAGGAGCTTCTGCCGAAGGGCCGCCGCCTGACCGCCCGCGACATCGCGCTGGCTGCCGGCGGCAACGTGCCCTGGCTTTCGGTCCACCGCCGGCCGCGCATCGCCGTCCTCGCCACCGGCGACGAGATCGCCCTGCCCGGCGACCCGCTGGGACCGAGCCAGATCGTCAGCACCAACGCCCTCGGCCTCTGCGCGCTCGTCACCGCTCAGGGCGGACTCGCCCACAACCTGGGCGTCGCCAAGGACACGCCCGACAGCGTCGCCGCCATGGCGAAGGGTGCCGTCGGCTGCGACCTGCTGGTCACCACCGGCGGTGCCGCCCATGGCGATTACGACCTCGTGCGCGACGTGCTGGCCGACCGCGGCGTGGCGCTTGAGGTTCAGACGGTGGCGATGCGGCCGGGCAAGGCGCTGATGTTCGGGCGCGCCGGCGGGGTGCCGCTGCTGGGCCTGCCCGGCAATCCGGTGTCCACCGGCGTAACCGCCGTCCTGTTCCTGCGCCCGGTTCTGCGCCTGCTGCAGGGATTGCCGCCCGAAGACGACAGGCCGCCGCTGCGCGCCCGTCTGACCGTCGCACTGAGGGCCAACGACCGGCGGGAGGAGTATCTGCGCGCCACCCTGGCCTCCGGTCCCGACGGCGTCCTCACCGTCACGCCCTTTGCCCGTCAGGACAGCGCCATCACCACGCTTTACGCCCAGGCCGATTGCCTGATCCGGCGTGCGCCCGACGCCGCCCCGGAGCCGGCCGGCACCATGGTGACCGTGCTCCCTTTGACGGATGGAGTGCTCAGCATCTAGACTTGAACACGGCTTTCCGGCGACGGGTTGAACAGTTGAACATCACCCGGAAAACTGTTTCACGGCGTTCCGAATGTTCCACTCAAGTTCTAAAAGAAGCCGATGGAGGGCTTGACGAGCGGCAGGAACCAAACTAGAACATGGAGCAACGTTTAGTTTTTGTTCCATCTTCAGTCTGGCGACGGCCGGGAGGCATCCATGCTCACGCGCAAGCAGCACGAATTGCTGCTGTTCATCCACGAACGGCTCGGCCAGGGCGGAGTCTCGCCGTCGTTCGACGAGATGAAGGACGCTCTGGGACTGAAGTCCAAGTCGGGCATCCACCGCCTCATAACCGGCCTCGAGGAACGCGGTTTCATCCGCCGCCTGCCCCACCGTGCCCGCGCGCTGGAGGTTCTCCGCCTGCCGGAGGGCCTCGACGCCGCCCGCACCCGCGCCGCTGCGCCCAAGCCGAAATTCCAGCCCAACGTCATCAAGGGCGATTTCGTCTTTGCCGGCCGCGACGCCGCTCCCCCCGTCCCGGCGCCCGCCGCAGCCAATGAGACGGTGCAACTCCCGCTCTACGGCCGCATCGCCGCCGGTACGCCGATCGAGGCCCTGCGCGACAACAGCGCCTTCGTCGACGTTCCCGCCTCGATGCTGACCGGCGGCGACCATTATGCGCTGGAGGTTTCCGGCGACTCGATGATCGAGGCAGGCATCCTCGACCACGACACCATCGTCATCCAGCGCTGTGACGCGGCGGAGAACGGCACCATCGTCGTCGCCCTGGTCGACGAAGGTGAAGTGACGCTGAAGCGGCTGCGCCGCAAGGGCAACACCATCGCCCTGGAGCCCGCCAACGCTGCCTACGAAACCCGCATCTTCGGCGCCGACCGCGTCCGCGTGCAGGGCAAGCTGGTCGGTCTGGTGCGGAAGTACTGAGTCCTTTCCCGCTGACCACTGATTCCCTCCCCTGCCCGGCAGGGGAGGATTAGGGTGGGGGCAACAGCACTCCCCACGCTCCTCACCTCCCCCCGGTCCAGGGCCGCTCTCCCCGCAGCCCCCGCACCGACTCCACCTCTATCCCCGCCTCCGTCACCCACAGCGCATGCGCGCCCTCGTGCCGCAGCGCCCAGCGGTCGATCACGACCCCCGCCCGGCATCCCCGCGCCGCGGCCGCCGTCACCACCGCGTCGACCGCCCCGCAGTCCTCATCCAGCGCATCCGGCAACCGCGGCAGGGCGACAGTCCTCCCTTTGACCCGGTACAGACACCCCAGCGCATCGCAGCTCAACGACCGCTCCCCCTCGCTCCATTCCCCCGCCGCCGGCCAGGGATCGGCCGCCGACCGCTCGCCATCGCGTTCCCGCCATGTCTCGGTCACCCGGCCCCCGCTCTTGCCTGAGGCGCTGAGGCGACCGTCCGGCATCCGCACCGCCGTCACACTGCCGTCCCCCGCGACCAGCACGTCCGGCCGCGTCACTAGCGCCGGCGAAGCCAGCCCCGCCAGGACCGGAAGCAGCCCCAGCCAGCGCCACCGCCGGGTCCAGACGCACAGCCAGATGCCGCCCAGCACCAGCGCCGCAAAACCCTCCACCGGCATCGCCGGCATGGTCAGGGAGGCGCCGGGCAGGCGGCCGAAGAACTCCGCGGTCCAGATCACCGCCCGATCGCCCCAGTTCATCGCGATCAGCGCCGGCGCCTCCAGCCCGAACGGCATCAGCGCATAGGCGATCAGGCTCCACGGCATGACCCAGAAGGAGGTGATGGGAATGGCGATCAGGTTGGACAGCACGCCATAGAAGGCGATCTGCTGAAAATGGAAGAGTGCGAAGGGCAGCGTCGCCAGCGTCGCCACCACGCTGGTCAGCAGGATGCCGCCGACATAGAGCAGACTGCGAAGGAACCATCCGGCCTCGCTGCGCCATTCCGCCAACCGTGAACTGCCTCGCTCGAAGGCCGCGATCAGCGCCACCACGGCCGCGAAGGACATCTGGAAGCTGGGGCCGAGCATCCCCTCCGGGTCCATGGCGATGGTGACCAGCCCGGCGAAGGCGACCAGCCGCATGCTCAGCGGGTGGCGGTCAAGCAAGATCGCGCCCATCACCATTCCGGTCATCAGCACCGACCGCACGGTCGGCAGCGGCGCCCCCACCAGCAGCGTATAGGCCAGGGCCGACAGGATACCGAACAGCGCCGCGATCTTCTTGATCGGCCAACGCAGTGCGATAGCGGGTACCAGCGCAAGCAAGGCCCTGACCACATAGAACAGGATGCCGGCGGCGATGCCCACATGCAGGCCGGAGATCGACAGCAGATGCGCCAGCCCGCTGTTGCGGAAATCCTCAAGCGTCTCGTCCGGGATGCCGAACTGCTCCCCATTCAGCAAAGCCGTGGTGACCCTAGCCTCCACCGGGTCGCCGATGGTCGCGGCCACCCGTTCGGCGATCACGCCCCGCGCCCGCTCGAAGGCCACCGTCACCACCTGCCAGCCAGTGACCGGCGGGGCCTCGACCAGTTCCACCGCACCGGTGGCGAAGCCGGTCCCGCCCAGCCCCATGAACCAGGCTCGTCGCTGAAAGTCGAAGGCGCCGGGTTCGGCCGGCGCCTGGGGCGGCAGCAGCGTGGCGCGCAGCCGCACCACCGATCCCGGATCGGGCGCCGCATGGCGGTCCGGCAGGCGGATGCGCAGCGCGGTCGGGGTCTGCTCAGGCGGCAGCCGGCTGACCGTCGGTTCCCGCACCGTGATGCGGGTGGCACCGGGCCGCCGTTCCACCGCCATCACGCGGCCAGTGATGGTCGCACCTGTGACGACGCGGGTCAGAACCGGCGCCGCCACCCATGCGCTGTGCCCCTGCGCCACCAGGAAGCCGGCCGCCACCATCAGCAGCGCCACTGCCGCACCGAACAGCGCGAACCAACGCCGCAGGATCAGAAGCAGCGCAACGCAGCCGACACAGGCCGCCGGCCCGATCCACCGGTCCGGCTCCCGCATCAGCCCGAAATAAAGCGACACGCCCGCCCCGAAGGCGACGGGAAGCCACAGCACCCAACGGTCCCCCTCCGCCTCCGCCAAGGCCGCGAGTCGCCTCCCGATGAGGAACCACAGGCGCCGCCACCGCCCACCGGAGGCAGTTGGACCCTCCGTCTCCTCCTCCGGCCAGCCCGCGACCGTCACCGGTGACGGCCTTCCGGCGCAGGGATGTCGGCCGCGTACTCCTCAACGACCGTCCATGCGCGCATCGCATTGCCTCCCAACCCGGTGGCTGTGTTAAACCTCGGTGTCGAACCACCGGCGCATCATACCAGCGCCGAACCGGAAATTGAGAGACCGATGACCGTCGTCACCCGCTTCGCTCCGTCGCCGACCGGCTTTCTGCACATCGGCGGTGGCCGCACCGCCCTGTTCAACTGGCTGTACGCCCGCAACACCGGCGGCAAGTTCCTGCTGCGGATCGAAGACACCGACCGGCAACGCTCTACCCAAGCGGCGGTGGACGCCATCC
This sequence comes from Pseudomonadota bacterium, assembly GCA_023423695.1. GTDB lineage: Bacteria > Pseudomonadota > Alphaproteobacteria > Azospirillales > Azospirillaceae > Azospirillum. Next base: position 2,542 of record JAFAFA010000079.1, on the reverse strand, counting down.
TGGACGGGCTGCAGTGGCTGGGTCTGGACTGGGATGGCGACGCGGTCAGCCAGTTCGAGCGGAAGGACCGCCATGCCGAGGTGGCGTACCAGATGCTGGCCGCCGGTAAGGCCTACCGCTGCTACTGCAGCCCGGAAGAACTGGAGGAGATGCGAGCCGCCCAGAAGGCCGCAGGGCAGCCGATGCGCTATGACGGCCGCTGGCGCGACCGCCCCGAGTCCGATGCGCCTCCCGGCGTCGCCCCGGTGATCCGCCTGAAGGCGCCGCAGGAAGGCCAGACGGTCCTGAACGACCTCGTCCAGGGCGAAGTGACGGTGCAGAACGCCCAGTTGGACGACCTGATCCTGCTGCGTGCCGACGGCACCCCGACCTATCTGCTGGCGGTGGTGGTGGACGACCACGACATGAACGTCACCCACGTCATCCGCGGCGATGACCATCTGACCAACACCTTCCGGCAGATCCAGATCTTCCACGCCATGGGGTGGGACCTGCCGCGTTTCGGCCACATCCCGCTGATCCATGGGCCGGACGGCGCCAAGCTGTCCAAGCGTCACGGCGCGCTGGGCGTCGATGCCTACCGCGATATGGGCTATCTGCCGGAAGCCGTGCGCAACTACCTGCTGCGGCTCGGCTGGTCGCACGGCGACGACGAGATCATCTCGACCGAACAGGCGATCGAGTGGTTCAATCTGGAGAGCATCGGCCGCTCGCCGTCGCGCTTCGACTTCGCCAAGCTGGAAAACCTGAACGCCCACTACATGCGTCTGGCCGACGATACCCGGCTGCTTGGGCTGATCGCCCCGCGGCTGGAGGCCGACCTGGGCCGCAGCCTGACAGACGCGGATCGCGACCTTCTGACGCGGGCGATGAACGGCCTGAAGCAGCGCGCCCGCACGGTCGTCGATCTGGCGCAGAGCGCCCGCTTCTATGTCGCCGCACAACCGCTCAGCTACGATGAAAAAGCATCGGCGCTGCTGGACGAAAAGGGCCGCGGCCTGTTGAAGGAGTTGGCCGAAGCCTTTGCCGGCGAACCGGATTTCACCGCTGCGGCGCTGGAGGCGCAGGTCCGTGCCTTCGCCGAGGCCCGCGGCGAAAAGCTGGGCAAGGTGGCGCAGCCGCTGCGCGCCGCGCTGACCGGTTCTACGGTGTCGCCACCGATCTTCGAGGTGGCTGAACTGCTGGGCCGGGAAGCGACGCTTTCTCGCATCCGCGATGCAGCGGGTGCAGCATAATGGTCATTTCCGTGCGTTGCCATCAGGCTGCCATGGAACTATGCTGCGCCGACGAAAAAAGGGCGTTAAGCCTGACCCTCAACGATAAGGACGTGCCGAGATGACCCAGACTGAGGACGGCAAGGATACCGTTACCCTCATCGACAATAAGACGGGCAAGCAGGTCACGATGCCGATCCTGCACGGCAGCGTCGGGCCGAGCGTGATCGACATCCGCAAGCTCTACGCGGCGACCGGCTACTTCACTTACGATCCGGGCTTCACCTCCACGGGCAGTTGCGAGTCCGGCATCACCTACATTGACGGCGACGAGGGTGTCCTGCTGCACCGCGGCTACGCCATCGACGAGTTGGCCGAGAACTCCACCTTCCCGGAAGTCTGCTTCCTCCTGCTCAACAACCACCTGCCGACCGCGGCCGAGCGCACGGAGTTCGAGAACATCCTGCGCCGCCACTCGATGGTGCACGAGCAGCTGACCAAGTTCTACAGCGGCTTCCGCCGTGACGCCCACCCGATGGCGATCATGTGCGGCGTCGTCGGCGCGCTGTCTGCCTTCTACCACGACTCGCTGGACATCAACGATCCGACCGCGCGTAAGATCGCCGCGCACCGCCTGATCGCCAAGATGCCGACGATCGCGGCGATGGCCTACAAGTACTCGACCGGCCAGCCCTTCATGTATCCGCGCAACGACCTGTCGTATGCGGAAAACTTCCTCTACATGACCTTCGGCACGCCCTGCGAGCCGTTCAAGGTCAACCCGATCCTGTCCAAGGCAATGGACAAGATCTTCATCCTGCATGCCGACCACGAGCAGAACGCCTCGACCTCCACCGTCCGTCTGGCCGGTTCGTCGGGCGCCAACCCGTTCGCCTGCATTGCCGCCGGCATCGCCTCGCTGTGGGGTCCGGCCCACGGTGGCGCGAACGAAGCCGTGCTGAAGATGCTGGAGGAGATCGGCTCGGTGGATCGCATCCCCGAGTTCGTCCGCCGCGCCAAGGACAAGAACGACAACTTCCGCCTGATGGGCTTCGGTCACCGGGTCTACAAGAACTACGACCCGCGCGCCCAGGTCATGCGCCAGACCTGCCACGAGGTCCTCGGCGAGCTCGGCATCAAGGACGAGCCGCTGCTGGATATCGCGATGGAGCTGGAGAAGATCGCCCTGTCGGACGAGTACTTCATCGAGAAGAAGCTCTATCCGAACGTCGATTTCTATTCGGGCATCATCCTGAAGGCGATGGGTTTCCCGACCAGCATGTTCACCGTGCTGTTCGCGCTGGCCCGCACCGTCGGCTGGATCAGCC